>NZ_CP151076.1:0-1200000 GCF_038096165.1 Pseudomonas sp. G.S.17
ACCGGCTTTCGACTTAGGGGATATTCGTGTCAGTGGAACTTTGGCAGCGCTGCGTAGAGCTTTTGCGCGATGAGCTGCCTGCCCAGCAATTCAACACCTGGATCCGTCCGCTACAGGTCGAAGCCGAAGGCGACGAGTTGCGCGTCTATGCGCCGAACCGCTTTGTTCTCGATTGGGTCAATGAAAAATACCTGAGTCGCCTGCTTGAGCTGCTTGGTGAACATGGCCAGGGTCTGGCGCCTGCGCTTTCCTTATTAATAGGCAGCAAGCGCAGTTCCGCTCCCCGCGCCGCACCCAATGCGCCATTGGCCGCCGCAGCTTCTCAGGCGATGGCCTCAAACCAGGTCGCAGCTTCCGCGCCGGCCCACGTCGTAACGCCGGCTCCTGTGCATCCGATGCCTGTCCATGACGAGCCGTCCCGAGCCAGTTTTGATCCGATGGCGGGAGCCAGTTCGCAGCAAGCGCCGGCGCGTGCCGAACAGCGCACGGTCCAGGTAGAAGGTGCGCTCAAGCACACCAGTTACCTGAACCGGACTTTTACCTTCGAGAACTTCGTCGAAGGTAAGTCCAACCAGCTCGCACGCGCGGCTGCCTGGCAAGTCGCAGACAACCCCAAGCACGGTTACAACCCGCTGTTCCTTTATGGCGGTGTTGGCCTGGGTAAAACCCACTTGATGCACGCGGTGGGTAACCATCTATTAAAGAAGAACCCGAATGCCAAGGTTGTGTACCTGCATTCGGAGCGCTTCGTGGCCGACATGGTCAAGGCGCTGCAATTGAATGCCATCAACGAGTTCAAGCGTTTCTACCGTTCGGTGGACGCGCTGCTGATCGATGACATTCAGTTCTTCGCCCGCAAAGAGCGCTCCCAGGAAGAATTCTTTCATACTTTCAATGCGTTACTGGAAGGTGGACAGCAAGTCATCCTGACCAGTGACCGCTATCCGAAAGAGATCGAAGGCCTTGAAGAACGTCTGAAGTCGCGTTTCGGTTGGGGCCTGACCGTTGCGGTCGAGCCGCCCGAGCTGGAAACCCGGGTTGCGATTCTGATGAAGAAAGCGGATCAGGCGAAAGTGGATCTGCCACACGACGCCGCGTTCTTTATTGCCCAGCGCATCCGCTCCAACGTTCGTGAACTCGAAGGTGCGCTCAAGCGTGTCATTGCGCACTCGCACTTCATGGGTCGCGACATCACCATCGAGCTGATTCGCGAATCGCTGAAAGACTTGCTGGCGCTGCAAGACAAGCTGGTGAGTGTGGATAACATTCAGCGCACCGTCGCTGAGTACTACAAGATCAAGATCTCCGACCTGTTGTCCAAGCGTCGCTCCCGATCTGTGGCTCGCCCGCGCCAGGTGGCGATGGCGTTGTCCAAGGAACTGACCAACCACAGCTTGCCCGAGATTGGCGATGTGTTCGGCGGCCGTGACCATACGACGGTCTTGCACGCATGCCGCAAGATCAACGAGCTTAAGGAATCCGACGCGGACATCCGCGAGGACTACAAGAACCTGCTGCGTACTCTGACTACCTGATGACACCAGCGCAGCTTATTAAGGCAAGGGACTAGACCATGCATTTCACCATTCAACGCGAAGCCCTGTTGAAACCCCTGCAATTGGTCGCCGGCGTGGTTGAACGCCGCCAGACCTTGCCGGTGCTCTCCAACGTGCTGCTGGTTGTTCAAGGCCAACAGCTTTCGCTGACCGGTACCGACCTTGAGGTCGAACTCGTCGGCCGCGTCCAGTTGGAAGAACCTGCTGAGCCGGGCGAAATCACCGTACCCGCGCGCAAGCTGATGGATATCTGCAAAAGCTTGCCCAACGACGCTCTGATCGATATCAAACTTGATGATGCCAAGCTGGTCGTCAAGGCGGGTCGCAGTCGCTTCACGTTGTCGACGCTGCCGGCCAATGATTTCCCTACCGTGGAAGAGGGTCCTGGCTCCCTGACGTTCAACCTGGTGCAGAGCAAACTGCGTCGCTTGATCGAACGCACCAGTTTCGCCATGGCTCAACAGGATGTGCGCTACTACCTCAACGGTATGTTGCTGGAAGTCAGTGCTGGCATTCTGCGCGCCGTTGCCACCGACGGTCACCGTCTGGCCATGTGCTCCATGACGGCGGATATCGAACAGGCTGATCGTCATCAAGTGATCGTGCCGCGCAAAGGTATTCTGGAACTGGCCCGCCTGCTGACTGAGCAAGACGGTATTGTCAGCATCGTGCTGGGTCAGCATCACATTCGCGCGACCACCGGTGAGTTCACCTTCACTTCGAAACTGGTCGACGGCAAATTCCCTGATTACGAGCGCGTTCTGCCGAAAGGCGGCGACAAACTGGTATTGGGCGATCGTCAGGCGTTGCGTGAAGCGTTCAGCCGTACGGCGATTCTTTCCAACGAGAAATATCGCGGTATTCGCCTGCAGTTGGCCGCTGGCCAGTTGAAGATTCAGGCGAACAACCCGGAGCAGGAAGAAGCAGAAGAAGAGATCAGCGTTGACTACAACGGCGGCTCGCTGGAAATCGGCTTTAACGTCAGCTACTTGCTGGACGTCCTGGGTGTGATGACCACTGAACAGGTTCGCCTGATTCTGTCCGACTCCAACAGCAGCGCCTTGGTGCAAGAGTCGGACAACGACGATTCCGCCTATGTCGTCATGCCGATGCGCCTGTAATCAGCATGCTCATGTTCAGCGGAATCTAGATGTCTCTCAGCCGCGTCTCGGTCACCGGGGTGCGCAATTTGCACCCGGTGACTTTCTCCCCTTCCCCGCGTATCAACATCCTCCACGGTGAAAATGGCAGTGGCAAAACCAGCGTGCTGGAAGCCATCCATTTGCTTGGCCTTGCCCGATCCTTTCGCAGCTCCCGTCTGCTTCCCGTCATTCAGTACGAGCAACCGTCGTGCACAGTTTTTGGCCAGGTCGAACTCGCCGAAGGCGGACATAGCAGCCTGGGTGTTTCACGGGATCGCCAAGGCGACTTCCAGATTCGCATTGATGGACAGAACGCACGCAGCGCGGCGCAACTTGCCGAGACCTTGCCGCTGCAACTGATCAATCCGGACAGTTTTCGCTTGCTCGAAGGTGCGCCAAAAATACGCAGGCAGTTCCTCGACTGGGGAGTGTTCCACGTGGAACCTCGTTTCATGTCGACGTGGCAGCGCCTGCAGAAGGCCTTGAGGCAGCGAAACTCATGGCTGCGGCATGGTACACTTGACGCCGCTTCGCAAGCGGCATGGGATCGCGAGCTGTGCCTGGCCAGCGATGAAATAGATGAGTTTCGCCGAGCATACATCAAGGCTTTGAAGCCAGTCTTTGAACAAACCTTGAGCGAGCTGGTTGAGCTCGAAGGTTTGACCCTGAGCTACTACCGAGGATGGGATAAAGAAAAAGAGCTGAGCACGGTGCTCGCTTCTTCTCTCCATCGGGATCAGCAAATGGGCCATACACAGGCCGGACCACAACGCGCCGATTTGCGCCTTAGATTAGGCGCACACAACGCCGCGGATATTTTGTCCCGGGGTCAGCAGAAGTTAGTGGTCTGCGCGCTGCGCATTGCCCAAGGACATCTCGTTAGCCAGGCTCGACGCGGCCAATGTATTTACCTGGTGGATGACTTGCCGTCGGAACTCGATGAGCGTCACCGTCAGGCACTTTGCCGTTTGCTGGAAGAATTACGCTGCCAGGTTTTTATCACCTGTGTAGACCATGAATTATTGAGGGAAGGCTGGCAGACGGAAACGCCAGTTGCTTTGTTCCACGTGGAACAAGGCCGTATCACCCAGACCCACGACCATCGGGAGTGATTGCATGAGCGAAAACCAAACGTACGACTCCTCCAGCATCAAAGTGCTGAAAGGGCTAGATGCCGTACGCAAGCGTCCCGGTATGTACATCGGTGACACTGACGATGGCAGCGGTCTACACCACATGGTGTTCGAGGTGGTTGATAACTCGATCGACGAAGCTTTGGCTGGCCACTGCGACGACATCAGCATCATCATCCACCCAGACGAATCGATTACCGTCCGTGACAACGGTCGCGGCATTCCGGTAGACGTGCATAAAGAAGAAGGCGTATCGGCAGCAGAGGTCATCATGACCGTGCTTCACGCTGGCGGTAAGTTCGATGACAACTCCTACAAAGTATCCGGTGGCTTGCACGGTGTAGGTGTTTCGGTTGTGAACGCCCTTTCCGAATTGTTGCTGCTGACTGTACGTCGTAGCGGCAAGATCTGGGAACAGACCTACATCCATGGTGTTCCACAGGAACCTATGCGCATTGTTGGCGAGAGCGATTCCACTGGCACCGAGATTCACTTCAAGCCATCGGCTGACACCTTCAAGAACATCCACTTCAGCTGGGACATCCTGGCCAAGCGGATTCGTGAACTGTCCTTCCTCAACTCCGGTGTCGGCATCGTCCTTAAAGACGAACGCAGCGGCAAGGAAGAACTGTTCAAGTACGAAGGCGGTTTGCGTGCATTCGTTGAATACCTGAACACCAACAAGACTCCGGTCAACCAGGTGTTCCACTTCAACATTCAGCGTGAAGATGGTATTGGCGTCGAGATCGCGTTGCAGTGGAACGACAGCTTCAACGAGAACCTGTTGTGCTTCACCAACAATATTCCTCAGCGCGACGGCGGTACTCACCTGGTGGGTTTCCGTTCTGCACTGACGCGTAACCTCAACACCTACATCGAGCAGGAAGGTCTGGCCAAGAAGCACAAGGTCGCGACCACCGGTGATGATGCGCGTGAAGGTTTGACGGCAATCATCTCGGTGAAAGTACCGGACCCTAAATTCAGTTCGCAGACCAAAGACAAGCTGGTTTCTTCCGAAGTGAAAACTGCAGTCGAGCAGGAGATGGGTAAACACTTCTCCGACTTCCTGCTGGAAAACCCGAACGAAGCCAAAGCCGTTGTCGGCAAGATGATCGACGCTGCGCGCGCTCGTGAAGCTGCGCGCAAGGCCCGTGAGATGACTCGCCGTAAAGGCGCGTTGGACATCGCTGGCTTGCCGGGCAAACTCGCTGACTGCCAAGAGAAAGATCCTGCCCTCTCCGAACTGTACCTGGTGGAAGGGGATTCTGCTGGCGGTTCAGCCAAGCAGGGGCGTAACCGTAAAACCCAGGCGATCCTGCCACTCAAAGGCAAGATCCTTAACGTCGAGAAAGCACGTTTCGACAAGATGATCTCTTCGCAAGAAGTAGGCACCTTGATCACCGCGCTCGGCTGCGGCATTGGTCGCGACGAATACAACATCGCCAAGCTGCGTTATCACAACATCATCATCATGACCGATGCTGACGTCGACGGTTCGCACATCCGCACCTTGCTGCTGACCTTCTTCTTCCGTCAGTTGCCTGAGCTGATCGAGCGTGGCTACATCTACATCGCTCAACCGCCGCTGTACAAGGTCAAGAAAGGCAAGCAAGAGCAGTACATCAAGGACGACGAGGCCATGGAAGAATACATGACCCAATCGGCTCTTGAAGATGCCAGCCTGCACTTGAACGAGTCGGCTCCGGGTATTTCCGGTCCGCAGCTGGAGCGCCTGGTTAACGATTTCCGCATGGTCATGAAGACCCTCAAGCGCCTGTCGCGTTTGTATCCTCAGGAACTGACCGAGCATTTCGTTTACCTGCCACCGGTAAGCCTGGAACAGCTTTCCGATCACGAAGGCATGCAAGCCTGGCTCGCCCTGCTCGACACGCGTCTGCGCGTCGGCGAGAAGTCCGGTCTGGTTTACAAAGCCAGCCTGCGTGAAGATCGCGAACGTAACGTCTGGCTACCAGAGGTCGAACTGATCTCCCACGGCCTGTCCAACTACGTGACCTTCAACCGTGACTTCTTCGGCAGCAACGATTACAAGACTGTGACCGCTCTGGGTCTGCAGATCAGTACGTTGCTGGAAGAAGGCGCCTACGTACAACGTGGCGAACGCAAGAAGCCGGTCTCCGAGTTCAAGGAAGCCCTTGCCTGGTTGATGGCCGAAAGCACCAAGCGCCACACCATCCAGCGCTACAAAGGTCTGGGCGAAATGAACCCGGATCAGCTGTGGGAAACCACGATGGACCCATCTGTACGCCGCATGCTCAAGGTCACCATCGAAGACGCAATCGGCGCCGACCAGATCTTCAACACCCTGATGGGTGATGCGGTCGAGCCTCGTCGTGACTTCATCGAAAGCAATGCACTGGCAGTGTCCAACCTCGATTTCTAAGAGGTCGCACCGCTAGACAACTCAGGCCAACGTTGATCCAGCGTTGGCCTTTTTTATGGGCGGTGTAAAAGCCTGAACAGCGCCTGAATAATCACCAAGCCTGTGTGCCGTTCAGTTACGAGCGCCGTACACTTGGCCATCTGTTTCCACCTTTGGAAGTCCTGATGCCTGCAAAGCCTGCGCCCAGCATTCTGAACACCGTCGAAGGTCAGCGGTTGACTGAGGTTGATGCTGAGCGATGGCGCGAGTGGGGGCCTTATCTCAGCGAACGTCAGTGGGGCACGGTTCGTGAGGACTACAGCGCCGACGGTGATGCGTGGAATTATTTCCCCCACGACCACGCACGCAGCCGGGCTTATCGCTGGGGTGAAGACGGGATTGCCGGATTCTCGGACAAGTCCCAGCACTGGTGTCTGGGGCTTGGATTGTGGAATGAGCGCGACCCCATTCTGAAGGAGCGCTTGTTCGGGCTGAACAACGCTGAAGGCAATCACGGCGAGGACGTCAAGGAGCTGTATTTCTACGTCGATGGTGTGCCGAGCCATGCGTATATGCGCATGCTCTATAAATATCCACAGGCTGCTTTCCCCTATGATCAGCTCGTCAGCGAGAATGCGCGGCGAGGGTTGGCCGATACGGAATACGAAATTCTTGATACCGGCGTGTTCGACGATGACCGTTATTTCGATGTAGCCGTCGAATACGCCAAGCACCAGCCCGACGACATCTTCATGCGCATCACTGTGCATAACCGCAGTGATCAACGCGCATGCCTGCATGTGTTACCGCAGCTTTGGGCGCGCAATATCTGGAGCTGGACTGAGAACGCGGCGATGCCTTCATTGCGTCTCCAGGATCAAAAGCTGGTGGCGGAGCATCCCGAACAGGATGGCAAAGTGGCCAGCGCGTGGAGTGCCGAAGCCGCGTGCGAATGGCTGTTTTGCAACAACGACACCAATACGGCGAAGCTGGGAAGAGAACCAACTCCCGGGCCATTCAAGGATGGGATCAACGACTATCTGCTGGCCGGCGATGAGCAGGCCATCGACCGGGTTACCGGCACCCGCGCCGCTGCGCACTTTTTACTCGACCTGGAAGGCCGCGCCAGTCAGGTCATCTACCTGCGTTTCTGTCCGGCTGATGCAACGGCGGTTGATGCAGAAGCGTTATTCACCCAGCGCAAAGCCGAGGCCGATAGTTTCTACGCAGCGCTGCAACATGAACTGGCTGATAGCGACGCGCGCAATGTGCAGCGTCAGGCCTTGGCGGGATTGCTCTGGTCGAAGCAACTGTATTACTTCGATGTGAATTGCTGGCTCAATGGCGATCCCACGCAACCACCGCCCTCCCCCGAACGCGTCAATGTGCGCAACAAGCATTGGCGACACCTGTCGAATTTCGACATCGTGTGCATGCCGGACAAGTGGGAATACCCGTGGTATGCCTCTTGGGATCAGGCGTTTCAAGCCGTTGCTGTCGCGCTGATCGATACCGAATTCGCCAAGCAGCAATTGTTGATGCTGGTCCAGGATCGCTTCATGCACCCCAACGGTCAGCTGCCCGCGTATGAATGGCGCTTCGATGATGCGAATCCGCCGGTGCATGCTTGGGCGACCTGGCGGGTTTACAAGATGGAACAGGCGCTCAAGGGCGAAGGCGATGCGGATTTCCTTGAGCGAATTTTCCACAAGCTGTTGTTGAATTTCTCCTGGTGGGTAAATCGTAAAGACGCAGAAGGCCGTAATCTTTTCCAGGGCGGATTCCTTGGGCTGGATAACATCGCCTTGTTCGACCGCTCGGCTGATCTGCCACCGGGCTATCAGCTGGACCAGGCCGATGGCACCGCGTGGATCGCCGCGTATGCGCTGGACCTGATGCGTATTGCGTTGGAGTTGGCCAAGCGCAACGCCGCGTATGTGGATATCTCGGTGAAGTTTTTCGAACACTTCCTGTATATCGCGGGCGCGATCAACTCGGTTGACGACGATGCCGAAGGTCTTTGGGACGAGCAGGACGGATTCTTTTACGACATGTTGCGCAGCCCGAACGGTGAACGCGAGCCAGTGCGCTTTCGCTCCATCGTTGGCTTGATGCCGTTGTTTGCGGTGCAGGTTCTGGAGCAACGCGAGCATGAAGGTTTGCCAGGCCTGCGCGACCGGTTGCTGGCGTTCCTGAAACACCGTCCTGACCTCGCCCGATTGGTTTCGCGCTGGACAGAGCCGGGCAAGGGCAATCGCCTGCTGCTGGCGTTGCTCAGGGGTCAGCGCACGAAGGACCTGCTCAAGCGCATGCTCGACGAGTCAGAGTTCCTGTCCGAGTTTGGCGTGCGTTCCGTTTCCAGGGCCTATGCCGCCAGCCCGTTCAAGATGCGTATGAATGGCGATTCGTTGTGTGCCGATTACCAGCCTGCTGAATCGCCTTCGCGGCTGTTCGGCGGTAACTCCAACTGGCGTGGGCCGCTGTGGATGCCGGTCAACTACATGCTGATCGAGTCGCTGCGGGAATTTCATCGCTATTACGACGAGAACTTCTCTATCGAGTTTCCTACCCATTCGGGCTATCTGGCCTCGCTTGATGAAGTGGCCGACGAACTCAGCGCGCGCCTGACGCGCCTGTTTCTCAAGGATGGCAATGGCAGTCGGCCTTCGATGGTGGGTTATCCACAGCTTCAAGCCGATCCGCAAAGCCGCGATCTGCTGTTGTTCCACGAGTACTTCCATGGCGAAACCGGACGCGGCTTGGGCGCGTCGCATCAGACGGGTTGGAGCGCGTTGGTTGCGCTGCTTTTTCAGCCGAAAAAATAGTGGCAAATGAGCGATCTGAAACCGACTCTACAGCCATAAAAAAACCGACTTCAAGGAAGTCGGTTTTTTCGGCTCAGAAAAACTTATGCACGTTTTTGGCTCATTAATGAGCATTCGAAATAAGCAGCAAAATTAAGGGGTTGGCAGCGTTTTTTGCAGTTTTTGCGAAAACGGTGCACAGGTTATCCACAAAATCAGACCGACGCTTTTTCGGTGCTCGTCGTCGGTGCAGGCACTGAGCCCATCGCCACTTGAGTGGCCTCGTTCCAGGCCTGGACGCGATCATTCAATGCTGCAATGGCGCGTGGTCCTGCACCCTCGGCATACATTGGCGCGCCGATCACAACCTGGATTGTGCCGGGCTTTTTCGCCCAGCCTTCCTTCGGCCAATACCGGCCGGCGTTATGCGCAATCGGCAGCACCGGCAGATCGGCGTTGACCGCCAAGGCAGTGCCGCCCCGGGAAAACTTGCCGACCTGACCAAACGGCACGCGCGTGCCTTCAGGGAAGATCAGCACCCAGACGCCATCCTTGAGCAGCTCATGACCCTTCTTCGCGATTTCCTTCAGCGCCGCCTTGGGGTTTTCACGATCAATGGCGATAGGTCGCAGCATGGCCATGGCCCAGCCAAAGAACGGTACGTAGAGCAATTCGCGCTTGAGCACCTGGCTCAGAGGCTCGAAATGTGCGGAAAGGAAGAACGTTTCCCACGTGCTCTGGTGGTTGGAAATGATCACGCAGGGCGTCGCCGGGACGTTTTCCTGGCCGATCACTTCGACGCGAATGTTGAGAAATACCCGCGTGAGCCACAATGCGCAGCGGCACCAGTACACATTGATGAAACGATAGCGTGCGCGAAACGGCAGGAACGGCGCGATAAAGAAACTCAAGGTGCACCACAGCAGCGAACTGGTGCCCAGCAGCAGGTAAAAGACAAAGGTTCTGATTGCCTGCATGATCGACATAGCTACTTTTACCGTACGGGACTTATGCCCGCTCAATGAAGCGTACCGCTATTGGTTCTGCGGAGCGCTCTTGTGGATAAGTTCTGCGGCAACTGCCGCCAGATCGTCAAAAACCAAAGTACCCGTGGGCAGCGTTCCAGCCAGCGTCTTGCTGCCCTTGCCGGTCTTTACCAGAACCGGTTGAGAGCCGACGGCCAGCGCGGCCTGCAGGTCACCGCTGCTGTCACCTACAAACCATATACCCGCCAGATCCACAGCGTAGTGATTTGCGATGGTCTGCAACATGCCCGGCTTGGGCTTGCGACAAGCGCAGCCTTCGTCCGGGCCATGTGGGCAATAAACGATCAAACCGACTTCACCGCCCTGCCCGGCCACCAGTTCGCGCAAGCGCTCATGCATGGCTTCAAGCGTGGCAATGTCGTAATAGCCCCGGGCGATGCCGGACTGGTTAGTGGCGACTGCCACCGTCCAGCCGGCCTTGCTCAGTTGTGCAATCGCTTCGATCGATCCGGGGATCGGAATCCACTCCTGCACCGACTTTATGTAACTGTCGGAGTCATGATTGATGACTCCGTCCCGATCAAGGATCAACAGCTTCACGATTGGCCCCTTAGCGATCAACCCAGCAGCGAAATGTCCGCAACGCCCAGGAACAGCCCGCGCAGACGTGCCAGCAACGCATAGCGGTTGGCCCTCACGCTGGCATCTTCGGCGTTGACCACCACTGCTTCGAAGAACGCGTCGACCGGCTCTCGCAAGGCAGCCAGACGTGCCAGGGTTTCGCTGTATTGACGCGCAGCGGCCATTGGCGCAACTGCCTGGTCCGCTTGCTGGATCGCCGAGTACAAGGAGAACTCGTGGGCGTTGTCGAAATACTTGGGCTCAACGGTCTGGGCAATCTTGCCTTCGGCCTTGCTCAGCAGATTCGACACACGCTTATTGACCGAGGCCAACGCTGCCGCTTCAGGCAACTTGCGGAACGCCTGAACGGCTTGCACTCGCTGATCGAAGTCGAGTGCCGAACCCGGTTGCAGGGCACGCACCGACAGGTAAACCGCAACCTCGACACCTTCGTCTTCGTAACGGGCACGCAGACGGTCGAAGATGAACTCCAGGACTTGCTCGGCCAGACCGGCAGGTTTGATCTTGGCGCCGAACTGATTGACCGCGAATTTCACGGTTTCGATCAGGTCCAGATCCAGTTGTTTCTCGATCAGGATGCGCAGGATGCCCAGCGCCGCGCGACGCAGTGCATACGGGTCTTTGCTGCCGGTCGGCAACATGCCGATCCCGAAGATCCCGACCAGGGTGTCGAGCTTGTCTGCGATAGCAACCGCAGCGCCCGTCAACGTGGTCGGCAGTTCTGCACCGGCGCCACGCGGCATGTACTGCTCGTTCAATGCCAGTGCGACATCTTCCGCTTCGCCGTCGGCCTTGGCGTAGTAATAACCGGCAACGCCCTGCATTTCAGGGAATTCGCCGACCATTTCGGTCGCCAGGTCGCACTTGGACAGCAGCCCGGCGCGTGCGGCGCGTTGTGCGTCGCCGCCAATGCGTGGGGCGATGAATGCCGCCAGTTTGGCAACACGCTCGGCCTTGTCGAAAACACTGCCCAACTGCGCCTGGAACACGACGTTCTGCAGGCGCTGGTTGAAAGTTTCCAGCTTCTGCTTCTTGTCCTGCTTGAAGAAGAATTCGGCGTCGGTCAGGCGTGGGCGAACGACTTTCTCGTTACCCAGGACGATCTGCTGCGGGTCCTTGCTTTCGATGTTCGCGACCGTAATGAAGCGCGGCAGCAATTTACCGTCGGCATCCAGCAGGCAGAAATACTTCTGGTTGTCCTGCATGGTGGTGATCAAGGCTTCCTGCGGTACTTCAAGGAAGCGCTCTTCAAACGAACACACCAGCGGCACTGGCCATTCGACCAGCGATGTCACTTCGTCCAACAGGGCTGGCGGCACGATGGCGGTACCTTCGTGCTGAGTCGCCAGTTCTTCGACGCGCTTGGTGATGATCAGGCGACGTTCATTGAAGTCGGCCAACACATAGGCGGCGCGCAGGTCGCTCAGGTAGCTGGCGGGCGAAGTGATGCGCACGCTTTCCGGGTGATGGAAGCGGTGACCACGGGATTCGCGACCGGAAGTCTGGGCCAGGATCGTGCAGTCGATCACTTGATCGCCGAACAACATGACCAGCCATTGGGTCGGACGCACGAACTCTTCCTTGCGAGCACCCCAGCGCATGCGCTTGGGAATCGGCAGGTCGTTCAGCGAATCTTCAACGATGGTCGGCAACAGGCTCGCCGTCGCCTTGCCGGCGATGCTCTGGCTGTAGCGCAACTTCGGGCCGCTCTGATCAATTTCACTCAGATCGACGCCGCATTTCTTGGCGAAACCCAATGCCGCCTGGGTCGGATTACCTTCAGTATCGAAGGCGGCCTGACGCGGCGGCCCGTCGAGATTGACGCTGCGATCCGGTTGTTGGGTCGACAGATCGGTGATCAGCACAGCCAGACGACGCGGCGCGCCATACACCTGCTTGGCGCTGAACGTCAGGCCTGCCGCGAGCAAGCCTTTCTCGATACCGGCCAGAAAAGCATCGGCCAAGGTGTTGAGCGCTTTTGGCGGCAGCTCTTCGGTGCCCAGTTCAACCAGGAAATCTTGAGCACTCATTGTTGCGCCTCCAGCTTAGCCAACACTTCATCACGTAAATCGGGCGGTGCCATCGGGAAGCCCAGCTTGGCGCGGGCCATCAGATAAGCTTGCGCAACCGAACGGGCCAGGGTGCGCACACGCAGGATGTATTGCTGACGTGCGGTGACGGAAATCGCCCGACGCGCATCCAGCAGGTTGAAGGTGTGCGACGCCTTCAGGACCATTTCATAGCTTGGCAGCGGCAACGGCTGATCCAGTTCGATCAGGCGCTTGGCTTCGCTTTCATAGAAATCGAACAGTTCGAACAGCTTGTCGACGTTGGCGTGCTCGAAGTTGTAGGTCGATTGCTCCACTTCGTTCTGGTGGAACACATCGCCGTAAGTCACTCGGCCGAATGGACCGTCAGCCCAGACCAGGTCATAGACCGAGTCGACGTTCTGCAGGTACATGGCCAGGCGTTCCAGGCCGTAAGTGATTTCGCCGGTCACCGGGTAGCATTCGATGCCGCCCGCTTGCTGGAAGTAGGTGAACTGCGAGACTTCCATGCCGTTGAGCCAGATTTCCCAGCCCAGACCCCAGGCGCCCAAAGTCGGCGATTCCCAGTTGTCTTCGACGAAACGCACGTCGTGGACCAACGGGTCCAGGCCGACATGCTTCAGCGAGCCCAGGTACAACTCCTGAAAGTTGTCCGGGTTCGGCTTGAGCACTACCTGGAACTGGTAGTAATGCTGCAAGCGGTTAGGGTTTTCGCCATAACGGCCATCTGTAGGACGGCGGCTTGGCTGTACGTAGGCTGCGTTCCAGGTTTCCGGGCCGACGGCGCGCAGAAACGTGGCAGTGTGGAAAGTGCCGGCGCCTACTTCCATATCGTAGGGCTGAAGTACCACGCAACCTTGCTCGGCCCAGTATTGCTGGAGGGCGAGGATCAAGTCTTGGAAGGTACGCACGGCTGGCGTAGGCTGGCTCACGAAATTCACCTGTACTGGGGCTGCGATTTAAAGAGCGGGAGTATACCCGATTCGGCCGCGCCTCCACCCTTGGGAGCCCTATGGCACGCTGCTTTTGGTGCAACGATGACCCTGTTTACATCGATTATCACGATCTGGAGTGGGGCGTACCGCTGCGCGATGCGCAGAAGCTCTTCGAGTTGCTTTTGCTCGAAGGGTTCCAGGCGGGCCTTTCATGGATCACGGTTCTGAAGAAACGCCCGCGTTATCGTGAGGTCATGTTCGGTTTCGACGTGCAGCGTGTCGCCGACATGACTGACGCCGATATCGAAGCGCTGATGCTTGAACCGGGCATCATTCGCAACCGCCTCAAACTGAACGCCGCACGCCGCAACGCCAGAGCCTGGTTGGCTTTGGACAATCCGGTGGAGTTTCTCTGGTCCTTCGTCGGCGGGCAGCAGAAGGTCAATCACTTCAAGGATCGCAGCCAGGTTCCGGCCATCACGCCAGAGGCCGAAGCCATGAGCAAAGCCTTGAAGAAGGCCGGCTTCACGTTCGTCGGACCGACGATTTGTTACGCCTATATGCAGTCCAGCGGCATGGTCATGGATCACACCATCGACTGTGATCGCTACGCGGTTTTGACTCGCTGATGGTTACAATGGCCGCCTTGAGATTTAGGGAGTGATCTGTGGAAAAGTTTAAAGGCGCCCTGATGGTTGGCGCATTGCGCCTGTTCGCCCTGCTGCCGTGGCGCGTTGTGCAGTGGGTTGGCACCGGCATCGGCTGGCTGATGTGGAAGTTGCCGAACCGCTCCCGTGAAGTGGCGCGGATCAATCTAGCCAAGTGCTTCCCGGAAATGGACGCCGCCGAACGCGAGCGTCTGGTCGGGCAAAGCTTGATGGACATCGGCAAGACCTTGACCGAAAGCGCCTGCGCCTGGATCTGGCCTGCCCAGAAATCCATCGATCTGGTGCGTGAAGTCGAAGGCCTCGATGTGCTCAAGGAAGCGCTGGCGTCCGGCAAGGGCGTGGTCGGCATCACCAGTCACCTGGGCAACTGGGAAGTGCTCAATCACTTCTATTGCAGCCAGTGCAAACCGATCATTTTCTACCGGCCACCAAAGCTCAAGGCGGTGGACGACCTGCTGCGCAAACAGCGAGTGCAATTGGGCAACCGCGTCGCCGCGTCCACCAAGGAAGGCATTCTCAGTGTCATCAAGGAAGTGCGCAAAGGTGGCTCGGTGGGCATTCCGGCTGATCCGGAGCCTGCGGAATCGGCGGGTATCTTCGTGCCGTTCTTCGCCACCCAGGCCCTGACCAGCAAGTTCGTGCCCAACATGCTGGCGGGCGGCAAAGCGGTCGGCGTATTCCTGCATGCCATGCGCCTGCCGGACGGTTCGGGTTACAAAGTCGTGCTCGAAGCCGCGCCGGAAGCGATGTACAGCACCGACGCCGCAACCTCGGCTGCGGCCATGAGCAAGGTCGTCGAGAAATACGTGCGGGCGTATCCGAGCCAATACATGTGGACGATGAAACGCTTCAAGAAGCGCCCGGCCGGGGAAGCCCGCTGGTATTGAAAGCCGCCGCCCGGTTCAACGCGACCCGGCAACCGTACGGAAGTCAGGGGCGTTAAAAGAAACTCAACCCCACCTGGAACAGCCGCTCCACATCGCGGATGTATTTTTTATCCACAAGGAACAGGATCACGTGGTCGCCCGAGGCGATCACCGTGGCGTCGTGGGCGATGATCACTTCGTCGGCGCGGATGATGGCGCCAATGGTGGTGCCCGACGGCAGCGCGATGTCCTTGATGGCTTTGCCGATCACCTTGCTGGATTTCGCGTCGCCATGGGCCACGGCCTCGATGGCTTCTGCTGCGCCCCGGCGTAGCGAGTGGACGCTGACGATGTCGCCGCGACGCACGTGGGTCAGCAAGGTGCCGATGGTCGCCAGTTGCGGGCTCACTGCGATATCGATTTCCCCGCCCTGCACCAGATCGACGTAAGCCGGGTTGTTGATGATGGTCATCACCTTGCGCGCACCCATGCGCTTGGCCAGCAGCGACGACATGATGTTGGCTTCGTCGTCGTTGGTCAGCGCCAGGAACAGGTCGGTGTTGGCGATGTTCTCTTCCATCAACAGATCGCGGTCCGAGGCGCTGCCTTGCAGGACCACGGTGCTATTGAGGGTTTCCGAAAGGTAGCGGCAGCGCGCCGGGTTCATCTCGATGATCTTGACCTGATAGCGGCTTTCGATAGCCTCCGCCAAGCGCTCGCCGATATGTCCGCCGCCGGCAATGACGATACGTTTGTAGTTCTCGTCCAGCCGGCGCATCTCGCCCATCACCGCACGAATATCAGCCTTGGCAGCAATGAAGAACACCTCGTCGTCGGCTTCGATGACGGTATCACCCTGAGGCAGAATCGGCCGGTCGCGACGGAAGATCGCCGCCACGCGCATGTCGACGTTGGGCATGTGTTCGCGCAGTTGGCGCAATTGCTGACCTACCAGTGGCCCGCCGTAATACGCTTTCACCGCCACCAGTTGCGCCTTGCCACCGGCGAAGTCGATTACCTGCAAAGAGCCGGGGTATTCGATCAGGCGCTTGATGTAATTGGTGACCACTTGCTCGGGGCTGATCAGCACGTCCACGGGAATCGCGTCGTTGTCGAACAGTCCGGCGCGCGTCAGGTAAGCCGCTTCGCGCACCCGGGCGATTTTCGTCGGGGTATGAAACAGCGTGTACGCAACCTGGCAGGCGACCATGTTGGTTTCGTCGCTGCTGGTCACGGCGACCAGCATGTCGGCATCCTCGGCACCGGCCTGACGCAATACGGTCGGGAACGAGCCTCGGCCCTGCACGGTGCGGATATCCAGGCGGTCGCCCAGATCACGCAGCCGATCGCCGTCGGTGTCGACCACCGTGATGTCGTTGGCTTCACCGGCCAGATGTTCCGCCAGCGTCCCGCCCACCTGTCCGGCGCCGAGGATGATGATTTTCAATCAGTTGCTCCTTGAAGCGCGACGTGATCGCAAAGCCAATACGCACCCTGTGGGAGCCGAGCTTGCTCGCGAAGACGGTCTGTCTGGTCTAGATAATTTTCTGGATATACCGGCCTCTTCGCGAGCAAGCTCGCTCCCACGCAGGTCATCCAGCGTAGCTGTATCACGCCGCTATCTTGATCAGTTTGGCGTAATAAAACCCGTCATGCCCGCCTTCCTGCGCCAATAGCTGGCGGCCGTGAGGCTGTTTCAGGCCGGGAGGTTGTTGGCCGAGTTGCCCGGCGATATCCAGTTCCCGCGCGCCTGAAGTCCGGGCGAGGAACGCGGCGATGACTTCGGTATTTTCCATCGGCAGCGTCGAGCAGGTGGCATATAAAAGTACGCCGCCAACCTGCAACGTCGGCCACAGCGCGTCGAGCAGTTCGCCTTGCAACGTCGTCAGGGCCGGAATGTCATCGGCCTGACGGGTCAGCTTGATGTCCGGATGGCGACGAATCACGCCTGTTGCCGAACAAGGTGCGTCGAGCAGGATGCGATCAAACTGCTTGCAGTCCCACCATTGCGCGGTTTCCCGGGCGTCGGCAGCGATCAACTCGGCGCACAGGCCCAGACGTGCGAGGTTTTCCCGAACGCGAACCAGACGCTTGGCTTCCAGATCCACGGCGACCACACCGGCCAGCGCCGGTTGGACTTCCAGCAAATGGCAGGTTTTGCCACCGGGTGCGCAGCAGGCGTCGAGCACGCGTTGGCCGGGCGCCAGTTCGAGCAGATCGGCGGCCAGTTGCGCGGCTTCGTCCTGCACGCTGATCCAGCCTTCGGCAAAGCCCGGCAGGTTGCGGACATCGCAAGGTTCAGTCAGCAAAATGCCGTCCTGGCTGAAGGTGCAGGCGCTGGCTTCAATGTCAGCGGCGCCTAACAACTGCAAGTATTGGTCACGGTTGTTATGCCGACGATTGACCCGCAGGATCATCGGCGGATGTGCGTTGTTGGCGGCGCAGATCGCTTCCCATTGTTCCGGCCAGGCGGCTTTCAACGCCTTTTGCAGCCAGCGCGGGTGGGAAGTACGAACTACCGGATCATGTTCCAGCTCGGCCAACAGCGCTTCGCTTTCCCGCTGGGCGCGGCGCAACACGGCGTTGAGCAGAGCTTTGGCCCAGGGCTTTTTCAGCTTGTCGGCGCAACCGACGGTTTCACCGATGGCGGCATGCGCCGGGATTCGCGTGTAGAGCAGCTGATACAAGCCCACCAGCAGCAATGCTTCGACGTCGGCATCAGCGACCTTGAAGGGTTTTTGCAGCAGTTTCTCCGCCAGCGCCGACAGCCGTGGCTGCCAGCGGGCGGTGCCGAATGCCAGATCCTGGGTCAGGCCTCGATCACGAATCTCGACTTTATCCATCTGGGTTGGCAGCGAACTGTTCAGCGACGCTTTGCCGCTGAGTACCGCGGCCAATGCCTTGGCGGCGGCCAGGCGCGGGTTCATTGACCCGTTACCGGTTGGCCCAGCACGGTGCCGACGGCGAATTTCTCGCGGCGGCTGTTGAACAGATCAGTAAAGTTCAGCGGTTTGCCGCCGGGCAGTTGCAGGCGGGTCAGACGCAAGGCGCCTTCGCCACAGCCGACAATCAGACCGTCCTTGCTGGCGGCGAGAATTTCGCCCGGCGCGCCCTGCCCTTCGGCAATGCTGGCGGCCAACACCTTCAGGGCTTCGCCATTGAGGGTGCTGTGGCAGATTGGCCACGGATTGAAGGCACGTACCAATCGCTCCAGCTCAACGGCCGGACGATTCCAGTCGATGCGTGCTTCGTCTTTGTTCAGTTTGTGGGCGTAAGTGGCGAGGCTGTCGTCCTGCACTTCGCCGACCAGCGAACCGTCGGCCAAACCGGCAATGGCTTGCAGAACCGCCGGTGGGCCAAGTTCAGCAAGGCGATCATGCAGCGTGCCGCCGGTGTCTTCGCCGGTAATTGGCGTCACAGCCTTGAGCAGCATCGGGCCGGTGTCCAGACCCAGTTCCATGCGCATCACGGTCACGCCGCTTTCTGCATCGCCGGCTTCCACGGCACGCTGAATCGGCGCCGCCCCGCGCCAGCGCGGCAGCAGCGAGGCATGACTGTTGATGCAGCCCAGACGCGGAATATCCAGCACCACTTGTGGCAGGATCAGGCCATAAGCGACCACCACCAGCAGATCAGGCTTGAGTGCCGCGAGTTCGGCCTGCGCCGCTGCGTCGCGCAGGGTCGGCGGTTGCAGCACGGGGATGTCATGTTGCAAGGCGAGCTGCTTGACCGGGCTGGGCATCAGCTTTTGTCCACGACCTGCCGGGCGATCAGGCTGGGTGTAGACGGCGATGATCTGGTAAGGGCTGTCGAGCAAGGCCTTGAGGTGTTCGGCGGCAAATTCGGGGGTGCCGGCGAAGACGATGCGCAGTGGCTCAGTCATGGGCTTCTCGTAGGGAAAGGGGGTGGTCTGTGGGAGCCGAGCTTGCTCGCGAAGACGGTGCATCAGCCCCAGACGATGCAGCGGATGTTCCGGTTATTCGCGAGCAAGCTCGCTCCCACCAAGTCAAATCAAGCGTTCTGCTTGTGCAGTTTTTCCAGCTTCTTCTTGATCCGGTCGCGCTTGAGGTTGGACAGGTAATCGACGAACAGTTTGCCGTTCAGGTGATCGCATTCATGCTGAATGCACACCGCCAGCAGACCTTCGGCGACTTCCTCGTACGGCTTGCCGTCACGATCCAGGGCCTTGATACGGATTTTCTGTGGGCGGTCGACATTCTCATAGAAGCCTGGCACCGAAAGACAGCCTTCCTGGTACTGGTCGACTTCGTCGGTCAGGGTTTCGATTTGCGGGTTGATGAAAACCCTTGGCTCGCTGCGGTCTTCGCTGAGGTCCATGACCACGACGCGCTTATGCACATTGACTTGCGTTGCAGCAAGACCGATGCCTGGCGCTTCGTACATGGTTTCAAACATGTCGTCGACCAACTGGCGAATGCCGTCGTCCACCTCAGCCACAGGTTTGGCGATGGTGCGAAGGCGCGAATCGGGAAATTCGAGGATGTTTAAAATAGCCATATACGTAAGAGCTGCACTTGTAGGGTAAAGTCAAAATCGGCTGCCGGGCTTTAGACGTCGAAGCAGAGCAACCAGTTTTTTGAAACCGAGCCTGATGGGGCTCTATGTTCACGCAAAGCAACATGATAAAGGGATTCACTGCATGAGGAAATCACTACTCGCCCTGCTGCTGTTGGCCTCGACCGGTCTTGTGCAGGCGCAAGTGCAACTCAGGGAAGGCCATCCGGAGCGTTACACCGTTGTCGCTGGTGACACGCTTTGGGACATTTCCGGCAAATTTCTCAGCGAGCCGTGGAAATGGCGCGAGATCTGGAGAGCCAACCCGCAGATTCACGACCCCGATCTGATCTATCCCGGCGACTCGCTGGCGCTGGTCTACATCGACGGCCAGCCGCGCATCGTGCTCAATCGGGGCGAATCCCGTGGCACGATCAAGCTCTCGCCGAGCATACGCAGCACGCCGATGGTCGAGGCCATCCCGAGCATTCCGCTGGGCGCGATCAATGCGTTCCTGCTCAGCAACCGTATCGTCGACGACCTCGCGCAGTTCAACGAAGCACCGTACATTGTCGCCGGCAACGCCGAGCGCGTGCTCAGCGGCGTGGGCGATCGAATCTACGCCCGAGGCACGGTCGACCCTGCGCATCCGGTGTATGGCATCTTCCGTAAGGGCAAGACGTACACCGATCCGGTGACCGACGAAGTGCTCGGCATCAACGCTGATGACATCGGCGGCGGCGAAATAATTGCGACAGAAGGTGACGTATCGACCCTGATGCTGCGCCGGTCGAACCAGGAAGTCCGCTTGGGCGACCGCTTGTTCAGCAGTGAAGAACGCGCGATCAACTCCAGCTTCTTGCCGAGTGCGCCCAAGACCCATATCGACGGCCTGATCCTCGACGTGCCGCGTGGCGTGACGCAGATTGGTGTGTTCGACGTGGTCACCCTCGACAAGGGCAAGCGTGATGGCCTGGAAGAAGGCAACGTCCTGGCAATCTTCAAAACCGGCGAGATGGTTCGCGATCGTATCACCGGTGAACAAGTCAAAGTTCCTGATGAGCGTTCCGGGTTGCTGATGATTTTCCGCGCCTACGACAAACTCAGCTACGGTCTGGTTTTGCACGCGAGCCGATCTTTGGCGATCATGGACAAGGTTCGTAATCCATAGCCGTATGTTTGCAGAATTGATACAGATTCTCGTTGCTAACGTTCAGTTATCAAATAGTTGTCAACAGAGTTATCCACAGGTTTGCCCACCGCCTGAGGTGGGCTACAGATCAAGGAAGATCTTATGCCGCTGTTCGAAAAAGCTGCTGCTTCGCCTGCTGAACTGGAAGCGCGCCTGCGCCTGCATCGCTTGCCGGAGGTCGGCCCCAAGCGTTTTCGCAAGCTCATTGACGCGTTTGGTTGCGGCTCGTCCGCGCTGTCCGCACCAGCCAGTGCATGGCGAGCACTGGGCTTGCCATCGGCCTGCGCCGAGGCGCGACGCGAGCCGAGTGTTCGCGACGGCGCCAGCGCTGCATTAGCCTGGCTGGAGCGTCCGGGCCAGCATTTGCTGATGTGGGACGATCCTGAGTACCCCGCCTTGCTCGCGGAAATCCCCGATCCACCGCCACTGCTGTTCGTCGCAGGCGACCCCCATATTCTTGAACGTCCGCAGCTGGGCATGGTCGGCAGCCGC
Organism: Pseudomonas sp. G.S.17; assembly: GCF_038096165.1. Taxonomy (NCBI): domain Bacteria; kingdom Pseudomonadati; phylum Pseudomonadota; class Gammaproteobacteria; order Pseudomonadales; family Pseudomonadaceae; genus Pseudomonas; species Pseudomonas viridinivis. The sequence continues at coordinate 21,360 of NZ_CP151076.1, forward strand.
CGCGCCTCACGGCCCGGGCTGGATACCGCAGCCGCTTTCGCGCGTAGCCTGGCCAGCGGCGGATTTGTGATTACCAGCGGCCTGGCGCTGGGCATCGACGCCGCCGCGCACCAAGGCGCGCTGGATGTCGGCGGCGCGACAATCGGCGTACTTGGCACCGGCCTCGAAAAACTTTATCCACAGCGCAATCGTCAGTTGGCGGCGAGGATGGCGGCCGAGGGCAGCGCAGTCATTTCCGAGTTCCCGCTGGACGCCGGACCGGTCGCCAGTAACTTCCCGCGCCGCAACCGGATCATCAGCGGTTTGTCCCTCGGCGTGCTGGTGGTCGAGGCCAGCGTCGCCAGCGGCTCGTTGATTACTGCGCGGCTGGCGGCTGAGCAAGGGCGCGAGGTGTACGCCATTCCTGGTTCGATTCATCACCCCGGCGCGCGCGGCTGCCATCAGCTGATCCGAGATGGCGCAGTGCTGGTGGAAACCGTCGAGCACATTCTCGAAGCCTTGCGCGGCTGGCAGGTTCAGGCGCCTTCCTGCGCTGCGCCCGAACCCCAGGCCGCGCCGCGCCATCCGTTGCTCGCGCTGCTTTACGCTGCGCCGCATACCAGTGAAGCGCTGGCGGTGTCCAGCGGCTGGCCGTTGCCCAAAGTCCTCGCGGCGTTGACCGAGCTTGAGCTGGACGGCCATATCGCCAGTGAAGCGGGACGATGGTTCGGCCGCGCGCGCTAAGGTTAAACTGCTCGCAGTGTTTATCGGAGATGTAACCAATGGTCAGCAGTTGGCGTGTGCAACAAGCCGCTCGCGAGATTCGCGCCGGTGCGGTAATTGCCTACCCAACCGAGGCGGTATGGGGTTTGGGGTGTGATCCATGGGACGAAGAGGCGGTGTATCGCTTGTTGGCGATCAAGTCACGGCCTGTGGACAAGGGCCTGATCATGGTTGCCGACAATATCCGCCAGTTCGATTTTCTGTTCGAGGATTTCCCCGAGCTGTGGCTCGACCGCATGGCCAGCACCTGGCCGGGGCCGAATACCTGGCTGGTGCCGCATCAAAACCTGTTGCCCGAGTGGATCACCGGGGTTCATGAAACCGTGGCCTTGCGCGTCAGCGATCACCCGACGGTGCGTGAACTGTGCGCCTTGGTCGGCCCGCTGATTTCGACCTCGGCCAACCCTGCCGGTCGCCCGGCGGCCCGCACGCGGATTCGCGTCGAGCAGTATTTCCGGGGGCAGATCGATGGTGTGCTCGGCGGCAACCTGGGCGGCCGTCGAAACCCCAGCGTGATACGCGATATCGCCACAGGGCAGGTAGTTCGCGCGGGATAGCAGAGCTATTGTGGGAGCGAGCTTGCTCGCGAAGGCAATCCTCTGAACGCGGAAAAACGCATTGGATGTCTTGGCCCCTTCGCAAGCAAGCTTGCTCCCACCAAGTTCGCTCCAACAGATCAGCAGCTAGTCAAGGCACCAGAATTGTCGAACCAGTCGTGCGTCGGCCCGACAATTCGATCTGTGCCTTGGCGGCATCCTTCAGGGCGTATTGCTGGATGTTGTCGACCTGCAGTTTGCCGCTGGCGACCATCTCGAACAGCTCGTCAGCCATGCGTTGCAGGTTCTCGGCGTTATTGGCGTAAGAGCCCAGCGTCGGGCGCGTTACGTACAGCGAGCCTTTCTGCGCGAGAATCCCCAGATTGACGCCCGCTACCGGCCCGGACGCATTGCCGAAACTGACCAGCAGGCCACGCGGCGCAACGCAGTCGAGCGAGGTCAGCCAGGTGTCCTGACCCACGCCGTCGTAGACCACCGGGCATTTCTTGCCATCAGTCAGTTCCAGCACGCGCTTGGCAACATCTTCATGGCTGTAATCGATGGTTTCCCATGCGCCCAGGGCTTTGGCATGAGCGGCTTTCTCAGCCGAGCTGACGGTGCCGATCACTTTTGCGCCCAACGACTTCGCCCACTGGCAGGCCAGCGAACCGACGCCACCGGCGGCAGCGTGGAACAAAATGGTGTCGCCCGACTTCACGTCATAGGTCTGACGCAGCAGGTACTGCACGGTCAGGCCCTTGAGCATCACGGCAGCGGCTTGCTCGAAGCTGATCGCTTCCGGCAGATGCACGAGATGATCCTGAGGCAATGTGTGCAGATCGCTGTAGCTGCCCAGCGGGCCGGTGCCGTAAGCCACGCGGTCGCCGACCTTGAAGCGGGTCACTTCGCTGCCCACCGCATCGACGATGCCCGCGCCTTCATTACCCAGGCCCGATGGCATCGACGGCGCTGGGTACAGGCCGCTGCGGTAATAGGTGTCGATGAAATTCAGGCCGATGGCCTTGTTGCGCACACGTACCTGTTGCGGGCCTGGCTCGGCAGGTTCGAAGTCCACATACTCGAGAACTTCCGGGCCGCCGATAGTGCTGAACTGGATACGCTTTGCCATTTGCTCTCTCCGTAATGAATCGAAACAAGAATCTGAAAGGGGCTATGTGAAAGGATCTATCGGACTCCATCACTTGGTCTTCGTCAACTGCGGCGCGCGGCGGGCCGGTGGTATGCTACGTCCCAATTTCGCTGTGGCCCTTTCAGAACGGGGGCTCGGTCGTTTGCAGCTTTTAAAGGGATCGACATGTCATCTACTCGCACCGACGCCGTCAAAGCCTACCTGCTCGACTTGCAGGATCGAATCTGCGCCGCTTTGCAGCACGAAGACGGCGGCGCGCATTTTGTCGAAGACGCCTGGACGCGGCCGGCGGGTGGCGGCGGTCGGACCCGAGTGATCGAGGGCGGCGCGGTGATCGAAAAAGGCGGGGTGAACTTCTCCCATGTATTCGGCAGCGGCCTGCCGCCGTCGGCCAGCGCGCACCGGCCCGAGCTTGCCGGGCGTGGCTTCGAGGCGTTGGGCGTGTCGCTGGTGATCCATCCGCACAACCCGCACGTGCCGACTTCCCACGCCAACGTACGTTTTTTCATCGCTGAAAAAGACGGCGAAGAGCCAGTCTGGTGGTTCGGCGGTGGTTTTGACCTGACGCCTTATTACGGCGTCGAAGCGGATTGCGTGCATTGGCACCGCGTCGCCGAACAGGCCTGCGCGCCGTTCGGGGCTGATGTTTACCCGCGCTACAAAGCCTGGTGCGACACCTACTTCCACATCAAGCATCGCAACGAACCGCGTGGCATTGGCGGCTTGTTCTTCGATGACCTGAATCAGTGGGATTTCGACACCAGCTTCGCGTTCATTCGCGCCATCGGTGACGCTTTCATCGATGCGTACCTGCCCATCGTGCGCCGCCGCAAGGCCGCCGCGTATACCGTGCAGCAGCGTGAATTCCAGGAATTCCGCCGGGGCCGCTATGTGGAATTCAACCTGGTTTACGACCGGGGCACGCTGTTCGGCCTGCAATCGGGTGGGCGCACCGAATCGATCCTGATGTCGCTGCCGCCGCAAGTACGCTGGGGTTACGACTGGAAAGCCGTGCCCGGCAGCGAAGAAGCGCGCCTGACCGAGTATTTCCTGCAGGATCGGGATTGGTTGGCGTTGGGTTGATTCAACTCTGTTGGAGGTTTTGTAGGACCGGCTTTAGCCGGGAGGGCAATTGACGCCTTCGCGACTAAAGTCGCTCCTACGGCCCATTCGCGAGCAAGCTCGCTCCCACACAAGTTCGCTCCGGATCTGGAATAAGACAGGAATACCCATGGATCACTACGTCGTCTTCGGCAACCCGATTGGCCACAGCAAATCCCCGCTGATTCACAGCCTGTTCGCCGAGCAAACCGGCCAGGCGCTGGATTACCGGACTGCGCTGGCACCGCTGGATGACTTCACCGCATTCGCCCAGGCGTTTTTCAATGAAGGACGCGGCGCCAACGTAACGGTGCCATTCAAGGAACAGGCGTTCCGCATGGCCGACCGCCTGACCGAGCGCGCCCAGCGTGCCGGCGCGGTCAACACCTTGAGCAAGCTGGCTGACGGCACCTTGCTCGGCGACAACACCGATGGCGCGGGACTGGTTCGTGATTTGACCGTCAACTGCGGCATCAGCCTGCGCGGCAAGCGCGTGTTGCTGCTGGGTGCGGGCGGCGCGGTGCGTGGTGCGTTGGAACCCTTGCTGGCCGAACGCCCGGCGGTGCTGGTCATCGCCAACCGCACGGTGGAGAAAGCCGAGCAACTGGCGCAACAGTTCGCTGATCTCGGCCCGGTGTTCGCCAGTGGTTTCGATTGGCTGGAAGAGTCGGTGGACGTGATTATCAACGCCACTTCCGCGAGCCTCAGCGGTGAGCTGCCGCCGATTTCGCCGAGCCTGATTCAGGCTGGTCATACGTTCTGCTACGACATGATGTACAGCAAGGAACCCACGGCGTTCTGCCATTGGGCGACCGAGCATGGCGCGGCGCAGTCGGTGGATGGTTTGGGCATGCTGGTCGAACAGGCCGCCGAAGCCTTCCTGCTGTGGCGCGGGGTGCGACCGGATTCAGCGCCGGTGCTGGCTGAGCTGCGGCGTCAGTTGGCGGGCTGACGCCGGTCGTACATTAATCCTCGAATTGAATGGGGCACTTGTCCGCCCCTTCCAGCTTTTGCAGCTCTTCGATAACTTGCGGCCGCGCGCGACGCAGGGTCAGGGTGCGGTCGTGAAGGCGCAGGCGGCGTGCTTCCTGATGCAGCATCTCGACGCCTGAATAGTCGATGAAGTTGATCTGCTGTGCGTCGATCACCACATGTTTGCCTTCGGTGCGTTGCAGCCGCGTTTGCAGGTAGTGGCTGGCGCCGAAAAAAATCGAACCGCCGACGCGCATGATGTCTTCGTCGCCGTCGCGCCACTGCTGCACGCGGGGTTGTGAGGTGCGCTTGAGGTAGAAGAACAGCGACGCCAGCACACCCGCATAAATCGCCGTTTGCAGTTCCAGCAACAGCGTCGCCAGACAGGTCAACGCCATCACCAGAAACTCTGCGCGGCTGACCCGGAACAACGCGCGGATGCCGCGTCGATCAATCAAACCCCAGCAAATCAGCAGAATCGACGCCGCCATGCTCGAGATCGGAATGTGCGAGATCAACGAGGCGCCCGCAACCGCGAACAAGGCGACCCATAACGCGGAAAACACCCCAGCCAAAGGCGATTTGGCCCCGGCTTCGAAACTCAGCGCGGCGCGGGTGAAAGACCCGGCCGACAGATAGCCGGAGAACAGCGCGCCGACCATGTTCGACAGGCCTTGCGCGCGGACCTCCTGATTGGCATCGAGCAACTGTTGGGAGCGCGCCGACAGTGAACGGGCAATTGACAGGCTGTTGACCAGGCCGAGCATGCCCACGGCCACTGCGGTCGGCAACAATTTGAGGATCAGCTCCAGATCGAGGGGCAGCGGGCTGAAAGGCGGCAAGTGGCCAACGAACGCGCTGACGGTTTTCACATGGCCGAACATCGCTGGCCACAGCCAGACCAATAGGCTGGCCGACACCAGCGTGATCAGCAGCGTTGGCCAGCGCGGCACCAGAATCTTCAAGCCGACGCCGAGGGTCAGGGTCAGCAGTCCAAGAATCAGCGATGGCTTATCGAGTTCGCCGCGATGATCCAGCACGGCCATCAGGCTTCTCAGCGCCGTGGTCTGGCTGGGCAATTCGATGCCCATCAGGTTCGGCATCTGCCCCAGGGCAATGACCACCGCCGCGCCGAGGGTGAAACCCAGCACCACGGAATGCGAGACAAAATTGACCAGTGCGCCGAAGCGCAGCATGCCGAGCAACAGCTGGAAAACCCCGGCAATGAACGTCAGCAACAGGATCAGGCCGATGTAGTCCTGACTGGCCGGAACCGCCAACGGGCTGATGCTGGCGTAGAGCACGATGGAAATCGCAGCGGTCGGCCCGCAGATCAGATGCCAGGACGAACCCCATAAACACGCGATCAAGACCGGAACGATAGCGGCGTACAAACCGTATTCAGGCGGCAGCCCGGCGATCAACGCGTAGGCGATGGATTGCGGCAGGGCCAGAACCGCGCCGCTCAGCCCCACCACGGCATCGCGGCCCACACTGGCGCGGGTCTGCCGAGGGAGCCAGGCGAGAAAAGGCAGGAATGTGTGGCGATTGAGCCAACCCATGAAACTCTCATTGAAGGATTGCGAGGGGCGCAATTGTGGGAGCGACCACCCCGGTCGCTTCCACAAAAGCCAACGTCAGCGGCTTTTTTACAACGTCGCCTTCACCGCCGGCAACGCATCTTTGTCATCAATGGTTTTCACGCCATCCAGCCACTTGCCCAGCACCGCCGGGTTGGCTTTGATCCAGGCCTTTGCAGCAGCGGCATTGCTGACCTTGTTGTTGGTCACGTCAGCCATGATGCTGTTTTCCATGTCTTGAGTGAACGTCAGGTTGGTCAGCAACTTGCCCACGTTCGGGCAGGCGGCAGCGTAACCTTTGCGGGTCAGCGTGTGAACCGTGCCGGTGTCGCCGAAGTATTTTTCGCCGCCCTTGAGGTAATGCATGCCCTTGATCTGCACGTTCATCGGGTGCGGCGTCCAGCCAAGGAAGGTCACGAACGCTTGCTTCTTCACGTTGCGATTCACTTCGGCGAGCATCGCCTGCTCGCTGGACTCAACCAGCTTCCAGCCGCCGAGATCGAATTCGTTCTTCTTGATTATTTCCTGCAACGACAGGTTCGCCGGAGCGCCGGAGCCGATGCCGTAGATCTTCTTGCCAAACTTGTCGGCGAATTTGTTCAGGTCGGCAAAGTTATGCACACCGGCATCCCAGACGTAGTCCGGCACGGCCAGGGTGAATTCGGTGCCATCGAGGTTTTTCGACAATTGCGTTACATCGCCGGTGGCGACGAACTTGTCGTAGAAACCCTGCTGCGCAGGCATCCAGTTGCCGAGAAAGACATCAATCTTGCCATCCTTCAGGCCGCCGTAGGCAATCGGCACCGCCAGCGTATCGACCTTGGCCTTGTAGCCCATGCCTTCGAGCAGAATACCGGCGATGGCGTTGGTGGCAGCAATATCGCTCCAGCCCGGATCCGCCATCTTCACCGTGCTGCAACTCTCATCGGCCGCAAAGGCCGACCAGCTGCTCAACGCCAGGACACCCATTGCAAGTGTTGTGGATAACGTCTTCATTAACTTCCCCTAGGTTCTCGTTTTTTTGGGCAGGGTCAAGGTTGTGGATAACGCGCCTTGCGCTCCAGATCGTCTAGATCGATATGGTTGCGCATGTACTGCTGACTGGCGTCTACCAGCGGCTGGTGATCCCAACTCTTCAGCTTGCCGAGTGCCAGCGACTCAGCGACAAAGCGCCGCCGGCGTTGGCTGGCGAGCACCTGATGGTGTATCGCCGGTATATCCCACTTGGCTCGTGCTTCGGCCAGGAAATCGTTGAACAGTTGCTGGTGAGCGGCCGATTGGCTCAGCTCTTCGCGCTCTTTTGGATCGTTATGAATATCGAACAGCAGGCACGGGTCCTGCTCCGAATAAATGAATTTGTACGCGCCGCGCCGGATCATCATCAACGGGCTGTTGGTGCCTTCGGCCATGTATTCGCCGAACACTTCATCATGCCCGCCTTCACCGAGCAAATGCGGCAGCAGCGAGCGGCCATCCAGCGGCAAGCCTTCGTTCAGTTCACCTTCAGCCATGGCCACGAAGGTCGGTAACAAGTCGGCGGTGGACACGGCCGCAGTCACGCGACCGGGTTGGAATTGACCGGGCGAATAAACCAGCATCGGTACCCGCGCCGACATCTCGAACCAATGCATTTTGTACCAGAGGCCACGCTCGCCGAGCATGTCGCCGTGGTCGCCGGAGAACACGATGATGGTGTCTTCGGCAAGACCGCATTCTTCAAGGGTCTGCACCAGTTTGCCGACGTTGCTGTCGATGTAGCTGCACGCACCGAAATAAGCCCGACGCGCATCGCGAATCTTGTCATCCGGCAGCGGCTTGTCCCACAGATCATAGACTTTCATCAGGCGCTGGGAATGCGGGTCCTGATCGGCTTGATCCGGCTGGAATTCCGGCAGCGGGATTTCCTCGTCGCTGTACAGATCCCAGAACGGTTTCGGGATGGTGTACGGATCGTGAGGATGGGTCATGGAAACGGTCAGGCAAAACGGCTGATCGCCATCGTTGCGCACGTGATCGAACAGATACTGTTGGGCCTTGAAGACCACTTCTTCGTCGAAATCCAGCTGATTGGTACGCACGCACGGCCCGGCTTGCAGCACCGACGCCATGTTGTGATACCAGGTCGGGCGCACGTCCGGCGCATCCCAGTTCACCGACCAGCCATAGTCGGCCGGATAAATGTCGCTGGTCAGGCGTTCTTCGTAGCCGTGCAGTTGATCCGGGCCACAGAAGTGCATCTTGCCGGACAACGCGGTCTTGTAGCCCAGGCGGCGCAGGTAATGCGCGTAAGTCGGGACATCCGCCGGGAAATCCGCAGCGTTGTCATAGGCGCCGATCTTGCTCGGGAGCTGGCCGCTCACCAGAGTGAAACGCGATGGCGCGCACAGCGGGCTGTTGCAGTAAGCAGCATCAAACACCACGCCTTCAGCGGCGAGGCGACTCAAGTTGGGCATTTTGACAGGAGATGAGGCGTAGAACGGCAACATCGGCGCGGCCATTTGATCGGCCATAATAAAAAGTATGTTTTTGCGCTTCATGTATTTCGCGGCATCCCATAGTGAATATTTATGCGAAAGTGCTGCGCTTGAGGATGGGACCCATGGCAGTTATGGTAAAGCCCATGCAAAACAATACCTAGGATAAGCACAGCTTATGTTTGAAGCCCTTGGTGATATGTCGCTGGATCTGCTTCGCGCGTTCGAAGCTGCCGCGCGTTTACGCAGCTTTACCGCTGCGGCAATCGAGCTGGGCACTACTCAGCCCGCTGTCAGCCAGCAGATCAAACGCCTCGAAGAACAACTGGCGACGCGGCTGTTCGACCGCATCTATCGCGGCATCGAACTGACCGAAGCGGGCGAAGTGTTGTTCAGCCATGTGCAGACCGGTTTGCAGTCCATGGACAGCGGGCTGGTCGCGATTACCCATCAGAGCCAGCACGAGGTGTTGCAGGTCGCCACCGACTTCGCCTTCGCCGCCTATTGGCTGATGCCGCGCCTGCACCGCTTTCATAAAGCTAATCCGGATGTGGACGTCAGTCTGGTTACCAGCGAACGCACGCACAGCATGTTGCGCGCCGATATCGACGTGGCGATCCTGTTTGGCGATGGGCGCTTCAAACAAGGCGAAAGTCGCTGGTTGTTCAGCGAAGAAGTGTTCCCGGTGTGTAGCCCGCAATTACTGGCGGGACGCGAGCCGCCGCTGCCGACCAACGTGTTGCGCGAGTTTCCGCTGCTGCACCTGCGCGGCGAAGGCAGCAGCAACTGGTTCGACTGGGCGGGCGTATTTCGCGCCCTCAACATCCCGCAGGCCCCAGCACCCGGCCAGTTGCGCTTTGACAACTACACGCTGCTGATCCAGGCCGCGATTGCCGGGCAAGGCGTGGCCATCGGCTGGCGGCATCTGGTCGACGCGCTGATTGATCAGGCGCTGCTGTGTCGCCCTATCGCAGCGTCGGCGATTTCCGGTTTCGGCTATTACGTCGTCTTGCCGCAACGCAAACGTCGCGTGCAAGTGGTGGCGCAGTTTGTTGACTGGCTGGCCAGTGAACAGACACGCAGTGGTTATGGGGTGGCGGGACGGCCATTGCCTTCGATTGCGGTGTGATGCCGGATAAATAGCGCCTTGAGTTTGAATACATTCCGTAGGACCGGCTTTAGCCGGGAGGTAGCCGGTACATTCGCGGCAGTTGCGTCGGCAGACCCTCTGCCCTCCCGGCTGAAGCCGGTCCTACGGGATCCAGGCGATACGGTGAATTTTCTGAGGACTCGCGTCGGATTTGGATCGCTCAAGCGATGTGTAAATGTCACACCACAAACTTCACCAACTCGCGCACGTGCAGATTCAGCCGCAATTCATCGGCGATCCCCGCCGCTGCCCGCGCCAGTCGCTCCAATGGTTCGGCCAGTCCGGGTTCGAGGGTGCTGCTGACCTGGCTGAAATGCTCGATGCTCAAGCCCGCGACGCCTTGCGGGGCATTGACCAGTGTCCAGTGCACGGCGCTGGCGCGCAGGGATTGGAACATTGGTAATGAGTCGTCCACGTCGGCAAAATCACCGACCAGGATCAAGCGCTTGATGTCCATGCGCTGCATGCAGGCGAGCAAGGTTTGCGTGGCGCGCGTCTGCTCCTGAAGATCCAGATCGCTGGCGGGCCGATCATGTTCTGCGCCGACCGGCAAAACCTTGGCATCCAGCAGACAAATCACCGCCGAGCTGCCCGCTATGCTCTCGCTGACGCGCTCGGCATCGAAGAGGCTGCCGACTTTGGTGCGCAAACCCGGTCGTGGCGCCAGGGCGTTAAGGTCGTCGAGAATGGCGATGACTTCATGCTGGCGGCGGAGCATTTCAGCCATCAATGCGCTGCCCAGGCTGCTGATCGCGCCGAACAGGACGATTTTCACGACAGGCGTTTCTGCATTCTTCATAGGAATTGATCCAGGTCTGTGGATAACTCTCGTAAAGATTCAGACTCGCAACGGTATGCAGCGTTCAGCCAATTTCCAGGGGAGACCAGGCAAATGCCAGAGATTCAGGGCTATCACGCCCATGTCTATTTCGACGCACAGACCATCGAACAGGCACGCACCTTATGTGAGGCGGCGGCTGAGCGCTTCGGTGTGAAGATGGGGCGGATTCACGAGCGGCTGGTCGGCCCGCATGTGGACTGGAGCTGCCAGCTGGCTTTCGATCACGGGCAGTTCGCGGACCTGATGCTGTGGCTGTCGCTCAACCGTCAGGGGTTGGTGGTGTTGATCCATCCGCTGACCGGCGATGACCTGGCGGACCATACCGAGCACGCAATGTGGATGGGTGCCGTGCGGCCTTTGGATGTGGGGATGTTCAAGCGCTGATGAGATGAATGCTTCACAACCCGGTAGGAGGGGACTTGTCCCCGAGAAAGGCGAGCAGATCCAACCTCTGTGCCGACAGACATGGCGTCTTCCCGGACAAGTCCGGTCCTACCGAGCCAGATACAACCCGGTAGGAGGGGACTTGTCCCCGAAGAGGCCTCAGATAATCAGTTAAGAACACCATCCAGAATCGCATACACAATCCCGGTGCCTACGGCGATCAGCACGATGTCGGTGCCGGTACGGCGCCATTCGTAGCCTTCGTAATGTGGCAAGTGTTGCAGCGAGCGGGCGTCGAGGCGTTTGCCGTAGCCTTGTGGCAGGCGATGGCCTTTGACCACATGGATGTTCGGCGGCAGCGGCTTGCCACGGCCGATCACGTCACGGTGTTGCTGAATGGTGTGGCGCACGTCATCGAAATTCTCGGGCGGGCGATTGCCGCCACGGTTGTCCTGATGAGCCTGCTGCTGCGGACGGTTTTCGTTACCGCGCCCATTGTTTTTGCCGTTGCCCTGATCGTGTCCGCCATTGTTCTGCGGACCCTGGCCTTGTTGCTGGCCTGGGCGGTTATCGTCATGGTCACCGCGCTGATCTTGCGGCGCTGCTTGCAACAGCGGACTGGCGCTGATCATCAAGATGCCCAGCCCAGCAATCAAACGATTCGGCAGTTTCATGTGTTGCTCCTGGATAATTCAAGTCAGCAAAAAGGGGTTCAAGACATCAGCCTTGAACCCCTTTTGCCTAACTACTTGGAACCTGCACCAAGGCGTTGATTCCTTTGTATCAGGAACTTTACCTTTAGCTGATGCGAGCGTTGCGCACGCCTTGCGAGAGCGCGGCGCACAAGCTTAATACGCCGTCCACCGCCTGCTCTGGCGAAGCGGCGTTGGCGATCTGATCAACCAGTGCCGAACCGACCACAACACCGTCAGCCAGGCGCGCGATTGCGGCCGCCTGCTCGGGCGTGCGGATACCGAAACCGACGCAAATCGGCAGGCTGGTATGGCGATGCAGGCGTTCGATGGCACCTTCGACGTGTTGCGTGGTGGCCGAACCTGCGCCCGTCACGCCGGCAACCGAAACGTAGTAGACGAAACCCGAGCTGCGCTCCAGCACACGCGGCAGGCGCACGTCGTCGGTGGTTGGCGTGGTCAGACGAATGAAGTCGATACCGGATGCCTGAGCTGGAGTTGCCAGCTCGGCGTCATGTTCAGGTGGCAGGTCAACGATGATCAGGCCATCAACACCCGCTTGCTTGGCTGCGGCGACAAAGGCCTCGACGCCAAAACGGTGGATCGGGTTGTAATAACCCATCAGCACGATTGGCGTGGTCTGGTCGTCGACCCGAAACTCTTCAACCATCTTCAGGGTTTTCGGCAGTGTCTGCCCGGCGTCCAGCGCGCGCAGCGTGGCGAGCTGAATGGCAACGCCGTCCGCCATCGGATCGGTGAAGGGCATGCCCAGCTCGATCACGTCAGCGCCTGCCGCTGGCAAGCCCTTGAGGACTTTCAGCGAAGTGTCGTAGCCAGGATCGCCAGCGGTGATGAACGTCACCAAGGCGGCGCGGCCTTCGGTTTTCAGCTGGGCAAAGCGTTGTTCGAGGCGGCTCATGCCAGGATCTCCTGATTCTTTTCAGCGGCGGCCATGTGATTCATGACGGTTTGCATGTCTTTGTCGCCACGGCCGGACAGGCACACCACCATCAGGTGATCGTCGCGCAGATTGGTGGCGCGCTTCATGGCTTCAGCCAGAGCGTGGGCGGTTTCCAGCGCCGGGATGATGCCTTCGAGCAGGCAGCAATGATGGAAGGCTTCAAGGGCTTCTTCATCGGTGATGCTGACGTATTCGACACGCTTCACTTCGTGCAGGAAGGCGTGTTCCGGGCCGATGCCTGGGTAGTCCAGACCGGCGGAAATGGAGTGCGCGTCGGTGATCTGGCCGTCGGTGTCTTGCAGCAGATAGGTGCGGTTGCCGTGTAGAACACCGGGAACACCGCCGTTCAGGCTGGCGGCGTGCTTGTCGGTGTCCACGCCATGACCACCGGCTTCGACGCCGATGATTTCCACGCTGGCGTCATCCAGGAACGGATGGAACAGGCCCATGGCGTTGGAACCGCCACCGACGCAGGCGATGAGGCTGTCCGGCAGACGGCCTTCCTTCTCCTGCATCTGCACTTTGGTTTCCTTGCCGATGATCGACTGGAAGTCGCGGACCATGGCCGGATACGGGTGCGGACCGGCAACGGTGCCGATCAGGTAGAAGGTGTCATCGACGTTGGTTACCCAGTCGCGCAGCGCTTCGTTCATGGCGTCTTTCAGGGTACCGGTACCGGAAGTCACCGGCACGATCTCAGCGCCCAGCAGCTTCATGCGAAATACGTTGGCCTGTTGACGCTCAATGTCGGTGGCGCCCATGTAGATCACGCACGGCAGACCGAAACGCGCCGCAACGGTGGCCGTGGCCACGCCGTGCATGCCCGCGCCGGTTTCCGCGATCAGGCGCTTTTTGCCCATGCGCATGGCCAGCAATACCTGGCCGATGCAGTTGTTGATCTTGTGCGCGCCGGTGTGATTGAGCTCTTCGCGCTTGAAGTAGATTTTCGCGCCGCCGCAGAACTCGGTCAGGCGTTCAGCGAAATACAGCGGGTTCGGGCGACCGATGTAATCGCGCTGGAAGTAGGCCAGTTGCTCAAGGAATTCAGGGTCGGCCTTGGCGGCTTCGTATTCGCGGTTCAGATCGAGAACCAGCGGCATCAGGGTTTCTGCAACGTAGCGGCCACCAAAGGAGCCGAACAGGCCGTTTGCATCGGGGCCAGCGCTGAATTTGGACTGGGTCATGGGACCTCCAGGTCGGTGAACGAATGAGGGAGCCGAAACGGCAATGAACACACTTTAACCAGCGCCAGCCCGGATGAAAACCGATAAGATCGACACAACCTGTCAGGAAAACTCACAGATATCATGAGCCGCGATCTTCCTCCCCTCAACGCCTTGCGCGCTTTTGAAGCGACAGCCCGCCTGAACAGCGTCAGCCAGGCGGCTGAACAGCTGCACGTCACGCACGGTGCTGTCAGCCGTCAGCTGAAAGTCCTTGAAGAACACTTGGGCGTGGTGCTGTTTATCAAGGACGGACGTGGCCTGAAACTCACAGATGCCGGGGTGCGGCTACGAGACGCCAGCAGCGATGCTTTCGATCGCCTGCGCAGCGTCTGCGCTGAATTGAGTCAGGGCGGCGCAGATGCGCCGTTTGTGCTGGGTTGTTCGGGAAGCCTGCTGGCGCGCTGGTTCATCCCACGGCTTGGGCGACTGAACGCCGAGCTGCCGGACCTGCGTTTGCATTTGTCGGCCGGGGAAGGCGATCTCGATCCACGCCGTCCCGGACTCGACGCGCTGCTGATTTTTGCCGAACCGCCATGGCCGGCGGACATGCAGGTCTTCGAACTGGCCAGTGAGCGTATCGGGCCGGTGCTCAGCCCGCGTTTCGCACATTTCACCCGCCTGCAAGACGCGCCAGCCAAGGTGTTGCTCGACGAAACCTTGCTGCAGACCACGTCGCGCCCGCAAGCCTGGCCCAGCTGGGCGCAGCAAAACGGCATCGATCCGCAGACGCTGCGATACGGGCAAGGGTTCGAGCATTTGTATTATTTGCTGGAAGCGGCTGTTGCGGGCTTGGGTATTGCGATTGCACCTGAACCTTTGGTTGCAGATGACCTTAAGGCGGGACGCCTGGTGGCACCGTGGGGTTTCAGTGAAACCCCGGCGCAACTGGCGTTGTGGGTTCCCAAACGTGCCGTTGACGGGCGCGCTCAATCGCTAGCGAAGTGGCTAAAAAATGAGCTGAGGCGTTCGGGGAACCCGCAATAGCGACCAATCAATTACCGCGTTTGCACAGCAGGTAAGCGGCCAGCAGGCCAACTGCACCAACGGCTACACCAGCGGTAGTCCATGGGTGTTCTTGAGCGTAGTCACGGGTAGCAACGCTGGTTTCGCGAGTCTTGACCTTGACGTCTTCGTACACGTCGCTGAGCAGGCTGCGCGAGTGGCTCAGGGCACTTTCTGCGTTGGCTTTCAGGCTTTTCAGCGTTCTGCGCGACTCGTCAGAAGCGTCGGATTTCAGGCTTTCCAGGGACTTGAGCAGACTTTCGATTTCCGCTTCCATGCTTTTCAACGAGGCTTTACTGAGTGAATTACTAGCCATGATGTTTCTCCTGCAAGGTGAGTGGCGTGTGTTGTTTCCGACTACGGCGCTTTCAGAAAGTGCGGTGCAGTTTTCGGAAATCGCTGAACTTTTCCGCAGAAATTCCCCACAGAGGTATGGAGCGTGATCACTGCTACGCTCGTAATGACCCCTTAGGAGAACTGCCATGACTGATCATCACACGTACAAGAAGATCGAGCTGGTTGGCTCGTCGACCACGACTATCGAAGACGCGATCAACAACGCTCTGGCCGAGGCAAGCAAAAGCCTTCAGCACCTGGAGTGGTTTGAAGTTCTGGAAACCCGTGGTCACATCGAAGGCGGCAAGGTCGCTCACTATCAGGTCACCATCAAAGTCGGCTTTCGCATCGTCAATAGCTGATCCGGCCTGAACTTTTAGGCTGGCGCAATGCCATAAACTCCGCCCGCTGTCGCGAAATCGTTGGCGTGGCTAATGTATTCAGGTCCTTCCAGGTGCATTGTGCTGAAGCGACCTGTTTTGGCTGACGAAGGAGTGAGACCAATGAAGAAGTTACTGTTGGCGGTAGGTCTGTTGAGCATTGCTGGCACCACAATGGCTGCCGGTAAGCCATGCGATGACCTGAAAGCGGAAATCGACGCAAAGATCAAAGCCAAAGGCGCTACGTCCTACACGCTTGAAGTCGTCGAAAAAGGCAGCGTGACCGACAAGAAAGTTGTCGGCAGCTGTGATGGCGGCACCAAGGAAATCGTGTATCAGCGCGGCTGATCGGATCGCGGAACACAAAAAACCGACTCGTTGAAGTCGGTTTTTTTTTGGCTGGATAAGCGACATCCGGTAGGACCGGCTTCAGCCGGGAGGGCGCTCTCCCGGCTGAAGCCGGTCCTACGGGTTATCCCCGCGCGGTCTCGGCAAGGATTTCATACGAGCGCAACCGATCAGCGTGATCGTACATGTCGCAGGTGAAGATCAGCTCATCCGCGTCGGTCTGTTCCAGTAGCACATCGAGCTTGGCGCGGATTTTTTCCGGGCCGCCGACCATCGCCAGACCGAGGAAATCACCCACTGCTTCGCGCTCATGGGGCAACCACAGGCCTTCCATGCTCTTGACCGGTGGACGCTGCATCAGCGACTGGCCGCGCATCAGCGCCAGGATGCGCTGGTACACCGAAGTCGCCAGGTATTCGGCGTGTTCATCGGTGTCAGCGGCAGCCAAGGGAATCCCGAGCATCACGTACGGCTTGTCGAGCACCGCCGAAGGCTGGAAGTGATTGCGATAGACGCGAATCGCTTCGTGCATGTAGCGCGGCGCGAAGTGCGAGGCGAAGGCGTATGGCAAGCCGCGTTGCCCGGCGAGTTGCGCGCTGAACAGACTCGAACCCAGCAACCAGACCGGCACATTGGTACCCGAACCCGGTACCGCGATTACGCGCTGATCCGGGGTGCGCGGACCGAGGAATGCCATCAATTCGCTGACGTCTTCCGGGAAGTCATCGGCGCTGCCGGACCGTTCGCGGCGCAGGGCTCGTGCGGTCATCTGATCGGAACCGGGAGCGCGGCCCAGGCCCAGATCGATACGACCCGGATACAGGCTCGCCAAGGTGCCGAACTGTTCGGCAATCACCAACGGCGCATGGTTGGGCAGCATGATGCCGCCAGCACCGACACGAATCGTCGAAGTGCCGCCCGCCAGATAGCCCAGCAGCACAGCCGTGGCAGAACTGGCGATGCCGTCCATGTTGTGGTGCTCGGCCACCCAGAAGCGGTTGTAACCGAGTTTTTCGACGTGTTGCGCCAGATCCAACGAATTGCGCAAGGATTCCGCGGGGCCTTTGTCGTGGCGCACGGGCACCAGATCGAGGGTCGAGATTTTTACATCGGCAAGACGTTTCATAGGCCGCTACATCTCCTCATCAGTGGTTTTGCAGGCCTGGCCCATGAAGACGCAGATGACCAAAAGCCCACAGCTGTGAATGAAAATGAGGGCATATGCTCCAGATTCAATGCCCAATCAGGAAATATCCTACTAATTAACTAGGTTTCTCCTCTACGTTGAACTTTATAAAGCCAGCTATCCTCAGAACCTTCGTCCATGTGCGAAACCTCGCACGCATCCATGAGGAGACATCATGAGCATCGTCAAGAAAGCATCCGCCCATTGGGAAGGTGACCTGAAATCCGGTATCGGCAGCATCTCGACTGAAACCGGCGTTCTGCGCGAAGCCCCATATGGCTTCAAAGCCCGTTTCGAAGGCGGCAAAGGCACCAACCCTGAAGAATTGATCGGCGCAGCCCACGCGGGCTGTTTCTCCATGGCATTGTCGATGATCCTGGGCGGTGAAAACCTGACCGCAGAAAGCATCGACACCACCGCTGACGTGACCCTCGACCAGGTCGAAGGTGGCTTCGCGATCACTGCGGTACACCTGACCCTGAAGGCCAAAGTGCCGGGCGCGACTCAGGAGCAGTTCGACAAACTGACCGCCATGGCCAAAGAAGGCTGCCCGGTTTCCAAGGTCCTGAACGCCAAGATCACCCTGGACGCTACGCTGGTCAGCTAATTGACCCCGCAGCATCCAATGACCCGTTCGGTTAAACCGACCGGGTCATTTTTTTAGCCCTCGACGTCCATCATCCAGTGCCGACGTACTTGCCGACGCTGCCAGTGCGAGTTGTATTGGCGACTCTCGCGAGTGTGCGCGACCAGCTGGCAACCGCCCTCCTCGGCTTGACCCAGGTGGAAGGATCGCGCCGCGCCAATGGCCTCTTTATCCGAGCCATAGAAAGCAATGACCCGGACTTCCAACCCGGAAAACGTCCAGCCTTCGCCCGGCTTGTGGCCCTGCATCGGGATTGCATGAAGCGTGGCCAGGCGTTGAATCAAGGCGCCGAACGTACCGATATGGGTGAAATCCCCGGTCCCCAGCGGGCCTTGGCGCGTTGCGTTATGAAGGACCAGATCCTGATCGATTTCGCCTTTGCTCTCTTCGCGGATGTCGGTGACGTCGCAGCACAGCCGACCCTGATTGGTGTCGAGCAACAGCACGATCTGATTGATGAAGATCGGTTCGGCGCTCATGTTGCTGATCAGACACAACGAGCCGATGCCCTTGCCTGCGCCGCGATTGATGATGATGCGCGGCCTGCGCTGGCGGCGGTAATTGTTCAGAAGCAACTGTGCGTACATGACCCAGACGATCAGCGTACCGATGCTGATCATGACCGTCAGAGCGTCTTTATATTGGATAACCCACTGGATAAAAGAGGAATTCATTACTACTCGCTGTCGATTGGTCGTCCCGCTCTGATAGACCGTCCGGGCAGAAGTTCGACCCGTGCGACCAACGTAGAACGAACTTGCACGGGCGCGTTGAGGTCTATGAAGCACTGCAGCGCTGGCGCGGTAATCTGCCTGATGTCCCGCTGCGGACCGTATCGAAGGAGTCGAGCATGAAACGTTTTGCATTAGCCGTGATAGGGACAGTAATGGCCACCAGTGTCCTGGCTGCACCTAAATCCTGCGAAGAGCTCAAGGCCGAGATCGAAGCCAAGATCCAGGCCAACAACGTCAATTCCTACACCCTGGAAATCGTCAGCAATGACGAAGTCCACGATCAGAATATGGTCGTCGGTACGTGCGACAACGGCACGAAAAAGATCATTTATCAGAAAAATGATCGCTAGATGCAGTTTGATTCCTCTTGCTCGACCAGCTCATTGCGTTGCGCGTCATAGAGCCAGGCAGTAATGGAGTTGTGGATCGAGCGCACCTCGATCATGTAGCGCTGCCCCGCCGCGAAATGGTCGTATTTCAGGTCGATGTAGCAGGTCAGCTCGGTGAAATCGTCGCTCATCGCGCTGAAACCGCCGTAGTTGATTTCGTAGTCGTAGCGCACCTGAAGCTCGTGGCTGCCGGGCGGGACCTGAAAGTAGCGACCGTCGTAAGTGGTCACGCCGTCGACTTTATCGGCCATCACCATCTTGCCGGTGATGGTGCGCATATCGACCCAGGCTTGTTGCGGGTTTACCGCTGGCAATGGTCCGGCGCAGCCGGTCAAGGCGGTCAGGGCGAGGATGAGCGAAAGGTTGCGCATGGTTGGCTCCGTATGGACGGACAGCGATGGTAGTTGCGCACGGCAGTGCTGTCCGGCATAACGCGTGATGTTTCGAATGTTGAGGCGGTCCATGCCAAGTATTACCCTTCCCCGCCTGGGGCGCAGCTTGCCATTAGTGGCGCTTGTGTTGCTCGGCGGCTGTTCCAGCGTCAACTATTACGACCAGCTGGTGAGCGGTCAGTTGCAGCTCTTGCGCGCCAGGCAGCCGGTGACCGAAGTCATCGCCGACCCGACGCGCAGCCCGCGCCTGCGCCAGATGCTGGAGCATTCGCAGGAAGCCCGGACCTTCGCCAGCCGTCAGTTGCACCTGCCGGATAATCGCAGCTATCGCCTCTATGCCGATCTGGGCCGCCCGTATGTGGTCTGGAATGTGTTCGCCACGGGTGAGTTCTCGCTGGAACCGATCACCCACTGTTTCCCGATTGCCGGATGTGTGGCGTATCGCGGCTATTACAGCGTCGGCGGCGCCCGAGGCGCGGCGGCGTTGCAGCGCCAGGCCGGGCAGGATGTGTATGTCAGCGGTGTCGAGGCTTACTCGACCCTGGGCTGGTTTGACGATCCGATCCTCAGCTCAATGCTGGGCTGGGGCGATGAGCGTCTGGCGACCTTGATCTTCCACGAGCTGGCGCACCAGCAGTTCTACGTGAAGGACGACAGCGAGTTCAATGAGTCTTTCGCCAGCTTTGTCGAGCAGGAAGGCACTCGCCAATGGCGCGCCGCACGAGGCTTGCCCGCCGAGCGTCTGTCGCAATCCAAGCAGCGCGATCAATTCACGCGGTTGGTGCTCGACACGCGGGAACGCCTCAAGCGGCTCTACAGCCAACCCTTGAATGCTGAGCGGATGCGCGAAGGCAAAGCGGCGGAATTCGAGACGCTGCGCAACAACTACCGCGCATCGCGCGATACCCAGTGGGCTGGCGACAAGCGCTATGACGCGTGGATCAACGCACCGCTGAACAACGCCAAACTGCTGCCCTTCGGACTCTACGACCAATGGGTGCCGGCGTTTGCAGCGCTGTTCAAACAGGTCGATGGGGATTGGGCGGCGTTTTACGCAGCGGTGGAGCGGTTGGGGGGATTGCCGATGGCGGAGCGCAAGACAGCACTTCGCGGGCTATCCCGGACTGACTGACGGCTTGTGGGAGCGAATTATTGTGGGAGCGAGCTTGCTCGCGAAGCCCATTCTGCCAACATTTTCGTTGGCTGAAATACTGCCTTCGCAAGCAAGCTTGCTCCCACGTGCCAGCTTATTTCAGCCCGGACATCTTCTGGATGGCGCCTTTTAGTTCGGCGTCCGAGCAGTCGGCACAGGTGCCTTTCGGCGGCATGGCACCGATGCCGGTGATGGCCTTGGCCAGCAGGCCGTCCAAACCGCCTTGCTCTTTTGCACGGGTTCCCCAGGCGTCAGCATCACCGATTTTCGGAGAGTTCAGCAGGCCGGTGCCGTGACATGCATTGCAGTGCTTGGCGATAACGTCATCCGGCGACTTGGCACCACCGGCGCCACCCGCCGCCGCAACGACTTCCATCCCTGCGCATTCCTTGCCCTGAACGCAAACCTGGCCCACCGGCTCCAGCCGTTTAGCGATTTCGTCATTGGTTGCTGCCTGAGCGGTGAACGCCCAAAAAGTCAACGTAGCAGCAACTGCCAGAATCTTATTAGTTAGGTTCACGCTTACACCCTCATGGTGACTATTCACGCCCGCAGCCACGGTTTAGCAGGCGGGCGCAAGTATAGCGTTTAGCCTGTCAGTCCGAAACACCCTTATAACAAGAAGGGTTATTCCCTGACAGTCTAGCGTTTCCGGCGCATTTGTCGCTGTCCCGTAACTACGGGGCTGTCCGCGCGCTCATATTAGAAATTGGCCGGTGTAGCTGCGCTGATTAGTCGCGCCGGAACATCAAACGGGTTGCGGAAACGATGCGGCTTGGTGCTCTCGAAATAATAGCTGTCGCCTGCTTCGAGAATATACGTATCCAGGCCGACCACCAGTTCCAGTCGTCCTTCGACGAGGATGCCGGTTTCTTCACCTTCATGAACCAGCATCTCGATGCCGGTATCTGCACCCGGCGGATAAATCTCGTTCAGAAACGCGATTGAGCGGCTCGGATGCGCCTTGCCCACCAGTTTCATGGTGACTGCGCCGTCCGAGATATCGATCAGCTCGCTGGCCTTGTAAACCACTTGCGTCGGATTTTCTTGCTCAAGCTCTTCAGAGAAGAACTCCACCATGGACATCGGAATACCGCCGAGCACTTTTCGCAGGGAGCTGATCGATGGGCTTACGCTGTTTTTTTCGATCATGGAAATAGTGCTGTTGGTCACGCCGGCTCGCTTGGCGAGTTCGCGCTGGGACAGGCCCTTGAGTTTACGAATGGATTGCAGTCGTTCACCGACGTCCAATGCGGCAGTCCTCCTGATTCAGTCTGGTTAGGTCGAGATGAACGCCATGATGGCAACAGCGTTCAGTATTTACAACACTTCGACCGGCAAGGGACTGACTGAGGAGACTAGCGGCCAGCAAGGGCCGCGCTTGAAGGGGCAGGTGAATGCTGGCGAAAGGCTGTCAGGCCCCGGAATAGAGCCGTGGCACCCTGCGCAAGTTGCAGAAAATTCGATAGGGGATGGTTCCGGCGCGGGCCGCGACATCACTGGCCAAAACGTTCTTGCCCCACAGCTCGACGCGACTGCCCAGCCCGGCTTGCGGCAAATGGGTCAGATCGACGCACAACATGTCCATGGACACCCGACCCAACAGCTGGCTCGGCTGGCCGTCAATCCAGACCGGCGTACCGGTGGGTGCCTCGCGTGGATAGCCGTCGGCATAACCCATGGCGACCACGCCGACCCGACTGGCGCGCTCGGTAACAAACGCCGCGCCGTAACCGACCGGTTCACCGGCAGGCAACTCACGCACGCAGATCACTTTCGATTCCAGGGTCATGACCGGCTGCAACTGATCGGCCAGCACCTGCGGCTGATCGAAGGGCGTCGCGCCGTAGAGCATGATGCCGGGGCGAATCCAGTCGCTGGGCATATTCGGCCAGCCAAGCACGGCCGGTGAATTGCGCAGGCTGATCTCGGCTGCCAAACCCTGGCGTGCGGCGTCGAACACCGCCAACTGGTCCTGACTGCACGGATTGTCCAGTTCGTCGGCGCGGGCGAAGTGACTCATCAGGACGATCTTTGCCACTTTGCCGCTGGCCAGCAGGCGCTGATAACCGGCCCGGAAGTCCTTGGGGTGCAGGCCAACGCGGTGCATGCCCGAATCCAGCTTGAGCCAGACGATGATCGGCTTGCGCAAGTTGGCCTGTTCGATGGCTTCCAGCTGCCACAACGAATGCACCACACACCAGAAATCATGCTCGACGATCAGCGCCAGTTCATCGGCTTCGAAAAAGCCTTCCAGCAGCAGGATCGGCGCACGAATCCCCGCTTCACGCAATTCCAGCGCTTCTTCGATACAGGCCACGGCGAAACCGTTGGCTTCGGCTTCCAGGGCCAGGGCGACTTGTACGGCGCCATGACCATAAGCATCGGCCTTGATCACCGCGAGCGCCTTGGCTCCCGTGGCCTGGCGGGCGAGCTTGTAGTTGTGACGCAGGGCTTGAAGATCAATTAAGGCGCGAGCTGGACGCATGATGGGGATCTGATAGTAGGTTAAGACTGTTGGAGCGAGGCTTGCCCGCGAACGCGTCAGGTCAGGCAATGAACGTGTCGCTGACCCTATGCCTTCGCGGGCAAGCCTCGCTCCAACGGGATTTGTTGCTTACGGTTACGGCAACGCGGCAATCACGGACAACTCCACGAGAATTTCCGGCTCGCAGAGTTTGGCTTCAACCGTGGCACGTGCTGGCGCGACGCCTTTTGGCAGCCAGGTGTCCCAGACGCTGTTCATGCCTGCGAAGTGGGCGTCGATGTCTTTCAGGTAAATCGTCACCGACAGGATGCGGCTTTTGTCGGTGCCGGCCAGATCCAGCAAGCGTTCGATGCTGTTGAGCGTCTCGCGGGTCTGCTGCTCGATCCCGGCAGTCAGGTCGTCGCCCACTTGACCGGACAGATACACGGTGCCGTTGTTGACCACGACCTGGCTCATGCGCTCGTTAGTGAGCTGGCGCTGGATTGACATGTTGGGCGATCTCCTTGGTACTGCCATAGCGATAGATATTCAGGCCTTCGGCGCTGATCTGCGGCGTTTTGCGCGAAATCAGATCGGCCAGCAAACGGCCCGAACCGCAGGCCATCGTCCAGCCCAGCGTGCCGTGGCCGGTATTGAGAAACAGGTTGCTGAACGGCGTGGCGCCGACAATCGGCGTGCCGTCTGGCGTGGTTGGACGCAAGCCCGTCCAGAAACTGGCCTGGGTCAGATCACCGCCCTGAGGATAGAGGTCGCCAACGATCATCTCCAGCGTTTCGCGCCGACGAGGATTGAGCGACAGATCGAAACCGGCGATTTCCGCCATGCCGCCGACGCGGATGCGGTTGTCGAAGCGGGTGATCGCGACCTTGTAGGTCTCGTCGAGAATCGTCGAAGTCGGGGCCATGGCCGGATTGGTGATCGGCACGGTCAGCGAGTAACCCTTGAGCGGGTAAACCGGCGCCTTGATGCCCAACGGCTTGAGCAACTGCGGCGAGTAACTGCCCAGCGCCAGCACGTAGCGATCAGCGGTTTCCAGTTTGCCGTCGATCCACACGCCATTGACGCGGCTACCGGCAAAATCGATGCGTTCGATGGATTGATTGAAGCGGAATTCGACGCCCAGGTTCACCGCCATCTCGGCGAGACGCGTGGTGAACAGCTGGCAGTCGCCGGTCTGGTCGTTAGGCAGACGCAACGCGCCGGCGAGAATATCGGTGACGCTGGCCAATGCCGGTTCAACCCGGGCGATGCCGGCTCGGTCGAGCAGCTCGTACGGCACGCCGGACTGTTCGAGTACGGCAATGTCCTTGGCGGCGTTATCCAGTTGCGCCTGGGTGCGGAACAACTGGGTGGTGCCCAGCGTGCGGCCTTCGTAGGCGATGCCGGTTTCGGCGCGCAGCTCATCAAGGCAATCGCGGCTGTATTCGGACAGGCGAACCATGCGCTCTTTATTGATCGCATAACGACTGGCTGTGCAATTGCGCAGCATTTGCGCCATCCACAGGTACTGATCGATGTTGGCCGTGGCCTTGATCGCCAAAGGCGCGTGGCGTTCCAGCAGCCATTTGATGGCCTTGAGCGGCACGCCAGGCGCTGCCCATGGCGACGCATACCCCGGCGAAACCTGGCCGGCGTTGGCGAAACTGGTTTCCATGGCTGCAGCAGGCTGACGGTCGACAACCGTAACCTCGAAACCTGCACGCGCCAGATAATAGGCACTTGTCGTACCGATCACACCACTACCAAGGACCAGAACGCGCATGTCGATGACCTCATCGCGGATATCCGCTGACGTTTTGAAGTTTTAAGCAAGGATGTGTGCAGTATATGCAGCATCTGGCAGTGCTTTTCACCATATAAACGCCTATATTCGGCGGAAATTCTCGGTAAAGAACGCTTTGATAGAGGGGGTTTCCCTTGCGTACAGAACATCAGTCAAAACGTGAGCTGGACAAGATCGATCGCAACATTCTGCGCATCCTTCAAGCCGACGGCCGAATTTCGTTCACCGAGCTGGGCGAGCGCGTCGGGTTGTCCACCACGCCGTGCACGGAGCGGGTCCGCAGGCTGGAACGTGAAGGCATCATCATGGGCTACAACGCCCGGCTCA
The DNA here is from genome assembly GCF_038096165.1 of Pseudomonas sp. G.S.17. NCBI lineage: Bacteria > Pseudomonadati > Pseudomonadota > Gammaproteobacteria > Pseudomonadales > Pseudomonadaceae > Pseudomonas > Pseudomonas viridinivis. The sequence goes on from NZ_CP151076.1 coordinate 46,353, forward strand.
ACCCGCAGGCGCTCAAAGCCAGCCTGCTGGTTTTCGTCGAGATCAGCCTGGATTACAAATCCGGCGACACCTTCGAAGAATTCCGCCGCGCCGTGCTGAAACTTCCCCATGTGCTGGAATGCCATCTGGTGTCAGGCGACTTCGATTATCTGGTCAAGGCGCGCATTTCGGAGATGGCGTCCTATCGCAAACTGCTCGGCGACATCCTCCTCAAACTCCCGCATGTGCGCGAATCCAAGAGCTACATCGTGATGGAAGAGGTGAAGGAGAGTTTGAATTTGCCGATTGCGGAGTGAGAACAGCAGACTTGGAATGCATTCCTACGGTGTTCGATTACACCAACACCTGCCGCGTCGACGCCATATACGCGTGAATCTGCTTCTCGACCCGTGGATGGATCAGCTCCACGGGGCCGCGGCCGTTGGGGCATGGCAGCGTCGGGGTGGTGCCGAACAGGCGACAGATCAACGGGCGTTCCTCGTACACAGTGCAGCCGTTGGGGCCTAGATGCACGCAGTCGAGTTCATCCATGGCCGCTTCCTGCTCGGCTGCCGTCTTGCGCGGCAAGCGGGACATTTCTTCCGGCGACGTCGTCACCGGCCCGCAGCAGTCGTGGCAGCCAGGAACGCACTCGAAAGACGGAATCTGCTGGCGCAGCGAGCGAATTTTCTGACTGTTGCAGCTCATTGGATCGATTACCCCGTGTGAATGGGCGCGATTCTGCCTCAGTTGCCCAACTCAGGACAGCGCCGTCGGACCGATCCTTGCCCGCGTCGGAACCTGCGGCTTATCCTCCGTGAAGTTTTTCAAACACCGCCAACGGAACCCACGCCATGGACGCCCGCGCCCAAACCTCTGCTGCGACCCGCGAACACGCCGCTTCTTATTACGCCGCCAGCAGCCATCCGCAAGCGGATCATCCGCCGTTGCAGGGCGAGCTGCAGGCGGATGTGTGCGTGGTGGGCGGCGGGTTTTCCGGGCTCAACACCGCCATCGAACTGGCCGAGCGCGGCCTGAGCGTCGTGCTGCTCGAAGCGCGCAAGATCGGCTGGGGTGCAAGCGGACGTAATGGTGGTCAGCTGATTCGTGGCGTCGGCCATGGCCTTGAGCAGTTCGCCAATGTGATCGGCAACGACGGCGTGCGCCAGTTGAAACTGTTGGGGCTGGAAGCCGTGGAGATCGTGCGCCAGCGCGTAGAGCGTTACGCCATCGACTGCGATTTGACCTGGGGTTACTGCGATCTTGCCAACAAACCGCGCGATCTGGTCAGTCTGGCCGAAGACGCCGAAGAACTGCGCAGCCTAGGTTATCGCCATCATCTGCAATTGCTGCAAGCCAGCGAAATGCACAGCGTGGTGGGTTCTGACCGGTACGTCGGGGGCATGATCGACATGGGCTCCGGGCATTTGCATCCGTTGAACCTGGCGCTGGGTGAAGCGGCTGCAGCGCAGGCATTGGGCGTTCGGCTGTTCGAACACTCAGCGGTCACCCGTATTGAGTACGGCCCGCAGCTCAAAGTGCATACCGTCCAAGGTTCGGTCGCGGCCAAAACCCTGGTGCTGGCCTGCAATGCTTACCTGAACGACCTCAATCCGCAATTGAGCGGCAAGATCCTGCCCGCCGGTAGCTACATCATCGCCACCGAACCCTTGAGCGAAGCTCAGGCTCATGAGCTATTGCCGCAAAACATGGCGGTTTGCGACCAGCGCGTCACGGTGGATTATTTCCGGCTCTCGGCGGATCGCCGTTTGCTGTTCGGCGGTGCCTGTCATTATTCCGGGCGTGATCCTCAGGACATCGCGGCTTATATGCAGCCCAAGATGCTCCAGGTGTTCCCGCAGTTGGCCGGGGTGAAAATCGATTACCAATGGGGCGGCATGATCGGCATCGGCGCCAACCGCCTGCCGCAAATTGGCAAGCTGGCGGACCAGCCCAACGTGTATTACGCCCAGGCGTACGCCGGACATGGCCTGAACGCCACGCATCTGGCCGGCAGGTTACTGGCCGAGGCCATCGCCGGACAGCACAGCGATGGCTTCGATTTGTTCGCCAAAGTCCCGCACATGACCTTCCCCGGCGGCAAACACCTGCGCTCGCCGCTGCTGGCGCTGGGAATGTTGTGGCATCGGTTGATGGAGTTGCGCTGAAATTCCATGAATTGGAATTCATCCCGTAGGACCGGCTTCAGCCGGGAGAATGCCCTCCCGGCTAAAGCCAGTCCTACGGGTTTTCATGTTTCTGTGGTTGTAGGGCCAGCTGTCACTCTCTCCAGAACGGCTTCAACCCTTCCGTCCTGGCCTGCCCCGGCGTGATGCCAATATCCTGCAATTCATCCCGGGTCAGGTTCAGCAGCACTTTGCGTGACGTCCAGCGATGGCCATACAGTGCCCAGCGACTCAGCTTGGGTGCGCAGGCTGTCTTGACGACAACGGCTTGCCCTTCACTCAGTTCCTGGCTGTAAAGCGCCAACCGCACATCACTGAACCCGTTCATTGTTCAAACCCTCATCACGTTGTCTGTGGCTACATGATGGCGGCGCCGGGGAAACCGTTACAGATCCAAACAAATCTATTAATTTGCATACAGATGATTTGAAACTTGCCCTGAATGCTGTATTTTTCACGCATCTGTATGGTTTTTATCTCTATAGCAGCCGGGAATACGCCATGACCCTCTACGTCAACCTCGCCGAGTTACTCGGCTCGCGGATTGAAAACGGTTTTTATCGTCCTGGCGACCGGCTGCCTTCAGTTCGCGCCTTGAGTGTCGAACATGGCGTCAGCCTGAGCACGGTGCAGCAGGCGTATCGGCTGCTGGAAGACAACGGCCTCGCGGCGCCGAAGCCCAAGTCCGGGTATTTCGTGCCCGCCAGCCGTACGGTTCCGGCGCTGCCGGTGATCGGTCGTCCGGCGCAGCGTCCGGTGGATATTTCCCAGTGGGATCAGGTGCTGGAGCTGATTCGCGCCAAGACCGATCCCAAACTCCAGCAGCTTGGACGCGGCATGCCGGACGTGACCAGTCCGACGCTGCGGCCACTGCTGCGCGCCATGGCGAGAATCAGCCGGAAGCAGGACATGCCCGGTCTGTATTACGACAATATCTACGGCACCCAGACACTTCGCGAGCAAGTCGCGCGTCTGCTGCTGGATTCGGGTTGCAACCTCACCGCCAATGACCTGGTGATTACCACCGGCTGCCATGAAGCGCTGTCGTCCAGCATCCGCGCCATCTGTGATCCCGGCGATATCGTGGCGGTGGACTCGCCGAGCTTTTTCGGCGCCATGCAAACCCTCAAGGGCTTGGGCATGAAAGCCCTGGAAATCCCCACCGATCCGCTGACCGGCATCAGCCTTGACGCGTTGGAGCTGGCATTGGAGCAGTGGCCGATCAAGGCCATACAGTTGACGCCCAGCTGCAACAACCCGTTGGGCTACGTCATGCCCGAAGCACGCAAGCGGGCGTTGTTGACCCTGGCCCAGCGCTTTGACGTGGCGATCATCGAAGACGATGTGTATGGCGATCTGTCCTACACCTACCCGCGACCACGGACCATCAAGTCCTTCGACGAAGATGGCCGGGTGCTGCTCTGCAGTTCGTTTTCCAAGACGCTGGCGCCAGGGCTGCGTATTGGTTGGGTTGCACCGGGGCGCTACCTTGAGCGGGTGCTGCACATGAAATACATCAGCACCGGTTCCACTGCGCCGCAACCGCAACTGGCGATTGCCGAATTTCTGCAGGGCGGGCATTACGAACCGCATCTGCGGCGAATGCGCAGCCAGTATCAGCGCAGCCGTGACTTGATGATCGACTGGGTGGCGCGTTACTTCCCGGCGGGCACGCGGGTCAGTCGGCCGCAGGGCAGCTTCATGTTGTGGGTCGAGCTCGCCGAGGATTTCGATACCCAACGCCTGAATCGTGCGCTATTGCCGCAAGGCGTACAGATCGCGGTGGGCAGCATTTTTTCCGCATCCGGCAAATACCGCAACTGCCTGCGAATGAACTACGCCGCCAAGCCTACAGCCGATGTCGAGGCTGCCGTGCGCAAGGTGGGTGAGACCATTTCGCAACTGATCGCCCAGCAGTAACACGCCTGCCGTAACTTTTATCGGGTTTCGAGGGTCATATCGCCATATTGAAGTGTGCGGGTGGTGAGTTTGAAGAAAGCGTGGGCGTCGTCCCTTTGTCTGCTATTTGCGTTGTGCGTCAGTGGCTGCGCCCATGTCAGCATTCCCAAAGAGCCGAGTCAGGCGTTGCCGCCGACCGACTCGGCGTTCGGCCGCTCTATTCAGTCCATGGCCATGCCCCATGAAGGCCGTTCGGGATTTCGCCTGCTGCCCAACAGCACCGAAGCCTTCATGGCCCGGGCCGAGTTGATCCGCAATGCGCGCACCAGCCTGGACTTGCAGTACTACATCGTTCACGACGGCCTGAGCACGCGCGCCCTCATCGACGAACTGCTCAAGGCTGCAGATCGCGGGGTGCGGGTGCGAATCCTGCTGGACGACACCACCAGCGACGGCCTTGATCAGGCCATCGCCACCCTCGCCGCGCATCCGAACATTCAGATCCGGCTGTTCAACCCACAAGAGCTGGGCCGTGAAACCGGCGTGACGCGCAACATGGGACGGCTGTTTAACCTGTCCCGCCAACATCGACGCATGCACAACAAGCTGTGGTTGGCCGACAGCAGCGTGGCGATTGTCGGTGGGCGCAATCTGGGCGACGAGTATTTCGATGCCAAGGAAAACCTCAACTTCACCGATATCGATATGCTCAGCGTCGGGCCGGTGGCGCAGCAATTGGAGTACAGCTTCGACCAATACTGGAACAGCGCGCTCAGCAAACCCATTGCCGAATTCATGTATTTCCTGCCGACCGTGCGCGATCTCGCCAAGGCGCGGGTGCAGCTCGAAGACTCGCTGGAGAAGTCGCATCAGCAACATCGTGCGTTGTACGACCGCTTGATGGCCTACAAAACCCAGCCGCGCATGAAAACCTGGCTCAACGAGTTGATCTGGGCGCATAACCAGGCGCTGTGGGATGCGCCCACCAAGGTGCTGGCCCGCGGCGAACCGGACCCGCATCTACTGCTCGCCACGCAGTTGGCGCCGGAACTGCTCAACGTTAAGGACGAGTTGGTGCTGATTTCCGCTTACTTCGTACCCGGCAGAGAAGGCCTCACTTACCTCACTGGGCGCGCCGATGCGGGGGTCGCGGTGAGTTTGCTGACCAACTCTCTGGAAGCCACCGATGTTCCGGCTGTACACGGCGGTTACGCGCCCTATCGCAAGGCGTTGCTTGAGCATGGCGTGAAGCTGTTCGAAATGCGTCGCCAACCGGGCGATACCGGAACCAGCGGCGGCAGCGGCCCGCATCTGTTCAAGAAAGCCGCGTTCCTCAACAGCGGTTCGGACTCTAGCCTGCACAGCAAGGCGATGATTTTCGATCGGCAGAAAATCTTTGTCGGTTCGTTCAATTTCGATCCGCGTTCGGTGCTGTGGAATACCGAAGTCGGCGTGTTGGTCGACAGCCCGCAGCTCACTGAATACTTGCGCGAACTGACCCTGCAAGGCATGGCGCCGGCCTTGAGTTATCAGGCGAAGCTGGAAGACGGCAAAGTGGTGTGGGAAACCGAGGACGACGGCAAGATCCACACCTTGCACAAGGAACCGGGTGACGCATGGCGCCGCTTCAATGCGTGGTTAAGCAGCGCCGTCGGCCTGGAGAAAATGCTCTAGGCCGCCACCGGCTGCACGCCAAAAGCGCCGCGCCGCTGCGACAACAGCACTAACCCGAATGCGCCCGCTGCCATCAACAGCGGCAGTGCCTGCCCGCTGACCCATTGGCTGCCCGCTCCGGCCGCCAATGGTCCGATCAGACAACCCACCCCCCAAAGTTGCGCAACATGGGCGTTGGCGCGGACCAGCGAGTCGTCGCGGAAACGCTCGCCGATCAGGATCAGCGATAAGGTGAACAAGCCACCTGCGCTGGCGCCGAACAGCACCCACAGCGGCCAGATCAATACTGTATCGACCATCAACGGCACCAGCAGGCTGGAAATCATCAGCGCCAGCGCGCAAGCGGAAAACAGCGTACGTCGGGAGATGCGGTCGGCCAGCGCGCCAATCGGCAGTTGCAGCAACGCATCGCCGACCACCACGGTGCTGACCATCGCCAGGGCGATTTCCGCAGTGAAACCCTGGCGCAGGCAATAGATCGGCAGCAACGTCAGGATCAAGGCTTCGAAGGCCGCGAACAGCGCCACGGCCCAGGCAATGGCGGGCATGGAGCGGCAGAAGCCGAACAAGTCGATAAAGGTCACGCTGCAGGAATCAGCGCTGGGCGCCCCGCTACGGCCGAGCAACAGCAGTGGCGAGCTGACCAGCAAGGCCACGCCGACCCAGAAGCCGTAATCGTCTTCGGTACCCAGCGCGCCGAGCAGCAACGGCCCGGCCAGTTGGCAGAGCGCGTAGGTGCTGCCGTATAGCGCAACCAGGCGGCCGCGCAAACGCTCGACCACGAGTTGGTTGATCCAGCTTTCGCCAAGAATGAACACGATGGTCAGGATCACGCCGAGCATCAGGCGCAGCACCAGCCAGACCGAGTAATACGGCAGCAGCGCGAGCAAACCCACTGACAGCGCGCCCGCCCACAGACACAGGCGCATCAGCGCCGCCGTGCCGAAACGTGCGGCAAGCTGACTGGCCAGACTCGCGCCCAGCAATACGCCAATGGCGGGCATCGCCGCCATCACGCCGATCGCGAACGAGCCGTAGCCCCAGCTTTCCAGACGCAGTGACACCAGCGGCATGCTGACGCCCAGTGCGAGCCCGACGCTCAGTACCGAAGCCAGCACCGCAAAATAAGTCCCCCAACGCATTGCCACGCTCCTGTGGGTCAAAGGGCTGAAACAACACAGCCGGATTCCTGCGAAGGAGCCCGGCCGTAGCGATTACTGTGGGAGCGAGCTTGCTCGCGAAAAAGCGGGTACATCCAGCAGATTGTCTGGAGCCTTACACATTGTCTTCGCAAGCAAGCTTGCTCCCACCGGTCAAGGATTGATCGGCAGGATTTGCCGTACTGTTACAACTTAATCCACGTCGCCTTCAGCTCGGTGTATTTGTCGAACGCATGCAGCGACTTGTCGCGGCCGTTGCCCGATTGCTTGAAGCCACCGAACGGCGCGGTCATGTCGCCGCCGTCGTACTGATTGACCCACACGCTGCCGGCACGCAACGCTTTGGCGGTCAGGTGCGCCTTGGACAGGTTGGCCGTCCACACCGCAGCAGCGAGGCCGTACGGCGTGTCGTTGGCGATCTGGATCGCTTCTTCGGCGGTATCAAAGGTCAATACCGAAAGAACCGGGCCGAAGATCTCTTCCTGGGCGATCTTCATGGCATTGGTCACGCCGTCGAAAATCGTTGGCTCAACGTAGGTGCCGCCGGTTTCCTGCAGGATGCGCTTGCCGCCCGCGACCAGTTTGGCGCCGTCGCTGTGACCGGACTCGATGTACGACAGCACGGTGTTCATCTGCTGGGTATCCACCAGCGCGCCGACCGTAGTCGCCGGATCCAGCGGATTGCCCGGCTTCCAGGCTTTCAGCGCTTCGATAACCAGCGGCAGGAAGGTGTCCTTGATGGAGCGCTCCACCAACAGGCGCGAGCCGGCGGTGCAGACTTCGCCCTGGTTGAAGGCGATGGCGCTGGCGGCGGACTCGGCTGCGGCTTGCAGGTCCGGCGCATCGGCAAACACGATGTTCGGGCTTTTGCCGCCAGCTTCGAGCCAGACGCGCTTCATGTTCGATTCGCCCGAATACACCAGCAACTGCTTGGCGATTTTGGTCGAGCCGGTGAACACCACGGTGTCGACGTCCATGTGCAAGGCCAGCGCCTTGCCCACGGTGTGGCCGTAACCTGGCACCACGTTGAGCACGCCAGCCGGAATGCCCGCCTCGATTGCCAGTTGGGCAACGCGAATGGCGGTCAGTGGCGATTTTTCCGACGGCTTGAGTACCACCGAGTTACCCGTGGACAGCGCCGGACCGAGCTTCCAGCAGGCCATCAGCAGCGGGAAGTTCCACGGCACGATAGCCGCGACTACGCCAATCGGCTCACGTGTCACCAGGCCAAGCTGGTCGTGCGCAGTGGCGGCGACTTCGTCATACAGCTTGTCGATAGCCTCGCCGCTCCAGCTCAAGGCTTGGGCGGCGCCAGGAATATCAATACCGAACGAGTCGCTGATCGGCTTGCCCATGTCCAGCGTTTCCAGCAGGGCGAGTTCTTCGACGTTTTTGTTGAGCAGCGCGGCAAAGCGAATCATCGCAGCCTTGCGCTTGACCGGTGCCAGGCGCGACCAGGCCCCGGAATTGAACGTGGAGCGGGCGCTTTCCACGGCACGCTGGGCATCGGCAACGTCACAGCTGGCGACTTTGGCGAGCAGGCGGCCATCAACCGGGCTGAGGCATTCGAACGTATCGCCGGACGCGGCGTGGGTGTATTCGCCATTGATGAAGGCACGGCCTTCGATCTTCAGATCCTGGGCACGTTTTTCCCAGTCAGCATGAGTCAGGGTGGTCATACGAATGTCCTCCGCTTGATAGGTTGAAGCGTGCTCGAATCGGCAAACAAGGCCCGAAACGCACGCTTTGAGAATACGATGAGATCAAATAACGGTATTCGCCACCCTAAACCAGTGACTGGGCGATTTCCAATATATTTGACATAAATGGCCTGAACGGCCCGCCGATGTTCGTTTTATTCAACATGGCGCAGAGCGGCCGGGCACTATTGCCCCGACGCTTCGTCAAACCAGCAAATGCCTCTACCGCGAGAATGAAAAATGACCATCGACAGCATTGTGGATTTCAGCGAAGCCGGCACAGCCGCCGAGCACTACCGCCCCGCCCCGGAAAGAATTTTCAAGGGCGATCCTGAACAGACGCTCTACAACCACTACAACAGCCCGTGTGGACAGATGAGTGCGGGCGTCTGGGAAGGCCAGGTCGGGCAATGGCTGGTGAATTACACCGAGCATGAATACTGCGAAATCGTCCAGGGCGTGTCAGTGCTGCGCGACGAAGCGGGCAGCTCGAAAACCCTGCGCGCCGGTGACCGCTTCGTGATCCCGGCAGGTTTCAAAGGCACCTGGGAAGTGTTGGAGCCGTGCCGCAAGATCTACGTGGTGTTCGAGCAAAAAATATAGGTTTGTACCGCGCGGCGTCGTTTGTCGGGGTTGAGAATAGTGTTTCCACTCAAGGAAACCCCCGGCATACAAGGAAGATCTGCGTGACCAACGAAGCCGCTTACGAGCGAATCAAACACATGATCGGCAACCCGTACCACCCTTGCGTCAAAGGCTATATCAGTTGTCTGACCGGCAGGACCAGCGTTGTCGGTCCGGACAGTATCCTGTTCGTTCCCGCCTTCGACTACTCATCGGAGAGCTTTGAATACGATCCCGAGCGCATCACCATCGATACGGATGAGCACGGCATGATTATCGACTTTCTCATCGGTTGAAGTTTTAGCAGCGCCCACAAAAAAGGCCCGCATCGTGAGATGTAGGCCTTTTTTGTAGAAGAAAAATCAATTACTTGATTTTGGCTTCTTTGTAGATCACGTGCTTGCGAACCCGCGGATCGAATTTTTTGATTTCGATTTTGTCCGGAGTGGTGCGCTTGTTCTTATCGGTGGTGTAGAAATGGCCTGTACCAGCGCTCGACACCAAACGGATCAATTCACGCATGACTTTCTCCCTTAAATTTTGCCGTCGCGACGGAGTTCAGCAAGCACGACAGTGATGCCACGCTTGTCGATGATACGCATGCCTTTAGCAGATACGCGCAGACGAACAAAACGTTTCTCTTCTTCAACCCAAAAGCGGTGATGCTGCAGGTTTGGCAGGAAACGACGACGGGTTTTGTTGTTTGCGTGGGAAATGTTATTCCCAGTCACCGGACCCTTACCGGTAACTTGACATACTCTCGACATGCCTCAGCCCTCTAAAACCACATGCCCAACCCGGCATGGGTTGGCCGCTTAATCTCTCAGTCATTTGGCGCCAGGCGCCGCGTTTCTTTAAGGGTCTTACCGGCTACACCTACAGTGAAGGAACCGGGCCCCTAGAAAAGAGCGCTGCTTTATACCAGAAAGGCTGGCATGCAACAACAGGCAATGCGCTTTGCCTGTGTATATCGCAGGCCGTTCAGCCCAGCAGTGGCGCGCCAGCGGGGACGATAGCAAATCTACCGCTCGTCGTGTTACAGCGATTGTTCTGAGCCGATGCATGGTCTAGGGTAAGTCCCTTACCAGACTGCGCCTGCAGATGGGGCCCTTTTCTGACAGGAATATAGCCATGCGCCTTGCTGCGATACCGTTTTTGCTCGCTCCTTTGTTCGCCCCGATGCTGGCCCAGGCCGCGACAACTTTGAGTGTTTGCACCGAAGCCAGCCCCGAAGGTTTCGACGTCGTGCAGTACAACTCGTTGACGACCACCAACGCCTCGGCCGACGTGCTGATGAACCGTCTGGTGGATTTCGACGCCAAGAGCGGCAAGCTGGTGCCAAGCCTGGCGCAGAGTTGGACCGTGTCCCCGGACGGCCTGACCTATGATTTCAAGTTGCGCCCGGGGGTGAAGTTCCATCACACCGATTACTTCACCCCGACCCGCGAACTGACCGCCGATGACGTGGTGTTCAGCTTCCAGCGTATGCTCGATCCGCAAAACCCATGGCACAAAGTCGCCCAGAGCGGCTTCCCCCATGCGCAGTCCATGCAGCTCCCGGCGCTGATCAAGAAAATCGACGCCCCGGACCCGCTGACTGTGCGGTTTACCCTCGATCATGCTGATTCCACTTTCCTGGCCACGCTGAGCATGGGTTTCGCCTCGATCTATTCGGCTGAATACACCGCGCAGTTGCTCAAGGCCGGTACGCCGGAAAAGCTCAACAGCCAGCCAATCGGCACCGGCCCGTTCGTGTTCAAGCGCTTCCAGAAGGACGCGGTGGTCCGTTATGAGGCCAACGCCGAGTATTTCGCTGGCAAGCCTGGCGTCGACGCACTGGTCTACGCGATCACGCCGGACGCCAACGTGCGTTTGCAGCGTATTCGCCAGAATGAGTGCCAGATCACTTTGTCGCCCAAGCCTCTGGATATCCAGGAAGCCGCGAAAGATCCTGCGCTGAAAGTCGAAAAAACCGAGGCGTTCATGACGGCGTTCCTGGCGATCAACAGCCAGCATCCGCCGTTCGACAAGGCTGAAGTGCGTCAGGCGATCAACCTCGCCTTCGACAAGCCGACCTATCTCAAGGCCGTGTTCGAAGGGACTGCCGCAGCCGCCAACGGGCCGTATCCGCCTAATACCTGGGGCTATGCGAAAGATTTGCCGGGCTACAAGCTGGACATCGCCAAGGCCAAGGAACTGTTGGCGAAAGCTGGCGTGAAGGACGGCTTCAAAACCACGATCTGGACGCGGCCGTCCGGCAGCCTGCTCAACCCCAATCCAAGCCTTGGCGCGCAATTGCTCCAGGCCGATCTGGCCAAAGTTGGCATCAGTGCCGAGATCAAGGTGATCGAGTGGGGCGAGCTGATCCGTCGCGCCAAAGCGGGCGAGCATGACCTGTTGTTCATGGGTTGGGCGGGCGATAACGGCGATCCGGATAACTTCCTGACGCCACAGTTCTCCTGCGCCGCAGTCAAATCAGGAACCAACTTCGCCCGTTATTGCGACGCGACGCTGGACAAGCTGATCAGCGACGGCAAGGCCACCAGCGATCAGGCGGCTCGCAGCAAGCTGTATCACCAGGCGCAGGAACAGATCCAGCAGCAGGCGTTGTGGTTGCCATTGGCCCACCCAACCGCCGCCGCGCTGACTCGCAAGGACGTGACGGGATATCAAGTCAGCCCGTTCGGTCGGCAGGATTTCTTCAAGGTGCAGGTCAAATAATTCCCTTGCAGGAGCCAACTTTTGTGGGAGCGAACTTGCTCGCGAAGCGGCACGCCTGATACGGCGATTCGCGGGCAAGCCTCGCTCCAACAGATTTTGAGCGCTTTTTACATCAACCCACACTCCACCATCGACAACGGATCACCGTCGCCGATGATCACGTGGTCGAGCACCTTCACGTCGATCAGCCACAGCGCGTCCTTGAGGCGTCTGGTCAGTTCGATGTCGGCTTGACTGGCGTCGGTGACGCCAGAGGGGTGGTTGTGGCACAGGATCAGGCTGGCGGCGTTGTGCACCATGGCGCGCTTGACCACTTGCCGGGGATGCACGTGTGCCGTATTGATCGAACCGTGGAACAGCACTTCAAAGCACAGCACGCGGTGTTTGTTGTCCAGAAACAGGCAGCCGAAGACTTCGTGGGGTTCGTGGCGCAATTGGGCTTTGAGGTAATTGCGCACCTGGGACGGGCTTTCCAGTGCGGAATCGCGCTTCAGGGACTCGGCCATGTGTCGACGCGACATTTCCATTACGGCCTGTAACTGGGCGAATTTCGCTGATCCCAGACCCAAATGTGCACTGAATGTTGCCAGGTCCGCATCCAGTAGCCCGCGCAGTCCGTCAAATTGATTCAACAGATGACGCGCCAGGTCGACGGCGCTTTTTCCGGTGACTCCGGTGCGCAAAAAGATCGCCAGCAGTTCGGCGTCGGAAAGACTTGCCGCACCCAGTTCCAACAGCCGCTCCCGCGGGCGCTCCGCCGCAGGCCAATCACGAATACTCATAGCACCTCCATGTGTGTGGGCGCCGCTGTTCCGGTGCGGTCGCTGTGCTATCTTAGCCCATCTTTTTTGCACGGCGATTGGCCTGGGGAACGCCATCGCCGTCGCGTATCACTCGACTAAAAGGCAGGCCTATGCAGCGGCTGTATCGGAAACGCATCGTTCTCGGCGTCGGCGGTGGCATCGCGGCCTACAAGAGCGCAGAGCTGGTCAGGCGTTTGCGCGACCAGGGTGCCGAAGTTCGGGTCGTCATGACCCGTGGCGGGGCTGAGTTCATCACGCCACTGACCATGCAGGCATTGTCCGGGCACCCGGTGCACATGGATCTGCTCGACCCGGCCGCTGAAGCGGCGATGGGGCATATCGAGCTGGCCAAGTGGGCCGATCTGATCCTGATCGCCCCGGCCACTGCTGATCTCATTGCCCGGCTCGCCCAAGGCATTGCCAACGACTTGCTGACCACCGTGGTCCTGGCTACCGACGCCATCGTGGCGATTGCTCCGGCGATGAATCAGGCAATGTGGCGCGACCCGTCAGTACAGGCCAACACTCGTTTGCTGGAAGAGCGGGATTTTCGCGTGTTCGGTCCGGCGACCGGCAGCCAGGCCTGTGGCGACGTGGGTTTCGGCCGGATGCTCGAAGCCACCGACCTTGCCCAATGTGCCGCCGATTGTTTCCAGCGCCTGTCGCTGACCGGCAAACACGTGGTGATTACCGCAGGCCCGACCCAGGAAAACATCGACCCGGTGCGCTACATCACCAACCACAGCTCCGGGAAAATGGGCTTTGCCCTGGCCGAAGCTGCCGTTGAGGCTGGCGCCCGCGTCACGCTGATCACCGGGCCGGTGAATCTGCCGACGCCGGATCGCGTTTCGCGAATCGACGTGGTCAGCGCGCGGGACATGCTCGCCGCCTGTGAGGCCGCGATTCCCTGCGACTTGTTCATTGCCTCTGCTGCCGTGGCGGACTACCGCCCGGAAGTCGTCGCCCCACACAAACTCAAGAAAGATCCTTCGACCGGTGACGGCCTGCTGCTGCAGATGGTGCGCAACCCGGACATTCTGGCCACTATCGCAGGCCGCCCGGATCGGCCTTTCAGCGTCGGTTTTGCCGCCGAAACCGAACACCTGCTCGACTACGCCGCCCGCAAGCTCAAGGACAAGAACCTTGATCTGATCGTCGCCAACGACGTTGCCAATCCGAGCATTGGCTTCAACAGCGAAGAAAACGCTTGCAGCGTGATCGACCGGGCGCTGCACGCAACGCTCTTTGCCCAGACCAGCAAGGGCAAGATTGCCCGCCAGCTGATCACTTTTATCGCCGAACGAATGAACCAGGTTTAATCACGAATGCACGCTCTACAAGCCAAGATCCTTGACCCGCGCATGGGTAACGAATTCCCTCTGCCAGCCTACGCCACTGTCGGCTCCGCCGGCCTTGACCTGCGCGCCATGCTCAAGGAAGACACCACGCTGGAGCCGGGCCAGACCCTCCTGATCCCGACCGGCCTGTCGATCTACATCGGCGATCCCGGCCTCGCGGCGATGATTCTGCCGCGTTCCGGGCTGGGTCATAAACACGGCATCGTGCTGGGCAATCTGGTCGGTCTGATCGACTCCGATTACCAGGGCGAGTTGATGGTGTCGTGCTGGAATCGCGGCCAGACCGCATTCAAGATCGCTATCGGCGAACGCATTGCCCAATTGGTATTGGTGCCGGTGGTGCAGGCGCATTTCGAACTGGTTGAAGAGTTCGACGTCAGCCAGCGTGGCGCTGGCGGTTTTGGCCATTCCGGCAGCCACTGATTCTTGACCCGAATGCTGGATGGCGGCACGCGTAATGCGGGCCGCGCTCAAGCAAGCAAGGGATAGGCAGTTCAGGATGAATTCGTGGAGAGAGGTCAGGTGACAGGCACCCAGCGTTCCGAGAATCAACGCACCCAGCTTCTTGCTGCGCGCCTGCGCGCCCTCTCTCCGGGTTTGTGGCCCGCCGTTATCGGGCTGGGCGCGGCGAGCGTGCTGGTGTGCATGGCGCTCATCGACAAGCCGCAGCAGCAAGTCCAGGCCGAGCAAGTCTGGGGTAACGCGCAGGCGGCATCGGTCGGCGTGGCGCTCAAGCAAATGAATGCCGACACTCAGGCCGCCGCGTTGAACGCCGGTCTGGTCGTGGCGCTGCAAGCCAATAATCCTGCGGTGCTTGAGGCTGCGGTCAGTCCGCTGCGCTTCTGGGGCGGTGTGCTGGGTGCGCGAGTCAATCCGCTGGGTATGACCGATGTTGATGCCCAAGGCGCGATGCCGATCAGCTTTTCGACCCTGGACATGCTGAGCCAGGCCGCTCGCGGTCAGCAGGCGGCTCCCGAGGCGCGCAAAGCCGGTGAGCGCTGGATGATCTACAGCGCGGCGCCGCTGCGTGCTGGTCCGACGGCGCCGATCAGCGGGACCTTGCTGTTGGCCTACGATCCGCAACGTCTGCTCAATGCGCTGCCGGTCATCCCCGAGTCGGTGGGTCAGGTTCGCTTGATCCAGCAATTCGGCAATGGTCCCGAGCAAGTGTTCCTGCAGCGCGGGCAGTCCGATGGCGGCAAACCTGAACGCATCGATACCGGCTTTGCCAACTGGAAACTGGAATTCACCCCAGGGCCCGCGTTGAAATCTTCGCCGCCCTTTCTGCTCCTGGTGTTGGCCGCTCTGATCGCTCTGGCAGGCGTTGTGCTGGGCTTGTGGCTCAACGAGCGCGCCTTGCAGCGGCGGATCCAGGCTGACGCCCGTCAGCTCAATCAGCTGCTTGAAGAACTCTCCAGCGGAAAAGCCGTCAAACCTTTCGGTTTGGACCTGCCCGCGCTTCACAGCCTGGCCCAGAGCCTCGCCCGCTTCTCACCGCGCAACCAGTCCTCGGCTCCGGCCGTCGATGTGGTCGGTGGGCAATCAGGCGCAATACCGGACATTGAACAAAGCAGTGCTTCAGCATCGGCTCCTTGCGCAGCACTAAGCGATTGGACCGACCCGCTGTTTCAAGATACCGACATTCTCGATATCGACATCCTCGACGAAAACCAGGACTTCCTGAGATCGGAGCACCCCCCAGTTATGAACACCCCAGCATCCGTGGCACCAAAATTCCCTGACGAAATCTTTCGCGCCTACGACATCCGTGGCGTGGTCGGGGACACCCTCAGCGCTGAAACAGCGTACTGGATCGGTCGCGCCATCGGCTCTGAAAGCCTGGCGCAGAACGAGCCAAACGTCAGCGTTGGCCGCGATGGCCGTCTTTCCGGCCCTGAGCTGGTACAGCAATTGATCCAGGGCCTGCACGACAGCGGCTGCCACGTCAGCGATGTCGGCCTGGTGCCGACGCCGGCGTTGTATTACGCCGCCAACGTGCTGGCGGGCAAGACCGGTGTCATGCTCACCGGTAGCCACAACCCGAAGGATTACAACGGTTTCAAAATCGTCATCGCCGGCGACACCCTCGCCAACGAGCAGATCCAGGCGCTGCACGAGCGCATCAAGACCGGTAACCTGACCTCGCAAAAAGGCAGCGTGACCAAAGTCGACATCCTTGATCGCTACTACAAGCAGATCAAAGACGACATCGTCATGGCGCGCAAAATGAAGGTCGTCGTGGACTGCGGCAACGGCGCTGCTGGCGTTATTGCCCCGCAACTGATCGAAGCGCTGGGCTGTGAAGTGATTTCGCTGTTCGCTGAAGTCGACGGCAATTTCCCGAACCACCACCCGGATCCGGGCAAGCTGGAAAACCTCCAGGACCTGATCGCCAAGGTGAAAGAAACCGGCGCTGATCTGGGCCTGGCGTTCGACGGCGACGGCGACCGCGTGGGTGTCGTGACCAACAAGGGCAACGTGGTTTACCCGGACCGTCTGCTGATGCTGTTCGCCCTGGACGTGTTGAAGCGCAACCCTGGCGCCGACATCATTTTCGACGTGAAATGCACGCGCCGCCTGACGCCGCTGATCAGCAAGCATGGCGGTCGTCCGGTGATGTGGAAAACCGGTCACTCGCTGATCAAGAAAGAAATGCGCAGAAGCGGCGCATTGCTGGCTGGCGAAATGAGCGGCCACATCTTCTTCAAGGAACGCTGGTTCGGTTTCGACGACGGCATCTACAGCGCTGCACGCCTGCTGGAAATCCTCAGCCAGGAATCGCAGACCGCCGAAGAGCTGTTCGAAACCTTCCCGAACGACATCTCGACCCCCGAAATCAACATCAAGGTCACGGACGTCACCAAGTTCACCATCATTGAAGCGCTGGAAAAAGACGCTCAATGGGGCGACGCCAAACTGACCAGCATCGACGGTGTCCGCGTGGATTACCCGCAAGGCTGGGGTCTGGTTCGTGCCTCCAATACCACGCCGGTACTGGTGCTGCGTTTCGAAGCTGAAACCGAGGCCGAGTTGCAGCGCATCAAGGACGTGTTCCACGCCGAACTGAAAAAAGTCGCGCCGGACCTCGAACTGCCTTTCTGATTGTTTTTCCCTTTGACTGGAGCCCTGAATGACCCTCGAACGTGATTCCGCAGCCAACGTCGCCAAGGTATTGTCCGAAGCGCTGCCCTACATCCGCCGGTTTGTCGGCAAGACGTTGGTGATCAAGTACGGCGGCAACGCCATGGAGAGCGACGAGCTGAAAACCGGCTTCGCGCGCGACATCGTGTTGATGAAAGCTGTGGGAATCAACCCGGTGGTCGTTCACGGCGGCGGTCCGCAAATCGGTGACCTGCTCAAGCGTCTGTCCATCGAAAGCCACTTCATCGACGGCATGCGCGTCACTGATGCGCAGACCATGGACGTCGTGGAAATGGTGCTGGGCGGCCAGGTCAACAAAGACATCGTCAACCTGATCAACCGCCATGGCGGCAGCGCTATCGGCCTGACCGGCAAGGACGCTGAGCTGATTCGGGCGAAGAAACTCACCGTCACGCGTCAGACGCCGGAAATGACCAAGCCGGAAATCATCGATATCGGCCAGGTGGGCGAAGTCGTCGGGGTCAATACCGATCTGTTGAACATGCTGGTCAAAGGCGACTTCATTCCGGTCATCGCGCCGATTGGCGTCGGCCCTAATGGCGAGTCCTACAACATCAACGCCGATCTGGTGGCGGGCAAGGTTGCCGAGGCGCTCAAGGCCGAGAAACTGATCCTGCTGACCAATATCGCTGGCCTGATGAACAAACAGGGCGAAGTCCTGACCGGGCTGACCACCGAGCAAGTCGACAGCCTGATCGCCGACGGCACGATCTACGGCGGCATGCTGCCCAAGATTCGTTGCGCGCTGGAAGCGGTCCAGGGTGGCGTCAACAGCTCGCACATCATTGATGGTCGCGTACCGAACGCAGTGCTGCTGGAGATCTTCACCGACAGCGGCGTGGGCACGCAGATCACCAATCGCAAGCGGCATTGATGGGTTGAGCGTCTGACGCTATAGCTCTCTAAAAGGCCCTGCCGGTCTATCCGGCAGGGCCTTTTTTTATCAGGATCTGGATGACACGCCTTGACGCCGTTATGTCTGCGTCGCGGCGACAGGTCTGATATTCGCTGTTTATATCGCCTGCTTACTTTTGCATTTCATTCAGGGAACGTCTTCGGCAACTACTTACCGGAGATAGCAGAATGTTGACCTGTAGAACCCAGGGTTCGTCACCCGGAGCCGAGCCGCCCTCAGTCGCTGAGCGATGGCAACAAACCCTCCGCAGACAATGTCCTCCATGGGACGGGCGGATCACGCCGCCGACTCAGCCCGCCGTCAAGACGACGGAGTTCATCGCGGCCATGCCGGGTCGCCCGCTGCCCGGGCTTGAGGACAATGAAGAAGTGCCGCGATTCTGGCGCTGCGCAACCCATCTGGTCGACGGGTTGGTGGCTGAGGCAGAAATCGAGACCTTGAAAGTGGCCAGTCGTCTTTACGTCGCCGAAAACCAGCAGGAGGTCCGTCGGCAGGCGGCCGCCCGCCCTGACGCCCCAAGTCAGGGCATGCCGGATTCATTCCGGCTGACGACGCTTTTCCAGCTACTGACCTGGAAAGAATTGGCGGCGCGCTCGAACAGCGGTTTGTCCGAAGAAGCCTGCGAGGCGCTCGACTTCTTCGATTCGGCGCACGTGAAAGCAGTCGGCAAACACTTGGTTCAGGCCCTGGGCTGGCATGGGGCGGGAGAGCAAGAGGAGCCCGACGCACTGGTTGCCAGCCAACTCGTCTGGAAGGTCCTGCGCCTGGAATTGGAGTCGTGGACACCCCCAAGGCCAGGTTGGATCGCTGGCTATGAGTACGAGAAGACCGATAATTGGGGCCGGTCATGCCAGAGGATCAGGCAGGATTTGCTGAACTTCCTCGCGGCGGCGCACCGTTCGCGGGAGGGGCGGCCTCTTGCGGGTGATGCATATCTCGCACTTCAAAAGCGCCGGGCACACTGCGCCGCACTGCTTGCCTTGCGCATCCTCGCCCCGCAGGTTCCGGAACTGGCGGTGAGGAGGCTTCACAAGCATCTGAGTTTTGGCAGCTCGGTGTGGGTCAATTTCAAGCATGGCGTGGACCTCGCCGAGGCCATCGAACCCGGTTCGTCACAAGGGATGCGAGACGGTCAATTGATTGCTTTGCCCGCCCTGAAATGCGCCGAGGCGACGTCGGATGAGCAGCGAGCGCTGATCGTGGCGACGAGGCTGAAGGCGACACTCATATGGGCGGCGGTCAATCATGTGCTGCCTCGCCCCGGGCCAGACGCGCCCTACAGCGCCGATCAGATCGAGGCCGCATGCGGGGCGCTGGACACGCAGACGGCGAAGGCGGTCAACGTTGCGCAAACACTGGCCAGGCCCCTTCCTTTGCGAAGTGACTTCGCTGCCGAGCTTATAAACGGCGCCGGTGTCACATCCGGAATTACCCAGGCACTGGCTGACGCGGGCGAATCAGTGTCGCGTTATGAAGGTTTGTTCCCTTGCCTTGGGTTTGCCCATAAGCGCTGGGGCAATGTCTGGGTCGATACGGCTTTCAAGCTGCATTACCGGGAAAGGCAAACCTACGTTGCCAGCGGTCCGCGTTTACAACGTGACGCGCGAACGCTGCTGGACCTCTACATGTCCGGCGAGCGGTCGCTGGAAGACTGGCGCATCCCCGGCACCCCGCTTGACGACGATGTTGAGAGGCCGTCACTGCAACGCAAACTGCTGTTTGCCGCATTGCCTGACCTCGATACCCGCTTCAAAGCCCACCTCGAAACTTATGTGACCGAGCAGAAGAAGGCTTACAGCGCTCTGATTATCAGCTTGCTGGCAGGCTTGCGCTTGCCAGAGCGAATCGCCATAGAGCGCGGCACGATCACGCTGTATTCCCTGAGGCAGGAAAGCGACCTGATTGCCGATGAGGAAACTGAAATCGCTACAAATCCGTTCCGGGGACGCCGCGGCTTTATCATGAAAGTCGAATTCGAAAGCAGATCGGCGTATTACGAAGTGTTCCCGCACCTCATGATCATCCGCCTGCGTCCGGACTTGAAAACCCTGCAGGTCAACGGCGAACTCGTCCGGATGGTCTGGCCTCCCTCTTGTATTGAGCAGATTGTCACGGTAAGGCGAGCGACATCCCTGCCGTTCAACTGGAGCGCCTTCAAAGAAGGTGGCTACCCCGGCAAGGACGTGAATTCCAGGGTGATCGCCGAGCCGCTGGGTCAACCGATTGCCGCCGAACCCAGGCTCGGGGAAGAGCTAAGCGACTTACCCTGTCCTTTTGCTTCGACAAAGCTGGCCGCAATTGCCGACACGGTCTCCAGCCTGCTTTTTTATGTTGATGAACGTTTGATACAAGACGAAGCCTACGAGAAAACCTCCACTCAAGAGCAGGAAGAACAGCCTGATCCCGCTATCTGGCTGCTGAAAAAAGTCATTCCTTTCTGGCAGGCCATCGAAGATCTCAATTCCGGATCCAGGGACAAGGTGGTGTCAGGCATCATCGGGATCGGGGTGGATGTCATTACCTTGGGTATCCCGCTGGGCAAGTTCATCGGCGGTTCCGCACGGCTCGCCAGTCAGGCAGTCAGAACCGGTTTCAAAGCGGCCTTGCCCGGTTTTACGTTATTGACCACACAATTGATGAGCTCGACATTGGCCCAGCTCAACCCCCTGGGTGCTGTGGTTGTCGTGTTGCGCATGAGCGGCAGGATTGGCGTCAGCCTCACGCGCGCAAGTGTCGAAAAAATCCGCCTGGGCATTCTGCAATTCAGGCGGGCGGGCGACAGGCTGACTAACAAAACCGGCAGCTATGACCTCGTTGGAGGGTTGCCTCAGGTCATCGACGCGGGCCGATGGAAACCGCTGTCGAACCTCGACGAGCTGGGTAGCGTCAATGGTGTGGGTAACGTCGTGGTGCGCAAGACCGGCATGGCGGCGTCGCCGGGGCATCACCTGATCAACCCGGCATCCGGCAAGCCTTACGGACCGCCATTGGAAATAACCGGGCGGTTGGGCGAGCAACCGATGTTTCGTGTCCCGCAGCGCGTGAACGGGCAGCTCGGCTATCCCCTGAGCGGACGTGGAGCGGGCAAATTTGCAGCTGACTCACCCGGTCTTGGCAAAAGAATCACCGACGTTGACGAATATGATCAGTTCGTCGCGCGGCACAATATTTTCCAGGGCAAGGAACAGATAAAGGCGGACATGCGCGCGGAGATATCAGCTGGCGCGGAAATTCATGTGCATGTGCGTAAAAATGGCAGCAAGACGTTGCTCAGAAAGGACTCTGATCAAAGCAGTTATATCGATTTGGCCACCAATAAACAGGTGGACCTTGTGGGCCATTACGACTACCGGACGCTCAAGACCTGGAAGGTGTCAGGCGAGGCTGGTGCTAATCCGGGCGTGACTGAGTTGCCTGTCAGCGACATCAGTCTGGACCGGATCAGTCTTGATCCGCTGCGGTTAGCCAGCGTTAAGGCGGCCATCGAAAACGGCGCTTATGTGCCGGCCATAAAAGTGGCCAAAACCGGCAACGTCTTCAGCATTGTTGACGGCAATCATCGACTGCAAGCCGCTTTGGATCTGCAACTGGAGAAGGTGCCGGTGATTATTCACATGATCGGCCGGTAAGAAATGGCCAACACCCGCAAGCAGGTTGCTACTGAGTCAGCAGCTGTAAATGGGCGCGATCGCTGGCGAAGTCCTTTTCGGCTTCGGCGCGAGCGGTTTGATAACGCACGATATCGGCCTGCAGCTTCTGCCGCTGGTCCCGCACATCGTTCAGCTGGTCGATCAACGAGTGAACGACCGGTCGCCCTGCTCGCTCCTGATCGGCGGCCTGCTTTTGCAGGCTGCTCTGCTGCGCATTGAGATTGAGGATATTGCCCTTGGCCACATCGACCAGAGCATCCAGCTCGGCGAGCTTGCGCGCTTTGGCGCGGTCCACGTCGTCGACGCTGCTGTACTGACGCAACAGTTGCGCATCGGCGGTTGCCTTGGCTTTCGCGGCTTGCGCCTGTTCCAGCTCTTCGGCAGTAGGCGGCGGCGGTACAACCTGCACCACCCGCCCGCGGGAGTTGAGCACTTCATAGCCCTTGGCGGCGTATTCCGGCGGTACGCCCTGACGATCCAGGACGGTCACGCCGCGGCTATCCACATAGCGATAGAGCAGAATTTCACGTGCCTCTGCAGCCTGGATCGCAAACGGCGAAAGCAATGGGCCCAGCGATAAACAAAAGCAAATGACGCTCAACCTACGCATGGCACTCCTTCGACGTCGCGATCACAAGCTCAAAGCCAGCGGGCATGAGCGTTTTTTAGATCCCGTATTGAGCCCGATAAGCCTCGACCGCAGGCAAATGTTGCTTGAGTTGCGGATCACCTGCCAAAAATTGCAGCACCTGGTTCAGCGACACAATGCTCACCACCGGAATGCCGAAATCGCGCTCGACCTCTTGAATCGCGGATAGCTCGCCATTGCCGCGCTCTTGTCGATTGAGTGCGATCAAGACTCCGGCCGCTGTCGCGTCCTGGCCCTTGATGATCTGCATGACCTCGCGAATCGCCGTGCCTGCGGTGATGACGTCATCGATGATCAGCACATTGCCGGTCAGCGGTGCGCCAACCAGGCTGCCGCCTTCGCCATGGGCCTTGGCTTCTTTACGGTTGAAACACCACGGCAAATCCATCCCGTGATGTTCAGCCAAAGCCACGGCTGTAGCGGCCGCCAGGGGAATGCCCTTGTAAGCCGGACCAAACAGCACGTCGAAGGAAATACCGCTTTCGACCACTGCCGCCGCATAGAAACGACCGAGCTGCGCCAGGGCGGAACCACTGTTGAACAGGCCGGCATTGAAGAAGTACGGACTGGTGCGTCCGGACTTGAGAGTGAACTCACCGAAGCGCAAAACCCCGCGATCGATGGCAAAACGAATGAAATCGCGCTGATACGCTTGCATGAAAAAAGCCCCGAATACCACGGATTTAGCTAATTAGGTAGAGCTCGGGTATCATACACGCACGTGATTTTTGGGGCCATTTATGCGGATCATCAGTGTGAACGTAAATGGCATTCAGGCCGCAGTCGAGCGTGGTTTGCTCAGTTGGCTGCAGGCTCAGAATGCCGACGTCATCTGCCTTCAGGATACCCGCGCCTCCGCCTTCGAACTGGACGACCCAGCCTACCAACTGGATGGCTATTTCCTATATGCCTGCGAAGCAGAAGTGCCGGCCCAGGGTGGTGTGGCGCTGTATTCGCGGTTGCAACCGAAAGCGGTAATCAGCGGTCTGGGCTTCGAAACAGCCGACCGTTACGGGCGCTACCTGCAAGCAGATTTCGACAAAGTCAGTATTGCTACCTTGCTGCTTCCTTCGGGAATGAACGGCGACGAAGACTTGAATCAGAAATTCAAGCTTATGGACGATTTCGGCAAGTATCTGGACAAGCAGCGCCGCAAGCGTCGCGAGTACATTTATTGCGGCTCGCTGTACGTGGCGCAACAGAAGCTGGACATCAAGAACTGGCGTGACAGCCAGCAATCACCGGGCTTCCTGGCGCCAGAACGTGCCTGGATGGACGAGATTGTCGGCACCATGGGTTATGTCGATGCCTTGCGCGAAGTCAGTCGCGAAGGTGATCAGTACAGCTGGTGGCCGGATAACGAACAGGCCGAAATGCTCAACCTCGGCTGGCGCTTCGACTATCAACTGCTGACCCCAGGCCTGCGCCGTTTCGTACGCAGCGCCCGCTTGCCACGCCAGCCGCGCTTCTCGCAACACGCGCCGCTGATCGTGGACTACGACTGGACGCTGACCATCTAGCCTCCAATCGCCCACTAAAAAGCCGACTTCGTGTCGGCTTTTTTACGAAAATTGTCCCGTAGGACCGGCTTTAGCCGGGAGAGCGGTCTCGCGGCTAAAGCCGCTCTCATCAAACATAAAATAACCCACTGTTTTGACTAAGAAAAATCACGCAGCTTTCACCAGTTCCAATCCCAACTTGCGGGCCTTGCGCAGCAAGGCCCGCATCTGCCTGTCTTGGGTCTTGGCTTCGTAAGCCTCCATTCCTTGTTCAACGTAAGGCTGGCCTTTGGTCAGCATTGCGTAGATCAAGCGGGCAAGTTGGTGGGCGGTTGCCTTGATCGCACAGCTGGTGTCCATCCTTGCCAAACGCGAACGATGGCTGGCACCGATGAAGCTTTTGTCATTGCGCGCATTGGAGGCGGCTTGCTTCAACGCCTGGGCTGCTCGATTCAGGACTTTGGGACCACTGCCGGGCAGCTGTCTACCGCCTGATATTCGGGTCGGGGGCGCAAGACCCAGCCAGGAACAAAAGTGTCCCGATGTCGGAAAACGTGACAAGTCAGGGCCGATCTCACTCTCATCAAACATAAAATAACCCACTGTTTTGACTAAGAAAAATCACGCAGCTTTCACCAGTTCCAATCCCAACTTGCGGGCCTTGCGCAGCAAGGCCCGCATCTGCCTGTCTTGGGTCTTGGCTTCGTAAGCCTCCATTCCTTGTTCAACGTAAGGCTGGCCTTTGGTCAGCATTGCGTAGATCAAGCGGGCAAGTTGGTGGGCGGTTGCCTTGATCGCACAGCTGGTGTCCATCCTTGCCAAACGCGAACGATGGCTGGCACCGATGAAGCTTTTGTCATTGCGCGCATTGGAGGCGGCTTGCTTCAACGCCTGGGCTGCTCGATTCAGGACTTTGGGACCACTGCCGGGCAGCTGTCTACCGCCTGATATTCGGGTCGGGGGCGCAAGACCCAGCCAGGAACAAAAGTGTCCCGATGTCGGAAAACGTGACAAGTCAGGGCCGATCTCACTGGCGAGCACCAAGGCCGTATCTACGCCGAGGGTCGGAATAGCCGTCAGATCAACTCCCATGATTTTCCAGAGAGCCTGATGCAAACCGGCTTGCTCCGATGAAGAACGATGCGGACTGCGCAGCGCCTTGGTCGAGGGCTGAGGCTTGTCGTTGAGTGTCGGCAATTGTTCAAGCACCTGTCTGATCGCTTGGTCGCACTCAGCGATCTGCCCTTCAAGAAAGTCGTAGCAAGCCACTTCCTGAGCCAGGGCATGCAGGTGTTCCAGGCGCCAGTTGCCTCGTAAACTGCGCTCAATGGTTTCGTGATCAGCCTTGATGCGCCGATCTCGAAAAGCGGCCAGCTTTTGTGGATTACGCTCACCCTCGATAATGGCGCGCAGGATTTTCATTCCCGTCACACCCGCGATATTGCTGATCACATTGGCGAGCTGGATATTCATCTGGCTCAACGCCTTCTGCATACGGTTGAGCGTTTGAGCCTGATCGCGAACTTTATTGGCGCGCTGGCGCACTATCGAACGCATGGAGCAGATGGCGTCCGAAGGTCGGAAGGCCCCCCGCAGAAGGCCATAGCTCATGAGCTGCCAAATCCACTGGCAATCCAGCACGTCAGATTTACGGCCCGATATCTGGCGTGTGGCCCGGGAGTTGACCAGATAGACGTCGAATCCGCGGGCATCCAGAATTTCGAACAGGGGAATCCAGTAAACCCCGGTCGCCTCCATCGCGACCACGCTGATACTTAGCGATTCGAGCCAGTCGGCCAAACCGAGCAAGTCGTCGGTAAAGGTGGAAAAACTGCGCACCGGGTTATCGCATCGATCAGGGTCGACGCCAACCCAATGCTCACGACTGCCAATATCGATGCCCGCACAGTCATCGTGAACAATTCGTAAACGTTTCTGCTGGTTCTTGCGCGCCATGAGAATTCCTCGCAGGATTAAGGGGCGCGCGGGGTACACGGTGGCGAAAAGATTCACTCTCTCATACGTGGTCACAGCAAGCTGTGCCGACAATGACTCCACGCCGATACCGTGCGGACCACTCTCCTACTCGGGTGCTGTCACACCAGTGCGGGCTACGGTCTCTGCCCCGCGCGCACCTTCAACGCTAGACGCATCCCCCGTTTGCTGCGCGACAGCGCGGCGTCTGGACGACGGGGGATCTCCTACAGCAATCGCGGGTTTACGGCGCGCCAGCAACCTCAAGCCCGATGCAATGTCGCCAGAAAACCCGCCGCGCCCACGAACAATCCGGCGAAGGTGCGGTTCATCCGGCGTTGCTGTTTCGGGGTTTTCAGCAGGCGCAGCACCCGCGAGGCGAGCCCGGTATAACCGGCCATGACGATCATGTCGACGCAAACCATGGTCGCGCCAATCGTCAGGTATTGCGCGAGCAGGGGTGCGGTTGGATCGATGAACTGCGGCAGGATCGCCAGCATGAACACCAGCGCCTTGGGGTTGCTGATGTTGACCAGGAAGCCACGCAATACCAGGCTCAGCGGCTTGCCGATGGGGCGAATGGCCGGATTGTCGGACATGTCGGCCGGCAGCGCTCGCCATTGCTTGACGCCCAGATAAATCAGGTACGCCACACCAAACCATTTGATCAGGGTAAAGGCCAGGGCTGACGTTGCCAGCACCGCGCCAACGCCCGCCGCGACAATCGCAATCTGCGCAGCCAGCGCGATTTGCAGGCCCAGCGCGTTCCAGTAACCGCGCCAGAAACCGTATTGCAGGCCGCAGGACATCGACGCAATCGCGCCCGCCCCCGGCGACAAACTGATTACCCAGCACGCGGCAAAAAAACCCAGCCATGTTTCCAACGCCATCACACACCTCAATCCTTCGGAAGTACTGGATAAGCTAGTGTTTGCGCGGGCATTTGACTATCGGTTTATTGCGATTGCGTGCAGTTTCAGGAAAAAACTACTGATCGCCCAGATGCTTTTCAGTCGAGGCTATCGGCAGAACATCACTGCCACGCCAGCGGCGGACCGACTTCTGGAAAAACTGGCTGTTGGGCACTTGCACCAGTGCGCCGCCCGCTTCGGGCAGCTCGATCAGGGTCGTGAACATCAGATTGATCGCGGTGACACGGCCTTTGACGCCGGGTTTGTCGAGGGTATCGACCAGCTCAACCACATCGCCGATGCGGAACGGCCCAATCGTATAGATCAGGATCGCGCACAGCAGGTTGGACAGCACGCTCCACATGGCGAAGAACGCCACGGCCGCCACGGCGACGAAGCCCGACAGCGCAGTCCACAGGACGGTGGCGGAAACACCCAGCCGACCGAGTACGAAGACGAACGCGCTGCCCATGATCAGCCAGCGCAGACCGCCGCGCAGCGGCATCAGCAGCTCCGGTGGCAAGGGATAGCGCTCGCCCAGGCGAGTCAGGAAGCGACCCACCAGACGTTGCAGCAGATAGCCCGCCAGCAGAATCAGCAGAATCTGCACGCCCAGCCAGATCGGTTCGACCCAGTAAGGCGGCACCGGCAAGTTGAAACTGCCCATCAGGACCGAACCCGCATCACGACAAGGCTTCCAGTTCGGCCTGCATGGATTCCAGCAGTTCCAGCGATTCCATCCACGATTCTTCCAGTTCGGCTTCGCGAACCTTCAGGCTGGCTTGTTCGGCCAGCAGATCGCGCAGCTTGTCCTTGTTGGCGGCTTCGTAGTTTGCGCTGTCGGCCAGTGCGGCCTCGACCTTGGCGAGCTTCTCGTGCAGCAATCCCAGGTCGCGTTCCAGCTTGTCGGCCTGTTTCTTGTGCGGTGCCAATTGTTGGCGCAAGGCCGCTGCCTGTTGGCGCTGGGCCTTCTTGTCGGTCTTGTCGACGTTGATCGGCGTGTTGCTGACCGGGGCGTTGCGCAGACGGTATTCCACCAGCCAGCGTGCGTAGTCTTCCAGATCGCCGTCGAATTCCTGCACGCGGCCGTCAGCCACCAGCAGGAAGTCATCGGTGGTGCTTTTGAGCAGATGCCGATCGTGAGACACCACCAGTACCGCGCCACTGAATTCCTGCAGGGCCATGGTCAAGGCCAGGCGCATCTCCAGATCCAGGTGGTTGGTGGGTTCGTCGAGCAGCAGCAGGTTGGGTTTTTCCCAGGCAATCAACGCCAGGGCCAAACGGGCTTTTTCGCCGCCGGAAAAGTTCAGCACCGGCTCGTCGAGACGCGCGCCCCGGAAGTCGAAGCCGCCGAGGAAGTCGCGCAGGGTTTGCTCGCGTTCGGTGGGTGCAATGCGCTGCAAATGCAGCAGCGGACTGGCCTTGGAATCCAGCGAGTCCAGCTGATGCTGGGCAAAATAACCGACCACGGTGTTTTCGCCGCGCACCAGTCGACCGCTCAACGGCTCAAGTTCGCCGGCAAGGTTTTTGATCAGCGTCGATTTACCCGCGCCGTTTGGCCCGAGCAGACCAATGCGTGCGCCCGGTGTCAGTTGCAGTTTGACCTTCTCCAGCACTGCGCGGTCGCCGTAACCTAAACGGGCGTCGGACAAATCCAGAAGTGGGCTGGAGATTTTGTTCGATTCGCGGAAGGTGAAGTCGAAGGGCGAATCAACGTGCGCCGCCGACAATTCTTCCATGCGCTCCAGGGCCTTGATCCGGCTCTGGGCCTGCTTGGCCTTGGTGGCCTGGGCCTTGAAGCGCGCGATGAATTTCTCCATGTGCGCGCGCTGCGCCTGCTGCTTGTCATAAGCCTGTTGCTGCTGGGCCAGACGTTCCGCACGGGCGCGTTCGAAGGCGCTGTAGCCACCGCGATAAAGGGTGATCTTGCGCTGCTCGACGTGCGCCACGTGATCGACCACGGCATCGAGAAAATCCCGATCGTGGGAAATCAACAGCAACGTGCCGGGATAGCTTTTCAGCCAGTCTTCGAGCCATAGAATGGCGTCGAGGTCCAAGTGGTTGGTTGGTTCATCGAGCAGCAACAGGTCTGACGGGCACATCAAGGCTTGCGCCAGGTTCAGACGCATCCGCCAGCCGCCGGAAAAGTCGGATACCGGCTTGTCCATTTGCTCGTTGGTGAAGCCCAGACCGGCAAGCAGTTTGCGCGCCCGGGCATCGGCGGTGTAGCCATCGGCGCTGTCCAGCTCCGAGTGCATGCGCGCCTGAGCGGCACCGTCCTGCGCCGTTTCGGCTTGCGCCAGCAAACGCTGCACTTCACGCAGGCGCAGGTCGCCATCGAGCACGTAGTCCACCGCAATGCGGTCGAGGGTGTCGATCTCCTGCCGCATGTGAGCGATGCGCCAGTCGGCGGCTAGCAGACAGTCGCCGGAGTCCGGGGTCAACTCACCCAGAAGCAACGCGAACAGGCTGGATTTGCCGGCGCCATTGGCACCGATCAAGCCGGCTTTCTGACCGGCGTGCAGGGTCAGCTCGGCGTCTTCTAGCAGACGTTGCGGGCCACGCTGTAAGGTAAGGCTTTGAAGTCGAATCATAATGGCGGCGGAGTCTACCAGCTTCGTCTCAAACAGGTAGATCACTATGCATGCTGACCTTTGGAGTTTCACCCTCGATTTCTATGCCAAACCGGGGGTCGAAGCGGCGTGCCTGAGCCTGCAAGCCAGCGGAGCCAACGTTTGCCTGCTGTTATGTGGCGTCTGGCTGATGCGCCGTGATGTGGCCTGCAACGCGCAACGCGCCCTGGAAATCGGACAGTTGGCGACGCCCTGGCATGACGATGTAGTGCGTCCGCTTCGAGCGTTGCGCACGCAATGGCGCAACGCGGCACAGCATGATCCGGCGCTGGGCTCGATTCGCGAGCGCGTCAAGGCACTGGAGCTGGAGGCCGAGCGTGAATTATTGACGAGGCTGGAAGCGCAGACGCAGGGTTGGTCAGCGACAGGAACAAGGGCGCAGGAAGACTGGTTGAAGCTGTTGGCGGGGGACGCGGCCAACAGGAACCGCGACGCGCTGCATGTGCTGCGCGTCGCGGCAAACCAGACTTAGGAAGCGCTGGTTGGTGTTGTGCCGCTGGTTGCCGGTGCTGCTGGCGTGGCTGCAGGTGCGGCCGGCGCTGTCGCTGGAGTTGCGGTAGCGGCCGGAGTTGCCGGCTTGGCCACAGCGGGTTTGGCAGCAGCAGGTTTAACAGCTGGCTTGGTAGCAGGTTTAGCGGCAGCGGCTTTGGCCGGAGCTTTGGCTGCTGGCTTGGCGGCTGCTTTGACAGGCGCTTTTACCGCAGGCTTGGCAGCAGCGCTGGCAGCTGGCGCTTTAGCAGCGGCCAGTTTGGCTGGCGCAGGCTTGGCAGCGGTTTTCGCTGGTGCTGGCTTGGCAGCAGGCTTGGCGGCCGCAGTTTTGGCAGCGGCAGGTTTAGCGGCCGTTGGTTTTGCCGCAGGCTTGGCAGCAGAAGCGCTGGCCGCAGCTTTAACCGGAGCCTTGGCGGGTGCTGCTTTGGCTGCCGGCTTGGCAGCAGTTTTTGCCGGTGCTTTCGCTGGGGCCTTGGCGGCAACAGCTTTAGCGGCAGGTTTGGCTGCAACTGGCTTGGTGGCTGGCGCTTTGGCGGTAACGGCTTTGGCCACAGTGGCCTTGGTGGGCGCTGGCTTGGCGGCGCGGCTGTCCAGGGCTTTGCTGACGGCTTCCTTGACGCGACCAACGCCCTGAGCCAACTTCAAGCTTTCCTGAGCGTCACGCTTGAGTTGCAGGATGTAGGTGCGCGTTTCAGTCTGGCGAGACTTGAGAGCGTCGAGCAATTCTTCCAGCTCGGCGACGCCGCTCTTGGCCTTGGCTTGCGCCTTGGCTTTACCGGCAGTAGCCGCGTCCTGCAATTTGGTGCGCGACTTGTGCAGTTTTTCTTGTGCCTTACCACGTTGTTTTTCAAGCTTGGCGAGCAGTTTCTCGGCATCAGCCATAGCTTGCGAACAGGCGTCTTCGAGGTGCTCGAGCAAGCTGCTCGAAAGCTGTTGGAGCAAATGCAACGGGGTGTTTACTGGCTTCTTTTTGGCCGACATGATTTACCCTCTGGCTGGCTGAATTGCGGCTCATACTAGACCTCTGCCTGCACCGCCGCTAGCGCATGTTGACAGTGTAGAAAGCAACCTGTTGCATGCGCGGAAAAATGCTTGCGGCGTCTTCGACCAAGGCCCTGCAAAAAACACTTGGCAAGTGTCATCACATGCAGGCGATTGCACTGGCATAATCGCTCACTTCCCAGGCCGGAGAGCATTCATGTCGCGCTACCTGTTAACGTCGTTGTTGTTCTTGCTACCCCTGGCTCAGGCCGCGGAAACCGGTGCGTCCAGCGATGCGCACGATCTTGCGTACAGTCTCGGGGCGAGCCTGGGTGAGCGTTTGCATCAGGAAGTTCCGGACCTGGAATTGCCCGCCTTGATCGAAGGTTTGCAGCAAGCCTACAAAGGCAAACCGCTGGCGCTGAAAAAAGAACGCATGGATGCGATCCTCAGCGAGCATGACGCGGCAGTCGCGCAAGCCGAAGCTTCAGGCGTGTCGGAACCGCAAAGTGAGGCGGCACTGAGCGCCGAAAAACGCTTCATGGACAGCGAAAAAGCCAAGCCCGGCGTGAAGGAACTGGCAGACGGCATCTTGATGACCGAGCTGACACCGGGTACCGGCGCCAAGCCGAATATTGATGGACGGGTTCAGGTGCGTTATGTCGGACGCTTGCCGGACGGCACGGTGTTCGACCAGAGCGCCCAGCCGCAATGGTTTCGCCTGGACAGCGTGATCAGCGGCTGGACCACCGCGCTGCAAGGCATGCCGGTGGGTGCCAAATGGCGTTTGGTGATTCCTTCTGGCCAAGCCTACGGTGCCGAAGGTGCGGGAGATCTGATCGATCCGTATACGCCGCTGGTGTTCGAGATCGAGTTGGTCGCTGTCGGTCAGTAATTCGCCGGACGCCAGATACGCGAAGGGGTGCAGAACGCACCCCCTTGGCTACAACAACTTTTATCGCACACGTCTAGCGCAAGAAGCAGGCTTCAAGCCTGAGCAGCGATCTCTTCCTTGTGGGAATTGTGCAGCACTTCGATCAGGCAATCTTCCAGCTCAAAGCGCTCGTGCAGCAAACCGCCCAGCGTTTTGAACTCAGCGGCAACCACGGTGCAGTCAGAGCAATCGCCCTTGTCGCAACGGTCGTTGAATGCCAAGGCAGACTTGGTGATGACGTCCAGACGCTGGTAAATGGTATCCGCCAGCTCAAGTCCGCCCTCATCGTTGAACGCCTTGGCTTCGCTGGTCAATTGTTCGTAGATTTCGAAATGCCCGGCAGATACGTAATCCACCAGCACTTCACAAAATTTCTGCAGGCCGTCGCGATCAGCGGCCAGCGCCTCGGGGGTCTCACCGAGTGCGTCATAGGCGTGAATCAGTTCGCCGCGGTGCTGTAGCCAGCGATCGATGAGTTTATTGACCCCACCCCAGCGTTCCTGAGCATTCTGACAACTTTCCAACATGATGTTCTCTCTTCCCTTCAGGGGCATGCAGACTTGCTTCGGCCTTTGGATTGTCCCAGCGAAGGAGACAGGCTATGTGCGCAAGGTTTGCATAATTCCAATAACGCTTGCGGCCCAGATTATGCCCGCATGACTAGGCCATCAAGGTACGCAGGAGACAAAGTTCATACAAGCGTTTAATCCTCGACCCGACTTTCGGCACCTGAAAGCCTCGCCGACGGCCTGCGCAGCGGGTATAGCGCCAGCAGCGCAAGACCCACGAACGCCAGCAGACTCCACTCCGGCAGGCTGATGCCGAACAGCGACCAGTTGATTTCGGCGCACATGCCAGCGTCCAGGCGCAAGCGGTCGACATAATCACCCAGAAAGAGAAAATCCAGGCCTCGTTCAATCGCGGCTATTACCGGTATCAGCTCGTCGGCGGTTGCCGTTTGCAACCAGACCTGCGTACCGGCAAGCGTTGCGCCGGACAAGGCAAGCAGCAGAATCAGCACGCCGTAGCGACGCGAGCCCGCCGTGCCCGTTGCGTGCAAGGCCGCTGCGAGTGACATGACGGCGCACAGCAGAAAGACCCAGCGTTGCCAGATACACAACACGCAGGGGGTCAGTCCGAACACCCGTTGTAGGTATACGACGGTGCCGATGATCAATGCACATGCGATGAACGCCAGGAAAAACAGGGAGCGCGTGCGAGCCAGAGGCATGGCGAATCCGTAACAAGAAACGAAGATGGTTACGGTAGAGGAAAGCGCACAGCCCTTTCAAGGAGCCGCCGTAAGGATACTTCCGTGATTGGGGCGGGAGTTCCTGACAGAAGAGCAGCGCTTCTATACGGACCATCGAAAGAAAAATCCTGCGATGGCGAACTGCGGAAGAATTTTCCTACATTTCGCCATCGAAGCGCTCAACAGCGTTGCTCGATTGCTGGCTGACGTCAGCCTGCCAAGGCTGGCAGTGGACGCGCCAGCAGTCGCTCGTCAAGCAGGCCGAGGCCTTCCTGAAACAGCTGATTGCTGCGCTCGGTTTCGCCTAACTGGCCCAGCAGACGCGCCAACTCAGCGCAGGTTTCAGGATTGCGCTGCAGGCGCAGGCTGCTTTCCAGATAATCCCGAGCCTTGCCCCACAAACTGCTTTGCAGACACAGCCGACCGAGCGTCAGCAACAGGCTAGGGTCGGTGGAATGTTCCTTGAGCCAGCCTTCGGCGGTTTGCAACTGACGTCCCGGATCGCTGCCGCGCACCAGCCCGTAAAGGCGTGCGAGATGGCTGTTGTAGTTGCGCTTGAGTGCTGCGCGCAACGCTTCTTCGGCCTTGGCATCAGCGCCGAGGCGGCGTAGTTGCTCGGCATACGCCAGAACCAGTTGCGGTTCCTGGCGCTGAGCCGAGGACAGCCCGTCCCACGCCTTGTCCAGCGCTGGAAGGCCCGCTGGGGCCGCATCGCCTTCCTGCTCCCGATAGGCAGCCAGCGTGAGGTTTTCACCCCAGGCGCGACGCTCCAGTTCGGCCAGTTCCTGCGGTGGCAGGACTTTATCCTTGCGCAGCTCAGGCATGAGCTTGATCAGCGCCGACCATTCACCGCGCTGGCGGTATAAGCGCTGCAGTTGCCGCAAGATCTGCACGTTATGCGGATGGCGCTGCTGCATCACCTGCAAGGTGGTCAATGCGCCGTCGGTGTCACCACGATCCTGCTGCAACTGCGCATGACTCAAGGCAATCGCCAGCTCCGCTTGCGGCTGACGCTCCAGCGCCCGCTCAAGGAGGCCGTCGCATTCTTCGTATTTGCCCTGCTCGTTGGCGGCCCGTGCTGCGCCGAGGTAAAACAGCAGTGGCTGAGGCTCGGCTTCGGCGGCCCGATGCAGATGACGTTGAGCGCTGGCCCAGCGACCTTCCGCGAGGTCCATCTGGCCTTGCTCGATGGCCACTTGCACCCGGCGGCTGCGATTACGTCGCGACCATGGATTGACCACGCCACTGGAAGTCATCACCAGACCGAGCAGCAGCCGCACGATGTAAACCACCAGCCAGAGGGCGATCAGCAAGCCCAACGTGGCCCACAGACTCGATTCATAGCGGAAGTTCTGGTACGCGATCAGCACGTAGCCGGAATGTTCGGCAACCGCCACGCCGATCAATGCGGCGATGGCAATCGCAACGAACAGCAGGATGTAGGCACGTTTCATGGGCTGATCCCCTGCTTGGTTTCGGCAGGTTGGCTGCTTGAACCGGCAGGCGCATCAGTCGCCATGTGCCGACGCCCAAGGTAAGCCTGGACCGCACTCAGGCTCTGGGCCAGATCCGGCGTCTTCACCGAAACGGGCTGGTCGCGCATTGCTTCCAGGCGTTCGCTGAGCGATTTGACCTGCGAGTTATCCTGATTGAAATTGCTCAGCAATACGTCCCGCGCTTCCACCAGCGCTCGGGTGTACACCTGTGGCTCGCCATTCAGCGCGGCCCATTGGGCCTGCTCAATAGCAAGACTCAGCGCCAGACGAACCTGGGTCAGGCTCTGCCCCGCCAGCAGTGGACGTACGTTCTTGTCGGCATTGAAGTCGATACGGATGTAATGCGAGATTTCATCCCACCACTGCGCCCAGCGGCTGTCTTGATTGTCGCCGGCAGTCAGGGCCAGCAGCGATTCGCCCTTGTCCTTGTATTCCGGTGCCAGCTCGTTGAGCTGTGCGGCCTGATCGCGCAGCGCGGCCAGTTGCAGGAACAGGCCGGTCCGGTCCGGCTGGTCGATACTGCGCAGCGCCGCGAGGCTTTTCGCCAATTGATCGCGTGCCGCGAAAGAGCCCGGATCGTCTTGCTCGCGGAGGATTTCGTCTGCACCTTGCACCAGCGCCTCAGCGCTGTTGATGTCCTGCAAAGCAGACAAGCGCAGGCTGGCCAGACGCAGCAAGTGTTCGGCTTCGGCCAGTCGCCAGTCTTTGCGGCTGGCGCCCAGAACGGTTTCCAGACGCTGACTCAAACGCTGCTGATCGCCCTGCAATTGCGAGACAAGACGACGGCGCTCTTCGAGTTCGCCAGCGGCTGGCAGTTGCGCCAGCTGCGTCGAGAGCTGCTGTTCGTGCTGTTGCAAGGTCTGGGTCTGGGCCGCGAGGTCGAGCATTTGCGTGCGTTGCACCTGATGACTGGCCTGAACCGCGCGCAGCTGCCAGACGCCCCAACCGGCTACGCCAATGCCTGCCACGCCAAACAGTAAAGCCAGTATCACCAGACCATTGCTGCGGCTGCCGGAACGCTTCGCGTCAATCGGGTCGGGTGTCGGCGTGGAGTTGACCAGCACCGGTTCGGAATCATCTTTGGGCAAGACTGTTTCGCTCACGTATCCATCCTTTGCATTTGGGCGTAATCGACTGAACGACAGCAGGTCGATCAATGCGGCTGAATTTCACAAAATCTGCACGGGTCCGGGTTGTTCCCGCAACGCCGCCAGTAAGGCCGCGGCATTCGCTCCCCGGCAATTCACAACTGTTCGAGCCCCGGCCTGCGTCGCCAGTTCAGCGACGCGAGGGCTCGGTACAAATAAAGGCAGCTGCGCCAATTCAGGCCAGGCGTCGCCCGCCAACTGACGCAAGTGTTCAAACCCCTGTCCACTGCTGACCACCAGCGCGTTCAAGCGTTCCGCCTTCACACGCTGCATGAGCGTCGACGGTGAGTACTGCGGCAAGTTGCGGCGGTATAGCGGCAGGTAGTCGACACTAGCACCCAGCTGCCGCAAACGCTCGGCCAAAAGCTCACGGCCGTCTTCGCCACGCAGGATTAGCACACGGCTTGCGGGCAAGGCGACGGCGTGTTGCAGCTTGGGCAGATCTAGCAAGGCTTCGCTGTCATCGCCCTGTTCGGGCCAGCTGACATCCAGATTATGTTCCTGCAACAGCTGCGCGGTGCCCTCGCCGACCGTGAACCATGGCTGGATCGGCGGCACCGGCCACAGCTCGTCCAGCAATGCCAGGCCCAGGCGTGCGGCGGGTTTGCTGACCACAATGACGGCGCTGTAGTGATCGAGATCATCGAGTATCGAACGCTGCGCGGGGCTGAGCGGTACAGGTTCGATTTCAAGCAGTGGCAGGCTGCTGCTGAAGATGCCGAGATCGGCGAGCGTCTGCGCCAGCGCTGCCGACTCTTCAGCCGGCCGGGTCAGCAGCAGTCGCCAGCCGGTCATTCAGGGTCCGCCTCGCCGTAAACGGCTTTGAGGATTTTCGCGGCACCCTGAGCCAGCAATGCGTCAGCGACCTGCACGCCCAACGCCTGGGCCTGGGCCTGTGGCGCGCGGGCCTCGGCGTGCAGCAGCACGGCGCCGGAAGGATCGCCGACCAGGCCGCGCAACCAGATCTGATCGCCTTCGAGCACGGCATAACAGGCGATGGGAACCTGGCAACCGCCATTGAGGTGTTTGTTCAGGGAGCGCTCGGCAATGACCCGCACGGCGGTGTCCGCGTGATGCAACGGCGCGAGCAAGGCGTGAATCTGCGCATCGGCGCTGCGGCACTCGATGCCAACCGCGCCTTGGCCACCGGCTGGCAGGCTGTCGTCGACGCTGATGCTGGCGGTGATCCGGTCTTCGAAACCCAGACGAATCAGGCCAGCGGCAGCAAGAATGATCGCGTCATATTCACCGGCATCGAGCTTGGCCAGCCGGGTGTTGACGTTGCCACGCAGAAAATGAATGGTCAGGTCCGGACGCCGCGCCAACAGCTGCGCCTGACGACGCAGGCTCGACGTGCCGACGATGCTGCCGGCAGGCAGCTGCTCAAGACTGGCGAAGTTGTTGGAGACGAACGCGTCGCGCGGGTCTTCACGCTCGCAGATGCAGAACAGCCCCAGGCCCGGCGGAAAATCCATCGGCACGTCTTTCATGGAATGCACGGCGATGTCGGCCGTATCTTCCAGCAAGGCGGTCTCCAGCTCTTTGACGAACAGGCCTTTGCCGCCGATTTTCGACAGCGGGGAATCGAGCAGTTTGTCGCCGCGGCTGACCATGGGCACCAGCGTCACGATCAAGCCGGGATGAGCCTGCTCCAACCGGGCTTTGACGTATTCGGCCTGCCAGAGGGCTAGCGCACTTTTGCGAGTGGCAATGCGAATTTCGCGAGAGGACATGAATCAATCCGTACTTGATGGTTGCCACGGATAATAACAGCTCAGGCAAAACGACTCAGTGCTGTGTGAACAGAGCGTTGTGGAGGGTTGATCCTGGTCAAGAAAATTGTGGGAGCGAGCTTGCTCGCGAAGGCGCTGGTCCTGCCAACACCTGGGCGAACCTGAAATACCGCCTTCGCAAGCAAGCTTGCTCCCACAAAAGTTAAATCTAGAGCTGCTGCATCATCTTGCGCACCCCGGCCACATGCCGACGACTGACGATCAATGCATCGCCATTGAGACCTTTGAGAAACAACTGAAAATGCCCCAAAGGTGTTCTCTGCAAGCGTTCGATTCGCTCGCGCGCAACCAGCGCGTTGCGGTGGATACGCACGAAGCGGTCGCCGAACTCGTCTTCAAGAGCCTTCAATGGCTCGTCCAGCAGCACTTCACCCCCCTCGTGACGCAAGGTGACGTATTTGTGATCTGCGATGAAAAAGATCACCTGATCCAGCGGGATCAGTTCAATGCCTTTGCGGGTGCGCGCGCTGATATGGCTGCGCGGGCCGTTGCCGCTTTCGGCAGCAGGGCGGGTCATCGCCGCCAGTTGCACGCGATTGGGGCGTTCGGCCTTTCTGAGCGCTTCCACTAAATGCTCGGGGCGCACAGGTTTTACCAGGTAGCCAACAGCGCTGACCTGGAAAGCATCAAGGGCAAACTCGTCGTGTGCAGTACAAAAGACCACGGCGGGCGGGTTTTCGCGCTCGCACAATTTTGCTGCGACTTGCAGGCCATCGATGCCCGGCATACGAATATCGAGTAACACGATATCCGGCTTGAGGCTGTCGATCAGCGTCAAGGCTTCCTCGCCATTGGCGGCGCTAGGTTCCAATACCCGGTAACCCTCGATTTCGCCGACCAATCGGCTCAGGCGTTCGCGGGCCAGGGGTTCGTCATCAACGATCAGGACATTCATATTGCTCTGGCTTCCTGCGTGAGTCTCGCACAAGGATAGCGTAGACAGGTGAAGTGACGACCGTCACGGCGCTCCACGCTCAGACTGGCGTGCGGGCCAAAAAGTGCCGTAATGCGTGCACCGATATTTACCAGGGCCTGTTGAGTACCGTTGGACGTCTGCCGGGTGGCAACTTCGTCATAGGGATTGCTGACACACAATATGAACACTCCCTTTTTATAGTCCGCTTCCACCTTTATGACACCACCTTCCACGCGAGGTGCGATTCCATAAAGCAAAGCGTTCTCCAGTAATGGCTGCAAGGTTAGCTGGGGAATTGGCAAGTCGTCTGGAATTGCACTCACCGCCCAGTCCAACTGTAGACGCTCGCCAAGCCGATATTGCTCAATCGATAAATATCGTTTCGCCAATTCCAGTTCATCACGCCACGTCACCAGGCTGCCCGGCTTGGCCAGACTTGCCCGAAACAGGTCCGACAGATCCAGCACCGCCTGCTCGGCCTTGGCGGGATCGCTCACCACCAGGCTGGCAATACTATTGAGCGTATTGAAAAGAAAGTGCGGGCGGATCCGTGCCTGCAGCGATTCGATACGGGCGCGCAGTTCGGCCTGTTGCTGTTTGCGCCACTGACTTTGCAGGTAAAAATAACGCAGCATCAATGCCGACATGATCAGCGCAATCAGGGCGTAGCGCAGATAGCGTTCGACCACGCCGCCCGGATTGAGCCTGCCGGTCAGCTGGCAGATGTCGGTGACCGCCGTGCAGATCAACGTCAGCGCCACCACCAGCAGACAGCCGATCAGCCCCGCCATGCCAGCGGGCAGGCGCGCCAGCCAGGGGCGCAGGCCGCATAACAACGCGGCGGACAGCAGGACGATCCATTGCACGAACAGCGACATCAGGGCCAGACGCACCCAGTCGAAACCGGTGTGCATCGGCTCGACCAGCACCAGCACGATCACCAGCAGTTCCGCGAGCAGCACAAGTACCAGCAGCGCCTGGGGCAGGCACAGTTCAGGCAGGAAGAATTCCTTGCCTTGTTCGTCAGGCTGGCGGTGCTTGAGGGGATCATTTCGCATCGGCTCAGTCTCAACGTTGCGGTGGTCAGCGGCAAGCCGGCGCGCAATAAAAAAACTGCAACCTGTTATTATCGCGGGCACGCCAATTTCAGCAGATCAACGAGCGAATCCATGAGCACCGACAAGACCAACCAGTCCTGGGGCGGCCGCTTCAGTGAACCCGTCGACGCCTTCGTCGCGCGCTTCACCGCCTCCGTCACTTTCGACCAACGCCTTTATCGCCACGACATCATGGGCTCGATTGCCCACGCCACGATGCTGGCCAAGGTCGGCGTTCTTACCGACGCCGAGCGCGACACCATCGTCGAGGGCCTGAACAGCATTCGGGCCGAGATCGAAGCGGGCAGTTTCGACTGGCGCGTCGATCTGGAAGACGTGCACATGAACATCGAAGCGCGCCTGACCGACCGCATCGGCGTCACCGGCAAGAAGCTGCACACCGGCCGCAGCCGCAACGATCAGGTTGCTACCGATATCCGCCTGTGGCTGCGCGATGAGATCGACCTGATCCTCAGCGAAATCACCCGCCTGCAACAAGGCCTGCTGGGCCAGGCCGAGCGTGAAGCCGAGACCATCATGCCGGGCTTCACCCACTTGCAGACCGCGCAGCCGGTGACGTTCGGTCACCACATGCTGGCCTGGTTCGAAATGCTCAGCCGTGACTACGAGCGTCTTGTGGACTGCCGCAAACGCTTGAACCGCATGCCCCTGGGCAGCGCGGCACTGGCCGGCACGACGTACCCGATTGACCGCGAACTGACCTGCAAGCTGTTGGGTTTCGACGTCGTGGGCGGCAACTCCCTGGACAGCGTGTCGGACCGCGACTTCGCTATCGAATTCTGCTCTGCGGCGAGCATTGCGATGATGCACTTGTCGCGCTTCTCCGAAGAGTTGGTGCTGTGGACCAGCGCGCAATTCCAGTTCATCGATTTGCCTGATCGTTTCTGCACCGGCAGCTCGATCATGCCGCAGAAGAAAAACCCCGACGTGCCGGAACTGGTGCGCGGCAAGAGCGGCCGGGTGTTCGGCGCCTTGATGGGCCTGCTGACCTTGATGAAGGGCCAACCGCTGGCCTACAACAAGGACAACCAGGAAGACAAGGAACCGCTGTTCGACGCTGCCGACACCCTGCGCGATTCGTTGCGGGCGTTTGCCGACATGATCCCGGCGATCAAGCCCAAGCACGCCATCATGCGTGAAGCCGCGCTGCGGGGTTTCTCCACCGCGACCGATCTGGCGGATTATCTGGTGCGTCGCGGCCTGCCATTCCGTGATTGCCACGAAATCGTCGGTCACGCTGTGAAATACGGCGTGGAAAGCGGCAAGGACCTGGCGGAAATGAGCCTGGAAGAGTTGCGCAAATTCAGCGTTCAGATCGAGCAGGATGTATTTGCCGTGCTGACGCTGGAGGGTTCGGTCAACGCCCGTAACCACATCGGCGGCACCGCACCGGCACAGGTCAAGGCCGCAGTGGTACGTGGTCAGGCGTTGTTGGCGGCGCGTTAATAGTTCGGCTTGTGGGAGAAACTTTGTGGGAGCAAGCTTGCTTGCGAAAGGGTCAGGGCATCCAACGCATCTTTCAGCGTTCAGACGATTGCCTTCGCGAGCAAGCTCGCTCCCACACAAGCCTCGCTCCAACGGGTAATACCTGTTACGGCCTCACCCGCTCGAGAAACGCCGGAAGTTCGGCGTCCTTGTCGATGGCGATGCGTTGCACGTGAGGATTTTGCGCCAGACGTGCGAGCAGTGCCCGAGCGCAGGGCATGTCTTGCAGATAATCCGTATCAAACAACTGTTTGCCCACTGACCGGGCCAGGTCGACGCTGTACAGAAAGTACAGATCCGCCACGCTAAAAACCTCTCCCGCGACATAAGGTGCGAAGCGCGCACGTTGCTTCAACGCCGCAAAACCCTTGATCAGATCCCGCTGAGCCTTGTCCTTCAGCGCCTGAGGCGTCGGCCTGCCGCCGAAAAAGACTTCGACGTAGCAAATACGCGCCGGTAGCTCGATATACAGCTCGATTTCCTTGGCCAGCGTCCAGACTTGCGCACGTTCGAACGGGTCTGCGGGTACCAGGCCGTGGGCCGGATAGACTTCCTCCAGATAACTCAGGATGACGTCCGTTTCGCTGATAAAACCCTGCGCGGTTTGCAGGATCGGCACCTTGCCCCGGGCGCTGATGGCCAGGACAGCGGGGTTCTGGCAGCCATGCAAAGGGATCGTTTCGAAGGGCAGTTGCTTCTCCAGCAGCGCCAGTTTGACCATGTTGAAATAATTACTCGCGGCAAATCCATACAGCTTCAGCATTGCGGGCCTCCTGACCGGTTAAGACTCAAGTCCTTGAACGGTATGGATTTTAATGGATTTTCAAGGGTTGGAGAGGCAACGAGGCACTGCGCTGGCAAATTCAGAATTGGCTGTCAGAACACTCCTGCAACGTTTCCCGAGTCTGTGAATCACTCTGGCGCCCAATACGGGTAAACTGGCGGCCATTTCCGAGGAGCACGCCATGACCGACGCCATCGACAACGACGAAGAAGAATTCGCAGAATCGACCCTGATCCAGGCCATCGAGAACCAGATTGAAAGCGACAATCCGCCCGCCGCCAAAGCCACGTTCAACAAGTTGACCCTGGTGGGCTACGAGCGAGAAGAGATCCTGCAACTGATGGCCCATGTCCTGGCCGTCGAGATCGATGCGCTGCTGGAAGCAGACCGCGCGTTTGACACCGAGTGGTATGAACAGGCGCTGCGCAAGCTGCCCGAGCTGCCGCCAGAGGCATGATCCGGCTCGATTGACGGCCCTCAAGATAAGCCCTGCAAAAATTTCAGACTGTGGCTACACTGCAAATGCCCCGCTGCCATGAAACACCCCGGGGCTGTCACGCCAAGCCAGCCTTAACGGTCATCCAGAACCGACAAGCGCAGCACAGACCTGTCGATTCCAGAGAGCCCGCCGGCCAGCGCGGCGTATCACTACAAAAGTCTGGAGCACCTATGTCGTATACCCCTGAGTTGGTTGCCGAACTGGAAATCCTCGCACTGTTTAATCTGGGCAATACCCTTGAAGGGCTCAAAGTCCACCACGTTGCTGCCCCGACCGCCATTGCCGCTGCCCAAAGACTCTTCGAAAAAGGACTGACCACGCAGGTCGATGGAGGCTATCTGACAAGCCTGGGGCTTGAAGCCGCTCAACACGCCCAGTCGTTGCTGACCATACTGAACGTAGCCAAAGAAGCCGCTTGAGCTCAGACAGGGTCCGCCAGCAAAAAAGCTCTGACGGACCCTTCATTTACAAAAACTGCGGCCGATAGAAAATTGGCGCCAGAACAAAAACCTCGCTGAAGGTGTTCGCTTTCAGACTGTAACTGCCCGCCGTCACGTTCATTCTGAATGATCACCCTTACGAGCTCCGGCAGCCGGTTTGAATTGCGATGACGCGTAATTTTGAAATTCGTCCCGACCTGGATGAAGGCATCGACCGAAAGGTGCTGACGCAGCTGCGTGCCCGCTTTCTGGCCTTGAACAGTGGCCGGTTTGCCCGCGCCATGGAGGGTTTGTCGACCCGGCAACAGTCGGTGTTGACGCTCTTGCCGCTGTTTTTCCACGTCAATCATCCGCTGTTGCCCGGCTACGTATCCGGCAGTACGCCCGCTGGCGTCTCGCAGTACGAGCCTAACGCGCTGGCGCTGGCCGAAGCGCAACGTTTGACCCGCTCCTTTTCCTACAAAACCCGACGCGCCAATGCGCCCGAGCCGATTCACGGGCTGTTTTTGATGGGTAGCCTGGGCACGCTGGCTCAGGCGGAACAAAGCGACATGGATGTCTGGGTTTGCCACGAACCGGACCTGCCCGCCGAAGCCATCGAAGAGCTGCGCAAGAAGTGCCAGGCGCTGGAAGCCTGGGCCGACAGCCAGGGCGCCGAAGCGCATTTTTTCCTGATTGATCCGCAACGCTTTGTGCTGGGCGAACGGGATGCCCAGCTCAGCTCTGAAGACTGCGGCACCACCCAGCATTACTTGCTGCTCGATGAGTTCTATCGCACCGCGATCTGGCTCGCCGGGCGTACGCCGCTGTGGTGGCTGGTCCCGACCTACGAAGAAAAGCGCTACGCCGAATACACCCACACCCTGCTGTCCAAGCGTTTCATTCGCGCCGAAGAAATCCTCGACCTGGGCAACATGGCGCGGATTCCGCCCGGCGAATTCATCGGTGCCGGACTGTGGCAGCTATTCAAGGGCATCGAATCGCCTTACAAGTCCGTACTCAAGTTGCTGTTGACCGAGGTCTACGCCAGCGAGCATCCGCGCGTGCAATGCCTGAGCATGCGCTTCAAGCACGCGGTATTCGCCAATCAGCTGGATCTGGATGAACTGGACCCATACATCGTGGTGTATCGCCGGATCGAGGAATACCTCACCGACCGCGGCGAGCTTGAACGCCTGGAGCTGGTGCGCCGCAGCCTGTACCTGAAAGTGAACAAAAAGCTGACCGGTGCCGCGCGCCAGCGCAATCCCGGCTGGCAGCGCGTGTTGCTGGAGCGCCTGACTCAGGAATGGGGCTGGGATGAGCGCCAGCTGGCGTTGCTCGACAGTCGCAGCCAGTGGAAAGTGCGTCAGGTCGCCCACGAGCGCCGCGCACTGGTCAACGAGCTGAATTACAGCTATCGCTTCCTGACGCAGTTCGCCCGCACGCACAAGGTCGCCAACTCGATCAATGCCCGGGATCTCAATGTCCTCGGTCGCCGCCTTTATGCTGCATTCGAACGCAAGGCCGGCAAGGTTGAATTCATCAATCCCGGCATCGCCCCGGACCTGGCCGAAGACACCCTGACGCTGGTGCAGTCCCCCAACAAGCGTGAGCCGGGGAAAAACCAGTGGGCGCTGTACAACGGCAATCTGGCCGCGCATGACTGGCAGAACTTCTCGCCGATCAAACGCAGCCGGGAACTGCTCGAGCTGCTGACCTGGTGTCATCGCAACAACGTCATCGAAACCACCACCCGGCTTGCCCTGCATCCGGGCACCAGCGACCTGACCGAATTCGAGCTGTTCAACCTGCTGGGCTCGCTGCAACAGACGATCCCTGTGCCGCTGGAAGTGGTGAGCGAAGAGCGACTGCTGAACGCCAGCATCCCCGGCGAAATCCTCTTGCTGGTCAACGTCGGCGTCGATCCGCTCAAGCATCATCGGGATCTGAATATCCTGATGACCACCGAGCGCACCGATTCCCTGAGTTATGCCGGCGTGCGGGAAAACCTGGTGCTGACGCTCGATCAGATCACCGTCAACAGCTGGAACGAAATCCTCGTCAGCCGCTTTGACGGCCCCTTTGCATTGCTCGACTGCCTCAGCGAACTGCTGAGCAACATGCCCCAGGGCTCGACGCAACCGAGAGTGC
The DNA here is from genome assembly GCF_038096165.1 of Pseudomonas sp. G.S.17. Classification (NCBI taxonomy): domain Bacteria; kingdom Pseudomonadati; phylum Pseudomonadota; class Gammaproteobacteria; order Pseudomonadales; family Pseudomonadaceae; genus Pseudomonas; species Pseudomonas viridinivis. The sequence goes on from NZ_CP151076.1 coordinate 91,319, forward strand.
GGGTGCGCTGCTTCTGCCACAACCGCGCGCCGGCCATCGCGCAGCGTGTCGAAGAACTGGTGGCCACAGCCCAATTGCTGCTGGCCCGGCGACTGAACCATCGCTACCTGATTCAGGTGCAGCAGCAATATCATGTGTTGGAAATGGTGCCTGGCCGGGTCACCCACGTGGTGATCAACAGTCTTTCCGGGCTGTTCGAATATCTGGGCGAGGAGCTGGCGCGCTACAGCCCGCTGCACCTGGACCCGCATGCGCTGGACGAACACGATCTGTCGCTGATCCTGCCCCACGGCCAGCCCGAGTGTATTCAGGTGTTTTACCGCCTCAACGAGCCGGACGCCGACGTGTACGTGCTCGACGAACATAACGCGCTCTGGCACCAGCGCTTGCCTTACCACGACGAATCGAGCCTGTTATTGCCGTTGCAGCGGTTTTTCCATTCGCTGGTCTATCGCCGGGGCGCGATGCTGCCGCTGGAAAATCCTCTGGAACCGGTATCTCTGGAAACCTTGTATTACCAGGTATTGCCCTCCGGTCCGGGACGCGCCCGCCGTATCGAATCCCGCGCCGCGCCGACGGCCGTGGACAAGCCGTTCTATGACGTACAAGCCATCGTCGAAGAAGCCTCGCCGGGGCAAGTCAGCGTCACGTTGTACTGCAACAACAATGAGTTTTCCGAACTGGAATACGGCGACCAGCTATACAGCGCCGTTGCGCGGCAGATTCTCGCCCAGCGCCACGAACCTCAACGCTACCGCTGCTACATCACCGACCTCGACCTGTCAGGCCTGCTCGGTGACGACCACGGCCAGAGCATCCTTTACCTGCGCTACAAGGCCGATCTGGAAAAATCGCTGAATGAGGCGATGGACAGGGCCTGAAGCCGCTGATTGGGCAGGATGCGATTCAACGGTATGAGTCAGGCTGCGTCCCGCAGCAGGGGGTGCGTATGGCTGATATGAAACAGCGGTTCCAGTGGTTTCGACTAGATAGCGCCGAAGCAAGTCTGCCAATCCATCACCCTTCGTTCTAGTGCATAGCCCAATCCGGGCCACTTGTTATTCAATCTGTTGTTTAAATATTCAGCTGAATGTCGAAAATTCCATCCCCAGACATCTACGTCGGACTTATGAACGCTGGTGTGACGGGGCATGTTGCGGCTATCAACTTATAGGCAGGAATGAGCTTACTTCAGCATCAGATCTGTCCTACTGCAACAATATATACATAACATACAACGCACTAAAAAACTATCTAGCATTGGAAGTGCAACACCTTAGTTCTATAAATTTTATAAAAAAGGAAAACAGTAATGAAAACTCTCAATAATTGCACCAATGCCCGCTCAAACGAAAAACCGCAGCAATTGCTGTCTCCCGAAGCAGTCATGACCTTGCGCACTCGTAAATACAGCAGCGCCAAGGCCGGCCATTGTCAAGGTGGCGGTGGCTGGAACTAAAGCGCGTAAGTAACTAAGTCAACCCTACGCTGTCAGCGACGACCGCTGGCAGCGTAGCGCGGGGGAAGTAGAGTGGATCAAGAATATAACGATATTATTCAGACGCTGCCTCATTGCATGCGAACGGAAAATGCCAAAGCCAGATGCCCTTCACTCGATGACGCGGTGAGATACATAAATGCTATGGATTTCTTGGAGATCCAGAAAAAACTATGTTCTGACGATGGTCTTCTATGCCGGAAATGGACAGCTACTGAGGCAGAGATCGCCATTCAGTATTATAAGAACTTTTTATACCTAAATAAGAAATATCTGGACGAGTTCCCGGTTCTCCCGCCCATGCTTGAGGTAGACGAAGTTTGGCATCATCACATTTTGGATACCAGAAGATACATTAAGGACTGCGATCAGATTTTTGGACATTACTTTCATCACTACCCCTACTTCGGGACGCGAGGCGAGAAAGACTTGAGGAATCTGGATGTCGCTTTTGAGGTGCTTCAAAGTCTGTATGAAAAGGAGTTTGGTGGCCGAATGTTGCCTGTCTGGGAAGATGCCCAATGACGTACCACGCGTTCATGAGAGCTTCATTACCTGCTTTTACCCTCAGTCGCATTGTTCCCTGGTTGGGGGTTTCACTTGCATTGTTGTTAATCGCACACAGGAGCCCAGCTGACCTTGCCGTATTTTCTTATGTCCTTGCTTTATTTTCGGTTGTGTCAGCACTTTTACCCATGTTGCTGGCAACCTCGGGTAACGTCACATCGTCGCTCTCCCATAACGAGACAGCGAGAGGCGATTTTTTTACGGCAGGTTTTACCATTGCACTGTTTATAGCAGTGATTAGCGGGCTGTTATGTTTGGGCGTTTTTCTATGCGCTTTGAATTTATCAAGCATGCGCAATATTGACATGCAAGCCTTCAAGATCCTGTCGCTCATCTATATTCCAGCAGTACCCCTGTTGTCACTCAATTTATTTCTTCAGCTTTTCCATGAGGCGAGTGGCAAATCCTCGGGCTGTTCAAGGATAAAGACCTTCGTGACGTTGGTGGGGACCTTGGGTTTACTGATAATGTACGAGTGCAGCACAAGCGAACTGTTTACCTGTGGCGCAATGGCTTATTTTTTTATAACTGAACTTGCAGTGTTGATCTGCTTGCTTAAACTCTCTCGACCCTATAAACACTTTTCGCTCAGGGAAGCGAAGAACACTGCAAGTTCACTGCTAACGCAAGGTTTACCCATTGCAATAGGTCTGGGCGGTCAGAAACTCTATTTCTATCTGACCATTGAGCGCCTGGCAACGGCTGACACTGCACTCGTTGCACAGTTTTCGCTTTTCATGAGTAGCGTTGGCATTGTTACCATTCCTGCACTGGCACTCAGTCAGATCCACAGCCTTCACACGAGTCAACACGCCACAGCATCTGCCGAAAATTACAGACTGGGTTTGTCATGGCTGGTAGCCCTTATTGTCGGCATCAGTTTTTTGCTTGCTTTTGCAGGACGAGTTTTTTTCACATTCATCAGCGCGGCCGTCATTAACTACACGCCTGGCTTTTACTCGGCTGCAGTTTTTTTCTTCACAACCAGTGCTTGTTTAGGGTTGGCGCTGGCGCATCTTCGCGCCAGGAACGATACCTCTGCGCCTCAATTAATTATCAACATGCTTATGCTTGGAGGTGTCATACCACTTGTGTATGGAATTTCCTGGCAAGATCAGAACGTTACAACATTAATTTATCTGCAGAGCGCGGCTATGTTGATGGGATTTTTAATCCTGCATCGGCGGGTGCTCAAAATTCATAGGGATGACAAGGTAGCCCGATTACGCACCCACTAGTGTGCTGTCTCAAAAATAAAGCTCCTCATGCCTGTGAGGCCATTGCCTCACGGGCTCGCTGTATCTTGTTCAAAATATCTTCCCCCTTGGCGTTCCAGACATAGCGAGTCGGCTGCGCATTTCGCAGTGCTAGGAACGTGGTGATCGAGCTTTCCAGTTCGCGAACCGAGCTGAAACTGTCGTCACGCAGGTACACCGTGATATCGCGAAAGAAGCGCTCAACCATGTTCATCCACGAGCTGGAGGTCGGGGTGAAGTGCATGTGGAAGCGCTTGTGCTTCTCAAGCCATGCCTTCACTTTCGGGTGTTTATGCGTGGCGTAGTTGTCCACGATCAGATGCAATTGGAGCTGTTTGGGCGTTTCTCGATTGATCTTCTTGAGAAACTCCAGCCATTCCTGATGCCGGTGTTGGCGCTCTATGGAACTGATCAAGCGCCCCTGAAGATAATCCAGCGCAGTGAACAAGGTGACGGTGCCATGGCGGACATAATCGTGCGATTGCGTACGGATATGACCGATCCCCAAAGGCAGTCCAGGCTGGGTACGCTCCAGAGCCTGAACCTGGCTTTTTTCATCGCAACAAAGCACCAATGCCTTATCCGGCGGATCCAGATACAGCCCGATGACGTCCCAGAACTTCTCTTCGAAGTTTGGATCTTTGGACAGTTTGAAGGTACGTGTCAGGTGCGGTTTTATATCGTTGGCGGCCCATATGCGCTGGACGCTGGCCGGTGAAATGCCGGCGACTCGCGCCATGCTTCGACAGCTCCAGCGAGGCTGACCGATACGCGGCTGAGTGACCTGCTCAAGTGTTCGTTTCAACGCTTCGGCCGATAGGGATGGCTTGCGACCTCGTCCGGGCAGATCCACTAGGCCTTGTAGACGCAGCTCTTGAAAGCGCTTGCACCAGCGGGTGACTGAAACAACGGAGAGACCTGTCAACTGGGCAATCTCGTTACGAGAACAACCTCGAGCGGCTAGCAAAATCACCCGTGCCCGACGACCGTCGCGCTGACTGATCGTGGCTGATCTTATGCGCCGACTCAGTTCAATTTGTTCGTCTTCACTGAGCACGATGTCCTGAGAGTTCATGTGATCACTCCAAGCACTGACTGACCACAGAAGCATAGCTCAGGTTAGAAACTTATTTCAGAGACGGCACACTAGCTCAGTCACCGTGCGCAGCCGCGCCCGCTCGGTAGCGACTTTCATCGAAGAGCGGAGTCTTCCTGGTTCCTTTATTGGGTTTGGGGCTCGAATCAGATTGCGTATCTGGTCACCTCAATCCCACCATCATCCACGCTAATTCCCCGCTCTCCGACTTCCTGCCATTCCACTTGGCTTCTACAGGTGTAGAATCGTCTTCATCCATCGCCAGTCATCCCCGGCGGGTTTATGAGCTCAGGCCGAGCGTACGGCGATCCCGTAGCGTTTTCGGTTTCCTTCGCAACATCCGGTCACTGCCGTTTGTGTGTGACGACACTAGAAGCTCACTCCCTTACCTATTTACCTGATTAGCCGCCAGGAGTGTTCCATGCCTGATTACCGCTCGAAAACGTCCACCCACGGCCGCAATATGGCCGGCGCTCGTGCCTTGTGGCGCGCCACCGGGATGAAGGATGCGGATTTCAAGAAACCGATCATCGCCGTTGCCAACTCGTTTACCCAGTTCGTACCGGGCCACGTGCACCTGAAGGACATGGGCCAGCTGGTTGCCCGTGAAATCGAACGCGCCGGTGGCGTGGCGAAAGAATTCAACACCATCGCAGTCGATGACGGCATCGCCATGGGTCACGACGGCATGCTGTATTCGTTGCCGAGCCGCGAGATCATCGCCGACTCCGTGGAATACATGGTCAACGCCCACTGTGCCGACGCCATTGTCTGCATCTCCAACTGCGACAAGATCACCCCCGGCATGTTGATGGCTGCCTTGCGCCTGAACATTCCGGTGATCTTCGTTTCCGGCGGGCCGATGGAAGCCGGCAAGACCAAGCTGGCCGCCCACGGTCTGGATCTGGTCGACGCCATGGTCATCGCCGCCGACGATACCGCCAGTGACGAGAAAGTCGCCGAGTACGAGCGCAGCGCGTGTCCGACCTGCGGTTCGTGTTCCGGGATGTTCACCGCCAACTCGATGAACTGCCTGACCGAAGCCTTGGGCCTGGCCTTGCCGGGCAACGGTTCGCAACTGGCGACCCACAGCGACCGCGAGCAACTGTTCCTGCAGGCTGGCCGCACCATCGTCGACCTGTGCCGCCAGTACTACATCGAGAACAACGATGCTGTTCTGCCGCGCAATATCGCCAACTTCAAGGCCTTTGAAAACGCCATGACGCTGGATATCGCCATGGGCGGCTCGACCAACACCATCCTGCACTTGCTGGCAGCGGCCCAGGAAGCGGAGATCGATTTCGATCTGCGCGACATCGACCGTCTGTCCCGCGAAGTGCCGCAGCTGTGCAAAGTCGCGCCGAACATCCAGAAGTACCACATGGAAGATGTGCATCGCGCTGGCGGGATCTTCAGCATCCTCGGCGAACTGGCCCGTGGCGGCCTGTTGCACACCGATTTGCCGACCGTGCACAGCAAGACGCTGGCCGAAGGCATCGCCAAATGGGACATCACCCAGACTGACGACGAAGCGGTTCACACCTTCTTCAAGGCTGGCCCGGCCGGGATCCCGACGCAGACCGCGTTCAGCCAGTCGACCCGTTGGGAAACCCTCGACGACGACCGCGAGAACGGCTGCATCCGCAGGGTCGAGCACGCGTACTCGCAACAAGGCGGCCTCGCCGTGCTGTACGGCAACATTGCGCTGAATGGCTGCGTGGTGAAAACCGCAGGCGTTGACGAGTCGATCCACGTGTTCGAAGGCAACGCGAAGATCTTCGAAAGCCAGGACAGCGCGGTGCGCGGCATTCTTGCTGACGAAGTGAAAGCCGGCGATATCGTGATCATTCGTTACGAAGGCCCGAAAGGCGGCCCGGGCATGCAGGAAATGCTCTATCCGACCTCGTACCTGAAATCCAAAGGCTTGGGCAAGGATTGCGCGCTGCTGACCGATGGCCGCTTCTCGGGCGGTACGTCGGGGCTGTCCATCGGTCACGCTTCCCCGGAAGCAGCGGCTGGCGGCGCGATTGGTCTGGTACGCGATGGTGACAAAGTGCTGATCGACATTCCGAACCGTTCGATCAACCTGTTGATCGACGATGCGGAAATGGCCGAGCGCCGTGCCGAGCAAGACAAGAAGGGTTGGAAGCCAGTCGAATCGCGGCCACGTAAAGTGACCACCGCGCTGAAGGCCTACGCCCTGCTGGCCACCAGCGCCGATAAAGGCGCCGTGCGCGACAAGGAACTGCTGGACAGACTGGTGCCTTGAGCTTGATCGGCTAGAACAAAAACCCGGCAGAGATGCCGGGTTTTTTGTTTTCAGATAACGCAGTCCTCTGTAGGAGCCAACTTGTTGGCGAGGCGACTCCTGCTTTTGGCCCTGGCCCTGTCGCCGGGTAATGCATCGACGCGGCAGCGGGTGACGGTGAACCGAGCAAATAATTTCCCTGTAGGGCAGCTGTTTTCTTCTGCTCGAAGAAATCCGGAATTTCATGTTTATAGCTGTCGAGCCAGCGCTGCATGCTGCGGGGTTTTGTCGAAGTATTGACATGCGGCGCGCTTATTAAGTGATTCTTTACTTCCTACTTCCTACTTCCTACTTCCTACTTCCTACTTCCTACTTCCTACTTCCTACTTCCTACTTCCTACTTCCTACTCACTCCTGAACGCTCGTAAGCCACGGAAAAATATATTTAGACTTTATCGAAGAAATGGCGATTGAGTTATTTTTTTATGATGCGGTAATTATATAGATCAGTCTATTTAAAGCAGTTGGATACATTGCTGTCTCACATACGAAATGGAGGTATGTATGATCAGCAATGGAAATAAAGGACCTGTTGAAATTGGTCCGATTGTTATTACGCCGGGACCCGACCAACCCTCTCCCTCCGGACGTCCTGGAGGGGGTGGAAGTGGATCAAGTTGGTCGATAGGCACTGGTTTCAGCGGCGGTTTTGGTTCAGGAGGATCATCGAAGAAAAAGCGCAGAAAGAAGCGTAAACGCGAGGAAGCTAAACGTAGAGAACAAGCGGAGCAGGCTGCACGTGAACAGGCTGAAGCAAAGGCAAGAGCCGACGCAGAAGCTCGGACGCACGCCGAGGCTCAAGCCCGTGCAGAGGCTGAAGCCCGGGCGCATGCGGAGGCAGTTGCTCGCGCTCAAGCAGAGTACCAGCAGGCAATTATCAGACATGGGCAATTGATTGAAAGTCTGACCCATAGTTTCCAGTCGCAAAAGAATGAACTGGAGCAGCGCTATATAACGAAATCCAGAGACCTGCTACAAGCTACTCAGTCGGAAATAAAGAGTGGCATTGACCCCCTGCCTGCACAGTTCGATGGTCGGCAGTACCTTGCCCATGTTGTGCAGCAAAAAGCGCATATCAATTATTTGATTTCCTCCAAGAGAGGCGAGCTTGAGGCGAGCAATAATATTGTCCGGGCTTTTAACGGCGCGGATCCGCTCAAGCAGTCGGCTGAGCAATATAAGCATCACCTGGGTACAAACAGTCATCTTGATTCGGACAGCGCTCAGCAGATGCATCAATCATGGCTGGAGTCTGCGACTCATGCCCATGAGTCGAAACTGCTCGCCGAATCAATAGCTCTGCTGGAAAGCCAGTCTGCGCAATTGTCCGCACAGCACGCGACATTGGCCGTTCAGGCGGCCGAAGAGGGTGATGTTCAACGGGTATCGAGTGCATCGCGCCTGTGGTCAGCAGTGGCTCCTCCAGCTGCCGCTCCGACAGCGACGGGGGTGGCAGGTGTGTGGCGCCAAGCCACGCAGATTGCCAGGCGAGAGTTCGTGCGTTCCGCAGCAAGGGCATTGAGCCGAAACCCGCTTCTGCTGCTGTCGACATACTCGCCCATGCTGGGTAACGCCGAACTGGCCGCGCAGGTGCTGGGCATTCCGCTGTCCCAGCTCGGTATTCCGGATGGCGTGGATCTTGAGTTCGTCGCCAGCCGCAACGGCTCGGTTGACGTTCCACATCGCTTGCTCGTGCAGGATGACGGCGCAATAGCGTGGGTGGCCGCTGACGGAGTCGAAGTCGGTACAAAGGTCCGCGTCAGGTCCTTCAGCTGGAATGCCGAAAACAATACTTACGAATTTATTCGTGATGGCGAAACCGAGCCTGCACTGGTCTGGACGCCGATTGTCAGGCCACAGGACAGTTCGACCAGTACTCCGGCTCATGGGCCGTCACTTCCGACTGATCCGGGTGTTCCCTTATCGCCCATCGTGCTGGACATAGAGATTTATCCAGAAGTTGTTCGTGGTTTTGATGACTACATTCTCATATCGCCATCCGGTTCTGGATTGCCGGATAGCTATCTGTTGTTCAACTCCCCACGTGAGACACCGGGTATTGCCAGCGGTTATGGCAAGCCGGTTACGGGCACTTGGCTGGGCGCTAATACTCGACGTGAGGGTGCGCCGATCCCCTCAAACATTGCCGACAAATTGCGAGGGCAGCGATTTGCCAATTTTGATCGTCAAAGGGAAGCCATCTGGAGTGCAGTTGCCGAGGATCCGGAGCTTAGTAAACAATTTAACAAGCATAATTTGGATGAAATGGCCAAGGGCTATGCACCCTATGCCCCACTGATCAATCAAGTAGGTGGAAGGAAGAAATTCGAAATTCATCATCAACACTGGATTAAAAGTGGCGGGGCTGTCTACGATATGGACAATTTGGTGGTGCTCGCGCCTGACCAGCATATAGAGAAACATCGGACTGGAGAGTGATTATGGTTATTGATTTCAGCAAAAAAATAACTGATTACACAGAGCTTGAGTTTTTAGAGCTTCTTAATTATTTTTCTTACGGCAGAAAACATCTTGAGGGGGCTGAGTATGAGAGATCCACTATCGAGTTTGTCGAATATTTCATTACCATTACCGAGCATCCTGCCCAGTCCGATGTCATTTTCTACCCTCGCGAAGGCCAGGAAGACAGCCCGGAAGGCATTCTGAAAGAAGTAAAAGAATGGCGAGCGCAAAATGGCAAGCCTGGATTTAAGGCTTCCTGATCTGAATTAAATAAAGCCCCCGAGCGCGTGATGCATTCGGGCCTTACGAATCAAATTAGTAACTTTCAAAGAGAGGTATCCATCATGGAAGAATTTAATCATCACCTGCACCAACTGCCGAACTTCTTACAAAACGAACTGCACGCCCATGCGGGGTCAACCCACGGAGTGTCTCCGGTTCAGATCGTTGCGCGCTACCGGGCAATGGCTGATCACCTGATTGCCACCAAGCGTGGCGGACTGGACCCGGCGCATGTCGCGAATGTCAGCTTTATGTGGGGCAATGTGCAGTCGAGCAAAGCCGATGTCGAGAATATGATGCAGCTGCGTAGTATGCCGGGGCATGGCGCTACCGATTTCTATTCGATGACGGTCAACGCGAACTTCTTCTTGCAGTGCATCCGCTTCCTGACCCATTTCCGTGATGCCATGGCCGGGCTTCAGCCTCGACTGGAGGAGCAGGAACGTCAGCAGGCTCGACTTCGGGCTGAGGAGGAGGCGCGACGGCTTGCCCAGCGCCAGGCGGAAGAAGCCGCGCGACTACTGGCCCAGCGGCAGGCAGAAGAGGCCGCTCGGCAATTGGCGCAACGTCAGGCCGAAGAGGCTGAAGCTGCTCGCCAGCGCGCGAAGGAGGCAGCTTTGCAACTGGCACAGCGACAGATAGAGGAGGCGGCACGAGCGTTGGCTCAGCGCAAAGCCGAGGAGCAGGCATTGCAGGCAGCTCGCGAGATTCTGGAGCAGTCAAGGACCGAAGCAGCGGTTGTTGAAGAAGCTGGCGCAGGTCAATTGCAACCCGCAGAGGCTTCTTCTAATGGGCATAGCGGCGTTAGAGAGATTTCGGGCCCCAGGGTGACCGGGGAGGTCGAAAAGGCGGTGCTTGAACTGCAAAAAGACATTGAACGTGCCGTGGTTACTTTTGCTCGCGTTTTGGCTGCCCAAAGTACTTCGGCGGCCAGCGGGGCGCTGAGCGAACTGCGTTATACCGGTACTTGATAAACAGTTTGACGCGGCTTGCTGGCGATGGCTGCGAACGAGGTCACCTGATCCACCGCTTTCGCAGCCTTCGGCAGCTCCTGCAGGACAGCTGTTTTCCTCAACTCCCGGCCTGAGTAGTCCCGCCCTTTTTCTGTTCGAAGAAATCCGGAATTTCATGCTTATAGCTGTCGAGCCAGCGCTGCATGCTGCGCTCGCGTTCGGCCGGGGTGACGGCCTGCGGGGTGGGTGAGGCATGATTGCCCTCTGTCTGTAATTTCAGCCAGCTCTGCGTCTGTTCCTGCCAGGGCGAATCGCCCTTTTCGGCCGCCACGGCCGCCGACGCCATGCCCAATAGGCAGACGATGCCAATCACGCCACCTTTCATACCCTCCTCCCTACTCAATTGAGCGCACTCTGCCCGGTCAGGGCCGCTACCGGGCGAACTGCCAACGGTTTCTTCAATGCTTCGGCCCGAGCCCTGGACTCATTGAACTGCTCCGGGGTCAAGCCGTTGCGGGTGACCCAGTCGGCTGCCCGGTTCCAGTTATCCTGATACAACAACATGGTCAGCAGATTCTCTGCGGCCAGGGAGTCCGACTGCTTGAGTTCCATGGCGGTCAGGAACTGAAAGTGCGCCTGCTCGAAATCTGAAATACCGTCTCGCGACCGTTCACGCTTACTGAATCTCTTCCGGCTTGACGATCACCCAGTTCTTGTCCGCTGTCACCGCCAGACCTTCTTTAGCCTGAGCCGCTGCGTGCTTGGCCATCATGCCGTTGAGCTGGGTCATGTACTTGTCTTTGCGGTTGATCCACAGGTGCACGCCGCCCTTGGCCACGTCCACGTCGTGGAACAGCATGTAACCATCGCTGGTTGGCGTATCGCCGCCGACCAGCACCGGTTTTTTCCATTCGTCGATGTAGGTCAGGATCGCTGCGTGTTTGCCAGCCATCCAGGTCGCTGGCGTCCACAGGTATGGAGTCAGCTCCAGGCCGAGGTTGGCCTTCTCGTCATATTTGCCTGCGGTGATCTGCTTGCGCGCTGTGGTCAGCTCGCCAGTCTTGCGATCCTTGAGCAGCGTGGTTACGCCAATGACGTTTTGCGGTTTGACGTTGTAGCCATACTTCGGATCGGCCGCGACCATGCGCACCAGCTCTTCGGAAGCGGCGGTCATCACGTAGACCTCAATGCCGTTTTCCATCAGCTTGTTGTACAGCTCTTTCTGGCCGGTGAAGATCCGTGGCGGTTCGACATCGAGTTTCTTGACCACATCGCCGTCGTAATAGGTCGCCGGCACCGGTTTGCCCGAAGCCATCAACTCGTCGACGTAGCCCTTGAGTTCCTTGAGGGTGAAACCTGCGAACACTTGCGCGACCCATGGGTAGCAAACCATGTCGTCCACTTCGCAGAGGCGATAGTAATAACTGAACAGGCTTTCCTTGTGGTCGGCGGTGTCCTTGAACGGCATCAGCTTGAGGGAGGGGTCCAGGCTTTCGCGGGTGATCAGGCCTTTGTTTTCCATGAACGGCAGCAGCGATTCTTCGAGGTCGAAGCGGTAGCTGGTGTTGTCCATGTCGAACACCGCGTAATTGCCCTTGTTGGCATTGGCGGTGATCATGGCGTTGAGCGCCTTGGCGGCAGGCTCGGGCCAGTGCGTCAATTCGGTGGCCAGCGCCTGCCCGGCAAGGCCCAGGCACAGCGCGACAGCGAGTAGTTTTGGCGCGAATTTCATAGTGGTTTCCCCCCCGGATATTTAGAGGTTCGACCGTAGCAAATTGCCGTTACTGTTTGAGTGCGTCAGCGACCGCGCGCGTTCCGAGGGCGTCATGTCGGGAACGATTCGCGACGGGATTCGCCGATTGCGACATTTTTGTGACCGTAGGAGGGGACTTGTCCCCGAAGGCGGTGGCTCAGGCGGTGTCAATTTTCCGGATTTTCGTTGTTAGGACCATCGCATTCGGGGACAAGTCTCCTCCTACACAGTCTGTACAGGTGTCCGGTTCACCTGCGTTGCCACACCTCAAAGGTGTATGCCGGCTTGCCATCCAGGGCTGGATTCAACACCTCTGAGATCAAAACCCATTGCGCCGGATCAAGCTCTGGAAACCACGCATCGCCCTCAGGGCTCAGCGCCACGCGGGTCAGGTACAGACGATCAGCCTGCGGCAAGCCTTGAACATAAAGCTGCGCGCCGCCAATCAGCATGACTTCATCGACGCCCTGCTCGCGTGCCCATGCTTCGGCGCGGGTTACCGCGGATTCCAGCGAGGTGAAGACTTCGGCACCTTCGAGCTGCAAATCCGTTTGGCGAGTCACCACCAGATTCAGGCGGCCGGGCAACGGCCGGCCGAGCGAATCCCAGGTCTTGCGGCCCATGATGATCGGCTTGCCGAGGGTGGTCGCCTTGAAATATTTGAAGTCCCCCGGCAAATGCCAGGGCATGGAATTGTCGACGCCAATCACTCGGTTTTCACCAAGGGCGGCAATCAGGCTGAGAGGCAGTTGAGTTTTCATGGCGGCGAGAATAGCAGAGCACGGCAGTGAATTCGTACCGTGCTTTTCGCTCGAATGCACGACGCAGAGGTTATGCTCATCCCTGACTTCATCAACGAGACGCCGTGTGACTGCTCTGACCCCACTCGATAACCTCTGGCTGACCGAAGCCGTGCGTCTGCGCGAACAACAGGCCGGTCAACTCGACGACCTTGAAGCCAACCGCCGCGCCCGCGCCCAGGCAGGCGACTTGCCGAGCCGCATTGTGCATCGCGCCCTGTGGCTGGCCGAGCGCGATGGCATGCTCGAAGCGCTACGCCGCTGGAAGCAAGGCGCGCGTCTGGCGTTGATTGCGCTGGCGATTCTGGCGGTCATCAGCGGTACCGGACTGGCCTTCGCGGCTATGGGCGACGGGCAGACGCCGGTCAATGTGTTCTGGGCCCTGGGCAGTTTGCTCGGGCTGAACCTGATTCTGCTGATCAGCTGGGCGTTGGGCCTGGCCTTCGCCGGGGAAAGCGCGGCCAGTCTCGGGCGCTTGTGGCTATGGTTGAGTGAAAAGCTCGCCCGCGATGCGCAAGCGGCGCAACTGGCGCCAGCCTTGATTCTGCTGCTGCAACGACGGCGCCTGAATCGCTGGGCCTTGGGTGCGCTGGTGCATGGCTTATGGCTGCTGGCATTGGTCAGCGCGCTGGTGTTGCTGTTGATGCTGATGGCGACGCGGCGCTACGGCTTCGTCTGGGAAACCACGATTCTGGGCAGCGACACCTTCGTCAGCCTGACCCAGGCTCTCGGCACGCTTCCGGCACTGCTGGGCTTCAGCGTGCCGAGCGAAGCCATGATCCGCGCCAGCGGCGACAGTGCATTGGTAGTCGAGTCCGCAAGGCAAGCCTGGGCCGCATGGCTGGTGGGGGTTTTGCTGGTCTACGGCATCGTGCCCCGTTTGATATTGGCGCTGGCTTGCCTGTCGCTGTGGAAGCGTGGCCGCGCGGCGTTGAGCCTGGACTTGAGCCTGCCCGGTTACAGCGAACTGCGCGAACGCCTGATGCCCAGCAGCGAGCGGCTTGGCGTCAGCGATGCCGCGCCAGAGTCGTTGCCGCAGATTACTCCGCAGCATGGCAGCCAGAACAGTGAAGGCGCGTTGCTGGTCGCCATCGAGCTGGATGAAGATCAGCCATGGCCGCCCGCGCTGCCAGCGACTGTTGCAGATGCCGGCATTCTCGACAGTCGCGAATCCCGGCAGAAACTGCTCGATCAACTGACGCGTTTTCCTCCGGCGCGATTGGTCATTGCCTGCGATCCACGACGCTCGCCGGACCGTGGCAGCCTGGCGCTGATCGCCGAACTGGCGCGCTGCGCCGGGAGCACCAGAGTCTGGCTGCTCGCCGCGCCTGCGGGTCAGAATCTGGATGCCGAGCGCGTCAGCGACTGGCATGCCGGGCTGCAACAATTGGAGCTGACGTGGGCCGAAGCCGCACCGTTGAACTGGCTGGAGACGGGTGATGAGTAAGACCGAGAAGATTCGTCCACTGAAACTTGCTGTCGTCGGCCACACCAATGTCGGCAAGACCTCGCTGCTGCGCACACTGACTCGCGACGTCGGCTTTGGCGAAGTCTCCCATCGGCCCAGCACCACCCGCCACGTGGAAGGCGCAAGGTTGTCGGTGGATGGCGAGGCTTTGCTGGAACTGTACGACACGCCTGGTCTGGAAGACGCCATCGCGCTGCTCGATTATCTGGAACGCCTGGATCGTCCCGGCGAACGGCTGGATGGCCCGGCGCGGCTGGCGCGGTTTCTTGATGGCAGTGAGGCGCGGCAGCGTTTCGAGCAGGAAGCCAAGGTCTTGCGCCAACTGCTGGCGTCGGATGCCGGTTTGTATGTGATCGATGCGCGCGAGCCGGTGCTGGCGAAATATCGCGACGAACTGTCGGTGCTGGCCAGTTGCGGCAAGCCGCTGTTGCCGGTGTTGAATTTCGTCAGCAGCGCCGACCATCGCGAACCCGCCTGGCGTGAAGCCCTGGGGCGGCTTGGCCTGCATGCACTGGTGCGTTTTGATAGCGTGGCACCGCCGGAAGATGGCGAGCGGCGCCTGTATGAAAGCCTTGCGCTGTTGCTGGAGACTTCCCGAGGCCAGTTGGAGCGTCTGATCCTGGATCAGGAAGCCCAGCGCGAAACCCGACGCCAGAGCGCGGCGCGCTTGATTGCCGAGCTGCTGATCGACTGCGCAGCTTGCCGACGCAGCGTGTCGACCGAATCCGGTCAAGAGCAACTGGCCATTGATGAACTGCGCAAAGCGGTGCGGCAGCGCGAGCAGCGTTGTGTCGAGGCGCTGCTCAAGCTGTATGCGTTTCGCACGCAGGACGCGGCGGCCAGTGATCTGCCGCTGCTGGACGGGCGTTGGGGCGATGATCTGTTCAATCCGGAAACCCTCAAGCAACTGGGCGTGCGGGTCGGTGGCGGTATTGCGGCGGGCGCAGCGGCCGGAGCGGGCGTCGATCTGCTGGTGGGCGGGGTTACTCTCGGCGCGGCGGCGCTGGTCGGGGCGATTGCTGGCGGCGCATTGCAGACCGCCCGCAGTTACGGCGGCCGCTTGCTGGGCAAGCTCAAAGGCCAGCGCGAACTGACCGTCGATGACGCGGTGTTGCGCCTGCTGGCGTTGCGTCAGCGTCATTTGCTGCAAGCCCTCGGCGCGCGAGGTCATGCGGCGATGGAAAGCATCAAGCTCACCACGCCGCAGGACATGACCTGGCGCGAAGGCAAACTCCCCGAAGCGGTGCACAAGGCGCGCGCACACCCGCAATGGTCGTCGCTCAATCCGGGGGCGAAGCTGAGCCAGGCTGAACGGCAGGAGCAGATCGAAAGTCTCGCCCGGATCCTGTAGGAGCGATCTTGTTCGCGATAAAGTCGGAACGACTTTCATGCCGTGGTGAGCCCTGATTTTGCGACTGCTTCGCAGCCGATCGCGAATGAATTCGCGCCTACAGGTTTCGTGCCCGGCAGTCGCATTCGTCATTTTTAATTACTCGATTATCCCGGAGACCGGTATCATCCCGCGCCCGATACACCCGGAACTGGATTCAAATGAAACCCACCTTGATCGCCGCCGCAGAACTCGACCGTATCGATACCTGGGCCAAATACTCCAGCCATATGTGCGGGGGCTGTATTTCCAGCTGCTGCACGCTGCCTGTTGAAGTGAAGATCAAGGATTTGATCCGCATCGGCATCGTCGATGAGTTCGAGCGCGGGGAGCCGGCGAAGAACATCGCCAAGCGTTTGCAGAAGGAAGGCATCGTCGAGCGCTACAACCAGAAGTCCGAGATCTTCACGTTGCAGCGCATGAGCAACAACGATTGCCTGTACCTGGATCGCAAGAGCCGCCTGTGCACGATCTACGAGAAACGTCCGGACACCTGCCGCAATCACCCCAAGGTCGGCCCGCGCCCCGGCTATTGCGCTTACAAGCCCAAGGATCTGGTTCGTCAGGACACCGGCACGCTGAAGAACAACACCAGCACGCCGTTTCCGAAGTTCTAAGTAATTCATTCTGGAAGACCGGCTTCAGCCGGGAGGGCGGTCTACCTGGGACAAATCTGTTCCAGGCCGACTAACGCCCTCCCGGCTAAAGCCGGTCCTACGATGCCCGCCCTTTTTGCGGATTGAAGTGACTCAATGACCACACAAACAAAAACGCCCCCGACCTTGCGGTCGGGGGCGTTTTGTTTTTAGCCGACTAACTGATTAATCAGTTGCCGCTTTTCTTGGCAGCGCGGGTACGCTCGCTTTCGCCAAGAATTTTCTTACGCAGGCGGATCGACTTTGGAGTCACTTCGCAGAGTTCGTCTTCTTGAACGAATTCCAGCGCTTGTTCCAGAGTGAAACGGATAGGCGGAACCAGAGCGATGGTTTCGTCTTTACCGGAAGCACGCATGTTGTCGAGCTTCTTGCCTTTGGTTGGGTTTACACCCAGGTCGTTGTCGCGGCTGTTGATGCCGACGATTTGACCTTCGTACACGTCTTCGCCGTGGCCCAGGAACAGCTTGCCACGTGCCTGCAGGGTTTCCAGCGAGTAAGTCAGCGCCTTGCCGGTAGCAACCGAAACCAGAACGCCGTTCTGACGGCCGGACATGTCGCCGGACTTCATCACGTCGTAACGGTCGAAGATGCTGGTCAGGATGCCGGCACCGGAAGTCAGGGTCAGGAACTCGTTACGGAAACCGATCAAGCCACGAGCCGGGATGTTGTACTCAAGGCGAACACGCCCTTTGCCATCCGGAACCATGTTGGTCAGGTCGCCTTTACGGATACCGATCTGTTCCATGATCGCGCCCTGGGACTCTTCCGGCAGGTCGATGGTGACGTTTTCGTACGGTTCGTGCTTGACGCCGTCAACCATGCGGATGATTACTTCAGGGCGACCGACGCCCATTTCGAAGCCTTCGCGACGCATGGTTTCGATCAGTACCGAGAGGTGCAACTCGCCACGGCCGGAGACCTTGAACTTGTCAGCGGTGTCGCCTTCTTCAACGCGCAGGGCAACGTTGAACAGCAGCTCTTTGTCCAGACGTTCCTTGATGTTACGGCTGGTGACGAACTTGCCTTCTTTACCGCAGAAAGGCGAATCGTTTACCTGGAAAGTCATGGAAACGGTTGGTTCGTCAACGGTCAGCGGCTTCATCGCTTCGACGTTCAGTGGGTCGCACAGAGTGTCGGAGATGAACAGCTGGTCGAAGCCGCTGATGCAGACGATGTCGCCGGCAGCTGCTTCTTCAACGTCGATGCGGTGCAGACCGTGGTGACCCATCAGTTTCAGGATACGGCCGTTGCGGCGTTTGCCGTCAGCGTCGATCGCAACAACCTGGGTGTTCGGCTTGACCTTGCCGCGAGCGATACGGCCAACGCCGATGACGCCCAGGAAGCTGTTGTAGTCCAGTGCCGAGATTTGCATCTGGAACGGACCTTCACGGTCAACCTTTGGAGCAGGAACGTGGTCAACAATCGCCTGGTACAGCGGGGTCATGTCTTCCGCCATGGCGGTGTGTTCCAGACCGGCAATACCGTTCAGCGCGGAAGCGTAAACGACCTGGAAGTCCAGCTGTTCTTCGGTAGCACCCAGGTTGTCGAACAGGTCGAAGATCTGATCCAGAACCCAGTCCGGACGCGCGCCTGGACGGTCAACCTTGTTGATGACCACGATTGGACGCAGGCCGGCTTCGAAAGCCTTCTTGGTCACGAAACGGGTTTGCGGCATAGGGCCGTCTTGAGCGTCAACCAGCAGCAGAACGGAGTCAACCATCGACATCACACGCTCTACTTCACCGCCGAAGTCGGCGTGGCCCGGGGTATCCACGATGTTGATGTGGTAGCCGTTCCAGTTGATAGCGGTGTTTTTCGCCAGAATGGTAATACCGCGTTCTTTCTCCTGGTCGTTGGAGTCCATCACGCGTTCGTCGTTGAGCTCGCCGCGTTCCAGAGTGCCGGATTGACGCAAGAGTTTGTCTACCAGGGTGGTTTTACCATGGTCAACGTGAGCAATGATGGCGATGTTGCGTAGATTTTCGATCACTTGTGTATCTCGATCAGAGGATTCGGTCAGCTGAATAAATCTAGACAGCTATTTATAACGTTAGAGTCGGCCAAAAGCCGTTACGGCTAGACGACTGGCGTCGGGGGGCCGGTGACGCAAGCCACAGGCAAACAGCCCCGGGCACTTAGCTCGGTCGATAAACGCGCACATTGGCATGCCCCTCACTGAGCAAATGATGAGCATGCAGGCGACTCATGACGCCTTTGTCGCAATACAACAGGTACTGGCGCGTGTTATCCAGTTCCTTGAAGCGGCTGTTCAATGCATAGAACGGCAGCGCCTGTATTTCAATGCCAGACAATTGCAGCGGCTGGTCTTCCTGGGCATCCGGATGCCGGATGTCGATGACGACCTGGCCTGCCAGCGCTTGACTGACTTCCTCTATCTCGATGCTGCGGCTCAAATCGTCGATTACCCGATCGATCGAGACCAGCTTGGCATTCTCCAGCGCTCGCTCGAGAATCGCCATGTCGAACTGCTGTTCTTCGTACTCAACGCGGTTGCGCTTGGCGTTGGTCTTGGGGTTGATCGAAATCACCCCGCAATACTCAGGCATGTGCTTGGCGAAATCGGCAGTGCCAATTTCAACCGCCTGATCGACGATGTCCTGCTTGTGGCTGGTGATCAACGGGCGCAAGACCAGCTTGTCAGTGGCCGCATCGATCAGCGACAGGTTCGGCAGCGTCTGGCTGGCCACCTGGGAAATCGCTTCGCCGGTTACCAGCACGTCGATTTCCAGGCGATCAGCAATAGAGGATGCAGCGCGCAACATCATACGCTTCAAAACTACACCCATATGACTGTTATCGACTTTCTGCAGAATTTCTCCGAGAACTTCCTCGAAAGGAACGCTGACAAACAGCACTCTTTGCGAACTGCCGTACTTCTTCCAGATGAAATGCGCGACTTCCATCACGCCCAGTTCGTGGGCGCGGCCGCCCAGGTTGAAGAAGCAGAAGTGCGCCATAAGCCCGCGCCGCATGACCTGATAGGCCGCGACTGTCGAATCGAAACCGCCGGACATCAACACCAGGGTCTGCTCGAGCGCGCCCAGTGGATATCCGCCGATGCTGTTGTGCTGGCTGTGAATCACAAATAACCGTTGGTCGCGAATTTCCATCCGCACTTCGATTTCCGGCTTTTTCAGGTCGATCCCGGCAGCGCCACACTCGATCCGCAGCTTGCTGCCGACGTATTTCTCGACGTCCATCGAGCTGAACGAATGCTTGCCGGCACGCTTGCAGCGCACGGAAAAAATCTTCCCCGGCAGCAGGTCGGCGTAGTGCAGTTTGCACTTGGCCAGGATGTCGTCCATGTCGCCCAGCGGGTATTCAGCCACCTGCAGGAAGTTGGCGATGCCGGGCATGCAACTAAGGCGCTCAGTCATCTCGTGCAGGGTCTTGGGCTCAGTGACACGCGTCTGAACCTCAAGATTGTCCCACACGCCTCCCACCACCAGTGCCGGGTCCAGGTCGCGGAGCACGGTACGGATGTTCTTGGCCAGCTGGCGGATGAATTGCTTGCGCACCGGCCGGCTTTTAATAGTGATTTCTGGGAAGACTTTTACGATTAGTTTCATGTAAACAGCGCGCGAGGTGCCAGCCGAAAAAGAGGGGGCGGGATTATAGCGGAAATTGCTCAAGGTTTAACCAGTTATCGTGCAACCAATCATCGACGCACCAAAACGGACCTGGCGACTAGTTGCCCGCATCATTAAGGTGCGTGCGGATTAGTTAAAATCGGTTTTCCCCCCTATAAAGAGCGTGTTTGACGCAAAAAACCCAACACGGGGCACTGGCATGCAATTTGCTCCCTTGTGAGGCAGGTTGCCTTAGCCGAGTATTCGCGCCGGCATCACCCAAATTCTAAGGGCCTAAACCATAAAACGGCCCGAAGCCACCCGGAGGACACCATGTCGAAGTCGGTTCAACTCATCAAAGATCATGACGTTAAGTGGATTGATCTGCGCTTCACGGACACCAAAGGCACTCAGCATCACGTGACCATGCCGGCTCGCGACGCGCTGGATGAAGATTTCTTTGAAATCGGCAAAATGTTCGACGGCTCCTCCATTGCTGGCTGGAAAGGCATCGAAGCTTCCGACATGATCCTGATGCCGGACGACAGCACAGCCGTGCTTGACCCGTTCACCGAAGAGCCAACCATCATCCTGGTTTGCGACATCATCGAACCTTCGACCATGCAAGGCTATGACCGTGACCCACGCGCCATCGCTCACCGTGCCGAGGAATACCTGAAGTCCACCGGTATCGGCGACACCGTATTTGTTGGTCCGGAACCAGAATTCTTCATCTTCGACGAAGTGAAGTTCAAGTCCGACATCTCTGGCTCCATGTTCAAGATCTTCTCCGAACAAGGTTCGTGGATGTCTGACCAGGACGTCGAAGGCGGCAACAAAGGCCACCGTCCAGGCGTGAAAGGCGGCTACTTCCCGGTTCCGCCGTTCGACCATGACCACGAAATCCGTACCTCCATGTGTAATGCCATGGAAGAAATGGGTCTGGTCATCGAAGTTCACCACCACGAAGTGGCGACTGCCGGTCAGAACGAAATCGGCGTCAAGTTCAACACGCTGGTCAAGAAGGCTGACGAAGTTCAGACCCTCAAGTACTGCGTACACAACGTTGCCGACGCTTACGGCCGCACCGCTACCTTCATGCCTAAGCCTTTGTACGGCGATAACGGTTCGGGTATGCACGTTCACATGTCCATCTCCAAAGATGGCAAGAACACCTTCGCTGGTGAAGGTTATGCCGGCCTGTCCGACACCGCCCTGTTCTTCATCGGCGGCATCATCAAGCACGGTAAGGCACTGAACGGCTTCACCAACCCGTCGACCAACTCCTACAAGCGTCTGGTCCCAGGTTTCGAAGCTCCGGTAATGCTGGCCTACTCGGCTCGTAACCGTTCCGCTTCCATCCGTATTCCTTACGTGTCGAGCCCTAAAGCTCGCCGTATCGAAGCGCGCTTCCCGGATCCAGCAGCCAACCCGTACCTGGGCTTCGCTGCACTGTTGATGGCTGGCCTGGACGGCATCCAGAACAAGATCCACCCTGGCGACGCAGCTGACAAAAACCTGTATGACCTGCCGCCTGAAGAGGCCAAAGAGATCCCACAAGTTTGCGGCAGCCTGAAAGAAGCCCTGGAAGAGCTGGACAAAGGTCGTGCGTTCCTGACCAAAGGCGGCGTTTTCAGCGACGACTTCATCGACGCTTACATCGCTCTGAAAAGCGAAGAAGAAATCAAAGTTCGCACCTTTGTACACCCACTGGAATACGAGCTGTACTACAGCTGCTGATCCAGTCACGTCAGCGGTTTTGACGTAACAAGAGGCCTCCTTCGGGAGGCCTTTTTTATGGTGCGCCAGGCATGGCGCGTAGCGCCGTGACTGGCGCTGTTTAGCTCACTGTGGTGGTGAGCCAAACGACTTGGAGGTGAAAGTCCTCTACACACCCGGCAAGGGGAAGTGTTAGCCAGAGGCAAGGGTGTCGCGGGTGACTGCGAATCTGAAGGAAGCCCGAGGCAAAATGCTGGCCTGACGAACAGGAAGCGGATGAGGCGGCACAGTGGGGTAAGACGGCCATAATCGTCAAAGCCCAATACTTGCACGGAACGCTGTGACGTATATCCGACAGGCATAAGCAGGAAGGTCGCGCGAATTACCCTGGGAGATCTGCATGCTTGCCACTGTGCTACCGAGCGCCGAGAGGCGACGGGATGAGTGTGCAGAAGTCAGCTGAAGCCGTAGTAATCGCCGTAACCGGGCCGATGAAGGGCCGAACAGGTTATGCCGCCAGTAGACGTCAGAGTCTCGTCGAATGTCCGAAAAGCAGAAATCTCTCGACAAGAGGGCTGTAACCCCAAGTTCTGGACAGAATCCAGGGCTTGCGGCTGGCAGTGCGCAGGCATCGGCGGCGTCTGTGACGTGGACGAACGCGGAGCCGGACACGCTGATGGAGCGGGTGCTTGCACCCGCCAACCTGCGGCGTGCGTATCAACGCGTGGTCAGCAACAAGGGCGCACCGGGTGCCGACGGCATGACGGTGGAGCAACTGGCGGACTACACGAATCAGTATTGGCCGATCCTCAAGGCTCGGTTGCTGGCCGGCGAGTATCACCCGCAAGGTGTGCGCGCCGTCGAAATCCCTAAACCCAAAGGTGGAACACGGCAGCTAGGCATCCCCTGTGTCGTGGACCGTCTGATCCAACAGGCTTTGCTACAGCAGCTCACGCCGATTTTCGATCCTCTGTTCTCGGATTACAGCTACGGTTTTCGTCCGGGTAGAAGCGCTCATCAAGCCATCGAAACAGCCCGTGCCCATGTGGCGGCGGGTCACCGCTGGTGCGTGGAGCTCGATCTGGAGAAGTTCTTTGATCGGGTCAATCACGATGTATTGATGGCCTACGTCGAGCGTCAAGTCGAAGACAAGCAAGTGCTCAGGCTGATCCGCCGCTACCTCGAGGCTGGAGTCATGTCGGGCGGGATCGTCAGCCGACGGCAGGAGGGGACGCCGCAAGGCGGCCCGCTCTCGCCGTTGCTGTCGAACATCCTGCTCAACGAACTTGACCGTGAGCTGGAGCGACGGGGTCATCGCTTCGTGCGGTATGCCGATGATGCGAACATTTATGTGCGTAGCCGTCGTGCTGGCGAACGGGTGTTGGCCGGGGTTGAGCGCTTCCTGAATCAGCGGCTGAAACTAGCGCTGAATCGGAAGAAGAGCCGTGTGGCGCGGCCCTGGGTCTGTGATTACTTGGGTTATGGGATGAGCTGGCATAAACAGCCGAGGCTGAAAGTGGCGTCGATGAGCCTAAATCGCTTGCGCGACCGGCTCAAAGAGCTGCTGCAAGGCGCACAGGGTTGCAAGATGGCTACGATCATCGAGCGAATCAACCCGGTGTTGCGCGGTTGGGCAGGCTATTTCAAGTTCAGCCAGAGCAGGAAACCACTTGAGGAACTGGACGGCTGGGTCCGACGCAGACTTCGATGCGTCCTATGGCGTCAATGGAAGTGGCCCTCAACGAGGGCGCGCAGCCTGATACGCCTGGGACTCAAAGAAGAGCGGGCTTGCAAATCAGCGTTCAATGGCCGTGGCCCATGGTGGAACTCGGGAGCGTCACATATGAATCAGGCGCTGCCGAAGAAGCTGTGGGATCGGCTTGGGCTGGTCTCGATACTGGATACGATCAACGGTTTATCCGCATAACCTGAACCGCCGTATACGGAACCGTACGTACGGTGGTGTGAGAGGACGGCGGCTGTGAGGCCGCCTCCTACTCGATAGCCGGTTTTCTGGTTGACTACCCGGCCCTGTGCGCAAACCGCTCGAGTGCGCGCTAGCAGCGCAACGCTTGGATCCACAAAAACAACGTAGAGATCAACCGATGCCCAACGCCAGCAAAATGGTCCGACGCCTTCTTCTTCCCGTATGCATCGTCAGTATCGGCGCGTGCACCTCAAATCTTCCGACTTCGCCGCCGCCTCCCGCAGCACTGGCGCCCTTGCTTGGCAGCATCGGCGAGCGGCTGACCATCGCCGATCAGGTTGCGCTGACCAAATGGGACAGCGGCAAACCGATTCAGGACAGCCCGCGCGAGCAGCAAGTCATTGCCGCCGCAGCCAAGCTTGCACCGAGCTACAAGCTCGATGGCGATGAAGTCAGCCAATTCCTGGCGGCCCAGATCGAAGCGAACAAGCTGGTGCAATACGCGCTGCTTGCCAACTGGCACGCGGCCGGCAAGGCTCCCGACAGTCCAAGGCCGGACCTGACCAAACAGATCCGCCCGAAACTTGATCAGTTGCAAATCCAGCTGCTGCAAAATTACGCGGCGTTTGCCCCTTACCGACGCGATCCTGACTGCCCGAACTGGTTGGGCCAGCAACGCGCACGGCAGGCCAGGGACTCGATTCATGATCTGGCCCTGGTGCGGGCAACCGGGGAACTGTGCATCAAGAGCCAATGAGCATCGCATTCATTAATCAGCCTGCGCTGAACAGCGTCGAAGCCTCAGCAATGTTGCCGTAGTAAAGAGGCCTTCTTCACGAGGCCTTTTTAATGCTCGCTGAAAATCAGTATCCCAATGTGGTATCCGGTTACCGCACTCACCTCCGGCCTTTTTGACATCCTTCGCGCTTCGCGCACCTGCTCGATACCGAGGGATGCAATGAGCCGCCTTCGGGCAGGCTCCAACAAACAAAGGAATGCTCCGGATATGTTCAAAAAAGCGCTCGTTGTTCTTGGCATACTGTTAACCACCACCGCCTGTAACGCACAGCCAGGCGAGCTTGAATCAACGGTACTGCTCAAATCGACCACTTCCTGGGACGGCACGGCCTATAAGGCCTACCCCGCCGGCCAGCCGGAATTGACCCTGCTGAAAATCAACATACCTGCGAAAACCACCCTGAACTGGCACAAACACCTGATTCCCAATGCCGCTTATGTGGCCTCGGGCGAGCTGGAAGTCGAAACACAGGACGGCAGCAAATCAATCCGCCTGAAACAGGGTGACACCCTGGCAGAATTGGTGGATACCATGCATCGCGGCAAGACCGGCGATAGTCCGGTGGAACTCATTGTGTTCTATGCTGGCACTCCGGGCGTCGCGCTGTCGGAGTAACCGCGCAAGCCATTGTCATCGGAGTGTTCATGCGTCGAAGTCTTATCTGTCTGCTGCTGTTGATCGCCTTGCCTGCGGTGGCGCAGATCTACAAATACACCGATGCCAACGGCAACACCGCGTTTACCAATCAGCCTCCGGATGGCATCAAGGCCGAGGTCGTCGAGTTGCCGCCGCTGAACAGCGTGGAAACGCCGAAGCCGTCGAGCCCGGTGCAGAATCAACCAAGCGAGTCGCGCGCTACCTCTTCTCAGCCTGAGGCGGCCTATCAGGTGCTTGAGCTGACCGATCTACCCGCTGGCGAAGCGTTGCGCGCCAACAATGGCACTTTCACTGTTGGCGTAATGATCCAGCCACGTTTGGCGCCGGGCCATCAACTGCAATTGCTGGTGGATGGCAATCCGTATGGCCAACCGGGCAATGTTCCGCGGCTGCAGGTGGTCAATCTCGACCGCGGCGAACACAGCTTCGCGGTCATCGTGCGCGATCAACAAGGCATCGTTCAGCAAAGTCCGACCGTGACCCTCACCGTGCAGCGAGTCCATGTCGGCAAGCCTTGAGTCGCGCGTGATGCGCTGCGCAGTGTTCTGGCTGTTGCTGTTGATCGGCTTGCCGGCAATGGCGGACGTCTACACCTATATCGACGCTGAGGGGAATCGCGTCTTCACCGACCAGCCTCGCAAAAATGCCAAGCGGGTGGAGATCCTGCCTAGCAACAGCACCACCGGCGCACCACCCAGGCGTGCGGTACAAGCCAGTCCTGCCAAACCCAAGGCAAAGGCGATGTTTCGTTACGAACTGCTGCGGATCCTGGTGCCTGAACCCGACGCCACGGTGCGCAGCGCTCAAGGCGAATTGATCGTCAGCGTCACCAGCGACCCGGCGCTGCAGCCGGGTCACGGTTATCGATTGCTGGTGGATGGCAAACCGTACGCCGATTCCGGACGCAGCCCGGTCTTTCCCCTGAGCAATCTCGACCGAGGTACGCATCAACTTTCGGTGGAAATTGTCGACGAAACGGGCCGGGTTCTGGAGCGAACGCCTAACCAACCTTTCCACATGCAGCGCATCTCCTTGGCCCAGAAGCGTCTGGCGCAGCCCTGCAAGGCTGACGACTACGGCGTGCGTCCTGAATGCCCTCTAAGCACCAAGCCTGAAGAACAAAGCAGTTTCCTGCCTTTTTTCTGAGTCCAACGGGACGCTTTAGCGGCTAGGCTCCGTTTTGGTGCAATAAATTGTCAGCCTGCGGTGGCTTGAGCCCATTTTGGGTCGAAAAAAGCCCGCACCTGTGACCAAAAGCAGACCTCTGTCCAAAAAAAGCCCGGATTTGCAGATTAAACGCTTCTTTTCGGAGCCTTGGTTTGGTTTTTGCAACTTCCCCGTAACAGCATCCTTATCTGCACTGTGCGCGAGCGTATCAGTGGTTTTGCCAACGCTGGAGAAGACCAACCAGTGCCTGCGATACCGGGCTTGCCTGGGTTGCAATGTGCCAAAAGAGGTCAAAGACTTTCATGACTATCAGCGACGCGCTGCACCGTTTGTTACTGGATAACCTGACCACTGCCACCATTCTGCTCAATGCCGACTTGCGCCTTGAGTACATGAACCCCGCAGCGGAAATGCTGCTGGCCATCAGCGGTCAACGCAGCCATGGGCAATTCATCAGTGAATTGTTCACCGAATCGGCAGAAGCCTTGAGCTCGCTGCGTCAGGCCGTGGAGCAAGCGCACCCGTTCACCAAGCGCGAGGCGATGCTGACTGCACTCACGGGTCAGACATTGACGGTTGATTACGCGGTCACGCCGATCCTCAGCCAGGGCGAAACCATGCTGCTGCTGGAAGTCCATCCTCGTGACCGCCTGCTGCGCATCACCAAGGAAGAGGCTCAGCTGTCCAAGCAGGAAACCACCAAGATGCTGGTGCGTGGCCTGGCCCATGAAATCAAGAATCCATTGGGCGGGATTCGTGGCGCGGCCCAGTTACTGGCCCGCGAGCTGCCCGAAGAAAGCCTCAAGGATTACACCAACGTCATTATCGAAGAAGCCGACCGCCTGCGTAATCTGGTGGATCGCATGCTGGGCTCGAACAAACTGCCTTCGCTGGCGATGACCAACGTGCATGAAGTGCTGGAGCGCGTCTGCAGTCTGGTCGACGCGGAAAGCCAGGGTTGCATCACTTTGGTGCGCGACTATGATCCAAGTATTCCCGACGTATTGATCGACCGTGAACAGATGATTCAGGCCGTGCTCAATATCGTGCGCAACGCGATGCAGGCCATCAGCGGGCAGAACGAGCTGCGCCTGGGCCGCATCAGTCTGCGCACCCGCGCCATGCGTCAATTCACCATCGGTCATGTTCGTCATCGGCTGGTGGCCAAGATTGAAATCATCGACAACGGCCCCGGTATTCCGGCCGAGCTTCAGGAAACCATTTTCTACCCGATGGTCAGCGGCCGTCCCGACGGCACCGGGCTCGGACTTGCCATTACCCAGAACATAATTAGTCAGCACCAAGGACTGATCGAGTGTGACAGCCATCCTGGCCACACCACGTTTTCGATCTTCCTGCCGCTGGAACAAGGAGCAGCTTCGACATGAGCCGTAGTGAAACTGTCTGGATCGTCGACGACGATCGTTCCATCCGTTGGGTATTGGAAAAGGCCTTGCAACAGGAAGGCATGACCACGCAAAGCTTCGACAGCGCCGACGGCGTGATGAGCCGCCTGGCCCGTCAGCAACCGGACGTCATCATTTCCGATATCCGCATGCCCGGCGCCAGTGGTCTGGATCTGCTGGCGCGGATTCGCGAACAGCACCCGCGCTTGCCTGTCATCATCATGACCGCCCACTCCGACCTCGATAGCGCCGTGGCGTCCTATCAAGGTGGTGCGTTCGAGTACTTACCCAAGCCATTTGACGTCGATGAAGCGGTGTCTCTGGTCAAGCGCGCCAACCAGCATGCCCAGGAACAGCAAGGCATAAACGTTGCACCGACCCTGACGCGCACTCCGGAAATCATTGGCGAAGCGCCAGCGATGCAGGAAGTGTTTCGCGCCATTGGCCGCTTGAGCCACTCGAACATCACCGTGTTGATCAATGGCGAATCGGGTACCGGCAAAGAGCTGGTTGCCCACGCCTTGCACCGCCACAGCCCGCGTTCGGCTTCGCCGTTCATTGCCTTGAACATGGCGGCGATTCCTAAAGACTTGATGGAATCCGAACTGTTTGGCCACGAGAAAGGCGCATTTACCGGCGCGGCCAACCTGCGTCGCGGCCGTTTCGAGCAAGCCGATGGCGGCACGCTGTTCCTCGATGAGATCGGCGACATGCCAGCCGACACCCAAACGCGCTTGCTGCGGGTTCTGGCGGATGGCGAGTTCTATCGTGTTGGCGGTCATACGCCAGTCAAGGTCGACGTACGAATCATCGCCGCGACTCACCAGAATCTGGAAACCCTGGTGCAAGCGGGCAAATTCCGTGAAGACTTGTTCCACCGTCTGAACGTGATCCGCATTCACATCCCGCGCATGTCCGACCGTCGCGAAGACATTCCCACGCTGGCCAAGCACTTCCTGAGTCGTGCCGCCCAGGAACTGGCAGTCGAGCCGAAACTGCTAAAGCCGGAAACCGAGGAATACCTCAAGCATCTGCCATGGCCGGGTAACGTTCGTCAGCTGGAAAACACCTGCCGCTGGATTACCGTCATGGCATCCGGCCGTGAAGTGCACATCAGCGACTTGCCGCCTGAACTGCTGAGCCTGCCGCAAGACGCCGCGCCCGTCACCAACTGGGAACAAGCGCTGCGTCAATGGGCCGACCAGGCACTGGCTCGCGGCCAGTCCAGCCTGCTCGACAGCGCCGTGCCGACCTTCGAACGCATCATGATCGAAACCGCCCTCAAGCACACCGCCGGTCGCCGTCGCGACGCCGCCGTGCTGCTGGGCTGGGGCCGCAACACCTTGACTCGCAAGATCAAGGAACTGGGCATGAAGATCGATGGCGGGGATGACGACGAGGGTGATGAGGGCTGATCAAAAGCCGATGAAGGCCTGCTGTAGGACCGGCTTTAGCCGGGAGGGCAATTGATGCTCTCGCGACTGTAGGACCGGCTTTAGCCGGGAGGGCAATTGACGCTCTCGCTAAAGTCGCTCCTACGGCGGATTCGCTGCTTATCGCACCAAATGCAAAAACTGCATATGACGTTCGTACTGGTCAAGAATGTCGTTGATGACCTGCTCCTTGGTGTAACCCACCAGATCGTAATCCTGGCTGCCTTCACTCAAGTGAACCTCGGCGCGATAGTAGCGACGATTATTCAGCTGCTTGGAACCCATGCCACCGCGCGCGAACGACGGGGTGAAGAAGCCCTTCATCATCACCTGATAAATGAACGGTCGTTCTTCGCCGTGGCCGATTTCCAGACTCACGCTGTCGTTGGCCGGATCAGGCTGAGCAACCACATTCAGGCCCTTCTCGGCGAACACGTTGGTCACGTCCTCGATGGCCGGACGCACCGTCTGCTCAAGAAAGCGATACACCTCGTCCCGTGACGGGTAATGCACCGCCTGACTCAGGCGCTGACGCCAGCCGCCGCGTCGCGCACCGGATGCCGGAGCCAGCGAATACAGCTGGGCAATCTGTCGCTGGGACTCCATGAAGAACGCTTTGTGCAGCCCCCACATCATCAGCAACAGAATCAGCGAGAACGGCAGCGAAGTCAGCACCACCGCAGATTTCAGCGCATCGATACTGCCTGAGAACAACAGGCCGCTGGTAATCAGCGCCGTCGCGACGCCCCAGAAAACCCGCAGCCATTTCGGACCGTCTTCATCAGGATTGCCGCCTTTGGCCGACAAGGTTGAGAGCACCACCGTGCCCGAATCTGCCGAGGTCACGAAGAACACGAAACTGATGAACACCGTCACCGCGATGACAGTTTTGCTCCACGGGTAGGTTTCCAGCAGCAGATACAGGGTCATCGACGGGTCATCGATCGCCGATTGCCCCAAGGCAACCATGCCGTGATTGATCACCTGATCGATAGCGCTGTTGCCGAAAATCGACATCCACGCCAAGGTGAAGCCCAGCGGAATCAGCAGTACGCCGAAGACGAATTCACGAATGGTCCGGCCACGGGAAATACGCGCGATGAACAAGCCCACAAACGGCGACCAGGCAATCCACCAGGCCCAGTAGAACACTGTCCAGCCGCCCAGCCAGTCACTCGGCTTGTTATAGGCGTAGACATCGAAACTCTTGGTCGGCAGCGCGCCCAGATAATCCCCGATGTTCTGCACCAGGGTATTCAGCAAATGCTGCGTTGGCCCGGCAAACAGCACAAACAGCAGCAGCGCGCAGGCCAGCAACATGTTGATGTCGGACATGACGCGCACGCCCTTATCGACACCGGCAATCGCCACCAGAATCGCCGCGCCCATCATCAGCGTGATCAACCCGACCTGAATCCATTGGGTATGCGGCACGTCGAACAGATAATCCAGGCCAGAGTTCAGGTGCAACACGCCAAAGCCCATATCGGCACCGAGGCCGAAGATGGTTGCAATGATGCCGAAGCCATCCACCGCATAGCCGATGGGTCCATTGATGCGCTTGCCGATCAGCGGATACAGCGCCGAACGCAGGGCCAGCGGCAAATTATGCCGATATGCGAAATACGCCAGCGCCATGCCGACGAAGGCGAACACACCCCAGCCATGCAGACCCCAGTGCAGAAACAGCAACTGCATCGCCTGCCGCGCCGACTCAGTCGTCCCGCCTTCGCCTTGCGGCGGTTGCAGCATGTGCGTCAGCGGTTCGGAAACACAGAAGAAGAACAGCGTGATGCTGATCCCGGCGGCGAACAACATCCCGGCCCAGGACAGATAACTGAACTCGGGCTCGTCGTGGTCGGCACCGAGCTTGATCTTGCCGTAGCCAGACAAGGCGGTGACCACCACGAAGACCAGATACAAAGTCATCGCCAGCATGTAGTACCAGCCGACCGTATTGGCCGCCCAGTTCTGTGCCGCCTGTAACCATTGGCCGGCAGCCTCAGGAAACGCGATAACAACCACGCCGAAAATCAGAATAAAAGACGCCGCGAAATAAAATACCGGCGGATTCATACGGACCGAACCGCTGGATTGCGTAGCAGAAGTGCTCATGAAAACTGCACCTTCAAATGAAGGAAAACAGCAGCAAAAAACGGGTTCAGCAAGGGTAAGCCTCCTGTTGTAAGCGGGCAGCGAACCACCGATTTATATTGAACGAGCGTTCAATTAAAACACGAAAGCACCCGCAGGGACTAATCGCAGGCCGATGGAGACCAGCTCAAGGGAGGTTATGACGCCGGGTTTAGGGGGTTCGTTCCCTGCCAAAAAATCGGTTGATGAATCGATTCAGTAGAACCACTTCCATTCCTCCTCGCGAAATTCGGCGTTGGGCATCAGGATTTTTAAAAGTGCTGCAACTTCGTCGATTTTGCGTTTTTCGACGTGGATTTCGAAGCCGGCCATGGTGTTGTTCAGGTAGCTGGGGACGATCATCTTTCTTTTTCGGTCGATAAAGACAAGGTCGTAGCGTGACCATTTTTTGGTGCGTTGCCTGACCGGATTTTCGAACGTCATCAGTTTTGAAGAAGCCGCAAACGCCATCGCACCAGGGCCGGCGAGCATCCAGATAAAGCTAGGTTCCATGGCAATCATCGTAAGAACCGCGACAAAGAAGGTGATTGCGATGCCTTTGAAAATGTATGGCGTAAAGCTTGCGTAGTCCTGCCAATCTTCAACATGCGCGCCGTCTTCGGTCAGGATGTAGCTATATATCGTTTTTTTTCTGGCAACTACTAACCAGAGAAAAAGTAGCAGCAACATGGGAAATGCACTTTGGCTAGCGATGAAATTGCCTTCTGCCTCATCTTCATAAAATAGTAGTCCTGCAAGGAAAAAGCCAACTGGTATAGATGTCATCATTCCTAGAGCTATATCAATCATTCGCATTGGATGCGGATGCGCCTTGACCATCCAACCCGTAATTTCCGCACCTTCAAGAGCTTCGCGAGTCAGCACTTTCGACGTGCTATCAGTTGCGAGCCTAACTTCATCAACATTCTCACTGTCACTCATAACAACGCCCCTCTTCATAATCCACATCCGACGGTGCGTAAAATTTCGCGAGCGCAAGAAATTCGTCAAGCCGGTCTTTTGGAAGAAAAGTTTGAAAATAAAGATAGTTTTCTTCAAAGGGAATATCGGGATCATAGCGCCGCTGAAGAACAATAAGTCCTCTCTTTCTATCGACGAGTATGAGGTGAGGTCTATCCCACTTAAAACTGCTGTGGCTGATTTCATTTTCCCAATTCAGCCACTCCCTTGCTGCAGCGACGGCAATTCCTGCGGGCCCGGCGAGGGCCCAAATGAAAAAGGGGTCCAGAGCGATCAATGTCAGGACGACAACAAAAGACAAGACGGCAATACCCTTGAAAGCATGACCTGTATATTTTGAGTGATCTAACCAATACTCAACATCGCCACCGTTTTTGGTAATGCGATAATTGAAAACTGTTTTTTTTCTTGCGCCTATATAAGAATATACTAAAAGCAAAGAAATAAAACACAGGATCCAGTTGTGTTCTCTCGGAAAATTTCGCTTTCATGAAACTGTCCATATAGATAAAGCATACCTACCATAACTCCGAATGTACCGAACATAGCATCAACGGGAAATACGAGATGGGGGTGAGCTTTGATTCTCCACGCCATAACCTCTGCTCCTTGAAAGAGCTCAACATCGGCCAACTGAGGGTCATTTTCTGATGGCTCTGGTTGAAGAACTGCGCCACTATCATCGCTCGCCATAGTTTATTTCCTTATGACGAGATCAAACTGAGCGTCAATCACCACTTCCACTGCTCCTCGCGAAACTCGGCGTTGGGTATGAGGGTTTTCAGAAGGGCGACGACTTCGTCGATTTTGCGTTTTTCGACGTGGATTTCGAAGCCGGCCATTGCGTTGTTCTGGTAGCTGGTGACGATCATTTTTCTTTTTCGGTCAATAAAAACAAGGTCGTAGCGTGACCATTTTTTGGTGCGTTGCCTGACCGGATTTTCGAACGTCATCAGTTTTGAAGAAGCCGCAAACGCCATCGCACCAGGGCCGGCGAGCATCCATATGAAGCTTGGCTCCATGGCGATCATTGTCAGGACCGCGACAAAAAAGGTGATTGCGATACCTTTGAAAATGTATGGTGTAAAACTTGCGTAGTCTTGCCAATCTTCAACATGCGCGCCGTCTTCGGTCAGGATGTAGCTATATATCGTTTTTTTTCTGGCGATTACTAGCCAGAAAAAAAGCAGCAAGATTAGAACAAAAATACATGAGCCCTGATAAAGCCCCCTGCTACTTTCCTCCCCATAAGCATTTATATAGGCATAAAAGCCAATAGGAACAAGACAAAATGCCCCAAAGACTTGGTCGACCAGTCTCATTGGATACGGATGAGCCTTGATTGTCCATTCAGTGATTTTCGCACCGTTAAGGTTTTCGCGAGTTATCAGTTCTGATTTGCTCTCATTTGCGTTGAGACTAACCTCATCAGCGTTCTCGCTGTCACTCATAGCAACGCCCCTCTTTCGTTTTTGGTTGGTAAAGGCAAGGCCATAGCGCGACCATTTTGGGCACGTTGTTCGACCGGATTATCAAAGTAGGAATTCCTGCGACAGATAATCGCGGGGCGCTCAAGGCTAGCTCAAAGGATTTTATGGCGCCGGGTTTAGAGGGTCGGTCCCTGCTGACAAGGTGTTGGATGCACAATTTAGTAAAACCACTCCCATTCCTCCTCGCGAAACTCGGCGTCGGGCATGAGAGTTTTCAAAAGGGCGACGACTTCGTCGATTTTGCGTTTTTCGACATGCATTTCAAAGCCGGCCATGGTGTCGTTTTGGTAGCTTGGGACGACTATTTTCCTTTTTCGATCGATGAAAACCAGGTCGTAGCGCGACCATGTCGTAGAGTGATGTTCGATCTGGTTTTCGAACGTCATTAGTTTTGAGCACGCCGCTAGCCCTATTGCACCGGGACCGGCCAACATCCATATGAAACTGGGGTCAATCAAGATCATTGTCAGGACCGCGACAGAGAAAATAATCGCGATGCCTTTAAAGATGTGCCCAGTGTATTTTGAGTAGTCAAGCCAGCGTTCAACTTTTCCACCGCTTTCAGAAATAATATAGTTGAACACTGTTTTTCTTCTGAAATCTTTAAAAAAATAGAGCAAAGTCAAATACCCGAAAATGCTCATCACCGTTATAATTTCTTTTATACTTTCGTCTTCATTAAGAGCTCCAAAAAAATAAAAAATAGTATTCATTGAGCCCATAAATCCGAACATGATATCGACCGGGTATATTGGATAAGGGTGCGCTTTAATCTTCCAGCTCATCATGTCTGGCTCCAGGAGTGACTCATTTCCAAGTAACTGGTGCTCGTCTACTTTAGGCTCAACTTGATAGCCTGCCTCATCATCATTAGTGACCATTGGTTAGTTTCTCCATGACGAAATAATACTCAGCCTCAATCACCACTTCCACTCCTCCTCGCGAAACTCGGCGTTAGGCAAGAGGGTTCTCAAAAGGGCGACGACTTCGTCGATTGTGCGTTTTTCGACGTGGATTTCGAAGCTAGCCATAGTGTTGTGCTGGTAGCTGGTGACGATCATTTTTCTTTTCCGGTCAATAAAAACAAGGTCGTAGCGTGCCCATTTTTTGGTGCGTTGCCTGACCGGGTTTTCGAACGTCATCAGTTTTGAAGAAGCCGCAAATGCCATCGCACCAAGGCCGACCAGCATCCAAATAAAGCTGGGCTCCATGGCAACCATCGTCAGAACCGCGACAAAAAAGGTGATTGCGATACCTTTGAAAATGTATGGTGTAAAACTTGCGTAGTCTTGCCAGTCTTCAACATGCGCGCCGTCTTGGGTAAGGATGTAGCTAGGCGGTTGCAGGAGCTGAGTGCAACACAGTTATTGAATTGAAGACGGGGCTGGATGATGCATACCCATGACCTCGGTAATCACTTCAATCGGGCATTTAAAACCGAATCGCTTACGAGGGCGAATATTCATTTGATAAGAAATGGCATCCAACTCTTCCTGAGTGTGTCTCGACAGATCCGTACCCTTGGGCAGGTACTGGCGAATCAGGCCGTTGATGTTCTCATTACTGCCGCGCTGCCAAGGGCTATGCGGGTCACAAAAGTAAATTGCCACACCGGTTTTTTGCGTGATCTCAGCGTGTTTAGCCATTTCCCGGCCTTGGTCATAGGTCATGCTTTTACGCACCGCCAACGGCATGCTGTTCAGCGCCGCGCTAAACCCCTCCACCGCCGAAGTGGCGGTGGCATCGCGCATTTTTACCAGGATCAAATACCCGCTGGTCCGTTCGACGAGGGTGCCAACGGCCGACCCATTGTCCTTGCCTTTGATCAAATCGCCTTCCCAGTGGCCGGGCATCTGCCGGTCTTCGATTTCCGGTGGACGCACGTGGATGCTGACCATTTCGGGGAGCTGCCCACGCCGGTCAACACCGCCGGAGCGAGGTCTTCGCGTACTTTTCCCTTGGCGAAGGCACTGAATCAACTCCTTGCGCAATTGCCCTACAGGCAGCGCATAGATGGCGTTGTAGATGGTTTCACGGCAAACGTAGGCTTCTTCAAAGTTCATTTTCATAAGCCGCAGCTTGCCCGCGATTTGCTCAGGAGAAAAGCGCTCTCGGAGC
The DNA here is from genome assembly GCF_038096165.1 of Pseudomonas sp. G.S.17. Classification (NCBI taxonomy): domain Bacteria; kingdom Pseudomonadati; phylum Pseudomonadota; class Gammaproteobacteria; order Pseudomonadales; family Pseudomonadaceae; genus Pseudomonas; species Pseudomonas viridinivis. The sequence goes on from NZ_CP151076.1 coordinate 127,229, forward strand.
AAGTGGATAACCAACTCGAAGCGATCGTTGCCCACCACCAGCTTTCTGGAAGGGCGACAGACTTTGCGCCTCTCACGGGTGTGAGTTTGTGCAGCAAGCGCGGCATAGCCCGTGCTGGAACATCGATTACGACGAAGCTCCCGGCTAATCGTGGAGGGGCTACGGCCCAGCATCCGGGCGATTTCGCGCTGACTGAGATTCTGGTACTGCCCGACCTGAATCGTGGCGCGTTCTTCAATACTGAGTTCGGTATAAGACATGGCGGCACCTTACCTGAGGTGAGGTGTTGCACTCAGTTTTTGCGGCCGCCCTATATATCGTTTTTTTTCTCGCAACGACTAACCAGAGAAAAAGTAGCAGCAACATGGGAAAAGCACTTTGGCTAGCGATGAAATTGCCTTCTGCCTCATCTTCATAAAATAGTAGTCCGGCAAGGAAAAAGCCAACTGGTATAGATGTCATCGCTCCAAGTGCCAAATCAATTGCGCGCATTGGGTGTGGGTGAGCCTTGACCATCCAGCTCGCAATTTCCGCGCCTTTAAAAGCTTTGCGAGTCAGCACTCGCGACATGCTATCAGTTGAGTCGAGACTAACTTCATTAGCGTTCTCACTGTCACTCACAGCAGCGCCTCTCTTTCGTTTTTGGTTGGTAAAGGCAAGGTCATAGCGCGACCATCTTTGGCGCGTTGTTCGACCGGATTATCAAAATAGGAATTCCCGCGACAGATAATCGCGGGGCGCTCAAGGCTGGCTCAAAGGATTTTATGGCGCCGGGTTTAGAGTGTCGGTCCCTGCTGACAAGGTGTTGGATGAACAATTTAGTAAAACCACTCCCATTCCTCCTCGCGAAACTCGGCGTCGGGCATGAGAGTTTTCAAAAGGGCGACGACTTCGTCGATTTTGCGTTCTTCGACATACATTTCAAAGCCGGCCATGGTGTCGTCCTGGTAGCTCGGGACAATTATTTTTCTTTTTCGGTCGATAAAGACAAGGTCATAGTGTGACCATTTGGTGCCGTAACGACTGACTGGGTTTTCAAACTTCATTAATTGTGAAGAAGCCGCGAATGCCATCGCACCCGGGCCGGCTAGCATCCATATGAAGCTTGGCTCCATGGCGATCATTGTCAGAACCGCGACAAAAAAGGTGATTGCGATACCTTTGAAAAGGTATGGTGTAAAACTAGCGTAGTCTTGCCAATCTTCAACATGCGCGCCGTCTTCGGTAAGGATGTAGCTGTATATCGTTTTTTTTCTGGCGATTACTAGCCAGAAAAAAAGCAGCAAGATTAGAACAAAAATAGATGAGCCCTGATAAAGCCCCCTGCTACTTTCCTCCCCATAAGCATTTATATAGGCATAAAAGCCAATAGGAACAAGACAAAACGCCCCAAAGACTTGGTCGACCAGTCTCATTGGATGCGGATGAGCCTTGATTGTCCAGCTCATAACTGCTGAACTTTCCAGAGGATTGCTAATAAGTTCGGAGGTTGAATTCGTAAATTCAGATTGCCGAGTGTTGTCACTATCTATTCTATCCATACGCCTCAACCTATTATCGGAATGCTTGCAGCTTCTTTGCGACCGCCAAGACTTTCGATTGACAATACGCTGTCATTGCCGTCAAGACTGGAATTGCCCTCTGAAAGTCGGTCGGCATCAAGTTCTACCTGATACAGATATCCCTTGTCGGCGGCTTTTACCGGTAGGATTGAAGCTGGATACCAGATTTGTATTTCCAGATATTGAGCATTGTCGGCAACAGGAACCCAGGTCTGCCATATGACATCCTCGCCTTCCGGCGGGACAGGTCTGTAGGGCGGGTCGTTGTAGCGCATCTGCGTTTTGGTGTCTGAGGTTTTTCCCCAGTCAGCAATAGACTCGGTGGTTCCGTAGCCGATGAAATACTCTTTCAGGCTGTTACCTGAGGCTTCGACCGGCATCATCAAGCCGGGACGACGACTGGCCGTCAGGTTTATCAGGATTACTTTGCTGCGTAAAACTTCAGGAACTCTTAATTGAATCCAGGCGCCGTTCGGTACTTCTCGCGGTGAATAGCCAGTGGGGCCGGTGCTGATGAACTTAGTTTCCATAGTCGATTTTACGAACACCGCGGGACTTAGTTGAATTCTCATAAATAGCTGATTTTCTTCTGCTTCGTCTTGGAATCGCTCCCCAGGGAATCGAGACCATCGGCATTTGTGCAGCCACTTCCCAACTATATCGCGCTTCAAGTAATTAAGGGCGTAGGATGCGAATAAATATACCAGACCAACTATCGCAGTCGCGGCGAGAAACCAAGGATTCATTACCCAAGGAATAAGAAAGCCATGCCCTGCGAGCGCAAAGACACCGGCGACTGTTTGGAATCCCCCTGCAGCGAGCATACCTAAAACTGCATACCACTTGATCGAAATAACCGTTTTATCTAGGGAAACTCTGAAAAAGACTTCCAAATCTGGTGAAATACGCCAGTCCCAAACACTGAACGGTTGAGCCCCGATGAAGCAAATCTCCTTCGCTGACGCCGAATATGCTGGCAAACGCAAACAAACCCGCCGTGAGCGCTTCCTGAACGAGATGGATCAGGTCGTGCCCTGGAATGGCTTGATCAAACTGATCGAACCGCACTATCCGAAGGGCGAAGGTGGTCGTCCGGCCTATCCGTTGATGGCGATGTTGCGGGTTCATTTGATGCAAAACTGGTTCGGTTATAGCGACCCGGCCATGGAAGAATCGCTCTACGAAACCACAATTTTGCGCCAGTTTGCCGGGCTGCATCTGGATCGGATTCCGGACGAAACCACGATCCTCAATTTCCGCCGACTGCTGGAAAAACATGAGTTGGCCGGCGGGATTTTGCAGGTGATCAATGGCTATTTGGGCGACCGTGGTTTGTTGCTGCGCCAAGGCACCGTGGTCGATGCGACGATCATTCATGCGCCGAGTTCGACCAAGAACAAGGACGGAAAACGTGACCCTGAGATGCACCAGACGAAGAAAGGAAATCAATATTTCTTCGGGATGAAATCGCACATCGGTGTCGATGCCGAATCCGGTTTGGTGCATAGCGTAGTGGGCACTGCGGCGAATGTGGCGGACGTAACCCAGGTCGATCAGTTACTGCACGGAGAAGAAACTTACGTCTCTGGCGATGCCGGTTACACCGGCGTCGAAAAGCGTCCCGAGCATCAAGATCGCCAAATGATCTGGTCGATTGCGGCGCGGCCCAGCAGCTATAAAAAGCATGCAAAGAAGAGCCTGATCGGGCGCATGCGTCGCAAAATCGAATACGCGAAAGCTCAGCTGCGTGCCAAGGTTGAGCATCCGTTTCGAGTGATCAAGCGTCAGTTTGGTTATACGAAAGTGCGCTTCCGGGGCCTTGTTAAAAACACCGCACAGCAGACCACGCTGTTTGCGCTGTCGAACCTGTGGATGATGCGAAAACGATTGCTGAATGCAGGAGAGGTGCGTCTGTATTGCGGACAATGAGCGCTGAAAAGCGCTCATACGCAGAAAAAAGGGGAATTAATAGAGGAAAAGGTCTGATTTTCGATTGAGTCGACATTTTTTGAGCCTCAAGCAACGGGGCCGTTGAAAACGTCTGCCTATTTCAGACCTTCCCTAGAGCGACGTTAGACTGACTTAGGTCGTCTTGGATATCCCATAATTCCAATGAAGCGGCTACGACTGCAAATCCGCCGAGTCCAACTAATCGCGCACCGAATCCAGGAATCAATTTCCCCCAAGACTGAGTCCTACCCTCGGTTCCGGCCCAATAGCTTGCTGACTTGCCAGTAATTTTAACTATTTTTTTATCTCGGATTTCCGTCTCCAACCCCTTCATCCCCACCCAAGCCGTCTCCACAAAAACCGCCATCAGCGCGTTCCCGGTGTAAGCCGCTGCGGAGCCGATCTTTGCCCAGTCCTTGGCATTCAGATCGCCGTCTTTACTGGCGAGCTGATATGTAGCCATCGTATTGAAGAAGTTGACGACCACCAGGCCCCAGGTAATTGCGCCTGCATTGAGCCCATGTTGTTCGGTAAAGGCTCGGGCGTGGCTTTGCCAGTTGCCGGCCAGCTGAGCGCTGTTTTTGTGGAAGTGGGCGATTTCCATTTGCAGTCGGCGCAGGTAACGGTTTTGGGCGTAGTCCAGTAAATGCGGTCGTTGCAGATTGTGCTGCTCGATGTGCTCGTTCAGTTCGACCAGTACTTCTGCCACTCGCTTGCGGTCATAACGACCGCCCGGGTTTGACCAGTGGTGCTCAACGACCAGTTTTTCGTTACGCAGTCGTTCTGCTTCCTTGCTCCAGGCGGCGATGCGCTCGTTGAATTCCTGGTCAATCTTCAGTCGGTCCTGATGGCTGAACAGCAAATGACCGATGGTGAGATTGCGCAGGGCAATGGCCTGATCGCTCATGCGACTGTCCACCGCGATGAACGCCAGCTGAATCTGTTCCAAGGTCGTTTTGCCGGCGCCCTTGGCTAATTCCGTCAACGCCTGGAGCGTCAGCTGCACGGGCTCGCTCAAGACCCTTATCCAGGGATGTGCCGCTATCGCATCGTGATTGAGGAAACCATTAATCTCTCCCGCCCGGCCCGCCAGGGCGGTGAAGTCGGTGATGCCGGACATCAGGCGATTGGCCTCGTTGGTCATCGCCTCTTTGATGGGGGCCGAGAAGCCAAAGCGGGTCAGGCCGAACAGGGTTCTGCTTCGCTCTTCCTCTTTTTGCAGCCATCGGGAAAAGCTCACGTCCTGGCTGAGGCTGCACAACAGTTCGGCCGTGAGGTCCAGAAGGCAGTGCAGCGAGGTGACGTTAGTGGTGTCGATGAACAGACGCATCGGATCAGTGCCGATATGCTCGCCGATGGCCTTGATATCGTCCTGGGTTTGCGTGATGTGCTGCTTCAGGCTGTTGAGTTGTGGCTGCCGGGCTTCGGTGAAATCCCGAGCGGCATCGAGGTCGACTTCGCGACGCCATTTGCGGCGATCCTGCCAGCTGCTGCGCAATGCCGGGTCGGGCAGGCGGCCATAGCGGCTTTTTAGCTCGTAGCCCAATGTGGTCGAAGGCAATTCGACCACCCCCAGAATGAGCCCTTCGGTTCCCGCAGCGGCTCGATCCTCAACGTCCAGCTCCTCGAAATACGCTTCGATGTCGCGAATGTATTGTCGGGTTTTCGCCTCATCGCCTTTAACCGAGGCTGGCAGCAATGCCGGGTCGCCGCCGACACCGCAAAGGCGCTCGACGATGCCCGCGATATTCATCGCATGCTCATGCTCGGCCTGAAACGCGAAGAGCGCGGCCTGATCGGCGATGAGTTGCATGCCCAGGTCTTCCAGCATGCCCAATGAATCGTCGAGAGCTAACAGAACGGCGCTGGACTTGTCTTCGACGCTGCCGGTCCAGACGACATCTGCGGCCAGCGGCACTGGCTTGTATGCGGCACCTTCAGGTACCACCGGCGGATGGGCTGAATCGGCGAAGCGCCCGTCGTGATCGACAGAGTAAGGATCGACGTCGGCCACAACTTTTTCGCTCAAGCGGGCCAATGGCAGTGCATGGGTGACCGACATATCGCGGCAGTAATCGCGCAGGTCCAGTGGATGCATCCATGACGTGCGATTTACCGGGCTGGAACGCATGTGTTCACACATGCGCCAAGTCCATTGCCAGGGCGAGAATGCGATGCGCAATGTGCTGGTTCGCGGATACAGCAGATGCGTGCGGCTCTTGCCTTTTTTTGCCCGGATATGCAGCCCGGGCTCGGCGTCGCTCCAGACAATCCGCGTCAAACTCGCGTCCTGGGCAACGAAGGCATATTCATGCAGCACCTCGTCCGTTTCGTTATAGACGTACACAAATCCATCGCGCAGTTGGCGCAAGGTCAGGCTGCGGGTTTGCAACCTGGGATAGCGCGCCCATTTTCCGCTGGTGGTCAAAGGCGTGAGGTTGCCGGGATTGACGTCGTAGCGTGAGCGGTCCAGGGCGTAGCGCATGGGCACGATTGCGATGTCAGGACCTTTGAACGGGCAAGTGCCCGTCCCGGAAAGGGTGGTGTCGGAAAATTGGGAATCGCGGCGTTGAGGCAATTGGCCGTCTTTTTCAGTCATGAACGACTTCCTTGTGCGTGCGGCTATGGAGTTCGAAAGCACGGATGCGCAGCTCTGGTGCCAGTCCGGCGTTCGTCGCGTTCTGGCTTAACCACTGCGGATAAGGGCCTTGCGCTCGGGTGGCGAAATCCTCGCCGTAGTCGGCACAAGCCTCCATCCACATGGCGAGCGCACGTTCAGTGACAAGGCCCCATTCCAGACCCGCCTGCAGACTGGAGTTCAGCCAGTCGCTGATCTGCGAACCGGTTAAACCAGAAAATAAATCCGGTGAGCGCTCGCCAAGCCAGTTGTAGATACGGCCGGTAAATCGCCAGCGCTGAGCCAGATCCAGCGCGTCAAGCTGATCTTCGCCCAGCACGGCATGGCGCTCGTCCCACACGAATTCGGCGCCGGGACCGCTGAATGTCTGCCACTGCACTTGGTGTGGTGCTTCCCAGCTCTGTCGTGGCGCGCCAACCCACCACTGCTCAATCGGCCCGAGGTGCTGGCTTGCGCCATGGGGATAACTCGACAACCAGAAATGTGTCACCAGCGGGTCGGCGAAGCGCAGCAGGCCGCCGCCGCCCAGACAATCCGGTGGAGAAATGAAATGGCGCAGATGCGCGGCGACTTGGTCGATGTCGGCGCGGCTGTAGATAAGGGTTGAGTCCTTGCGCAGCGATTCATGCTCAAGCCAATCCGACAGCAACGAGCTACGTGAGTCAGGCCTGATCAGAATCGGTCCCAGATCGTGAAGATCCTTCCAGCGGGTTCCCAGATATAGCGCGTCAATTTCGAACAGCTCGTGGCGCTGATAAAGCCCCACAAGTGCGTCTGGCCTCAATGCACCGTCAATCAGCAGATAGTTGGCTTGGGCAGGATGATTCATTGACCAGACTCCGCCAGCGCTTCGCACGCTTCGCAGCGAGACGGTAGTAGTTTGAATTCATTACGAAGGGCTTCGACAGCCACTTCGGGCACCGGCATGGACGGAGCACCGGGAGCCGCGACTCGTTTTTCGAGCGGTATAGGTGGAAGCGGCACCGCTGGCATCCCCGGCATCGGCAGACCGCCCAGCAGAATCGGCACGCTGCTGAAAATTCCTGCAGGTGTAATCGAAATCCAGTGCCCGCCGGCCTTGATTGTGGTGCTGAGGGTCGCGTCGACGATCATGTGCTGCCCGGCAGCCAGGTGGACTTCCAGCGCCGCACTGACCAGATGATTCGCCGCGCTGATGTGCTGATTGCCCACTACGGTCAGGGAATCGTCTGCCAAGACCTGTGTCTTGCGCGGTCCGAGGGTCAGGTGATGTTCTTCGCCTTGCAGTTCATGGCTGGACAGCCCCGTGACCAGGACGCTGCGCTGGTTGTCGACCTGGATCGACTGGTCGTTGAGCACATGTTCTTTCCAGTCGCGTTGCGCGCGGATGGCGATTTCTTCCTGGCCCTGGCGGTCCTCGATTTTCAGTTCGTTATAACCACCGCCGCCGGGGCTACTGTGGGTCTTGAGCAAAGTCTGGGTTTTCTGCGCGGGCAGGTCCAGCGGGATGCGCGTGCTGGCGTTGGGCAGGCAGGCCTGCACGTAAGGCTGGTCGGGATCGGCCTCGAAATAACCGATCACCACTTCCATGCCGACCCGAGGAATCATCGCCGTGCCGTATTGGTCGTGGGCCCAGCCGGTGGCGACCCGCAGCCAGCAACTGGCGTGTTCGTCTTGCACACCTTCGCGGTCCCAGTAGAACTTGACCTTGACCCGACCGTACGCATCGCAATGAATCTCTTCGCCCGGCGGGCCGCTGACGATGGCGTGTTGGCTGCCAAGAATGCGCGGTTTGGGATGTTTCAGTGGCGGGCGAAACGGCGTCAGGCCGGGGATCGCTTCGAAGCGGTTTTGGTAGCCCTGACTGAACTCGCCGGGCTGCGCGGCGCGGTCGCTGTATTCTTCCAGCACCTGCGGCTGTTTGCCTTCATGAACCACGGAAACCAGCAGCCACTGGGCATTCCAGTCCTCACGGGGATGCTCGGCGAGGGTCAGCAGATGGCCGCTGAGCAGGGCCGGCTGATCGCTTTTGCCGCTGGCCAGTTGATAGTCGCTGCGATGCCGTTCCAGCACGGTTTGCGCCTGACGCGCGCCGATCTGCCGGTCATTGAACGGCGCCGGATACCGGTAATCCTCAAGGTCCAGGCGCCCGTCCGCCAGCTTCGCACTGGCGCGCATGTCGATCCCGGGTTGTTCGAAATCGTAGGTCTGGCGACTGACTTTGCCGGTGCGGGTGGCGAGGCGCACGTTGAAGGCGTTGATCACCGGCGCTTGGGCCACCAGCCCGTTGCCTTGCAGGTAGGCCGTAGGATTTTTCAGGTTGGGCAGTGCGACAGGATCGTCGGCGAAGATCAGCAGGTGCCGGTCGCGGCTGTGCTCAAAGTGGAAGGACAAACCCTCCTCTTCACACAGGCGGCGAACGAAGTGCAGGTCGGTTTCGTGGTACTGGGTGCAGTAGTCGCGCGGCGGGCAGCTTTTGCTGCTCAGGCGGAACGCGAACTCGTCGGCGAGAATACCGTGGTCCTTGAGCACCAGGGCAATGATTTCCGGCACGCTCTTATTCTGGAAAATCCGGTGATTATGCCGATGCTCGAGGCGCAGCAGGTTCGGCACCAACCGGATGAAATAGTGGGTGAAACGCTTGCCGGAATCGCCTTGGGCAATCTCGCCGATCTGCCCGTGCAGCCCGTTGCCCACAGCGTCAAAGGCCAGAAACGCCTGCCGATGCAGCAGGTCTTCAAGCGCGAGGTTGGCCCGTTCGCTGACCAGCTCGATACGCACACTGAAGGGCCGGCTGACGGCCTCTTTAGCGGTGAAACTCAGGACGCGAAGCTGATGCTCAACCCCCGCGATATCCAGCGTGAACGTGGCTTGGTTGGCGGGGGTGAGCATGGGCAAGTCCTTGGCCTGGGGAAAGGCAGAACTTTGCGTGTAGACGCCTGGCGTGTAAGTAGGTATCAGGCCGAATATTTTGTAGGAACATTCTGGTAGTTATCGCGACTGCTCTTGGTGATGAATGCAAAGCCGCACAAAAATTTCACCATTTCTGTTATATCGTAACGCTCCTGCACAGCCGGTTTTCGTGCAGTGAATCCATACAGAAACATTCAGTAAGTTTTGGGGTAGTGATGCGGGTTGATCTGGATGTTGAGCACGACAGGCTGGATGGCTTGCCGCGGTTTCAGAGGGCGGCGGTGCAGGCGGCGCGGCTTTTGCGGCTGACGTGGCTGGCCGCTGGTTTGGGTGGCGCCGGGTTGGTGTTGTCGTTGTTCGTTGATCTGTTCTCGCCCAATTCCTTGTGGACGGCAGTGCTGACCACTGGCGCCGCTGCATTGTTGCTGCTGGCTGCCGGGTTGCAATCGACGCAGGGCGTCGCTTTGTGGCGCGCGCGAGCCTTGGGCAGCATCGCGCCGCTAATCATCAAGCAAAACCTGGCAGAAGAGTCCGGCTGGTATGAGCGCCTATTAGCGCGTATCAGCGGCAGCGGAACATCGCTGGTCGCGCAGATTGGCAAGCCGACGTTGTGGCTGGGCGGCTGGGCATTGCTGGCGTTGATCAGCATCCAGTTGATCTGGAACCTGACGCTGCCGGGCAGTAATCTCTCGCAACTGGGTAACCTTGCGGGCGGCGCGATTCTGCTGCTGGCGTTTGGCTTGTTGGTGCTTGAGCGACAGTTCAGCGCCGAGCTTGCCGCCGAATGGCCTGAAGCCGGGCAACTGGCGCAGCTGACCCGCGTGGCGATTGCGGTGTTGCTGGTCGGCGCGCTGTGTCTGTTTTTCTCCAGTGCCGACCGCGTCTGGCCGGCGCGATTGGCGGTGTTGATCGGTCTGTTGCCTGGATTGGTGGCGGTCGAATTCCTGCTGCGCGCCGCACTATCATTATTCAGCCCGCGCAACGTACGCATCGAGCCGCGTCTGACGGCCAGCAGTTTTGTCGCCGGTCTGCTGCGCTGGCCACCGCAACCGCTGCTGGCGCTGCAACACGAACTGCACAACCGTTTCGGCATCGATCTGCGGCAGATCTGGGCGTTTACCTACATGCGTCGCGCCTTTCTCCCGGTGCTGGCAGTGGTGGTGGCGCTGGGTTGGGTGCTGAGCGGTGTGCATGAAATCCCCATGCAAGGCCGAGGCATCTACGAACGGTTTGGCAAGCCTGTGGAGGTTTTCGGCCCCGGCCTGCATGGCGGATTGCCTTGGCCCTTCGGGCGGGTGATCGCGGTGGAAAACGGCGTGGTGCATGAACTGGCGACCAGCGTCTCGGATTCCAGTGCCCTCGAACAGGTGCAAGACCCCGCCGAAGGCCCGCCGCCGCTGACCGCCAATCGCTTGTGGGACGCCAGCCACATCAACGAGAAATCCCAGGTGATCGCCAGCAGCGCCGGGGATAAACAGGGCTTCCAGATCGTCAACATGGACGTGCGTTTCGTCTACCGCATCGGCCTGACCGATCAAGCCGCCATGGCTGCGACCTATAACGCCGCCGATGTACCGACCTTGATCCGCAGCACCGCCAGCCGGGTGTTGGTGCATGACTTTGCCTCGCGAACCCTCGACGAACTGCTCGGCGAACAACGCGCCGGTCTGGCTGACGACATTGGCAAGGCGGTGCAGGCCGATCTCAAGCAATTGGACAGCGGCGTGGAAATCCTCGCCACGGTGGTGGAAGCCATCCATCCGCCAGCGGGCGCGGCCAATGCTTATCACGCGGTGCAAGCCGCGCAGATCAGTGCCCAGGCGCTGATTTCCCGGGAGCGCGGCGCGGCCAGTGACAAGGCCAACGTAGCGCAACTCAACGCCAGCATTGCGCGGGACCAGGCCACGGCGAACGCCCGGGAAGTCATGGCCACGGCGCAAGGCGCGGACTTGCGCTTCAGTGCCGAGCGCCAGGGCTTCGCCAAGGCCGGGCAAGCCTTTCTGCTGGAGCAATACCTGACCCAGCTGAGCCAGGGCCTGGCCCACGCCAAATTGTTGGTGCTCGATCACCGTCTGGGCGGCGCGAACAATGCGCCGACCATCGACCTGCGTACTTTCACTCTACCGGCAGACCCAACGGCGCCGAGTAAAGCCGTTCAATAAGGAGTCGACCCTTGAGTCTGTTTCATAACCACGATCATCACGATCACGCCGGACACGATCACAGCGGCCATCATCACGGGCATCACCATGGCGAAAGCGCTGGCCCCGCGGCGTTCCCCTGGCGGCGCGCGGCATTGGCGGCGGTGTTGATTGCCTTCGCAGTCGCGGCGGCCAGCCTGGTGCAAGTCCGCTCGGGCGAAGCCACGGTCATCACGCGTTTCGGCAATCCCTCCCGCGTGCTGCTGGAGCCAGGTCTGAGCTGGCGCTGGCCGGCGCCGTTCGAGGCAACGATTCCCGTGGATTTGCGCCTGCGCACCACGTCCAGCGGTTTGCAGGACGTCGGTACTCGCGACGGCCTGCGCATCATCGTTCAGGCTTATGTGGCCTGGCAGGTTCAAGGTGATCCGGACAATGTGCAGCGCTTCATGCGCGCCGTGCAGAACCAGCCGGACGAAGCCGCCCGCCAGATCCGCACCTTCGTCGGCTCGGCGCTGGAAACCACGGCCAGCAGCTTCGATTTGTCGAGTCTGGTCAATACCGATGCCAGCCAGGTGCGGATTGCCGATTTCGAAAACCAGCTGCGGCAGCAGATCGATCAGCAACTGCTTACAACGTATGGCGTGCGCGTCCTGCAAGTCGGTGTCGAGCGTCTGACATTGCCTTCGGTGACTCTCAACGCCACGGTTGACCGGATGCGCGCCGAACGCGAAACCATCGCCACTGAACGCACCGCCGTGGGCAAGCGCGAAGCCGCGCAGATTCGCTCGGCCGCTGAGCGCGACGCGCGCATTGTCGAGGCGGATGCGACGGTCAAGGCGGCGGATATCGAAGCGCAATCCCGGGTCGAGGCCGCGCAGATCTACGGCCGCGCCTACGCGGGTTCGCCGCAGCTGTACAACCTGCTGCGTTCGCTGGACACGCTGGGCACCATCGTCACGCCGGGCACCAAATTGATTCTGCGCACTGATGCGGCTCCGTTCCGGGTGCTGATCGACGGCCCGCCGACGCTGGATAACAAGAGCGGATCGCAGCCATGAGCGAGCAAGGAGCCATCAACGAACAGGTTGAGCGGCCGCCAGTGAACAGCCCGTGGCTGCAAGCCAGTCGCCTGGCGTTCATTGCGTTGTATGGCGTGACCTTGCTGGCCGCGCTGGGCTGGGCGTTGTCCAATGTGCGGCAGATCGATCCGCAGAATCGCGCGGTGGTGTTGCGTCTCGGTGCGCTGGAACGCATCCAGAACGCCGGTTTGCTGACCGCGTGGCCGCAGCCTTTCGAGCAAGTCGTGTTGCTGCCTTCGGCGGATCGAGTCATCGAGCGTCGAGTGGAAACCCTGCTGCGTTCTTTCCAGGCGGTGCAGGCCGATCGGGTCGCGAGTTTTGCGGCGCCGATGAGCGATGCGCTGGCCGGTTCCGGTTTTCTGCTGACCGGTGACGCCGGTGTCGTACAGCTGGACGTCACGGTGTACTACAAGGTGACCGACCCTTATGCGTTCGTGCTGCAAGGCGATCATGTCTTGCCGGCGCTGGATCGCTTGGTCAATCGCAGCGCCGTGGCGCTGACTGCGGCCAGAGATCTGGACACTATTCTGGTTGCCCGCCCCGAGCTGGTCACCGCTGACAGCAAGGCTGCCGAGCGTCGGGAGCGTCTGCGTGGCGATCTGGTGCGCGGCATCAATCAGCGCCTGGCTGAACTCAACGCTACCGGCGTGGGCATTGGCATCGAAGTGGCGCGGGTCGATGTGCAATCGAGCCTGCCCACGGCGGCGATCAATGCCTTCAACGCTGTGCTGACTGCCAGCCAGCTCGCGGATCAAGCCGTCGCCAACGCGCGCAACGATGCGGAAAAGCTCAATCAGTCCGCCAATCAACAAGCTGACCGCACATTGCAAGTCGCCCATGCACAGGCTTCGGAACGTCTGGCCAAAGCTCAGACCGACACCGCCACGGTGACCAGCCTCGCGCAGTCGATTCAAAACCAGAGTGACCCCGGTTTGCTGCAACGCATCTATCGCGAACGGGTGCCGAAGATTCTCGGTCAGGCCGGTTCGGTAACCACGGTCGATCCCAAAGACGATTCCCGCCTGATTATTCAGGGAGCAGAAAAATGACTGGCGAAGCCGTTCACGATCACAGCCATGCCGCGCCGCAACCGGCGGGGAGCATGCTCAGCGGTGCGGAACAACGCAGCGCGGCCCGGCAACTGACGTTGGCGATGCTCGCCCTGGGTTTGCTTGGGCTCGGGTTGGTCTGGCGATTTGTGGCACCGGAACAAACCGGCGTCAGTCAATTGCTGCTGGGTGCGGCCTCCTTGCTGGTGGCGATTCCCGTGGTCAGCGCCGGATGGCACAGCCTGCGTCATCCGAGCCTGCACGGCATCACCGATCAACTGATCGCGCTGGCGATGCTGGGTGCCTGGGCAACCGGTGATTTGATGACCGCTGCCTTGTTGCCGATCATCATGATCTTCGGCCACGTGCTGGAAGAACGCAGCGTGATCGGCTCCCAGGAAGCGATTCAGGCGCTGGGGCGTTTGACCCGCAGCCACGCGCGGCTGATCGACGTCGACGGCAGCATTCGCGAAGTGGACAACTCGACGCTGGTGGCCGGGGATCAAGTGGAAGTTCGCGCTGGGGATCGTGTGCCCGCTGACGGTCTGGTGATTTCCGGACAGGCCAGTCTCGACACCGCGCCGATCACCGGCGAGTCCGTGCCGCTGGAGGCGAGGGCGGGCATCGAAGTGTTCGGCGGCGCGATCAATCTCGACGGCTTGCTGCGCATCGAGGTGACACGCATCGGCAATGAATCGACGCTGGGCAAAGTGATCGCGCTGATGCAAAGCGCGGAGCGCTCCAAGCCGCCGATTACCCGGCTGCTGGAACGCTACGCCGGTAGTTACATGGTTTTGGTGTTGCTGATTGCCGCCGTGACCTGGTTCATCACCAACAATGCCCAGGCAATGTTGGCGGTATTGGTGGCGGCTTGTCCGTGCGCCCTGGTGTTGTCGGCCCCGGCGACGGCCATTGCAGGCATTGCCGTTGCCGCGCGTCACGGGATTCTGATTCGCAGCTCGGCATTTCTCGAAGAGTTGGCCGATCTGACTTCGTTGGTGGTGGATAAAACCGGCACGCTGACGTTCGGCACGTTGCGCCTTGAATCCGTGCAGGCGGTCGGTGCCGAGCGTGCGGACTTGTTGCCCCTTGCGGCGAGTCTTGGCTCGGCCAGCAGCCATCCGGTCAGCCGCGCGCTGGCTGGTTTGGTGGGCAAGGATCAACTGCTGGCACTGAGCGATATTCGTGAGCGGCAAGGCTTGGGCGTGATCGCGTTCACGGAACACGGCGAAGCTGCGCTGGGCCGTCCCGAGCTGTTCGAACAGCTCAATATCGCCACTTCAGCCGTGCCCAATCACGACGGACCTATCGCTGGCCTGGCAATGGACGGGGTGTTCCTTGCCTGGCTATTGCTCGCCGACAGCCTCAAGCCCGAAGCGCGTTTTGCCTTGGCTGAGCTGCGGGAGCTGGGTATGGGCCGGCAACTGCTGCTGACCGGGGATCGCAAAACCGTGGCCGACAGTCTGGCCCTGGAGGTCGGCATCGCCGATGTGGAATCCCAGGCGCTGCCGGAAGACAAACTCACCCGGGTACGCGGCGAAATCGCCAGTGGTTTCCGGCCCATGGTGGTGGGCGACGGGATCAATGATTCGCTGGCCCTGAAAGCCGGAGTGGTCGGCGTGGCGATGGGCGCGGGCGGTGCCGATATCGCGCTGGCATCGGCTGACATCGTGCTGATCGGCAGCGACCTGCGCCGCCTGGGCACTTGCGTGCGCTTGAGCCGTCAGTGTCGGCGAACCCTGCAAGTCAACGTGATCATCGGCCTGGGCTGGACGCTGGCCATCGTTGCGTTTGCCGCCTTTGGTCTGTTGGGCGCGGCAGGAGCGATGGTCGCCGCCATTCTGCACAATCTGAGTACGCTTCTGGTGCTGGGCAACGCGGGCAGATTGTTGCGTTTTCAGGAGCCGCTACTAAAGTTGGATACGACGCCACAGGCCTGAAAAAACCTCGGTTTGGCGCAAAGGCTTGAGCTAGAGCAGCGGGTTAAGTATAAAAATTCGCTTGAGCTTTGAAGAACTCTGTTACAAATTAGGGGTCATTCAAGGTAAGGGTGTTCAATACAAGGCTGCAATGTGGGCTCGTATCAGAGGGCACAAGGCCGTTCCCGGAAGTCGATTTTTATAGTTTTGCTATAAAGCCTATAGCCTTTCAGCCCGTTAATTCGGGCTGAAATTGGACTACCCTTTTCGAGTTTCTGGATCAGGGGGTTAACTCAAATGCTCGCGCAACTTCCACCGGCCTTACAGAATCTTCATCTACCGCTGCGCCTCAAGCTCTGGGACGGCCATGAGCTGGATCTGGGACCCGCGCCCAGCGTCACCATCGTCGTCAAGGATCCCCGGCTGGTTTCCGAATTCACCCATCCAAGCCTCGACCTGCTCGGCAGTGCGTTCGTCGAAGGGCGGCTGGAGATGGAAGGCTCGATCAGCGAAGTGGTGAGGGTCTGCGACGAACTCAGCCAGGCGCTGCTTGACGATGAAGACGGCGAGTTCCACTCGTCGACTCAACACGACAAAGCCACCGATGCCGCGTCGATTTCTTATCATTACGACCTCTCCAATGAGTTCTACCAGCTGTGGCTGGACAAAGAGATGGTCTATTCCTGCGCCTACTTCAAGACCGGCGAAGAATCGCTGGAGCAGGCGCAGCAAGACAAGTTTCATCACCTGTGCCGCAAGCTGCGGCTCAAGCCCGGCGAGTACCTGCTGGATGTCGGTTGCGGCTGGGGCGGGCTGGCGCGTTTCGCCGCGCGCGAGTACGGCGTGAAAGTGTTCGGCATTACCTTGAGCCGCGAGCAACTGGCGCTGGGCCGCGAACGCGTAAAAGCCGAAGGCTTGCAGGACAAGGTGGATCTGCAATTGCTCGATTATCGCGACCTGCCCCAGGACGGTCGCTTCGATAAAGTCGTCAGCGTCGGCATGTTCGAGCACGTCGGCCACGCCAACCTTGAGCTGTACACGCAACGGCTGTTTGGTGCGGTGCGCGAAGGCGGGCTGGTGATGAATCACGGGATCACCGCCAAGCACACCGACGGCCGTCCGGTTGGGCGGGGCGCTGGTGAGTTCATCGGTCGCTATGTGTTTCCTAATGGCGAGTTACCGCACGTGTCGCAAATCAGCGCCCACATCAGTCAGGCGGGCCTGGAAGTGGTGGACGTGGAAAGCCTGCGCCTGCACTACGCCAAGACGCTGGAACACTGGAGTTCGCGCCTGGAAGCCAACCTCGACCGAGCCACCGCGATGGTGTCCGAGCAAACCCTGCGGATCTGGCGGCTGTACCTGGCGGGTTGCTCCTACGCGTTTGCCCGCGGCTGGATTAACCTGCATCAGATCCTCGCGGTAAAACCGTATACCGATGGCCGACATGAACTGCCGTGGACGCGGGAGGATCTTTATCGGTAGGGATGTGATCCCGTTGGAGCGAGGCTTGCCCGCGAAGGCATTGTATGGCGCTGGCGATGTTGTTGAATATTCCGGCCTCTTCGCGGGCAAGCCTCGCTCCCACAAGGTGCAGGTGGCACCCTTTACAGAATCGGCGAAATCAAGCGTGCGATGCGCATGCCCAGTTGCTGCAGATGGTGCGTTTCACGACTTTCCTTAATGGATATTTCATGAGCCTGGGCGAAGTCGTCGTTGAGCATGTGCTCCACTTCGCTGGCGAACTCGCTGTCCACCGTCAGCAGCATCAATTCGAAATTCAGCCGGAAAGAACGGTTGTCCAGATTGGCGCTGCCGATGGCGCTGATCTCGTTGTCCACCAGCACCACTTTCTGATGCAGGAATCCCGGCAAGTAACGAAACACCCGAACCCCAGCGCGCACCGCTTCAAATGCAAACAGGCTTGAGGCGAGGTACACGATGTAGTGATCGGGGCGCGAAGGCAGCAACAACCGCACGTCCACACCGCGCAGCACCGCCAGGCGCAATGCCGCCGACACCGCTTCATCCGGAATGAAATATGGGCTGGTGATCCACACCCGTTCTGTCGCCGCATGAATGGCTTCGACAAAGAACAGCGAGCAGGTTTCCTGGGCGTCAGCCGGCCCGCTGGCGAGTAACTGACAGAGCACGCCGTCTTCCGGGTACGACTCGGGAAGGCTCAGGGGCGGCAATTCTCGCGTGGCCCAGAACCAGTCTTCGGCAAACGATTCCTGCAAACAGGCCACGACCGGACCGAGCACTTGCACATGCGTGTCGCGCCACGGTGCGAGCGGTGGCTTGAGACCGACGTACTCGTCGCCGACGTTATGACCGCCGACAAAACCTCGGGTGCCATCGACCACGACTATCTTGCGATGGTTGCGGAAGTTGATCTGGAAACGGTTCAGCCAACCGCTGCGCGTCGCGAAAGCTTTGATCTGTACGCCACCAGTGCGCAATTTATCGCTATAGCTGCCGGGCAAGGCATGACTGCCGATGCGGTCGTAGAGCACATAGATCGCCACGCCTTCGGCGGCTTTTTCCAGCAACAGATTCTGCAACCTGCGGCCCAGTTCGTCGTCATGAATGATGAAGAACTGAATCAGCACGGTGTCTTTGGCCTGACCGATGGCAGCGAAGATCGCGTCGAAGGTTGCGTCGCCATTGATCAGCAGCTTCACTTCGTTGTTGGCCAGCGCGGGCATGCGTCCCAACTTGGGCATGGCGCGCAGGGATGCATACGCTTCTGAACGGCGCGCGGCCACAGCCTCTTCAATCCACGGCCGCCAGTTCAGATCACCGATTGCAGTCCGCATCTCATCGTTGGCCTGGCGTCGCGCCTTGATGTAGGCGTCGAACGAGCTGCGGCCAAACACCAGATAGGGAATCAACGCGACGTAGGGGATGAACAGCAGTGGCATGGCCCAGGCGATGGCGCCCTGTGCGGTGCGGACCGTCAGCAGTGCATGAATGGCTGCACCAACTCCAACCAGATGGATGAATCCAAGGACATAGCCGAAGAAATACGGGCTGTGATAATCCATGCGTAATCTTGCTCCAGACCATTTGCTCATTAACAGACCACAGGCTGTGGTGAATGTCGCTATTTTATTCGCCGTGCAACTGGCTGGCGGATCTGTCGTCTAAGCCTCATTGTTCGCAGTCTGTGTTGGGCCGTCTTCTCTATCAATTGTTTGAAACAAGGATTCACAAATGAACAAACCCATGTTGGCGTTGATCTGTTGTCTGGCGGCGCCGCTGGCGCAAGCCCAAATGCTGCAGCCGGGACTCTGGGAGCTGACTTCCAGCAATATGTTGGTCGACGGGCAGCCACTGCCGGACCTGCAATTGATGCTTGGTCAACTGCAAAATCTGCCGCCTGAGCAGCGCGCCATGATGGAACGCATGATGGAAAAACAAGGCGTAACACTGGGCGGCAAAGGCGTGCGCTTTTGTTTGACTGAGGCCCAGGTCAAGTCCGACGACGTCCCGCTGACTGATCCAAAATCTGGCTGCAACCAGCAAGTGACAGCGCGTAATGGCAAGAACTGGAACTTCAAGTTCAGCTGTCCAAAAGCGCAAGGCACCGGGCAGGCGCAGTTCCTCAGTGATCGCGAGTTCACCACCAAGGTGATTGGCACGTTCAATGCCACCGGCCAGCAGCAGAACGGCAGCATGGATACGCGCGCAGTCTGGCTCGGTCAGCAGTGTGGCGCGGTCAAGCCGCGTACCTGACTTCAGGCGCTGAACCAGTTCCACGAACTCTGGGCCACCGCGTCGTGAGCATGCAAGCTCTCGGCGTGGATGACCTTCAAAGTGAAGCCTTTGAGCGCCGGGTTGCGCTTGAACGTTCGATGCAGCCGTCGCGCTGCATCCTCGCAGAACATCAAATTCTGCCCATTCGCCAAGGCAAACGCTTGCTCATCAGCACGCTTTACTGCCGTCTGCACCGCTGTTCCCAACGCTGCTTCCGCTTGGTCAATCAACTGAAGCGTCGGAAATTCATCAACAAATTCATTGAGTTGCACCTGAATCTGCGCAGTGCTGCGCTGGCTATGCGGCGTCGCAACTATCCCTTCGGTACTGCCTAACCATTCCAGCACTGTGGCTGATTCAAGCTGCTTACCCGGAAAATCCTCGATGAACTGCTGCTGAATCAGCTGACGCGCCAGCGCTGCCGAGCAAGGGCAGGTCGATGAATAACTCACGTCAATTTTTAGTTCCACGTGGAACATTCCGCTTTTCAGGCTGGCAAAGATACTGATTGGATAGGCTTTCCAGCCTGTCAGCGCACTGACCAGCGCTGGTCGTTTGAGCAGCGGTTCCAGGTGAATGTTCAGATAGGCATTGTTTGAAAGCCCTTCATGGCTCTGCAGAAAACGCTCAAGCAGCCGGCGCACGGACGCGGGCGTCAGGTTTTCGTTCTCCAGCTTTTCAAGCGCCAGATACAGCCGGGACATATGAATCCCACGAGCAGCACCATCATCCAGACTGACGCCCACGTCGGCTTTGGCACTCAGGCGTTTGCCGTCCATCAGGATAGGCAGAGCGATGCCGCACATGCCGACCCAATCCAGTGGCAGGGCTTTTCTTGAGGCCTGGGCGGCGATATCCGGAAGTGTCGCAACATTCATGAAAGGGGCCGCCTGAGGGCTAAAACATCATGTTATATTATTACAGTTAGATCGACGATTACTTTTTTGGGCTGGGATGCTCTGCAACTTTAGTGAGCCATGCCATGCATCGACGCCAAGTTTTGCTCAATCTCTTACTGGCCAGCGCTGCGCTGGCTTTACCCTTGGGGACTTATGCCGCGCAGATTCGATCCGCAACGGGCGCGCCTCGACCCCCGCCGCAGCCGTCGCCGTTGCTCGACAAGGCCCATTCCAAACGCGACGTCATGGTGGTGATTGATCCCGGTCACGGCGGTAAGGATCCGGGCGCGGTGGGCGCCAAAGGCGAGCGTGAAAAAGACGTGGTGCTGTCCATTGCCCAGCTGCTGGCCAAGCGCATCAAGCGTGAAAAAGGCTTCGACGTGCGTCTGGTGCGCAACGATGATTTCTTCGTGCCGCTACGCAAACGCGTGGAAGTTGCGCACAAATACAACGCCGATATCTTTATCTCGATCCACGCCGATGCCGCGCCCCGGCTCACCGCATCCGGCGCTTCGGTGTATGCCTTGTCGGAAGGCGGCGCGACGTCGGCCACGGCCCGCTTCATGGCGCAGCGGGAAAACGGCGCGGACTTGCTGGGCGCTACCAGCCTGCTGAGTCTCAAGGACAAGGACCCGATGCTCGCCGGGGTGATTCTCGATATGTCGATGAACGCCACCATCGCCGCCAGCCTGCAACTGGGCAATACCATTCTCGGCAGCCTGGCGGACATCACCACGCTGCACCAGAAACGCGTCGAACAGGCCGGGTTCGCCGTACTCAAGTCGCCGGATGTGCCGTCGATCCTGGTGGAAACCGGGTTTATCTCCAACGTTCGCGACAGCCAGCGGCTGGTCACCGCGCGTCATCAACAAGCGGTGGCTGACGGGTTGTTCGCCGGGCTGCAGCGCTATTTCCAACGCAATCCGCCGGCTGATTCGTATGTGGCGTGGCAGCAGGCGCAGAAAGCGGGGCAGGTGTAGCAAATCTTCTTTTTCAGCATCACGCAACCATTTGAATTGGAAAGCATTTCGTAGGACTGGCTTTAGCCGGGAGGAGGCCAGTCCATTCGCAGCAGTTACGTTTCCAGGACTATTGGCCTCCCGGCTGAAGCCGGTCCTACGGGTCGAATGTTTGCTGGATGACGGGGGCTTGTCAGTGAAGGATTGGTGTGTTCGTATCGTTATACTATAACATATGATTCTTGCAACCTCTCCCAAGCCGCCGATGAGAACCCTCATGCCAAATCGTCTTCCCGTTACTGTGCTGTCCGGCTTTCTTGGCGCGGGCAAAAGTACCTTGCTCAATTACGTGCTGCGCAATCGCGATAACCTGCGGGTGGCGGTGATCGTCAACGATATGAGCGAGATCAACATCGATGGCAGCGAAGTTCAGCGTGATGTCAGCCTGAACCGTGCCGAAGAAAAACTGATCGAGATGAGCAACGGCTGCATTTGCTGCACCTTGCGCGAAGACTTGCTGGAAGAAGTCAGCCGCCTGGCTCAGGACGGGCGTTTCGATTACCTGCTGATCGAATCCACGGGGATTTCCGAACCGCTGCCCGTGGCGGAAACCTTCACCTTCCGCGACGAGGCGGGCAAGAGCCTGGCGAATATGGCGCGCCTGGACACCATGGTTACGGTGGTCGACGGGGTCAATTTCCTGCTCGATTACCAGGCCGCTGAAAGTCTGGCGAGTCGCGGACAAACCCTGGGCGAGGATGACGAACGCTCGATCACCGACCTGCTGATCGAGCAGATCGAATTCGCCGACGTGATCCTGATCAGCAAGATCGACTTGATCAGCTCCAGCGAACGTCAGGAGTTGATGGCAATTTTGCAGCGCCTCAATGCCCAGGCGGAAATCATTGCCATGGTCATGGGCGAGGTTCCACTGGCAAAAATCCTCAACACCGGTCGTTTCGATTTTGAACGCGCTTCCCTGGCGCCGGGCTGGCTGAAAGAGCTGCGCGGCGAGCATGTGCCGGAAACCGAAGAATACGGCATCGCGTCCACGGCTTATCGCGCACGTCGGCCGTTCCACCCCGAGCGGTTTTTCAGCTTCATTGATCGCGAATGGACCAACGGCAAGCTGCTGCGCTCCAAGGGTTTTTTCTGGCTGGCCAGCAAGCCCAAGGACGCGGGCAGTTGGTCTCAGGCTGGCGGGTTGATGCGTCACGGGTTCGCCGGTCGCTGGTGGCGTTTTGTGCCTGCTGTGCAATGGCCGGAGGACGAAGAAAGCAACGCCGCGATCATGCAGACCTGGAGTTCGCAAACCGGCGACTGTCGTCAGGAATTGGTTTTTATTGGCCAGAACATTGACTTCGCTCAGCTCACGGCCGAGCTGGACAATTGTTTGCTGACCGACGCGGAAATGGCACTCGGAATCGACTGCTGGGGTGAGCTGCCGGACCCGTTTGGTTCGTGGCATGAAGAGCAGAGTGCTTGAGCTGGAGCTCGTAAGGTCCTTTGGAGCGAGGCTTGCCCTTGAAGGCTATGTTTCTAACGCGGAAAACCTGGCGGATCTACCGACCCGTTCGCGGGCAAGCCTCGCCAACAGATGCTTGTCTTCATTACGGCACCAACCACTGCCCTTGACTTTGCCCTTCGCAAAACGGCTTGAGGTAGTGCGCATCGCTGGCGACGCCGTAATAGTGAATGTTCTCGCGATAAGGCATATTGGCGACTTGCGCGTTGCTGCACACGCCGAAAGCCCCCGCCGGGCATTGCTCCGAGTAGGTGACGTCGATTTTCTGACCGGCCAGTTGCGGCTGGCAGAAGCCATCCTTGAAGAGTTTTTCCGGAATGTTGCGGTTTTCCTGGCAGACTTTCACATCGAGCCGCTCGGCCTGGCTATGCACCAGACACGCCTGGGCCAGGACCTGATTCGACGTCATTGCCAACAGCATCAATGCCAGCCACAACGGCCGTTTGATCACGCGCATTATTGCCTTCCCGAATTCGTTATTTCGCCATCGTCAGAAGCGACCCACATGCTGCAAAACATCCCGACCCACGTCATCGGCGGCCCTCTGGGCGCCGGCAAGACCAGCCTGATCAAGCATCTTCTGGCGCAAAAGCCGGTGCATGAACGCTGGGCGATCCTGATCAATGAGTTCGGTCAGATCGGCCTGGATGCCGCGCTGCTCGCCACGGCCGCAGATGGTATCTCACTTGGCGAAGTGGCTGGTGGCTGCCTTTGTTGCGTGAACGGCGCGCCATTCCAGATTGGGCTGGGTCGTTTGCTGCGCAAATCCAGGCCGGATCGGTTGTTGATCGAGCCTTCCGGTCTCGGTCACCCGGCGCAATTGCTCAAGCAGTTGCGCGAATCACCGTGGCAAGGCGTGCTGGCTGTGCAGCCGAGCGTGATGGTGCTTGATTCGGCGTCGTTGGCGAAGGGCCAGACGCTGCCGGCCAGCCAGCGGGAGGCTCTGGCGGACGCGGGTTTGCTGGTGCTGAATAAGTCCGCGCAATTGAGTGAGGCCGACCGACAGCGCATTGTCGGGGGATTGCCAAATCGCCCGATATTCTGGACTGAACAGGGCGCGCTGCCGCTTTCGGAGCTGCCCGGCGTCGATCAGCAAGCGGCTGTGGATAACTCTGCTGTGGAAAAACTGGTGCTGCCTAAAAGCCTGGCGCAGATGCCCGCGATCTGGACCGATCCACGTCAGCCAATCTGCCTTAGCCAAAGCCAGACAGAAGGATGGAGCATCGGCTGGCGTTGGCATCCCAGCCAGTGCTTCGACCTGACGCGCATTCAACAGTGGCTGGAAGACCTGGCGTGGCGACGGGCGAAGCTGGTTATCCACAGCCCGGCTGGCTGGTTTTCAGCCAATAGCCTTCAAGGCGCTGCGGTAGAGTGGAACATCAGCGAATGGCGCAAGGATTCACGCCTGGAATTGATCTTCAGCGAGCCCCAGGATGAGGCTCGATTACAGGCGCAGTTGGCGGCATGCTTGCTCTAGAGCAATTTATCCACAGGGCGCTCGTGCTCTACTGCTTCCACTTGTTGTGTTCCTGACGCCACTCACTCAATTGAATGATTTGCGCTGACGGCGGCGGAGTTTTGATTTCGAACGGGTAGGGCGCTAGCTCGATCTGCGCACTGTGGGCACCAAACATGGTGATGGTTCCGGGATGACGCTGCTCGCCCGTTACCGTGAATTCGAAGTTATACACACGCGCCAGACGCTTGCGGCCTTGGGCATCGCGGGCAAAGGTAAGACGACGCAATGCGACGTTGCCATCCAGCAGCTCCAGATCCAGCCGCGCGCAATGTTGCTTGACCCGCTCCAGCGCACGTTCGCGCAAGCCATGGGAATGCCACAACCAGGCAGCGCCGGTTGCAAGCAGCATCAAGACGAACATGTTTCCCAAGGTCAGCATGAAAAGGGCGCTCCAACGAAGAGTCTCCAGCTTAACCGTCTCTAATGATTTCCAGCCATACTGCGCGACTTAAATTTCTTATTACTGCATTTGCATCGTGTTCAGGATCTTGTCATGAAACGTACACCCCATTTGCTCGCCATTCAGTCCCATGTTGTATTCGGCCATGCTGGCAACGGCGCTGCTGTGTTTCCGATGCAGCGTGCCGGGGTCAATGTCTGGCCGCTCAACACGGTGCAGTTCTCCAATCACACGCAATACGGGCAATGGACCGGCGAAGTGCTGGCGCCGCAGCAGATTCCCGCGTTGATCGACGGCATCGCGGCCATCGGCGAGCTGGGCAATTGCGATGCGGTGCTTTCGGGTTATCTGGGCAGCGCGGCGCAGGGGCGAGCGATTC
This sequence comes from Pseudomonas sp. G.S.17, assembly GCF_038096165.1. Lineage (NCBI taxonomy): Bacteria > Pseudomonadati > Pseudomonadota > Gammaproteobacteria > Pseudomonadales > Pseudomonadaceae > Pseudomonas > Pseudomonas viridinivis. The sequence goes on from NZ_CP151076.1 coordinate 151,896, forward strand.
TGACTGGCGTGGCGCGGATCAAGGCGGCCAACCCCAAGGCGTTGTACCTGTGCGACCCGGTGATGGGCCATCCGGAGAAGGGTTGCATCGTGCCAGCCGAAGTCAGTGACTTTCTCTTGGAAGAAGCGGCAGCGGTAGCGGATTTCATGTGCCCCAACCAGTTGGAGCTGGACAGCTTCTCTGGCCGCAAGCCCGAATCGCTGCTCGATTGCCTGAGCATGGCCCGGGCTTTATTGGCGCGTGGGCCGAAAGCCATTGTGGTCAAACACCTGGATTACCCCGGCAAGGCCGCTGACGGCTTTGAGATGTTGCTGGTGACTGCCGATGCCAGTTGGCACCTGCGCCGCCCGCTACTGGCCTTTCCGCGCCAGCCAGTGGGGGTTGGCGATCTGACCTCCGGGCTGTTCCTGGCGCGCATCCTGTTGGGTGACGCGCCGGTGGCTGCTTTCGAATTCGCCGCAGCGGCGGTTCATGAAGTGCTGCTGGAAACCCAGGCCTGTGGCAGTTACGAACTGGAACTGGTGCGCGCCCAGGACCGAATCGCGCATCCGCGGGTGAAGTTCGAGGCGGTGCGGTTGTAAGACCGGCGGCCCGACGTTTTCATACAGTTTGTGTGGGAGCTTGCTTGCGAAGGCGGTGACACAGGCAACGAAGATGTTGAATGTTCTGGCCGCTTCGCGAGCAAGCTCGCTCCCACCCAAGCTCGCTCCCACTCAAACCCGCGCCCGTATCACAGCGTTTCGTCCTTGATTTCCTGGTAGCGCTTTTCCAGCTCCTGACGAATCTGTCGGCGCTGCTGGGCCTGGATGTAGCGGCGTTTGCCATCAAGGCTTTCCGGCTCCAGCGGCGGGACGCTGGCCGGTTTGCGCTGGTCATCGACCGCGACCATGGTGAAGAAGCAGCTGTTGGTGTGGCGCACCGAGCGCTCGCGGATGTTCTCCGTCACCACTTTGATGCCGACTTCCATCGACGTATTGCCGGTGTAGTTGACTGACGCCAGAAACGTCACCAGCTCGCCCACATGAATCGGCTCGCGGAAAATCACCTGATCCACCGACAAGGTCACGACGTAGCGGCCCGCATAGCGGCTGGCGCAGGCGTAGGCGACTTCATCGAGGTATTTCAGAAGGGTACCGCCGTGCACGTTGCCAGAGAAATTGGCCATGTCCGGGGTCATCAATACAGTCATCGACAGCTGGGCGTTTCCGGGTTCCATAGCGTACTCACGATCAAGGCGGTTCAGAGGTTTGCACCTTATGGCGGTGCTTGCGGGCTATCAATCAACAAAGAGCTAATCAACAAAGAACAGTTATCCGGACGCTTGCTGGCTCAGGGCCGTCACGCGCTAAAGCCGATCTGTTTCCATATATTGCACCGGCTTTCGCAATGAATGTGCGGTGTTAACCTGCAAAAGCCCGTGGAGCGGGTTAATTCCTACATATTCATCAGGATTTTCGCCGTAACGGCCTGGCAATATCGGGCTCGCGCTGTCGATTTCTCAAGGAGCCGGAACCATGCATGCCATCAGCTTTATTCAGGATTTGGCAGTGATCATGCTGGTGGCCGGTGTCGTGACAATCGTCTTTCATCGCCTGAAACAACCGGTGGTCCTCGGTTATATCGTCGCCGGGTTCATCATCGGCCCGCACACGCCGCCGGTCGGGCTCATCCATGACGAGCAGACCATCAAGACCCTCGCCGAGCTGGGGGTGATTTTCCTGATGTTTTGCCTGGGCCTCGAATTCAGCCTGCGCAAGCTGTTCAAGGTCGGCGCCACGGCGTTTATCGCTGCGTTTCTCGAAATCACCCTGATGATCTGGATCGGCTACGAAATCGGCCAGTTCTTCGGCTGGAATTCCATGGATTCGCTGTTCCTCGGCGCGATCCTGGCGATTTCCTCGACCACCATCATCGTCAAGGCGCTCAACGACCTGAAGATGAAAAACCAGCACTTCGCCCAGTTGATTTTCGGCGTGCTCATCGTCGAAGACATCCTGGGTATCGGCATCATCGCCTTGCTGTCGGGGATTGCGGTGAGTGGCACGGTCAGCTCCGGCGAGGTTTTTTCCACGGTCGGCAAACTGTCGCTGTTCATGATCGTCGCGTTGGTTATCGGCATTCTGCTGGTGCCGCGATTACTGGCCTACGTCGCCAAATTCGAAAGCAACGAGATGTTGTTGATCACCGTTCTGGGCCTGTGTTTCGGCTTCTGCCTGGTGGTGGTCAAGCTGGAATACAGCATGGTCCTCGGCGCGTTCCTGATCGGGGCGATCATGGCTGAATCCCGCCAGTTGTTGAAAATCGAGCGCCTGATCGAACCTATTCGCGACATGTTCAGTGCGATTTTCTTCGTCGCCATTGGCTTGATGATCGATCCGCTGATCCTGCTGGATTACGCCTGGCCCATCGCCGTGATCACCGTTGCCGTGGTGCTGGGCAAGATGATTTCCTGCGGCCTAGGTGCGTTTATCGCCGGCAATGACGGCAAAACCTCACTACGCGTCGGGATGGGGCTTTCGCAGATTGGCGAATTCTCCTTCATCATCGCGGCCTTGGGCATGACGTTGCAGGTCACCAGCGACTTCCTCTATCCGGTCGCGGTGGCGGTTTCTGCGATTACCACGCTGCTGACGCCGTATCTGATTCGCGGCGCAGATCCGCTGTCGCACAAGCTGGCCGGTATCGTGCCGCAGCGCATGGCCCGGGTGTTCGGCATGTATGGCGAATGGCTGCGCAGCATTCAGCCACAAGGTGAAGGCGCGTTGCTGGCGTCGATGATTCGCAAGATCCTGCTGCAAGTCGGGATCAATCTGGCATTGGTGATGGCAATTTTCTTCAGCGGTGGTTACTTCGCCAAGCGCATCGGCGGGTACATGAGCGAATGGATCGCCGATGAGAGCCTGCAGAAAGCCTGGATTTGCGGCGCAGCGCTGTTACTTTCGCTGCCGTTTTTGATCGCTGCGTATCGCAAGCTCAAGGCGCTGTCGATGTTGCTGGCGGAGATGGGCGTCAAGCCGGAAATGGCCGGCCGCCACACTGCGCGGGTGCGCAAGGTGATCGCCGAGGTGATTCCGTTGTTGTCGTTGCTGGTGATTTTCCTGCTGCTGGCGGCGTTGTCGGCGAGCATTCTGCCGACCAGCGAACTGCTGATGTTGATTGCAGTCATCGCGGCGATTGTTGCCGCCGTTGCCTGGCGCTGGTTCATCCGGGTGCATACGCGCATGCAGATCGCGCTGCTGGAAACCCTGGGCAATCATCAGGAACCGTCCGAGCATTAGGATTGCCCTTGCTCGGTCGGCTCCCGACTCACGCGGACTCAGCTTTCCAGCCAGACGTCCCGCGCCCAGTGCCAGACCGATTCCCAGCTTTCTTCGGTGACCAGCTCTTCTTCGCCGGACCACAGCACTACGGTGCCGTCTTCTTCGACGCAGTAGTAGTCTTCGCCATCCTGACAGATCGGGATCAGCTCGCGCGGCACGCCGATGTCCCACGCGTTCGCGGCAACTTCAGGCAAGTACGTGTGCGATTGCGGATCGGTGATCGTCACCGGCTCAAGGCTGCCGTACACCACATCACTGACCGTCAGCAAAAACTCCTTGAAGACGAACGGGATGTTGATGAACAGCTGTTCCTCGACTTCTACCAGCTGGTCTTCGTCGGGCAATTCAAGCGGAACCGGGACTGGTTCATTCGCTTCACGTAATTGTTCAATGACTTCTTCCACGGCCTGGCTCCTCTAAACTGATGGCGCGGGTTATACAGTAGCCTAAAGCCTTTCTCAAAATAACTATTCGAACGGATAAGACAAAACCCCGGACGAGTCCGGGGTTTTGGATGCAGCTTTCATGACGCAGCGGATCAGCCGTTCTGGCGGATACCGGCTACCAGCCAAGGCTGGTTGTCGCCTTGAGGACGTTCCATGTTCCAGCTTTCGCTGAATACTTCACCCTGGTCAAAGCGCGAGGTCTTGGAGACGCCGCTGAAGGTCAGGGTCGCGATGGTCTTGTCGGCACGATCATCCAGGCCGTCGAGTTGCACGGTCAGGTTGTCGATGAACGTCGACTGGAAACCTTCGCCCAGATCAGCACGTTCCTTTTTCAGGAACTCCAGCATTTGCGGGGTCACGAACTCGGAGATCTTGTCCATCTCGTTGGCATCCCAGTGCTGTTGCAGCGACTGGAAGTGGCTACGAGCGGCTTCGAGGAAGCGGGATTCGTTGAACCATGCTGGCGCGTTGATTACTGGCGCTGCGGCTGCAGCTGAAGAACCGCCACCGAAGATCGAGTTCTGCGCAGGCTGTTCAACGCTTTCACGTTGAAACGCAGCTGGACCGGCAGCAGTGGCCATTTGCGGGCCTTGTTGCTTGCGACGACGGGCCGCGATGAAGCGGAAGATCAGGAAGGCAATGACCGCCATGATCAGGATGTCGAAGATTTGCATCCCCTGGAAACCGTCGCCCATGAACATGGAGGCGAGTAGGCCGCCGGCAGCGATACCGGCCAACGGGCCGAGCCAGCGCGAAGCACCGCTTGCCGCAGGTGCAGGACGACCGGCGGCGTTAGGCGCAGCGGCAGGGGTGGCAGGAGCAGTTTGGCGCGCCTGGTGAGTCGGCGCCGAGCCCATGCTCTTGCCGCCACCGAAACGCGCGGCGTTGGCGTCGAGGCTCATGGTGAGCCCGATGCACAGCGCCAGAGCGATGCTTAGAAAACGTTGCATAAGGGTATTCCCGTTTTATGGATTGCACGCGCGCCATATTGCATAGGGCATAGGTGTATAGCTAGTGGCCAAATGTTTCCGGCTTTTGCGTAAGAGCCCGAAGACCCTATAAAAGTTGGTCCGTAGGGCTTCGGTAAAAGTTCTGTAGGACACCGCCGTTGGGCGTAGTCATCTATATGGAGCTGACTGGTGGGAGATTCAAGCTGAGGCGGCGTTGCTATCACTCGTAGGACCGGCTTTAGCCGGGAGGGCGTGCTCCCGGCTAAAGCCGGTCCTACGGGCGAACACACTCCAAGAACCCGCTTGAGTCAAATCGCTTCCAGCTTCGCATACCCCATCATCAGCCACTTGCTGCCTTCTTCGAAGTTGACCTGCACCCGCGCCTGGGCGCCTGCGCCTTCGAAGTTGAGGATCATGCCTTCGCCAAACACTGCGTGCTGCACGCGCTGGCCCAGGCTGAACGCGGTTTCCGGGATTCCGGTGCCGTTGAACAGGCTGCTGGTGCTGACTTTTTGCGTGCCACCAAAAGGTCGGCTGACGCTATTGGACAGGCGCACTTCCTGAATAAGCAATGGCGGAATCTCGCGTACGAAGCGCGAGACCTTGTTGTAGGTTTCACTACCATACAGACGTCGGGTTTCGGCGTAGGTCATCACCAGCTGTTGCATGGCGCGAGTGATGCCGACATAAGCCAGACGACGTTCTTCCTCAAGACGGCCCGGTTCTTCAAGGCTCATCTTGTGCGGGAACAGGCCTTCTTCCATGCCCACCAGGAACACATAAGGGAATTCCAGGCCCTTGGCGCTGTGCAAAGTCATCAGCTGAATGCTGTCTTCGTGCTCTTCAGCCTGAGTGTCGCCCGATTCCAGCGACGCATGACCGAGGAACGCCGCCAGTGGCGTCAACTCTGCGTCCTCTTCAGCGTTCTCGAAGTTGCGCGCGGCGCTGACCAGTTCCTCAAGGTTTTCCACCCGAGCCTGGCCTTTTTCGCCTTTCTCTTCCTTGTGATAGTTGATCAGGCCGGACTGCTCGATGACGGTTTGCGTCATCAGGTGCAGCGGCATTTCCATGACCTTGGCCGCGAGATTTTCGATCAGCTCGACAAACAGGCCCAAGGCGCCGGCAGCGCGACCGGTGAGGCCTTTATTGGCGATCAGCTGACGCGTGGCTTCCCACATGGACACATCGGCGTGGCGTGCATGCTGACGAATGGCTTCGACGGTTTTTTCGCCGATCCCTCGTGCTGGCACGTTGATCACGCGCTCAAGGGCTGCATCGTTGCCCCGGCCTTCCAGCAAGCGCAGGTAAGCCATGGCGTTCTTGATTTCGGCGCGTTCGAAGAAGCGCTGGCCGCCGTAGATGCGATACGGAATCCGCTCGCGCAGCAACGCTTCTTCAAGCACCCGCGACTGGGCGTTGGAGCGGTAAAGAATGGCGATGTCGCTGCGCGCCAGACCGGTCTTGAGCGCGCTTTCGATGGTTTCCACTACGTAGCGGGCTTCATCGTGCTCGTTGAAGGCGGCATACAGATTGATCAGCTCGCCATCGCCGACATCAGTCCACAGCTCTTTGCCCATACGGCCGCTGTTATTGATGATCAGGCCGTTGGCCGCCTTGAGGATGCTGGCGGTGGAGCGATAGTTCTGTTCCAGGCGGATGACTTCGGTGTCAGGGAAATCATCGGAATACTGGTGAATGTTCTCGATTTTCGCGCCGCGCCAGCCGTAGATCGACTGGTCGTCATCGCCAACCACCATCAGGCTGTCGCCACCCTGGGCGAGCAGGCGCAACCAGGCGTACTGCACGGCGTTGGTGTCCTGGAATTCGTCCACCAGCACGTGTCGGAAGCGCCGCTGGTAGTGGGCGAGCAGGCCGGGATTGTCACGCCACAGGTCAAGGGCGCGCAGCAGCAACTCTGAAAAGTCGATGACCCCGGCGCGCTGGCAGGCGACTTCGTAGGCTTCGTAGATCGACTTCATTGTTGCCAGGAACAGATCGCCGCTGGCCTGAATGTGTTTCGGGCGCAGGCCTTCGTCTTTCTGGCCATTGATGAACCACTGGGCCTGTTTGACCGGCCAGCGCTGCTCGTCCAGGCCCAGCTCGCGGATCACCCGCTTGACCAGTCGGGTCTGATCGTCGCTGTCCAGAATCTGGAACGTCTGCGCCAGACCGGCTTCCTGCCAGTGCGCCCGCAGCAGGCGGTGCGCCAGGCCGTGGAAGGTGCCGACCCACATGCCCGCCGGGTTGATCCCCATCAGCTGCTCGATGCGATGGCGCATCTCCGCAGCCGCCTTGTTGGTGAACGTCACCGACAGGATGGAGTGTGGCGAGGCTTGCTCGACCTGGATCAACCAGGCGATGCGATGCACCAGCACACGGGTTTTGCCGGAACCAGCGCCGGCCAGGACCAACTGACGACCCACGGAGGCAGCTACGGCCTGGCGTTGGGCATCGTTGAGGGAATTAAGCAGAAGGGAGAGGTCATCGCGCATCGGCGCATTCTAGGGTGCCGAGCGAAGCCGGGCAAACCATGCTTTGCACCAGGCGATAAACGCAGGGTTCCGGACGACTGGCAAGTCAGGAGCTACAAGCGTGCATCGGCACCGAAAAGATCAAGCATCTACGACCAAAGTAACTGGCTAACAGCTATTTATATGAGCCCGGACAGTTTGGTCTGTGACAACCCTTGTGTATGCTCCGTGCACGCTCAAGGCCCTATCATTATAAGAATCCGCCATGACTTTCAGCCCCCGCCGCAGCGCCGAGGACGCGATACCTGCCGACCGGCGCAGCATCCCCAGGCAGTTCGCCACTCAGTTGGCGGTCGAGCGCACACGCCTGCTGTACCAAGGTTCGCTGCTGCCAACCCTGTTCATGTTTATCAATGGCCTGGTCTGCGCCTGGCTGCTGTGGAGCCCGCAACGTTATTTGCTGGTGGGCATCTGGCTCGGCTGGCTTGCGGCGTTGATTTGCTTGCGGGTTATTCAGGCAACCGCTTTTCGCAGTGCTTCTGCCGAGCGTCAAGCGCAGCCGATCTGGGGGCGAATGTTCTTGCTCGGTGCCGGGGCCAGCGGGCTGACCCTGGCCAGCGCCGCGCTGGTGTTGGCGCCTGCGGAAAACTTCCAGCAGCAAGCCTGGGTGTTTGGCCTGATCGGCGCGGCGACGTTATCTGCCAGCATCGCCTACGCCGCGAGCATCACCGCATTCCTGACTTTCACCTTGCCGTGCCTGCTGCCGCCGATCATTTACCTGTTCTGGGGGGGTGACGTGCCGTTGCGCGGCTGGGGCTGGCTCGGCCTGATCCTGTTGTTCGCCCTGAGCGTGGTGGCCTGGCAGGTCAATCGGCTGATCCAGCGCGGGCTGATCCGACGCTTCCAGAATCAGGCCCTGATCGACAACCTGCAGCAAGCGCAAGCCAGAAGCGACCAGCTCAATCAGGAGCTGGCCCGGGAAATCGAGCAGCGCCGCAACGCCGAGCGCGATTTGCGTGATGCGCAGGCGGGTCTCGAAGAGCGTGTCGCGCAACGCACGCTTGAGCTGGAAGAGGCCAACCAGACGCTCAGCCAAAGCCCACCACGCCTGGCCGCGACTGTATTTGAAGCCGCCAGCGAAGGCATTGTGATCTTCGACCCGGACTACAACATTCTTACGGTCAACCAGGCGTTCAGTCGGGTCAGCGGCTATCAGCCGGAAGATCTGGTCGGACGTAAAGTGACCGAAGTTGCCAGCAGTCGCGATGCGCGGCGGCATTTTGCGGCCATTCATCAGTCTCTCGAGCTAACCGGTGGCTGGCAAGGCGAACTGGTCGAAACCCGCAAGAACGGCGAGCTGTATCCGCAGTGGCTGCAACTGAGCGTAGTGCGCGATGGTGCAGGCAAAATGAGCCATATTGTTGGCTTTTTCGCCGATCTTTCCGCGCGCCGCGAGTCCGAAGAGCGCATGCGCTATCTCACCCACTTCGATGAGCTGACCGGGCTGGCCAATCGCTCGCTGTTCACCGAGCGCCTGCGTGAAGCCAACAAACGCGTGCGTCAGGGCGGCAGAAGCCTGGCCTTGCTGCACATCAATCTGGACCGTTTCAAGCTGCTCAATGACAGCCTCGGGCATGAAGTCGCCGACCAGTTGCTCAAGCAGGTTGCGCGACGTTTGACCAGCGCGCTGCCGGAAGCCGACACCATCGCCCGATTGTCTGGCGACGAATTTGCCGTGTTATTCGATGCCTATGCCAACCTGTCCAGCCTTGCGCGGGTGACCAGCCGACTGCTGGCCAAGCTGCGCACGCCGATTTCTGTGGGCGGCCATGAACTGGTGGTCAGCGCATCGGTGGGTATCAGCCTGCTGCCTGATTCGGCTCGGGAAATCCCGGCGTTGGTCAGTCAGGCCAACATGGCGATGCAACACGCCAAACACCTGGGCGGCAACAATTTCCAGTTCTATACCGAAAGCCTGCAAGCCAGCACGCTGGAGCGTTTGCAGCTGGAAATTCAGCTGCGCAAGGCCATTGAAGAGAAACAGCTGGAAGTTTTCTATCAGCCCAAGCTGTGCCTGGCCAGCGGTCGGCTTGATGCTGTCGAGGCATTGGTGCGCTGGCGGCATCCGCTCATGGGCATGGTGCCACCGGGGGATTTTATCGGGCTGGCCGAAGAGACTGGCTTGATCGGCGCCATCGGTGAATTCGTGCTGCGCCAATCCTGTCGGCAGGCCTGCGAATGGCAGCGTCAGGGCCTCGACCCGATTCGTGTGTCGGTCAACCTGTCGGTTCATCAGCTGCGTCAGGGCAAGCTGGTCAGTCTGGTGCGCCAGGTTCTCGAAGAAACCGGTCTGGCGCCGCAATGGCTGGAGCTTGAGCTGACCGAAAGCCAGTTGCTGGATAGCGTCGAACACATCATTGCGACCTTTCATCAGTTGCGCGAGCTGGGCGTAAAACTCGCCATCGACGATTTCGGCACCGGCTATTCTTCCCTGAGCTATCTCAAGCGTTTCCCGGTGGACTACGTAAAAATCGACCAGGCTTTCATTCGCGGCCTCGGCGAAGGTACCGAAGACGCGGCGATCACCCGCGCGATCATCGCCATGGCCCACAGCCTCGGGCTGAAAGTCGTGGCCGAAGGTGTCGAAAACCAGGCGCAGCTGGATTTCCTCAAGGCCAACGAGTGCGACGAAGTGCAGGGTTATTTGATCAGTCGGCCGATTGAAGCGGGGGCGTTGGCGGGGGTGTTGGATGAATACGCCGCGAGAGACGACAGCTGAGGTAGGAAGAGGCCTACATGATTGCTGGATAGGTCATTCAATCACTGGTGTAAGACCGGGCAAGCTCGTTTAACTGGGCGTCCCGCAGGTCATGTAGTATAACTACAAGAAAGCTACATCCCGGCCAACGCACCTTTATCGAGTCTGCCCCCTTGAATCTGCTGCAACACATTGCCCAGTCACGCCACCTGCTACGTAAATCGGAACTCAAGGTCGCCGATCACGTGCTGCTTGACCCTGCGGCTGTGATGCACAGTTCCATGGCCGATCTGGCGCACAGCGTTGGCATCAGTGAACCGACCATCGTGCGTTTTTGCCGCGCCATCGGTTGCACCGGCTTTCAGGATCTGAAGCTCAAGCTGGCGCAGAGTCTGGCGGCGGGGGCGAGTTTTGGTCAGTTCGCGATTCATGAAGACGATTCGGTTGCCGACTACAGCCTGAAGATTTTCGACACCACGCTGCACACCTTGATGGAAGTGCGCGAGAACCTCGATCCGCACGCCTTGCAACTGGCCGTCAGCGCCATGGCGGCGGCCAAACGGGTTGAGTTCTACGGCTTTGGCGCGTCCGGCGCAGTGGCGGCAGATGCCCAGCACAAGTTTTTCCGCCTGTTGCTCAGCGCAGCGGCTTATTCCGATCCGCACATGCAGGCCATGTCGGCCGTGACCTTGAAGCCTACGGACGTTGCGGTGTGCATCTCGCAATCCGGCCGTTCCAAGGATCTGCTGATTACCGCGAATCTGGTTCGCGAAAGCGGCGCAACCTTGATTACCCTGTGTCCGAGCCAGACGCCATTGGCCGAGCTGTCGTCGGTCAACCTGGCCATCGACGTGCATGAAGACACGGAAATCTACACCCCGCTGACCTCGCGTATCGCTCACTTGGTGGTGATCGACGTATTGGCAATGGGCGTTGCCATGGCGCGCGGCCCGAGCCTGGTCAACCACCTGAAAAGTGTCAAACGCAGCCTGCGCAGCCTTCGTCTGTCACCAAAATCAGTCAAATCCCACGAGGATTGATGAGCTGTAGAAACCCTGCCGAATTAATGTGACGGGAGGTTTTTTTGTGGGCCGGACTGGCGATTCGCGGACAAGTCCCCTCCTACCGGTTTTGCACAGATTCGGTAGGACCGGACTTGTCCGGGAAGGAGCTCGGGTCACACGGAATCTGTAGTCGTTTGGGCCTCTTCGAGGACAAGTCCTCGATAGCCGTGGCTCTGGCAATGCGCCGGAACAGGCAGATTGAGCAGGGCCGGACTGGCGATTCGGGGACAAATCCCCTCCTACCGGTTTTGCACAGATTCGGTAGGACCGGACTTGTCCGGGAAGGTGCTCGGGTCACACGGAATCTGTAGTCGTTTGGGCCTCTTCGAGGACAAGTCCTCGATAGCCGTGGCTCTAGCAATGCGCCGGAACAGGCAGATTGAGCAGGGCCGGACTGGCGATTCGGGGACAAGTCCCCTCCTACCGGTTTTACACAGATTCGGTAGGACCGGACTTGTCCGGGAAGGTGCTCGGGTCACACGGAATCTGTAGTCGTTTGGGCCTCTTCGAGGACAAGTCCTCGATAGCCGTGGCTCTGGCAATGCGCCGGAACAGGCAGATTGAGCAGGGCCGGACTGGCGATTCGGGGACAAATCCCCTCCTACCGGTTTTGCACAGATTCGGTAGGACCGGACTTGTCCGGGAAGGAGCTCGGGTCACACGGAATCTGTAGTCGTTTGGCATCTTCGAGGACAAGTCCTCGATAGCCGTGGCTCTGGCAATGCGCCGGAACAGGCAGATTGAGCAGGGCCGGACTGGCGATTCGGGGACAAATCCCCTCCTACCGGTTTTGCACAGATTCGGTAGGACCGGACTTGTCCGGGAAGGAGCTCGGGTCACACGGAATCTGTAGTCGTTTGGGCCTCTTCGAGGACAAGTCCTCTCCCACTGGGAAGTGCTTTCATCGTTTTGTCACCATTGCCCGCCATTCTGTATTCCCACACACGCATTGGGAGACAGGATATGGCTCGGCATCATGATGACTCGAACAGCACCGTCAAAACCCGCCGTCAGCAGGAAGACCAGCGTCGGATGGAGTTTCGTCGTGCAATCGAAAGCTATTCGGAAGAGCGCAAACTGAATCAAGCCCTCTCGGATTTCGACGACAGTATTTCCGGTCGTTTCTGGCAGGCGCCCAGCGCTAGCGAAGGCGTCCGTCGAAACGCTCGACAAGCTGGCTGATCTGCGCGCGTTCGGTGCGGATGAAACCAAGGAAGGCATGAGCCACCGGCGATAGACGTCTGTCCCTGGCTTGCACCACGCACCAGCTGCGATACAGCGGCAGTTCCGCCACGGGCAGCTCGACGAGCATGCCGGTGGCGAGTTCGAGGCTGACCGCGTGGCGAGTCAGCAACGCGATGCCCAGCCCGGCCACGACGCATTCGCGCTGCGCCTCGTGGGACGCAACCTCCAGCGTCTGTGTGAAATGCACGCGCTTGTCCTTGAAGTATTCCTCGCATGCCTTGCGCGTTCCCGAGCCGCTTTCCCGAATCAACAGTGGATACGGTTCCAGATCCTTCAGCGTCAGGGCTTGCCCGTTGCACAGCGGATGGTCCGGCGGCGCGACCGCGACAATCGGATTGTTGAGGAAGGGTAGAAATTCCAGGCCCATGTCCTGAGGCACCATGGACATCACCACCAAATCGTCGCGATTGTCGGAAAGCCGTCTGATGACTTGGGCACGATTGACCACCGTCAGGTTAAGCATGACTTCCGGATAGTTGCGCTTGAAGGCCGCGAAAAGATGCGGGACGAAATATTTGCAGCTCGATTCGACCGCCAGCTTGAGTTGGCCTTGCAGAGAACCCTGCAAATCGGTGAGCTGCATATCCAGGCTCTCCAGCCGCCCGAAAATGTCGCGGCTGGCCAGTTGTAGCGCTTCGGCGGCTTCGGTCAGGTAGAGTTTTTTGCCGATATATTCGAACAGCGGTTGGCCGATCAGCTCTTCCAGCTGCCGTATCTGCAAGCTGACAGCCGGTTGCGTGAGGGCCATTTCATCCGCCGCGCGGCTGTAGGAACGCAGATCACAGACCTCATTGAAAATCCGTAATTGACGCAATGTCATACGCATCAATGACTTACGCATCTTTAACGTTTCCTTCGAATAGCTGAAGTTCCAACTATAAGCTTTTACTTATAGTCATCCCAATATTTACTCATTTTTGTTAATCGCTGATCCGGCATAGGGTGGTCGTGCGACAAGAAACCACATGTGCAGTTACAAAAAAGCGGCGACCGAAGCGATATCCGGTCCTGCGCCGAGCGGCTTTGTCGCTTCGTCTGTTCAATGGTCGAGGAAATACTTGTGATAACAAAAATCCTGATCGCCAACCGCGGTGAGATCGCTGTCCGTATCGTGCGCGCCTGCGCCGAAATGGGCATCCGCTCCGTAGCGATCTTTTCCGACGCCGACCGTCATGCGCTGCACGTCAAACGCGCTGACGAGGCCCACAGTATTGGTGCCGAACCGCTGGCCGGTTATTTGAATCCGCGCAAGCTGGTCAACCTGGCCGTGGAAACCGGTTGTGATGCGCTGCACCCCGGTTATGGCTTCCTCTCGGAAAACGCCGAACTTGCCGATATCTGCGCCGAACGTGGCATCAAATTCATCGGACCTTCGGCAGAAGTCATCCGCCGCATGGGTGACAAGACCGAAGCCCGGCGCAGCATGATCAAGGCGGGCGTGCCGGTCACGCCTGGCACCGAAGGCAATGTCGCGGACATCGCCGAAGCGTTGGTGGAAGGCGACCGCATCGGTTATCCGGTGATGCTCAAGGCCACTTCCGGCGGCGGCGGGCGTGGCATTCGTCGCTGCAACAGCCGTGAAGAACTGGAACAGGCCTTTCCGCGAGTGATTTCCGAGGCGACCAAGGCGTTTGGCTCGGCCGAAGTCTTCCTCGAAAAATGCATCGTCAATCCCAAGCACATCGAAGCGCAGATTCTCGGCGACAGCTTTGGCAACGTGGTGCATCTGTTCGAGCGCGACTGCTCGATTCAGCGCCGCAATCAGAAGCTCATCGAAATCGCGCCAAGCCCGCAGCTCACGCCGGAACAACGCGCCTACATCGGTGACTTGTCGGTGCGCGCGGCCAAAGCCGTGGGTTACGAGAACGCCGGCACCGTGGAGTTCCTGCTCGCCGAGGGCGAGGTGTACTTCATGGAGATGAACACCCGGGTGCAGGTGGAACACACCATCACCGAAGAAATCACCGGCATCGACATCGTTCGCGAGCAGATCCGCATCGCCTCCGGCCTGCCATTGTCGGTCAAGCAGGAAGACATCATCCATCGCGGTTTTGCCCTGCAATTCCGGATTAACGCCGAAGATCCGAAAAACAACTTCCTGCCCAGCTTCGGCAAGATCACCCGTTATTACGCGCCCGGCGGCCCCGGCGTGCGGACCGACACGGCGATCTATACCGGCTACACGATTCCGCCGTACTACGACTCCATGTGCCTGAAGCTGATTGTCTGGGCGCTGACCTGGGAAGAGGCGATGGATCGTGGCTTGCGCGCTCTGGACGACATGCGTCTGCAAGGCGTGAAGACCACCGCCGCGTACTACCAGGAAATCCTGCGTAACCCGGAATTCCGTAGCGGTCAGTTCAACACCAGCTTCGTCGAAGCTCACCCGGAACTGACCAACTACTCGATCAAGCGCAAACCCGAAGAGCTGGCCCTGGCCATCGCCGCCGCCATTGCCGCCCATGCGGGCCTGTGAGGAATAGAACATGAGCAAGCAAATTTTCGTAACCGACACCATCCTGCGTGACGCTCATCAGTCGCTGCTGGCGACCCGCATGCGTACCGAAGACATGCTGCCAATCTGCGACAAGCTCGACAAGGTTGGCTACTGGTCCCTGGAATGCTGGGGCGGCGCGACCTTCGATGCCTGTGTGCGCTTTCTGAAAGAAGACCCGTGGGAGCGCTTGCGTCAACTGCGCGCGGCACTGCCCAACACGCGTCTGCAAATGCTCCTTCGCGGCCAAAACCTGCTGGGCTATCGCCATTACAGCGACGACGTGGTCAAGGCCTTCGTCGCCAAGGCTGCCGAAAATGGCATCGACGTGTTTCGCATTTTCGACGCCATGAATGACGTGCGTAACCTGCGCGTGGCCATCGAAGCGGTGAAAGATTCGGGCAAACACGCCCAGGGCACCATCGCTTACACCACGAGTCCGGTGCATACCATCGACGCCTTCGTGGTTCAGGCCAAACAGATGGAAGCCATGGGTTGCGACTCCATCGCCATCAAGGACATGGCTGGCTTGCTGACGCCATACGCGACAGGCGAACTGGTCAAGGCGCTGAAGGCCGAGCAATCACTGCCGGTGTTTATCCATTCCCACGACACCGCTGGCCTGGCCGCCATGTGTCAGCTCAAGGCTATCGAGAACGGCGCCGATCACATCGACACCGCCATCTCCAGCTTCGCCTGGGGCACCAGCCATCCGGGCACCGAATCGATGGTCGCCGCGCTCAAGGGCAGCGAGTTCGATACCGGGCTGAATCTGGAATTGCTGCAAGAGATCGGTTTGTACTTCTACGCCGTGCGTAAGAAATATCACCAGTTCGAAAGCGAATTCACCGCCGTCGATACCCGCGTGCAGATCAATCAGGTACCGGGCGGGATGATTTCCAACCTCGCCAACCAGCTGAAAGAGCAGGGCGCGCTCAATCGCATGAGCGAAGTGCTGGCCGAGATTCCACGGGTTCGCAAAGACCTCGGTTATCCGCCGCTGGTGACGCCGACCTCGCAGATCGTCGGCACCCAGGCGTTCTTCAACGTGCTGGCTGGCGAGCGTTACAAAACCATCACCAACGAAGTGAAGCTCTATCTGCAAGGCGGCTATGGCAAAGCGCCGGGCCAGGTGGATGAGCAGCTGCGTCGTCAGGCCATTGGCAACGAAGAGCTGATCGACGTGCGCCCGGCAGATTTGCTCAAGCCGGAAATGACCAGGCTGCGCGGGGAAATCGGCGACGTCGCCAAGTCTGAAGAAGACGTGTTGACCTACGCCATGTTCCCGGACATTGGCCGCAAGTTTCTCGAAGAACGCGCGGCGGGCACCCTGAAGCCGGAAGTGCTGTTGCCGATTCCGGAAGCGGGCGGCGTGAGCAAGGCCGGCGGCGAAGGCGTACCGACCGAGTTCGTCATCGATGTGCATGGTGAAAGCTATCGCGTCGACATCACCGGCGTGGGCGTCAAAGCCGAAGGCAAGCGCCACTTCTACCTGTCTATCGACGGCATGCCCGAAGAAGTGGTGTTCGAACCACTCAACGAATTCGTCAGCGGCGGCGCAAGCAAACGTGCCCAGGCCAGCGCACCGGGTCACGTCAGCACCACCATGCCGGGCAACATCGTCGATGTGCTGGTCAAGGAAGGCGACATGGTCAAGGCCGGCCAGGCATTGCTCATCACCGAAGCCATGAAAATGGAAACCGAAGTTCAGGCGTCCATCGCCGGCAAGGTCGTGGCAATCCATGTGGCCAAGGGCGATCGCGTGAATCCGGGCGAGATCCTGATCGAGATCGAAGGCTGATCACAGCCTCGACAAACAGCTTTAACGATTAACCTCTGGGGGAGCGTAATGCTCCCTTTTTTTTGCGTATTGATTTTGGTGGGAGCGAGCTTGCTCGCGAATTAGCCGCTGTAGGTCAGGTGCGCCGCGTTATCGTTCTTCGCGGACAAGCCTCCAACCATGTGATGGCAACTGCATTAAATTGCGTTTCTGGCGAGGCTTTTGAGTTAAAAATGCACTATAGTGCAGATTAAGTGATCGCTAACGCCCGTAAAGTGCAATAAATTGCAGGTGTCTAAAATTGAATCTCACCCTACAGGTCTACGGCTACGGAGTTTGGCAAGACGCCATGACCTTATCTTTTGCCGAACCTGCCGAGGGGTTTCTCGGGCCTTGTCGATTTGCGTACAAGTCGGCCTACGTCCACGCCAATCTGGACGCTTATCAGAGCCCCTATGTCCTGGCCGTGAGCGCTCGTTTGCCGTTGGATTTTGATTCCATTTCATTGCCTGCCGCGCCAGCGTTCCTGTATGACATCGCGCCATCAGGTGCAGCCAGACGCTTCCTCATCGCGCATATGGGCCGGGAAAAGCCCGGTGGCATGAGCGATGACCTGTATTTATTGGGCCGCAGCACGCCAGCCCCGGTCGGCAACCTGCGAATCAAAGAGTCGGTCGAAGCTCTGGAGCAAGACGACCCGCTGGGATTCAGCCGCGAGGACGTGGTCAGTCGCGATCAGCGCTTTCTGGAATACGCCTACGAGCAAGGCGCAGCCATTGGCGGTGCCACTGGCGCGGGTGGCGAAGCGCCGAAATTATTGATGACCCAAGGAGCGGACGGCCTTCTTTACCCAGACGCCATCCTTCCCGACGCGCAGGCTCGCGAGCATTGGTTTATCAAGTTCGCGCGCAATCAGGCGCTGACCAACGATCAGGATATTCTTCGTAGCGAGCATCTGTACTACAAGGCACTTCAAACCCTCGGCATCGACACCGTTGCGACTGCGGATCTGGCCCTGGAAGAGGCCAGCAAACCGAGCCTGTGGATGCAACGCTTTGATCGTCGGGTAACAGCGCAAGGTGTCGAGCGGCTGGCGGTCGAATCGGTATATTCACTGGCCGGTGTGACGCTGCCGGGTAGTCCGATGGGGCACCTGGAAGTCATCACGATGTTGGCGGGACTCTGGTCGCAGGCCGGGCAGCAAGCCGAGGTGCAGGACCTGGTGGCCGAATACCTGCGCCGTGACCTGATCAATCAGATCCTGGGCAACTCGGATAATCATGGCCGCAATATCGCCGTCATTCGCGGTCATGGCAGTTATCGTCTGGCACCGATCTTTGACCTGGCGCCGATGGTCATGGACATGGAAGGCATAACCCGAAGCACCAAGTGGCCGAGGACAATCGAGCGGGCAGGTGAAGTCGACTGGCGCGCGGCCTGCGAGGCACTGGCCGACATTCTCAATCCCCATGACGCATTCGAGCGCTTGCGTCATGACGCTCGGCAACTGCGCGCATTGCCGGACCTGCTGCGCGACAGCGGCTTGCCCGAAGCGACGTTCAACCATCCCGCAATCGCCTTGAAAAACCTCGACCAGCGTCTACTTGCCTGGGGGCTGCAATGACAGTGTCCATGGATGCGCGCGCGCTGCTGATCGACAGCGTTCAACAGGAAATTGCCGATGGCAGCCTGGAGATCGGCGCGGCGGTCAGACGCCTGCGCGTCGAAGGGGCAAGCCTGCATCAGAGCCAGTTCGCGAAAATGTGCAAGATCTCGGTCCGCACGCTGATTCAGATCGAGCAAGGCGAGGGCAACCCAACCCTGAAATCGTTGAATGCCGTGTTGCGACCGTTCGGCTTGCAGATGGGTGTGGTGCGGCGGCATCGGCAGATTAGTTGATGTGTCATGTTGCAGGAGATCCGTTGGAGCGAGGCTTGCCCGCGAAAGCGTTGGGTCAATCGATAGAAATATCGACTGATACGGCCAGTTCGCGGGCAAGCCTCGCTCCAACGGGCTAAGACTGAAGCGGCAGTGATTACTGGCGAAACGCCTCCAGACCTTTCACCTGTTGCCCCGCCTCGAAATTACCCTCGGCCAGCCAGCCCTCGAATGCGTTTTGCAGTTCAGGCCATTCGCTGTCGAGTATTGAATACCAGGCGGTGTTGCGGTTCTGGCCTTTGACGACCATGTGCTGGCGGAAGGTGCCTTCGTAACTGAAGCCGAAACGCTCGGCGGCGCGTTTGGAGCGGGCGTTGTCGCCGTTGCATTTCCATTCCAGGCGACGGTTGCCCAGTGCGAAGGATTCCTTGGCGAGCAGGTAAATCGCCTCGGTGCCTTTGGGCGTGCGCTGCATGGCGGCGCCGAAGGTGACGTGGCCGATCTCGATGCGGCCATGGGCCGGAACAATGGACATCAGGCTCAGGATGCCATCCACCGCGCCAGTCGCCTGATCGACGATGGCGTAGAACCACGGATCGGTGTCTGCAGCATGGCGCGCCAGCCAGGCGTTGAATTCTTCACGCTGATAAAACGGACCGTAAGGCAGGTAATCCCAGAGCTTGGGGTCTGAGTTCGGGCCTTCCAGCGCCGTCCACAATGCGTCGCTGTGGCGCGCGGTGTCGAGTTTTTCCAGGCGAATGAAGCGCCCTTCAAGGGTCTTGCTGTTTGGTAGATTGGCCGGTTGCCAGTGCAGTTCATCGTTCGACATGGGCAGACTTCCTAAAGCATTTTGCGAAATTGAATGTAGCCGGGGCGCTCAGCGATACGCTCGTACAGTTGAATCGCGGTGGCGTTGGTTTCGTGGGTCAGCCAATGGACTTTGTCGCAACCGGCGGCTTTTGCCGTCGCGTAAACGTGCTCGATCAACAAACGCCCAACGCCTGTGCCGCGTGCTTGCGGCGCGACGATCAGGTCTTGAAGGTAACACGCGTTGGCGATGCTCCAGTTCGAGCGGTGGTAGATGAAATGCACCATGCCGACCGCCTGGCCATCTTTCCAGGCCAGCGCAGCGTTGGTCGGCTCGTTCAAATCGAGCAGGCGTTGCCAGGTGGATTCGCTGACGCTGTCCGGCAGTTGCGTTTTGTAGAACTGCAAATACGCCTGCCAGAGCGGCAGCCAGGCGGCGTGATCTTGCGCGGTGACGGGGCGGATCTGAATATCGGTCACAACATTCTCCTTCAGCTCATCAGGTGAGCGAGTTCCTGGTCTTTGAGATCAGCGCTGGCAGCCAGACCGTCGCGAACACCCGCGACGTCAGCGGCTGAGCGGTTCTGGCCAAGCTTGCGTTTGCCTTCCAGGCGTTCGATGGGCAGCGTGAAACCGACAATGGCGCCGAGCATTTTTTCGATGTAATCGGCGGGCGCGTCGGCGACTGTCCAAGGACTGGCGCGGCCGGCTTCATGTTTGTCGGTCAAGCCGCTGACCACTTCCAGCAGGCGCGCAGCATCGGTGAACACTTCGGCAACTCCGTAAGCGTGTATGGCGATGTAATTCCAGGTGGGCACCACTTTGCCGTGCTCGGGTTTGGCCGGATAAAACGACGGGCTGACGTAAGCGTCTGCGCCGGGGAAAATCACCATAACCTGCGCGCCCTTGGCCAGCGCCTGACATTGCGGATTGGCCTTGGCCAAATGCCCGTAAAGCGTGCCGTTTGCGCCTTGCTCGGGGCGTAACAGTAATGGCAGATGACTGGCCTGGATTCCGGCGTCGTCGCTGGTGACCAGAATCGCCAGGCGAGTGTGTTCCATCAGCCCGTGCAGACGGGTGAGGTCGTCATCTTTGAAAGCAGCCGGCGTGTACATGAAATTCTCCTTGGCGAATGGAGTAATCCTAGGCAGCCTATTGGTTCGATGTAAGAGCCATTACTGGCGAATTTGATAGGACCAATTCATGTCTGAGCGTCCGCTGTCTTTCCCCTTCAATCTGGCAGGCATCGAGCTGGACCGCCGCCACGGTTTGAGTCGTCAGCTGTATGAAGCGTTACGGCAGCGGATTCTCGATGGGCGTCTGAGCAGCGGCACGCGTTTGCCTGCCAGCCGGGATCTGGCGGAGTCGTTGTCCATTTCGCGAAACAGCGTGATGCGCGCCTACGATCAGCTCTACGCGGAGGGTTTCACCGACGGGCGAATTGGCGACGGCACTTATGTGGCCTTGTTGCCCGACAAGACCATCCTGCTGAAAAAATTATCCACAAAACCATCCACAGGCTTATCAACAAGGTTACCCACAACCTTATCCACAAATTGCCGCGAAACGGGTGAGAGTGCGCCCGAAGAAGTTATCCACAGCGCGGCGCTGGAATTACTCAAGCGTCACCATCTGCATAAGCCGTCAAAGGGCGCGCCACGGGCATTCCGGGTGGGCATTCCCGCTTTCGATCTGTTCCCGTTTGCCGTTTGGGGCAAGCTGCACGCGGCTTTTTGGCGAAAACCCGACTTGCAGACTCTGGGTTACGGCGAAGCTGCGGGGGATTGGCGACTGCGGGAATTGATCGCCGTGTATTTGCGCACTTCAAGAGGTTTGCAGTGCACGGCTGAGCAAATAGTAATCACCAGCGGCGCGCAGCAGGCGATTAGCCTTTGTGCACAGCTGCTGATCGAGGCGGGCGATGGCGTCGCTATCGAAAATCCGGGCTATCGCGCGGCCGGCCATGCGTTTGCCATTGCCGGGGCAAAACTGCAGGGCATTTCAGTGGACGGCGAGGGTATGTGCAGCGCGGAACTTCAGCACAGCGCCTGCAAACTGGCGTACGTGACGCCCTCGCATCAGTATCCAACCGGCGTGGTAATGAGCCTGGCGCGACGCCTGGATCTGTTGGCCTGGGCGGAGAAAAACCAGAGCTGGATCGTCGAGGACGACTACGACGGTGAGTACCGTTACAGCGGCGCGCCCTTGGCGCCATTGGCGGCGCTGGATCGTTTTGGTCGGGTGTTGTATGTCGGCACGTTCGGCAAGATCGCCTACCCGGCACTGCGGCTGGGCTATCTGGTTTTACCGGTCGGCCTGGTGGAGCCGTTCAGCCAGCGGCGTGCCGTGGACATGCGCCATTCGGAGGTCAGCACCCAGGCAGTGATGGCTGAATTTATCGCCTCCGGCCACTTCCAGCGCCACATCCGCCGCATGCGCCGCGCCGCGTTGAATCGACGCGACGCGTTGCTGGCCGGTTGGCCCGAAGACCTGCGCGGTTGCAGCCCGATGCCCAAAGTCGTCGCCGGGCTGCACGTTGCGGTGCGGGTGGACAGCCTCGCCAGGGAAAAGGAGCTGATCGAGAAAGCCGAACGCGTCGGCGTCGAAATCACTCCGCTCAGCGATTATTGGCTGCCGGACTCCAGCGAACCTGTGGATAACCGCGCCGGATTGGTGCTGGGGTTCGCGGCGGTGCCCGAGGCGGATATTGACGTGGCGCTGGAGAAGTTGCGGGCGATTTGGGGGGATTGAGGCTGGAATGCATTGCGTAGGACCGGCTTTAGCCGGGAGGAGGCCAGTTCATTCACAGCAGCGTCGCCGTCAGAACCTTCGCCCTCCCGGCTAAAGCCGGTCCTACGGGTTGTAGCGGCGGAGCCTATGGATAATCGCGTCGGATTGGTCCGGGCTTTGCGCGGATTGAGGCTGGAATGCATTGCGTAGGACCGGCTTTAGCCGGGAGGAGGCCAGTTCATTCACAGCAGCGTCGTCGCCAGAACCTTCGCCCTCCCGGCTGAAGCCGGTCCTACGGGTAGTAGTCGGGTTTAGCGATATAATCGCCGCCATTACCTTCCAACCGAGACTTCTCATGACTACTTCTCTTGCTGCGGCTCCCGCGCGCAAGCCGGGTGCGGCGTTGATTGCCGCGTTTTTGTTGTTGTTCGCGGCGATGTTTCTGCTCAGCAGTGTCGGCGTTCGCCAGGTGCTGTTGCTGATTGTCGGCGCGGCGCTGGGTTTGACGCTGTATCACGCGGCCTTTGGTTTCACGTCAGCTTGGCGGGTGTTCATCCGGGAGCGTCGTGGCGCGGGGCTGCGGGCGCAGATGGTGATGTTGGCCATCGCCGTGGTGCTGTTCTTCCCGGCGTTGGGCGCAGGTACTTTGTTTGGTCAACCGGTTACCGGTCTGGTCGCGCCAGCTGGCGTGTCCGTGGTGTTCGGCGCGTTCATCTTCGGCATTGGCATGCAGATGGGCGGCGGCTGCGCGTCGGGCACGCTGTTTACCGCTGGTGGCGGCAATGCGCGGATGCTGGTGACGTTGCTGTTCTTCATCATCGGTTCGTTGATCGCCACGCATCACGTCGACTGGTGGTTCTCGCTGCCGTCGTTCCCGGCGACCTCCATCGTGAAAAGCTTCGGTGTGCTTCCGGCATTGGTGCTCAGTCTGGCGGTGTTTGCCTTGATCGCCTTCATCACCCTGCGTCTGGAGAAGCGCCGTCACGGCCAACTGGAAGCCGCGGTGACCAGCGAGCACGTCGGGCTGCGGCGTTTCCTGCACGGCCCATGGCCGCTGGTGTGGGGCGCGATAGGTCTGGCGTTGCTCAATTACGCAACCCTGGCACTGGCCGGGCGTCCTTGGGGGATCACTTCGGCGTTCGCCTTGTGGGGCGCGAAGGTTGCCGGCGGGCTGGGTGTTGATGTCGGCAGCTGGGCGTTCTGGCAGATGCCGGCAAACGCCAAGGCGCTGGCTGCTCCGGTGTGGCAAGACATTACCAGCGTGATGGACATCGGCATCATGATCGGCGCGCTGCTGGCAGCTGGATTGGCGGGACGCTTCGCGCCGAACCTGAAGATTCCTGCTCGCTCGTTGTTGGCGGCAGTGATCGGCGGTTTGCTGCTGGGCTACGGCTCGCGTCTGGCCTACGGCTGCAACATCGGCGCGTACTTCAGTGGCATCGCCTCCGGCAGCCTGCATGGCTGGTTGTGGTTGGTGGCGGCGTACGTCGGAAACGTGGTCGGCGTGAAATTCCGCCCGTTCTTTTTTGTCGGCGAACGGCCGCAGGTTGGGTTGACGGGTTGCTGAGCCACACAATCTGTTGGAGCGAGGATTGTTGTAGGACCGGCTTTAGCCGGGAGGGCATTTTTGACGCCCTCGCGACTAAAGTCGCTCCTACGGCCGGTTCGCCAGCAAGCTCGCTCCCACACGTTATTTGCTGATCTGCTCCTTCGCCAGCTTCACGATGTTCTCCACAGTGAAGCCAAACCTGGCTTGCAGTTTGTCGATGGGTGCTGAGGCACCGAAAGTATTCATGACCACTTTGGCGCCAGTGTTGCCCACGTAGCGATCCCAGCCCATCGGTCCTGCCTGTTCCACGGCAACCCGCGCAGTAACGCTGGGCGGGAACACGCTGTCGCGGTAGTTCTGATCCTGATCCTCGAACAATTCCCAGCTCGGCATCGAGACCACGCGTGCGGCGATGCCTTCTGCCTTCAGCTGCTCGTAAGCCTGCACGGTCATGCCGACTTCACTGCCGGTGGCGATCAGAATCACCTGCGGTTCACCTTCCTGGGCATCGGCCAGCACGTACGCGCCTTGCGCAACACCTTCGGCCGAGGCGTACTGATTACGATCCAAAGTAGGCATCGGCTGCCGCGACAGGATGAGGCACGAAGGTCGGTTGGTCTGGGCGAGAGCGATTTTCCAGGCCTGCACGGTTTCGTTGGCATCACCCGGACGCAAGGTCAGCACGCCCGGCGTGGCACGCAATTGGGTGAGTTGCTCGATAGGTTGGTGCGTCGGGCCATCTTCGCCGACCCCGATGGAGTCATGGGTGAACACGAAAATCACCGGCAACTCCATGATCGACGCCAGACGGATCGGCGGCTTCATGTAGTCGCTGAACACCAGGAACGTCGAGGTGTAAGGCCGCACGTAAGACAACGCCATGCCATTGGCAATGGAGCCCATCGCGTGTTCGCGGATGCCGAAGTGCAGGTTGCGTCCGCTGTAGTCCTTCGCCGAATAACTGCCCGCACCCTCAAATGTCAGGTTGGTCTTGGTCGAAGGCGAGAGATCCGCCGAGCCGCCCAGCAGCCACGGGATTTTCGCCGCGAATGCATTGAGCACCTTGCCACCGGAAGCCCGGGTCGCGAGGCCTTTGGCGTCGGTTTCGAAGGTTTCCAGCTCATCCTGCCATTGCTCCGGCATCTCGCCAGCGCGCATGCGGTGCAATTGATCAGCCAACTGCGGATCGCTGCGTTTCAGTTCGTTGAGCGTGCCTTCCCAGGCCTCAAAAGTGCCAGCGTTGCGGCGGATCAGACTCTCGCGCAGGCAATCACGGGCTTCTTCGGGGACGAGGAAACTGGAGTTCTCATCCCAGCCATAGAATTTTTTGGTCAGCTTGATCTCGTCAGCGCCGAGGGGTTCGCCGTGGGCGGCGGCGGTGTTGTGTTTGTGCGGCGAGCCGTAGCCGATCACGCTGTCGACCACGATCAGGGTCGGCGCATCGTCGGTCTGCTTGAAGACTTCGATGGCTCGGGCCAGCGCTGCGGCGTTGTTGGCATCGGTGACATGCAGGGTATTCCAGCCATAGCCTTCGAAGCGGGTCTGCACGTCTTCGCTGAACGCCAGCTCGGTGTGGCCTTCGATGCTGATGGTGTTGTTGTCGTAAATCCAGCACAGGTTGGACAGTTTCAAGTGCCCGGCCATGGACGCAGCCTCGGCGGTCACGCCTTCCATCATGTCGCCGTCGCCGCAAAGCACGTAGACGCTGTAGTCGAAAAGAGTCTTCTGCGGGCGGTTGAAACGCTCCGCCAGCCAGCGCTCAGCCATGGCCATGCCCACGCTATTGGCGCAGCCCTGGCCGAGCGGGCCGGTGGTGGTCTCCACGCCCGTGGTCATGCGGTATTCCGGATGACCGGGCGTCTTGGAGTCGAGCTGACGGAATTGCTCGATGTCTTCCAGGCTCACGGCCGGTTTGCCGGACGGGTTGCCGTGTTCGTCGATTTCGATAACGCCTGCCAGATGCAGCAATGAATACAGCAGCATCGAGGCGTGGCCGACTGACAGCACGAAGCGGTCGCGATTTGGCCAGTCGGGATGGTCAGGGTGATAACGCAAAAACCGGTTCCACAGCGTGTAGCCCACGGGAGCCAGCGCCATGGGCGTGCCAGGGTGGCCGGAGTTGGCCTTCTGCACGGCATCCATGGCCAGTGTGCGGATGGTGTTGATACACAGTTGGTCGCGTGCGGTGCTTTGTTCGATGGAGATTGACGTTGAAGACGAGCCCATTGAATTTACCCTCGGTGACGTGCTGCTGAACATCCAGATAAGTGTGGAGCACATCCGGGGGTGGTTTGTTCCTTGAAGTTTTTGTTTCCCGAAGCTGGGCGGCGAGTGGTCGTGTGTCACAGATTCGCGCGAAACTTAAACGATTCAGTGGTTTCTGCCCCCGCGTGCGAACCATATGCCGCAAAGACATTCGAAGCAGGGTATCGGCGTGTATTACGCAGTAGCCATGAGGTAGCCCCATTGCAGCAAGCGATCATCGAGAAATACCGATTTCTGATTAAAGCCATTGGCTACGTCGGCTGGTCGTTGTTCTGGCTGTTGATCTGGGATGTGATCGTCACGGTCGACTTCATGCTGTTTCTGGATCGCAAGATCAGCTTGCCCGCGCTGCCACTGACGTTGCTGGGTTCGGCACTGGTAGTGCTGACCAGTTTTCGCAACTCCAGCGCGTACAACCGCTGGTGGGAAGCGCGCACGTTGTGGGGCGCACTGGTCAATAATTCCCGCAGCTTCGCCAGGCAAGTGCTGACGCTGATCGAGGATGACGGCGACATCAATCCGGCCAAGGCTGTGCTGCTGCGTCGGCATGTGGCCTACGTGAAATGCCTGTCCGCGCATTTGAAGGGCGGTTCATGCGGCGAGGAGGTGCAATCGCTGATCACCCGCGAGGAATATTCGCGGCGCTACGACACCAACAACTTCCCCAACGACGTGCTCAATGCGTCGGCTGCGCTGCTCGCCAAGGAATACGAGGCCGGTTGCCTGGACAGCATTCGGCTGGCACGCATCGAGACGACGCTGGTGGAAATTTCCAACTGCCAGGGCGGCATGGAACGGATCGCCAATACGCCGTTGCCTTACCCGTACGTGGCGTTTCCGCGCCTGTTCATCAGCCTGTTCTGCGTGATCGTGCCGATTGGTCTGGTGGATACGCTGGGCTGGTTCACGCCGCTGGCCTCCACCGTGGTCGGCTTCATGCTGCTGGCCATCGAAAAAATCGGCACCGACCTGCAAAGCCCGTTCAGCGCCAGCGAACACGAAATCCAGATGACCGCGCTGTGCGACAACATCGAACGCAACCTGGATTCAATGCTCAGAGATGCGCGGGTGGAGAGTACGGTTTGAGTCGAAACGCCGCCCGCCCTTAACGTAGGAGGGGACTTGTCCTACAGGCCACCTCAGGAAATTCTCTGCCAGAACGCATCTGCCTCGGGATTACGGCTGCCGCGCCAGCGGACGAGGATGACTTCCAGGTGATCGGACTGCATGTCTGGATACAGGCGGACCAATTCCTGGCGTTCGATCAGGGGCGCGACCATTGTGTGTGGCATGCAGGCGACGCCATGGCCGCTGGCGGCCATTGGCTTGAGCGCTTCGGAAACGGTTGCTTCGAACACTCGCCGCAAGCGATGCGGTTCGGGATGGCGCTCGATTTGAACGCGGGATAGATCGTGCAGCTGGGCGCTGCGGGCGTACGTCAGCCACGGAATGGGTTCGTCCGACGCTGCACAGCGTGCTGCCAGCTCGGGCGTTGCCACCCAGTAAAGTTCGTCGTGCCCCAGGGATAACACTTCAAATTCACTCTGCCGCGAATACGGTTCTGTCTGGGCATCGCCATAAAACAGAATGAAGTCGCAGCGCCCCGACATCAGCGCCATGTAGTAATCGTCGGTGCTGCGGTAGCCGGTATCGATTCGGGTGAACATCGGGCTTTGCGGCGACGAGAACTGGCTGATCCAGTCCGGGAAGAAATTACAGGCCAGGGTATGCAGCGACGCAAACGTCAGCGGCCGATCAAGGATCTTCACGCTTTGTTCGCAATCGCGCGCCAGGCGCACCAGCTCCAGCGCATTGGGCAGCAGCGCTTCACCGGCGGCGGTCAGGCGAATCGGGTTCTTGCCCCGATCAATCAGGGTCGCGCCCAGGTAGGCCTCCAGCAGTTGAATGCGCCGGCTGAGCGCCGATTGTGAAGAGCCGCGCATGCTGGCCGCTGCCGTGAATTTACCGGTGTCGGCCAGTGCAAGAAAATCCTGATACCAATCGATGTCCATCGTGTTATTCCAAAATTCGATAGCCTGTTCAGCATAGTGGATCAACAGTTACTAACGCATGCCTGTTTTCTGTCGTTATTGTGCTGGCAGTCGCCACCTGCCGATACGTCGTGGTTTATCCCAATAAGAATTAAAACGTTGTAGAAGGGGCATGTTATGCAAAAACGGAATGGCCTAAAGAATTTTCTGACTTCATCCCTGCTGCTGGTCAGCCTCGTGGGCGCTGCCGCCGCGCAGGCCGCTGTGCTGGATAAAGTGAAAGCCCATGGCGCGGTGCGCTGTGGTGTTGCCAGCGACAAGCCAGGGTTTTCGTTGATCGACGACAAAGGCCAATGGACGGGCATGGACGTGGATCTGTGCCGCGCCGTAGCCGCTGCGGTGTTGGGCGACGCGAATAAAGTCGAGTACATCGCGACCACCGCGAAGAATCGTTTCACAGCCCTGGCTTCCGGCGAAATCGACGTGCTGTCGCGCGCCACTTCCTGGACGGCTGATCGTGTTGCCAGCCTCGGCGTGGACTTCACCACCGTCTGGTTCTACGACGGCCAGGGTTTCATGACCCACGCCAAGGACGGTATCGCGAAACTCACCGATCTGGATGGCGCTACGTTCTGCCTGTCGCCGGGCACCACCTCGGAGCAGAACCTGGAAGACTATTTCGGTCAGCGCGGCCTGACGTACAAAACCGTGATCATTGAAAAGAGCCCCGAGTTGTTTGCGGCCTTTCAAAGCGGACGCTGCAATGCCATCTCCAACGACCTGTCAGGTCTGGCTTCGCGCCGCGCAATCATGAACAACCCGCAGGACTACGCGCTGCTGCCTGAGGTCATTTCCAAGGAGCCGTTGGGCGCATTCGTGGCGCAGGGCGATACCGTCTGGCGCAACGTGGTGACCTGGACTGCTTATGCATTGATGACCGCCGAAGAGTTCGGCATCAGCTCGGCAAACGTCGATGAGATGCGCGACAAGAAAGGTGGCTCGGCTGACGTTGCACGTTTACTGGGCAAGGAAGGGACTGTCGGCAAATCCTTCGGCCTTGATAACGACTGGGCGTATCGGGCAATCAAGCAAGTGGGCAACTACGCGCAAATCTATGAGCGCAATCTGGGCGAAAAAACCGTCCTCAACTTTCCCCGTGGCCTGAACCGCTCGTGGAAAGACCAAGGCCTGCTCTACGCGCCGCCTATTCGCTGATCGAATCACCCCGAACGGAATTACTGTCATGTGGACCCAACGCCTGCAGAGCGCTCGAGTGCTGAGCGTGCTGCAACAAGGGCTTGTGCTGGCCATTGTTGCAGCTGTCTTTTACCTGCTGGCGCACAACGCCAGCCTCAATTTGAAAGCGCTGAATATCGCCTCCGGATTTGGTTTTCTCGATGAGCGGGCCGGTTACGACATCAGCTTCAAATTGATCGATTACACCCCCAACGATACTTACGCCCGTGCGTATCTGGTGGGGCTGCTCAACACCTTGCTGGTGTCGGTGATGAGCATCGTGATGGCAACGGTGCTCGGTGTGGCGTTGGGCCTGTGCAAGGTTTCGGAGAACTGGCTGATCAGCCGCCTCGCCGGTGCCTGTATCGAATTTCTGCGCAACGTGCCGTTGGTGGTGCATCTGGTCTGGTGGTACGGGCTGGCGCTGGCATTGCCCGGCGTGCGCCAGGCGATTTCGTTGTTCGATGTGGCTTATTTGAGCAACAGCGGTTTGATGTTGCCGTGGCTGGCCCAAGGTTCGCTGGTCGGCTGGGGCGTGCTGTTGATGGTGATCGGCGCATTGCTGGCTTATGTCAGCTGTCGTGTGCGGGAAGCCAAAGCGCCCTGGCATGGTTTTGCCGGGCGTCGCTGGCCCTGGCTGCTGGCTGGCGCAGTGCTGTTGCCGCTGTTGGTTTATGCGCTGAGCGATGCGCAGTTGACCTGGGAAGTCCCAGCCCGCAAAGGCTTTGGTTTCCACGGCGGCGTGGCGTTGGTGCCGGAGATGCTCGCTTTGTGGTTGGCCCTGTCGTTCTACAGCGCCAGTTACATCGCTGAAACCGTGCGCGGCGCCATTCAATCGGTGCAGCGCGGCCAGTATGAAGCGGCCAGGGCGCTGGGTTTCGAATACGGCTCGACCATGCGCCAGCTCATCGTGCCGCAAGCGGTTTATCCGATGATTCCGCAGATCACCAACACCTACCTGAACATCGTCAAGAACTCCTCGCTGGGTGTTGTGGTGGGTTTCATGGAATTGGTGTCGTCAACCGGCGGAACCACCTTGAACCAGACCGGACAGGCCATTGAATGCATTGCCTTGGTCATGGGCACGTATTGCGTGATCAGCCTGCTGATTTCCATTGCGATGAATATCTACAACCACCGTATCAGCCTGCGGGGTCATTGAGGATGAACGCGATCAATCAAGTCGCCGCTGTACGCTTGCCGCCGCGCCAGCCTTTGCTGACACGCGCCCAGGTGTGGACCCGCAAACATTTATTTCCCAGCATCGGCCACGGTTTGCTGACGGCGCTGGTGCTTGGCCTGTTGTTCTGGCTGGTGCCAAAAGCGCTGAGCTGGCTGATTTTTGATGCCACGTTCGTCGCCACCAGTCGCACGGAATGCAATCCTCACGGGGCGTGCTGGTTGCCCATTACCCAACGCTGGAACCTGTTCGTCTACGGCTTCTACCCGCAAGCCGAGCGCTGGCGGGTAACGCTGGCGCTGGTGCTGGCCGTCGCCGCGTTCGTGCTGCTGTTTTTCCGGCGTCTGGATCGTCGCGTGCTGATTGGCTATCTGGCCTTGCTGCCGCTGGTCATGTGGTGGCTGCTCAAGGGTGGCGCTGGCTTGCCGGAAATTTCATCGACCAAGTTCGCCGGGATGATGGTCACGGTGTTTCTCGGCACCGTGGGCATGATCTTCGCCTTGCCGCTGGGCATCCTGCTGGCGTTGGGGCGCCGCTCGAAGAAACCGGTGATTCGCATCTTGAGCGTGATGTATATCGAGCTGGTGCGCTCGGTGCCGGTCATTTCGTTGCTGTTCATGGCTTCGTTGATGATCCAGCTGTTCCTGCCACCGGGTTCGATGTTCGACATCCTGCTGCGGGTGCAGTTGGTGCTGATCCTGTTCACCGCAGCCTACATGGCGGAAACCCTACGCGGCGGTTTGCAGAACCTGCCCAAGGGTCAATACGAAGCGGCGCTGGCGTTGGGGTTCGGCTACTGGAAAACCATGGGCCAGATTGTTTTGCCGCAAGTCTTGAAGCAGTCGATTGCGCCGCTGCTGACCCAGTTCATCGGCCTGTTCAAGGAAACCACGCTGGTGATGATCGTGGGTGTGCTGGATATCGTCGGCATCGCCATGAGTACGGCGGCCGCACCGGAATGGGTGGGCTATGGCCATGAGATCTACATTTTCCTGGCGATTTATTTCTTCGTCGTCTGCTTCGCACTGTCGCGCTATGCACGGCACCTTGAAAAGAAACTGGAACAGAACCGCTCATGACTGATCATCGCGAGACTGACGCAGCGCCCATCGTGCGTATCGAAAACCTGAACAAATGGTACGGCAACGCGCATGTGCTCCGGGACATCTCCCTCTCGGTCAAGCCAGGCGAAAAGGTCGTGATCTGCGGGCCTTCGGGTTCGGGAAAGTCGACCTTGATCCGCTGCATCAATCAGCTGGAACACCACCAGCAGGGCGTTATCGAGGTGCTGGGCGAAGTACTGGACGACAACGTGAAGCGGCTGGAGCGGATTCGTCGCCAGGTCGGCATGTGCTTCCAGCATTTCAATCTGTTCCCTCATCTGACCGTTCTGAAAAACTGCACCTTGCCGCAAACCTCCAACCTCGGTGTGCCGCAGGATGAAGCGATTGAGCGTGCGCTAGCGTTGCTGGACAAAGTCCAGATGCGCGCCCATGCCAACAAGTTTCCTTCCCAGCTGTCCGGCGGCCAGCAGCAACGCATCGCCATCGCCAGGGCGTTGTGCATGCAGCCCAAAGTCATGTTGTTCGACGAGCCGACCTCTGCCCTGGACCCGGAAATGATTGCCGAGGTGCTGGAGGTCATGACCGGCCTTGCCCAGGACGGCATGACCATGATCTGCGTGACCCACGAAATGGGCTTCGCCCGCAAAGTGGCGGATCGCGTGGTGTTCATGGATCAGGGGGAAATTGTCGAGCAAGCCACGCCGGAACGCTTCTTCTCGGCACCCGAATCAGAGCGCACCCGACGCTTTCTCAATCAGATTCTCGATCACGGAGTCCATGCATGATGGCCAATCCAATCGCTATCGCGCTGCATGGCGGCGCAGGCGTGCTGACCCCCGGTCTGTTGACCGTGGACGATGAAAACGCGATTCACGACGCCTTGCTGCGCGCGTTGAAAGCCGGTCTGGTAGTGCTGGAGCAGGATGGCAGCAGTCTGGACGCCGTGCAGGCGGCAGTCATCGAGCTGGAAGAATGTCCCTGGTTCAATGCGGGCAAAGGTGCGGTCTTCACCCATGCGGGCGACCACGAGCTGGATGCGGCGATCATGACTGGCGGCAATCGCGAAGCTGGCGCAGTGGCGGGTATTCATAACGTGCGCAACCCGATTCTGGCGGCGCGAGCGGTACTCGAACACAGCGAGCACGTCCTGCTCGCGGGCGTTGGCGCGGACAGTTTTCTTGCCGAGCAGAACCTGGAGCGGGTCGACAACGATTGGTACGACACCGACCTGCGCCGTCGTCAGTGGGAGATGCAACGCCAGCAGCCGAATAGCGTTTCCCTGGAGCCGGGCGGTATCGACAAAAAGTTCGGAACCGTAGGCGCGGTTGCCCTGGATCGCCATGGCCACGTCGCAGCGGCCACCTCCACGGGCGGCATCACCAACAAGCGTTATGGACGGATCGGTGACTCGCCTTTGATTGGTTCCGGCACCTGGGCCGATAACCGCAGCGCAGCCATTTCGGCGACCGGACACGGCGAGTTTTTCATTCGCACGGTGGTCGCGCACAACATCGCGTCCCGCGTGCTGTTGGCTGGCGAAGACCTTCACACTGCTTGCGATACCGTTGTCGCTGGCGAACTGAAAACCATGGGCGGCAATGGCGGGGTCATCGCAGTCTCTCCTTCAGGTGAGACGGTGCTGAGCTTCAATACGCCGGGCATGTATCGGGCATGGCGTGATGCCGAGGGTCATTTGCATACGGCGATTTATGCCGAGGATGATCGCTGTCACCGCGTTTGATTTGCACGCGGTAAAGGAATGCGCGTAGCCAGGGAAAATCCCTATATCCCTGGCTGGCGACAATCCTGCTGTTTAACGCAGTTCCCCGCACAAATCCCGTTCAACCCACTGCCGCACCTGTTCGGTTTCCAGCCCCGAGCCCAGCAATGCATGCAGTTTGCCCAGCGCCGCTTCGCGGGTCATGCCGCCGCCGGAAAGCACGCCGACCCCACGCAACAGGCTGCCTGCTTCGTAGACGTCCAGCTCGACACCACCTTCATGGCATTGAGTGATCGCCACCACGCAGATCCCGCGACGGTAGGCCCGGTCGAGGCTGGCAAGGAACTGCTGATCATGACTGGGCCCGGTGCCGCTGCCGAAGCATTCCAGCACCAGTCCCTGAATGCCGCTTTCGATCATGGCGTCCACCTGGGCGGCGCCAATACCGGGGAACAGCGGCAGGACCGCAACGCTGGCCAGGGTTTTTGGCTGACGGTAATGCAGTTGTGCAGGGCGCGGCTCGGCTGACTCGCTGCCATGGGAACGATTCAGCGCAGCGAAAGGATGACGGCCGAAGCTGCGGATTTTCGCGCAGCGAGTGGGCGCCAGCAGTTCGCCGTGGAAGTACAGATGCACGCCCGGGGCGAGACCTTTACCCAGGGCGAGCAGGGCACAGTTGACGTTTTCCCAGGCATCGCTGCCGGGCGCGCCCGCTGGCAGCATGGAGCCGGTGAAGACCACCGGAGCGTCTAGACCCAGCAACTGGAAGCTCAGCGCCGCCGCACTGTAGGCCAAAGTATCTGTGCCATGCAGCACCAGCACCGCGTCGCAGCCATCGACATCAACGGCTTCGACCACCGCTTCGCGCAGGCGCAGCCAGTAGGACGGCGTCATGTTGGCGCTGTCGATCAGCGGCGACATCTCGCGAAAGCGCCACTGCGGGACGATCAGCTCGGGCTGCGCGGCCAGTTGCTCGGCCATTCGCGCGTCAAAGCCCGAAGCCGGAGCCAGGCCGTTGGCAGTGGCTTGCATGCCAATGGTGCCGCCGGTGTAGAGGACCATGACGTTTCGAGCTTCGCAATGCATACGCTTTTCCTCTGAGTGATCAAACAAACGGCAGGCCGGCAAAGCCTGCCGGATGATTAACGGGCGTCAGTGACAGGTTTGCCGACAACCACTGCTTCGGCTTCAGCCTGGGCGGTCGGGTTTTTCGGCCAGGCCTTGAGGTCCAGATCCAGATCCGGGAACTTGCTCGAATCGAATACCGGTGTCTTGATCCCTGCCTTACGCTGGCCGTCATAGTCCCGCAGGATACGCATCCCCACTTTAAACAGCATCGCCAACGCAATCAGGTTAACGAAGGCCAGCAAGGTCATGGTGATGTCGGCGAACGCAAACACAGTACCGAGGTTTTCCACGGCGCCCCACATGATCAGCACCAACACCAGCGCACGATAGCCGATCAGCGCCTTGCGGCTCTCGCCGATCAGGAAGCGCAGGCTGTTTTCGCCCAGATAGTAGTTGTAGAGGATCGAGGTGAACACGAACAACGCCAGCGCCACGCTGATGAAAATCCGGCCCCAGTCACCGACCACTGCTGCCAGAGAGTTCTGGGTCAGGGCGATGCCATTGCCTTCAAAGCCTGGCGTGTAGAAACCCGAGAGCAGAATCAGCAACGCAGTGCAGGTGCAGATCACGAAGGTATCGAGGAATACGCTGAACGCCTGAACCACGCCTTGTGCAACCGGGTGCTCGACTTGTGCCACGGCAGCCACGTTGGGCGCGCTGCCCAGACCGGCTTCGTTGGCGAACACGCCGCGCTTCACGCCCATCACGATGGCGCTGCCGATCAGGCCGCCGAATACCGGGTCCAGACCGAAGGCGCTCTTGACGATGGTTTCCAGCATGGCCGGAACCTGGTCGAACTGCAGCACGATGACGTAAAGGGTGACGGCGATGTAAACCAGCGTCTTGACCGGCACCAGCAAGTCAGCGATGGCCGCGATACGTTTGATCCCGCCGATAAATACCAGACCCAGCAACGCCGCCAGAGCAATACCGGTCTTGAGTGGATCAATGCCGAACGCAGCGTTCAGCGAGTCGGTCACGGCGTGGGATTGCAGGCCGTTGAACGCGAAGCCGAAGGTCACCAGCAGCAAAACCGCCATGACCATGCCCAACCAGCGTTTCCCCAAACCGTGCTGGATGTAATACGACGGACCGCCGCGATACTGGCCTTCGGAGTCGCAACGTTTATACAGCTGACCCAGCGAGCATTCGAAGAAGCTGCTGGCCATGCCGACCAGTGCGGTGACCCACATCCAGAACACGGCCCCCGGGCCGCCCATGGTGACGGCGATACCGACACCGGCAATGTTCCCCGCGCCGACCCGGCCGGCAAGGCTGAGCATCAATGCCTGGAATGAACTGAGCTGGCCCGAGCTGCTGCGCAGGCTGTCCCGAAAAACGGCAAACATATGAAAAAAGTGGCGGAACTGCACGAAACGCGAACGAATCGTGAAATAGCTGCCTAGCCCTACGATCAGTACGATCAGCACTTTGCCCGAGAGGAAGTCGTTAATGACTTCAAGCATAGGTAAATCCTCGATGTTGTTTTTAGGGGGCGCGCACTATAGCGGTGCGCTGATCTTGCGTCTGCAATCGTTTTCCTTTTTGTAACGCACTGACTTCCTTGAGGTTTGTAGTCACTTTCGGTTTTGCGGGTAAAAAAAAGGGTCCTGGAGAATGACCTCCGGACCCTCAAAAGGGAGAGGGGTGTCTAGGCCCTCAGCCTGGTGAGCGTGGTGCGTAAAACGGTTTGCGTTATGCCTTCAGCGGCACAAGGCGTGGCGCGATCATGTTTTCCGGACGCAGGATGTCGGCCAGCATGGCGTCATCGAGCAAGCCTTCTTCGCGCACCAGTTCCAGAACGCCCCGACCGCTTTCGAGGGCGATTCGGGCGATACGAGTGGCGTTTTCGTAACCGATGTAAGGGTTCAGCGCAGTGACCAGCCCGATGGAGTGCTCCACCAGTTCGCGGCAGCGTGCTTCGTTGGCGGTGATGCCGACGATGCAGTGCTCGCGCAGCATGTCCATGGCGCGTTGCAGCAGGCGGATCGAGTCGAAAATCTTGTAGGCGATCAGCGGCTCCATCACGTTGAGCTGCAACTGGCCGCCTTCAGCCGCCATGGTCAGCGCCAGGTCGTTGCCGATGATTTCGAAGGCCACCTGATTGACCGCTTCCGGAATAACCGGGTTGACCTTGCCGGGCATGATCGAGCTGCCGGGCTGACGCGCTGGCAGGTTGATTTCGTTGATGCCGGTGCGTGGGCCGCTGGACAGCAGGCGCAAGTCGTTGCAGATTTTCGACAGCTTGACCGCAGTACGCTTGAGCATGCCGGAGAACAGCACGAAAGCGCCCATGTCAGACGTGGCTTCGATCAAGTCGGCCGCCGGAACCAGCGGTTGACCGCTGATGGTCGCCAGGCGTGAAACTGCAAGATGCTGATAGCCCGGATCGGCGTTGATGCCGGTGCCGATGGCGGTGCCGCCCAGGTTCACTTCGGTGAGCAGCTCCGGTGCGAGGCTGCGCAGGCGGTTCAGGTCTTCGTTGAGCGTGGTGGCGAAAGCGCGGAACTCCTGGCCGAGGGTCATCGGCACCGCGTCCTGCAATTGGGTACGACCCATTTTCAGGACGTGGTTGAATTCCTGGCCCTTGGCCGCGAACGCCTGGATCAGGCTGTCGAGGCTGGCGAGCAGGGCGTCGTGACCCAACAGCAGACCCAGGCGGATGGCCGTTGGGTAAGCATCGTTGGTCGACTGCGCCATGTTCACGTCGTTGTTCGGGTGCAGCTGGTTGTAATCGCCTTTCTCAAGGCCCATCGCTTCAAGGGCGATGTTGGCGATCACTTCGTTGGCATTCATGTTGGTCGAAGTGCCAGCGCCGCCTTGAATCATGTCCACCACGAACTGATCGTGGAAATCGCCACGGATCAAACGCGCGCACGCCTCGCTGATCGCTGCATGCTTGGTCGCATTGAGGTGGCCCAGCTGATGGTTGGCATCGGCGGCTGCCTGCTTGACCATCGCCAGCGCGACAACCAGCTTCGGGTAGTGGGAAAGCGGAACGCCGGAGAGGTGAAAGTTGTTCACCGCTCGCAGGGTCTGAATACCGTAATACGCGTCAGCGGGTACTTCGAGAACACCAAGCAGGTCTTTTTCGATGCGCGATGATGCAGGCGAGGACATGATAGAGATAATCTCAAAAAGGGCATGGGACATGCCGGAACGCTTCGAATACTGGGCTTTCAGGCTAAACTTGACCAATGCTGTTAACCGCTGGCCCATGCACAAACGGCATAATGTGCGTGTGACGTGGTGCCATGTGGGAGCGAGCTTGCTCGCGAATGCTCCTTCGCGAGCAAGCTCGCTCCCACGGTTTCTCAATAATTTCGCCAAGTAATTGCCCCGGAGAACCGATGAATCTGGAAAGCAAATGGCTAGAGGACTTCAGTGCCCTGGCCGCCACTCGCAGCTTTTCCCAGGCTGCCGAGCGGCGGTTCGTTACGCAGCCGGCGTTCAGTCGGCGCATTCGCAGCCTTGAATCCGCGTTGGGCCTGACGCTGGTCAATCGCTCGCGCACGCCCATTGAACTGACCGCCGCCGGCCAGCTGTTTCTGGTCACGGCGCGCACCGTGGTCGAACAGTTGGGCGAGGTGCTGCGGCATTTGCACCATCTGGAAGGCGGGCAGGGTGAAGTCATGCAAGTCGCTGCCGCGCACTCGCTGGCGCTGGGTTTCTTCCCGCGCTGGATTGCCCAGTTGCGCAACGAAGGCTTGAATATCGCCACGCGACTGGTGGCGACCAACGTCGGTGATGCGGTGCATGCGCTGCGTGAAGGCGGCTGCGATCTGATGCTGGCGTTCTACGATCCCGACGCCGCGCTGCAAATGGACGCCGAGATTTTCCCGTGGTTGCACCTTGGGGATACACAGATGCTGCCGGTCTGCGCGGCGGACGCTGAGGGTAAGCCGCTGTTTGATCTGGAAGGTGAAGGCAGCGTGCCGTTATTGGCCTACAGCGCGGGCGCTTTTCTGGGCCGTTCGGTGAATCTGCTGTTGCGCCAACGCAGCCTGCGCTTCACCACGGTCTACGAAACAGCCATGGCCGACAGCCTGAAAAGCATGGCTCTCGAAGGTCTGGGCATCGCGTGGGTGCCGCAGTTAAGCGTGCGTGCCGAACTGGCGCGGGGCGAACTGGTGGTCTGCGGCGGCGCACAGTGGCACGTGCCGCTGGAAATTCGCCTGTACCGCTGCGCGCTGGTGCGCAAAGCCAACGTGCGCCTGCTTTGGCGCAAGCTGGAAGGCGGCGCGGCTCAGGAGCAGAACTGACACGGCCGCTCGACACGCAGCGCAGTCGAGCGGACCGGCGTTACTTCACGGCACTTTGCTTAGATAGTTGAGCATGAGCTTTCTGTTTTGATCACTGTAGACGTAGCAATTGGCTCTCAGGCCCATGCGCGTTGGGGTGATGTTTGTTTCGCACCACCAGCCGTCCTTGTAGATGACTTCCGATGCTTCGTGGCTGCCGCCCAACATATGACCGATCTCATGAGCGGGAGCGGTGTAAGTGGCCATCGAGGCAATCGCTGCGTGATGACCGGGCTTGGTCAGTCCCAAGGTGTATTCATTGATTTTGTTGCGAGTCAAAACCAGGTATTTGTGAGTAATTGACTGGGGTCTATTGTTCTCGGCAATGTATTGATCGACCAGCCGCGTCCAGTTGCGCAGCGTGTTTTCTTCATTTTGACCTTGGTAGTCAATGGCAGTAAGCGGGCCTTGCCGCTCGATAAAATCCAGATAGACCCTGCGTCCACTGACGCTTTCAAGGTCTTTGAGCAGCCAGACAAAGTAGTCGCGTCGGATGTTCTGGCGTTCGGCCTGTGGAATATCGTCGTGCAGGAACACGGTCAGAAAGATCGGCCGCTTCTCCGCCGCCAGATCGGCAAAAGCGGGTTGCCAAAGCAGGGCAAGCATTATCAGCAATAGCGTGGCAGGTTTGAGAAAATCCATTTTCATTTGAGTTAGTCCATTAACACGTTAGAAAAACACCGTCAGTCCATAACGGAATAAGCAAAGTTAAATACAACCAGCCCCGGTTATACAGTTCACGGGTTCGACAGCTAAAGTCATCAGCTCGGGATCGGATACGTAGGACGTTGGTTACACCTGTGTCGGCCAGCCTTGTACTGGAACGAGCCGGAAAACCGCCGCAATGCAGATGGTCGTCAAGGGGGCTGTCATCTGTCAGCTTTACGGTATACTGCGCGGCCTTTGGCCGGTTCGATCGGTCATTATTCGTACAGCAAGCCACGCCGGTCTCCCGCGTGGCTTGTTTGTTTTTTGACGCGCCTGCGGGCGCCCGATGAGAGGCACGACGATGAGCGCACTGGTTGGCGTGATCATGGGCTCCAAGTCCGATTGGTCCACCCTTAGCCACACCGCCGATATGCTGGAAAAGCTCGGCATTCCATTTGAAGTCAAAGTGGTTTCGGCCCACCGGACGCCGGACTTGCTGTTCCAGTACGCCGAGCAGGCCGAAGGCCGTGGCATTGAAGTCATCATCGCTGGCGCGGGCGGCGCGGCGCATCTGCCGGGCATGTGCGCGGCCAAGACGCACCTGCCGGTACTCGGCGTTCCGGTGCAGTCTTCGATGCTGTCCGGTGTCGACTCCCTGCTGTCCATCGTGCAGATGCCTGCGGGTATCCCGGTTGCGACCCTGGCCATCGGCAAGGCTGGCGCAATCAACGCCGCATTGTTGTCGGCGAGCATCCTGGGTGCCAAGCATCCCCAATTCCACGCAGTGCTGAAGAAATTTCGTGCTGAGCAGACAGACAGCGTCCTGGACAATCCAGACCCGCGCGACGCCTGAGGTTTTTCCATGAAGATCGGTGTAATCGGTGGCGGCCAGTTGGGTCGCATGTTGGCGTTGGCAGGCACCCCGCTGGGGATGAACTTTGCATTCCTGGACCCGGCGCCAGACGCTTGCGCGGCTGCGCTGGGCGAACATTTGCGTGCCGATTACGGCGATCAGGATCACCTGCGCCAGTTGGCCGATGAAGTGGATCTGGTCACTTTCGAGTTCGAAAGCGTGCCTGCTGAAACCGTGGCGTTCCTGTCGCAGTTCGTGCCGGTCTACCCGAGCGCCGAAGCCTTGCGCATCGCGCGTGATCGCTGGTTCGAGAAGAGCATGTTCAAGGACCTGGGCATTCCAACGCCTGAGTTCGCCGACATCCAGTCCCAGGCGGATCTGGACGCGGCAGTTGCCAGCATTGGCCTGCCTGCGGTGCTGAAAACCCGCACGCTGGGTTACGACGGCAAGGGCCAGAAAGTGCTGCGCACCCCGGCCGATGTCGCCGGAACCTTCGCCGAGCTGGGCAGCGTTGCCTGTCTGCTGGAAGGCTTCGTGCCGTTCACCGGGGAAGTCTCGTTGATCGCGGTGCGCGCCCGTGATGGCGAAACGCGCTTCTACCCGCTGGTGCACAACACCCACGACAATGGCATCTTGCGCATTTCCATCGCCAGCACCGATCACCCGTTGCAGGCGCTGGCCGAAGATTACGCCGGTCGCGTGCTGAAGCAGCTGGATTACGTTGGCGTGCTGGCGTTCGAGTTCTTCGAAGTCGACGGCGGCCTTAAAGCCAACGAAATCGCGCCTCGGGTGCACAACTCCGGGCACTGGACCACCGAAGGCGCCGAATGCAGCCAGTTCGAAAACCACCTTCGGGCGGTAGCGGGCTTGCCGCTGGGCTCAACCGCCAAGATCGGCGAGAGCGCGATGCTCAACTTCATCGGTGAAGTGCCTGCGGTGGAAAAAGTCATCGCCATCGACGACTGCCATCTGCATCACTACGGCAAGGCCTTCAAGGTCGGTCGCAAAGTAGGCCACGCGACCGTGCGCAGCGTTGACCGCGCCACCCTGGACCGTCAGGTGAAACTCGTCGAAGCGCTGATCAAAGGCTGATTGCTGGTTCGCAATACCTGGCCTCCCGCAACGGGAGGTCGGGTTGATTGATTTGCACGCTGTTCCCGCCGCCCATTTACGCCCCATCAAATTGCAATGCAACGCCTATAGTGTGGAACCATTCTGGGCTGTACGTTCTCAGATGGCAGGACACCAAGCGTCTTATCTACACTTTGGTATGTCCAATTCATACAGAGGGAATGACATGGGTATTATAGGAACCATCTTCATTGGCTTGATCGTGGGCCTGCTGGCTCGCTTCCTTAAGCCAGGTGATGACAGCATGGGTTGGATCATGACCATTCTGTTGGGTATCGGTGGCTCTCTGGCAGCAACTTACGGCGGCCAGGCTTTGGGTATCTATCAG
This sequence comes from Pseudomonas sp. G.S.17, assembly GCF_038096165.1. Classification (NCBI taxonomy): domain Bacteria; kingdom Pseudomonadati; phylum Pseudomonadota; class Gammaproteobacteria; order Pseudomonadales; family Pseudomonadaceae; genus Pseudomonas; species Pseudomonas viridinivis. The sequence continues at coordinate 193,233 of NZ_CP151076.1, forward strand.
GCAGGCGAGGGCGCAGGTTTCCTCGGCGCGTTGGTTGGCGCAGTTGTGCTGCTGGTGCTGTACGGTCTGATTAAAAAGAACTGACAGTCAGTAGCTGGCCCTCTGCGCACTCGGCGCGTAGAGGGCTAGAATGTCGGGCTTGTTTCAACTACCTCTAGCCGAGCTTGCCAATGCGACGTCTTGTTTTTATTGCTGTGCTGCTGACCTGCGGCTTGGCCCACGCTGAAATTCCTGAAACCGACTGGCTGGAACTGATGCCCAAGTCGGATCAAAAAGCCCTTGAGGCCATGCCCGAAATCGACCACAACTCGCCCGAGGCGCAGGGAACGTTCGACAGCAAGGGCGGCTTGAAGCAGAGCAAAGGTCTGCCGGCGGTGATGTATTCGGCCAAGACTGTGCCGACCATGAATGGCAAAGAGATTCGCCTGGGTGGGTATCCGGTCCCGCTGGAAACCGATGCGAAAGGTCGCAGCACGCTGTTCTTCCTGGTGCCGTATCCAGGCGCCTGCATCCACGTGCCACCGCCGCCGCCAAATCAGCTCGTGCTGGTGCGCTACCCGAAAGGCTTGAAAATCGACGACATCTACACACCGCTGTGGGTGGTCGGCACCCTGAAAGTCGAGAAGGTCAGCAATGACCTGGCGGACGCGGCTTACGCAATGGAAGCGGCGAAGGTGCGGGTTGTGGTTGAGGCGGATCTTTAGCAAAACAAACGCAAAACCCGTAGGACCGGCTTTAGCCGGGAGGGCGAAGGTTCTGACGACGCATCTGCTGTAGATGGACCGACCTCCTCCCGGCTAAAGCCGGTCCTACGGAATGCGTTCCAGAGCCGGTCCTACGGAAACGGTTGCGGTGGCCGTTGCCGCTTAAATCGCCTCAGCCCAAACGCTGAGCGCCAACACATGCATCTCATCCGGCGCCAGGGTCACGATGTCGTCCAGCACGTTGGCGGTTTCGACGCAGACCATGCCTTGCCAGCCATCGGCGGCCATGTCGCTGAAGCTTTTGGTTTTTTCCGTCCACGGGTTCCACACCACGGCTGACTTCGAGCCGCTGGTGCAGATGTGGATTTTGCGCTGCCATTGCGGGTCGACGATGCTCAGCATGTCGGGGGTGTCGAGGTAGATGCGGTCGGTCTCGCCAGCAAACTGCAGTTCGCCGGATTGCTCGCGCTCTGCCCAGTTCTCCAGGGTTTCGATATAGCGCAGGCCGTCGAGGCCTTTGATGCTGATCTGGCGTACATCGCTGACAGCGAAGTAGCTGTGCAATGCCTGGCTGAAACTCACGGTTTCGGTGCCGCTGTTGTAGCTGACGAGGCTGACGTTCAGCGCTTCATCCAGGCGGATGCTCAGCTTGAGTGCCACGTTATGCGGCCAACCCGGCAATTGACCTTCGGCCAGGGGCTGAATGAACTCGACGAGCAGCGCGTCGCCATCTTCGCCAACCCCCAGCAATTCCCAATCAATGGCCCGGACTTCTCCGTGGGCCTTGGCCGGTTCATCGCTCTGGCGCATGGCCTGGACGCTTTGCGGGTTGCGCTCAAGATTGCCAAACCAGGGCCAGCAAACCGGCATGCCGCCGCGAATTGCTTTGCCTTTTTTGAACGCAGCCTGCTCATTGGGCCAGATCAGCGGCGGTTGGCCATCAACCTGATAGCTGACGATGTGCGCGCCTTGCTGGGCAACAACCAGTTCGGCGTCGCCGTGGCGGATGCGCCAGCAATTCAGCTCATCGATAGTGACGGTTTCAACCTGGGGCGTTGGCATGGGTAAGTTCTCGCTCAAGGACGGTGACAGTAGTAGACCGTGCAAAAGTCGTCGAGTTTACCGTGAAGCGGCCACTGCATGCCTCAGGTGCGGCAAATTACCGCCGCGCGGGCACCGAACGCGTGCGGCCGCTGCCGTCGATGGCGACGAACACAAACACCGCTTCAGTGACCTTGCGCCATTCGCTGGACAGCGGATCATCGCTCCACACTTCAACCATCATCTGGATGGAGCTGCGGCCGATTTCCAGGGCCTGGGTGTAGAAGGACAACTGCGCGCCAACGGCAACCGGCACCAGAAACGCCATGCGGTCGATAGCGACGGTTGCAACGCGCCCGCCCGCGACCTTGCTGGCCATCGCTGTACCGGCCAGGTCCATCTGGGACACCAGCCAGCCGCCGAAAATATCGCCGAAACCATTTGTTTCACGGGGCAACGCCGTGATTTGCAAGGCCAGGTCGCCTTGTGGAATTGGATCTTCTTGTTCGAGCTCGATCATGCATAGGGTGCCTCTGACCCATGACGCTTAAGTCTTTGCCGCGGTGGACAGATGCCTGGAGGCGTCTGAAGGGAAACTCTGCGAAAGCGGCTGTCGGACAGTTGATTTCGCACAGTACCCCGATACGTTTTCACACAAGTTGTAGCAAATCGCGGTCTGCGAGTATATCGGGCGACGCGTCAGGCTACGACCCGTTGACTGGCGATTTAGACCACTTGCAGCTTCTATCTGTGTGCTTTTTGAAACAATTTGCTATCGTGCCGAACCCGATCAGGCGGCATGACTGCTTGTATCACGCAATTTTGGTGCCTATCTGTACCTGTTGCTTGAGAGAATCGCCTCTGCACGCCATCCCGCCGCAGTCAGCATTGCTATCGCTTTCCCATAAAAGAGATGTTCACAAGAGAAGAAGCCTTGCCATGTCAACAGTGCCCTCAAGTACCGCGCAGCCCTCGCGCCCGCTGACCCGTAACGACTACAAGACGTTGTCGCTGTCCGCATTGGGCGGCGCGCTGGAATTTTACGATTTCATCATTTTCGTGTTTTTTGCGACCGTGGTCGGCAAGCTGTTCTTCCCCGTGGACATGCCGGAATGGCTGCGCATGATGCAGACCTTCGGCATCTTCGCTGCCGGTTACCTGGCCCGACCGCTGGGCGGCATCATCATGGCGCACTTCGGCGACCTGCTGGGGCGCAAGAAGATGTTCACCTTGAGCATTTTCATGATGGCGGTCCCGACCCTGATCATGGGTTTGTTACCGACTTACGCACAAATTGGTATGTGGGCACCGATCCTGCTGTTGCTGATGCGCGTGATCCAGGGCGCAGCCATTGGCGGCGAAGTGCCGGGCGCCTGGGTGTTCGTCTCCGAGCACGTTCCAGCGCGACATATCGGCTACGCCTGCGGCACGCTGACCTGCGGCCTGACCGCCGGGATTTTGCTGGGTTCGCTGGTCGCCACCTTCATCAACAGCATCTATACCCCGATTGAAGTGGCCGATTTCGCCTGGCGTATCCCGTTTCTGCTCGGCGGCGTGTTCGGTCTGTTGTCGGTTTACCTGCGCCGCTGGCTGCACGAAACACCGGTGTTCGCCGAGCTGCAACTGCGCAAGGCCCTGGCCGAAGAAGTGCCGCTCAAGGCGGTATTGCGCGATCATCGCGGCGCCGTCGCCATTTCGATGCTGCTGACCTGGCTGCTGTCGGCGGGCGTTATCGTGGTTATCCTGATGACCCCGACCATTCTGCAAAGCGCGACGTTCGGCTTCCCGGCGGCCGTGGCCTTGAAGGCTAACAGCCTGGCGATTGTGTTCCTGAGCCTGGGCTGCATCGGTGCCGGTGCGCTGGCTGACCGTTTTGGCGCGGGTTGGGTGTTCCTGCTCGGTAGCCTTGGATTGCTGATCACTTCGTGGACGCTGTATCACAGCCTCGGCGCGCACCCGGACTGGTTGTTCCCGCTGTATGCGGTAACCGGCCTGTTCGTCGGCACCATCGGCGCGGTGCCCTATGTGATGGTCAAGGCATTCCCGGCACCCGTGCGCTTCTCGGGTCTGTCGTTCTCCTACAACCTGTCGTACGCCATCTTCGGTGGCCTGACGCCGATGGTCGTGACCTTCATGCTCAAGTCCAGCCCGATGGGCCCGGCGTGGTATGTGGCTGCGTTGTGCTGCATGGGCATGGGGCTGGGTGTGTATTTGCTGAAGACCGAAGTGCATCGCAGCTAGGCGATTGCACGGGTAAAAATCGCAGGCCCGCTTTGGCAGGCCTGCACTCTGGCTTCATACCTTGATGGCAAGTACCGCGCCGGAACCTTCGGCTGCGCCAGCGCAAAGGATTGTTCGCGGATTTGAACCCTCTACGACGTAGCTGCCCCTGGGGAAAAACGATGCACCTGGCGGTGAGCCTACACTCGAGCCTTCAGTAAAACTTGTATCGGGTTCACCCGTTGAATGGAATCTGCCAGCTACGGACCAGCTATCGGTTGGTGTGCCGCCGTTGCCGAAAACCACGATCTTCCCCGCCTTGTCTATTAATGTTCTTGCATCGTTCCAGAAGTCATACGTGGAAGTCGGATGAAGCCGCAGATAAACCGGCTTGCCATTATTGAAGCGTTCATCAGGCTTGCCATTGGGTAGGCATCTTGCAAGCAGGCTTTCCTCAATTCTCAACTCCCGATTGAAATGTAATCCAGTGACCAATAGATGGCTTTCATCGCTGGTGATCGAAACATCCATAACTTGATGTTCCTCAGCAGGCTCCAGGTCCACAAAACTATTTTGACCAAAGTTCGGGTCAAAGTTGCCATCCGTGTCGAGTCGAGTCATGAATCCCACTGTGTAACCTGCGGGAACCGGATAATAGCCGTAAGTGAGAAGTCGGGTCCCCGCTTCTACTAATTTCAAACCGTAAAGCTGGGTGCCTTTTGCTGCCGAGCGTTGTAATTCCAGAATACCTTGCCCAGCGAAACTTTCGTCCAGCCGACCATCCGGAGTCAGCTTGATCAACAATGAGCCTAATGGTCCTTCTTCTGCGATGGTTGCTGCCATGATGATCTTTCCATCAGCTAACACCACCGTACCGACGAACCTGAGAGGTCTGTTCGCAAGCGATGTAATGTTGAGTACGCCTTCGTTGCCAAAGCTTGTATCCGCGCTACCGTCAGGCTCCAGTCGAGTCATCATTACATGGAGAAACTGAGTATCTAAAAAACGCCGGTGTACCCCGATGACTAGTAGTTTGCCGTTGTTAAGCTCAATGATTTGCTGGGGGAATGAATAGTCGGTCGCTCCGAATCTGATATCAACAGTACCGTCACCGCGAGTACCGAATGACGTATCAATATTGCCCCTGGCGTCAAAGCATACAACGCCGGAGTTATTTATATCGGGATCAGGGTTGTCTAGGGTAAAACCTTCATAGTAAGAGGCCAGGTACTTCGAGCCGGTGCGCAACTGCACAAGAGAGGACACCCAGAATGTCCGACGTCCACCCATAGTGATCAGTAACTTCCCGTCGCGACCAAAAGTTTCATCATAGTGCAGGGGATTCAGAGGCGATGCGCGATCTGAACTATTTCCTTGAGTCGGCGCTTTGAATGCCTGTTCTTCCAATGCCAAGTGTTTACCACTAAATGTGAATTCCATTTGTTGAGTCTCCATAACTTGATATTTATTAAACGTTAATAGGTTCTGTTAAGCATATGCAGAGGGTGGAGTGCAACGAGATTTATTGGCAATTGGCCGATAAAAATTTATCGCGAGGGGTTATGTTGCCCAGAGCGTGATAGACCGCACGTATCAACAGACAAAAGCCATGTTGGTGAAAGAGTCACGCAACTGTCACAATCTTTTCATAAAGTCGTCACGCCGCCCGCCAATACTGACGGTCACGGATTTTTTGACTCACCTCGCTCGGAGCAAGGTATGAAACTCAAGCGTTTGATGACTGCACTGACCTTCGTAGCCGCTGGCGTGGCGACTGCCCATTCCTTTGCCGCTGTTGATCCTGCGATCAAGCCTTATGTGAAGACCTCCGGCGTGTCGGGCAATCTGTCCAGTGTGGGTTCCGATACCCTCGCGAACCTCATGACGTTGTGGGCCGAGGCCTACAAGAAAGAATATCCCAGCGTAAACATTCAGATTCAGGCCGCTGGCTCGTCCACTGCGCCACCTGCCTTGACTGAAGGCACCGCCAACCTTGGGCCGATGAGCCGCAAGATGAAGGACGGTGAGCTGTCGGCTTTCGAGCAACGGCACGGCTACAAACCCACGGCGATCCCGGTTGCAGTCGATGCGCTGGCGGTTTTCGTGCACAAGGACAACCCGATCAAAGGCCTGACCATGGCGCAAGTGGACGCGATTTTCTCCGCCACTCGCCTGTGCGGTGCCAAGACTGATGCCAAGACCTGGGCCGACGTCGGTGTTACCGGTGACCTGGCAGGCAAGCCGATCCAATTGTTTGGCCGCAACTCGGTCTCCGGCACGTATGGCTACTTCAAGGAAGAAGCGCTGTGCAAAGGCGACTTCAAGGCCAACGTCAATGAACAGCCTGGCTCGGCTTCGGTGGTCAGCTCCATCAGCAGTTCGCTGAACGGCATCGGTTATTCGGGTATCGGTTATAAAACGTCCAGCGTGCGAACCGTGCCGCTGGCCAAGAAAGAAGGCGCCGAGTTCGTCGAAGACAACGAAGCCAACGCGCTGAACGGCACGTATCCGCTGGCGCGCTTCCTTTATGTCTATGTTAATAAGGCACCCAACAAGCCACTCGCCCCGCTGGAAGCTGAATTCATCAAGCTGGTTCTGTCCCGGCAAGGTCAGGAAGTGGTCATGAAAGACGGCTATATCCCGCTGCCATCGAAGGTCGTGACCAAGGCTTTGGCGGATCTGGGCTTGCAGGAAGGTGCGGTCGCGGCGAAATAATCGTGAACCCGGCGAGGCTTGCTTGAATCAGGCCGCGCTATTAACTGTACAGTCCGCTGCCAGGATCGTGGGTGGCGGGCTTTTTTGCGTCACCTCGCTGTAATGTTTTTGTCATACAGGACCGCTAGGGTGTGCGCATGAATGATTTGGCCAAGCCTTCGATGAATCAGAATTCACCCGCCAAGCGCATTGATTTCAATACGCCGCAGATGCAGCGCAAGCGCCGCGTGCGTGCTTTCAAGGACCGCTTGACCCGTTGGTACGTGGCCATCGGTGGCCTTGCCGTGCTGGCGGCGATCACCTTGATCTTCTTTTATCTGGCCTACGTCGTGGCGCCGCTGTTTCAAGGCGCAACCCTGACTCAGGAAAGCCCGGTCAAACCGGCCTGGTTGAACGACGCCGGCAAGCCGCTGATGCTGTCCATCGAGGAGCAGAATCAGGTCGGCATGCGGATTTCCGACCTGGGTGAAGCGGTGTTCTTCAATGCCCAGACCGGCGCGGAACTGCAACGCATCCGCTTGCCGTTGCCTGCTGGCGTGACCGTCGCGTCCATCGGCAAGGATCAGCCCGGCACGCCATTGATTGCCTTGGGTTTATCCAATGGTCAGGTTTTGGTGTTTCGCCACAGCTACCAGATCACCTACCCCAATGACCTGAAAACCGTCACCCCCGCGTTGCTCTGGCCCTACGGTGAAGCGCCTTTGACCATTGATGATCAGGGCCGGGCGCTGGATCACGTCACGCTCAATGCCAATGGCGAAAGCCTGCTGATCGCCGCGTCGACCGGTCCGCAGCTGCACGTGTTGGGCCTTGAGCAAAAAGAAAACATGATGACCGGCGAGGTCAGCAACGAGCAAAGTCGTATTGATCTGCCGCAGTTATCGGAGAAGGTCAAAGCCATCTATATCGATCCGCGTCAGCAATGGCTGTATGTGATCAATGGCCGCGCCCAGGCCGACGTGTTCAGCCTGCGTGATCGCACGCTCAATGGTCGCTATAAGCTGCTCGAAGACGGCAATGCCGAAATCACTGCCAGCACGCAATTGGTGGGCGGTATTTCGCTGATTATCGGCAACTCCAAAGGCGGCATGGCCCAGTGGTTCATGGCCCGCGATGTAGATGGCGAACAGCGCCTGATGCACATTCGCGACTTCCAGATGAGCACCGCGCCTATCGTGCAGATCCGTGCCGAGCAGCGTCGCAAGGGTTTCATCGCCATGGACGCTTCCGGCAAGCTGGGCGTGTTCCACAGCACCGCGCATCGCACTTTGCTGGTTCAACAAGTCGCCGATGGTGCAGGGCTGATTACCCTGTCGCCGCGTGCCGACCAGATCATGGTCGAGCAGGGCGGCGCATTGTTGCCGATGGTCCTGAAAAATCCGCACCCGGAAGTGTCCTGGAGTTCACTGTGGGGCAAGGTCTGGTACGAAAACTATGACGAGCCTAAATACGTCTGGCAGTCCACGGCTTCCAACAGCGACTTCGAACCCAAGCTGAGCCTCGCGCCACTGACCTACGGCACGCTGAAAGCCGCGTTCTACGCCATGCTGCTCGCCGCACCGCTGGCCATTGCCGCAGCAATCTATACCGCTTACTTCATGGCACCGGCCATGCGCCGCAAGGTCAAGCCGGTGATCGAATTGATGGAAGCCATGCCGACGGTGATTCTCGGCTTCTTCGCCGGGCTGTTTCTGGCGCCGTATCTGGAAGGCCATTTACCGGGGATTTTCAGCCTGTTGCTGCTGACGCCGATTGGCATTCTGGTGGCCGGTTTCGTCTGGAGCCGCTTGCCTGATTCGATCCGTTTGCGAGTGCCCGATGGCTGGGAAAGCGCGATTCTGCTGCCGGTAGTGCTGCTGATCGGCTGGGCGTCGCTGGGCATGAGCCCGCATCTGGAGAACTGGTTCTTCGGCGGCGACATGCGTATGTGGATCTCCAATGATCTGGGCATTACCTACGATCAGCGCAACGCGCTGGTGGTTGGCATCGCCATGGGTTTCGCCGTCATCCCCAACATTTATTCGATTGCCGAGGACGCCGTATTCAGCGTGCCGCGCGGCCTGACCCTCGGTTCGCTGGCGCTGGGCGCCACGCCGTGGCAAACCCTGACCCGCGTGGTCATCCTCACCGCCAGCCCGGGGATTTTCTCGGCGTTGATGATCGGCATGGGCCGCGCGGTGGGCGAAACCATGATCGTGCTGATGGCCACCGGCAACACGCCGATCATGGACATGAACCTGTTTGAAGGCATGCGAACGCTGGCGGCGAACGTCGCGGTGGAGATGCCGGAGTCGGAAGTGGGAGGCAGTCATTATCGAGTGTTGTTCCTCGCAGCCCTGGTGCTGCTGACGTTCACGTTCGTGATGAACACCTTGGCGGAGCTGATTCGTCAGCGTCTGCGCAAGCAATACTCGTCTCTCTAAGGAAGGTAGAAGTTCGTGAAAAAGAACTCCCTCAAGAGCTGGTTCAAAAGCGGCGCCCCCGGCGTCTGGATGAGTGCGGGTGCCGTCTCCATTGCCGTGATCATGACCATCGGCCTGCTGGCGGTGATCGCCGTGCGCGGCCTCGGGCATTTCTGGCCGGCGGACCTGACCTACGCGCAGTACGACGTACCCAATCAGGAAAAGCACGTTCTGATCGGTGAAGTGGTTGAGCAGGAGCAAGTGCCGCGCGCCCGCTTGAAAGGCTCAGGCTTGCCGGTGCCCGATGCAGGTCCGGAATTCATGACCCGCGAGCTGGTCAAGGTCGGCAATCGCGACCTCAATCCCAGTGATTTCACCTGGGTGGTGGGCGAATGGCTGGCCGAACAGAGCAAACCACCGGAACTGATGACCCTGGAACGCCGCGAGTGGGGCAACTTCTACGGTTATCTGGTCAACGTGAAGGAAAACGGCAAGATCGTTGCTGAAGGCGAGGCGGCCTGGCCGACCCTGCAGGAACGCATCCAGCGCATCAATAGCCTGGCGCGCGAACTGTACGGGCTGGAAAAGAAAGACATCGGCGCCATCAACCACGGCATTGAACGTTTGCGTCTGCAGGCTCGCAAACTGGAGCTGGAAGGCAAGCTTGACCCGCAAGCCCAGGCCGACATGGCCAGCGAGCGCGCCGAGCTCGACAGTCGCTATAAAGACATCGAAGCGAAACTGGGCGCGCTGCACACCGCCTTCGACCGCGACAGCCTGACCGCTCGGGATGCCAACGGCAAAGAGGTGGAAATCAGCCTCGGCAAAGTCGTGCATGCCTATCAGCCCAACGCCATGGGCACCTTCACCAAGCTGGGTTTCTATTTCAAGAAGCTCTGGGAATTCCTCAGCGAAGACCCGCGTGAAGCCAACACCGAAGGCGGCATCTTCCCGGCGATTTTCGGCACGGTGATGATGACCTTGATCATGGCGGTGATCGTCACCCCATTTGGCGTGTTGGCGGCGGTTTATCTGCGCGAATACGCCCGGCAAGGCCCAGTGACGCGCCTGATCAGAATCGCGGTGAACAATCTGGCCGGCGTTCCGGCGATTGTCTACGGCGTGTTCGGCCTGGGTTTCTTCGTTTATGTGCTGGGCGGTTCGGTGGATCGGCTGTTCTTCCCCGAAGCCTTGCCCGCGCCAACCTTCGGCACGCCGGGCTTGCTCTGGGCGTCATTGACGCTGGCGCTGCTGGCCGTGCCGGTGGTGATCGTCGCCACCGAAGAAGGTTTGGCGCGCATCCCGCGCACTTTGCGCGAAGGCTCGCTGGCGTTGGGCGCAACCAAGGCTGAAACCCTGTGGAAGATCGTTTTGCCCATGGCCAGCCCGGCGATGATGACCGGCCTGATTCTCGCCGTGGCCCGCGCCGCTGGCGAAGTGGCGCCGCTGATGCTGGTGGGTGTGGTCAAGCTGGCACCGTCGCTGCCGTTGGATGGCAACTACCCTTATCTGCATCTGGACCAAAAGATCATGCACCTGGGTTTCCATATTTACGACGTCGGCTTCCAAAGCCCGAATGTCGAGGCCGCACGCCCGCTGGTGTATGCCACGGCGTTGCTGCTGGTGTTGGTGATCGCCTTGCTCAACCTGTCGGCGGTGGCGATTCGTAACCATCTGCGCGAGAAATACAAAGCGCTGGACAGCTGATTTGCAACAGCACCGCTCCCTCAATGAAGGCGGGCGGTTCGATGAACAGAATGCTTAGCACCGGGAGCAATCCATGCAGCAAGACAACCCGACCCACGGCGTCAACATGACGACCCTGGGCCGCAAGCGACAAGGCCTGCATCTGGCCGACGAGACCGTGGCCATCGAAGTGCCGGGGCTGAATCTGTTTTATGACGACAAACAGGCGCTGTTCGATATCAGCCTGAATATCCCCAAGCAACGGGTGACGGCGTTCATCGGCCCGTCCGGTTGTGGCAAGTCGACACTGCTGCGCACGTTTAATCGCATGAATGATCTGGTCGATGGCTGCCGTGTCGACGGTTCCATCAACCTGTGGGGCCATGACATCTATCGCAAGGGCGAAGATGTTGCCGAATTGCGCCGGCGCGTCGGCATGGTGTTCCAGAAGCCCAATCCGTTCCCCAAGACCATCTACGAAAACGTGGTCTACGGCTTGCGGATTCAGGGCATCAACAAGAAACGCGTGCTCGATGAGGCCGTGGAATGGGCGCTCAAGGGTGCTGCGCTGTGGGACGAGGTCAAGGATCGCCTGCACGAGTCCGCTTTGGGCTTGTCCGGCGGTCAGCAGCAACGTCTGGTCATCGCCCGCACCATCGCGGTCGAGCCTGAAGTGTTGCTGCTGGACGAACCCTGTTCGGCACTTGATCCGATTTCGACACTAAAAGTCGAAGAACTGATCTACGAACTGAAATCCAAATACACCATTGTGATCGTTACCCACAACATGCAGCAGGCGGCGCGGGTCTCGGATTACACCGCATTCATGTACATGGGCAAACTGGTCGAGTTCGGTGACACAGACACACTGTTCACCAATCCGGCGAAAAAACAGACGGAAGACTACATCACCGGTCGTTATGGCTAGGTGAAATGCGCTTCGTCAGCCCTGAACCACCGCTGCGTTTTCGCACTTAATCGGACGTTCCAAGGACACCAAGCATGATTCATAAAGACAGCCTCACGCATCACATCTCACAACAGTTCAACGCCGAGCTTGAAGAAGTGCGTAGCCATTTGCTCGAAATGGGCGGATTGGTCGAGAAGCAGGTCAATGATGCGGTGACCGCCTTGATCGAAGCCGATTCCGGGCTGGCCCAGCGGGTTCGTGAGGTCGACGACCGCATCAACCAGATGGAGCGCAATATCGACGAGGAATGCCTGCGCATTCTTGCCCGTCGGCAGCCAGCGGCCTCGGACCTGCGCCTGATCATCAGCATCTCCAAGTCGGTGATCGACCTGGAACGCATCGGTGACGAAGCCACCAAGATCGCCCGTCGCGCCATCCAGCTGTGCGAAGAAGGCGAATCGCCGCGCGGTTACGTCGAAGTGCGGCACATCGGCGACCAGGTACGCAACATGGTCCGCGATGCGCTGGACTCCTTTGCGCGCTTCGACGCCGAGCTGGCCTTGTCGGTTGCCCAATACGACAAGATCATCGACCGCGAATACAAGACCGCGCTGCGTGAGCTGGCGACCTACATGATGGAAGACCCGCGCTCCATTTCCCGGGTTCTCAACGTGATCTGGGTGCTGCGCTCGCTGGAACGCATCGGCGACCATGCGCGTAACATTTCCGAGCTGGTCATCTATCTTGTGCGCGGCACCGACGTGCGCCACATGGGCCTCAAGCGCATGAAAGAAGAAGTGCAGGGTATATCCACCGAAACTCCTAATGTTCCGGGCCAAGCTGACGATAAATAAGACTGCCTGCGAAAAAAAACGCCCAGCATGCTGGGCGTTTTGCATTCTACGGCTTTGAATTTTTCAGCCGCCCGCGAATTAAATGTCCTGGCGTCGTCAACAGTTTGGCCGCTGGCCATCAGCCAGCGCTATGCTTGCCGAAATAAAGGGCGTGTCAGCATCACCGCGGTTCGCCAGTCATGGCGGACATGCCCGCAGGAGCGTCGATGAGTAAAGTCAGTGTATTGATTGTGGATGACGCGACTTTCATTCGCGATCTGGTAAAGAAAGGCCTACGCAACTATTTCCCCGGGATTCACACCGAAGACGCCGTCAACGGCCGCAAGGCCCAGACCATGCTGACTCGCGAGAGCTTCGATCTGATTCTGTGCGACTGGGAAATGCCGGAAATGTCAGGCCTTGAGCTGCTGACCTGGTGTCGCCAGCAGGACGGCTACCTCAAGACCGTGCCGTTCATCATGGTGACCAGCCGGGGTGACAAGGAAAACGTCGTACAGGCCATCCAGGCGGGTGTTACCGATTTCGTCGGCAAGCCGTTCACCAATGAACAGCTGCTGAGCAAGGTCAAGAAGGCGCTGGCCAGGGTCGGCAAACTCGATGCGGTGATGACCAGCGGCCCAAGCCGGATGGCATCGCCCATCAATGAGTCGCTCAGCGCGCTCACGGGTGGCCGGGCTGAAGTCGTCAGGCCAGCAGGAACGAACTCGGGCGGCATCGCCAAGCCGCCTCCGGTGGCCGCTGTATCGCCCTCGCAAGCACCTGCCGGTCGTGGACAAGGCCAATTGCGTCTGTCCAGCGGCATTCAGCAATGCGTGATCAAGGCGTTGACGCTCAAGGAAGCCTTGCTGGTGGTGCGTCGCACCGACAGCCTGCCGCAGATCCTTGAACAGGCGGTGCTGGATCTGGAACAGGGCGAAAACGCCGAGGTTGCACGCCTCAATGGCTATCTGCACGCAATCGTGGCGTTCGAGCAGAAGCCGGACAGCGACTGGCTGCAATTGACCTTCCGCTTTACCGACCAGGATGCGCAAAAGCTGGACTACGTGTCCCGCCTGATCGCTCGCGGCACAGCTCAGAAACACTTTGTGCCGGGTGGTTGATCGCGGTTGATACAACCCCGTAGGACCGGCTTTAGCCGGGCGCAGACAGGTACATTCGCAGCGGTTGCGTCGTCAGACCTTCCGCCCTCCCGGATGAATCCGGTCCTACGGGAGCATCAACCCTACGCTGGCGCGATTTCCTTGACGTTCCTTGCATTACCGATTGAAACAGCTAAGTCCTCAACAGCACGGATCACTGGTAGGCTGGCGCAACTTCTTTACAACCCAGACTGAATCCCATGCTTGAGCGCTTATTGATCCTGTGTGCTCTGTTGCTGGCCGCACAATCGGCCGGGGCCGTCACCATCTATAAATTCACCGATGCCAATGGCGTCGTGTCGTTTACCGACCGGCCGACACCTGGCGCGTCGGTGATGGTCTTTCGCGATCGCATGGTCGAACACATCGAGCGTCAGGTGCGTCTGACGACCAGGAAAGAAAAGGGCGTGGACAGCCTGTACGTGCGTAACGATTTGTACGCGCCGGTTGAAGTCGAACTCAAGCTTTCCGGTGTGAAGAATGTGCTCGGCGTGTCGGACCGAACCATCCGGCGCACCATTGCCCCGCGCAGCAATGAACGGCTGGTGGTGTTGAGTCCGCAGGTGGCCAGTCGGGCCATGAGTTACAAGACCAGCTTGCGTTCCATCGTCGGTGATCCTCAGCGTTCGAGCCTGGCTTACCGCTATCCGCTGCCGTGGATTGGCGGACCGTTTCGTCTGAGTCAGGGGCCAAACGGTAAATTCAGCCATTTCGGCGCCAAAGGCCGTTACGCCATGGACATCGCCATGCCCGAAGGCACGCCCATTGTCGCGGCGCGCAGCGGCACGGTGATCAAGACCGAGAATGAGCAGACCGGCAAGGGATCGAACCCTTCAGGCAACTTTGTGCGCATCCTGCACGACGACGGCACCATGGGCGTTTATCTGCACCTGATGAAGGGCTCGGTGAGCGTCAAGGAAGGTCAGCGTGTCAGCGTCGGCAGCGCACTGGCGCGCTCCGGCAACACCGGCAACAGCACCGGCCCGCATTTGCACTTCGTGATCCAGCGCAACGTCGGCCTGGCGCTGGAATCCATCCCCTACGAATTCGCCCAACCGGTACAAAGCCTGCCCAACTTTGCGGTGGGCGGGAATTGATGGTTGCGCTAGACCCGTAGGACCGGCTTTAGCCGGGAGAGCAGTCTTTGCGGCACCGAGTTGCATCTAAGCGACCGACGCTCTCCCGGCTGAAGCCAGTCCTACGGGTTCAATCGATCAAGCCATCAATCGAGCTTGACCACCTTGGCCAGCACGATTTTCGGGCCTTTCATCTTCTTGATGATGATGCGCAGCCCTTCGACTTCCATGACTTCCTCGACTTCCGGCACCCGCTTGAGGGATTCGTAGATCAGCCCCGCCAGGGTTTCGGCTTCCACGTGGTCCAGATCGATGCCCAGCAGGCGCTCGACCTTGAACAGCGGCGTGTCGCCACGCACCAGCAGCTTGCCCGGTTGATACGCGAGAATGCCGCGCTCGACCTTGCGGTGTTCGTCCTGAATGTCGCCGACCAGCACTTCCAGCACGTCTTCCATGGTCAGGTAACCGATGATCTTGCCGTCGGCTTCCTCCACCAGCGCAAAGTGCGCGCCACCCTGACGGAACTGCTCCAGCAGACGCGAGAGCGGCATGTGCTTGGAGACGCGCTCCAGCGGGCGGGTCAACTCGGCCAGATTGAACGACTCGGGAATGTGATCCAGCGCAGCCAGTTCCAGCAGCAGATCCTTGATGTGCAGCAGGCCGACAAACTCGCCGCGCACTGGATCGTAGACCGGATAACGGCTGAACTTGTGCCGACGAAACAGCGCGAGGATTTCCTTGAGTGGTGCGTTGAAATCCAGCGTCACCAGGTCTTCGCGGGAGTTGGCCCAGTCGACCACTTCCAGCTCGCCCATTTCCACCGCCGATGCCAACACACGCATGCCCTGGTCGCTCGGGTCCTGGCCACGGCTGGAGTGCAGGATCAGTTTCAATTCTTCGCGGCTATAGCTGTGCTCGTGATGCGGGCCGGGTTCGCCCTGGCCGGCGATGCGCAAGATGCCGTTAGCGCTGGCATTGAGCAGATAAATCGCCGGGTACATCGCCCAGTAAAACAGGTACAGCGGCACGGCAGTCCACAGCGAAAGCAGCTCAGGCTTGCGAATGGCCCAGGATTTGGGGGCCAGTTCGCCGACCACGATGTGCAGGTAGGAAATGATGAAGAAGGCGGAGAAGAACGACACGCCTTTGACCACTTCCGGCGAGTCCACGCCCACGGCGCTCAACAGCGGCGCCAGCAGGTGCGCGAACGCAGGTTCGCCGACCCAGCCCAGGCCCAGGGAAGCGAGGGTGATACCGAGCTGGCAGGCCGACAGATAAGCGTCGAGCTGACTGTGGACGGTGCGCAGGATATGTCCGCGCCAGCCGTTTTTTTCAGCAATGGCTTCGACCCGGGTCGAACGAAGTTTGACCATGGCGAATTCCGCCGCAACGAAAAAGCCGTTGAGCAGGACCAGAACCATTGCGAAGAGAATCATGCCGAAGTCGGCGAAAAGCGAAGCGAAGTTAAAACTAGGGGAAGGGTCCATGGTGGAGGTTTACAGGTTCCGTTATGACTGAAGAAGAAGGCTGCCGCATCGGGATCGAGGGCATAAGAACGGCAATGTAGCGGCTAGAAGCCAGCTTGCCTAGTCGCGCTTCAGGGATTGATCAGCTGGATGGCCGGAAAATGGCAGATAAAAACGCTGCCCTTGCCCGGCACGCTGTTGATTTCCAGTGTGCCGCGATGGCGCAGCAGCACATGCTTGACGATCGCCAGGCCCAGCCCGGTGCCGCCGGTATTCGACGCACGGCTGGAATCCACGCGATAGAAGCGCTCCGTGAGGCGGGGCAGATGCTTGGTCTCGATGCCGATCCCCGAATCCTGCACGCTCAAATGCGCGCCATGCTCGTCGGCCCACCAGCGGATGTGGATCTTGCCGTCGGCCGGGGTGTATTTCACCGCGTTGAAGATCAGATTGGAGAACGCGCTGCGCAGCTCGGTTTCGCTGCCCTTGAGCTGCACTTCGCTTTCGAGGTTCAGGCTGATCTGCTGATTCTTGTTGGCCGACAGCGCCTGCGCATCGCCCTTGATGGTCTTGAGCAGCGTGCCCACCTCGATGGGATAACTGTCTGACGGATAGTCAGTGGCTTCAAGTTTGGCCAGCAACAGCAAGTCATTGAGCAGCGTCTGCATGCGCCCGCCCTGTTGATGCATCTGTTGCAGGGCGCGGACCCAGCGCGGATTCACCTCTTCGACGTTATCGAGCAGGGTTTCCAGATAGCCGAAAATCACCGTCAGCGGCGTGCGCAGCTCGTGGGAAACGTTGGCGACGAAGTCTTTGCGCATTTGCTCCAACTGATGAATCCGCGTGACATCACGGACCAGCATCAAATGTTCGTTATTGCCGTAGCGGGTGATCAACAGCTGAATGCGCATTCGGTCGTTGGTGGGCGAGGGGATTTCCAGCGGTTCGGCGTAGTTGCCCTGCTCGAAATACTCCTTGAAGCGCGGATGGCGCACCAGATTGCTCACCGACTGGCCGCTGTCCTGCGGGGTCTTGAGCCCGAGCAATGTCTCGGCGGCGCGGTTCCACCATTCGAGATTGCCTTCACTGTCGAGCATGATCACGGCGTCCTTGAGGGCCGCAGTGGACTCCTGAACGCGGTCGATCACCGCTTGCAGCCGCCCGCGCACCCGTTGGTCGCGGCGCTGCAGATGATAGATGCTGTCGAATACTTCGCCCCACAAACCGTAGCCATCCGGCGGCGGCTCATCGGCCTTGTGGCTGCTCAACCAATCGTGCAGGCGCAATAACTGCTTAAGGGTCCAGGCCAGGTAGAGGCCCAGTCCGATTGCCAGGCTCCAGCCATACTGGTTGCTGATCGCGCCAACCACGAGGGCCGCCGTAACCAGCATCAGCATGTGGCGGATCAGGGTGCCATACCAGTTTTGATTCAATTGAAAGCACATCCTTGGCTGGCGCGGACTTCATGGTTGCGCTGTCTGCTTGCAAAACGGCGATCAATTCTTGGTGGAAAACCGATAACCCGTGCCGCGCACGGTTTGTACCAGATTTTCGTAGGCATCGCCGAGGGCTTTGCGCAGGCGACGAATGTGAACATCAACGGTGCGTTCTTCGACATAGACATTGCCACCCCAGACCTGGTCCAGCAGTTGGCCGCGCGTATAGGCGCGTTCCTGATGGGTCATGAAGAATTGCAGCAAACGGTATTCGGTCGGGCCCATTTCCGCAGGCTTGCCGTCGATGGTGACCCGATGACTGATCGGATCAAGCAACAGACCACCCACTTCAATCGGCGATTCGCCATCCGTCGGACCGGCGCGACGCAGCACGGCTTTCAGGCGCGCGACCAGCTCGCGTGGCGAAAAGGGTTTGGTGATGTAGTCATCGGCGCCGACTTCCAGGCCCTGGATCTTGTTGTCTTCCTCGCCCTTGGCCGTGAGCATGATAATTGGAATGTCGCAGGTCAACTCGTCACGCTTGAGGCGGCGAGCCAACTCGATGCCTGAGGTGCCGGGCAGCATCCAGTCGAGCAGGATGAGGTCCGGCTTGCGGTCGACAATGATTGCATGGGCTTGCTGAGAGTTCTCTGCTTCCATGCAGTCATAGCCGGCCATTTCCAATGCAACGGCGATCATTTCGCGAATAGGCGCTTCGTCGTCAACGATCAGAATGCTCCTGCCAACCATGCTCGAACCTCTTGTCATTTAACTGTCTTGGGGCGCATTAGATAACGGAATTATTGCAGTCGTGTGACAGCTTGGGATGGGGCTAGCATGCCACGTTGTTACAGGTCTAAGCTTACGGGTCTGTCCTACAATAATTTTTACAACAACAGAGGATTATCCAATGGCTAAATTTTCATCAACGTTGCTGGGCCTGCTGACCGCTGCTGCACTGGCATCCTCGGGGCTGGCGTTTGCTGCCGAGCCGGGAATGATGGGCGATAACGGCATGCTGACAGATCACGGCGGCAAGACGCTTTATACCTTCGATAAAGATGCTGCCGGCAAATCGGCCTGCAACGACAAGTGCGCTGAAAACTGGCCGCCATTGAAAGCTGCGGCGGCTGACAAGGCCTCGGGTAAATGGACCGCTATCAAGCGTGATGACGGCGACATGCAATGGGCCTACGACGGCAAACCGGTGTACTTCTATAAAGATGACAAGAAGGCCGGCGACACGACTGGCGATGGCAAAGGCGGCGCCTGGCACGTCGTCAAACCTTAAATCTGCTCTGGCGCTGACTGCCGGCCACGAACCTGTCAGTCAGCGCAGCGCGTAATCGGCAACGATGCCGACGAAGATCGCCAGCCCCGCCCAGTGATTATGCAAAAACGCCTTGAAGCACGCCTGTCGATCACGACTGCGCGTCGACCAGAATTCCCAGGCGAAACACCCGGCTGCCACCAACAGGCCGAGATAGAAACAAATCCCCAACTCGAAGCGTCCGCCCGCCAGCAGCAAGCAGCCCAATGCCAGACCTTGCAGGGTCAGAATGATCACCCGATCAGCATCGCCGAACAGCACCGCCGTGGATTTCACGCCGATTTTCAGATCATCTTCCCGGTCGACCATCGCGTAATACGTGTCATACCCCACGGTCCACAGCAGATTGGCGATATACAGCAACCACGCAGCAGCGGGCAAATCCCCGGTTTGCGCGGTGAACGCCATCGGCATGCCCCAGGAAAACGCCGCGCCCAGCACCACTTGCGGGTAATAGGTGTAGCGCTTCATGAACGGATAGCAGGCGGCCAGCGCCAGGCCACCGCACGACAGCCAGATCGTTGTGGGATTAGTCAGCAAGACCAGCAGGAAACTCACGATCACCAGCAGCGCAAACAGCGCCAGGGCCTCTTTGGAGCTGATCTTGCCGCTGACCAGCGGTCGCTGTTCGGTGCGTTTGACGTGGCCGTCCACTTTGCGGTCGGCGAAATCATTGATCACGCAACCGGCGGCGCGCATCAGGAACACACCAACGACGAAAATGATGACGTTGGCCAGCGACGGCGCGCCTTTGCCGGCAATCCACAATGCCCACAGCGTCGGCCACAGCAGCAGGTAAATGCCGATGGGCTTGTCCAGGCGCATCAACTGAATGAAATCCCAGGCGCGTGGATTCAGGCGATTCAGGGATTTGAGCAGCGTCAGGTACATCAGCGGTGTTCCCCGGTGTGAATTGCCTGCCAGAGTGTCGGCAAGAACACCTCGGCGACCAATATCTTCAAAGGGCCGCGACTGAAGCACGAGCGGCGACCCCATAAATTGTCGGCGGCGTCCGGCGTTGGCAGCCAGGCCGCAGGGTAATGACAGATCTGTAACGGGCCGCGCAGGAACGCTTCGTCGCAGAACAGCAATTCGCCCAATGAGCGCGTGCCCAGCTCGTCCATATTCAAGCCGCCTTCCTGCAAGGCACTGCGCGCCGCGACGCTGCGGGCGAAAACCCACTTTTCGTCGTGGCCGCGCAGATACACCTCGCGGACCCAGCCGATGCTGCGCTCAGGCAGATCCAGCGCCGCACACTCGTCGTCGCGAAGCGGTTGCCAGCCCTCGAAAAGCGGCGTGACACTAAAACGATTGCCCGACAGCGCGGTCAGACGGCGAGTCAGGGAATCCTCATGGAACAGCCACTTAAGGACCACGGGCGCAGGTGTCTCGATGAGAGACTCGCGCTCCAGCCAGATCGGGGTGGGAAATACGGGTTTTTGCTGGGTCACAATAAGCAGTTATTGGCGTTAATAAAGGCGGCGAGCTTAGCATGATTGACCGTCGCAACCGATGACCCGCAACGCGCCGCGACAATGATCGGGCTTGCATCTGGGCGCCCCGATCAGTACAAAACGCCCTGAGCACGGTGGCAAGCGCGATACCCATCGACCGCCATGCCGGCGACACCCTGAAAACCTGAGAGAAATTCTGATGAAAAAGTGGCAATGCATTGTCTGTGGCCTGATCTACAACGAAGCTGATGGCTGGCCGGATGACGGAATCGCGCCGGGTACGCTGTGGCAAGACGTTCCTGAAGACTGGCTGTGCCCGGATTGCGGCGTCGGCAAAATCGATTTCGAAATGATCGAAATCAACTGATTCAGGCTTCAACCTGTCCTTAACTTCCTGGAAAACCGAATGAACGCACCTGTCGTGATAATTGGCACTGGCCTGGCGGGCTACAACCTGGCCCGGGAATTTCGCAAGCTCGATGGCGAAACGCCGCTGCTGTTGATCACCGCCGATGACGGTCGCTCGTATTCCAAGCCGATGCTCTCCACGGGCTTCGGCAAAAATAAACACGCCGACGGCCTGAGCATGGCCGAAGCTGGCGCCATGGCCGTGCAACTCAACGCCGAAATACGTACCCACACCCGCATCAGCGGCATCGATGCGGGGCACAAACGCCTGTGGATCGGCGAAGAAGCGGTGTACTACCGCGACCTGATCCTGGCCTGGGGCGCGGAAACCATTCGCGTGCCCATCGAAGGCGATGCAGCCGATGCGGTCTTCCCGATCAACGATCTGGAAGACTACGCGTTGTTTCGTGACGCAGCGGCGGGCAAGCGGCGCGTGTTGATCCTCGGTGCCGGCCTGATCGGCTGTGAATTCGCCAATGACTTGATCCTCGGCGGCTACGAAGTCGATCTGGTCGCGCCGTGTGAGCAAGTCATGCCCACCTTGCTGCACCCGGCCGCAGCGGCGGCGGTGCGCGCAGGCCTCGAAAGCCTCGGCGCGCGCTTCCACCTCGGGCCGGTCCTGACCCGCCTGCTGCGCACGGACAGCGGGCTCGAAGCGCATCTGTCGGATGGCGAAGTGATTGCCTGCGATTTGGTGGTGTCAGCCATCGGCTTGCGCCCACGCGTCGATCTCGCCGCCGCGGCGGGCCTGCAGACCAGCCGAGGCATCCTCGTCGACCGCGAACTGAAAACCTCCCACGCCAACATCTACGCCCTGGGCGATTGTGCGGAAGTCGATGGCCTGAACCTGCTTTACGTCATGCCGCTGATGAGTTGCGCCCGCGCGCTGGCGCAAACCCTGGCAGGCACGCCGACCGCCGTTAAATATGGCCCGATGCCGATCACGGTGAAAACCCCGGTTTGCCCTTTGGTGGTCTCGCCGCCCCCACGCGGGACCATTGGCGTGTGGAGCGTCGAAGGGCAGGGCGCCGACATCAAGGCGCTGTGTCACGACGCGGAGGGCAACCTGCTCGGTTACGCGTTGACCGGTACCGCCGTGATGGAAAAGCTCGCCCTCAACAAGACACTCCCGGCTTTGCTGGCCTGAATACGGGTCGTTCTGTCGGATAAGCCGCGATTTTGTTCACATAAACCTCAAGCCCGCACTGGCGCGGGCCTGTACGGCGTGCCATCCTCATTCTTGACTGCCGCAACGTAGAGCCGTTGCGGCGCCTTGGGCTGCTCGGGATGGGCAGCACGGGACATAAAAACAAAAAACCGTAAAAGAGGCTTCATATGCGTAAACCAGAACTTGCAGCCGCCATTGCTGAAAAGGCGGATCTCACCAAAGAACAAGCCAACCGCGTTCTTAATGCCGTCCTCGAAGAAATAACCGGCGCCCTGCACCGCAAGGACAGCGTCACGCTCGTCGGCTTCGGGACCTTCCTGCAACGCCATCGCGGCGCCCGCACCGGCAAAAACCCGCAAACGGGCGAGCCTGTGAAAATCAAGGCCAGCAACACGGTAGCCTTCAAACCCGGCAAGTCACTCAAGGACAGCGTGAACCCATAGACACCAGCTGTACGCCTTGACGCAAGGCGAGCAGTGAAAGAACGGGCACACCAACGAGGTTGGGTGCCCGTTTTTTGTTGAATGTGCGGGGTAGGAAAAACCTTTGAAACGTAGTCGATTGACGACTGCCCAAGCCAGCAATCGGATAGCCGGAGATTTCACGACTTAGTCCCGTGTGATATCCCCCTTTGTTTTTTTACCTTCCAGGCGACGCACTGTGATCGTCTCGCCGACTGCTACCTTTCTACGTGGCTTGCCCTTGGCTACAAATGTTTTGCTTCCATCAGGCGATACCCGGACCAGATCACCAGAATCGATAATGAGGACGCTGTTACTGGCCGATAACGCACGATAATAAGCAGCCTTGGTTGCTAGCTTTGCCAGCACAGGAACCATCCGCTCCAGGGCATCAATTTCCCGATCTGTGAGCTTTGTCGGTTTAGCAGTCATTGGCGGCCCCCGGTTAATCATTTCTTGTGGCCTATCTGGCTATATCCTATCGAGGGGTCAGGCCACCATAAAGGCATCAATCAGGTTGAATTTCCTGAGATGTGAACCAAGACAGCATTGGTAAGGAGGCAGGCACACCAACGAGGTTGGGTGCCCGTTTTTTGTTCGCACCTAGGCTGGGTTACCTTCCCACAGCCGTCTTTCAATCACGCGATTCATATCGCAGGCTTCCTGCATCAATAAATGAGCCGTACCCGCCATGGCGCTCAGATCGTAGTCGTCTGCGCCGCCGGGCTTCTTGCTCGACACAGCGTCGAGAAACTCCGTGGCCAGCCGCACCCGTAACTCGACGCAAGCGTGCAGGTCTTTGAGCGGTGCCTGGCTGTCGAGCAGCAGGACGGCACCGTCGAGGCCGTGATGGGTCAGGGGGATGTAGCGGGGCGATTCGAGGTTGTAAGGCATTTATGAGGCTCCAACGTTTATTTATTGAGGCCACCTCAATTGTCGTCAAGCAATTAGGGTGGCAGCTGTGCGCGGATTGACGAACCGGAAACGCAGGCAAACCGGTAGGCCCTAAGGCCTCCCGCGCACAGCCGCCATAGCGGTATTCTGCGGAGCTTACGTTATCGGATCGTCAAATCCGGTCGTTGACTAACAACGACAACGCAAAGGTTAAAGGTCCAGCAGAGCGCAAGTGCGGTATTTATACGTATTACTCAACGTGTTTAAACCCGCTAAGTGCAACAAAAGATGGCAGCAATGAGTAATCGCCTCCGGACTCTCCTGCGAAGGCCCCACAAGGGCCGAGTCAGGCCGGATCGATATCTGATTACTCGCGACCCGTAGCCTGAGTTTATTTCTGATCTTGCGGGGAATATCGAGGTAAGTCCTACAGTATCTAGTACGAAATTGTAGGAAGTTTCTTTAAGTTCGCAGGAACATTCCGAGAGTGGCTTCTGTGGGTAGAGTTTGTCCCTTGCCTTGATCTATTCTCGGCCGTTCGTGAAAACGCGATGGTGGAGCAAGTCATTGCTTCATGTATTTAAACGGAATTTATCTACGCTGGCTGATGGATCAACAAATCGGCAGAAGTTGTAAATTCCAATCTTGGTTGGTTTCGTAGTGGCATTTGCTATTGCCGGAATTGGAGGGGTTATGGCTTCAAACAGTTTTCAAAATGAAGTGCCAAAGGCGCGGGTCAATATCAAGCTTGATCTGCATACGGGCGGTGCCCAGAAGAAGGTCGAGCTGCCGCTGAAGCTTATGGTGATGGGCGACTACAGCAACGGGAAAGAACAGCGCCCTCTGTCTGAAAGAAGCAAGGTCAACATCAATAAAAACAATTTCGATAGCGTCCTGGCGGATTATTCGCCAAGCCTGAAACTTGCGGTGGAAAACACCCTGTTGGGTGATAACTCCGACACGTCTGTCGAGTTGAATTTCCAGAGCATGAAGGACTTCGAACCTGAGCAGGTTGCTCGTCAGATTCCACAGCTCAGGGCGCTGCTGGCGATGCGTAACCTGCTGCGCGACCTCAAATCCAATCTCCTGGATAACGCGACCTTCCGCCATGAGCTGGAATGCATCCTCAAGGATGAAGCGCTGAGCAATGAGCTACGAGCCGAGTTGGCTGCCCTGGCTCCTCAGGAAGCTCAATAAGATCGTTCATCAACCTCGATTTGTTTGAAAGGGAAGTTGCCATATGTCCGCAAAACAGTCCTCCGCACCTTTGAGCGGCGATACAGTCTTGTCTGAAGAAAACCAGAGCGTATACAGCGCCCTGTTCGCCAAAATCAATCTAAGCCCGGTTATAACGCTCGGCGGTATCGAAGCATTTCAGACCAATGAAGCGCTGGCCGAAGTTTCTGCCGATGAGCGTGTAACTGCGGCAGTCAGTGTGTTCTTGAATCTGCTCAAGCAATCCTCGCAGAAAGTAACGCGGCTGGATAAAACGCTGCTGGACAACCACATTGCATCACTCGACGAGCAAATCAGCCGTCAGCTCGACGCAGTGATGCACCATGATGATTTCCAGCGTGTGGAGTCGACGTGGCGCGGCGTCAAATCGCTGATCGATCAAACCGACTTCCGCCAGAACGTGCGCATTGAGCTGCTGGATCTGAGCAAAGACCATCTGGTGCAAGATTTCGAAGATGCACCCGAAATCGCCCAAAGCGGTTTGTATACCCATACCTACATTCAGGAATACGACACGCCAGGCGGCGAGCCTATTGCGGCGGCTATTTCAAACTACGAATTCGACCGCAACCCGCAGGACATTGCGCTGTTGCGCAACATCTCGAAAGTAGCAGCGGCGGCGCACATGCCGTTCATTGGCTCGGTGGGTCCGGCTTTCTTCGGTAAAAAATCCATGGAGGAGGTTGCCGCCATCAAGGACATTGGCAACTATTTCGACCGTGCCGAATACATCAAGTGGAAGTCATTCCGTGACAGTGACGACTCTCGTTACATCGGCCTGACCATGCCCCGTGTGTTGGGTCGCTTGCCTTATGGTCCGGACACCGTTCCGGTACGCAGCTTCAACTACGTCGAAAGCGTCAAAGGCCCCGACCACAACAAATATCTGTGGACCAATGCGTCGTTCGCCTTCGCTGCAAACATGGTCAAAAGTTTCATCGCCAATGGCTGGTGCGTACAGATTCGCGGGCCGCAGTCAGGTGGCGCCGTTACAGATCTGCCGATTCACCTCTACGACCTAGGCACTGGCAATCAGGTAAAAATCCCTTCCGAAGTCATGATCCCGGAAACTCGTGAATTTGAATTCGCCAATCTGGGTTTCATTCCGCTTTCTTACTACAAGAACCGGGACTACGCGTGCTTCTTCTCGGCGAACTCCAGCCAGAAACCAGCGCTGTACGACACGTCTGATGCGACCGCCAACAGCCGGATCAACTCACGCCTGCCGTACATCTTCCTGCTGTCGCGTATCGCCCATTACCTGAAGCTTATCCAGCGCGAAAACATCGGAACCACCAAGGACCGCCGCGTGCTTGAGCTGGAACTGAACAAGTGGGTCGGAGGGCTGGTTACCGAGATGACTGATCCCGGCGACGATCTTCAAGCTTCACACCCATTGCGCGATGCAAAGGTGTTTGTAGAGGACATCGACGATAACCCGGGTTTCTTCCGCGTGAAGTTGTTCGCCATACCGCATTTCCAGGTGGAAGGCATGGACGTCAACTTGTCGCTGGTTTCGCAGATGCCCAAGGCGAAAGCCTGAGTTACTTCGTAGGGAAACAACGCCATGAAAATCGACCGCCCCCTTTGGGCTGCGGGGGCTCTTCTGTCCCCGCAGCAATTCCAGCAACAGGCACGTTGGGAAGCTTGGGCCAATGAATGTCTGGCCCATCTGTCTCTGATACATCCTTGGGGTGTCCAGGCAGTGGGCTTTGATCCGGAAGCCCTGCGGCTCGGCAAGCTCAAGGCAACTCAAATATGCATGCGCATGCCTGATGGCACGCTGATCGATACCGATCACGTGGATCGGCTGCCGCCTGCGCTTGAGCTGGCCGGATCGCTACCTGATGGAATTCAGAGCTCGACATTGCTCCTTGCCATGCCGCTTGAGCAGGCCAATGGCAACAACTGTCTGTTTGATGGGGGGCGGGCGGATCGTCCAATGCGCTATCGCCAGGACTGGCGCAAAGTGCAGGACGTCTACGCGGACGAAATACAGTCGATCGGTGTACTGGAGCAGGCCCTAAGTCTGCGTCTGGAAAGCGACGACAATGCGGATTATCTGACCTGTCCGATTGCGCGTCTTGTGCGCGACGGACAAGGTGCCTGGAGTCTCGATCCTGGCTATGTACCACCGTTGCTCAGCTTCGCTGCTCACCCTGGCCTATTGGCGCAATTCGACAATCTGTTGACCCAAATGGCCGCCAAGCGGCAGCGGCTGATGGGCATGCGCCGTGAAAGCAACCAGCGTATGGCTGACTTCGCTGTAGCGGACGTGTCTTTGTTCTGGTTGCTCAATGCCTTGAACACCTATCAACCCGTGCTGGCTGATTTCAACGCTCATCCCGCGCGACATCCTGAGCAGGTTTATCTGGAGCTGGTCAAGCTGACCGGCAGCTTGCTGACCTTCTCGCTGGAACACGATCTGGACAAGATCCCAGCGTATCGCCACGAAGATCTGGAATCTGTATTCCCGCCGTTGATGCGCACCATTTCCACCTTGCTGGAGGCCAGCCTGCCTTCACGTGTTGTTGCGCTGGAACTGGAGGAAACGGGGACCAACCGCTGGCAGGTCAGCCTTAACGATCCGCGTCTGCGTGAGCCTGAAGGAGCTGACTTCTATTTGTCCGTGCGTTGCCGCATGCCTGCTGCTCAGCTCCAAAGTCAGTTCCCGCGTTTGTGCAAAGCGGGTACGCCGGATGAGGTCGGTCGCTTGATCAACGCCGCGCTCGACGGCATTCCCTTGCAGTCCCTTAGTCTCGTGCCGGCCGCAATTCCCCTGCGTCTGGAAAACCAATACTTCGCGCTGGATATCAGCCATCCCAAAGGCCAAGCCATGCTGGCAGAAGGGGCATGTGCCTTCTATGTACCGAGCACGCTGACCGACGTGAAACTGGAACTGTTTGCGGTGTTGCGCACATGAGCCTGATCAAAGCAAAAAAACAATTCGCCACTGCGGTGAACATCGACTCGCTGTTGCAAGACAGCTATTTGCTGGTTGTAGAACTTCGGCAAGGAGGCGAGGTGCAGAACAATCTCGAACTGCCGAAGCTGTGCGCCCAGCAGGTCGAATACGTACGCCAACAGCTTGAGAGCGCTGGTCTGAGCAAGCGCAACATTGACTACATCAGTCACGCTCAATGCGCGCTGCTTGATGAGACTGCGCTCACGTTTGCCAAAGGCGGTGCTCATGAGAAATGGGCTCGCGAACCCTTGCAGGCCAAGTTCTTCAGTCGTCATCAGGCTGGCGAGTTTTTGTATGAGGACATGCGCGAGCTGCTGCGTGAGCCGGCACCTGATCTGAGCGTGCTGACGGTATTCCACCGCGTGCTCATGCTTGGTTTTCAGGGGCGTTACCACGAGGAAAACAACCCGGAGCGTGCGCAGGTTGTGACTGCGCTAAATGCGCATGTCGCACCGCTGAAGTTGAGTCATTCGTTACCAACCCAACTGAATCAGGGCTCCCGCATGGGTTCGGGGCGTTGGATTCAGCAGCCCTCGATTCATGTACTGGCGGTTGGCGGATTGCTGGTCGGTGCCTGGTTGGGACTGGACCATCTATTGGTCAATTTGGTCGCCTCGTTGTTGCCGGGTCAGGAGTGAGGGTGCGCAGATGACACTCACACTTTCTCGCGCTCTTTTGCTGTGGGCGGGCGCGCTTGCCCTCGCATTGCTGGCTATCGTCCCGCTGCCCGCCGGGCTGCGCGTAATGGCGGTTTTCGCGGTTGCCTGTTTTCTGATCCTGGCATGGAGAAGGACCGGGCGTACGGCAGCGCTTCAAAGTCAGTCGCTAAATTTGGCCGACGGTACGTCGTTGCCACCGGCTGCCTATCGTCAGCCGGTGGTGTTGGTCTGTGGCGATGGTCTGGTTGGTCTGTTCGGGGCAACACCCTCTGCGCAATTGGCGATGCGCATCACCGAGCAAGGTTGCTACCTGCGTGTGCCTGATTTCGAGCAACTGCCAGGTTTGACCGAAAGCCTGCTGTCCTTGCGCCCGGACTGGGGCGGCCAGCTCAGTGTGATGTTCATCGTCAACCCTGCCGAACATTCCGACTGCCCGGAATTGGCGGGCCGGGTGCGCACTTTCTGTTACCAGCTGGCGTTGACTCGCAAGCGCGGCATAGCAATGCCGTTGCTGCTGGTGAGTTATCTGCAAGCCCTGCGCGGCGCAGGTCCCTGGTTCAGTTGGGAGGCGGGTCAAACCAGTCCTAACGTTCGTGACGGCGGAGCGTGCTTCAGTCTGGATGATTGGCAACGGCTATCCGCTGACGGCGCGACGCAGGCTGCGCGAATGCAAACCTGTGTGCAGCTGAACAGCTTCGTGGAGTGGCTTGGTAAAGAAGCGCTGCCGCACTTCAAAGGTCAAGACACACACCGTTCTGCGGGTCTCGCTCTCTCCTGCGCGGTCACCTTGGTTCCGGCATTGCCTCAACGTGTGGCGTGCAATCTGTGGCAGCAATGGCTGCGCGACAAAGTTGCGCTGCCTGTCACCAAGCACGCGTTGGTTGAAGCCGACGCGACCTTGCCATTCCCTGACCCCTTGCTGCATTTGCTGCCGGCGCATATTCAAAACACCCCGTTACGTCGCGCGAGCGTGGCTGCGTTATGGCTGTTCGCGCTGGGCGGACTTATCGCGATGGCCAGCTCTACTTGGCAGAACAACCTGCTGCTGCGGCAGATCAGTGATGACCTTCGTCGTTACACGTCGATTCCCGAAGCAAGCCGTCGCGATCAACCCGAATTTACTCAGCGTGAAGAAGCGATAAGCGTGCTGCGCCAGGATGCCGAGCGGCTGGACAGTTACTACCGACAAGGCGAACCGCTGTCGTTGGGTCTGGGCCTCTATCATGGAGAACGGCTGAGGGCGCCACTGTTGGCGACGATTGCCAAATATCGTCAGCCGCCCGCGATGCCAACGCCAGGCAAAATCCCCAAGCCGGTACGCCTCGACAGTCTGTCGTTGTTCAGTATCGGCAGCGCCCAGCTCAAACCCGAGTCGGCAAAGATGCTGATCAATGCACTGGTTGACATCAAGGCCCAACCCGGCTGGTTGATTGTCATTGCCGGGCATACCGACATCACGGGCAACCCCGAACACAACCTCCTGTTATCCCGCGCACGAGCGGCTGCGGTGCGCGACTGGATTCAGCGCATGGGCGATATCCCGGACAGCTGCTTCGCAGTCCAGGGCTTTGGTGCCAGCCACCCCATCGAAAGCAATGACACCGAAAACGGACGCATGGCTAACCGCCGCGTTGATATCCGTCTGGTGCCGGAAGTGGGGGCCTGCGTGCTTCCCGCTGCGGGACTGGACAGAAAACCCCTGTCGCAAATCGCGACATTCGATAGCTAAGAAAGGAGTTTCACATGGCAATTCCCGTTTACCTGTGGCTGCAGGGTGATGGCGGTAACGAGATCAAAGGTTCGGTGGAGGTGGCCGGGCGTCAGGACAGTATTGAGGTCTTGGCCCATTGCCATCGGGTGTCCATCCCTACTGACAACAACACAGGGAAGCTAACGGGCACACGAATTCACAGACCTTATGTGTTCACCAAGGAGGTCGATGTCTCCAGTACCTACCTTTACAAAGCGGTGACTACTGGGGAAAGCCTTGCGAAGGCGGAATTCGTTTGTTATCGCATCAACAAATCGGGTCACGAAGAAGCCTACTTCATGACCACGCTGGAAGGCGTCAAGGTCGTGTCAGTGACTTCGATAATGCACGACATCAAGGACCCGACGAAGGAGAAACACAACCACATGGAAGAGGTTGAACTTCGTTACGAAAAAATCAAGTGGGGTTACGTAGACGGCAACATCGAGCATACGGACGCCTGGAACGAGCGCCCTAGCGCCTGATGCATGTAGTCAGCAGACGGGCGCCCGTCTGCTGACTTTCAGTGTGCAGGGTTGAGTTTCCGTTCTCGGGCATTCAGCCAAGCACATCGAAGTTCAAGCCCCCGACTCAAGACCGAGACTCCAGAACAAGGACGCCCTCCATGGCCCAGAATTCCACCCGTTTGCTTCGTCGACTTAATCCTTATTGCGTCCAGGCGCTGAGTGCGGCCGCTTCGCTATGCCAAAGCCGTGCTCATGCCCAGATCAGCATCGAGCATTGGTTGCTCAAGTTGCTGGAGCAAGGCGAAGGCGATCTGACGCTTATTGCGCGTCGCTACGAATGGGACATGGACGCGCTTTGGCGAGGGCTGCTCGACCACCTTGATACCTTGCCGCGCAACGTTCAGCACAAGCCTCAGCTGTGTGAAAAATTGCAGCAACTGATCAAGAATGCCTGGCTCCGCGCATCACTGGATGACAACAACGATGTCCTGCGTTCAGGCCATCTGCTCGGTGCCTTGCTGGAAACCCCAAGCCTGCTTGCCTGCGAAGCTGCTTGGCCTTTGCTCAGCCTCAGCGAAACGCAATTGCAACACCTGTTTCCGTTGCTTGATCAACACTCCGAAGAACGTCCGCAGGTCCAGCAAAAAGCGGCGCTGGACTCAACAGAAGTACCTTCAAGCTTGCTCAATAACTCTCCATCAAACACTGAAAAGAACGATGCCTTATTGGCCGTATTGGACAAGTTCACTCAGGACGTAACCGCCAAAGCCAAGGCTGGGGGGATCGACCCGGTATTCGGCCGAGACGATGAAATCCGCCAGGTCATCGACA
Source organism: Pseudomonas sp. G.S.17 (assembly GCF_038096165.1). Taxonomy (NCBI): domain Bacteria; kingdom Pseudomonadati; phylum Pseudomonadota; class Gammaproteobacteria; order Pseudomonadales; family Pseudomonadaceae; genus Pseudomonas; species Pseudomonas viridinivis. The sequence goes on from NZ_CP151076.1 coordinate 224,505, forward strand.
TCCTCAGTCGCCGACGCAAGAACAACCCGATCCTGGTCGGCGAGCCGGGGGTAGGCAAGACCGCGCTCGTTGAAGGCCTGGCCTTGCGGATCACCGAGGGCAACGTTCCGGACAGTCTCAAATCTGTCAGCGTACGCACCCTCGACATGGGCTTGCTGCAAGCAGGCGCGGGCGTCAAAGGTGAATTCGAGCAACGGCTGAAAAACGTTATTGATGCCGTGCAGCAATCAGCCAATCCAATACTGCTGTTTATTGATGAAGCGCATACGTTGATCGGCGCGGGTAATCAGGCAGGCGGGGCTGATGCGGCAAACTTGCTCAAGCCCGCCTTGGCCCGTGGCGAACTGCGCACCATCGCCGCCACCACCTGGAGCGAATACAAACAGTATTTCGAGCGAGATGCTGCGCTGGAACGGCGTTTCCAGATGGTCAAGGTTGATGAGCCGGACGACGCCAACGCTTGCCTCATGCTGCGCGGCCTCAAAGCCCGCTACGCCAGCCATCACGGCGTACATATTCAGGATGCAGCCGTTCAGGCAGCGGTCAGCCTTTCGCGACGTTATCTGACCGGTCGACAACTGCCGGATAAAGCCGTCGATCTGCTCGACACTGCCAGCGCCCGCGTGCGCATGAGTCTGGACTGCGAACCGCAGGCATTGGTCCGGCTCAAGGCCCGACAAACCGCTTTGGAACTGGAGCGTCAAGCGCTGGAAGACGACGCGCAACTCAGCGGCAGTAGTGACGACGAGTGTTTGGCGATGATCGCTGCGCAGCATGTCGAGCTGCACGAGCAGCAAACAACACTTGAACTGCAATATCGCCACGAACTCGACCTCACACAGCAATTGCTCGACGCGCGACAGGCTGAACCGCTTGCGATGGAAGCCTGCGCGCAGCTTCAGCAACGCCTGACTGAAATTCAGGGCAACCAGCCGTTGCTCTCGCTCGACGTGGGCAGCCGCAGCGTAGCCGAAGTGATTGCCGATTGGACCGGTGTGCCACTTGGCAGCCTGCTCAAGGATGAACAATCCAGCTTATTGGCGCTGGAACAGCAGCTCTGCGAGCGCGTAATTGGCCAGGATCATCCTCTCGGCGCGCTGGCCCAACGTCTACGCGCGGCCAAGACTGGCTTGACCGAAGAAAAAGCCCCGCTGGGCGTTTTCCTGTTGGTGGGTACCAGCGGAGTAGGCAAGACCGAAACTGCCTTGGCGCTGGCCGATGCTCTGTTCGGTGGTGAGAAATCGCTCATCACCATCAATCTTTCTGAGTACCAGGAAGCCCACACCGTCAGCCAACTGAAAGGCTCGCCTCCCGGTTATGTCGGTTACGGCCAAGGCGGCGTGCTGACCGAGGCGGTACGCCAGCGGCCGTATAGCGTCGTACTTCTCGATGAAGTCGAGAAAGCTCATCGCGACGTACTCAATCTGTTTTATCAGGTCTTTGATCGCGGCTTCATGCGTGATGGCGAAGGACGTGAAATCGACTTCCGAAATACCGTCATTGTCATGACCTCCAACCTCGGCAGCGATGAACTGCAAGCCTGCCTGCAAGCGCAGCCTGACGCATCGGAAAGCACTCTGCATGAATTGCTGCGGCCAATCCTGCGCGAGCATTTCCAACCAGCCCTGTTGGCGCGCTTTCAAACCTTGATCTTCCGCCCGCTGCTGGCCGACGCGATGAAAACCATCGTTGCCCTGAAACTCGCCAAAGTTGCCAAACGCCTGCATCGCCATTACGGCCTGGATTGCCAGATCGACGAGCGTCTTCACGACGCCCTCGTCGACGCATGCCTGTTACCTGATGCCGGGGCGCGCAACATCGATAGCCTGCTCAACCAGCAAATCCTGCCCGTACTGAGCCAGCAATTGCTGCAACGCCAAGCCGCCCAACAGAAAACCCGCGGCGTGACGCTGGGCTACAGCGACGAAGAAGGCATCACTTTGCATTTCACTGACGCACTCACCGCCACGGAGGCCTGAATATGTCCACTGCACTGCGCGCTTTCTTCGACCACAGCCGTCACAAACTGCAAGTAAGTGATGTCAATGCATCCCTCGACGTCCTGACTTTCAAGGGCGAAGAACATCTGAGCCAGCCGTTCAAATACGACGTGGAGTTCACCTCTGCGGCGCAGGACATTGCGGTCGAAAAGATGCTCGGTCGGGCCGCGACGTTCAGTCTGCACGGGTTGCCGCCCAAGTACCCGAAGATGACGCCGGATTTCCTTTCCGTCGTGCCCGAGCCGCCGCTGCGCACGTTGCATGGCGTGGTCACCGGCTTCAAGCGCCTGTCCGATTCCAACGATGAAGCCCGTTACGCACTGACCCTGCAACCGCGTCTCGCGCTGCTCGGCACGGGTAAACAGTTCCGCATTTATCAGCATCAGTCGGTGCCGACTATTGTCGAGAGCATTCTGCGCAGTCGGCATAACTTCGAAGGTCAGGACTTTCTGTTCAAGCTGGCGCGCGACTACCCCAGGCGCGAACAGGTCATGCAATACGGCGAAAGCGACTTGGTGTTTATTACCCGGCTGCTCGCCGAAGTGGGTATCTGGTTTCGCTTCACCGTCGACCAACGCCTGAAGATTGATGTTGTTGAGTTTCATGACGACCAGCGTCATTACCAGTTCGGCGTCGAACTGCCCTTGCGTTCGCCGTCTGGTTTTACCAGCAGCGGACAGGATGGCGTGTGGCAACTGCAAACCAGCCACCAAGTGGTGGAAAAGAACATCAACTTTCGCGCTTATCACCATCGCGATGCCAATGCCTGGCTCAACGGCGAAGTCGACCAGACCCGAGGCGCAAAAACCACCTATGGCGAGGCGTACCACTACGCCGAACCTTACAAAGAACTCGGCGACCGGATTGCTCAGGATGAAGACCTGTTAAGCGAAAGCGGTTTTTTCTACGCGCGCCTGCGTCACGAGCGCTACCTCAACGGCCAGACCCAACTCAGCGGTGCCAGCAGCAGCGCGACGCTGGGCCTCGGTCAGGTCCTGAAAATCACCGGCGCTCCGCAGGCCTTCGCGCCGGGCGCAGTCATTACCCAACTGAACACTTGCGCCGCCCGTGATCGCAGCTTCGAAGTCACCTTCGAGGCCATCCCCTATTCGGAAACCGTCTGCTTCCGCCCGCCCTTGGTGGCGAAGCCGCAAATCGCCGGCACCGTACCGGCGCGCGTCACCAGCCCGCAGAAAAATGCCCCTTACTCCGAAATCGACCGGGATGGCTACTATCGGGTCAACTTCCTGTTCGACCGCGACAGCTGGAAGCCCGGTCAGGAAAGCATGCTGCTGCGCCTCGCGCGCCCGTATGCCGGCGACACTCACGGCCTGCATCTGCCGCTGATTGCCGGCACCGAAGTGGCCATCGCCTTCGAACAAGGCGACCCCGACCGACCTTACATCGCCCACGCCCTGCACGATGACCGCCGCCCGGACCACGTCACCCTGCGCAAACGCGACTACACCCGCAACGTCCTGCGCACCCCGGCCAACAACAAACTGCGCATGGAAGACCTGCGCGGCTCCGAGCACATCAAACTCAGCACCGAACACAGCGGCAAAAGCCAGCTCAACCTTGGGCACCTGGTCGACGCCGAGAAGAAAAAACGCGGCGAAGGGTTTGAGCTGAGGACCGATGGCTGGGGGGCGATTCGGGGTGGTAAAGGGGTGTTTATCAGTGCGGATGCGCAGCCCAAAGCTCAAGGCCAGACGTTGGATATGAATGCCGCATTGGCGCAGTTGAGCAGCGCCTTGGAGTTGGTGAAGAGCCTGGCGCGCAGTGCCTCCGTATCGGGTGCACTGCCAGCTGACGAACAATCGCAGCAGGGTTTGCAAAGTGCGCTGGATGGCCTTCGAGAGGCAGGGTTGATCGCCTCGGCACCGGCGGGAATCGCGCTGACGACACCGGCCAACATTCAGCTTTCGGCTGGCCAGAACCTTACCGCCACGGCGCGCGACAGCGCCGACGTAACCGTATTCAAACGCTTCAGCGTGGCTGCAGGTGAGGCCGTCAGCCTGTTTGCCCAGAAGCTGGGAATCAGGCTCGTTGCTTCTCGCGGCCCTGTGGATATCCAGGCGCAAAGCGATGCCATCACCTTGCAAGCCGACAAGGCGCTGACGCTTAACAGTGTCAACGGCGAAATCACCTTGAACGCCGCTCAGGGCATCACGCTTATGAGCCGAGGCGCTTACATCAAGCTCAAGGATGGCTCCATCGAAATCGGCGCGCCGGGCGAGCTGCTTATCAAAAACGACAACATCGCCTGGGGCGGCTCAGCGTCTCTCGACAAGGCCTTGATGCCAATGGTTCTGGAAGACCCGATTTATAAATTCCCGATGTCGGGCAACTTCCAGGTTAAGGATCTGGCAGTCAACGAGCCAAGAGCGTTCAGACCCTATCGAATCGAAACAAGTGATGGCCGCGTGCTGCGTGGAGTGACCGACGAAAACGGTGACACCCAGATTCATTACGGGCTCGACTCGAAAAAATCCCAGCTGTTTTTTGAATAATCGTGGAGTCCGAAACTATGAACGAAGCCGAAAAGCCAGTGGCCGAAAATCAGATCTGCAAGCAGGGCTCCAAGACTGTTGTTGATGATCGAGGAACGCAGTGCTACTTCCGACCAGAAACTGAAGAGTTTGTTTTCATTAGCCCTTGCGAAGCGACTGCCTTCGAAAATCACTGGCGCGGTATGAATACCAGCATGGACGCGTTTCATCAGGCGAGCGACCATTACAACCAGCTATTGGAAAGGTATGCGCAGACAGCCATGGCTGATGCATTGGCTGCCGTTTCACAACTCAGGGAAGTTGACGCGGCAGAAATCGAACTGGAGAAAAAAAGAAAGCAGGTACAAGACAAACTGGCCGATCTTTCCCATAAAGGTCTGGGCTATAAAGACGTCGTCGAGCTTATTCCCGTCGCCGGGAAAGGCAGTAAAAGCAAGGGTGAGGGTAAAAGCTCTGGCCTTGCTTACGTCAACAAAGGCTATTTCAGCAAAACCAAGGACGGTCGCAAACTGCACTCGGTTTCCTTGAAGGGCACTGACAAAAAAGACGCGACCCAAAGCATCTACGTTAAAGGCGAAAACGGCAATACGCGGATTGATACCGATAAGCTGAAAAAGCAGCTGACTACTCTGAAAGCGCCCAAGTTTAAACTCGAGCTGAAAGATGTCCTCAAGTGGGCCGACGCCGAGGATGTCCTGAACGACTTGAACGAGGACTACGTACTTTTCGACTGGGCTAAAAGCTGGAATGACAGCCTTCACGGCCAGACCAAGTTGGGAGCGAACGTCGACGCTTCCGGCGCTGCACAGTTAATGCGCTTTACTTCGAATGCGGGTGGCAAGGTCGAATTTGATGTAGAAAAAAAGCAGCTTTCCATCAACGGTGAATACAAGCGCACGCTGACCGTGGCATCGGGTTTCGGCAACCTGAGCTTTTTTGTCCCGGACCGTACCGGCTGGGAACTGAAGATGGAAATAGAAAATGCCGGTACCGTTGACCTGGGCCTGATTCGGCTCTGCCTTGATGCCCAAGTCAGCGGTTTCGTCGGCAGTTCGTTACAACTTGAAGCGCAGTTGCAAGTGGCACAGCTGGGCGACGAACAAATAATCGCCGGGCAACCGGGTGGAAAGCCACCCACTTTTCGCGAGCGCAAAAACGGCAAAACGTTTTATCAGAAAATGGATAAAGAGGATGAAGGGCTGCAGATAACGGGCGAGTTCTTTCGCGGCGCCCGTGCAGAACTCGCCATGAAAGGATCCCTGCAATGGATGAAACCCACCCCACCGCCTGGCGATCCGGCAGCGCCCACAGGGATATTGAAATCCAGCGGCCAGTTCACTGACTTTTGCAGCATTGGCAGCAGCATTGCCGGTCTGGTGGGCCTTGGCATTGGCGGCAAATTTTACTGCACGTTTATTAACGGCAAGTTTTGCTTCCATGTTGCCGCCAGCCTGTGTTGGGGGAAAGGCGCCAAGGGTGGGCTTATAGCAGAAGTCAGCGTTGCCAATATTGCTGAGTTTGGGGCTTGGTTGATTTATCAGTTGTATAGTTTGGATTATAGTTTTTTTAACGTTATAACCCGAGACGCTTTCAATGCATATAGCCAGTATTGCGTTATGCAAATGGATAAGATAGGGGGGCAGGTTTATCAGGGGTATGACAAGGCCCTCAAAACAGCTGATGATCTCGGTAGAAAGTTCAACGAATTCATCATCACTATTGAGGAGGAAGGCCGTAAGGGTATGGAGGCGTCGGAAAGACGCAATCGGCTTGCCAGAAATATTATTGAATCTAAGCGAGAATTGTTACTCCACACGCCAGAAGCCAAGGGAATTCTCCTTTATCTGCTGACCAGGCACGGGAAAATCGATCACCTTGATGCGGACAATAGGACCCTACTGGGTGATATTTACGTTGACCGCAAGGAGGCGATTATTTGCGTGCTAACAAGTATCCAAACTATCTCCGAGTGGAGCAAGGTGATGTGCCGTATCACGGCAAATGGCTCAAGTTTGCGAGGAGAAAATAGCGAAGCTGAAATAGTAAAAGAGCAGGCGCAACACTTGGTACGCTTCCTTCAGGAAGGCCACAATCGTGCGCAAGATCTGCTCAATATTTTTAAACGACTGAAGAAAGAAATTGCCCTGGGTTACGCGCTGGACATGAATGATACGGAGTTCTATCAGCTCAATACTATGCCCAATCCCGATTTTCCGAAGCGTTGCGATTTTGGCCCATGCGGGACGGAATTGGGTCAATTGGTCTGATATCAAGGAAAATCGATGAATACGATAAATCTTATGTTCGGCGTCGCCGTTGTTCTTGGTATGCAAGGTTGCGAGCAGGCAACGACACCAACAGAGCCTAGACCGGTAGCTGTTACTGATACGGAGTTTCAGCAGTTTGTAGCATCCATTAAAAACAATCTGATTTTCGTTGAGGGCGGCGAGTTTTTAATGGGTGACTTTGGCCCTGAATACGCCCCTGAACGGTCGTCGTACGACTGGGATAAAGACAGTAAACCATTACACAAAGTTGAGCTAACTAGCTATTCGATCAATAGATTCAAGGTGACTAACATAGAATTTCAGTTCTACCTCCGATATAACGGCATGAAGTTAAAAGAAAAGGGTGCGGTGATAAAGTCAGAGTGGGATAACATTAACTCTGTACCTAACACACCTGCACACATCGACTGGTATGAGGCTGAACAATACTGTAGCTGGCTCGGCTCGGTCACGGATTTACCTTTTGCACTGCCAACCGAAGCTCAGTGGGAGTATGCCGCGCGTAGCCGTGGTCAGTTTCTGATGGTTGCTACTGATAATGGTACCTATAAAGCCGAACCTTACAGCTTGGTTACGGAGTCATACGATCCTAAAGGTATCAATATTTCCAGCCGGGGGAATCGGGTAACTTTTGCCAAAGAAATGGGCTGGAAAACCGGAAGTTTCACTCCATTGCCCGTGGATATGTTCCCACCTAATCCTTTGGGAATATATTCGATGACGGACAACGGTTATGAATGGGTAAAGGATTGGTACGATCCGGATTATTATAAAATCTCACCAATGAAGGATCCGCAAGGACCGAGCAATCCGGTATTCAAGGATACGTTTGGCAACTATACAAAAGTGATGCGAGGGCAAAGCTATGCCGATCCTCATTGGGGGGGCGGTTTCAACGTACATAGAACAGAAAAGGATCCAATGGGACGGTTTGGCGAAAGAGGTACTATAGCTCTGGGCAGTAGCACAATGCGTTGCGTAGTTAACAACCCGGAACCCGTGACGCACCCACGATCCATAAATAAGCCTGATGCCGCTCCTTCTGAGTTGAAGGATCGGCAATGAAAATTATCAGAATCGTATTGGCTATCTTTATTCCTTTGGCGCTGCAAGGCTGCGAACAGGCTGTGGAATTATCCGAGCCTGCGCTTACGCCCGTTTCTCAGGCGGAGTTTCAGCAGTTCATTGCATCCGTTAAAGATAATCTGGTTTTCGTTGAGGGCGGTGATTTTTTGATGGGTGACTTTGGTCCTCAGTATGCCCCTGAACGAGCCTCGTATGACCGTGATAAGGACAGTAAGCCGCTGCATAAGGTTGAGCTCAGTAGTTATTCCATGACTAAGTTCAAGGTGACTAACTCTGAGTTTCAGTTCCACCTCAAATTCAAGGGCTTGAAACTAAGAGAAAAAGGCAGAGTATCCAAGTCAGATTGGGACAGTAACAACTCGTTACCCAATACGCCCGCCCACCTCGATTGGTATGAGGCAGAGCGATACTGCAGCTGGTTGGCCTCCGTCACCGAGCTACCTTTCGCTTTGCCTACCGAAGCTCAGTGGGAATATGCTGCGCGCAGCCGTGGGCAGTATCTGATGGTTGCCACCAATGATGGTACTTACGAAGCGGAACCTTACAGTTTGGTTACAGAGTCATACGATCCTAAAGGAATTAATATTTCTAGTCGGGGAAATCGGGTTACTTTTGCCAAACAAATGGGCTGGAAAACCGGGAGTTTTACACCGGTACCCGTAGATATGTTTCCGCCAAACCCCTTGGGTTTATATTCAATGTCGGATAACGGCTATGAATGGGTCAGGGATTGGTATGACCCGGACTACTATAAATCCTCACCACTGAAAGACCCTCAAGGACCGGATAAACCTGTGTTCAAAGATAAGTTTGGCCATTTTACGAAGGTGACACGTGGTCAAAGCTATGCCGACCCCTACTGGGGAGGGGGCGTTAATGTCTTTAGAACAGCCGAAGATCCCTATGGTCGTTTCGGAGAAAAAGGTTCGATTTATTTAGCTGACAAAACAATGCGCTGCGTAGTCAATAGTCCGGACCCTGTGACACCGTTACCATCCATGGATAAGTCTGATGCCGCTCCTTCTGAGTTAAAGGATCAGCAATGAAGAGTGCCAGAATCGTATCGGGTATCTTTATATCCTTGACGCTGCAAGGCTGCGAACAGGCTGTGGAATTATCCGAGCCGGCGATTACGCCCGTTTCTCAGGCGGAGTTTCAGCAGTTCATTAAATCTGTTAAAGACAATCTGGTCTTCGTAGAAGGCGGTGAGTTTTTGATGGGTGACTTTGGTTCTAAGTACGCCCCTGAACGAGCGCCGTATGATCGCGATCAGGACAGCAAGCCGCTGCATAAAGTTGAGCTAAGTAGCTATTCGATCAATAAATTCAAGGTGACCAACGATGAATATCAATTTCATCTGAGGTTAGGTGGTCTAAAACTGCGGGATAAAGGGATGGCCAGTAAAAAAAGTTGGGACAATATTAACTCCACCTCCAATACACCCGCCCATATGGACTGGTATGAGGCGGAGCAGTACTGTGCCTGGCTATCCTTCATCACTGAGCTTCCTTTTGCTCTGCCTACTGAAGCTCAGTGGGAATATGCCGCGCGCAGCCGTGGGCAGTTTCTGATGGTCGCTACCGATGACGGCACTTATAAAGCCGAACCCCGAAGCTTGGTTAGTGAATCGTATGAACCCAAGGGAATTAATATCTCCAGCGATGGAGACAGGATGGCTTTTGCACAGCAAATGGGCTGGAAGACAAGGTTTTATACACCTCTGCCAGTAAATATGTTTCCACCCAATCCATTGGGTTTATATTCAATGTCGGATAACGGCTATGAATGGGTCAAGGATTGGTACGATCCGGATTATTATAAGGTCTCATCATTGAAGGATCCGCAAGGGCCGGGCAACCCGGTATCCAAGGATACGTTTGGCCATTATACAAAAGTAATGCGCGGGCAAAGCTATGCCGATCCCTATTGGGGGGGCGGAGTTAACGTCCATAGAACAGAAAAAAATCCATTTGGTCAATTTTCTGAAAAAGGTACGATTGTTTTGGACAGCAGCACAATGCGCTGCGTAGTCAATAGCCTGGAACCTGTGCATCAGGAAGTAACAGAGACTTTGCCTAGTGGGTAGAGTGCCTGCGTAAATATGGCGAACGATATTAATGTTGACTCCACTCCAAAGTGGAGAGCCTCACGTTGTCTTTTTAAGGAGTTTAGAGTGAAGATTTTTTCGATTATAAAATACGTGTTCACCGCTTCGGGCGTTGCTATGCTCTTGGGCGCTGTGATGGCCTATAACAGTTCCACCGCCTTTCTGGAGAATGCAGTGTCCGTGGAAGGTACGGTAATAGATCTTGATAGCCAGCGAAGCCAGGACTCTATCACTTTCAAGCCAGTCGTACAGTTTGTCACTGAGGATGGGCAAACGGTCGAGTTCACTTCCTCGGCCGGGACCAATCCACCCTCCTACTCGGTAGGTGAAAAAGTCGAGGTTCTGTATGCGCCAGAGGACCCGCAGGGTGCAAAGCTAAGTGGTTTTTTTGAACTTTGGGGTTCGGTTTTGATTCTGGCAACGATGGGTGGGCCGATGTTGTTTGTCGGTGGAGTTATATTTCTGATCGGCAAGCTGAAACGTCGCAAGAAGGATTATCTGCAACGCGATGGTGTAGTTGTCGACGCCAAGTTCCAGTCAGTGAGGCTTAATCATAGCCTGACGGTTAATGGCGAGAACCCTTTTATCGTGGTCTGTCACTGGTTGAATCCAGCGACAAACTGCATCCATGTATTTGAAAGTGAAAATATTTGGTTCGACCCTTCCGATTACATAAATACCGAGCTTCTCAAAGTGTTTATGCATAAGCGCAACCCGAAAAAATACTACGTCGATATTTCTTTTATTCCCCAAGTGGCGCGTTAAAACGCCAGGGCGTTGATATCTGGAGGTTCTCATGCGAGGCGTAATTCGCGAAGGCGACAAACTTTCATCTGGCGGTGTGGTGTTGACGGGCGTCAGCGGTATGAAATTCATGGGCAAACCCGTGGCCTGCCTGGGCGATAAGGTGTTTTGCCCTATCCCTTTCCATGGATTGAATCAGATTGCCGAAGGCGATGTGCGTTCCAAGCATAAAGGTCGTCCAGTTGCGCTGGACGGGCACTGCTGTGCCTGCGGCTGCACCTTGATCACATCCTTGCCCCAGGCCGGGGGAGTGTGACGTGCCAGTCGATCTTCGAGCCTTGCCTGAGAAACTATCAGCCCCGCTTCCACCGAGTCATAAGCGCTGGTGCCTTGTTGTTCTGCTTTGCGCGCTGATAACGGCCGGCCTTGTAGTTTTGCTGTGGCCGGAAAATCGTTGGCGTATGTCGCTGTGGTTCTGGTGTTGCGCAGTGGTCCTGCCGTTGATGCTGGGGCTGGTGCTTTATGCCTTTCGTTTACTGGCTTTTGAGCGACGCGTTGAGTTTGTGGACAGTTGGAACCAGACCCGTGGTGAGCAGGAACAGCTGCTGATTACGCACGGGCAACGCGCTATCGCCTTACTGGCGACCTCCTATTGCTCTGCGGCAGGTAACAATCAAATCGCCCAAGCACTCCGTTTGGGCAGTAAGCCATTGCAACCGTTTTATCTTGAGGGCCAGGAGCGGACTGTGCGCTTGAGCCAGTTGACTCCGCCTGCGCAACTTCATACCAACAATGAGTACGCAGCGCGCTTGGCGGCTTATTTCGATCAGGTGATGCGCGGGATAGACGCCGAGTTGCAATGCTATGCACCCGACATGCCGTTACGTGTGCGGATCAGGCACAACCAGGTGTTAGGGGATGAGGAAGTCTTGTCGCTATGGCAATCATCTATCGGCGACAAACACGCGATTGATCAAGTGGTTTTTGCCAATCAGGACGACGGCCTGCTCTGGATCGATGCCTGGCTGGATGAGCGTGCCCCCTGCCAATGTTTGTTATCGGTTGAGGTCAATCTGTTCCTCAATCCAATCGCCGAACAGGCCGAGTCGGTTTCGGCAGTCTTGCTTGCGGACTCTGATTGGTGCGTGACGAAAGGTATCGCCCCGGCCGCCATTGTTCATCGTCCGGTACAGATAAACGATCAAGCAGACGCCTTGAAAGACGCCGTTCTGTGGGGGCAGCTTCAGCCCGACACCGGCCGATACTTTACCTGGCAATCGCAGATGTCTCCTGACGTCGTATGCGACGCAAACATCGCGCTGACTGTCGCAGGTTATCCGCCTGATAGCGAAAAGCGTCAGCAGCTGGACGATTCATTTGGCCTTCCAGGATGTGCCGTCGCCAACGTGGCTTTGATTGTCGCAAGCGAGGGGGCTGAGGCGGACCGGCATGCTCAACTGATTATGTTCCACGACGCTTCCTCGCAGGTTTGCGTTGTTCAGCCTGCTTGACGATAAATAAGGATTAATCGTGAAAATGAAGCGAATCGGTATCTGGATTGTGGTCCTGTGCGTACTTGTCAGTGGCGGCCTGCTGATCTGGATCGATAACCCTTTAGTCCAGATAGAAAATGAGGCCGAGCGAGTCAAGTTATCGGCAGGCTTACTGGTTGTCTGTTTGGTACTGCTTTTCTTTGAAGGGGTTGGAGGGCTGGTAGAGAGAGCACTGGCCGCGAAGGAGTTGATCTCTCGCATAAGAGGTAAAACTCATCTTGATCTCCCTAGCGTAGTTCCCTGTAAAGCGGATCAAGAGGTAGCTGACCGGTGCAAAGCACGTCTTCAAGCCCGCTCCCACTTCTTCTGGCGCCGCCACTTCCGCCTGCTACTCATCGTCGGCGAACCCGAGCAGATCGAAGCCATCGCTCCCGGCTTGGCCAAAGACCTTTGGCAGGAAGGCCAGGGCACGGTGTTGTTGTGGGGTGGCAGTCCGCAGGTTGAATTGCATGAGGCGTTCGTTGCGCGGTGGCGCGGTTTGACGCGTGGGCGGCCGCTGGATGGGGTGGTTTGGGCGTTGAGCAAGGCGCAGAGCGCCGATGCTGCGGCGATGAATACGGGGACGCGCAACCTGAAAAGTCTGGCGAGTGCCTTGTGTTGGCAGTTGCCGCTGCACCTGTGGCAGGTCTGCGCCAGTGAATGGTCGCAACTTGAACGCCCGACCGATTCGGTGGGTTGTCTGTTGCCGGCGCGCTTGACGGCGCCGCAGCTGGAAAGCTGCCTCGGCGAGTTGCCGCAGCCTTTGCGGCTGGCGGGCCTGGCGCAGATGGAAACCGCGCTTGAGCATGATTTCCTGTTTCGTTTGTCTCGCGACTTGCAAGCCGAGGGCATCGCCCGTTGGCGCCAGGCGCTCGCGCCGTTGCTCGGTGATTTCGCTCGGGGTTTGCCGCTGCGTGGTGTGTGGTTCAGCCTGCCAGTGTCGCGAGCTACAAGTGATTACCCCAACCTCTGGCTGCTGGATCCGGCGTGGCGTGGCGTAGTTGAAGACCGGGCCGTCAATGTGCGTCGCTTGGGCTGGCCCGCCACCCGCATCGGCTACGTATTGATGCTCAGCCTGGCACTGCTGTGGGGCGCGGGCATGCTGTTGTCGTTCGCCAGCAATCGGCAACAAATCGCCCAGTTGCACACCTCGCTCGCGACCCTGCAACAGCCCGGCAATGGTGATGCGCAGCTGCGAGCGCTGAACGACTGGGTGCGGGAAATGGCGCGGCTGGATTATCGCCTTGAACACGGCGCGGCCTGGTATCAGCGCTTTGGCCTGAACCAGAATCAGGCGCTGCTCGATGCCTTGTGGCCGCGTTATATCGAAGCCAACAATCGCCTGATGCGCGACCCGGCGGCGGCAAACCTGCAACGTCAGCTGCGGGCGTTGGTCAAGCTGGCGCCGGACAGTCCCGAGCGGGCCAAGCGTGCCAACGACGCGTACCAACAGCTCAAGGCGTACCTGATGATGGCGCGTCCGGAAAAAGCCGATGCAGCCTTTCTGGCCAAGGCTTTGGGCAATGCCGAACCTGAGCGTGAGGGTATTTCGCCGGGCTTGTGGCAAGGCTTGTCGCCCGGACTTTGGAAGTTTTACAGCGAGCACCTGGCCGCGCACCCGGACTGGCGCATTGAAGCCAATCCGACGCTGGTGGCCCAGGCGCGACAAGTGCTGCTGGGGCAGTTGGGCCAGCGCAATGCCGAAGCCAACCTGTACCAGAAAGTGCTCGACGCGGCGGCCAATCACTCTCCGGCATTGAGCCTGCACGACATGGTCGGCGACACCGATGCGCTGGCGCTGTTGTCCTCGGGCGCCGAGGTGCCCGGCGTGTTCACCCGTCAGGCCTGGGAAGGCCAGGTGCGCAAGGCGATTGATGACATTGCCGACGCACGCCGCGAGCAAATCGACTGGGTGCTCAGCGACAGCCAGACGGACATCGCCGCCGAACTGACCCCGGATGTGCTGCGCGAACGCCTCACCCAACGCTACTTTCAGGACTACAGCGGTGCGTGGCTGGCGTTTCTCAACAGCCTGCGCTGGAAGCAGGCCAAGAGCCTGGCCGAAGTGATCGACCAGTTGACGCTGATGAGCGACGTGCGCCAATCGCCGGTCATCGCGCTGATGAATACCCTGGCGTGGCAAGGACAGGCCGGCACGCGTGGGCAGGCGTTGGCTGACTCGTTGATTCAGTCGGCTCAGCAGTTGATCAAACAGGACGCGACCCCCGTCATCGACCAGCTAGGACTCGGCCCGCGCGGGCCGCTGGATGCAACCTTTGGTCCCTTGCTGGCCCTGCTCGGCAAAGGCCCGGAAAGTGCGGCCAGCGATGACAGCCTGAGCGTGCAGGCGTTTCTCACCCGCGTGACCCGCGTGCGCTTGAAGTTGCAGCAAATCAGCAACGCACCCGACCCGCTGGAAATGACCCAGGCTTTGGCGCAAACGGTGTTTCAGGGCAACAGCATCGACCTGACCGACACCCAATCCTATGGCCGTCTGATCGCCGCGAGTCTGGGCGCCGAATGGGCCGGAATTGGCCAGACCTTGTTTGTGCAGCCGCTGGATCAAGCCTGGCAAAAAGTCCTGCAACCCTCGGCGGCGAGCCTCAACAAACAGTGGCAGCGTGCGGTTGTCAGCGACTGGGACAGCGCCTTCACCGGCCGTTACCCCTTTGCGGCCACCGCCAGCGACATCTCGCTGCCCATGCTCGGGCAAATGATCCGCGCCGATTCCGGGCGCATCGAACAATTCTTGCAGCGCCAGCTCAGCGGCGTGCTGCGCAAGGAAGGCAGCCAGTGGGTGGCAGACACGCGCCATAGCCAGGGCTTGCGCCTGAATCCGCAATTTCTGACCGCCATCAACCAGCTCAGCCATCTGGCCGACGTGCTCTACACCGACGGCGGCATGGGCTTGAGTTTCGAGCTCAGTGGCAAAGCCGTGCGCAACGTGGTGCAAACCACCTTCACCCTCAACGGCGAAAAACACGAGTACTTCAATCAGCGGGAAAAATGGCAACGCTTCAACTGGCCGGGCCGCAGCGACCATCCGGGCGCGAGCCTCACGTGGACCAGCGTGCACACCGGCGAGCGCCTGTTCGGCGACTATCAAGGCACCTGGGGCCTGATCCGCCTGCTGGAGAACGCCAAAATGACCCTGCTGGACGACGGCGAAAGTCGTTACCGCATGGTCCTCACCGCCCCCGACGGCCTCGGTTTGACCTGGCATCTGCGCACCGAACTGGGCGCGGGGCCGATGGCGTTGCTCAAGTTGCGGGGGTTCAAGATGCCGAAGGAGATATTTCTTAATGGGGGCAAAGCAGCGGAGCCCTACGCGCAGAACGGAGTTTTTGAATGAGTCTGGACACACTGATTTCCCGATGCCTGGGTGAGCGCGATGCGGTGTCACTTGCCCGCGAACAGGCCACGAATTGGGCTGCATGGTTGCTGCCGATCACTGCGGATTCTCCAACAGGTGAGGACCCGGGATACGACGATGATTTTCAGCGCATGCGCGAGGAGGTCAACAAACTGTCCGGCGCCGATGTCGATCAGGTCGTCCAGTTGGCGCAGACGCTGCTAACCCATTCCTGCAAAGACCTTCGCGTGGCCACTTATTACCTGTGGGCGCGCCTGCACAAAGATGGGGAACTTGGCCTGGCTGACGGCCTGACTTTGCTTGCCGCTTTGGTGGAGGGTTACACCGAGATACTGCCCGCGAGGCCCAACAGTCGAAAAATGGCGCTGGAGTGGTTGGCCAGCAGCAAAGTGCTGGACAGCCTGTCGCTGTATCCCGAAGTGGTGAAAGCCGAGGCCGAGCGCACCGTTGCTGCATTGGCCTGGTTGGAACAGGGACTAAGCAGTTGGCCGGAAAATCAGCGTCCTGCATTGGGCGCATTGTATGCCGCGTTGTCTGCCCGGCTGGCGAAGTCCGGTGGAGTAGACGCGCTTGTGCCGCAGAACAGCGCGAGTAGCGAACCGAATAATCGAGCCTCTGGATCGCCTGCCATAGCGCCGAAATCCGGACGCGATCTTTTGGACGGCGGCCGCGCGCTGGCAGGTTATTTGCGCGAGCAACCTCAAGGCTGGCTGGCTGCCCACCGATTAATGAAAAGTCTGCGCTGGGACACCCTTCACGAACCGCCACCTCAAGATGAAAGCGGCAAAACTCGGCTTGCTGCGCCGCGCGGCGACTATCGGGCGCAACTAAAGCGTTCGTACCTACAACAGAGCTGGAATGAACTGCTTGATCAGGTCGAGCGGATGTACGCCGAAGGCGTGAATCATTTCTGGCTCGATCTGCAGTGGTACCTCTGCCAGGCATTGAGTAAACAGCCAGCCCCTCAAGACAGCTGGGCCGATATCGTCAAGCGTGATCTGGGCATGTTGCTTGATCGTTTGCCGGGCGTTGAGGAGTTGCGCTGGAGCGACGGTACTCCTTTCGCCGATGAGACGACTCGGGAGTGGATTACCCAGCACGTCAGTGGCAATCGTGCGCAGCAGTGGTTGCCAGTACCAGCGGCGACACCGGTATCGGCGGATACCGAGATCCTTTCACTTGAGGCCGAAGCGTTGGCGCAAGCCGACAGCGGCGGCATCGATGAGGCGCTCGCCTGGCTGGCCGCGCGGCCCGGCGTACAGACCGGTCGGCAGCGCTGGCTGCTGCGTTTGCTGATGGCGCGGGTTGCCGAGCAATACGGCAAAAACGATCTGGCTGTTCATCTGCTGAGCGAACTGGATGTCACCGCACAGCGCCACGCCCTGGCCGAGTGGGAGCCCGAGCTGAATTTCGAGATCAAGGCACGTTTGCTCAAGTTATTGCGCTTGAAAGCGCAGCGCAGCGATGCAGACAAACCTTCCCTCGCCCGGCGAATGGAGGCGCTGCTGGCTGCGCTGGTGGCGATTGACCCTGTACGCGCCGCAGTGCTCTGCGCCTAACTATCATTTATAAGGATTCTTTCTTTGAGCATGGACAATCTGACCCTGCAGTACTTTGACGCCGAAATGCGCTATCTGCGTGAGGCGGGCAAGGAGTTCGCAGAAGCTTTTCCGGACCGGGCAGCGCAGCTGAACCTGGACAAGCCGGGAGCACACGATCCTTACGTGGAGCGCCTGTTCGAAGGTTTTGCCTTCTTGATGGGGCGGCTGCGCGAGAAACTGGATGATGACCTGCCGGAGCTGACCGAAGGCTTGGTCAGTCTGTTGTGGCCGCATTATTTGCGCACTATTCCGTCGCTATCGATTGTCGAGTTGACTCCTGAACTTGAACACATCAAGCGTAGTGAGCCGATCGGCCAGGGCTTCGAAGTGCTGTCGCAACCTATTGGGCCGCATCAGACACGTTGCTCCTACACTACTACTCAGGATTTAACGCTGCAGCCGATCACTCTGGAATCGGTACGGCATGCCCACGAACCGGACGGCCGTTCGCTGCTCAGGCTGCGTTTCAATTGCGGTTTGTTGGCTGACTGGGGCCAGGTCGATCTGAGTAACCTTCCGTTGTATCTGAACGCTGGCGCGCCGCTGGCCAGTGCGCTGCACCAGGCGCTGACCCTGAATGCTCAAACCTTGTACGTGCGGTTCCCTGAACTGGATCGTCAGCGGCTGGCAGGCCATTTTGCGCCGAAGGGTTTTGCCGAGGCGGATCGCTTATGGCCCAAGGGCGACAGCGCTTTCAGCGGTTATCAGTTGCTGCTGGAGTATTTCACCTTTCGCGAAAAATTCATGTTCGTCACCCTCTGCGGGCTGGAACAGCTAAAGCTGCCACCCGCAACGCCCTGGTTTGAACTTGAAGTGGTGCTAAGTGAGCCGTGGCCCCATGCGTTCAATCTGAGCGCAGAACACATCCGTCTGCACGCCGTACCCGTGATCAATCTGTTTCCGCTGGAAGCCGATCCGCTCACCATCGATCCGTTGCAAACCGACTACCTGCTTCGCCCCATGCGGCTACAGGACGGCCATATCGAAATTTATTCGGTGGATAAGGTCACGGCGGCAAAGAACGCGGAGCGCCATGACTATGTGCCGTTCACCAGCTTCAGGCACAAGGGCGGCATGCTCCGCGACGAAGCACCCGAGCGATACTTTCACACCCGCTTGAAGCGCGGCGCCAATGGACTGCACGACACCTGGCTGGTTTTGGGCGGCGAGGGTTTTGACAATGACCAGTTGCAGGTCAGCCAAAGCCTGTCTTTACGGCTCACCGGCACCCATGGCCAGTTACCGCGCAAGGCATTGCAAAGCACGTTGCTCGACACCGTCGTGCAATCCAACCAGTTTGGTTTGCGGGTGCGCAACCTGTGTGCCCCGACTTTGCCTTGCTACCCGCCGAACCGGGATCGGTTTCATTGGCGAGTGCTGAGTCACCTGGGCTCTAATTTTCTGCCGATGCTCGACAGCGCGGAGGTGCTGCGCGGTACTTTGGCGCTTTACGACTGGACGCACAGTGAGCTGAATCGGCGTCGCCTGGCGGCGATAGTCGAGGTCAAGCATCACCTGATCCAGCGCTTCGAGAAAGGGTTCCTGCTACGAGGCGTGGATATCGAGATCACCCTGGACGCAAATGGTTTTTCCGGCGAGGGCGACATCAGCCTGTTCGGCGAAATGCTTAACCGCTTCTTTGCGCTGTATGCAGATATCCACTTGTACAACCAGCTCACGCTGATATTGCAACCAACAGGAAAATGCCTGCGATGGAACGAGAATCACAGTCAGCGTATTCCCGGCTGAAGACTTCCGGTTTACTGGAGGCGCTGAAAGCTCGGGTGACGGAAGCCAATCTGTATCGCTTCTGCCAACTGCTGGAACAGGCTTTGCCGAACCATCCGCCGCTGGGCAGCACGACGCATCCTGCGGATGACCCGGTACGCTTTCGGCCCGACCCCGGCATGGGATTTCCTGTCAGCGAACTGAAAGGAATCGAAACCAGCGGCGTTCACCCACAACGTCCGGCCACTGTGCGCACCCGTCTACTTGGTCTGTACGGGGTCGACTCTCCGTTGCCGACTGCTTATCTGGATGACATCGCCCAGCGCCGGGAAGGCCACGAAGCGCTGGAAGCTTTCCTCGATATTTTCAACCATCGGATTTTCACCCAGTTCTATCGCATCTGGCGCAAGTACTCGTATCCGGCGACGTTCGAGGCTGGAGGCAGCGATGCAACATCGCAGTGCTTGCTGGGGTTGATCGGCCTGGGGATTCCCGGAACCGCCAAACAGATCGCGACGCCGATATCACGCTTTTTGGCGCTACTGAGCGTGATGCGTCTGCCTACCCGCAACGCCGAAGGCATTGTCGCGCTGGTCAAGTTGCTGGCACCCAATACTCAGGCGCGGGTTACACCGCACTGGCCGCAGAAAGTTCTTTTGGCGCAGCCCGCCAGCCTTTCGTCCAGTCATCCCGTGCGTCTGTCGCAAGGTATGCCGTTGGGCAGCGTTGGCTATGACGCCAACAGCCAGCTTCATCTGGCGCTGTTCACTGAAGATTTGAACGAAGCTCGCGATTGGCTGCCCGGTGCTCAGTTGCACAGCGACTTGTTAGTGCTGTTGCGCGTGTACCTCGGTTGGCGTTGCACCGCAATGCTGCAGTTATCGCTGCCAGTGAACAGCCTGCCGAAGCCGGTTCTGGGCGGCGCGCCAGTTCTGCTCGGCATGACCTGTGTCCTCGGCCTGGGCGGTGAAGCCCGGCAGGTCGCGGAACACGACAAAATCACAATCAATCTGGGCCGCTATCAAGGTCTTTCAAACAACCCAAAGAACAGGGAGGTGCAGCATGTCGCGTACCGTTTTTAACTCAGTGGCGTTGCTTGCGCTCGGCGCACTGCTTGGCGGCTGTGGGCTGACGCAGAAAGTCACAGAATCCACCGCATCCATGACCAAGGCAGTTTTCTACAAACAGGTAAAAAACCTGCATCTGGACTTCAGCGGCCGCTCATCAGCTAACACTGATGAGACGGATATGACTGTGTTGTCAGTGCCGACGCTGGTGCGGGTTTACCAGCTGCGCGATAACAAGGCCGTGGAGCGCGCCGACTACGACAAGCTAGTGAGCAATGACGATAACGCCTTGGTCGGTGATGTTCTGGACAAGCGTGCAGTGGTGGTGAAACCGGAGGAGGGCGCGCAACTGAATGTTCCCATGAACGAGGATGCTCAGTTTGTCGTGGTGGTAGCGCTGTTCCGCGAGCCCGATACCAAATTAAATGCGTGGCGCCTCACGCTGACCCGCGACGACCTGGACCCGGATCGGGCGCGAGTCATCGAGTTGAGAGACAGCCAACTGACTCTGCGACCGTTGGCGAAGGAATGAGCGATGAATGAGCCCAATCCTTCGCTTTACGAAATGCTTCTACAGAACTTCGATGGCGAATTGGACATGCATAAAGTCAGCGAAGAGGATCAGTCCACGTTGTCGATTCTCGATAATTTGCAGCGGGTCCTCAACAGCCGAGCCGGTACGCTCAGTCACTTGCCAGATTACGGTTTGCCGGACATGGGCACGGTCCTGCAAGGCTTGCCCGCCACAGCGCATGGGCTGATGAGCTCAATGACTGACACTCTGCTGAAGTACGAGCCACGCCTTGCGGCAGTGAATATCCAAATGCTGCCGCAGACTCTGCCAGGGCATTTGGAATACTCCCTTGATGTGCAGATGAAAGGAGGCCAGTGGCTGAATTTCGGCACAACGCTAGCCCCCGAAGGCCGAGCTCTGGTGCGTCACTTGAAGCGCCAGAACTATTTGTCGAAACCCTGAGCCTGCCATAGAAGGAAAGCGGGATGACCGCGTTGTTTGAAATGCGAATCCGCGTCGGCGGCGATCCGCGCGAATTTAGTGAGTTTTTAACGCTATGCGACGAGCTCGCCAAGCTGAATCACCCGGCTTGTCCCGATGTGGATTGGGCCAAGGTGGAGCAGCTGTGTTTGACATTGTTTGAAAGAAACGGGGCGGAAGTACAAACCGTTGCCTACTTCGCGCTGGCGCGTAGCTACCTGCATGGGCTGGAGGGAATGACGGAAGGGGTGACATTGATAGAGGCGCTTGGCCGTGAATGGTCGTATTTATGGCCGCCAATGTCATCGGTACGCGTGGATATCCTGGCTTGGTTGTTCGCGCAGCTGCAACCGCTGCTGCGCAGTATGGATACGGGGCCGCGAAGCGTACCGGCGCTCATTCAGCTTGACGCCAAACTAGAGCGCCTAAATAGACTGTTGCTGCGGGAGGTTGAATTTCCAATAGTCACGCTGGCGTCCCTGCGTCAGCAAGTCAGCAATCTGATGTACCGATTGGAGCGAAACGCTGTCGCGGGGCAACCGGTATTGCAAATGACAAGGGCTCCCGAACCAGCCTTTGTGATGCCTGTTGTCATCTTGCCAACCCCCCGCCTTCCCGAGGTTCCGGCTTTAGCGCTTGAAACAACGCGGCGTCGTACGGGTTGGTGGCTATTGGCACTGGCTGCTGTACTGGCGATTGCGAGTTGGGTAGGTTGGAAAACATGGTTAGCCAGCCCGGAAAGCGACGGATCTACAAGCCTTGTGAGTATCTTCAAGCAGGAGCAGACGATTCCCGATCCTTTGCATCTGGACAGCCTTTCGCTGTTCGATGCAGGCAAAGCGGAACTCAAGCCTGACTCCGACAAGGTGCTGATCAATGCGCTGCTGGCTATCAAATCGCGGCCCGGCTGGTTGATCGTCATCGTCGGCCATACCGATGCCACGGGCGATCCTCAGCAAAACCTCCAACTGTCGCAAGCGCGGGCCTCTGCGGTGCGTGACTGGTTGCAGCGCGTCGGTGAGATCCCTTCCGGTTGCTTCGCTGTTCAGGGTGTTGCCGCCAGCCTGCCCATCGCCAGCAATGACACCGAGGCGGGTCGCATTGCTAATCGTCGGGTCGATATCCGTCTGGTTCCACAAACGGGGGGCTGTGGGTAGTCCGCTCAATTTGGTCCCTCGTTCCCCTCTACTACTTCTGCTCGCGTACCCAAGCCACCTTGGCTAGGTGCGTGAGCAGATCCATCACCGCCCGCGAACTGCGCGATGCGTTCAGTACCGTGCCCATCGGCCGCATGCAGTTCTGATCGCCGATCCCGGCACTTGGTCTGTAAATCAACTACGCGCTATTAATATTTTTCCTACTTTATGTCAGGACTTTTCAAGTTTTGTCCGGGTATTGCTGTGTCAGAAATTTCCCTACAACTAAGTATTGGGGACTACGTAATCCTAGGAATTTTCCGACTTTTTAATATTCCTTATTCCCTTAAAGTTCCGCCGCTGTTGATAACCCCTAAAAAACTACCCAGGAAAGTGCTATGAAAAAGCTATGGATGTCTGCTGCGATTGCGACCTTGATTGCGACCACCAGCGGCTGCGTCAGCTACAACATGAGTCAGCCAAGTGCGCCGTTGGAAGGCGTTGTCAAAAGTGATCTGAAAGCAGACGTCAAGGTTGGCGAAACCATCAGTGGTCAATCGTCCACCAATATCCTGTTCAACTTCTTTGCCTTTGGTGGCGACACTCAATTCGCGGACGGCGTGGTGTATGGCGCTGGCGGCGGTGGTGGCGGTGCATTGGGCGGCCTGGGTCTGCCAATTCCTGATCCGGTCGCACAAGCCAAGGCGGCTGCAGCCTACAAGGCTGTTAAGTCTTCGGGCGCCGACCTGATCGTTGCGCCTCGTTATGAAGTGAACGTCAAAGACTACTTCATCTTCAAGAAGGTCGACGTCAAGGTGACTGGCAACAAAGGCAGCATCAGCAGCATCCGCTGATTCCTGTTTGATCCGTTGAACCCCGGGCAAGCGCCATTCCTTCTCAGCATGGCGCTTTGCTTATCGCTGAAAATAGTGACCGATCAGTCACGTTATTGCCGCTATCTTCGCCGAACAGGAATGCATTTTCCTGCTGAAGTGCATCATGCGAACCGCTACACTGCTGCGCCGGTTGCTCCGACCGGAACTCTCTACCGAGGCAGTGTCATGAAGTTTCGTTTTCTACTCTGGATGCTGGGCCTGTTGATGTCTCGGGCCAGTCGCAGCAATCCTGCGTTTCAACAACAGTTGGCCGGCAAGGCGCTGACTTTTCAGCTGCAAACCTTCGATGGCAAGGTGGCGCGGCATTTCGTGGTCAGCGACCAGCGCATCACCAGCCGTGCCGGTACCGTTGCTGAACCTGCGTTCGCCATTTGTTTCAAGGATGCCGCTTTCGGATTCGCCACACTGCAGGCCAAGAACAAGCAGTTGGCGTTCATGAAGGGTATTCAGGATCAGGATATCCAGATCAAGGGCAATCCCGGTCTGGTGATCTGGTTTCAGGGCTTGATGAAGTACCTGAAGCCGAGGAAGAAGAAGGTTTAGCAGGTGCTCGTTTCTGTAGGGCCGGATTTATCCGGGAGCGGACCGGATTGATCGCGAGATGCTTTCCTGACACAACTCGGTGTCATGGCTGACGCCTTCGCGAATAAATTCGCTCCTACGAACTCAGTGTTTCGCCTGCAAACACTCAAGGCAATTCCAGCCCGCCCGCCGCTTTATGCAGCGCCCGCAGGTGCTCGCCCAGTTGTTTGAGGTTGGCTTCGTTGGCGGCGATTTCCGCGGCGCGTTCGGGTTCGAGCAGGGCGCGGACTTCTTTGTCGAGGTCACCGCTCAGGCGTTGGAGCTGTTTCTGGCGTTGGCCACTTTCATCTTCCAGGCGTTTCCATTCCGCTGCTTGCGGCAAGCCATAGCCGCCACTGTCCAGCAGTTCCGCCGGTCGACTCAGGAAGCCACTGCTGGCGAGGATTTCCTGCAGCGTTTGGGTGGCTTTGGAGACGCTGCCGTCTTTTTGTTCACGCGCGCTCAGGTAGCGTTGCTTGACCTCATCCTGAGCGGTCAGCAATTGCCGACGCAGGCTGGCTTGTTCAAGCAACAGCATTGCCGCGCTGCTCTGCAGATCAGCCTTGGCGAACCACGGTTTGCGCTCCTGAGCAGGCAGCGACAGCCAGTCTTCGACCGTGGTCTGTTTAATGGGCAGGCGCTTGCGCACGACTTCGAACATCGCTTGATAGCGGTCGCGGTAGGAGTCAAAGCGATAGCCCCGGCGCAAGGCTTCCTTGGGGTCGTCCAGCACGCTGGTGTCCGCCAGTCCGCGCCCTTTCAACACTTCCAGCAAGCCGTTGGGCAGGATGCTGTCCAGATCGCCAAGCCGTGGGTTATGGGTGCCGCTGCGTAACAGCTTGAGGTTTTCCACGGCGCAGTTATTGGAGATGAAGAAGTAATTGCCGTCGTAGCTCCAGTGCATTTCGGCCGCGTGCTGCACCAGTCCTTCGATTTCCGGGCGAGACAATTTGAGCGGCACCGAGGCCAGGCTGCGCAGTTCGGTCTTGGTGTATTCGTCGATGACCTGACCCAGCGGCAACACGAATAGCCGTGATGGATAAGCGCCCATCAAGCCATCCCAGCTCGACAACTGCACGTCGCCGACGAATGCTCGATAGGACAACACCAGATGCTGGTCCAGATCCAGTCGGCAGTCGGGCCCACGCGGACGACCCGGTTTGCAGATCACCAGACGCAGCATGCTGTGGCCCCAACGGCTCATCATGTTCTGGTTGGCTTCGGCCAGCAGGTAGTCGACCTCGTAGACGCGCTCGGGATCAAGCTTGCCCAACGGCTGGCGACCGAAGTCGCTGCCGGCGTTCAGGTACGGGTAGAACGTCGGGCAAGCGTCTTTCGCCTTGGGTGCCCAGCCGAAGTGCTGCTTGTAGTAGTCGTACAGCGCCGGGCGGCGGCAGGCGTAGGCCGGATCAAGCAGGAAATACTCCATGTTGACCGCGACGAACTCCAGCGGGCTGGTGGTTTCGTAGATGTCCGGGCTGCGCGCGACCTGGCCATTGTGCTGTTCGCGCTCGCCTCGACGACCAACGTATTGCGGCCAGCCGGCTAGGTCCAGCAGGCGCGGGTCGTCGCTGAGGGTGAAGCGCCGATCGGTTTCGCCCCGGCAGTCTTCCGGCAGGCCGACTTTGCCCAGGGTGTTGCTGCGTCGCGAGCATTTGATAATCAGTGAGCGCTGCGGGGCTTGCCAGAGTCGGGCGCGATCATAAACGTGGGTCAGCTCATGCAGCACGGTCGCAAGCATTTCGTTACGCACGGTGCCGTGAGGGCGATTGGTTTTCGCGGTGGCAGCCGAGCCGTCAGTGAGACCGGCCAGCAGACTGCTGTTGAGGTCCAATCGATAAGGCCCGGATGCCTGGCCATAGGCGTTGGTCGGCATGTCGGCGGACCAGCGCACTTCGACGCGCCGATCCAGATCGCGGACAAAGCTCGGCGGCAGCGCGAGCAGCGCTTCGTCGAGCAGGGTCTGGGTCGCTTGCTGTTGCGCAGGAGTGAGCCCGTCAGTGGTCAGCGACAGGCTCAGGCTGGCGAAGGCGCTCGTGGCGGTCAGCGCCAGTGCGCACGCCAACAGCCAGGCACCAAGCTGCCTCACAGTGCGAGGATGGCTTCGGCGAGAACCTGATCGCTGGCATTGCGGGCTTCGGGAACGCGGGTGCGCAGCATGTCGAAGGCGGCTTCGAGTTGCGCGCCATGGATATCGCCACGGCTGGCGACGTAACTGGCTGCATCGTCCTTGGCCTCGACAACAAGCTTGGAATCGCGCACCGAAGTGGTGGTGTCCGAAGTGAAGTCGATGGTGCGGGCAAACGCGTTGACGATGATGTGACTGGTCTGTACGACGGTTTCAGCCTGGGCAACGTTGGCCAGCAACAGCAGGCCCAAGGCGGCAATCAGCGGGGTACGCATGAAACGTCTCCAAAAAAATGCAGAAGAGTAGAAAGCGGTTATTGGACGAGGATTGCCTGCGCCAGTTCAAGGTCGCTGGCACGAAGTTTTGGCTGGGTCTGACGCAAATACTGCAACGCCGACTCAAGCTGTGCTCCTCGCAGTTGGCCATCAGTGGCGATAAACACTGCAGCGTCATCCTGGGCGGCAATTATCAGCTTGTTGTCGAACGGGCCGGTCGTCACCTGGCTGGTGGCGTAACCACTGATCACCAGGCTTTGCGTGGTCGTATCGAACGCCTGAGCCTGGGCTGCCCAGATCAGGGTCGCCAAGGGCGTCAGCAATAGGAGCGGCAATAAACGCATGGTCTCGAGAACTGGCAAAGCGAGGCGCCAAGGCTAGCGCAATGCCCGTTCCAGAGCCAGCCCGGCAGATCGACGATGCAGTGTCGACCGCCGCGCAGGTCAATCAGATGGTCAGGATGGCTTGAGCCAGCTGAGCATCGGTAGCGTCCAGTTGCGGAGCCAGTTGACGGATATGCTGGAAGGCGCCTTCGAGCTGAACGCCACGGATTTCGCCGGCACTGGCAACGAAGCTAGCCGCGTCGTCGCGAGCGGCGCGCACGATTTTGTCATCCTTGAAGGAGGACGAAATGTTCGATGTGGCGTTGGTGGAAGCATCCACTGCACGCACGACCGCATCCGTAGTAACAACAAAGCTGGAAGCGCTTGCGCTCGTTGCGGCGGCCAGCAGGACTACAGCGCTGAGCAAACGTAGGCGGGACATGGTGAAACTCCATTAGTAAGAAACGCGGACGTCTATAAGGTCAGATCACAGCCAGACATCATGAAAATTTCATCAGGTGCGGCTGTAATAACTATTAAGCCTATCCCAGCAATGCCACCTGTGCCATCGCGGCGGATAGCCGGTGACTGGCTGGTCATGCTGGCTTAAATCCAGGCAGGCCTGATCGGCATAACTGTACAGGTGGTTATTAGCATAGATCAAACTGTACCTGTTCCGGTAGAAGGGGACTTGTCCCCGATGACGTCGGATGTTCCAACATCGATCTGCCTGACCCGGCGCCTTCCCGGACAAGTCCGGTCCTACCGAATCTGTGCAGGTTAGGGTAGGAGGGGACTTGTCCCCGATGACGTCGGATGTTCCAACATCGATCTGCCTGACCCGGCGCCTTCCCGGACAAGTCCGGTCCTACCGAATCTGTGCAGGTTAGGGTAGGAGGGGACTTGTCCCCGATGGCGTCGGATGTTCCAACATCGATCTGCCTGATCCCGGCGCCTTCCCGGACAAGTCCGGTCCTACCGAATCTGTGCAGGTTAGGGTAGGAGGGGACTTGTCCCCGATGACGTCGGATGTTCCATCGATCTGCCGAATCCAGCACCTTCCCGGACAAGTCCGGTCCTACCGAATCTGTGCAGGTTAGGGTAGGAGGGGACTTGTCCCCGATGACGTCGGATGTTCCAACATCGATCTGCCTGACCCGGCGCCTTCCCGGACAAGTCCGGTCCTACCGAATCTGTGCAGGTTAGGGTAGGAGGGGGACTTGTCCCCGATGACGTCGGATGTTCCAACATCGATCTGCCTGATCCAGCGCCTTCCCGGACAAGTCCGGTCCTACCGAATCTGTGCAGGTTTGGGGAGGAGGGGGACTTGTGCCCGATGATGTCGGTTTGTTCTGCACATGACATTTGCACAGGCGAAATCCCAGGCCCTGAAATGACAAAACCCGTCGGCAGTTACCTGCGACGGGTCTTGTATGTAGCAATTCGGGTTGCTGGTGAGAGACCTGTAAGGTCAGGGACCAGCGTGCGCTAAATTAGCGCCAGAACGGCTTGCTCAGCTCTTCGTAACGTTGCGATTCGCTGATACCAGCATCAGCCAGCAAACGCGAATCCAGGCGAGCCAATTGGTGGCGGCTGGAAAGGCGACGCTGCCAGAGCATCAGGTTAGCGAATGCGCGCATCGGCCATGCAGCTTGAGCGGTAGTAGCGGTGTTTTCGTAGAACATGTCGGAACTGACTGTACGTTCCATGGTGTGACTTCCTTCCGCTTGTGGCGGGTTTAGATAGTGGCTTGACTGGTGCCAATCTTCCTCTCAGTTGGCCAGTCTCTCCAGACACAGTTCACTTGTATTGTGAGGGTTCAGTTAACTGTTTAGAGGCACTGTTTTGTTCATAAATGGGGCAACTGTACCGGTCGGCACCTAAATGGTGCGTTTTGTGCGCCAAAGCAGTGAAATAGACGTTTTAGGGCCTGAAAATGACCGGTACAGAAGTACAGTTCTGCCAGTTATGGCGATTTCAGTTTGCAGGCGAGCGAGAAATTGTATTGCTCACCCGCAACTGTTTGCATCAGGCCGGCAGCATGCTGCCGGTTTCATCCAGCCTGAAGTGCCAACTTAGTGCTTCGCGCAGCACGTGCGGGGTGTGTCCGCCTTTGGCGCAGGCCGCTTCGAAGTACGCGTTGAGCGCAGCTCGGTAAGCGGGATGGACACAGTTGTCGATAATCACCCGGGCACGTTCGCGCGGTGCGAGGCCGCGCAGATCGGCCAGCCCTTGCTCGGTGACGAGAATGTCCACGTCGTGCTCGGTGTGATCCACATGGCTGACCATGGGCACGACGCTGGAAATAGCGCCGCCTTTGGCAATCGACTTGGTGACGAAGATCGCCAGGTGCGCGTTTCGCGAGAAATCGCCGGAACCGCCGATGCCATTCATCATGCGTGTACCGCACACGTGAGTGGAGTTGACGTTGCCGTACAGATCGAACTCAAGGGCGGTGTTGATGCCAATGATGCCGAGGCGGCGAATGATTTCCGGGTGGTTGGATATTTCCTGAGGACGCAGCACCAGACGCGATTTGTAGCGGTTGAAGTCGGCGAAGACTTCGGCATGTTTGCTGGCCGACAAGGTCATGGAGCTGCCGGAGGCGAAGCTCAGTTTGCCGGCGTCGAACAGTTCGAATGTCGAATCCTGCAAGACCTCGGAATACATGGTCATGTCGTGAAACGGCGAATCGACCAGGCCATGCATCACGGCGTTGGCGATGGTGCCGATCCCGGCCTGCAATGGCATGAGCTTGTTGGTCAGGCGGTCTTCACGCACTTCCTTCTTGAAGAACTCGACCAGGTGATTGGCGATGGCCTGGGTGTCGGTGTCTGGCGGCAGCACCGTGGAAGGCGAGTCGGCCTGATTGCTGATGACGATGCCGACGATTTTCGCCGGGTCGATCTGCACGGCAGTGTTGCCGATTCGCGTGTCGGCGTTGAGTACCGGAATCGGCAAACGGGTCGGGCGGTAGCTGGGTATATAGATGTCGTGCAGGCCTTCCAGCTCCAGCGGCTGGGCGAGGTTGATCTCGACGATCACTTCTTTGGCGAGAATGGCGAAACTCGCGGAGTTGCCCACCGAGGTACTCAGGACCAGATGGCCTTCCTCGGTGATAGCCACGCATTCGATCACGGCCAGGTCCACGGCCTTGATCTGCCGGTTACGCAGTTGCTCGACGGTGTCGGACAAATGGCTGTCGATGAACATGACCGAGCCATCGTTGATGGCCTTGCGCAGTGTGCTGTCGACCTGAAACGGCATGCGCCGCGACAACACGCCGGCTTCAGTCAGCTGTTTATCCAGGTCGTTGCCCAGGCTGGCGCCCGTCATCAGGCTGATCTTGAGTGGGAAATCTTTGGCGCGTTCGGCCAGTGCCTTGGGCACCGCCTTGGCTTCACCTGCACGGGTGAAGCCGCTCATGCCGACGGTCATGCCGTCCTGAATCAAGGCTGCGGCATCAGCCGCGCTCATCACCTTGCTCATGAGCGAAGGCAAGCGGATACGGTCACGGTACATTGGATTCTTATCTCGGGGGTGGAAGCGAGGGTCCAGTTTAGTGAGTTGGGCGTTTTTCGTCCCGCTACCAAGGTCGCATCTGGAGGCTCTAATTAACGGGTTGCAACGCAAAACACTGTTACATGGAATGTAAAAAGCCCCAGCCGACTCGCGTGCTGGGGCTTGGATAAACGCGTTTGGAGGCTACGCGTTGTCGACCGCCTTCACCATGTCCTCGATCACCTTTTTGGCGTCGCCGAACACCATCATGGTTTTATCCAGATAGAACAATTCGTTGTCCAGGCCGGCATAGCCGCTTGCCATCGAGCGCTTGTTGACGATGATGGTCTTGGCCTTGAACGCCTCCAGAATCGGCATTCCGGCGATGGGCGACTTGGGATCGTTTTTCGCCGCCGGGTTGACCACGTCGTTGGCACCCAGCACCAGCACCACGTCGGCTTGCCCGAACTCGGAGTTGATGTCCTCCATCTCGAACACCTGGTCATAAGGCACTTCGGCTTCGGCCAGCAGCACGTTCATGTGGCCGGGCATGCGTCCGGCAACCGGGTGAATTGCGTACTTCACCGTGACACCGTGATGGGTGAGTTTTTCCGTCAGCTCTTTAAGCGCATGCTGCGCCCGCGCCACCGCCAGGCCGTAGCCGGGGACGATGATCACCGTGTCGGCGTTGGTCAGCAGGAAGGTCGCGTCGTCGGCCGAGCCGGACTTGACCGGGCGCGCTTCCGTGGCGCCCGCCGGACCGGCAACGTCCTTGGCCCCGCCGAAGCCGCCGCCGATCACGTTGAAGAACGATCGGTTCATCGCCTTGCACATGATGTACGAGAGGATCGCGCCGGAAGATCCCACCAGCGAACCGGCAATGATCAGCATCGAGTTGTTCAGCGAAAAGCCGATACCCGCCGCCGCCCAGCCTGAATAGCTGTTGAGCATCGAGACCACGACTGGCATGTCTGCGCCGCCAATCGGGATGATCAGCAGTACACCGATCACGAACGCCAGAGCCAGCATCACGGCGAAGGCGCTCAGGTTGCCGGTGAACATGAAGATCAAGCCAAAAAACAGCGTGGCGAGACCAATCACCAGATTCAGCTTGTGCTGACCCGCGAACTGTACCGGTGCGCCTTGAAACAGGCGGAACTTGTACTTCCCCGAGAGCTTGCCGAACGCAATCACCGAACCGGAGAAGGTCACTGCACCGATAGCTGCGCCGAGGAACAACTCCAGGCGGTTGCCCGTCGGGATCGCATCGCCCAGGTTGGGCACAATGTTCAGCGATTGCGGTTCGACCACTGCAGCAATGGCGATGAACACCGCAGCCAGGCCGATCATGCTGTGCATGAAGGCAACCAGCTCGGGCATCTTGGTCATTTCGACGCGCTTGGCCATGATCGAGCCAGCGGTGCCGCCTACCAGCAAGCCGATAAGGATGTAGCCGATGCCGGCGCTGGTGTTGGACAGCGCCGCGAGTTTGTAGACCAGACCGATGGTGGTAATCACCGCCAGCCCCATGCCCAGCATGCCGAACAGGTTGCCCCGGCGTGATGTGGTCGGATGAGAGAGACCCTTGAGCGCTTGAATGAAGCAGATCGCAGAGACCAGATACAGCACGGTGACGAGATTCATGCTCATGGCTTGCGCACCTCTTCCTTGGCTTTAGGTGCTTTTTTCTTGAACATTTCCAGCATGCGTCGCGTTACCAGAAAGCCACCGAACACGTTGACGGCGGCCAGCGCCACGGCCAGCGTGCCCATGGTTTTGCCCAGCGGTGTAACGGTCAGTGCGGCGGCGAGCATGGCGCCGACGATCACAATGGCCGAGATCGCGTTGGTCACGGCCATGAGTGGTGTGTGCAAGGCGGGTGTAACGTTCCAGACCACGTGATAACCCACGTAGATCGCGAGAACGAAGATGATCAGGTTATAGATACCTGGGGAGATCAGCTCTTCCATTATTTTTATCCTTAACCGTTCTTGCGGATGACTTGGCCATCGCGGCACATGAGGCACGCAACGACAATGTCGTCTTCCTGATTGATGTGCAGTTGCCCGTCCTTGTCGAACAGCAGCTTCATGAAATCCAGCAGGTTGCGGGCATACAGCGCTGAGGCGTCAGCGGCGACCATCGCGGGCAGGTTGGTGTGGCCGACGATGGTCACGCCGTTCTCGACGACGACTTGATCAGCAACCGTCAGCGGGCAATTGCCGCCTTGCGCTGCTGCCAGATCGATGACCACCGAACCGGGCTTCATCTGCGCCACGGTTTCTGCGCTAAGCAGCACCGGCGCCTTGCGACCCGGAATCAGCGCCGTGGTGATGACGATGTCCGATTGTTTGGCGCGCTCGTGCACCGCAACGGCCTGACGCTGCATCCAGCTTGCGGGCATCGGGCGCGCATAACCGCCAACCCCGACCGCGCATTCGCGTTCTTCGTCGGTTTCGTAAGGCACATCAATAAACTTGGCGCCCAGCGATTCGATCTGCTCCTTCACGGCCGGACGCACATCGGATGCCTCAACCACTGCACCCAGGCGTTTCGCCGTAGCGATGGCCTGCAAACCGGCCACGCCAGCGCCCAGCACCAGAACGCGAGCCGCCTTTACAGTGCCGGCGGCGGTCATCAGCATCGGCATGAAGCGCGGATAGTGATGTGCGCCGAGCAACACGGCCTTGTAACCGGCGATGTTGGCTTGCGAAGACAGCACATCGAGGCTTTGTGCGCGGGAAGTACGCGGCGCGGCTTCGAGGGCGAAAGCGGTAATGCCTTGCGCGGCCATTTTGCCAATGGTTTCGCTGTTGAAGGGGTTGAGCATCCCGACCACGATCGCGCCGCTCTTTATATGCGACAGCTCGCTATCGTTGGGGGCCGCGACCTTGAGCAGCAACTCGGCGCCCAAAGCGTCACTGAGCGTACCAATAGCGGCACCTGCAGCTTCATAGGCGCTATCCGGGACACTGGCGTAGACGCCCGCGCCACTTTGCACCGTGACGCGGTGGCCATGACCGATCAATTTCTTGATGGTTTCCGGGGTTGCAGCTACCCGCTTTTCACCCGTTTGGGTCTCGAGAGGAACGCCAATATGCACGTGAAGTCTCCTGCGTGATCTTTTTATAGTTCTCAATGAGTCGAGAGCGCCAATGCGGTGCTTTTAGGCTGCCGATCAGCACGACCCAGCCGAACAAGGGCGGGCGCGGCATTTTGCAGGCGAAGTTCGGTCTCTTCAACAGATTCTGTAATGAGACCATAAATTAACTACAAGTCATGCTGTGACCTAATGTCGCAATGGTCGACCACAGCCCTTTATATCCGGGGCTTTAAGGGAAAATAGACGATTTTTTCGAAGTTGCTGATTTAAAAAATGAAAAAGAACAAAAGTTACCTCAAATAGGCCCGCAGGCCATGTATTCCGGCACTTTATACCTGCTATTCCTGACGGGAATGCAGTTTCATCAAGGCGACATAAGTTTATATATGTAGTTAATAATGTATAGCACTACATAATTATGGTGTCGCTGAGCCCCCTGATTTCATTAGCTCGTAGGCTTTTGCCTGTTCTATTAGCCAGTCCCGAAATGCTCGTAAGGAAGCCGATTCGGCCTTTCGCAGCGGAATCATCAGGTAATAACCCTTGATGCTCGACAGGGCGTAGGAATTGGCAACCACCAGGCGTTGTTCTGCCAGCTCTCTCTGGATCAGGAAGGGCGGTATCAGCGCGACGCCCATTTCATGAATGGCCGCTTGGGCGAGCATCGAGAAGAGTTCGTAGCGCGGGCCGGTCATGTCGCGTGGGACGTTGAAGTTGAGCCCGCCGAACCACTGCCGCCACGCATAGGGCCGAGTGGTTTGCTGCAGTAGCGGCAGCTCGGCTAGTTCGTCGGGGCTGAGACTGGCTCGGCCATTGAGCAATGCCGGGCTGCACACGGGCATGGGATTTTCGCCCATCAAACGATAGGACTCGGTACCCGGCCAGTCGGCATCGCCAAAATAAATCGCAGCGTCGAACTCGGTATCTGCGAAGAGAAAAGGGCGCGTGCGGTTGGTGAGATTAACCGTCACTTCAGGATGAAGCTTTTGAAAATCCTTGAGGCGTGGCAGCAGCCATTGAGTGCCGAAAGTAGGCACGACCGCCAGCTCGATAGCGTTTGTCCCTTGCTGGCCCATGACTGACAAGGTGTCCCGCTCGACAGCGTCCAGTTGCATCGCTACACGTCGACTGTAGGAAAGGCCTGCTTCTGTCAGCTTCACTCCGCGCCGCGAACGTCGGAATAGCTCCACGCCGAGGAAAGACTCAAGGCTGCCGATCTGTCGGCAAATAGCACTTTGGGTCAGCGAAAGTTCGTCAGCCGCCTTGGTAAAACTTTCGTGACGTGCAGCGGCTTCAAAGCTGACCAGGGCGGCGGTGCTGGGTATTTTTCGACGCATGTTCGTAGCGCTCACTAATCAGCAGTCAATATTCAGGGTTTAGCAATTTCGGAGTGAGAAATTAGCACAAGTGCATGCAAAATCCTCGTTTGTGGCGCGGCTGATACGGGTCTAGGATCAATGCACAACAAATTTGCATGACTGAGTGAGGGTTTTCATGGGTGCCAAGGCAAGCTTCAACTGGATCGATCCACTGTTGTTGGATCAACAGCTCACTGAAGAAGAGCGCATGGTTCGCGATAGCGCTGCGCAGTTCGCTCAAGGCAAGCTGGCGCCCAGAGTCCTCGAAGCATTTCGCCATGAGCAAACCGATCCGGCAATTTTTCGCGAGATGGGTGAAATCGGCCTGCTGGGCGCCACGATTCCCGAGGAGTACGGTGGTAGCGGCCTGAATTACGTGTGTTACGGATTGATCGCTCGGGAAGTAGAGCGCGTGGACTCCGGTTACCGTTCGATGATGAGCGTGCAATCCTCGCTGGTGATGGTGCCGATCAATGAGTTTGGCACCGAGGCACAAAAACAGAAGTACCTGCCCAAGCTGGCTTCCGGCGAGTGGATCGGCTGTTTCGGCCTGACCGAGCCCAATCATGGTTCGGACCCTGGTGCGATGATCACCCGAGCCAGAAAGGTCGACGGCGGCTATCGGTTGTCGGGCAGCAAGATGTGGATCACCAACAGCCCGATTGCCGATGTCTTCGTGGTCTGGGGTAAGGACGACGCGGGTGATATCCGCGGTTTCGTACTGGAGAAGGGTTGGTCTGGGCTGAGTGCGCCGGTTATTCATGGCAAGGTTGGTTTGCGTGCGTCCATCACTGGCGAAATCGTCATGGATAACGTGTTTGTGCCCGAAGAGAACATCTTCCCGGATGTGCGCGGCCTTAAAGGTCCGTTCACCTGCCTGAACTCGGCGCGCTACGGCATTTCCTGGGGAGCATTGGGTGCGGCCGAATTCTGCTGGCACACCGCTCGGCAGTACACGCTGGATCGCCATCAGTTCGGCCGCCCGCTGGCAGCGAATCAGTTGATCCAGAAGAAGCTTGCAGATATGCAGACTGAAATCACTTTGGCATTGCAGGGCTGTTTGCGTCTGGGTCGCATGAAGGACGAAGGCACCGCTGCCGTGGAAATCACTTCCATCATGAAGCGCAACTCCTGCGGCAAGTCCCTGGATATCGCGCGCATGGCTCGCGACATGCTCGGCGGTAACGGGATCTCTGATGAGTTCGGCATCGCGCGCCATTTGGTCAACCTGGAAGTGGTCAATACCTATGAAGGGACGCATGACGTGCATGCGCTGATTCTCGGGCGCGCCCAAACCGGTATCCAGGCTTTCTATTAATAGAGGGGCCGATCATGGGTGCGCTTTCACATATAAGGGTGTTGGATCTGTCGCGGGTTTTGGCCGGGCCGTGGGCCGGGCAGATCCTGGCGGACCTCGGAGCCGAGGTGATCAAGGTGGAGCGTCCCGGCAATGGCGATGACACGCGCGCCTGGGGTCCCCCTTTTCTAAGGGATGCCGACGGCGAGAATACCAGCGAGGCGGCGTACTACCTTTCCGCAAATCGGAATAAGCAGTCAGTCACCATCGACTTCACCCGACCTGAAGGTCAGAAACTGGTGCGGGAGTTGGCAGGCAAATCTGACATCGTGATCGAGAACTTCAAGGTCGGTGGCCTGGCTGCATATGGCCTGGATTATGAGTCGCTGAAAGCAGTTAATCCGCGGCTGATCTATTGCTCGATTACTGGCTTCGGGCAGACTGGACCTTACGCCAAGCGCGCCGGCTATGACTTCATGATTCAAGGCTTGGGCGGGCTGATGAGTCTGACCGGGCGGCCTGAGGCTGAAGAGGGTGCGGGGCCGGTAAAAGTTGGCGTTGCGCTGACGGATATTCTGACCGGACTGTATTCGACTACTGCGATATTGGCTGCTCTGGCGCATCGTGATCAGGGCGGTTCTGGTCAGCATATCGATATGGCGTTGCTGGATGTGCAGGTGGCTTGTCTGGCCAATCAGGCGATGAACTACCTGACCACGGGGATCGCGCCACAGCGATTGGGTAATGCGCATCCGAATATCGTCCCGTATCAGGATTTTCCTACTGCTGATGGCGACTTCATCCTGACGGTGGGCAATGACAGCCAGTTCCGCAAGTTTGCCGAGGTCGCTGGGCAGTCGCAGTGGGCTGACGATCCACGCTTCCTTACTAATAAGCTGCGAGTGGCCAATCGGGCGCAGCTCATCCCGCTGATTCGCCAGGCGACTGTATTCAAGACGACTGCGCAGTGGGTTGGCGAGCTGGAGGTGGCTGGTGTGCCTTGTGGGCCGATCAATAACCTTGCGCAGGTGTTTGCTGATCCGCAGGTGCAGGCGCGGGGTCTCGCGATGAGTCTGCCTCACGCGCTGGGTGGAAGCGTTCCTTCGGTTGCCAGCCCGATCCGGCTTTCCGAAACGCCTGTCGAGTATCGCTTTGCGCCGCCTTTATTGGGTGAGCATACGTCCGAGGTGCTTCAGGCTGTATTGGGGCTGGAAGCGGCAGAGGTATGCCTTCTGCGTGAAGCGGGAGTGTTGTAGCCCTTCTATATATAGAAGAGTGCATTTTCCAGCTCTATATAAGCTTTTTTGCAGAAAGCCTGAATTAACGGTTGACGGCCTCTCGAATCTGTCTATAATTCGCACCTCTTCCGGAGCAGATGAAACGGAAAACTCCTTGGTAATCAAGTAGTTAGCCGGTTTGATTGGCGGGGAAGAGGTTTCGATGAGTTGATCGGAAGCGGTGAAAAAGGTGGTTGACAGCAGGTTGTAACGCTGTAGAATTCGCCTCCCGCTCACGAGCAACGCGAAGTTGATCGAAGCGCAAGTGGTTGAAGTTGCAAAGGAAACTTTGAAAACTTCGAAAAATAACCGCTTGACAGTAACTGGCGCTGCTGTAGAATGCGCGCCTCGGTTGAGACGAAAGAATCAACCCACCGCTCTTTAACAATTGAATCAAGCAATTCGTGTGGGTGCTTGCGCTGTCAGACTGAAGTCAACTGATTATCAGCATCGTAAGTTACTCCGCGAGAAATCAAAGAAATAACCAACGATTGCTGAGCCAAGTTTAGGGTTTTCTCAAAACCCAAAGATGTTTGAACTGAAGAGTTTGATCATGGCTCAGATTGAACGCTGGCGGCAGGCCTAACACATGCAAGTCGAGCGGCAGCACGGGTACTTGTACCTGGTGGCGAGCGGCGGACGGGTGAGTAATGCCTAGGAATCTGCCTGGTAGTGGGGGATAACGCTCGGAAACGGACGCTAATACCGCATACGTCCTACGGGAGAAAGCAGGGGACCTTCGGGCCTTGCGCTATCAGATGAGCCTAGGTCGGATTAGCTAGTTGGTGGGGTAATGGCTCACCAAGGCGACGATCCGTAACTGGTCTGAGAGGATGATCAGTCACACTGGAACTGAGACACGGTCCAGACTCCTACGGGAGGCAGCAGTGGGGAATATTGGACAATGGGCGAAAGCCTGATCCAGCCATGCCGCGTGTGTGAAGAAGGTCTTCGGATTGTAAAGCACTTTAAGTTGGGAGGAAGGGCCGTTACCTAATACGTATCGGTTTTGACGTTACCGACAGAATAAGCACCGGCTAACTCTGTGCCAGCAGCCGCGGTAATACAGAGGGTGCAAGCGTTAATCGGAATTACTGGGCGTAAAGCGCGCGTAGGTGGTTTGTTAAGTTGAATGTGAAATCCCCGGGCTCAACCTGGGAACTGCATGCAAAACTGGCAAGCTAGAGTATGGTAGAGGGTGGTGGAATTTCCTGTGTAGCGGTGAAATGCGTAGATATAGGAAGGAACACCAGTGGCGAAGGCGACCACCTGGACTGATACTGACACTGAGGTGCGAAAGCGTGGGGAGCAAACAGGATTAGATACCCTGGTAGTCCACGCCGTAAACGATGTCAACTAGCCGTTGGGAGCCTTGAGCTCTTAGTGGCGCAGCTAACGCATTAAGTTGACCGCCTGGGGAGTACGGCCGCAAGGTTAAAACTCAAATGAATTGACGGGGGCCCGCACAAGCGGTGGAGCATGTGGTTTAATTCGAAGCAACGCGAAGAACCTTACCAGGCCTTGACATCCAATGAATCTGCCAGAGATGGCGGAGTGCCTTCGGGAGCATTGAGACAGGTGCTGCATGGCTGTCGTCAGCTCGTGTCGTGAGATGTTGGGTTAAGTCCCGTAACGAGCGCAACCCTTGTCCTTAGTTACCAGCACGTAATGGTGGGCACTCTAAGGAGACTGCCGGTGACAAACCGGAGGAAGGTGGGGATGACGTCAAGTCATCATGGCCCTTACGGCCTGGGCTACACACGTGCTACAATGGTCGGTACAGAGGGTTGCCAAGCCGCGAGGTGGAGCTAATCCCAGAAAACCGATCGTAGTCCGGATCGCAGTCTGCAACTCGACTGCGTGAAGTCGGAATCGCTAGTAATCGCGAATCAGAATGTCGCGGTGAATACGTTCCCGGGCCTTGTACACACCGCCCGTCACACCATGGGAGTGGGTTGCACCAGAAGTAGCTAGTCTAACCTTCGGGGGGACGGTTACCACGGTGTGATTCATGACTGGGGTGAAGTCGTAACAAGGTAGCCGTAGGGGAACCTGCGGCTGGATCACCTCCTTAATCGAAGACCTTAGCTGTAGCGTAAGTTCCCACACGAATTGCTTGATTCATTGAAGAAGACGATTAGAAGCAGCTTTAAGCTCCACGCTGATAGCTCAGGCTAGCGGCTACAAGCTCGAAATTGGGTCTGTAGCTCAGTTGGTTAGAGCGCACCCCTGATAAGGGTGAGGTCGGCAGTTCGAATCTGCCCAGACCCACCAATTTTGTGTGGGAAACGCCTGTAGAAATACGGGGCCATAGCTCAGCTGGGAGAGCGCCTGCCTTGCACGCAGGAGGTCAACGGTTCGATCCCGTTTGGCTCCACCACTTACTGCTTCTGTTGCCTGTAAAGCTTAGAAATGAGCATTCCATCGTGTGATGGTGAATGTTGATTTCTAGTCTTTGATTAGATCGTTCTTTAAAAATTTGGGTATGTGATAGAAATATAGACTGGTAGCCACTTTCACTGGTGGGTATCAGGCTAAGGTAAAATGTGTGAGTTGCTCTTAAGTGAGCAAGCGTACGAATTTTCGGCGAATGTCGTCTTCACAGTATAACCAGATTGCTTGGGGTTATATGGTCAAGTGAAGAAGCGCATACGGTGGATGCCTTGGCAGTCAGAGGCGATGAAAGACGTGGTAGCCTGCGAAAAGCTTCGGGGAGTCGGCAAACAGACTGTGATCCGGAGATGTCTGAATGGGGGAACCCAGCCATCATAAGATGGTTACCTTACACTGAATACATAGGTGTATGGAGCGAACCAGGGGAACTGAAACATCTAAGTACCCTGAGGAAAAGAAATCAACCGAGATTCCCTTAGTAGTGGCGAGCGAACGGGGACCAGCCCTTAAGTTATCTTGAGATTAGCGGAACGCTCTGGAAAGTGCGGCCATAGTGGGTGATAGCCCTGTACGCGAAAATCTCTTGGTAATGAAATCGAGTAGGACGGGGCACGAGAAACCTTGTCTGAACATGGGGGGACCATCCTCCAAGGCTAAATACTACTGACTGACCGATAGTGAACTAGTACCGTGAGGGAAAGGCGAAAAGAACCCCGGAGAGGGGAGTGAAATAGATCCTGAAACCGTATGCGTACAAGCAGTGGGAGCCCACTTTGTTGGGTGACTGCGTACCTTTTGTATAATGGGTCAGCGACTTATTTTCAGTGGCGAGCTTAACCGAATAGGGGAGGCGTAGCGAAAGCGAGTCTTAATAGGGCGTCTAGTCGCTGGGAATAGACCCGAAACCGGGCGATCTATCCATGGGCAGGTTGAAGGTTGGGTAACACTAACTGGAGGACCGAACCGACTACCGTTGAAAAGTTAGCGGATGACCTGTGGATCGGAGTGAAAGGCTAATCAAGCTCGGAGATAGCTGGTTCTCCTCGAAAGCTATTTAGGTAGCGCCTCATGTATCACTGTAGGGGGTAGAGCACTGTTTCGGCTAGGGGGTCATCCCGACTTACCAAACCGATGCAAACTCCGAATACCTACAAGTGCCGAGCATGGGAGACACACGGCGGGTGCTAACGTCCGTCGTGAAAAGGGAAACAACCCAGACCGTCAGCTAAGGTCCCAAAGTTATGGTTAAGTGGGAAACGATGTGGGAAGGCTTAGACAGCTAGGAGGTTGGCTTAGAAGCAGCCACCCTTTAAAGAAAGCGTAATAGCTCACTAGTCGAGTCGGCCTGCGCGGAAGATGTAACGGGGCTCAAACCATACACCGAAGCTACGGGTATCACCCTCGGGTGATGCGGTAGAGGAGCGTTCTGTAAGCCTGTGAAGGTGAGTTGAGAAGCTTGCTGGAGGTATCAGAAGTGCGAATGCTGACATGAGTAACGATAATGGGTGTGAAAAACACCCACGCCGAAAGACCAAGGTTTCCTGCGCAACGTTAATCGACGCAGGGTTAGTCGGTCCCTAAGGCGAGGCTGAAAAGCGTAGTCGATGGAAAACAGGTTAATATTCCTGTACTTCTGGTTACTGCGATGGAGGGACGGAGAAGGCTAGGCCAGCTTGGCGTTGGTTGTCCAAGTTTAAGGTGGTAGGCTGGAATCTTAGGTAAATCCGGGATTCTAAGGCCGAGAGCTGATGACGAGTGCACTTTTAGTGCGCGAAGTGGTTGATGCCATGCTTCCAAGAAAAGCTTCTAAGCTTCAGGTAACCAGGAACCGTACCCCAAACCGACACAGGTGGTTGGGTAGAGAATACCAAGGCGCTTGAGAGAACTCGGGTGAAGGAACTAGGCAAAATGGCACCGTAACTTCGGGAGAAGGTGCGCCGGTGGAGGTGAAGCATTTACTGCGTAAGCCCCTGCTGGTCGAAGATACCAGGCCGCTGCGACTGTTTATTAAAAACACAGCACTCTGCAAACACGAAAGTGGACGTATAGGGTGTGACGCCTGCCCGGTGCCGGAAGGTTAATTGATGGGGTTAGCTAACGCGAAGCTCTTGATCGAAGCCCCGGTAAACGGCGGCCGTAACTATAACGGTCCTAAGGTAGCGAAATTCCTTGTCGGGTAAGTTCCGACCTGCACGAATGGCGTAACGATGGCGGCGCTGTCTCCACCCGAGACTCAGTGAAATTGAAATCGCTGTGAAGATGCAGTGTATCCGCGGCTAGACGGAAAGACCCCGTGAACCTTTACTATAGCTTTGCACTGGACTTTGAATTTGCTTGTGTAGGATAGGTGGGAGGCTTTGAAGCGTGGACGCCAGTCTGCGTGGAGCCAACCTTGAAATACCACCCTGGCAACTTTGAGGTTCTAACTCAGGTCCGTTATCCGGATCGAGGACAGTGTATGGTGGGTAGTTTGACTGGGGCGGTCTCCTCCTAAAGAGTAACGGAGGAGTACGAAGGTGCGCTCAGACCGGTCGGAAATCGGTCGTAGAGTATAAAGGCAAAAGCGCGCTTGACTGCGAGACAGACACGTCGAGCAGGTACGAAAGTAGGTCTTAGTGATCCGGTGGTTCTGTATGGAAGGGCCATCGCTCAACGGATAAAAGGTACTCCGGGGATAACAGGCTGATACCGCCCAAGAGTTCATATCGACGGCGGTGTTTGGCACCTCGATGTCGGCTCATCACATCCTGGGGCTGAAGCCGGTCCCAAGGGTATGGCTGTTCGCCATTTAAAGTGGTACGCGAGCTGGGTTTAGAACGTCGTGAGACAGTTCGGTCCCTATCTGCCGTGGACGTTTGAGATTTGAGAGGGGCTGCTCCTAGTACGAGAGGACCGGAGTGGACGAACCTCTGGTGTTCCGGTTGTCACGCCAGTGGCATTGCCGGGTAGCTATGTTCGGAATAGATAACCGCTGAAAGCATCTAAGCGGGAAACTAGCCTCAAGATGAGATCTCACTGGGACCTTGAGTCCCCTGAAGGGCCGTCGAAGACTACGACGTTGATAGGCAGGGTGTGTAAGCGCTGTGAGGCGTTGAGCTAACCTGTACTAATTGCCCGTGAGGCTTGACCATATAACACCCAAGCAATTTGCGACTCGAAAGAGACAGATTGCGGTGACTGTGAAGACGACACGAACCGAAAGTTCGGACGCACACAAATGACACCTGACTATCACATACCCGATTTGCCGAAACGTCGAAAGACGCGTCGGTACCCGAATTTCTTGACGACCATAGAGCATTGGAACCACCTGATCCCATCCCGAACTCAGCAGTGAAACGATGCATCGCCGATGGTAGTGTGGGGTTTCCCCATGTGAGAGTAGGTCATCGTCAAGATTGAATTCCAGAACCCCTGATCGCTTATGCGTTCAGGGGTTTTGTTTAAGTAAAGGTCACACATTTTTCGCTGACACGTTACCTGGTAACGGATTGGCCATAGAATTTCTTGACGACCATAGAGCATTGGAACCACCTGATCCCATCCCGAACTCAGCAGTGAAACGATGCATCGCCGATGGTAGTGTGGGGTTTCCCCATGTGAGAGTAGGTCATCGTCAAGATTGAATTCCAGAACCCCCGATCGCTTACGCGTTCGGGGGTTTTGTTTTTCTGCGGGCTAACAAAGGTGG
Organism: Pseudomonas sp. G.S.17; assembly: GCF_038096165.1. Taxonomy (NCBI): domain Bacteria; kingdom Pseudomonadati; phylum Pseudomonadota; class Gammaproteobacteria; order Pseudomonadales; family Pseudomonadaceae; genus Pseudomonas; species Pseudomonas viridinivis. Next base: position 267,478 of record NZ_CP151076.1, read on the forward strand.
CACGATACCAGCCACGCGCAAGTCGTCCCCGTCAGCCATCATCCTTTTTTTGTTCGGACGATCTTGCCGGTTCGGCACTCGGCCGACTACCGAGATACCGGGTGATGGCTTCCATAGCGCGGTTGAGGTGATGGCCAAGCGCTTGGACGGTTTGCTCCACCATATTGTCTTTGGCCAGTTCAAACAGATCCCAGTGGTCTTTCTGAGGCAGTTTGTGAAAACCCATCGCTGAAAGATTGAAACGCAGGAATCGCTCCTCCTCACTCAGGCCCTGTTCCACTAGAATCATCAGCCTTTTGTTGTGTGCCTTGGCATACAAAGCCATGTGGAAGATTCGATTGAGCCTGCCCATCTCGCTGTAATCGGTTTCGACCTCCAGTTGCTCGACGCAACGGCGCGCCAGGGCGAGATCGTCTTCGTCCAGCAAAGGGATCGACTGACGCAGCGCTTCGGATTCCAACAGAATGCGTAACGCGTAGGCGTCCATTGCATCTTCATTGATCAGCGATGCGACTACGGCCCCTTTGTGCGTCTCGACACGCAACAACGACTGAGCTTCGAGTTGCCGCAGTGCTTCGCGCACCGGCATGCGGCTGACGCCAAACAAGGTTGCCAGCTCCTGCTGACGCAGCGCGATACCGGCGGGCAAGCGTCCATCAAGGATCGCGTTGCGAAGCCTTTCTTCGATAACGGCCCTGGCCAGATGCGCAGGAGGCTGTTCATCGCCCAAAAGTCCGCGCAGGAAGCTTTGTCTATCGAGATTGCGCATCACCCTTTACTTCTCTGAGAGACCTACGGGGATTGGAGCCAATTGACACTAGAACAGCTCAACACATTGTCAAACGTTGCCAAAGTATTAGTCGTTTCATGGCGGGCTTGCAACGTGGTTGATTCTTCGGACTGCCGCCAGACTGTTGAGAAGATGATCTCACCGCGCCATTGTCTTTCTCCGAGCGAAACTGCACCATCAAGCGCTAATGGCCAGCCACACGGAATCACTGCATGGCGGCACGATTGGCGTTTGATCAACTTGGCCGCGGGCCTTGTATCGCGCTCGTGCTGGTTGCCCTCAGCTTCATCGGCGCGGTTCATGCTGACTGGGATTTTGCCGTCATCAGCCATCGCGCCGAAGCCTTGTATGGGCCGCTGGGAGAAGGGCGGGAGCGCATCGACGCCTGGCAGAATCTGCTGGCCACACGCAGGCAGTCCAGCGAGCTGGAACAGTTGAACCTGGTCAATCGGTTCTTCAATCGCCAACTGCATTATCGAGAAGATAGCGAGTTGTGGCATCAGCCGGATTACTGGGCGACGCCGGTGGAATCGCTGATCAAGGGCGCAGGGGACTGTGAGGACTATGCAATTGCCAAATACTTCAGCCTGCGGCGCCTGGGCGTCCCCAGCGAAAAATTGCTGATTACCTACGTAAAGGCGTTAGGCCTGAATCGTGCTCATATGGTGTTGACCTACTACGCCACGCCAGCCAGCGAACCCCTGGTTCTGGACAGTTTGGTCGATGTGATTGCGCCCGCGAGCCAGCGCCCGGATTTGCTGCCGGTGTATGCATTTAACGGCGAAGGTTTATGGCTCCCGGGTGATTCCGGCAATACGAGAATGGGCGATAGCAAACGTCTGTCCCGTTGGCAGGATGTATTGCAAAAAATGCGAGCCGAAGGCTTTCCGCCAGAACCTGAACGATAGTCTGCCCGCAGCAAGGAGCGCCGATGTCATTGTTCAAACAGCTATTGATCGCCATATGCCTGTTTTTGGTCGTTGCCTTCAGCGGCGGATTTTTGATCAGCCTGGAAAGCTCACGTAGCCAATACGTCGCCCAGTTGCGCTCCCATGCCCAGGATGCGGCGACGGCACTGGCGCTTTCGTTGACGCCGGTGATTGATGATCCGGCGATGGTCGAACTGATGGCTTCAGCGATTTTCGACAGTGGGTATTACACAAGTATCAAGGTCGTGGACGTGGCCAGTGGGCAATCGCTGGTACAGCGCCAGGCTCAACCCAATACCAACGACGTGCCCGCATGGTTCATCAAATTGATCGCGCTGGAACCTGCCGGCGGGAGTGCGATTATCAGTCGCGGCTGGCAGCAGGCGGCACGGGTCGAGGTGGTCAGCCATCCGCTGTTCGCCGTGCAGAAACTCTGGCAAAGCGCGTTGGGCAGCCTGGGTTGGTTATTGATTTGCGGCCTGCTCAGCGCAGTGTTGGGTGGCCTGTTGATCAAACGCCAGCTTAGACCGCTGGACTACCTGGTTGCGCAAGCCAATGCCATCGCCCGTCGTGAGTTCCTGAGTCTCTCAGCGCTGCCCGGCACCCCGGAATTGCGGCGGGTGGTTCAGGCGATGAACCAGATGGTCGACAAGCTGCAAGCGCTGTTTGTCGAGAACACCCAGCGAACCGAGCAGCTACGTGCCGAGTGCTGGCAGGACAGTCTGACCGGGCTGGGTAACCGGCGTTATTTCGATATGCAGCTCGCGGAGTATCTGACCAGTCGAGAGGATGCCAGCCCTGGTTATCTGCTGCTGTTGCGGGTCAATGACATGGCCGGGCTTAACGAGCGCCTGGGTGGCAATCGCACCGATTCGCTGCTCTTGGCAATCAGCGATCTGCTCGCGCGCCATTGCGCTGCCCACCTTCAAACGCGTCACTTGCTCGCGCGCAATCGCGGTGGTGAATTTGCCGTGCTGGGGCCGGGCATGGGCCGCGAAGATGCGTTGCTGCTGGTTCAAAAGCTGCGAAGCGGCCTCGTCAGCCTGCAGGAAACCGGCGCTTCTGATGTCACGCCTATTGCGTCGATTGGCCTGGCGACATTCAGTCCGGGCGAAAGCCCCTTAACCGTGATCGGGCTGGCAGACCAGGCATTGGTCGAGGCGGAAAACCAACACGATCCGGGTTGGAGTATGGCGCCGCGCAGCGCGGTATCCAACCCTGAAGACGACCATCACGCCTGGTACCGCTTGTTGGATCAGGCGCTGAGTCAGCGAAGTTTTCAGCTGTTTTTCCAGCCGGTGGTGGACACCCGTGATCCCACGCAGGTGCTGCATCACAAAGTGCTCGCGCGGTTGCGTGACCCACACGGGCAGTTGCTCCCGGCCGGTCGATTCCTGCCCTGGATCGAACGCTTCGGCTGGTCATCCAGGCTGGACCTGTTGATGCTTGAGTCTGTTTTCGAACAGCTGACTCTACATCGCAAATCACTGGCATTGAGCGTGTCGGGCACCACGCTGGAAGACCCGACCACCCGTGAGCAAGCCTTCGAGCTGCTGCGTCGACACGCTTCAGTTGCCGCGCGGCTGACCCTTGAAATCGATGCCCGACGCATGTCTGAGCAAGCCGGGTTGCAAGTCCTGACCGCGCGCCTGCATGAGCTGGGTTTTGCCTTGGCGGTGCAGCATTTCGGCGGCCGCTTCAGCATGATTGGCGACCTCTCAAGCCTGGGCTTGGCTTACCTGAAAATCGACGGCAGCTATATCCGCAACATTGATGTAGAAGTGCCAAAACGCCTGTTTATCGAAGCGATGCAGCGCGCGGCCCACAGCATCGATCTGCCGCTGATTGCCGAGCGTATCGAGACCGAGGGCGAGTTGCGCGTCATTCGTGAGATGGGTATTCAGGCGGCGCAGGGTCAGCTCTTCGGAGAGCCTGCGCCGTGGCAGTGAATCAGCTGGAAGTTTCATCCGCCAGGTCGTGAACATTGGCCATCAGCGCCACGCTGCGTCCGCTCCAGAAGCACAGCATCCCGCCCATTGCGGTCAGCCCGGCGAGCACATAGAACATGGTCGGCGCTGGCGTATGGATCAGCAAATAGCCACAAATCACCGGGCTTAATGCGCCACCAAACGCCGCAAGATTCTGCGCGCCGTAGTAACTGCCGCGCAGGTTCTCGGGTGCAATGGTGTCGACGAACAGATACTCGGCGGGATAGATGATCATTTCACCCAAGGTGAAAACGAACATTGCGATGCACCACGCCAGCATGCTGTGGGAAAAACTGAACGCCAACAGGCCGACCACGAACAACGCCGTGCCCGCCACGATCCAGTAAGGCAATTGCTCGCGCTTGAGAAAGCGTCCGATCTGATACTGCAGCAAAATCACCGTCACCGCGTTGCAGGCCAGCATGGCAGAAAGAATCGTCAAGGCATCGGATGTCGATGTCTGGGTCACCAGCAGAAATTGCGAGAGATACAGCGTGAAGCGCCCATGCACGATGGTGCTCAGCAGGCTGCCGCTGGTGAACAGGATCAGCGTTCGGTCGTTTTTCAAGGTGCGCAGCGTGCTGAGAAAACTTTGCGGCTTGACCTCGTTGCTGCGCTGGGTCGGCGGGATGCCGATCATCAAAAACAGACTGCCGAAGGCGATGGCGCTGGCGATAAAAAACGGCGCCAGCGGCCAATAGCCAGCGATGATCACGCCCAGCATCGGGCCGGTGGCGTAGCCGATATTGGTGAGCGTGTAGCGCAGGGAGAAGGCTTTGGCGCGCAGGCCAATCGGCAGGTTCTCGCTGATGATGGCTTTGGAACCGATCAGGAACAACGCCGATGCCGTTTCGGTGATCACCAGCGTCAGTGTGGTCAGGTACACGTCGTGGGCGAAGGTCAGCAACGTGAAACCTATCGCGCCAGAAAGCATTGCCACGATCAGCAGTTTGCGTTTTTCCAGACGATCAATGATGTAACCGCCATACAGTCCAAGCAAGGTTGCCAGGAACACGGCAATGCCCATGAGCAAGCCGACATCCTGTTGATCCAGCCCCAATCGCGTGCTCAGAAACAATGTCAGCAACGGACTGGTAATCGCCCGGCTGACGACAATGGTCAGCGAGCAGATCATCAGGCGCCGGATAACGAGAGAGTAAGTGGCCACGCGAAGTTGATGTCCTTGAGGTGAAGTTGCCAATCACCGTTGGCTATGTTCGTATCATGGCTCGCAGCCTGTGGAAAAAGGCAACTGAGGTCAATCAGCTTTATGGACACTCCACTTTCCGGTTCTGGAAACTTGCCCCCCAAGCCCGGAAACCGCCCTCCTTTGTCGCTCAGCGGTCTGGATTTCAAACTTTTACGGGTGTTCAAGGCAGTGGTCGAAGCCGGCGGTTTCAGCGCTGCGCAAAATGAGCTCAACGTTGGCCTCGCCGCCATCAGCAAACAGATTTCCGATCTTGAGATTCGCCTCGGCATGCGCCTGTGCACCCGTGGCCGGGAAGGCTTTTGCCTGACCGAAGAAGGCAAGCTGGTCTATCAGGCTTCCATCGATTTGTTCGCCTCGGTGGACAGTTTTCGTGACCGCCTCAGCTCTGCGCAGAACGAGCTGACCGGCGACCTGAACATCGGGGTGATCGACAACACTTTCCAGGACCCCAACTCGCCGCTGATTGCGGCGTTGCGCGTGCTGCATGACGAAGCGCCCAAGGTCAGATTGCGCCTGCATGCCTCGCCGCTGGATGACATTGAGCGCGGGATCGTCGAAGGGCGCCTGATCGTCGGGGTTGTCCCGGTTTATCAGCGTCGCGAGGAATTCGATTACTTCGATCTGTATCAGGAAACTTCAAACGCCTACTGCGCAATGGGCCATCCGCTGTTCGATGTCGATGAGCACGAGATCGATGTCGATGTGCTGCGCGGCTGTGAAGTGGTCAACCATCGTTACGCGCTGCATGGAGACAAGGCCAACTTCGTGACCCTCGACGGTCAATCCGCCACGGCTTCCCAAGTCGAAGCGGTGGCGATGCTGGTCATGACCGGACGCTTCATCGGCTTTCTGCCCGAGCATTTCGCTGCGCACCTGGTCCGTGACGGCGTGTTGCGTGCGTTGCGTCCCGACCTGATCAACATTCGCACCAACCTCAACATGATCCTGCGCCACAACGCCCCGCGCAGCCCGTTGGTCAAGGCGTTCGCGACGGCGCTGGGGGTTGATTTGAAGGCGTTGTAATAACATGTTGGAGCGAGGCTTGCCCGCGAATCAAACCCCTCTGTGGTCCAGATCCACCGCGTTATCGTTTTTCGCGGGCAAGCCTCGCTCCAACGAATCGCGTTTGATGCCGAACTGTTTCAAAGCGCCGGCTTGATCTGCAAATGATCGACTTCCAGAACATGCCCTGCGCCCACATCCATCAGCACGTAGAACTCACCTTTCGGACGTTTGAAGGTAACCGTGGAGTCGGGGCCGAATTTGCCGGGGATCAGGATGCGTTCGTTGTAATCGATGACATCCACGGTCACGTTGGGCACGCCGTCACCACTGGAAAAACCGCCAACACAGCGCACTTGCTGGTCGGGCAGTTCTTCGCAGCTGCACACCAGGCCGTGGGCGTAGGCGGTGTTGCCCACGCCGATCAGGCTGGCGAGCGCGAGCAGACTCAACGCGTTCAAGCGGATCATGGTTTGTCTCCATTCTTGGCCAGCCACTCGATCGTCTTCGGCGAGGCTTCGCTCAGCGGGATTGCTTTCTGATGCACCGAACCGTCCCAACCCTCCAGGGTTATCCACAACTGATCATCGGCCTGAGTCGTCGTCGGCACCGGCACTTCTGCGCCCAGCCGGTACGGACTGCCTTCAAAAATTGCGCCGGCAGCGCGCAGGCTGCGGGGTTTGCCAACGCGCATGTAGCCCGCCTTTACCTGACTGATACACGCCTGGCAGAGCGCCGCGTTGAATTCCTTGACGAAACCCGCCGGGCCGTCCGACTCGGGGCCTTCGTCATGCACTTCAGCGAGCGTCAGACTCCACGGGCCGACCTGAATGTCGCCGATCATCCGTTCGCCAAGCCCGGCATCGCCGCGAAAAAACGCAGCATTCTTGAAGTACGCCGGCATGAAGCCCAACGGAATCAACAGCAGCAGGATATTCAGATGAAAGCGCCACTTGAGCCACCAACGTGCGAGTCGAGTGGTGGGCGGGGCAGGTTTTTTCCTGTTGGCGGTCGCGGTCCGGCTCATGAGTTGAGTTCCTTTCTGAGGGCGTTCACCGCTTTCAGGCGTTGCGCGTCACGCTCCGGGCGCTTGAGCAATGCGACGGTAGCCAGCGCCGTACGTTTGCTCCAGATCAGCAGACCGCTGAGGACCATCATGCTCAACAGCAGACCGAACACGAACCAGATCATCTTGATCCAGATCCCGCCGAAATCCCCGGTGTGCAGTGGCCGCATGGATTCGGTCACGAATTCCAGCTTCGAATTGTCTGCAAGCAGGCGCTGGCCAATGATCGCGCCGTTATAAGGATTGATCTCGGCGGTCTGGAACATCAGCGGATACCAGCCGCGCCCACCCACGGTCAGCGGCGCATAGGCGGTGCCGGGCAGTTCGGCGAAGCTGATTTCCAGCCCCGGTACTTCACGTTGAGCGACGTTGATCGCCTGATCAAGATTGAAGGTCGGCGGGCGTTCACCGGAAGGCGAAATCGGCACTTCTTCTCGGGCGACAAACACCGGTACGCCTTCGGAAGAGATGGAAATGCGATTATCGAACAGCAGCGCCTGAATCAGAAACCAGGTGCCGGTGATGGAAATTACGGCGATAAACCAGATCGACCAGATCCCCGACAGCCGATGAAAATCCCCCCAGAAAACCCGTGCACCTTGATTGAAACGCAGCTTGGGTTTCAGGAAACCACGCCAGAAACGCTTGTAGACCACCAGCCCGGTAATCAGCGACAGCAACATCGGCAGGCCCAGGAACGACACCAGATACCAGCCCCAGCTGAAACCATTGGTAAAGGGCACCAGCCACCAGCCATGCAGCGCCCGGGTGAAGCCGCGGAAGTTGAACGTTGCCGCTTTACCCTGAATGACGCCCGTATAGGGATTCACGTACAGCGTGGTCAGCGTGCCGTCGGGATTGCTGACGCTGGCGGTCAGCGCGAAGTGTGATTCATCCGGGCGCACGATGTTTCTGATCACCAGTTCCGGGCGCGCCTTGTTCACGGCGATCACCGCCTCGCCGAGGGTCAGCAGTGGGGCGTCATCCGAAGGTTTGGACGCGCGCACCTCAGGCTGCGCGAGCCAGACGATCTCCTGGCTGACCACCGCCAGCGTACCGGTTACGCACACGATCAACACAAAGAACCAGATGGGCAGGGCGAGCCAGCTGTGAACCAGAAACCAGATACGCGAACGCGACTTTTTGGACATGGGGCGCAATCTTGTCTTGAGAGTGACAACCGGTCCGAAAAAACGGACAAGGCCGGGCCCAATAAATTTTGGGCATACCACTAAGACGGATGAGATGCGAAAAAACGACGACGAAGATGCAAGCAAATGTTACATGGCGCCGTCACACGGCAAATGCGCTCTTTTACTGCTCTGTCAGGACCGGACTTGTCCGGGAAGGCGTGTTCTAAATGAGCATTTTTCGCCTGTTTTTAACGCAGTATTGTCGAGCGCAATAGTTTTCACACAGTCTGGGTAGGACCGGACTTGTCCGGGAAGGCGTCCATCTGGGCAATGGAGAACTGGCAGCCAGATTGCGTTTGGCTGAACCGGCCTCTTCGGGGACAAGTCCCCTCCTACAGAGAGTGCGACCAGTAGGACCGGCTTTAGCCGGGAGGGCGTTCTCTCCGGTAACGGCGGTCCTCTGAAAGCCTGGGCGTTAAGCCTTCATTCCCGGTAAACCCCAGACCTCAAGCGGGAAGTCAGCCAGCGACCCCAGCAGCAGGTCGGCATGTTCATACTGCTCGACCGGCATATGTGGATCTGGCACCGCGACGGCATACATGCCGGCTGCTTTGGCTGCGGTTACGCCGAAGGGCGAGTCTTCAAACACCAGGCAATCGGCTGGATCGATGCCCAGGCGACGGGCGGCAACCAGAAAGATATCCGGCGCGGGTTTGGCTGCGCCCACGTCCGGGTCATCGGCGGTGACGACGATCTCGAACAGCTCGAACCAGCTGCGGTGCAGTTCGGTTTTGGCCTTGAAGTAATGGATCGACGAACTGGTGCCCACGGCGATGGGAATATTGTTCTGCGCCAGATGACGCACCAACGCTTCCGCACCGTGCATGGCCGCAGCCTTGGGAAAACGCTCGTCGAGCATCGGCGCGCGGGTGTCGAGAAACTCGTCCACCGACAGTGGCAGCTCCAGCTCCTGAATCACGAACCCGGCAAAGTCCCGCGCGCCACGGCCGATGGTGTGCTGTTTCACGGCCCAGTCGAACGTGCGGCCATAGCGGCTGGCAATCAGGTGGGTGACCTCGGTGTAAATACCTTCGGTATCTAGCAACAAGCCGTCCATATCGAAAATTACAGCCTTGATCGGGCCTCGCTCGCTTTGCAGTTCAGTCATGTTATTGAATCCTGTATTTTCAAGCCTGACGTCAGCCTAACGCCTGTAGGAAGACTATTGCTACCCGCGTATGAATCTGGAATGGCTGCAACCAAATAGCCATGTAGCTGCCCAACACCTGTCGAAAAGGAGCATTCGTACACACAACAGGACAACATCGCTGGGCCGTTCCAAGCCGTCGATGATAATCTCTCGCAACTTTTCACCGAGGCGGCATGATTTTGGTTGGCATGTCTAAGGCCATCAAAACCCGCCCTGGTTCAGGGAAGACTTCTTCCAACATCCAGAAACGGAAATCCTCGAGTCGAACATGAATAAATCAGCAGGCATCGCAGTAGGCGTCATCGTCGTCGCAGGAGCCCTGGCCACCGGCGGCGCCTGGTACACCGGCACTCGACTCGAAGGCGTACTGCGCGACTCGATCCAGAATGCCAACCAGGAGCTGAAGAACTCGCTCACGGGCAGCAACAGCAGCATGACCATCGAGCTGCTCTCGATTGACCGCCATGTATTCAGCAGCACTGCGCATTACCGTTTTGTCATTCAGGATCCGAACCTGTCCGCCGACGGCACCAGTGCCGAGTTCCTGTTTGTCGATCGCATCGAACATGGCCCGTTGCCGTTCTCCCGTATCAAGTCGCTGAAACTGCTACCGGTCATGGCGCAGAGCAACTTCGAGATGGAGAAAAGCCCAAGCGCTGAAAAGTGGTTCGCCATGAGCAAAGGCGTCGCGCCGGTCACGGGTTACGCCAGTGTTGGCTACGACCGCGCAGTCAGCGGGAGGCTGAACCTGTCGCCGCTGGAAATGAACGATACGGACGGCACGTTCAGCTTCTCCGGCCTGACCGTCGATGTGGACGCCAGCGCCGATGCCGAGAAGGTCAAACTCACCGGCAACATGGACAACCTGAAACTGGACGTTACCGGTCCCGACGGCCAGGTCGTCCTGGGTATGCAGGGCCTGACGTTCGACAGCGGCGGCACCAAGGGCAAATCCGGTTTCTATCTGGGCCACAGCAATCTGAAAATCAACAGCGCGCTGGCTCAGGTTGCCGGTCAGCCGCCCATGCTGTTCAAGGATGTGGTCAACACCAACCTGGCTCAGGAAGACAACGGCAAATTTGCGGCGCAGGTCAATTACAACGTTGGCATGATCAACTATCAGGGCAACGACGTGGGCGCCGCGCAGTTGGCGTTCAAAGTCAGCAACTTTGATGTCGTGGCGACACAAGCGCTGTATCAGCTGTACCAGACCAAAATCCTTCCGCAACAACAGGCCGCCGCCGCTGCGGGCGAACCTCTGCAGTTGGCGCTGCTGCCAGCTGATCAACAGCTGCTGGATGCCGAAATGGCCAAGCTGCTGGCCGGCAAGCCGCATGTCGAGCTTGAGAAGCTGTCGCTCAAAACCGTCAACGGCGAAAGCCATGTGCGGGTTGCTGTCGATCTGGCAGATCCGGGTTCACTTGATCAGCCTTCGTCCGCTGTCGCTGCAAAAAGCATTGGCCAGCTGGACGCCAAAGTCGTGCTGTCCAAGCCCATGATCCAGGACCTTGCCACGCTGCAGGCGCGCGCTGCCGGTCTGACCGATGCCGCCGCAATTGCCGAGCAAGCCAAGGCTGCCAGCGACATGGTCGGCGGTATGGCCGCGGTGCTGCAACTGGCCAAGGTCGATGGCGACAACGTGGTCTCGGACCTGCATTACGCCAATGACATCGTGGACTTCAACGGCGTCAAAATGACCCCGCAGCAGTTTGTCGCGTTGATCATGGGCAAGGTTGGCGGGATGTCCGGTCAATAAACCCCGACGTCAGGGCTGAGCGATCCGCATCAGCCCCGACCTCGCCGCGCATCAGCCTGCTGGCTGGAATTTCGAAATGTTGCGCTGCAAGTCCCGGATCACTTCCACGGATTTGTAATATACCGGCCAGTAATGGTCGTTATGGCAATAAGGCCTGACCGACAGGGTCAAGGTGTCCGCGGAAATAGCCGAGAGATTGATGCCCACTTCCGGGTTGGCCAGCACATCGGGAATGCTGCCGATCTGTTGCTTGAGCGTTGAGATCACAGCCTGCTCGTCCACTGAGGCGGGCAGCGTTGCCGTCAACTCCATGCGCCGGAACGGGTTGCTGGAAAAGTTGACGATATTGCCGGCAAAAACCTTGTTGTTGCCCACCATCGTCAGCACGTTATCCAGCGTGTTGATCGAGGTGACGAACAAGCCGATTTCCATGACCGTTCCTGTCACATCCGCCGCACTGATCAGGTCGCCGACCTTGAACGGGCGCAGCACAATGATGAACCCGCCTGCCGCCAGATTCGCCAGCAGCCCTGACCACGCCATACCGATGGCCAGGCCCACCGCTGCCAGCAATGCCGCGAGGCTGGTGGTCTCGATGCCGCAATAACTGAGGATCGCAATCACCAGGAAAATGTTCAGCACCACGGTGATGAACGAACCCAGGTAGCGCAGCACCGTTGGATCGAATTTTTGTCTGGTCAGCGACGTCCGGACCATGTTGACGATAACCCCGATCAACCAGCGTCCCACGATCCAGAGCAGTATTGCGGTCACTATCTTGAGCAGGATCACCACCCCGTATTGCAGCACCACATCCCATAACGCAGTGATTTTATCGGTGCTGATATTGATGAAATTCAGATTGTCCATGATGGCGCTCCATGCCAATAAGCTGCACCGGGTAGCATCCTCCCAAGTGACGCTCGCTCGCTACTGTCACTTCTGACAGGAAGCGAAGTGCTAGCACTGACACGCCTTGTAGGAGCCAACTCGTTGGCGAGAATCCCGTTGGAGCGAGCGGGCGGCGATCCGACTTGCCCGCGAAGAGGCCGGTACATCCACCCATTTTTCCGAACTCAAACCACCGCCTTCGCGGGCAAGCCTCCAACGAGTTCGGGGATGTGCATTCTGGCCATTGTTTAAACCGGCGGCTGGCGCGGCACCTCCGTTGGGGTTTCGTGACCTTCGATTTCCGGACGCACATTGCGCGAGGAAATTTCGGTACGCAGCATCGGCAGGCTTTGCGGGTACTGTTTGGCGATGAACGCGATCAGGCGTTCGCGCATATGGCAACGGGCATCCCAGCTGCGTGAAGAGTCCGCAGAACTCAACAACACCCGCAGCTGCATCGCCTTGGCGTTGGTGTCGGCGACTTGCAGCACGCAAACCCGACCATCCCACAGATGCGGAATGTCTTCACAGATACGCTGCACCTCGGCGCGCAGCTCCTCCACCGGCAGCGAATAATCCACCCAGACGAACACCGAGCCAATCAGGCTGGAGGTGGCGCGTGTCCAGTTCTGGAAAGGCTTCTCGATGAAGTACTGCAACGGCACCACCATGCGGCGTTCGTCCCAGATCTTGATCACCACATAGGTGCCGCTGATTTCCTCGACACGCCCCCATTCGCCCTCGACGATCACCACATCGTCCAGGCGGATGGGCTGGGAAATGGCGATTTGCAGGCCGGCAATCAAATTGCCCAGCACCGGTTTTGCGGCGAAACCCGCCGCCAGCCCAGCCAGACCGGCCGAGGCCAGCAAACTGGTGCCGATCTGCGCCACCGCCGGGAAACTCATGAGAATCAGCCCGGTGCCGAACAGTAGCACCAGCGCGTTCACGCAGCGCACCAACACGCGGACCTGAGTCTGAATCCGCCGGGCATGGAGGTTGTCCTCGATATCCAGCGGATTGTGAATCGCCACCGCTTCGCCCACGGCATTGACGCAACTGAGCACCAGCCAGGTGAAACCGGCGATGACCAGCAAGCCGTTGACGTGGCGCACCGTCGCGATCATCAGCAGATCGTCGGGTGCCGCCGTCCATACCGTCTGCAAGGCCAGCAGCGGCAGCAGCCACACGGTCGGGTTTGCCGCGCGATGCAGCAGTTGTTGAGGCAACACGAATGAATTGGCAATGCGCCGCAATACCGTGAACGCCACCCAGCGAATCAACAAGGCGACCAGTACGGCGAAGCACGCGACGATAACGGTTCTGAGCCACGGCAGGGGCAAAAGCTCCAGCCAGCTCTGGGGCAACAAGTGTTCCATCGATGGGTACTCACAGCAGAAATGACGTTAAGCCGAGCGGAGACCCAGGAGTTGACCTAAAAGCCGTCCGCCGACCTCGATGGCGATAGCTGCCTGCAAAATGTGAGCCCTGCGGCGCGGGATCGTTCCCGGCTCAGAAGGATTTACGCGATAGCACATTGGCCGCGTCGCAAAACGCAGCTGATGCCAGGTCGCCCAATTGTCCGGCGACAATCTTGTCGATAAAGGCCTGGCAATCATCGACGCTGGTATCCACGCTGAACTCCGCTTGCAGCGGCGCTTCATACGGGCTGTCGTAGCCGGTGAAGTTCTTGATCCGGCCTTGCTGCGCCGCGCGATACAGCCCTTTGGTGTCCCGTCGCGCACATTCGCTGAAGGGCGTGCTGATATGCACTTCAATGAACTCGCCGGCTGCCAGCGAGTGCCTGACGGCATCGCGGTCGGCGCGGAAGGGGGAAATTGCACAGACAATCACGATCAGTCCGGCATCCACCATCAGCCTGGCGACCTCGGCAATACGCCGCACGTTTTCGTGGCGATCGGCATCGCTCATGCCCAGATCCCGGCAGATTCCCTGACGCAACCGATCGCCATCCAGCAAATAACTGTGCAAGCCATTGTGTTGCAGCGTTCGATCCAGCTCGATGCCCAGCGTAGATTTTCCGGCGCCCGACAAACCCGTGAGCCAGATGCAACAGGCATGCTGCTGCTTCATGTCTTCACGTTGCATCTGATTTACCAACAGATTCGGCGCGATGATCAGCGGTTTTCGCTCAGTCATAAGCGAACAACTCATAGTCACGGGCATAGACCTCGCGCACTCGGCGGCGGGTAGCAGGGGAACAAAACTGAATGAATTGATTGTCGGGTGCCGACGAGCGATTGATGTGGGGTAGTTCGGCTTTGACGTGAAGATGAATGCACAACTTGCGGAAATCTTCTTTCAGGGTTTCCTGACGCCCGATGAAGTCCACATTCAGATGGCCCATGGCATCTTGCAGGAAGTAATGTTGGGGCGTGAAATGTATCTGTTTAGTTATATTTTCCGGGCGCAGCCAATGATGGACGAAATCATCGAAGCTATCGTAGCGGCTCACCAACGCCTGGGCGGCCTTGTCCCGGTCTTGTGTGTTATTCAACAAATAAATATAAGCCGACCAGGCGCGTTGTAACGGATCGCGTACAAAGCCGAACTTGAAATAGTTCTGGAAGCGCTCGTTGAACTGCTTTTCGTACCAGTAGAGCGGCATATGCCCCGTCGGCGTGCTGCCGAACAAGGCGGTGGCAATGCTGCTGCCCGCACATTTCGGGACATGAATGAACACACACTCCAGCGCGTCGAACTCCACAGGAAAGCGGTTCTTGCCGGACAATGTCTTGTTCACGACTTGCCGGTCAATGACCGGAAGACGCTCAAGCAGTAGTTCGCGCTGCGTCTTTGGAATCAACTTCCAGAGGAGGCGGTTCATAAGTAATGACCTGAGGCGATACAGTTAAGAAGTCGCAAGCGTACAACTTACTCCGCCTTGAATGAACGTCTTTTCATACTATTTACATTGACATAGGATTATTAGTTGATTGTGTTCTTGTTGTAAGCAAGTTGATACTGGACGTGTGTCGTTGGAGCGAGATGTACACTTTCCCGCACACAACAAAAAACCCGCCGAGGCGGGTTTTCTTCAAGACCATTCCAACATCCTGTCGGTAAGCCCTCCGGGCCATGGTCGATCATCCTTGATCCTGTGCGCGTCCTGCGCATCAGCTGTTGGATCCAATCTTAGGCTTCCAGGCGAGGGCCGGCCAGAGCCAATCGCCATCAGCTCGTGTAAGCCTTTCGCTATAGCGCGGGATGCTGACGTGGCACAAACGGTCTAAAAGCGCAATTGACCCAAAGGAGCCAGCGCAGCAGATGGCAGGCAAGCTATAACGTGGGAGAGCAATCAATTGAAACCACCGGCCCTTCATCTTGCGTGAAGGGTTCAGAGCTAATAATTCGCCAGGGTGCAGACATGTCCATTTATCACCAGGGGCTCGAAAAAGGCCCGGCCAACCATATCGCGCTGACGCCGCTGAGCTTTATCGAGCGCACCGCCGCGACCTATCCCGATTACCCCGCAGTGATCCATGGCGCGATTCGTCGCACCTGGGCGCAAACCTACACGCGCTGTCGACAACTGGCTTCAGCCCTGAGTCAACGCGGCGTAGGAGAAGGCGACACGGTAGCGGTGATGTTGCCGAATATTCCGGCGATGCTCGACGTGCATTTCGGCGTGCCCATGCTGGGGGCCGTGCTCAATACCCTGAACGTGCGCCTCGATGCACCGACCATCGCCTTTATGCTCAAGCACGCCCAGGCCAAAGTCTTGATCGCCGACCGCGAGTTTCATGCGGTGGTGCGCGACGCCCTGGCGCTATTGGACAACCCGCCGTTGCTGATTGATGTAGACGATCCGGAATACGGCCAGGGCCAGCAGCTCAGTGAGCTGGACTACGAAACGCTGCTGGCGGCTGGCGATCCCGAGTTCGAGTGGCAATGGCCGCAGGATGAATGGGCGCCCATCTCGCTCAACTACACATCCGGCACCACCGGCGACCCCAAAGGCGTGGTGTATCACCATCGCGGTGCGTTTTTGAATGCCATCGGCAATCAGATGGCCTGGGGCATGGGTTTGCATCCGGTGTATTTGTGGACCTTGCCGATGTTCCACTGCAACGGCTGGTGCTACCCGTGGACCATCACCGCCCAGGCCGGAACCCATGTGTTTCTGCGCCGGGTCGACCCAAAGAAAATCATCAGCCTGATCCGCGAGCATCGCGTCAGCCATATGTGCGGCGCGCCGATTGTGCTCAACGGTCTAGCGAATTTACCGGACGTTGCCGATATCAGCTTCGAGCATCCGGTGCATGCGATGACCGCAGGCGCCGCGCCGCCGGCCAAAGTCATCGCGTCGGTCGAAGCCATGGGCATCTGCATCACCCACGCTTACGGTCTGACCGAAACCTACGGTCCGGTCACGGTCTGCGCCTGGAAAGCCGAATGGGACGAACTGGCGGCCGATGATCGCGCCACGGTCAAGGCTCGCCAAGGCGTGCGCTACCCGACCCTGGAAGGCGTGATGGTCGCCGATCCGCTGACCCACCAACCGGTGCCGAAAGACGGCACGACCATCGGTGAAATCTACATGCGCGGCAACACCGTGATGAAGGGCTATCTCGGCAATCCGACAGCCACCGACCAAGCCTTCGATGGCGGCTGGTTTCACTCCGGCGACCTTGCGGTCTGGCACCCGGACGGCTATCTGGAAATCCGTGACCGGCTCAAGGACATCATCATTTCCGGCGGCGAAAACATCTCGACCATCGAAGTCGAAAGCACGTTGTATCGACATCCCGCCGTTCTTGAAGCCGCCGTCGTCGCCAAGCCCGACGAGAAATGGGGCGAAACCCCTTGCGCTTTCATCACCCTGAAGCCCGGCCATGAAGCCGTCACCGAAGCGGAAATCATCCAGTTCTGCCGCGAACGCATGGCCGGCTTCAAAGTCCCGAAAACCGTGGTTTTCGCGGCCCTGCCAAAAACCTCGACGGGCAAGATCCAGAAGTATTTATTGCGGGAGTGGGCGAAAGGCGGTTAATACAGATTTTGTACAGGCTGTGTGAAAACGTCACGAGCGATGACAAGACAAGGCAAAAACAGGCGAAAAAGCGGAGTCTAGGTGTTCTAAATGAGCATTTTTCGCCTGTTTTTAACGCAGTATTGTCGAGCGGAGTAGTTTTCACACAGTCTGTGTAGGAGCCAACTTGTTGGCGAGGCGTTGTGCCTATTCGCGAGCAAGCTCGCTCCCACACCCGCACACATTCTTGCCTACAGATATGCAGACTTACTTGCTGTCACTCGCATGCGCCCAGCGCTTGTCGAGGCGCGGGATGTGGATGCGGATCTTGCGTTTGATCTTGGTCAGGTTGGGCTCCCAGACCGGTTCCGGATCTTGCAGGAACGCGGTCATCACGGCGCTCAGCGCGCACAACCCGGTGAATGCCCAGACGACACCTTCCAGGCCAAAGCTGTCCTGGAAGATCGCAACGATGGCCGGGCCAACCCAGGTCGAAGCGCCAGCACCCAGGCTCAATACCGAAAGCGCTGCAGCCTTGTTTTGCGGTGCGAGTGCTGGGGCCAGCCAGAGGATCGTGTTGCGATAACCGATGCGGGTGCTGATCACGCTGGAAGCGAGGTTGCCGATGATGTTGAACACGAAGACGATGGTCAGCAGGCGCAGCCAATCACGCCGCCGATCACTACCAGCGCGAAGGACAGCCAGAAGGTTTGCATCGCGCCAATCACCGGGATGCTGATGCTTGCCACCAGCGAACCCAGAGTCGGCAAGCCGGCGGCATGACGCGCTTGGGGCCCCAGATATTGGAGAGTGCGCCGGCCAGACAGGAGGAGATGCCGACAGTGATGCCGTAGGTGGTGAACACCATGGCAATGGTGGCAACCGCATGGACGTGACGCCCTGTTTTTGGGGGTGAAGCCGTTACAAAAGATTTCGAAAAAAAGTGAAGAAAAAATCACATTGCGGGGAAGTGCGCGCAGCGCAATCGCGCAAGGCAGACGTCTGCGAGGCTCAACTCAACGGATTGAAGCTGTCTGCGGCACTGCAAAAACGTTGCTTGATCGCCAGGCTGAAATCCGCGCCGTCCTTGCTTGCACGAGCCGACCATTCCCGGCATTTTTCCCGGAAATACACTTTGACGCCTTTGCGGCATTCCCGATGTTCGATCGACCCACGCCGGTAGTTGGCGCAGACGCTGGTGCCGTCGATACGCTCGTTGATAATCGTCCATTCGGCAGCGTAGGTGCGTTTGCCGTCCCACTGCCAAACGGTGTCTCGTTCAACGTTCTGAGCGATGACTCGTTTGGTTCGCGCAGGCTGTTGCTCGGCCTTGAATCTGGCCAGGTATGAGGCGGAAACCATGCCCTGAGCGACTTCATTCTGGCTGGCACGGGGGAACTGGCCATAGCGGCAAGTAGCAACGGCTTCGTCGATGATATTGTCCGGCTTGATGCACTCGGCCAAGGGTTTGGGCGCAAGCAGGGCGTCGGCGGTGTAGATCGGCGGTACGGGGTTGGATACGGCGGAAGGGCGGGGCGCGATACGAGCCTGAGGGATCAACTGCGGCACTGAGATGTGGCGGTTGAACAGGTAAGCGCTGACAGCGGCAAACAGCAGCAGCGCGAACACGTTGCGGTAGAGGTTGGATGCATTCGTCGGCTGGCGTCTGCGGGCACGCAGAGCCAGACCGTCATCGTCAGCACTGAAGCGCTCGTATGAATCAGGGTCATCCTTGCTCGTGTCCATGCAGCCGTCCTTGATAGGCCGCGCATCCATTGCGCGTTGCAGGGAGTTTAGAACGGGTGAAGGCTTATTGCCAGTATGGCGGCCGATCCTGGCGTCATCCCGTAGGACCGGCTTTAGCCGGGAGCAAGCCCTCCCGGCTAAAGCCGGTCCTACGGATCGGACGTTCGGACGACGGTCGATCTTCTGCGGGTTTAAACTTCCTTCAACAACGCATCCGCAACCCGCAGGCTCAACGCGGCGCCGGTCAGCGTCGGGTTCACGCAGGACGACGACGGCATGACGCTGGTGCCGGCGATGAACAGGTTGTGGTGATCGTGAGTGCGGCAGTCACGGTCGACGACGGAGTTCTTCGGATCGTCGCCCATGATCGTCGTGCCCATGATGTGCTGGCGATTCTGGAAGCCGACGTCGGTGCTGAGGATATCGGCATCGAGCAGTTTGGCGAACTGCTTGAAGTCCTCCAGCGCCTTCTCTTTGCCCGCGTGCCAGTAGTCCGGAACGCTGTAGTAGATCTCCGGCACTGGCAAGCCAATCGCATCGAACTTGGTCTTGCTCGGCGTGACGCGGTTTTCCGGCAGCGGCAGGGTTTCGAAATCCACCGCCCAGTTCAGCGAACGCGCCGATTGCAGACGAATCTGCTCGTCGAGTTTCGAACCCAGCACGCCTTTGGAAATCAGCGTCGAGGTGATCTGCGACGTCGGCACCGTGTTGCGCACCTTGATCTTGTAGCCGGGGTAATCCTTGCGGAACGCACCGTCGCGACTGTTCAAATACACGAGCAGTTGCGTCGGGCCTTCGCCGGGCCACATGTCTTCCTTGGTCATCACGTTCATGCTGATGCCGGTGTGGTCCATCAGATTGCGACCGACCTGATCCGACGAGTTGGCGATGCCGTTCGGGTATTTGTCTGACGTGGACATCAGCAACAGCTTCGGCGATTCGATGCCGTAGGCGGCCAGCACGAAATAGCGCGCGGTCAGTTTGTGTTGCGACTTGTCCGGACGCATGTACCAGATCGCGGTGATCTTGCCGTCATCGCCTGCTTCGACTTTGTAGACTACCGAGTTCTCCAGCACTTTCGTGCCATGACGTTCGGCTTCGTCGATGTGCATGGAGCCATCGTACTTGGCGGCAATCGGGCAGACCGGGTTGCAGTTGTTGTTGCCCGCGCACGGCGGGCGCTTGCCGTAAGGGCGAGTGGCGCGGCCGTTGGGTTCGAGGATCGGATTGTAGCCGCCCTTGCTCAGCAGCTCCGACAGACGCTTGAACATGTAGCTCGGCTTGAGCCCTTCCATCGGGTACGGAATCGAACGCGGTGGATACGCCGCGCCGCCTTGCCCGCTTTCATCCTGGCCATCCACGCCCGACACGCCCAGCTCGGTTTCGGCCCGGGCGTAAAACGGTTCCAGCTCGTCGTAGCTGATCGGCCAGTCGCGGCCACGGCCGTACAAGGAGTTCAGGCGGAAGTCGTTGGGCAGCATGCGCCACAACGACGAACCGAAGTGCCAGGTGGTGCCGCCGACCACGCGCAAGTACGAGGTGTTGTACTTCACCGGGCCGACTTGTTGCAGGTAATCGCCATAGGTGGACGGCGCGTGCGGCAGGCTCGGGTAGGGCGAGCCGGCACCTTGCAGCTTGGCGTTGGCCAGGGACAATTTGATCGGCGCGTTACGGAAGGTTTCGACCACGTCACGTCGATTAACCCGAGGACCGGCTTCCAGCACGATCACCGATTTGCCCGCTTTGGACAGTTCACTGGCGATCAAACCGCCCATGACACCGGAGCCGATGATGACCACGTCGGCGTCGAAATCAGCGTTGCTCATAGTCTGGAATCCTTGGTATCTGCTGGCTTGGCGCCCCAGGTAGCCGGGCCGCCACCGTAAGTGGGGATGATCAGCGTGGCGTGGGTCGGTTGGTACATCATGGCTTCGGAGTAGCTGACCATTTCCGCGTCAGCGCCTTCGCCGACAATGCCCAGGTACCAGGCGGAAATGATGCTCACCGCTGTGGCTTTCAGCGACGGATCAGCGTCGGCCAGTGCCAGATATTCATCAACATGCTTAAGCTGTTTATCGGCGATCAACTGCTTCAAAGTCGTTACGTTCCCGGCAAAGTTTGGCGCGCGCCGGGCCAGAGCCGCGTAATAACGCGCCGCCAGAACCGGGTTGGCCGCACGGCTGACCAGGAACTGCGAAAGCGCGATGAAATCAGCGGTCGGCGCGTCTGCCGCCAGCACCGATTGCCAAGGCAGTACGCTGCCCACCAGCGTCATCAGGCCCAGCGTTACCGAGCCGCGCAGCAGGTTGCGGCGGGACAAGCCCTGTGGAGTTTCAGCTTGCGTGGTGCTCATTGACGTATCCATTTGCTCAGGCTCCCTTGCGGCGGCGGGCGATCATCCACACCACCAGGCCGATCAACAGGCACACCAGGATGATTGCCGGGATCGTGAATTTGGCCAGCTCAGCGAGCGGCGCCTTGGGACCGCCTGCGCGACTCTGGGCGACGTCGGCAGCCGTGACCTTCAGCTCAGAATTGCCATAGCGCGACAGCACGTAGTTGCTGACGTCGGCAATCTGCTGGTCATTCAGGCGATCAGTGAACAGCGCGTCGGGCCCGAATGCCGGCATGTCCACGGCCACGCCATCAACGGTGCGATGCACGCCGTAGACGATGGCGGCGATGAGGTTGTCCGCACGCGTGGTCGCGGTGTTGTTGAACAGCGACGGGTATTCTTTGGTGCCTTGGCCATTGGCCTGGTGGCAATTGGCACAGGTGCCGCTGAAGATGTGCCAGCCCGGATTGTCTTCCGGCTTGGTGCCGCGCAAGGTCAGCTCATCGGTGGACGCTGCGCCGAATTCGTGGCGGGCTTTGTTCTCACCGGATTTGATCGCTGGCGTTTGCTGCAAATACGCCGCAATCGCTTTCAAATCGCTGTCGCCCAGGTACTGCAGGCTGTGCTCGATCGCCTCGGCCATCGGGCCAGCCGCTTGTGCCTTGCCAGCCACATGACCCGTGCGCAGGTAAGCGACGATTTCATCGTTGGACCAGGCGCCGATGCCGCTGACCTTGTCCGAGCTGATGTTCGGCGCGTACCAGCTGCCCAGCGAACCACCGCCCAGCGGCTTGCCACTGTCGGCGCCCATCAGGAAATTGCGCGGTGTGTGGCAGGTGTCGCAGTGGGCGAGGGCGTTGACCAGATAATCGCCACGATTCACTTCAGCGGACTTGCTCGCGTCCGGCTTGAAGCGTGCGTCGCTGTGGAACAGCAAATTCCAGCCCATCATCGACGCGCGAATGTTGAACGGGAACGTCAGCGCGGTCTTCGGCGACGGCGTGTCGACTGGCTGCACTTCCTTCATGAAGTAGTCGTACAACGCAGCGATATCGCTATCGGTCATCTTCGCGTAGGACGTGTAGGGCATCGCCGGATACAGATGAGTCCCATCCGCCGCTACGCCATCACGCACCGCGCGGGCGAACTGCTCGTTGGAGTAGTTGCCGATGCCAGCGGTTTTGGACGGGGTAATGTTCGTCGAATAAATCACCCCCATCGGCGAGCTGAGCGGATAGCCGCCAGCGAAAGGCTTGCCTTCGGGCGCGGTGTGGCAGGCCACACAGTCGGCGGCAACCGCCAGACGCTTACCGACAGAAGCCGTGGCTTCCAGTTCCTGGCCAAAGGCCGATCCCGCCATACAGACGAGCAGGCACAGCAATCCAGCAAAGGCCTTGGGCAGGCCTCGTCCTTCACGAGCGTAACGTGACATTTGTTTACCTTAGGCAGTTGCGGCCTGGCTTTTTCGAGGTTCGGATTCGGCTAACGCGCTTGGTCAGAACCAACGCCCACGGTGGCATTGGCTCAGCGCATGCGACAGGGTGCCGCACAAAACTGGGTGGAATGTTTCACATCACGAAACATTCGGCAATATCTAAAACAGGCAAAGTGCTATCTAGACTATTCGTCATGCAAGGCTCTAGACCGGGCCTCAGGGCTGAAACCCGCAGCCCGCCTGGGTTAGATGTACGATGACTGAAGAATTCGAATGGATGGGGAATTTGAACATTTGTGCCATTTATTTTAAGGGAGAGTTGTGGGGGCCAGGTTGTTGGTGAGGTGATGGTTCTGCGAAAACAAATAAATCGCCTCGCGAATAAATTCGCTCCTACAAGAGCGGTGCACATTCCGTTGGAGCGAGGCTCCAACGAGACGGCGTTGTACTGCAATGATGGGCAACTGAAATGCTGTAGGAGCCAACTTGTTGGCGAGGCATTGGTTCTGCGAAAACAAATAAATCGCCTCGCGAATAAATTCGCTCCTACAAGGGCGGCGCACATTCCGTTGGAGCGCGGCTTGCCCGCGAAGAGGCCGCAACATCCGCCCGCTCTAATAATGAACAACCCAAATGCTATGTTCAGCGTCTGCGCAGTACCCACGATTCCCTGCGCAGACGCCGCGCAATTACTGTTTAGGCGTGCCGCGAGAAAGCTCCATGATCATGCGCGTCAGCAGGTAAATCCGTGGCGAGACGCTTTCGACTTCCGCGTACTCTTCGGGGGTGTGAATGTTGCCGCCGACGATGCCGAAACCGTCCAGCGTAGGCACGCCGACACTCGCGGCCAGGCTTGCATCGGCTGCGCCGCCGCTGCCTTCGATGGTCAGCGTGCGGCCCAGTTCGCCGTAAATGCCTTGCGCGATAGCCACCAACTTGTCGCTTTCGGCGGTTTGCGGCATGGGTGGCAGGCCCCGAATCAGCTTCGTCGACACTTCGGTTTCCGGGATGAGTTTGTCAGCCGATACTCGCGCGAGGTCCTTCTCGATCCGGTCGAACTCTTCCGGCACCGCTGCACGCACATCGGCCTTGGCGGTGGCCTGGTCAGGAATGACGTTGGTGCGGTCACCGGCATTGATGGTGGTGAAGTTGATGGTGGTCTTCTTCTCGGCATCGCCCAGTTTGCCCAGTTGCAGGATCTGGTGCGCCGCTTCCATCGCCGCGTTACGGCCCAGTTCCGGTGCGACACCCGCGTGGGAAGCTTTGCCCTTCACGTCGACCACCGCCGTCGCACTGCCTTTACGCCAGACGACCAGACCATCGGCTGGGCGGCCTGGCTCCAGGTTCAACGTCACATCGTGTTGCTTGGCGGTTTTCTTGATCAGGTCGGTCGCAGCGTCCGAACCGGTTTCTTCGCTGGCGTCCAGCAGGAACGTGATCTGCGCGTAGTCGGTAAAATTCAGATTTTTCAGAATCTGCAGTGCGTAGATGCCGGCCACAATGCCACCCTTATCGTCCATTACGCCCGGACCATAAGCGCGTCCGTCCTTGATGTGGAAAGGGCGAGCGGCGGCCGAGCCTTCCTTGAACACCGTATCCATGTGCGCCATGAGCAATATTTTCGCTTTACCCGTGCCCTTGAGCGTGGCGATCACATGGTTGCTCTTGTCCGGGGCGGTATTGGGGAAGGTCTCGATGGTCGCGCCGAGCTTTTTCAGCTCCTCGACGACAATTGCGCTCACCTTGCTCAGGCCCGGCTCGTAACCGGAGCCGGAATCGATATTCACCAGTTGCTCCAACAGCTTCAGCGCGGGCTCCTTGGATTGCTCGGCGCCAGCCTGAACCAGTTTGTCGGGCGTCGCCGCCTGAGCGAGGGAGCCACCACCAAAAGTGACAGCAAGCGCCAGAGCGGAGGCGAGGGCAGAGCGCGAAAACATCAACGGCATGAGTCGTTCCTTGAATGGGCTGGATTTGATCCAAAACACCCTAACGATTCTTGCGACGTTGCGCATCTGAAAAGTGCAGCCTGCCAATTGGACGCAAAGCCAAACCCCGGAAACAAGAAAGCCCGCACTAGGCGGGCTTCTTGGGGTGTTTCGAGACAATCTGAGACAGCTCAAAACAGGTAGGTGGTGCACCAGACGGGATTCGAACCCATGACCACTGCCTTCGGAGGGCAGTACTCTATCCAGCTGAGCTACTGGTGCAATGCGGCCGCCATGATACTCATCTGATTGGCATGCGTCCATGCTGGCGAGAGGCTGTTGTTGATTTCGTACGTTTTTGCGGCTGTGGATGACGTTTATCAGAAAATCTGGAGGAATCTGGCAAATGCGTTCTTTTTTTCGAACAGCCTATTGTCCTTTACCCCAGCAGTCCCTAGGATTCGTTTGAGATTTCAAACGCTCTTGTCCGGTTCTCCCGCACTTTTGGCGACCCTTCGTTGCGGAGCCCGGCGAATATTTCCTGACGGCAGTCTCGTTCGAGACGCCTTTGCACAACAATAATTGCTCCGCCCCTTGCGCGGTGCTGTTTAGGAGGCCGACATGCAGCTTAAAGACTCGAAACTGTTCCGCCAACAAGCCTATATCAATGGTGTCTGGCTGGACGCGGACAGTGGTCAGATGATCAAGGTCAACAACCCGGCTGACAATGAAATTCTCGGCACTGTGCCAAAAATGGGCGCTGCTGAAACCCGTCGTGCCATCGAAGCTGCTGACAAGGCGCTGCCGGCCTGGCGTGCGTTGAGCGCCAAAGAGCGCGGCAACAAGCTGCGTCGCTGGTACGAGCTGATGATCGAGAACCAGGACGACCTCGCGCGCCTGATGACGCTCGAACAAGGCAAGCCGCTGGCCGAGGCCAAGGGCGAGATCGCTTACGCGGCGTCCTTTATCGAGTGGTTCGCTGAAGAAGCCAAGCGCGTGTATGGCGATGTGATTCCTGGCCATCAGCCGGACAAGCGTCTGATCGTGCTCAAGCAGCCGATTGGCGTGACGGCGGCCATTACCCCGTGGAACTTCCCGGCGGCGATGATCACCCGTAAAGCCGGCCCGGCGTTGGCCGCTGGCTGTACCATGGTGCTCAAGCCTGCGTCGCAAACCCCTTATTCGGCATTGGCCCTGGCTGAACTGGCTGAGCGCGCGGGCATCCCGGCTGGCGTGTTCAGCGTGGTGACCGGCAGCGCTGGCGATATCGGCAGCGAGCTGACCAGCAACCCGATTGTGCGCAAATTGTCGTTCACCGGCTCGACGGAAATTGGTCGTCAGTTGATGGCCGAATGCGCCAAGGACATCAAGAAGGTGTCGCTGGAATTGGGCGGCAACGCGCCGTTTATCGTGTTCGACGACGCGGACCTGGATAAGGCCGTCGAAGGCGCGATCATTTCCAAGTATCGCAACAACGGCCAGACCTGCGTCTGCGCCAACCGCATCTATGTGCAGGACGCCGTTTATGACGCGTTCGCCGAGAAGCTGAAAACCGCTGTGGGCAAGCTGAAGATCGGTAACGGTCTGGAAGAGGGCACCACGACCGGTCCGCTGATCGACGAAAAAGCCGTGAACAAGGTCAAGGAGCACATCGCCGACGCCGTGGGCAAGGGCGCGAAAGTGCTGCTGGGCGGCAACAGCATGCAAGGCAATTTCTTCGAGCCGACCATTCTGGTCAACGTCTCGAAAGACGCGGCAGTCGCGAAAGAAGAAACCTTTGGCCCGCTGGCGCCGCTGTTCCGCTTCAAGGACGAAGCCGAAGTGATTGCGATGGCCAACGACACCGAGTTCGGTCTGGCGTCGTACTTCTACGCTCGCGACATGAGCCGCGTGTTCCGCGTCGCTGAAGCGCTGGAATACGGCATGGTCGGCATCAACACCGGCCTGATCTCCAACGAAGTCGCACCGTTTGGCGGGATCAAGTCGTCGGGCCTGGGCCGTGAAGGCTCCAAGTACGGCATCGAAGATTATCTGGAAATCAAATACCTGTGCCTGAGCGTTTAACGCTCGCGTACTCGCTTCACCCGCAATTCCACCCGGTAGCCGGAAGTTGCAGCAGTCGATCATCGTATGCTGCTGCAACTCACCCCGACTGCTTAATCCTTGACCAACGCCGACCGATGAGCGGCGAATGAGGAAACCATGAGCCAAACAAACGCAGAATTGATGAAACGCCGCGAAGCCGCTGTTCCACGCGGTGTTGGCCAGATCCACCCGATCTTCGCCGCTTCGGCCAAAAACGCTACTGTGACTGACGTTGAGGGTCGTGAATTCATCGACTTCGCTGGCGGCATCGCGGTACTGAACACCGGTCACCTGCACCCGAAAATCATTGCCGCCGTGCAAGAGCAGCTGACCAAGCTGACTCACACCTGCTTCCAGGTGCTGGCTTACGAGCCGTACGTTGAGCTGTGCGAAAAGATCAACGCCAAGGTGCCAGGTGATTTCGAGAAGAAAACCCTGTTGGTGACCACCGGCTCCGAAGCGGTTGAAAACGCCGTGAAGATCGCCCGTGCCGCCACTGGCCGTACCGGCGTGATCGCCTTCACTGGCGCTTACCACGGCCGCACCATGATGACCCTGGGTCTGACTGGCAAAGTCGTGCCTTACTCGGCCGGCATGGGCCTGATGCCAGGCGGCATCTTCCGCGCAATCTACCCATGTGAACTGCATGGCGTGAGCGTCGACGATTCCATCGCCAGCATCGAGCGCATCTTCAAGAACGACGCCGAGCCGCGCGACATCGCTGCGATCATCATCGAGCCGGTTCAGGGCGAAGGTGGTTTCTATGTGGCGCCGAAGGCGTTCATGGCTCGCCTGCGCGAACTGTGCGACAAACACGGCATCCTGCTGATCGCTGACGAAGTGCAGACCGGTGCCGGTCGTACTGGTACGTTCTTCGCCATGGAACAGATGGGCGTCAGCGCTGACCTGACCACCTTCGCCAAATCCATCGCTGGCGGTTTCCCGTTGGCCGGTGTGTGCGGCAAGGCTGAATACATGGACGCTATCGCTCCGGGCGGTCTGGGCGGCACATACGCCGGTAGCCCGGTGGCGTGCGCGGCTGCGCTGGCGGTATTGCAAGTGTTTGAAGAAGAACACCTGCTGGATCGCTGCAAGGCAGTTGGCGAGCGTCTGGTGACAGGCCTCAAGGCGATTCAGGCCAAGTACCCGGTGATCGGTGAAGTCCGTGCGCTGGGCGCGATGATCGCGCTGGAGCTGTTCGAAAACGGCGACACCCACAAGCCGAACGCTGCTGCTGTGGCGCAGGTTGTGGCCAAGGCTCGCGACAAGGGTCTGATCCTGCTGTCTTGCGGCACCTACGGCAACGTTTTGCGCGTCCTGGTACCGCTGACTTCGCCGGACGAGCAACTGGATAAAGGCTTGGCGATTCTTGAAGAGTGCTTCGCTGAACTGGCGTGAGAACGCCAAGGTCGCATTGATTAAAATGTGACCAAATGGACAAAAAAGACCCGCTTCGGCGGGTTTTTTTGCGTTTTTAGGGGGCAGATATCGCTTTCGGGGTATATCTCCAAACGGATGCATTGGCTAAGGTGAACGCATCGATGTCGGAGACTGCTGATGACTGCTGTAGATTTACCCGCGGTACCTCGCGTATTGATTGCCGAATCCGATCCACGGGTTCGCGAAACGCTGAGTGAGTTGCTCTTGAGCGTGCGCGCGGATATCGACCTTGAGATTTGCACCGATGGCAAACAGGCTGCGGAGTGGATGAAGAAGCAGCTGCCTGATCTGGTCATTGCGGCAAGAGAACTTCCTGTCATCGACGGTTTGAGCCTGTTGCGCGGTGTTCGCGGGTTACAGCGCAAGCCAGTCATTCCTTTTATCCTGATCAGTAATCGCAGCGACAGCGCCAGTGTCCGCGAGGCTGTGCCGCTCGCGCCGACTGCTTACCTGACCAAACCCTTGAATACCGAAGGCCTGCGCCAGCGCCTTGAACGCCTGTTGCTGGTGTGTCCGGTACCGAATGCGGTTCCGGCGCTGATTCCCGGTATGACTCTTGCCAGGTTTCTGGAGCAGCGACGGGATACCACCGACGGTGCGCCTTTGTTCGTGGATGTCGCGACGGCGATCAAACTCAGCAAGGGCGCCGCACGCGTCGACCCCACTTTGCTGGAGCAGGAGCTGCGCAACGACCCGCATATCACCGCGGTGCTCATCGCGGCGGCCAATAGCGCGGCGCAGCATCTGGGCACGCCTGTGCAGACACTGCCTGCTGCCTTGGCGGTGTTGGGTGGGGCGCAGAGCGCCGACATCGTTTCCAGCCTGGAAAAGAAGCGCACGTCAGTGCTGACCAACGGCGCGCTGCTGGCCAAGGCCAGTGAGCTGTGGACGTTGTCGCAACGTACTGCTGAATACGGACGCACTCTGGCGCGCATGCTTGAAGTGGATGCCGAGCGCTGTTTTTGCGCGGGACTGTTACAGACGCTGGGCGATCTGGCTGTGGTGGGTTGCCTGCAGGAATGGTTGCAGGCCGGCGGCGAACTGGATGATGAGCAGATCAGGCAATCGCTGGAGCAATATTCGGCAGCCTTCGGTTCTGCGTTGCGCACTCGCTGGCGTTTGCCCTTTGAACTGCGAGAGCTGATTGCGGCGGTTTATCAATACAACACCGGCGTTTACACCCGCGAAGTGTTGGTCATGAACCTGGCAGGGCAAATGGCGCGGCTCGGCAACGATGACAGCGTCACGCCCTTGCTCAAGACCAAGCCCGCCAGATTGCTGAAGATGAACGTCGCAGACTTGCAGCGGCTGCGCAAAAAATTCACGGGCGTGACCGATCCGGCCCTGCTGGCGCCGGAGCCGGAATCTGTCGAAGACGATCCGGAGAAACCTTCGCAGGGCTAGATTCCGTCGGAGCGAGGCTTGCCCGCGAAGAACGATAACGCGGTGAGTCTGGTCCACCGAGGCGCCTGATTTCGCGGGCAAGCCTCGCTCCAACAGTCTGACGCCTGCTAGACCAACACAATCTGATTCTTGCCCTGGCGTTTGGCCTGGTACATGGCGGCGTCGGCGCGGCCGTACAGGGCTTCGAGGCTTTGATCGGCGTCGCCCAGGTTGGTCAAACCCTGGCTGGCGGTGATGCCAAATGTCACGCCATCACGCTGGAAGCTCAAACGCTGGATTTCCCGTTGCAGGCGTTCGGCGATCTGTTTGGCCATGTCAGGGGCGCAGCCGGGGAAAACTGCGGCGAACTCCTCACCGCCAATCCGGCCGAACAGATCACCACGGCGTAACGTTCCTCGACCGCACTCGGCGATGCGCTGCAACACCAGATCGCCTTCCTGGTGGCCGTAAGTATCATTGACCAGCTTGAAGTCATCGATGTCCAGCAACAGGAACGCCAGTGGCGTGCCATTCAGGCGCGCCTGTTCGAATTCGCGCTGGGCGCAGTCGAAGAAGTGGCGGCGGTTGCTGCTCTGGGTGAGCACGTCGGTGGTGGCCAGACGCTGTAATTCGCTCTCCAGCTGCTTCTTTTCAGTGATGTCTTCGGCGATGCCGACCACGATCAAGCGATGCCCGGCGTCCGCCTGATGGCTGACGAAACACTTGTCGCTGAGCCAGCGTATTTCGCCATCGGCGCGGATGATGCGGTATTCGCGATCTTCGATGGAGCCTTTTTCGATCACCTCGTTGAGGCTGCGCTCGGCGTAATTCAGGTCATCCGGGTAGATGCTGTCGCGCCATTCGCCGTAGTCGGCCAGCAGCAAGCCGGCCGAGCGCCCGAAAATCCGTTCATAGGCGGGGCTGACGTAAATCATCTGCTGAGTCGCCCAGTCGAACGCCCACAGCACCGCGTTAACGCTGACCAATAGCGAACTGAACAGTTGCTCTCGTTCGCTCAGGCGCGCGACTTCTGCCTGGGCATGCATTAACGCCAGCAGTGTTTCCGCTGCAGCGGGCATGTCGACAGTAGAGGCGGGGGGAGCGGGGTTCTGGTTGTCCATGGCACTGCATCTCAAGAAGAAGTGCGGCGCACAGCCACAACATTTCCCACGAAGGTTATGGGCTGATGTTCAGAGTGATTTTCAGGGGTGAAGTTCCGCAAAGGCGCGCCGGAGAAGGGCGCGCCGATCAACGGTGTCAGGCGTGGGCAGGACGTAGCGAGTAGGTTTTGAGCTGATCTGCGAAGTCGTGCAGCGAAGCAATGCCGCTGGCTTCGGCTTCGTGGATCCAATCCTTGATCGCCGCGAGCATGTCATGCCCATTGCTGCTGGTCTTGAGCCAGATCTGCTGCAGGGCCAGGCGTTTTTCGTAAATTACTTTCAGCGCCTGGCTGTGCTCCAGCATGGACTGGATATGCAGGTGATGCTTGTCTTCCAGCAGGCTGGTTTCCCGAGACAACAGCGCTTTGGCACGATGGAATTGATGGCGTACCGACGCGTCAGCCTTGGCCAGTTCCTGCGTAACCAGCGGGCCGATAACCAGCTTGCGGTACTGGGCCATGATCTGGAAGCGGTTGTTGAGAATCGCCATCGCGGTGTCCATGTCCAGATTGCCTTTGCCTTCGACCCGATGGGCGATGGGCGCAACGCGCTGTACTTTGGCCAGACGCAGGGCGCTGAACACTTTGATCCACGCCCAGCCCATGTCGAATTCCCACTTCTTGACCGAGAGCTTGGCCGAGTTGGGATAGGTGTGATGGTTGTTGTGCAGTTCTTCGCCGCCAATGATGATGCCCCACGGCACCAGATTGGTCGCCGCATCACGGCATTCGAAATTGCGATAACCCACCGCGTGGCCAAGGCCGTTGACCACACCAGCGGCCCAGAACGGAATCCACATCATCTGGATCGCCCAGACGGTGATGCCCAGCGCGCCGAACAGCAACAGGTCGATAACGGCCATGATCGCGATGCCCAACAGCGGGAAGCGGGTATAGAGATTTCGTTCGATCCAGTCTTCCGGGCAGTTTTTCCCGTAGATGCGCAAGGTGTCCGGGTTTTCCGCTTCGGCGCGATACAGCTCGGCACCTTTGCGCAGCACGGTAGACAAGCCTTTGATGACCGGGCTGTGCGGGTCATCGACGGTTTCGCATTTGGCGTGATGCTTGCGATGGATAGCGGTCCATTCGCGGGTGTTCTGCGCCGTGGTCAGCCACAGCCAGAAACGAAAGAAATGTTTGAGACCTGCATTCAGCTCCAGCGAGCGGTGCGCCGAGTAGCGATGCAGATAAACCGTGACGCCGACGATAGTCACATGGGTTATCGCCAGAGTGACTGCCACCAACTGCCAGACGGAAAGATCGAGCAGACCGTTGTACCACATAGGCTGTGTTGCCCTCGAAGTGACGCGCGTGAAGAAAAAAGTAACAGTGCGCATTATCACTTAGCCGTCAGATAAAACCAGTCGACCTTTCAGATAAGAGTCGCCAGATGTTTCTTACCCTATAATCCCATCCTTTCGTAAGGCTTTTCGTTTTCTTATGACTGAATCTTCCCGAAACGCCCTGTGTACGGCCCTGTTGTATGGACTGGTGTCCGTCCTGTGGCTGGCATTCTGCGACTACGTGCTGCCCGATATCATCGAGAATCCAGCGCAATTGGCGTTAGCGCAGCAGATAAGCGCTTATGCGTGGGTGTTGCTCAGTGCCGTTCTGGTTTTTGTGGCGCGTGGCCGACTGCTGAAATTCATGCGCAATGACGACAGGGTGCACCGTCAGAGTGAAGATCATGACCGCTTGCGCCTGGCGGCGGCGGTATTCGACAGCACCAACGAAGGCGTCGTGGTCACCAATAGCGAGGGGCTCATCGTCCATGTCAATCGCGCCTTCATGCAGATTACCGGCTACCAGCAGGACGAAGTGCTGGGCATGAATCCGAGCAAGTTCAAATCGGGTCGGCATGGCCCGGAGTTCTACCGGCAGATGTACCGCTCGATTCTCAGTGCCGGTCAGTGGAGCGGCGAGATCTGGAACCGCCGCAAAAGCGGCGAGATATACCCGCAATGGCAGAGCATCCGCAGCATCAAGGGCGACAATGGCGAGATAAAACATTTTGTTGCAGTTTTTTCCGACATAACCGCTATCAAGCGCTCGGAACATGAGCTGCTGCACTTGGCGCATTACGATGCATTGACGGGCTTGCCGAACCGCCTGCTGTTCATCGACCGCACCGGCCAGGCGCTGGCATCCGCTCGTTCCAGCAAACGCGGCTGCGCACTGCTGTTGATCGATCTCGATCATTTCAAGCACATCAACGACAGCCTGGGCCATAACGTCGGTGACGAAATCCTCAAGGCCGTGGGCGAGCGTCTCGAAGGTTTCTTCGATAAAACCCTGACCCTGGCGCGTCTGGGCGGTGATGAATTCGGCTTGTTGATCGAAAACTGTCAGCAAGTGGTCCAGGCGGCCAACTATGCGCAGCAGATCATCGATGGCTTCAAGGCACCGTTCATCGTCAATGAGCAGCAATTATTCATCAGCGCGAGTATTGGCATCAGCCTGTTCCCCAGCGATGCCTTGAGCGCGGAGCAATTGCTGCGTAACGCTGATTCCGCACTGTTCAAGGCCAAGAGCGACGGCCGTGAAGGTTATGCGTTGTACACAGAAGAGCTGACCGCCCACGCTCAGCAGCGGGTGCAACTGGCCAGCGAGCTGCGCCGCGCCATCGAGAATGACGAGCTGCGCGTCTTCTATCAGCCGATCCATGATCTGCAGGACAGCTGCATTATCGGCGTCGAGGCGTTGGTGCGCTGGCAACATCCGAATCGCGGCCTGGTGCCGCCGGGAGAATTCATCCCGATCGCCGAGCAAAGCGGTTTGATCGCCGACATTGATGCCTGGGTGCTGAAGACCTCCTGCTATCAGATGACCCGCTGGCTGGCGGCGGGCGTTGCGATTTCCTTTGTGGCGGTCAACGTCTCCAGTCGGTTGTTCAGTCGCGGCGACCTGGAACGCCAGGTGGCGAAGGTGCTGGCTGAAACCGGTCTGGACCCGGTCTATCTGGAGTTGGAAGTGACCGAAAGCGCGGTCATGGAAGATCCGGAGCAAGCCATTGAGCAGATGCATCGGCTGCGCGGCCTGGGCCTGAGCCTGTCCATCGATGATTTCGGCACCGGTTATTCATCGCTGCTGCGACTCAAGCGGATGCCCGTGCAAAAGCTGAAAATCGATCAGGGCTTCGTTGCCGGGCTGCCCAGCGATGAAGACGACATCGCCATTGTCCGGGTGATCATCGCCCTGGCGCAAAGCATGGGCATGCGGGTGTTGGCCGAAGGCATCGAGCATGCCGAGCAAGCCAGTTTCCTGCTCGACAACGGTTGTCAGCTGGGCCAGGGCTACTGGTTTGCGCGCCCGATGCCTGCCGAGCAGATCGATTGGCTGCGCGCTCCGGGCTTTCGCGAGCCCATCATCTAGTCGGCTAACGTTGCGGTCTTTAATCTAAATTCATTTTGGTTATATATAGATTCTTAAATAGTCTTTTTAAGAATAACTGTGCGTCTCTAATATTGCCTCCATGCCACAAGCAGTCCGGACCCAGAACCGGTACTGCAGGCTTCTCAATTCAAGGGGCACGATCATGAGCGCATCTCTGCGTAGCGTTGACGGTCAGGACGAAGCGGCGATTCTGCGCGAGATTCAGAGTGCGCTGCGCGACCTGCGTTTCGGAGCGGTTGAAATCACTGTTCACAATGCACAAGTGGTGCAGATCGAGCGTAAAGAGAAATTCCGGTTGCAGAATCCGGGTACCAAACCGAGCTGAGATAAGGGATTGCTGTAGGACCGGCTTCAGCCGGGAGGAAGGTCGGATGGATGCTTGCTCCCGGCTGAAGCCGGTCCTACCAAGACACGATCATCAAAAACTAGAAAAACCAACACAACCAGAATTTCCAGGAGCTTGATCCATGTCCATTCGCCGTTATGCGCTGGCCGCACTCGCCAGTGCCGTGTTTGCCGGTTCCGCTGTTGCCAAGGATTACGAGCTGCTCAACGTGTCGTACGATCCGACGCGTGAGCTGTATCAGGACTACAACGCCGAGTTCATCAGCTTCTGGAAAAAGACTCATCCGGACGACAAGGTCGACATCAAGCAATCCCATGGTGGTTCGGGCAAGCAAGCTCGTTCGGTGATCGACGGCCTGCGCGCTGACGTAGTGACCCTGGCTCTGGCCGGTGACATCGATGAAGTCGCCAAACTGGGCAAAGGCTTGCCGGAAAACTGGCAGACCCGCCTGCCGGATGCGAGCACGCCTTACACGTCGACCATCGTTTTCCTGGTGCGCAAGGGCAATCCCAAAGGCATCAAGGACTGGAATGACCTGATCAAGAAAGACGTGTCGGTCATCACGCCAAACCCGAAAACCTCCGGCGGTGCGCGCTGGAACTTCCTTGCGGCCTACGGCTATGGCCTGAAGACCGGCGGCAGCGAAGCCGAGGCTCAGGAATACGTGAAAAAACTGTTTAAACACGTTCCTGTGCTGGACACCGGCGCTCGCGGTTCGACCATCACTTTCGTCAACAACGGTCAGGGCGATGTGCTGCTGGCGTGGGAAAACGAAGCGTTCCTGGCGCTGAAAGAAGACGGCGGCGCGGACAAGTTCGACATCGTCGTACCTTCGCTGTCGATTCTGGCTGAGCCGCCAGTCGCTGTTGTCGACAAGAACGCCGAAAAGAAAGGCAATACCGAAATCGCAACTGAATACCTGAAACACCTGTACAGCAAGGAAGGCCAGGAAATCGCCGCGAAGAACTTCTACCGTCCGCGTAACGCTGAAGTCGCTGCCAAATATGAAAAGCAGTTCCCGAAACTGAACCTGCTGACTATCGACAAAGACTTCGGCGGCTGGAAAACTGCTCAGCCCATGTTTTTCAATGATGGCGGTGTGTTCGACCAGATCTACCAGGCGCAGTGATGTAGCTCAGACACCTGTAGGACTGGCTTTAGCCGGGAGGACGCTCTCGCGGCTAAAGCCGCTCCTACGGTAGATCGCGTTATGTCAGCGAGCGTTTTTTAGCTGAACCATGAACCCGCATTCGTTTGCGGGTTCCGTGTGTCAACCAAGGACTTTTATGTCGCGACGTACCTCCCCCGTCATACCCGGCTTCGGGCTGACGCTGGGTTACACCTTGGTGTACCTCAGTCTGATTGTGTTAATCCCGCTGGCCGCCATGTTCATCCATGCCGCGCAGCTGACCTGGGATCAATTCTGGGCAATCATCACCGCGCCGCGCGTGCTCGCTGCTCTCAAACTGAGCTTCGGCACGGCGTTTTATGCGGCGGTTATCAATGGTCTGATCGGCGTATTGCTGGCCTGGGTGTTGGTGCGTTACACCTTCCCCGGCCGCAAGATCATCGACGCGATGATTGATTTGCCATTCGCCTTGCCCACCGCCGTAGCCGGTATCGCCTTGACGGCGTTGTACACGCCGACCGGGCTCGTCGGGCAATTCGCCGCGGACCTGGGATTCAAGATTGCCTACACGCCGCTGGGTATTACCCTCGCGCTGACCTTCGTCACGCTGCCGTTCGTGGTACGCACCGTGCAACCGGTTCTGGCTGACATCCCCCGGGAAGTCGAAGAAGCCGCCGCTTGCCTGGGTGCGCGTCCGTTGCAGGTGTTTCGCTACATCCTCGTTCCCGCGTTGCTGCCCGCCTGGCTGACCGGTTTCGCCCTGGCGTTTGCCCGTGGCGTCGGCGAGTACGGCTCGGTGATCTTCATCGCCGGCAACATGCCGATGAAAACCGAGATCCTGCCGCTGCTGATCATGGTCAAGCTCGACCAGTACGATTACACCGGAGCGACGGCTATCGGCGTGATGATGCTGGTGGTTTCCTTCATTCTGCTGCTGCTGATCAACTTGCTGCAGCGGCGCATTGAAACCCCATCCTGAGGAGGCGCAGAGCATGTCCTATTCATCTGTTTCAGCCGCCGCCTCCGCCAATGCCGCCCGTCGTGGCAGCGCGCTGTCGCGTCGTATCCTGATTGGCCTGTGCTGGCTGGTGTTCATTCTGTTCCTGGGTTTGCCGCTGTTCATCGTGGTTTCCCAGGGGTTGAAAAACGGTCTGGGCGCGTTCTTCACTGCGATTCTCGAGCCGGATGCCTTGTCGGCCCTGAAGCTGACGGTCATCGCTGTATTGATTTCGGTGCCGCTCAACGTGGTGTTCGGTGTCAGCGCGGCCTGGTGCGTGAGCAAATACTCGTTCCGTGGCAAAAGCATGCTGGTGACGCTGATCGATCTGCCGTTCTCGGTCTCGCCGGTCATCGCCGGTCTGGTCTATGTATTGATGTTTGGCGCTCAGGGCCTGTTCGGGCCGTGGTTGCAGGATCACGACATCCAGATCGTGTTCGCGCTGCCGGGCATCGTTTTGGCGACCATCTTCGTCACGGTGCCTTTCGTGGCCCGTGAACTGATCCCGCTGATGCAGGAGCAGGGCACGCAAGAAGAGGAGGCCGCGCGTTTGCTCGGCGCCAACGGCTGGCAGATGTTCTGGCACGTCACGGTGCCGAACATCAAATGGGGCCTGATCTACGGCGTGGTGCTCTGTACTGCACGGGCCATGGGTGAGTTTGGCGCGGTGTCGGTGGTTTCCGGGCACATTCGCGGCGTCACCAATACCCTGCCGCTGCACGTCGAAATCCTCTACAACGAATACAACCACGTCGCAGCCTTTGCGGTGGCGAGCCTGTTGCTGATCCTGGCGCTGTTCATCCTGCTGCTCAAGCAGTGGAGTGAAGCGCGCATTAACCGTCTGCGCCAAAGTGCGGCGGAGGAATAATTCATGTCGATCGAAGTCCGTAATGTCAGCAAGAATTTCAATGCCTTCAAGGCCCTGAGCAGCATCAATCTGGACATCCAGAGTGGCGAGCTGGTGGCGTTGCTCGGCCCGTCCGGCTGCGGCAAGACCACCTTGTTGCGCATCATTGCCGGTCTGGAAACCCCGGATCAGGGCAGCATTGTCTTCCACGGCGAAGACGTTTCCGGCCATGACGTGCGTGATCGTAACGTCGGGTTTGTGTTCCAGCATTACGCGCTGTTCCGGCACATGACGGTGTTCGACAACGTCGCGTTCGGCCTGCGCATGAAACCCAAGAATCAGCGCCCTAACGAAACCCAGATCGCGGTCAAGGTTCATGAGTTGCTGAACATGGTGCAACTGGACTGGCTGGCGGATCGCTATCCGGAGCAGTTGTCCGGCGGTCAGCGTCAGCGGATTGCCCTGGCGCGCGCCCTGGCGGTGGAGCCCAAAGTGTTGCTGCTCGACGAGCCGTTCGGCGCACTGGACGCCAAGGTGCGTAAAGAGCTGCGCCGCTGGCTGGCGCGCCTGCACGAGGACATCAACCTGACGTCGGTTTTCGTGACGCACGACCAGGAAGAAGCCATGGAAGTGGCGGATCGCATCGTGGTGATGAACAAAGGCGTGATCGAGCAGATCGGCTCGCCGGGCGAAGTCTACGAGAACCCGGCCAGCGATTTCGTCTATCACTTCCTGGGCGACTCCAATCGCCTGCATCTGGGTGAAGATCAGGTGTTGTTCCGGCCGCACGAAGTGTCGTTGTCACGGCATGAACTGGAAGACCACCACGCCGCACTGGTGCGCGACATCCGCCCGCTGGGCGCCACGACTCGGGTCACCCTGAAAGTGGAAGGCCAGAACGAGCTGATCGAAGCCGAAGTGGTCAAGGATCACGACAGCCTGGTCGGCCTGACGCGGGGCGAAACGCTGTTCTTCAAGCCGAAGGTCTGGCAGAAAGTGGCGAATATCTGAGTGGTGTGAAGGATTGGCGGGGAACTGTGGGAGCGAGCTTGCTCGCGAAGAGGCAGATACATCCGGCCCATCTTCTGGGGCTGGAAATCGCCTTCGCGAGCAAGCCTCGCTCCCACGGGTTCCGTGTTCAACGTTTTAAATAATTGGCTTCAAACTACGCTTGTGCACCCCCCCAACCCTTTTCTCAATCGCATGCTGCAACGGCTTGCGCAGCCCCAGCAGAAACGCCAGCTCGGCCACGACAAACAGCGGGCCGATGATCAAGCCGGTTACGTCATCGATGAACGCCGGTTTGCGGCCTTCGTAATAATGGCCGATGAACTGGATGATCCAGCCCACCACAAACATCCCGACGCCCGCGCTCAGCCAGATCAAGGTCGACTGCTGCGCCAGATGCGCGCCTAGCCAAACGCATAGTCCCAGCAAGGCCGCCATCAACACGCCGAGCGGACCATCCAGACGCACATAGAAAATCACCGACGCCAGACTCACCAGCGCTGCCGGCGACAGCCAAAAACCGCCTAACATCCAGCCGGGCCGCGACAACAGGACCGCGACTGCCAGAACAATCAGCGGAATACCGATGAAATGGCTGACAATATTTCGGGAATCGCGATGGTAGGACGCGTATTGGCTGAGGTGATCGACGAGGTTTTTCATTATTTTTCCTCTTTGGCTGACGCTCGGAGTTTGCTACGGTTTCGGCCATAAAAACTATTTGCCGTCACAGGGAGCAAGCGAAAACATGTCAAACGGAGCTGCATGGCGGTCGCGATTGATGACCGATTATTGGTTCGCCAATCTTCCCGCCGATTTGCAGGATAGCCTGTTGGACGCCTCACGACAGCGTCGCCGAACCCCGGGAAAATTGCTCTTCGAAAAAGACGACGCGCCTTGTGGTCTTTACGTACTGCTTGAAGGAGGGTTTCGTGTGGGCAGTGTTGTCGATCAGCGCCTGGCCCCGCGTCTGGAAGAGGTTCGCATGCCTTACTGGTTTGGCGAGGTGTCATTGTTTGACGGCTTGCCGCGCGGCCATGACGTGTATTCCCTGGGCAACAGCATCTTCCTGCATATTCCCCATGCGATGCTTATCGGGATTCTGGAAAAAACTCCGGCGTACTGGCGTTTTTTCGCCGAGTTGCTCAGTCAGAAACTGGGTCTGACGCTGCTGCATTCCGAACGCATCAAGCTGCTGCCCGCCAAGGCGCGGGTCGCCTGGAGGCTACTGCTCTTGTCCGAAGGTTATGGCCCGATGAGCCATGCCCGGCGCCTGATCGCGCTGGATGATATTCAGTCGATGCGCACGGCGGCTTTGTCACGTCCGGCGCTGCTTGAAGTGCTTCAAGAACTGCACACGCGCAAGATTCTGCGGCTCGATACGGACCGGGTGGAAATCTTCGATGTGGTGAAATTACGCAAGGCGGCCAACTTCATGCGTGCCAAATCGTTATGCTGACGGTACAGACCAACGAGGTGAGTCATGCGGCTGCTGTTAGTGGAATACGATGCCAAGACGGCAAACAACCTGGCTGAAGGCTTCTCCAAGTCGGGTTTTACCCTGGATGTGGCGCTCAATGGCCTGGACGGCCGTCACTTTGTCGAAGAGCAAACCTACGACCTGATCATCCTCGACGTGATGCTGCCGGGCCTCAATGGCTGGCAACTGCTGAAACTGATACGTCAGCGCGGCACCACGCCGGTGTTGTTCCTGACTGCGGCCGACGCCATCGAAGATCGCCTGCGCGGGCTGGAGCTGGGCGCCGACGACTATCTGCTCAAGCCGTTCACCTTTGATGAGTTGCTGGTTCGCGTGCGCACCTTGTTGCGTCGCGGGCCGACCGGGGATGCCGCGAGCTACAGCATTGCCGACCTTGAAATCGACATCACCCGGCAGCGCGTCAGCCGGGGCGGGCAGCGGATTTCCCTGAGTGAAAACGAATTCGCCTTGCTGCAATTGCTCGCCAGTCGCCAAGGCGATGTCCTGTCCCGCACTCTTATCGCCGCCCAGATATTCGCTGGCGACACCCGGCCCATCGACGTCGCCGTCCACCGCCTGCGTTCGAAAATCGACGAGCGCTACCTGCCCAAGCTGATCCATACCGTGGGTGACGTGGGTTATCAGCTGGCAGTGCTGGAAGCGTTTGATTTGCGCTAGCGCAGGCCCGTTGGAGCGACGCTTGTCCGCGAATCAGGCACCGCGGTGGGCGAGACGATCCGCGTTATCGTTCTTCCCGGGCAAGCCTCGCTCCCACATTCATGACCAGTCAGTCATTAGTCGTCGTATAACATCGCCACTCATTCCTTCCCCTACGCAAAACCCCAAACCCCCTATAGCCAATAGTCGTATCCCCGTTTTCTCCAGTTGACATTGTTACAGGATGTGTCTTTAAATCGGCTCAGTCGTACGACGACTAGGCGAAATCGACTTTCGTCCACCAAAAAAATAATACAAACGGTAACAACGTCATGAACGTCTCTTTCTGCACCCTCGGGTGGGATTTTCCCTGCAGCGACTCTTTCATCGCCCATTCGGCGCTGTCGCCTTGCGCGCTGCAATCGGTCACTAACAACTGAACACAACCGCCGCCCGGTAATCACCGGGGGACGCTCGCCACCACTCCAAAAACAACAGGGTGAAGAGATGAAAATCAAAGGAATACGCTGGTGGATGGTCGGGTTGGTCACGGCCGGCCTGATCGTCAATTACCTCGCGCGCAACACGCTGTCCGTGGCCGCGCCAACGCTGATGAGCGAGTTGAGCATCAGCACCGAGCAGTACTCGCATATCGTCGTGGCGTGGCAGGTTTGCTATGCGCTGATGCAACCGGTGGCGGGCTACATCATTGATGCCATCGGCACCAAGATGGGTTTCGCGATTTTCGCCGTGGCCTGGTCGGCGGCGTGTGCGGCAGCAGCTTTTGCCACGGGTTGGCAGAGCCTGGCGATCTTTCGCGGGATGCTCGGTCTTACTGAAGCCGCAGGCTTGCCGGCTGGCGTTAAAGCCACCACGGAATGGTTCCCGGCCAAAGAGCGCTCGGTGGCCATCGGCTGGTTCAACATCGGTTCGTCCGTGGGTGCGCTGCTGGCACCGCCGCTGGTTGTCTGGGCAATTCTGCAAAGTGGCTGGGAGCTGGCGTTTCTGATCGTCGGCGCGCTGGGCGTCTTGTGGAGCGGCCTGTGGTTGCTGCTCTACAAACATCCCCGCGATCAAAAGCGCTTGAGCGATACCGAGCGCGATTACATCCTCAGCGGCCAGGAGTCGCACCTCAAGGATGTGCCGACGCAGAAAGGCAGCTGGAAGAAAATCATCACCAGCCGCAATTTCTACGCCATCGCTTCGGCACGAATCCTCTCCGAGCCTGCCTGGCAGACATTCAACGCCTGGATTCCGCTGTATCTGATGACCGAGCGACACATGAATATCAAGGAAATCGCCATGTTCGCCTGGCTGCCGTTCCTGGCGGCTGATGTCGGCTGCGTATTGGGCGGCTACTTGAGCCCGTTCTTCCACAAGTACTGCAAAGTCTCGCTGTTCACTTCGCGCAAGCTGGTGCTGCTGTTCGGCGCGTCCTGCATGATCGGCCCGGCATGCATCGGTCTGGTGGACAGCCCGTACACCGCCATCGCGTTGCTGTGTGTCGGTGGCTTTGCGCACCAGACGCTTTCCGGCGCGCTGTATTCGATCACTTCCGACTCATTCGGCAAAAACGAAGTGGCAACCGCGACCGGCATGGGCGGCATGTTCGGCTATCTCGGCGCAGCGGCGTTCACCCTGGTGTTCGGCGTGCTGGTGACCAAGATCGGCTACAGCCCGCTGTTCGTGGTGTTGGCGATCTTCGATGTGGTGGCGGCGATTGTGGTGTGGAACGTTGCCCGGGAATTGCCGAAGCAGCCTGATCCGGTTGCTGTCGAGCCAGGAAGTGCGCCGCTGTTACCGACCGTTTGATGGCGCGGTGATTATCAATGTGGGAGCGAGCTTGCTCGCGAAGGCGGTTTCAGATCGGGGATTTCGCCAAACGCAAGCCACTTCGCGAGCAAGCTCGCTCCCACAGAGCTGAAGTCGTTTTTTTGTAACACAACGCGTCTATCTTCAACCGTGCCCGCAGAAACACGCGGGTACGGACACCACGATTTTCATAGGGGGCGCGCCTTAGGCAGGGAGCGACCCCTTTTTTTATCTGCTCATATGCAATTAAGTGCTTAATAAATAGCTTCTTATTCCTTAACGAATATATGTCCCTTCCTTATACTTGGCCTCATGACCGCACCCCATGCAGGAGGCTGACCCCATGCACAACGAGTCGATTCGCTATCTGATCGTGCCAGGCTGGCAAGGGTCACCCGTTGATCATTGGCAAACTCACTGGCAATACAGCCTGCCTAACAGCACGCGCGTCGAACAGGCCGATTGGCTCAAGCCGCGTCGCGAGGACTGGGTTGGCGAATTGCAACGCAGTATTGCCGCCGACAGCACGCCGGTGATTTTGATTGCGCACAGCCTGGGGTGCGTGACCGTTGCCCATTGGGCGCGCCTGGCGCCGTTGGAATCCTTGCGTCAGGTGCGCGGGGCGTTGCTGGTTGCGCCAGCGGATGTCGAACGGCCCAACTGCTCGCCCGCGCTGCGTAATTTCGCGCCGATTCCGAAGGACTTGCTGCCGTTCCCGACGCAGATCGTCACCTCCGACAATGACGCGGCGGTCAGCACGCAACGGGCCATGGAAATGGCTCGGGACTGGGGTGCGGATATCGGCATTCTCAGTGAAGCAGGGCACATCAACGTCAAATCTGGTCATCGTCGCTGGGAACAAGGTTTCGCCTATCTGTATCGCTTGCAGAGCCGAATGGAACATCACGCTCTGCGTCGCGCATGAACTCACCCGACGCGATGAACGTCGCGTTTTCCTTTTCCTTATGTCGTCAATCTCCCCAGCCGGGCCATTTGGTCCGGATATTCATTTTTTAACGCGTGAGCCGTCGCAAGGCTCGGGCGGGAGTTTTGCCATGAGCCTCAAAGAACCCTTCGGTCAGCCGTTATTGACCTTTCCCGATGCCGAAAAGAGCCCGCTGAGCATTCGCGCCAAGGCGCTGGTATTCGTTGACCCACGCTCGCGGCAGTTGCGTGAGGAAATGGAACAGCTGGCACCGCGCTCGCTGCCAGTACTGATCCGTGGCGAATCCGGCACAGGCAAGGAATTGCTGGCGCGCCACATCCATCGCGGCAGTGATCGCACTGGCCTGTTCGTGTCGGTCAATTGCGGCGCGATCAGCCCGACCTACGCCGATGCCGAGCTGTTCGGTTATGCCGCCGGCGCCCACAGCGGTTCAGTCAGCAGCCGCGCCGGATGGTTCGGCTCTGCCAACGGCGGCACGCTTTACCTGGATGAAATCGGCGATTTGCCGCTGCCGATCCAGACCAAACTGCTCGCCGCCCTTGAGAACCACGAAGTCACTCGCGTCGGCGCCCAGCAGCCCAGCCCGGTGGACGTGCGCTTGGTCGCGGCCACCAGCATTGATCTGGCCAAGGCCGTGGCTGCCGGCAAATTCCACGAGCGCTTGTTTCACTACCTGAGTGAAGGGCATCTGGAATTGCCCTCGCTACGCGAACAGCCGGGCAACATCCTGCCGCTGGCCGAATATTTTCTCGGCATCTATAGCAATCGGCTGAACCTCGACGTGCCGCTGATCAGCGACGCGGCGCAACTCGTGCTGGAAGCCCATAGCTGGCCGGGCAACACCCGCGAGCTGGAAAACGTCATCCACTTTGCCTTGCTGGTCAGCAGCGGTGACGAGATCCTGCCGGAGCATTTGAACCTGCCGGAAAGCGTCGATCCGCTGGTGGAAATAGAGCGGCTTGTAGGAAAGCTTCTTGTTGATGCAAAGGTTGAGCAACTCTTTGCGGTGCAGCGGCTGCTCGAAGCGGTCGACAGAAAGCGGAAAGCGACTGTCAGTTAAGTCACCGCGTTAGGGTTGCCCGATGCCGCACCCATCTGGGAGCGGCATTTGCTCCGTCGCCAAGGTCATCCTTGCGTGCTCACTTCTCCGAAATTTCCTACTGCATCCCATCAAACTGACTACGCAACTAATGCCTGGATCTTAAAGTATTTGGCGCAGTGTCCTAGTTTCATATCCAATAAGGCCCCTTCTTTGGGGTTGTTTATTTCCGTTAGTTACAGTGACTGGACATACGGGTTTTTTTTGTCCAGTCTCTCGTCCGGAAGCAATAACGGGTTCGTTTCGAA
This sequence comes from Pseudomonas sp. G.S.17, assembly GCF_038096165.1. NCBI lineage: Bacteria > Pseudomonadati > Pseudomonadota > Gammaproteobacteria > Pseudomonadales > Pseudomonadaceae > Pseudomonas > Pseudomonas viridinivis. The sequence continues at coordinate 311,913 of NZ_CP151076.1, forward strand.
TGAACTTGTTATTGCTCGCCAGGTAAGATTTATCGCTTCTAAAGTTGCATAATGTTTCTTGTAAAGGATTACACGTATGAACTTCTCATGGGGCGCCTCAGGCGCCATGTTATGTCTGGCTCTCGGTTTTGGTTCCACTGCAATGGCGCAGGATTCTGGAAATATCGGTACGCTGACGCTTTATGGTAACGGTGGTGAGACAGACACCAATACCTGCAAGATACCGATGAAAGACGGCCGTGTTGTCATGGGTAAATCCTATGGCTGCAAGAATGACGATTATTATTATTTCAAAATTACTACCGGGCAACCGGGAACCATTATCACGTTTGGCGACAGCCCGTCCTGTTCAACATCGGAGCCCGTCTACAAATACCTTATCGTCGGCGGCCGTGGCGAGGAGTTAAATATGACTGCGATCAGCGAACTCGCTCATGATGGCAGCACCAACAAATTTGTGCAGGGCCATCTGGAAACGTTTGGAAGCCCCAAAAAGGGTAGGTTGAGCGGCAAGCTTTCTTGCGTTCAATTCTCGAAATATTAAAATAGATACGTCAAGTATAAGGATATACTTATGAATAATCTGGTTAACGAATCCACAGTTAAATGGTCCAGGCTTGGGCATTTTTCGGTCGAATCGACCACTGGCAATACTCAGCTGTATGCAAACGGCCGGCAGCAAGTGGAGTTGCTGGTAAAAATCCAAGTCGTCGATGACAATGGCACTTCTGTGCCGCTGAGTGACGCAGAGGCGAGCAGTCTCCAGCTGATCCAATACGACGATAACAGCGTAGTGGAACGCGAGATATTCTCTCGTGAGCCGCTTCCCTCCAATACCTGGCGTTGGTCATATGATTACAACCAGGACTACAGCTTCTTGCCAGGCACCAGCTCCTTTGCCGATCAGTCACCGTCGAACAGCAAAGCAACGCTTCAGACGCTTAGCACAGTTTACCTGCGCACGACGAGTCTCAGACCGCTGAAATTCGCATTGCAAATAACCCGAGAAGACGGTCAGGTCTTTCGATCCATTAACCCTGATTTGGAGAAAGGCTTTATGACGGTCACTCCACTTCCGGCTCGTCAATATAAGCCCAGCGACTACTTATTCAAACCTATCCCTATTGTGGTGCCGGGTAATCCGGACAGTCCTGCTGCGCACGACGGTCATGACTTTTATCCTCTCGAACTGTATGAGGGTGGTGAGCAGGTTCAGTTCACCCGGTATTCGCTCAAGGTGTCGCAGGAAAATATTTTTCGCTTTGATATCGCGCCCAGAACACGGGGCAGTTACACCAGCCTGACGGCACCTGGCGACCGATACCTGAAATACTCCAATTACAATCTTAATAATCCACTATTGGAGATAGGCGGCAGTTACGTCAAGGATGGAACTATCGTGGTCGCCCTGATTCATAGAAATATTGTCATGCTATCGGGCGGCGCGCCCAATAACGATGAAGTGATGTCATTTTCGGTAGTAGACATTTATGGAAATGATCACAATTTCCGCATCAGGTTTCAAGGTACAGGTCGTAAGCTCCTGGAGCTTTTTTAAGTTAGATAAAGGCGCCTGATTCGTCAGGTGCCTTTTACATGGAAGTAAAATTAATGAATGTGTCTACGCAATCAGGCATTAACTCCAATGCTTTCAATTTTTTGAGTTTCATTGACTCGGGGGTGGATCCGCGCACAGGCACTTACAGTTGCGGTATCTCAATCTCCAGGATATTGGGCAACGCATTGGCCGGGCCATCGTTGCCCTTGGCACTTTCCTTTAGCGGGCTTGGCGGCGCCGATGTCGGCTTTGGCACAGGCTGGTCACTGTCGATGACCCATTGTGATGCTGCTGTGGGCAAACTTATGCTGTCGAGCGGGGCAACATACGATGTGTTTGTCTCTGAAACGACATTTATCGTGACCGATAAAAAGGTCAAGGATATCCTGACCCGCCGCGTCGGCGATGAGCTTCACATCGAACATAAGTCTGGTTTGCTGGAAGTGCTCGGCAGACCGAATTCGGGCAATGATCCATGGCTGTTGACCCGCGTTTATTCCGCAGAAGGGCGCCACGTGCGGCTGGAATATGGGATCCGCGCGGGAAAGCGTTACCTGAAAGAACTCTGGGATGAACAGCGTCGTCTGCTGCTGATAGACCTGAGCGGGGACTCGTACCCGCGCATCACGCTGTGGCCTGACAGTGAGGCCAAGCAATTGAGCTTTCAGTTTCAGTTGAGCAACGGTGATCTCACCACGATCAGCATACTCGCAGGCAGTGAACGGCTGGCAAGCTGGAATTTCGAGTATCTGCGCGAGGGTGGTCATGTACTGATTTCCAGGTTGGAACTGCCCACTGGCGGTGCCGAGTGGATCACTTACCGCGAGGATGCCCAGAAGCTTCCAGCCTCTGCGCCGATGGCTTCGCTGCCTGCAGTCATCCGGCATGCCGTAATACCTCGATCCGACCAGCCGATGATCGTCCGTGAATACACTTATTCGCAGAGCAATTACCTCGGCTACGGCTCCACCGCGCCATGGCAATCACGGGGCGATAACCTTTATCAGGCTGCTGGCGACTATGAATACTCAAGTGAGGAGTTGCTCAAAACCGGTTCGGGTGCGGATGAGAAAGTGGTGCGGCGGACAACAAGAACCTACAACCGCTTTCATTTGCTTGTCTCGGAGCAGACCATTCAAAACGGTCACGTCGTCAGCAAGACCACCGAATATCATCAGAAAGCCGGGCTTACGTTCGAACAGCAACCCCCGAATTTCCAGCTCCCCAGGAGCGAATCCACTGCATACCGTAAAACAGCGTCGCCTGGTCTGGAGCGCACGGAAACCAACCTCACCGAGTTCGATGATTACGGCAATCTGACAAAAAAGGTGCTGCCTTCGGGGATCACCGAGCTTTATGAGTATTTCGCCGCAGAGGGTGGCGATGGCTGCCCTGCTGATCCGCTGGGCATGGTCCGCTGGTTGCGGATCAAAGTCGTCATACCCGCAGCGGATCGAGCGCCTGCACCGGTTATTTCCAGGCACTACCGATATGTTGAACTGACATCTGCCAGCACGGAACGGGGAAGTTTCATTGCGTTGCAGCAGGAGTCTTCGGTCATCGACTCAAGCCCTGTCGCGCAGGAAGCAGGCGTCGTTTGTCGGACCGTGAAATGGGAATATCAGCAGGCGGCCGACAGCCTGTTCCGTGGTCGCGTCGTGCGCAAGGTTGAGGCGGTGAAGGCGATCGACACCGTTTATGACTATCGCTATGAGCTTGTCGACGGGATTCTGAAAACCCATACGACCATGAGTTGCCTGGGGGTGCAGAGCAGCAAATCCGTCGAGCACGACGCGCTATCCGGCGAAGAAGTCGCCACCACTGACGCAAGCGATGTGCGCATCGAAACGGCCTATGACCGGCTGGGTCGTATTGCTCTGGAAACCGTCGCCCCCGGGACCGCGGTGCAGGTACAAAAACGTTTCGAGTACCGGCTGGCCAATGCCCAGGGCGATCTCGTTGAAGCGATCACCACTGGCATCAACGGCGCCCAGACCCGAACGAAACTGGACGGGATGAAGCGTGAAATCAGCGTCCAGGTTGAAGACGTCGATCAGCCCGACAGGCCGCTGCGGACTGTTTACGAAGCCACCTACGATAATCTCGGGCAATTGCAGGAAGAGCGGCGCATCGATTGGCTTGAAGGCCAGGCGCTGGGCCTGACGACCCGACACCTTCATGATGATTGGGGCAATCGTGTTACCAGCATCGGCCCGGACGGTGTGAGCACCCACGATCAGTTTGATCCGATCTCCCTTGTTCGAAGTCAATGGAAAGAAGGCGCGGGCAAGGTTGTCAGGGTCACCAATCTCTTTGGTAAGGATGAGAGCGTTGAGCGTATTGATCGCAATGGCCAAACGAACGGTCTGACGCGCTACGCCTTTGACGGACTGGGCCGTTGCGTCAGCAAGACTGACCCGCGAGGTTATGTCACCCGCTTTGCCTACGACTTTGCCAATCGGCTGTTGGCCACTTATCTGCCGGATGGCTCAGTGGTCTCAAAGCGCTACGTTGCCCACAGCACCCAGGATTTTGCCGTTGCGATTGAAGTGGATGGCTACGTGATAGGTTCGCGCGAATTCGACGGTCTGCTGCGCGTGACCCAGGCAACCACAGGCGGCCGCACCGAACGTTTCACGTTCCACAAGGCGCTGCCTGATCCCAAGACCCATACAAAGGCCAGCGGCGCGGTTCTGACCTATGAATATGATCCTGCATTGAATCATCAGGTCCTTGAGCGCAGCGTCAGTGGCAACAGCGATTTATCGGCCACTTACCGCTACGATGGCACCTTTGCCCAGCTAATCCACGCAGCAAGCCCGGCGAACCTGCAGCAACGCAGCCATTCACCGTCCGGCAAGCTCAATAGCGAGCTGACGGTCAAGGATGGCCAGCGTTTCGAAACCACTCACCGGCAATCCCTTCAGGGGCGCTCGCTGGAATACACCGACATTGCCGGCCAGCAGCGGCTCACCGACTATGACCCAATCGGCCGGGTCAGTCGCTTGCGTCAAGGCGCTGTCGAAGCGACCTACGAGTACAACGAGCTGGGTCAGGTCAGTCGGATTCAAGCCACGGATCTTGAGCGAAAGCGTTCTTTCATCACGTCGCTGGAGTACGACGATTTCGGTCATGAGTCGCGACGCCTTCTGACGCCTGCCGATGCAGAACCGGAACTGCTGGAGCAGCGCTTCGATGCAGGTGACCGACTCGAGCAGCGCACGCTGACTCGCGCCGGGCTGATCGTCCGTGATGAGCGATATGAATATGACGCTCGCGGGAGGTTGGCAGGCTATCGCTGCGCAGGATCTCACCCGCCTCAGGACTCGCGCGGCAATGCAATCCTGAGCCAGACCTACACCTTTGATGTGCTGGATAACATTCGAGAATTGACGACGGAGTTTACGGGGGGGCGCAACGTGTCCACGTTTTACTACGATCTCCCTGACCAGACCCAGTTGAGTCGGGTTGAGCATTCCCATCCAGACTATGTCAGCGCGAATATGACCTTCGAATACGACGCGGATGGGCATCAGCTCAATGATCATCAGGGTCGGCAACTCGCCTACGATGCATTGGGCCGGCTCACCGCTGTCCAGGAGGCGCGAGCATGACTATCGCTTCTACATTGATCGCGTATCAGTACGACGCACTGGACCGCTTGATCGGCATGACGCTGCCGGATGAGCCGCCCCTCAATCGTTTCTTCCTCGATGGGGCGTTAGTCACGCAGGTCCAGGGCGAGCGGCAGGACTGTTTTTTGCGTGAGCAGGGTCGGGTTATTGCGCACGCTTCTCGTCAGGGCGGCACCTTCGAAAGTACGCTGCTGGGCACCGACCAAGGCGCGAGTATCCTGCAGTCTCTCGGTCCTGAAGGACGGACGGATTTCGCTTACACCCCATACGGAGATCAGGCTTGCGGCATTGGTTTGAAAAGTCTATTGGGGTTTAATGCTGAACAGGCTGATCCGGTTACAGGATGTTATCTGTTGGGAGCCGGTTATCGCGCCTACAACCCCGTCCTCATGCGGTTTCACAGCCCGGACAGTCTGAGCCCGTTCGGCTCCGGCGGCATTAATCCCTACGCCTATTGCATTGGCGATCCGATCAACAGAAGCGACCCAACCGGGCACTTCTCATGGCTGACGATCCTTGGCATTGCGATTGCGGTCGTCTCCATCGCTGTCACGGTGGTGACGCTTGGGGTTTCAACGCCTGCGACGGGGCCTGCAGCGGCGGGAGGTATTTCGCTATCAACCGCCGCAGCGGTCATCGACATCGCGGGTAATGCCATCGGTATTGCGGCGAGCGTGGCTCAGGAAGTTGCTCCTCAGTCCAAGGCTGGGTCAATTCTGGGGTACGCCAGTCTAGGCCTGGGGGTTGCGGCATTCGGTACGCGACAGCTGGCAAATAGCTCTCTCGGAGCCAAATTGGGTGCGAAGACAGCGGCCAGTGCATTACAACGGCAAGGAGCGGTCAGGTCCGCGAAAAATGCAGGGAAGAGTTTTGCGCAAATCACCGGCGCCGGCGCCAGGAATACCGTCGTCGTAACCGAGCGTCTGCAGAAGGCTGAGCAGCTGTTGAATTACGCCGACTACTCGCTTACTGGCGCTGAAACGTTGACGGATTATGTCATTCCCTACTTGAACTCAGGTCAGGAGCCGCAGGCAGATCCCTCGCAAGAAGCAGAGGCTCGTCAACGTGAACAGCAGGGATTGCTCGCGGCAGCCAATGACGATGCCATGAGTTTTACCAGTAGCGCGCTCTCACGGATGGAGGAGATACGTCAGCCGGATTGATGCTGCCCCATGCCCGCACCGTGCGGGCTCGGAAACCAAGGCCTGACGCACTAAATCGCATAAGTACCCAGCAAAAAATTATTGTCTTGGAATAAGAAATATCGGTAATGTCCGCTCCACGCCCCCGATGCCATCCGCGTCGGGGGCAACTCATTGATGAGCTGTTGTTCCGACGACCTCGATTTTCCCTAAGGACATTGCATGAAAAAGACGTTTTTGTTGACCGCTCTGGCGGCTGCGCTTTCGATTGGCCTGGCTCACGCGGGCGAAAAACTGGTGGTCGGCGCGACACCGGTTCCTCACGCTGAAATTCTTGAGCTGATCAAGCCTCAACTGGCCAAAGAAGGCGTGGACCTGGAAATCAAGGTTTTCACTGACTACGTACAGCCTAACGTTCAACTCAACGAAAAACGCCTGGACGCCAACTACTTCCAGACCAAGCCTTATCTGGATGGCTTCAACAAAGGCAAGGGCGCGACTCTGGTTACCGGCGTTGGCGTTCACGTTGAACCGTTTGGCGGCTACTCCAAGAAGTACAAGTCGCTGACTGACCTGCCGGAAGGCGCAACCATCGCCATCCCTAACGAAGGCAGCAATGCCGGTCGCGCTCTGTTGCTGTTGCAGAAAGGCGGTCTGATCACCCTGAAAGATCCGACCAACGCTCTGGCAACGCCAAAAGATATCGCCACCAACCCGAAAAAATTCAAGTTTCGCGAACTGGAATCCGCTGTGTTGCCGCGTGTTCTGGATCAGGTCGACCTGGACATGATCAACACCAACTACGCTCTTGAAGCCAAGTTGAGCCCGAAGAAAGACGCATTGATCATCGAAGGCGCTGACTCGCCGTACGTCAACTATCTGGTGACCCGTACCGATAACGCGCACACCGACGCGATCGAGAAACTGTCCAAGGCGCTGACCAGCCAGCAAGTCAAAGACTTCATCAACAAGAAGTACGATGGCGCGGTTGTGCCAGCGTTCTGATTGACGCTGTAAACCTGTAATACCCAACGCCGGCACTGGCAGCAGTGTCGGCGTTTTGTTTTGCGGATAGACCGGTTCGTTGCAGCGAGGCTTGTGTAGGACCGGCTTTAGCCGGGAGGGCATTTGACGCTCTCGCGACTAAAGTCGCTCCTACGGTCGATTCGCGCCAATGGTTCGCGGCACTATCTAGCTCAATCCGAACTATCCATATGCGATAACGATATTTAAATTTAGATTCTTATATCTATAAAGTCATGACTCTTAACCACCAGTCTTCTGGAGTCGGAGTTCATGTCAGCATCCTCCCTCGCGTCATCGCCCGTCCAAGCCGATTCTCAACAGTTTGAGGTGCGTCCGTTCGCTGCAAACGTGGGGGCGGAAATCGTTGGGCTGGATTTATCCCGGCCGCTGAATGACGCCGACTTCGCGCGCGTTCACCAGGCGCATCTGGATTACCACGTTGTAGTGTTCCGCGATCAGCAGATTACGCCGCAGCAACAGATCGATTTCAGCCGCCGTTTTGGCATCCTGCAAATCCATGTGCTCAAACAGTTCCTGCTGGCCAACCACCCGGAAATTCTCATCGTTTCCAACATTGTTGAAGACGGCCAGCCGATTGGCCTGGGCGATGCCGGCAAATATTGGCATTCGGACCTGTCCTACAAGGAACTGCCGAGCCTGGGTTCAATGCTGCACGCTCAGGAACTGCCAGGCGAAGGCGGCGATACCTTGTTCGCCGATATGCATCTGGCCTGGGACACGCTGCCGCAACATTTGCGCGATGCTGTCAAAGGTCGCTCTGCGGTGCATAACTACACCGCGCGCTACAGCGAAGGCGATAACGCCGCCAGCTGGCGCCCGAAACTGACGCCGGAGCAATTGGCCCAGGTGGTCGAAGTGACCCATCCGATTGTGCGGACTCACCCGGAAAACGGCCGCAAGGCGTTGTTCGTCAGTGAAGGTTTCACCACACGTATCGTCGGCCTGTCGGAAGACGAAAGCCGGGCACTGCTGAACGAAATCTACGCCCACAGCGTGCGTCCCGAGCATGTCTATCGCCATCAGTGGCAGCCGCATGATCTGGTGTTCTGGGACAACCGTTCGCTGATCCACCTGGCTGCCGGTTGCCCGCCGCAGCTGCGCCGCAAACTCTTTCGCACGACCATTCAGGGCGATGCGCCGTTCTGATTCCGGGAGCTTTTCCATGAATGCTGTTCTGCAAAGCCACACGGCTAGCGAAAGCTCGATCGCGCCACAGGTCAACCAGCCCGCCGCTGAAGCCCTGTTGCAAGTCCAGAACGTTAGCCTTGAATACCGCACCCCCGAACGCGTGGTGCGGGCGACTCATCAGGTGAGCTTCGAGGTTGATCCGGCTGACCGCTTCGTCCTGCTTGGCCCTTCGGGTTGCGGGAAATCGACACTGCTTAAAGCCGTCGCGGGTTTTATCAAACCCAGCGAGGGGCAAATTCGCCTGGCCGGAACCGAAGTCAGCGAGCCTGGCCCGGACCGCATCGTGGTGTTTCAGGAATTCGACCAGCTGCCGCCCTGGAAAACCGTGATCCAGAACGTGATGTTCCCGCTGCTGGCCTCGCGCACCTTGAAGCGCAAGGAGGCCGAAGAACGCGCGCATTATTACCTGGCGAAAGTCGGCCTGAGCGCCTTCGCCGACGCCTACCCACACACTTTGTCCGGCGGCATGAAAGCCCGCGTGGCGATTGCCCGTGCGCTGGCGATGCAACCGAAAATCCTGCTGATGGACGAACCTTTCGCGGCGCTTGATGCGCTGACCCGCCGCAAGATGCAGGAAGAACTGCTGGAACTGTGGGAAGAAGTGCGTTTCACCTTGCTGTTCGTGACGCACTCCATCGAAGAAGCGCTGGTGGTCGGCAACCGTATTTTGCTGCTGTCGCCGCATCCCGGTCGCGTCCGGGCGGAAATCAACAGCCATCAATACGACCTGAAAAGCCTTGGCGGCGTGGGTTTCCAGAACACCGCCCAGCGCATTCATCGCTTGCTGTTCGACGAAGGCGAGACCGATTCGGTGGATCGTGAATTGAGCTTTCAGGACATTCGGATCGCTTACTAATACTACGACCCATTGTGGGAGCGAGCTTGCTCGCGAAGAGGCCAGGTCAGACGATGTAAATCACCGTCTGCTATCAGCCTTCGCGAGCAAGCTCGCTCCCACAGGGTGAGTTACGCACAACAGAGAACCAAACCATGAGCCTTGCACCCCCCATTCGTGAAGAATACGAAGTCACGCTCGAGCCGTTCACCCAGGAAGAACTGGCCCGTGAAATCCCGTTGGCGCAACGCATCTGGCAACTGAGCTGGGTGCGCAAGAGCGTGATCCTGATCCTGCTGGCCGTGATCTGGGAAGTTGCCGCGCGGATTCAGAACAACGACTTGCTGCTGCCCAGTTTCCTGCAAACCGCAGCGGCGTTTTACGACGGCATTCTCAGCGGCGAATTGCTCGGCAAAGTGTGGATTTCCCTCACCGTACTGATTCAGGGCTATTTGATCGGCATCGTGCTGGCCTTCGCCCTGACCACACTGGCGGTTTCCACCCAATTGGGCCGCGACCTGCTCAGCACCTTGACCGCCATGTTCAACCCGTTGCCGGCCATCGCGTTGCTGCCGTTGTCCTTGCTGTGGTTTGGTCTGGGTCAGAACAGCCTGATTTTCGTATTGGTGCATTCGGTGTTGTGGGCATTGGCGCTCAACACGTATGCGGGCTTTCTCGGGGTTTCCGAAACCCAGCGCATGGCCGGTCGCAACTACGGTCTCAAAGGCTTGCGTTTTGTCTGGTACATCCTGATCCCGGCTGCGCTGCCGTCGATCCTGGCCGGTCTGAAAATCGGCTGGGCTTTCGCCTGGCGCACCTTGATCGCCGCCGAGCTGGTATTTGGCGCGTCGTCCGGCAAGGGCGGCCTGGGCTGGTACATCTTCCAGAATCGCAACGAGCTGTACACCGACAAGGTTTTCGCCGGGCTGGCTGCGGTGATCCTGATCGGCCTGCTGGTGGAAAACCTGCTGTTCGCCAACATCGAACGCCTGACCGTCAAACGCTGGGGCATGCAGCGCTGACTTGATTGAAATTCCTACATCTGTTGGAGGCTTGCCGCGTTATCGCTCTTCGCGTGCAAGCCTCCAACGAATCCTAATGAGGTTTACATGGCAATTTCTTTTAAACACCCAGCCCTCATCGCGCTGGCCGCAACCATAGGTCTGCTCAGCAGCGGCGCTCAGGCCGAAGGCAAGATCAGCATCGCCCAGCAGTTTGGTATCGGCTATCTGATCCTCGACGTGGTGCGCGATCAGCAGTTGATCGAGAAACACGGCAAGGAGCAGGGCGTTGAGATCAAGGTCGACTGGAACAGCATTTCCGGCGCCACCGCGATGAATGAAGCCTTGCTGGCTGGCGCGCTGGACGTGGTGTCGGCTGGCGTGCCGCCGATGCTGACTATCTGGGACCGCACCAAAGGCAAACAGAACGTCAAGGCCATCGCCTCGCTGGGTTCGATGCCCAACTACTTGCTGACCAACAATCCCAACGTGAAAACCCTCAAGGATTTCACCGAGAAGGATCGCCTCGCTGTGCCAGCCGCTGGCGTGGGCTTCCAGTCGCGCACCTTGCAGATCGAAACCGCCAAGCAGTTCGGCAATGACAACTTCAAGAAATTCGACAACATTTCCGTGAGCCTGGCCCACCCGGACGCCACCTCGGCGCTGATCGCTGGCGGCTCGGAAATCAACTCGCACTTCTCCAGCCCGCCGTTCCAGTACCAGGAACTGGAAAACCCCAACGTGCACAAAGTGCTGAGTTCCTATGACGTGCTGGGCGGTCAGGCAACGTTCAACGTGCTCTACACCACGCAGAAATTCCACGACGAAAACCCGAAAACCTACAAAGCGTTCTATGACGCGCTGGCTGAAGCAGAGAAGATCATCAAGGCCGACATGCCCGCTGCCGCCAAGACCTACATCAAGGTCGAGCAGTCCAAACTGCCGCTGGCGCTGGTCGAGAAAATCGTCGCCGATCCGGAAATCGACTTCACCGTCGTGCCGCAGCGCACCTTCATCTACGCCGAAAAACTGCAGGAACTGGGCGTGTTGAAAAACAAGGCAGCGAGCTGGAAGGATTACTTCTTCGAAGAAGCGCATGGTGGTGCGGGTAGCTGATTATATTGCTGACCCTGTTGGAGCGAGGCTTGCCCGCGAAGAGTCCAGACCAGCCAACAGATCTGTTGGCTGGTCCACCGATTCGCGAGCAAGGTGGATCGCCACCCGGTCGCTCCTACGGATTTTGAGCAAATTCCTACGTCCTACAGACGTTTCCTGCATCCATTTCCTTATCCCTTGCGTGAAGTTTCCGAGAAAATCCCGAGCCCTTGCGCCCGTCAATTGCGGGCATTAGTCTGCGTCCCGTCACTCAATTGCAGTGATAGGGCTTAGCGAGTACAAGGGAAATAATAATGCTCAAGGCAACCTCAGATTCAGCACCATTCTCACTCGAAACATCCTTGCTGCACGTCGCTGAATTGCTCAGCTGCGCCGCCGCTACCGCCTACGAAACCGGCGACTGCCTGAACGGCCCGAAACGCGATCTGGCGTTCTCGGTGGTGCATCTGATCACCATGGCCAAAACCGAACTGGAACGCTCGCTGGATCACGTCGAAGAGCGTTGAGATTGCCAGCTCAACCTGAGCCAAAAATCCGCTAGCCCCATTCGCGGGCAAGCCTCGCTCCAACGGAGCACGTGTTCAGTTACTTGCGTTGACAAAAATACTCACTGATAAGTCTCATACTTCGCCCCGCCCCGCCCCGCCGATCCGTTGGAGGCTTGCCCGCGAAAACTGTAGCTCGGGCGACTTCCACCTGAAACCTCAATCCGGCCAATGCCACGCCGGCGCATCCAGCATTCCTTGCCCGACAATCCCCGTCTGCCCCAGCACCTTTTCCAGTTCAATGGCGTTGCATTCCGGGTCTTGCCCAAGTGCGGCGATGAGGCGCGAGGCGTGGGAAACCACCCACATCTGGCAGCTATGCGAAGCCTTGATAATCAATCGGGCCAGTGCCGGAAGTAGATCAGGATGCAGGCTGGTTTCCGGTTCGTTGAGGACCATCATCGTGGGTGGGCGTGGGGTGAGCAGGGCGGCGATCAGCAGCAGATAGCGCAAGGTGCCGTCTGACAGTTCGGCTGCCGAAAGTGGCCGCAGTAAACCTTCCTGATGGAACAGCACCGCGAACTGGCCGCCGGGTACGGCGTCGATTTTCAGGCTTGCACCGGGGAAGGCGTCGCTGATGGCGGCATGCAGCGCCTGGGAATCACCGATTTCTAGAATGGTTTGCAACGCAGCGGCCAGGTCGCGGCCGTCGTGATGCAGCACCGGCGTGCGGGTGCCAAGTTGCGGGCGGCGTACTGGCGCGTCGGCGTCGCTGCGAAAGTGATCATAAAAGCGCCAGCCGCGAATGGTTTCCCGCAGTTGCAGGACTTCCGGGCAACTGCGCATGCTGCCGACCTGATCGAACAGGCTGTCAAACGCCTGCGTGTGCTGCGCCAGGACATCCCAGTCCCGGCCTTCGCGAGCGCGGATCATCGGGCCGCTGCGTTGCACCAGCAAACTCGCCGGGCGAAACAGCGGTCCGGCCCAGATGCATTCCTTCTTGATCTCTGGGTCCAGGGCAAACGCGCTAAGGATTTTGTCCGGCAGGCCCAGAGAAATGGCGTAGCTGAAATCTTCCCCGGCAAATCCGAGGCGCAGGCGTCTGACGTGCTGCCGTGGCCCGCCTTGTACCTCGACTTCGCCGTTGCGCATGCGCCGGGACAGTTTCTCCGGCCCGGCCCAGAATGTGGAGTCCAGCCCGCCTTCACGCGCCAAGGCATTGATCACCCCGCCTTGCGCCGTTTCGGCGAGCAAACGCAAGGCACGGTACAGGTTCGACTTGCCACTGCCATTGGGGCCGGTGATGACATTCAGGCGTTCCAGCGGAACGATCAGCGTGTTGATCGAGCGGTAATTGGCGACAGCCAGAGTCTTGAGCATTGATGCTCCTTGCGGCATAAAACTGCCTGATATCAGTGCGTCAGGAGTTTATCTGGCCAAGGAACCCTCGGCTATGCGCAGGGTCGCATACTCACAGCGGCATCACGCCTGATTCAGGGCCGCACCCGGCATTCGCAAAAGGAGTCTGCATGCCTGCTTTCCCGTTAAGACAGGCCCCTTCAAGACTGGCCATTCTCGGACTGGCAACAGTGTTCGTGCTGCTGGGCGGCTGCGGCGAAGATAAACCGCCGGAACCGCAACTGCCAAGGGTGCGCGTGCAGCAGGTTCAGACGATGGATTTTGCCGCGAAGGTTGCGCTGACCGGTGATATTCAGGCGCGGGTGCAGACCCAGCTTTCGTTCCGGGTCGGCGGCAAGATCATCCAGCGCATGGTGGATGTCGGCGACCGGGTGTCTGCGCGTCAGGTCCTGGCAAAGCTTGATCCCAAGGATTTGCAGACCAATGTCGATTCGGCCACTGCCGAGGTTGCAGCGCAGCAGGCGCGGGTGACGCAGACCAGCGCCGCGTTCGTGCGTCAGGAAAAACTGCTGCCCAAGGGTTACACCAGTCGCAGCGAATACGATTCGGCGCAAGCGGCGTTGCGCAGCAGCCAAAGCGCGCTCAAAGCCGCTCAGGCGCAACTGGCCAACGCCCGGGAGCAACTGGGTTACACCGCTCTGATTGCCGAAGTGCCTGGCGTCATTACCTCGCGTCAGGCGGAAGTCGGGCAAGTGGTACAGGCGACCATGCCGATTTTCGGCCTGGCCCGCGATGGCGAGCGCGACGCGGTATTCAATGTTTACGAATCGCTGTTCGTTGAGCCCCCCACCCATCAGCCGGTGCAAGTGACGTTACTCGACAATCCGCAGATCAAGGCCAGCGGCAAGGTGCGCGAAGTGACGCCTGCGGTATCTGCCGAAACCGGCACGCTGCAAGTGAAAGTCGCCTTGACTCAGTTACCGGCCGGCATGGATCTGGGTTCGGTGGTCAGCGTGGCGTTGAGTGCGCCGGGCAAGGCCAGCGTTGAATTGCCATGGGCGGCGCTGACCAAAGGCCTGGGCGAGCAATTGGGCCAGCCAGCAGTGTGGGTAGTGGACGACCAAGGCAAAGTGCAACTGCGTGGCGTGACGGTCGGGCGTTATCTGACAGCCAAAGTGATTATTACCGACGGGCTGCAAGGCGGCGAAAAAGTCGTGGTCGCGGGTGGGCAGTTGTTGCATCCAGACATGCACGTCGAAGTGGCTGACACTGAGCCAAAGCAGACGGTAGGAACGCAACCATGAAACGTCTTTCCTGCATCCTGTTGATGAGCCTGTTAAGTGGTTGCGCCAAGGAAGAGCCAGCGCCGGAACCAGTGCGGCCGGTGTTGTTCGTCGAGGCCCAATCCCTGACCGAAGAGAGTCTGGGGCGCTTTGCCGGCAGCATCGAAGCCCGCTACGAAAGTACGCTGGGCTTCCGTGTCGGCGGACGCATTGCCCGACGCAACGTCGATGTCGGCAGCGAAGTGGAGAAGGGCGCCTTGCTCGCCACACTTGACCCCACCGACCAACAGAACAATGTGCGCGCCAGTCAGGGCGATCTGGCCCGGATCGAGGCGCAGTGGATCAACACCCAGGCCAATGCCCGTCGCCAGCAGGAATTATTCGACCGTGGCGTAGGTGCCCAAGCCCAATTGGACATCGCGCTGACGGATCTGAAAACCACCGGCTCGTCTCTCGCACAGGCGCGCGCGGCGTTGCGTCAGGCGCAGGATCAGCTCAGCTACAGCGAGCTGCGCACCGATCACGCTGCTGTGGTCACCCGTTGGCAAGTCGAAGCCGGCCAGGTGGTGACCGCCGGACAGGAAGTTGTCACCCTGGCGCGCCCGGACATCAAGGAAGCGGTGATTGATCTGCCCGCGACCTTGGCCGAACAGCTGCCGCCGGACGTCGAATTCAAGGTCGCCAGCCAGCTTGACCCGATCATCAGCACCACTGCCACGTTGCGGGAAATTGAACCCCAGGCCGAGCGCTCGACCCGCACTCGTCGTGCGCGCCTGACTTTGACCGATACGCCCGCTGCGTTTCGCCTTGGCACGGCGGTCAGCGTCAGCCTCAGTTCGACCATCGCGTCGCGTACCGAACTGCCGATCAATGCGCTGCAGGAGGTCGACGGCAAAGCGCAAATCTGGATCGTCGACATGCAGAACCAGACCGTCAGCCCCCGCGCCGTCAATGTCGTGAGTCGCAACGACGACTCGTTTGTGCTGAGCAACGGCGTCAAGCCGGGCGAACGGGTGGTCAGTGCTGGCGTCAACAGCCTCAAGCCCGGTCAGAAAGTCAAAGTCGATAAGGAAAGCCCGCGATGAAAGGGAATTTCAACCTGTCCGAATGGGCCATCAAGCACCAGTCATTCGTCTGGTACCTGATGTTCGTCGCGCTGCTGATGGGGGTTTTTTCGTACATCAACCTGGGCCGCGAAGAAGACCCGTCCTTCACCATCAAGACCATGGTCGTACAAACCCGCTGGCCGGGCGCGACGGTGGACGAAACCCTGGAACAAGTCACCGACCGCATCGAGAAAAAGCTCGAAGAGCTGGACTCGCTGGACTACGTGAAAAGCTACACGCGTCCCGGCGAGTCGACCATTCTGGTCAACTTGCGCGACACCACCGACGCCAAGGCGATTCCGGAAATCTGGTATCAGGTGCGCAAAAAGATCGACGACATCCGCAGCCAATTCCCCCAAGGCATGCAGGGCCCGTTTTTCAATGACGAGTTCGGCGATGTGTACGGCTCGATCTATGCCTTTACCGCCGACGGCTTCTCCATGCGTCAGCTGCGCGACTATGTGGAGCAAGTCAGAACCGAAATCCGCGAAGTGCCGGGGCTCGGCAAGGTCGAGATGATCGGCCAGCAGGACGAAGTTCTGTACCTGAATTTCTCCACTCGCAAACTCGCAGCGCTGGGCCTGGATCAGCGCCAGGTGGTGCAAAGCCTGCAATCGCAAAACGCCGTGACCCCGGCTGGCGTCATCGAAGCCGGGCCGGAGCGGATCTCCGTGCGGACCTCCGGGCAGTTCGCCTCGGAGAAGGATCTGGCTGCGGTCAATCTGCGCCTCAACGACCGTTTTTATCGCCTCAGTGACATTGCGGAAATCTCTCGCGGTTACACCGATCCGCCGAAACCGCTGTTCCGCTTCAACGGCAAACCCGCCATCGGTCTGGCGATTGCCATGAAGAAGGGCGGCAATATCCAGGACTTCGGCAAAGCCCTGCACCAGCGCATGACCGATGCCACGGCGGACTTGCCGGTGGGCGTCGGCGTACACAACGTGTCGGATCAGGCTGAAGTGGTTGAGAAAGCTGTCGGCGGCTTCACTAGCGCGCTGTTCGAAGCCGTGGTGATCGTGCTGATTGTCAGCTTCGTCAGCCTCGGCGTGCGCGCCGGGCTGGTGGTGGCGTGTTCGATCCCGCTGGTGCTGGCAATGGTCTTCGTGTTCATGGAATACAGCGGCATCACCATGCAGCGTATTTCCCTTGGCGCACTGATCATTGCCCTCGGCCTGTTGGTGGATGATGCGATGATCACCGTGGAGATGATGGTCACGCGCCTGGAGCTGGGGGAGACCAAGGAGCAGGCGGCAACCTTTGCCTACACCTCGACGGCCTTTCCGATGCTCACCGGTACGCTGGTGACGGTGGCCGGCTTCGTGCCCATCGGGCTCAACGCCAGTTCGGCGGGGGAATACACCTTCACGCTGTTCGCAGTAATTGCCGTGGCGATGCTGGTGTCCTGGGTCGTCGCCGTGCTGTTTGCGCCGGTGATCGGCGTGCATATCCTCAGCACCAACCTCAAGAAAAAGCCCGAGAAAGAAGGCCGGATCGCACGTGGTTTCAACAGCAGCATGCTCTGGGCGATGCGTCATCGCTGGATGACCATCATCATTACTGTGCTGTTGTTCGTCGGCGCGGTGTTCTCCATGCAGTTTGTGCAGAACCAGTTTTTCCCGTCCTCGGATCGTCCGGAAATCCTCGTCGACCTCAACCTGCCGCAGAATGCCTCGATCAACGAAACCATCAAGGCCGTCGACCGTTTCGAAGCGACGCTCAAGGATGATCCGGACATCGTGCGCTGGAGCACCTACATCGGTCAGGGCGCCTTGCGTTTCTATCTGCCGCTGGACCAGCAACTGGAAAACCCGTTCTATGCGCAGCTGGTAATCGTCAGCAAGGGCCTGGAAGAGCGCGGCGGTCTGACCGAACGCCTGAACAAACGCCTGCGCGACGAGTTCGTCGGCATCGGCAGTTACGTGCAGCCGCTGGAAATGGGCCCGCCGGTGGGGCGTCCGCTGCAATATCGCGTCAGCGGCGAAAACATCGACAAGGTGCGGCAGCACGCCATCGAGCTGGCCACGTTGCTGGACAAGAATCCTCACGTCGGAGAGATGATCTACGACTGGAACGAGCCAGGCAAAGTCCTGCGCATCGATATCAATCAGGACAAGGCGCGCCAGCTTGGGTTGTCTTCCGAAGACGTCGCGCAACTGATGAACAGCGTGGTCAGCGGCTCGGCGGTGACTCAGGTCCGCGACGATATTTACCTGATCAACGTAGTGGGTCGTGCAGAAGATGCCGAACGTGGATCGCCGGAAACCCTGCAAAACCTGCAGATCGTCACGCCCGGCGGCACGTCGATTCCGCTGCTGGCGTTTGCCACCGTGCGCTATGAAATGGAGCAGCCGCTGGTCTGGCGCCGCGACCGCAAGCCGACCATCACCGTGAAAGCCGCTGTGGCCGATGCCATGCAGCCCACTGATCTGGTCAAGGAACTCAAGCCGGAGATCGACAAGTTCAACGCGGGCCTGCCCGTCGGCTACAAAGTCGCCACGGGCGGCACCGTAGAAGAGAGCGCCAAGGCTCAAGGCCCGATTGCCAGCGTGGTGCCGTTGATGATCTTCCTGATGGCGACGTTCCTGATGATTCAGCTGCACAGTGTGCAGAAGATGTTCCTGGTGGCCAGCGTCGCGCCTCTCGGTTTGATTGGCGTGGTGTTGGCGCTGATTCCCACGGGAACGCCCATGGGCTTCGTGGCGATTCTCGGGATTCTGGCGCTGATCGGCATCATCATTCGTAACTCGGTGATTCTGGTCACGCAGATCAATATCTACGAGCGTGATGGCTATCTGCCGTGGGATGCAGTGGCTCAGGCCACCCAGCACCGGCGTCGACCGATCCTGCTGACCGCCGCGGCCGCGAGCCTGGGCATGATCCCGATTGCCCGGGAAGTGTTCTGGGGGCCGATGGCCTACGCGATGATCGGCGGCATCATCATCGCCACCTTGCTGACGCTGCTGTTTTTGCCCGCGCTGTATGTGGCGTGGTATCGGATCAAGGAGCCTTCGGATAAGGATCGCGAGCAAGCCAAATCCGATGAGCATGCTCCACAGCCATCGAGCTGAAAAATGAAATAGGCCTGATGTGCCCAACCTGTATCCTGCGACCCAATTTCAGTAACGGTTTACTCCTTCCATGGGTACAACCTGCGGGCTATGGTTTCACACCCAATAGCCGTCAATGGAGTGGCCGCTTTATGTACAAGACGCTTGAGCAGGTTTTCGGTTATCCGCAGTTTCGCGCCGGTCAGGAAGCGGCGATCAGCGCCGTGTTGGCAGGGCGTTCGGCTGCGGCAATTTTCCCCACCGGGTCCGGTAAATCGCTGTGTTATCAGTTGCCGGCGTTGTTGTTGCCGCACCTGACGCTGGTGGTCTCGCCGCTGCTGGCGCTGATTCAGGACCAGTTGGCATTCCTGCAACGTCACGGCATCGCGGCGGCGAGTATCGATTCGGCGCAGAGCCGCGATGAGGTGGCGCAGGTCATGGCGCGGGCGCGCTCCGGTGAGCTGAAAATCCTGATGATTTCGGTGGAGCGTCTGAAGAATGAGCGCTTCCGCCACTTCATCACCCAGGTGCCGATTTCCCTGCTGGTGGTGGATGAAGCGCACTGTATTTCCGAATGGGGCCACAACTTCCGTCCGGACTACCTCAAGCTGCCGGACTACCAGCGCGAGTTCAACATCCCACAAGCCTTGTTGCTGACGGCCACGGCGACACCGCAAGTGATCGCCGACATGCAGAGCAAATTCGCCATTGCCCCGGACGATGTGGTGACGACGGGCTTCTATCGGGCCAATCTGAATTTGTGGGTCGAGCCGGTGAAAGGCGCAGACAAGCGTCGACGTCTGGTGGAATGGTTGAGCCCCAAGGCAGGCGAGCCGACCATCGTTTACGTCACCTTGCAAAAAACCGCCGAATACATTGCCACGCATCTGCGCCAGAACGGCCTGGAGGCCAGCGCTTACCACGCCGGTTTGCCCCACGATCAGCGTGAGTCGATCCAGAAGCGTTTCATGGGCGGCCAGCTCAATTGCATCGTCGCGACCATCGCCTTCGGCATGGGCATCGACAAAAGTGACATCCGCAACGTGGTGCACTTCGATCTGCCCAAATCCATCGAAAACTACAGCCAGGAAATCGGCCGCGCCGGGCGTGATGGCGCGCCGTCCGATTGTCTGGTGCTGGCCAATCGCGACAGCCTCAACGTGCTGGAGAACTTCGTCTACGGCGATACGCCGGAACATGACGGGATTCGCTGTGTGCTCGAAGATGTGCTGGATGCGATTCCCCAAGGGCAGTGGGAATTCCTCCTGGGGCCGCTGGCCGATCAAAGCAATATTCGCCAGTTGCCGCTGAAGACGCTATTGGTGCAACTGGAGCTGCGCGGGCTGATCGCACCGCGTTATTCGTACTTCGCCGAGTATCGCTTCAAGTTTCTGCTTGAGCCTGCAGCCTTGGTGCAGCGTTTTGAAGGCGAGCGTCAGCAGTTCGTGCAGGCCTTGATCGACACCTCTACGCGGGCGCGCACCTGGGCGACGGTCAACTTCGACACCTTGTATCAACAGCATCAGGCCGAGCGTGGGCGGGTGGTGACGGCGCTGGATTACTTTCATGAGAAGGGCTGGATCGAGCTGGAAAGCAAGCAGGTCACCGAGGTGTACAGCGTGCTGGTCAGCGATTTCGATGCCGATGCCCTGAGCACCGAGTTGCACGATTACTTCACCGATCACGAGGCGACCGAGGTTGCGCGCATTCACGCCATGCTCGATCTGTTTGCCAGTGAGCAATGCTTGAGCCAGCGTCTCGCGGATTATTTCGGTGACCACAACGCGCCACAGCGTTGCGGGCATTGTTCGGTGTGCGCGGGTAACGTCGCCCGCCTGCCCGAGCCGCCAGCCTTGCCGGAGCTGGTCAGCAAGGACTTCCAGCAGCTGTGCGGCGAGTTCATACGCAAGCACGAGGAATACAAGGACGCCGCGCCGGGCACTGAATGCCTGACGCGCTTTCTGTGCGGCATCAGCGTGCCGTTGTTCACCAAACTCAAGGCTCGCGCCATTGGTGGTTTTGCTGCGTTGGAGGATTATCCGTATGCGCAAGTGCGGGAGTGGGTGAGAGCCAATGGCTGTGGTGTCGTGCGGCAAACGTCCAATTTGTAGGACCGGCTTCAGCCGGGAGCACGCCCTCCAATCTGTAGGACCGGCTTTAGCCGGGAGCACGCCCTCCCGGCTAAAGCCAGTCCTACGGAGGCGTTGTTAAGGCCAGTACATGATTATCAAAAGGAATCCCATGACTCAACGCACCGACTATCGCCACTTCCAGCCCATCACCACGCGCTGGCACGACAACGACATCTATGGCCACGTGAACAATGTGGCCTACTACAGCTTCTTCGATTCCACGGTGAATACCTACCTGATCGAACGCGGCGGGCTGGATATTCATGACGGTGCGGTGGTGGGGTTTGTGGTGAGTTCTTCGTGCGATTATTTTGCGTCGATTGCCTACCCGGATTTGATCGAAGTCGGCCTGCGCGTGGCGAAGCTCGGCAATAGCTCGGTGCAATATGAGCTGGCGGTCTTCAAGGTGGGTGAGGATGACGCTTGTGCGGCGGGCCGCTTTGTTCATGTGTTCGTGGATCGGGCGTCGAATCTGCCGGTAACGCTGCCTGACGCACTGCGCGAGGCTCTGCAGGTATTGGCCGTCTGAATGCAACACGGGCCGCTTCAAGGGCGGCCCGTGCTGGATAACGCGTTAACGGATCAATTAACGGTGACGATAGTCGCGATGGTTTTTGCGATGACCGTAAGCGTGACCGCGCGGGCCATGGCCACGATCATAGTGGCGGCGATCATCGCCACGATAGCGACGGTCCGAACGCTCGTCGTTACGGCTTTCGTTGCCCATATAGTTACCCAGCGCACCACCTGCGCCGCCACCTGCGGCTGCGCCGACCAGGCTGCCGGTGTTGCCACCGACGCTACGGCCGATCACGTTACCGCCTGCTGCGCCCAGACCGCCACCGATGGCGGCTTCTGTACGGTTACGACGGTCCGCACCCACGGCCGCGCCACCTGCGCCGCCCAGACCAGCGCCAATCGCTGCACCTGTGCTGCCGCCTATTTGCTGGCCGACAACTGAACCGAGTACCCCACCCAATGCTCCGCCCACACCGGATTCGAGCGTACCGCCTGCTGAGGCGAAACCACTGGCCAGGGTGAGTGACAACAACAGAATCGAGGAATACTTCATGTAGGGAACCTCATAGGGATGACGGCGCGATCCTGAGGTCAAGTGAAGATTGTAGCAATGCAATTCCGACGAGTAACACGACTGACACACATATCGCTAAGTTACTGTTTTCACTAAGGAACTTAAACTCGTTTTGACAGTCTGAGGTTACTTGATCAAGGCCCGTTTCTCGCGAAACGGGCCTTTTTTTGTCCTGTGCCGCAAAGACTGATCAGGTGGATGGGCGACAATTCCTACGATCAGCAAGGAATCCGCCTAGGAAGTTTCTGTCAGACTTCCCTGTTTAGCGCTGCTTTTCCTGTCAGTTATTTCCGAGAAGCGCGACATCTTCCTCTGATCAGATTCACTACAGTTCATGGTTCATGCCACGCAGGGTGGTATGTATGTAGTGACAATAAGGTTCGGATTCATGAGTTGGAAGATCGACAAGCGTTCAGCAAAAATTGGGCACCTGGGTGTTGCGGCCCAGGCGACGTGGGACAGGTTTCAGAACGCTGTAAACCAGGGGCAGCATCCGCTGATCGCTGCCAGGGCCGCCGGGGACACCAATCACAAGGTACTGAATAGCTCTAAAGTCCAGCAGCATCAGATTCGGCTGAGCTACAGCGATCGAGCCACTTTTCTCGTGGACGACATCACTCAGACCGTGACGGTCTTGCAGGTGGGAGGGCATACCTGAGCGAGGCAACTGCAGCCTGAAGAATGACTTCGTCAGGCTGCAACTCAATCAAACAATCCGCGCCGTCTCACTGGCCCGTTCAAGACGAATCGCCACGAACTTGGAGGTCGGCGTGCTGCTGCCGTCGCCGATGCTTTCCAGCGGTACCAGCGGATTAACTTCCGGGTAGTACGCTGCGGCTTGTCCGGCCGGGATGTCGAAGGCCAGCAGCGTGAAGCCTTTGACGCGACGCTCGCGGTTGTCGCCCCAGATCGAGATCAGGTCGGCTTTTTGACCCGGCTGGAAGCCCAGGCGGATGATGTCGGCCTCATTGACGAACAACACGTCACGCTGACCTTTGACGCCGCGATAACGGTCGTCCAGGCCATAAATCGTGGTGTTGTACTGATCGTGGGAGCGCATCGATTGCATGATCAGGTCCGGAATCTGCCCGGTTGAACGCACGCTTTCATGCACCAGATCCAGCGGCAGCACGTTGGCCTTGAAGTTGGCGCGCGTGGTTGGCGTGTTCCAGCGACGCGAGCCTGCCGCGTTACCCAGGTAGAAACCGCCCGGATTTTTCACCCGTTCGTTGAAGTCCTTGAAACCTGGAATCGTGTCGGCGATCAGGTCGCGAATACGGCTGTAATCCTCCACCAGCCACAGCCAGTCCACCGGTTGCTTGCCCAGCGTCGCGTTGGCGATACCGGCAATAATGGCCGGCTCGGACTTCATCAGCGAAGACAATGGGTCCAGCTGGCCGTTGGAGCCGTGAACCATGCTGAACGAATCTTCCACGGTGACGGCTTGCGGGCCGTTGGCCTGTTTGTCGATGTCGGTGCGGCCATAGCACGGCAGGATCAGCGCTTCCTTGCCGTGGGTGAGGTGGCTGCGGTTGAGCTTGGTGCTGATCTGTACCGTCAGGTCGCAATTGCCCAGCGCGGCAACGGTGCGCGTGCTGTCCGGCGTGGCCTGGGCAAAGTTGCCGCCCAGGCCGATGAAGACTTTGGCGCGACCTTCAGCCATGGCGTGAATCGCTTCCACCACATTGTGGCCGTTTTCACGCGGGACCTTGAACTGGAAGCGTTTTTCCAGCGCATCCAGGAAGAACGCCGGTGGGCGCTCATTGATGCCCATGGTCCGGTCGCCCTGCACGTTACTGTGGCCGCGCACCGGGCACAGACCTGCGCCGGGACGGCCAATGTTGCCGCGCAGCAGCATCAGGTTGGCGACTTCCTGGATGGTCGGCACCGAATGGCGATGCTGGGTAATGCCCATCGCCCAGCACATGATCACGTTCTTGCCTTTGGCGTACATGCGCGCCGCTTGCTCGATGTCGCTCAATGGCAGCCCGGACTGCTCGACAATCGATTCCCACGAAGTGTCGTCGATGGCCGCAAGGTAATCGAGCACGCCGTGTGTGTGCTCGTTGAGGAAGGCGTGATCAAAGACCAGCGGCGCATTGGCGGCCTGGGCTTCGCGTTCCCATTGCAGCAGGAACTTGGCCATGCCGCGCAGCAATGCCATGTCGCCGCCCAAAGCCGGACGGAAGTAAGCGGTGTTGGTCGGACGGTCACCGTTGGTAAGCATCTCGATGGGGTGCTGCGGATTCTGGAAACGTTCCAGGCCACGCTCTTTGAGCGGGTTGACGCAGACCACTTGAGCGCCGCGTTTTACCGCTTCGCGCAGGGGTTCGAGCATGCGTGGGTGGTTGGTGCCCGGGTTTTGGCCGAGGACGAAAATTGCATCGGCGTGTTCGAAGTCATCGAAGGTTACCGTGCCTTTGCCGACGCCCACGCTTTGCGACAACGCCACGCCGCTGGCTTCGTGGCACATGTTCGAGCAATCGGGGAAGTTGTTGGTGCCGAAGGCGCGCACGAACAGCTGATACAGATAAGCGGCTTCGTTGCTCGCCCGGCCCGAGGTATAGAACTCGGCCATGTTCGGGCTCGGCAGCGCCTTCAGGTGTTTGGCGATCAGGGCGAATGCGTTGTCCCAGCTGATCGGCTTGTAGCGATCAGTTTCGGCATCGTAGGTCATCGGCTCGGTCAGGCGGCCTTGATATTCAAGCCAGTAATCACTTTGCTCGCGCAATGCACTGACGCTGTAGCGGGCGAAGAACGAAGCATCGACGCGGCGCTTGGTGGCTTCCCAGTTGACCGCCTTGGCGCCGTTCTCGCAGAACTTGACCATGCCGCTTTCCGGCGAATCACCCCACGCGCAACCCGGGCAGTCGAAACCGCCGTTCTGGTTGGTCTTCAACATCATGCGCAGGTTTTTCAGGGCGTTGTCGCTGGACAGCCAGTGATGAGTCACGCTGATCAATGCGCCCCAACCGCCGGCCGCACCTTTGTACGGCTTGTAGCGCGGGACCGGTTTGTTGTCGGCTTCTTTATGCATGCTCACGCTTGATTCTCCATCGCAGGGCTGTAGACCCGCGGCGCACTGTGCTGCGGCAGGTGAATTAGATTCAGGTTATGACGGCGCGCCCATTGCAGGGCCAGGCCGGTGGGTGACGACAGGCTGACCAGCGTCTGAATGCCAGCGCGCAGGACTTTCTGGATCAGCTCCAGGCTGCAACGACTGGTGACAATAGCGGTGCCGCCCGCCATGGGGATTTCCCGGCGCACCAGCGCGCCGATCAATTTATCCAGGGCGTTGTGGCGACCGATGTCTTCGCGGCCCAGCAGCAGCTGGCCGTGGTTGTCCATGAAAACCGCCGCATGCACGGCGCCGCAATGCTGGCCAAGGGGCTGGAACTCGCCGATGCGCTGGCGCAGGCCGTCCAGCCATTCAATGGGCGGTAACGGCGCGCCGGGCAATACGTTCAATTCGGGTAAGGCTTGCTCTACCGCTTCCACACCGCACAACCCACAGCCGCTGGTGCCGGCCATGTGGCGGCGCTGCTGCTTGAGGTTCCAGAACGCGCGGCTGGCGATTTCAACTTCGGCCTGTTGCGCCGATCCGCAGCCACTGAGTTTGATGTCATAGATTTCGTCGGGCGAAGCGACGATGCCGCTGGCCAGACTGAAACCGACGACGAAATCTTCAAGATCAGTAGGGCTGACCAACATGACGGCCTGGCTGATGCCGTTGAAGGCAATCGCCAGAGCGACCTCTTCGGCCAGCTCAGTGCGTGCTGATTCTTCGCGCGCAAGGTTCGAGTAGTTGTAGGACTGGCTTGCGTCGGGCGCGGGCGAGTGTTGAGCGGGCGCCGTGCTGACCTTGCGCTTGGCGTGCATGGGAGAGTACCGGCAGAGTGACATCTAGAATGTCCCTAGCGTAGGCCTCTCGTCCGATAACGTCTAATCGCTTGTTCTGATGCTCCGATAGATGACGTCGATCAATGCTCTTCGCTGATTTTCTGGTATAGCGCCAGGCACGCTTCGGCCAGGGCCGAACGCGGGGCGCTGCGGCGCATGATCAAACCCAGGCGCGCGAGGGTGCGGGCGTCGTCGATGGGATGCAGGCGCAGGTGTTCGGTGAGGTTTTCCAGCCCGCCGTCCAGCGGCATGATCGCGCAGCAGAAACCGCCATGCACCGCTTGCAGCAATTGATGGACGGCATCGGTCTGCAACAACGGATGAGGTTGCAGGCCACGACTGTGGAAGTTGTGATCGATGGATTGGCGAAAATGCATACCGCTGGTCAGCAGACCCAACGGCAATTCGATCAGGTCCGCCCAAGTCAGGGCTGCTGCCTTGAAGGTGTAATACCGTTGGTCGTAAAGCAGGCCCATGCGGGTCTCGGCCAGTTCCAGCGCATCGAAGCGTTCAGTGTCCAGGCGTTCCAGATAGGAAACACCCAGATCGATCCGGTTGCTCGCCAGCTGTTCGAGGATCTGCTCGGAACTCAGCGCCGACAGCTCGAAACGCAGGTTTGGGTGTGTTTCGTGCAAGCGTTGCAGCAGTGGCAGCGGGTCGAAGCTCGACAAGGGCACCACGCCCAGCCGCAGCGTGCCGACCAGATTTCCGCGACAGGCGGCAGCTTCGGCCTGCAAACCGTCGTAGGCCGCCAGAACCGTGCGCGCCCAGGCCAGCACTCGTTCGCCGGGTGCAGTGAAGCCTTCAAAGCGCTGGCCGCGATTGACCAGTGGCAGATCCAGTTCTTCTTCAAGGTTGCGCAGGCGCATGGACAAGGTCGGCTGGGTGATATTGCACCGGGCAGCGGCCTGGCCAAAATGTCGGGTTTCGTCCAGGGCAATCAGGAATTTTAGTTGTTTGATGTCCATCGGCGCTCCACTGCGCAATGCAAGCGGCTGATTCTAGCCTGTCGGGCCGTCAGATGGGCGGATGGCACTTAGTCGGAACAAACGGCGAAGGAGCTGGTTCGAACTATCGTTAACTATTCACACCAACGATACGCATGGAGAAGCATGGATGAGCATTTTTAGTTTTCTGAAAGACGCCGGCGAAAAGATTCTGGGCGCGCTTACGCAAGGCGATGCCAGCGCTTCCGATGAAGCGTTGAAAAAACACATCTCCGCAGTAGGGCTGGGCAATCCGAACATTCAGACCACAGTTGAAGGCAGTACTGTGACTGTCACCGGTGAAGCGGCCAGCCAGGAAGAGAAGGAGAAGATTCTGCTGACGCTGGGCAACATCAGCGGCGTGGAAAAAGTCGACGACCAGATGACCCTCGCTGCTGGCGCTGCACCTGCGACTGAAGCTAAGTTCGTCACCGTTGAAAAAGGCGACACCCTCAGCGCTATTTCCAAGCGTGTTTATGGCGACGCCAGCAAGTACCAGAAAATCTTCGACGCCAACAAGCCGATGCTCAAGGATGTGAACAAGATCTATCCGGGGCAGGTGTTGCGGATTCCTGAGTAAATCAGGACGGAGGTAGACCGTGGGAGCGAGCTTGCTCGCGAATCGTTGTAGGACCGGCTTTAGCCGGGAGGGCAATTGACGCTCTCGCGCCTCTCGCGACTAAAGTCGCTCCTACGGTCGCTCCTACGGCCTTTTCGCGAGCAAGCTCGCTCCCACAGGTTTGTGTCAGATGCTTACAACCCCGTCATCAACTCCCGATAATCCTTCACCGCGTCAAATTCCTCGGTGTCCTTCGGGCCTTTCTGGCTGTTGGGTTCGCTGACGGCCAATAAATGGGCGATGCCGAAGTTTCGGGCGCTGCGCAGGATGGGCAGCGTGTCGTCGATAAACAGGCTGCGCGCGGGGTCGAAGGCGATATCGGCGTGAAGGGCATCCCAGAACTGCGGGTTTTCCTTGGGGAAACCGTAGTCATGGGAGCTGATCAGCCGCTCGAAATACGGCGCCAGCTCGATGCGCTCCATCTTCAGCGACAACGAATCGCGGTGCGCGTTGGTGATCATGATCACGCGCTTGCCGGCTTGTTTGATGGCGGCCAGAAACGTCTCGGCATCCGGGCGCAAGGCGATCAGGTGCGCGGTTTCCAGTTTCAGCTCGCGGATTGACAGCTTCAACTCCGTGCTCCAGAAGTCCAGGCAGTACCAATTGAGCGTGCCAGCGTTATTTTCAAACAGCGGTTTCATCTCCAGCAGCGCCATTGCGTGGCTGATGCCGTGTAATTCGGCATAGCGCGCAGGCAAGTGCTGCAGCCAGAAATGTTCGTCGTAATGCAGATCCAGCAGTGTGCCGTCCATATCCAGCAGAACGGTATCGATGTCGCGCCAAGGCATGGAAGGCATTCGGGCCTCTCGGGGTTGATGAATTGCATAAGCATATCCGACACAGACAATCGGAAAAGCCACGGTATAGTACGCCGTCAACGCAAAGGAGCCCGTCATGCGCCAGAAACCCACCGTACTTGCCCGCGAGATCGTCGCCAGTAGCCGCTTGTTCCGAGTCGAAGAGCTGCAGTTGCGCTTTGCCAACGGCGTTGAGCGTACCTACGAACGTCTGGTCGGTCGAGGCACCGGCTACGGCGCGGTCATGATCGTTGCGATGCTGGATGCCGATCATGCGGTATTGATCGAAGAATATTGCGGCGGCACCGATGAATACGAGTTGTCGTTGCCCAAGGGCCTGATCGAGCCGGGCGAAGACGTCTTGGCCGCAGCCAACCGCGAGCTCAAGGAAGAAGCCGGTTATGGCGCGCATCAGCTGGAACACTTGACCGAGCTGTCTTTGTCGCCGGGCTATATGAGCCAGAAAATCCAGGTGGTGCTGGCCACCGATCTCTACGAAGAGCGTCTGGAAGGCGATGAGCCCGAGCCAATGCGCGTCGACAAGGTCAACCTGCGTGAGCTGTCCAGTCTGATCGAACATCCGCAGTTCAGCGAAGGCCGAGCCCTGGCTGCTCTGTATCTGGTGCGCGACCTGCTGACCCAGCGAGGCCTGTTCCTGCCATGATCGACACCCTCGATAATCTGCCGCATCCGCTGCTTGCACCGGTCATCAAGCTGGCCCGGCTGGCGGGTGAAGTCATCTTGCCGTACTGGCGCGCCAACGTCAGCGTGACCTCCAAGGCCGACGATTCGCCGGTCACCGCCGCCGACCTGGCTGCACACCATTTGCTGGTCGAAGGCTTGCAAGCGCTGGCACCGGACATTCACGTGCTGTCCGAAGAAGACGCCGATATCCCGCTGAGCGAGCGTGCCAGTTGGGAACGCTGGTGGCTGGTCGATCCGCTGGACGGCACCAAGGAGTTTATTTCCGGCAGTGAAGAATTCACCGTCAACGTCGCGCTGATCGAACGCGGTCGTGTGGTGTTCGGTGTGGTGTCGATGCCCACCAACAACCGCTGCTACTGTGGCGGCGCGGGTCTGGGCGCCTGGCGCAGTGACGATGACGACCATATCTCGCCCATCAGCGTGCGTACCGAGCCGGGTGAAGGCCACGACTTCACCGTGGTCGCCAGCCGCCGCCACACCAGCGCCGAACAGGAACGTCTGCTGGCCGGGCTGTCCGCTGCGGTGGGCCATCTACAGTTGACCAATATCGGCAGCTCGCTGAAGTTCTGCTTGCTGGCCGAAGGCGCTGCCGACTGCTATCCGCGTCTGGCCCCGACGTCGCAATGGGACACGGCTGCTGCCCAAGGCGTGCTGGAAGGTGCCGGCGGGGAAGTGGTGGAATTGTCCGGCGAGGCGTTCAGCTATCCGGCGCGGGAATCACTGCGCAACCCGTTCTTCGTGGCGCTGCCCGCCGAGGCCGCGTGGCGGGAGAAACTGCTGGATCTGGCGCGTTCGTAATCAATCTGCCGCGGGAGCGATCTAGC
This sequence comes from Pseudomonas sp. G.S.17, assembly GCF_038096165.1. Taxonomy (NCBI): domain Bacteria; kingdom Pseudomonadati; phylum Pseudomonadota; class Gammaproteobacteria; order Pseudomonadales; family Pseudomonadaceae; genus Pseudomonas; species Pseudomonas viridinivis. The sequence goes on from NZ_CP151076.1 coordinate 341,774, forward strand.
ACGATCCTGTGGGAGCGTTCGGAGGTTACGACGGCCGCGAAGCGGTGTGTCAGACAGACTGATACTACCGATGCAACACAAACTGCCCGACAAACCTCACCGCTTCGGTTTCGCTGTCTGGCGCACAGATACGCGTCGGTAACGTCAGCCGCGCGCGGCCGCGTCGTTGGTAGGTGGTGAGGAATTTGTCCCAGAGCGCGGCATCCGGCGCGTCGCAAATCGCGACCGCATCGCCGCGTACCGGCAGCGGATAACTGATCTGTCCGTCCTGAATCACGATGTGCCCGTCACTGATACCGGCTTCGCGCAGACGCAGATGCAGCCAACCCCAGCCCGCCAGCACCGCGCCGCAATACAAGCTGCCGCCGAACATCGTGCTTTTGTGATTGATATTCGGCTCAAGGGGCAGGTGCAGGCGCAATTGCCGGTTTTGCCAGCTCAGGACTTTCACGCCCATCTCCCGGGTCAGCGGGATATCGTGGTGCAGTACGTGTTCCAGGTGATCAGCCTGATCAAGAGAGTCGTGGTTCATTCCGCATCCTCGGTGTTGCTGCCACTGTCGCCAAAACTCAGGCCGTGTTTGCGCAGCTTGTCGTGCAGGGTTTTGCGCGGCAGGCCAAGGGCTTCGGCGAGGCTGCGCACCGAGCTGTGCGGACGCGCCAGTTCGGCGGCAATCAGCGACCGCTCGAAGCTCTCGACCTGCTCGCTCAGGCCGCCGCCGCTGGCGGGCATGGTTGGCACATCGTTGCCCTCCAGCGCCAATTCCAGACCCAGCGCGAATCGCTCGGCGGCGTTTTGCAGCTCGCGCACATTGCCCGGCCAGGTGTGACGCAACAGCAGGGCGCGATGTCCTGGTTGCAGCTCATGCCTGGGCAGGCCATGACGCATGCTCGCCGCATCGGCGTAGTGCTGGAATAACATCAGCGCATCTTCGCCCCGTTCGCGCAGTGGCGGAATACGCAGCGGCGCGACGTTCAGGCGGTAATACAAGTCGGCCCGGAACCGGCCTTGATCAGCCGCCTGACGCAAATCCTCCTTGGTCGCGGCGATCACGCGGATATCCAGCGCGATCTGCTGATTACCGCCCAGGCGTTCGACGACACGTTCCTGCAGCAGGCGCAGCAGTTTGACCTGCACGTCCATGCTCATGCTTTCGATTTCATCGAGGAACAACGTGCCGCCGTTGGCAAATTCGAACTTGCCGATCCGACGTTTTTGCGCGCCGGTGAAAGCGCCCGGTTCATGGCCGAACAGTTCGCTCTCGACCACGGATTCGGCCAACGCCCCCGCATTGATCGCCACGAACGGCCCGCTGCGCCGGTTGGACAAATCATGCAGCGCCCGGGCGACCACTTCTTTGCCTGCGCCGGTTTCGCCAAGGATCAGCACGTCGGCCCTGGTCGCCGCCAGCGCACCGATCTGTTCACGCAGGCGCAGCATCGGCGCGGATTGGCCAACCAGTCGCGTGCTTAATTGCTGGCGATCGCTCAAGGCCAGACGCAGGCTGCGGTTGTCCAGCACCAGACGTCGCAACGCCAGGGCGCGGCGCACGCTGTCCAGCAGAGCATCGCTGGCGAAGGGTTTCTCCAGAAAGTCATAGGCGCCGGCCCGCATGGCCTGCACCGCCAGCGGCACATCGCCGTGACCGGTAATCAGCAAAACCGGCAGTTCCGGGTCCTGGCTGTGCAGTTGGCTCAGCAGTTCAAGGCCGTCCATGCCCGGCATGCGGATATCGCTGACCACCACGCCGGGCCAGTCGCGGCCGACGCGGCTCGACAGACCATTGGCCTCGGTCAGGGTCAATACCTTGAGGCCCGCCAGATCCAGCGTCTGGCTCAAGGCCTGGCGCAGGTGCGGGTCGTCGTCGATCAGCACTACCTGGATCTGGCTGTCGATGGCGGTCATGCGGAAAGATCCTCGGGCGGTTGAAGGCTGATGCCGGACGCGCCGGCACGCAGGCGCAAGGTTAGCAAGGCGCCGCCGCTGGGATGGTTGGCGAACAGCAACTCACCGCCCAGCGCGCGCATCAGCGTATCGCAGATTGCCAGACCCAGGCCCAGCCCTTGCGTGCGCGTTTTCGTGGTGAAAAAGGGTTCGCGGGCGTGGGCCAGTGCTTCCTGAGAAAACCCCGGGCCGTTATCGCGAATGAACAGGTTGACGCCTTCCGGGGTTTGTTCGGCACTTAACCAGAGTTTGCGCGGCGGACCTTTTTCGGTCAGGGCGTCCAGCGCGTTGGCCAGCAGGTTGCCCAACACCTGACGCAAGCGGGTTTCCCCGGCCTGAACCCACAGCGTGGCGTCCGGCAAGTCGCGGATCAGTTCCACTTCCATGGCGCGTCGGCGTTTGGCCAGCAGCGCCAGCGCGTCATCCAGCGCCGGTTGCAGGGCAACGCTTTCCGGCGCATGGCGATCACGTCGAGCGAAAGCGCGCAGGTGGGCAATGATCGAGGCCATGCGCCCGGTCAGCTCGCTGATCAGTTTGAGGTTGCCCCGCGCGTCATCGGTGCGCCCGTGGTCGAGCAACACTTCAGCGTTTTCCGCGTAGCTGCGAATCGCCGCCAATGGTTGATTGAGTTCATGGCTGATGCTGGCGGACATGGTGCCCAGCGCTGACAGTTTGCTGGCCTGCACCAGTTCGTCCTGAGCGCGCACCAATTCCTGCTGCGCCTGTTCGCGCTCCAGCACTTCCTGTTTGAGCCGGCTGTTGAGGCCTTCCAGATCGCTGGTGCGCTCGATCACCCGCACTTCCAGCTCGCGGCGGGCCTTGGCTTCAAAGGCGATGCGGTCCAGATAATGCCGACGGCGCTGGATCATGATGCCCAACAGCAACATCACCACCAGCAAGGTCGCGCCGCCGACCGCAACCACCGTGCGTACCGGTCGGTCGATCAAGGCGCGCGGGGCGAGGATATTGACGCTCCAGCCGGTTTCATCGATGTGCTGGGTCTGGGTCAGCCAGGCCTTTTCGTTGAGCAGCAATGGGCGCGGGTCGCGAGTTGGATACGGCTGGATGGCGACAATCGCCTGTTTTTCCTCTTCGCTCAGGGCGCGGGTGGCACGGAAACGCCATTCCGGATTGGAGGTCAGGATCACCACGCCGTTGTGGTCGGTGAGCAGCAATTGTTCGGGCGTCTTGCCCCACAAGGTTTCGGTGTGGTCCAGATCGACCTTCACCACCAGCGCGCCGATGACCTGATTTTCGTTGCGCACCGCCGAGGCGAAAAAGTACCCACGTTTACCCGAGGTGGTGCCCAGCCCGAAAAAACGCCCGAGATTGCCAGCCATCGCGTCGTTGAAATAAGGCCGGAAGGCAAAGTTGCGGCCGAGGAAACTGTCGCGCTTGTCCCAGTTCGACGCGGCCAGCGTGGTGCCGTCCGGGTCCATCAGGTACATGACTTCAGCGCCGGTCTGACGACAGACTTCCTGGAGCAGCAGATTGGCTGCGTTGATCGTCGGGGCGTCCTGAGGCGCCGCCAATGCCGCGCGCAAGGCCGGTAGCTGGCTGAGAATCTGCGGCAAGGTTTCGTAACGGTGCAGCGTGCCCAGCAGGTTGGCCACGTACAGGTCCAGCGTCTGGCGATTCTGGCTGATCAGCTCGTTACGGTAATAGCGCTCGGCCAGATGCTCCAGCGGCCACAACAAAGGCGCCAGCAAGATCGCCAAAAGCGCCAGGCTGCGCCAGCGGGGACGGGGCGGAAGTTTGGAGGTGGTGATCATGATCTGCATGCGCCGTGAGGGTCAGTTCGAATACTGGTCCTTTGCCATGCAAAAGGCTTTCGCGAGCAAGCTCGCTCCCACAGGTCCTCGGCAGATTCTGTGGGAGCGAGCTTGCTCGCGAAAGCGTCAGTTCAAGCACAAGGGCCATTCGTATTGAGTACTTTCGGCATTATGCCTAACGCTGCTCGCTCAGGCACTCAAGCAAGCAGATGTCGTAGGAGCGGATTTATCCGCGAGGGCAATGGTGTAGATGTTACATCTGCGTCAGATGTACCAATGGCCTCGCGGATAAATCCGCTCCTACGGACCCGAAAGCACCAGGCGTGTGCCGGAACCGGCATTATGCCTAACGCTCCTCGCTCAGGCACTCAAGCAAGCAGATGTCGTAGGAGCGGATTCATCCGCGAGGGCAATGGTGTAGATGTTACATCTGCGTCAGATGTACCAATGGCCTCGCGGATAAATCCGCTCCTACGGACCCGAAAGCACCAGGAGTGTGCCGGAACCGGCATTATGCCTAACGCTCCTCGCTCAGGCACTCAAGCAAGCAGATGTCGTAGGAGCGGATTCATCCGCGAGGGCAATGGTGTAGATGTTACATCTGCGTCAGATGTACCAATGGCCTCGCGGATAAATCCGCTCCTACGGACCCGAAAGCACCAGGCGTGTGCCGATTCGGCATTATGCCTAACGCTGCTCGCTCAGGCACTGCAGCAATGCGCTGTGCCAGTCGGTTTGTTGCACACCCCATTCGCGTTGCAGTCGGCTGCAATCCAGTCGCGAGTTGAGCGGGCGCGGGGCGGGGGTTGGGTAGGCGGAGGACGGGATGGGATGCAGCGCTGCGCATTTCTTGCCGCTTTTGATCAATTCCTGACCAATCGCCTCGGCAAAACCGAACCACGAAGTCTCACCGCTGGCGGTCAGATGATAGATGCCCCAGGCGCCGGGATTGCCACTGCGCCAGCGTTCGATCAACTGCCGTGTGCTCTGGGCGATGGTGCCCGCCCAGGTCGGTGCGCCGATCTGATCGGCGACGACGTTCAATTCGTCGCGTTCCTGCAATAAGCGCTGCATGGTCAGCAGAAAATTGCGCCCGACAGTGGAGTACACCCAGCTGGTGCGCAGAATCAAATGCTGCCCGCCGCTGGCGCTGATCGCCTGTTCGCCGGTCCACTTGCTGGCACCGTAGATGCTCAGGGGATTGGCTTCATCTTCTTCGGTATAAGGCGATTGCTTGCTGCCATCGAACACGTAATCGGTGGAGTAATGAATCAGCGGGATGCCCAGCTCTTCGGCCTGCTGGGCAAAAACGCCCGCTGACATCGCGTTGATCTGAAACGCCGCCGTCGCATCGGTTTCCGCCTGATCCACGGCGGTGTAGGCGGCTGCATTGATGATCAAGTCCGGTTGCACGGCCTGGACCCGATCAATCACCGCCAATGGATCATTCAGGTCCAGCTGGTCGCGGCCCAGCACCACCAGTTCGCCCAGGTCCGCCAGGCTTTGCTGCAAGGCCTGGGAGACTTGGCCATGCTGGCCGGAAATCAGAATTTTCAGCGGTTTTTCGGCGCGATCTGTCATGGGAAAAGATCAGCCTCCTTCAGGGTTTTTGCGTTCTGATCCTTGGCCGACATTTGCGGCTGCTTGCCATCCAGCTCCCAGTCGATACCAAGGTCCGGGTCATCCCAGCGGATGCAGCGCTCTGCGGCCGGGGTGTAGTAATCGGTGGTCTTGTACAGAAATTCTGCGTAGTCGCTGAGCACCACGAAACCATGGGCAAATCCTGGCGGCACCCACAACTGGCGGAAATTCTCGGCGGACAGCTTCACGCCGACCCACTTGCCGAAGGTCGGCGAACTGCGACGGATGTCCACGGCAATATCCAGCACTTCCCCCGACGTCACGCGCACCAGTTTTCCCTGGGCATGTTCGATCTGGTAATGCAGGCCGCGCAGCACGCCCTTGGCCGAGCGTGAGTGGTTGTCCTGCACAAACCGGGTGTCCAGGCCGGTGGCATCCGCGAAAGCCTTGGCGTTGAAACTTTCATAGAAGAAACCTCGTTCATCACCGAACACCCGTGGCTCGATGATGATGACTTCAGGCACTTCACACGCAATCACATTCACTGATTTTCCCCCGCAAGCTTGAACAGGTATTGGCCGTAGCCGGTCTTGCCGAAATAGTCGGCGCGGGCGAGCAGATGGGCGCGATCCACCCAGCCGTTCTGGTAGGCGATTTCTTCGAGGCAGGCGACTTTCAGGCCCTGGCGATGTTCGATGGTCTGCACGTACTGCGACGCATCAAGCAGGCTGTCGTGGGTGCCGGTGTCGAGCCAGGCAAAACCGCGCCCGAAACGTTCGACCCGCAGGTCGCCGCGTTCCAGATACGCGTTGTTCACGTCAGTGATTTCCAGCTCGCCGCGTGGCGATGGCTTGACGTTCTTGGCGATCTGGATCACTTCGTTGTCGTAGAAATACAAGCCGGTCACCGCGTAGCTCGACTTCGGATGCTTGGGTTTCTCTTCGATGGACAGCGCGTGGCCCTCGTCGTCGAAGTCGATCACGCCGAAACGCTCCGGGTCCTTGACCCAATAGCCGAACACCGTCGCGCCTTCGGTATGGGCCGCGGCTTTTTGCAGCTGCTCGCTAAAGTGCTGACCGTGAAAGATGTTGTCGCCCAGGATCAGGCACACCGAATCGTCGCCGATGAATTCTTCGCCGATCAGGAACGCCTGGGCCAGACCATCGGGTTTAGGCTGCTCGGCGTAGTGAAAATTGACCCCGAACTGACGGCCGTCGCCCAGCAGATTGCGGTACTGCGGCAAATCCTGAGGCGTGGAAATGATCAGGATTTCGCGAATGCCGGTTAGCATCAGCACCGAGATCGGGTAATAAATCATTGGTTTGTCGTAGATGGGCAACAGCTGTTTGGAGACGCCCAGAGTGATGGGGTGCAGGCGTGTGCCCGACCCGCCTGCCAGAACGATTCCCTTGGTCATGCGATCAGATCCTTATGGTTGGTGAAGCCCAGTCGTTGGCCCTGATAGCTGCCGTCCTGCACTCTGCGGCACCATTCCAGGTTGTCGAGATACCATTGCACGGTTTTGCGCAGCCCTGATTCAAACGTCTCCTGCGGCGTCCAGCCCAACTCGCGCTCGATCTTGCCGGCATCGATGGCATAGCGTAGATCGTGGCCCGGACGATCCACCACGTAGGTGATCAGGTCGGCAAAATTCGTCACGCCAGCGGGATGCTCCGGCGCCAGCTCTTCGAGCAGGGCGCAGATGCTGCGCACCACGTCGATATTCTTCTGCTCGTTGTGGCCGCCAATGTTGTAGGTCTCGCCGACCACACCTTCAGTCACAACCTTGAGCAGCGCCCGGGCGTGATCTTCGACAAACAGCCAGTCGCGCACTTGCAGGCCGTTGCCATACACCGGCAGCGGCTTGCCCGCGAGGGCGTTGAGAATCACCAGCGGGATCAGCTTCTCGGGGAAGTGAAACGGGCCGTAGTTGTTCGAGCAATTGGTGACCACCACCGGCAAGCCGTAGGTGCGATGCCAGGCGCGGACCAGATGATCGGACGCCGCCTTGCTGGCCGAATAGGGCGAGCTGGGCGCATAGGGCGTGGTTTCGGTGAACAGGTCATCGACGCCGTGCAGGTCGCCATAAACTTCGTCGGTGGAAATGTGATGGAAGCGAAACGCGGCGCGTTCGGCTTCCGGCAGCTTGAGCCAGTAGCCACGCACGGCTTCCAGCAGGCTGTAAGTGCCGACGATGTTGGTCTGAATGAATTCCGCCGGGCCGTCGATGGAGCGGTCGACATGGGATTCAGCGGCCAGATGCATGATGGCGTGCGGCGCAAAGCGCTCAAGCACGGCACTGACTCTGGCCTGATCGCAGATGTCGGCCTGCACGAACTCATAGCGGGTATTGGTCGCGATGCTGGCCAGCGATTCGAGATTACCGGCATAGGTCAATTTGTCGAAATTAAGCACATCGTGTTCGGTGTTCTGGATCAGATGACGGATCAGCGCCGAGCCGATGAAGCCCGCACCGCCAGTTACAAGTATTCGCATGAGCTGGCCTTCTTCCTTGTTGGTCGTAAGACGTATGGAGCATAGCTTGTGGGCGTGAGCAGGCCCGCGCAAGCAGCATCAAGCAAGAATGGTCGCTTGGGTCATGAAAAGAATTGATTGGCCCCCGACGCGTGCGTCATAAAACCGGCGATGGCGATTCTACTGCGTCCCGATTGGTGTCGTTAATCCGACGCAACTATAGTTGTGGGTCAAAGCATTCAAGCCATGCCTGATTTGCCCTCGTCGGCCGGGCCAGGCAAGCCCGTCCAACAACATTTGAGGTTGTTCATGCCCCTCGCCACGTTGATTCGCCGTTCCAGCCTGCCATGTCCGGAAATCACCACAGAGCAGGCGTTGCAACTGCTCGATCAACACTACGGCCTGAGCGGCACGTTGAAGGCGCTGGGCAGTCAGCAGGACCGCAATTTCCTGCTCGACACCGGCAGTCGCCGCTACATCCTGAAAATCTGCCACGGCGCGTATTCGCCTGCCGAATTGCACGCCCAACACGCGGCGCTGGGGCATCTGGCGGCGCACTCGCAGGTTCGCGTGCCGGGCCTGGTCAGCAGCAAAAATACCGAGCAGCTGCTGTCGCTGGAAATCGACGCAAAGCCCGTGCATGTGCGCCTGCTGGAGTTTATCGAGGGGCAGTCACTCAGCCATCTGGCGCATCTGCCGACTGATGTTGTGGTTGGCCTTGGCGAACTGTGCGCCCAGGTTGATCAAGCGCTGGCGGGCTTCGAACATCCGGGGCTGGAGCGCATCCTGCAATGGGATCCCCGGCATGCGATGGCGCTGATCAAACACTTGTTACCCGTGATCGAAGACGCTGATAACCGCGCCTGTATCGCCGAAGCGGCCGAGCAGGCGCAGGATCGTTTGCTGCCGCTGATTGCCGCGCTGCCGTTGCAGGCCGTGCATCTGGATATCACCGAATACAACGTGGTCTGGACGCGCGACGCGCAGCGTCAATGGCAGTTGCAGGGTTTGATCGACTTCGGCGATCTGGTCACGACCTGGCGCATTGCCGACCTTTCCATCACCTGCGCGGCGCTGCTGCACCACGCGGATGGCGATCCGCTGTTTATCCTGCCGGCGATTCGCGCCTACCACGCGATCAATCCCTTGCAGCCTGAAGAGTTGCAGGCACTTTGGCCGCTGATCGTCGCACGTTCGGCGGTGTTGGTCCTCAGCAGCGAACAGCAGGCCAGGGTCGAACCGGACAACGCGTACATCCAGGCCAATATCGACAGCGAATGGGGCATCTTCGATCTCGCGACTTCAGTGCCGATTGCCCTGATGGAAGCAGCGATTCTCGCGGCGCTGGGCATGGCGACGGCCAAGGCCCCGGAGCCGATTTATTTCCCGTTGCTACCGAGCCTGATCGGCCGGGAATTCCGCCTGGTGGATCTGGGCGTGCTGAGCGAGCATTTCGTGGCTGGCAACTGGCAGCAAGATGGCATCGACGAGCAATTGTTGATGCAGGCCGCGCAGGCAACCGGTCAGGCGGCGAGCCGCTTCGGGGAATATCGCCTGTCGCGCACCCTGATTGACAGTGCGAAGCAGCCCGAAACTTGCGCATTGCACGTGGAGTTGAGCCTGCCGGATGACATCCCGTTGCATGCGCCCTTCAATTGCAGCGTGCGCAGGACCGCCGATGCCGCGCTATTGCTGGTTGGCGATGAGATGAGCCTGCGTGTGTGGGGTGTTGCTTCGGGCCTCGCATCCGGACAAAAGCTGGTCGCCGGTGACGAAATCGGCCAAAGCGCCGGTTCGTTGATCGTGCAGCTGTGTTCAGTGCCCGAACTGAACCCGCCGTTATTTGCCACGCCATCCTGGGTCGCTGCGTGGCGTGCGTTGTGCCCGTCGCCTTCGACGCTACTGGGCTTCCCCTGCGATGCGCCGCCGCTCCCGGATTCGACGGCGCTGCTGGCGCGTCGCGATGCCAGTTTCGCCCGCTCGCAAAAGCATTATTACCAGGCGCCGCCGCACATCGAGCGCGGCTGGCGCAATCATCTGATCGACATGCAGGGCCGGTCCTATCTGGACATGCTCAACAACGTAGCGGTCCTCGGCCATGGCCATCCGCGCATGGCGGCCGAAGCGAGTCGGCAATGGTCGCTGCTCAACACCAATTCACGCTTTCATTACGCGGCCATCGCCGAATTTTCCGAACGCCTGCTGGAGCTGGCGCCGCAAGGCATGGATCGAGTGTTTCTGGTCAACAGCGGCACCGAAGCCTGCGACCTGGCGATTCGTCTGGCCTGGGCGTTCAGTGGCGGGCGCGACATGCTTTGCGTACTGGAGGCCTATCACGGCTGGTCGGTGGCGGCGGATGCGGTTTCCACGTCCATCGCGGATAACCCGCAAGCCTTGAGCACCCGGCCGGATTGGGTGCATCCGGTCACGGCGCCGAACAGCTATCGCGGCGAATTTCGCGGCCCGGACAGCGCGCCGCAGTACGTGCGCAGTGTCGAGCAGGTGTTGCAGCAGTTGGCTGCGCAACAGCGGCAGGTGGCGGGTTTTATCTGTGAACCGGTTTACGGCAACGCCGGAGGGATTTCCTTGCCGCCGGGCTACTTGCAGCAGGTTTACCGGAAGGTCCGGGAGCAGGGCGGCGTGTGCATTGCCGATGAAGTGCAGGTCGGTTATGGCCGGTTGGGCCGTTACTTCTGGGGGTTCGAAGAGCAGGGCGTAGTGCCGGACATCATCACCATGGCCAAAGGCATGGGCAACGGCCAGCCATTGGGCGCCGTGATCACCCGCCGGGAAATCGCCGAGGCGCTGGAAGCCGAGGGGTATTTCTTCTCGTCAGCCGGAGGAAGCCCGGTCAGCTGTCGCATCGGCATGGCGGTGCTTGATGTAATGAAAGAGGAAAAACTGTGGGAAAACGCTGAAATTGTCGGCGGACATTTCAAGGCGCGGCTGGAAGCGCTGATCGATCTGCATCCGTTGGTGGGCGCGGTACACGGCATGGGGTTCTATCTGGGCGTCGAATTGGTGCGTGATCGCCAGAGCCTGGAACCGGCCAGCGAAGAAACCGCCTATCTATGCGAACGCCTGCGGGAACTGGGCATCTTCATGCAGCCCACCGGCGACTACCTGAACATCCTGAAAATCAAACCGCCGATGGTCACCACCCGGCAGAGTGTGGATTTCTTTGTGGATATGGTGTCGAAGGTGCTGGCAGAGCTGGCCTGAGGCTGCGTTCGCCGAGCCAATGATGATCTTTGTGGCAAGCTTGCTTGCGAAGGGGGAAGTACATGCGACAGGTTTTGTATCTGAAAGATTGCTTTCGCGAGCAAGCTCACTCCCACAAATGAGGGGCTTATCCAGATTAATATCGGCCTATCTTGGGTTAAGTTTGATATTGGCCTGTGCTCAGGCTTTCAACCCCGATTTTTATCGTCTATAAAGGCGTCCAGATTGTCATGGCACGCCTGCTATGGTGAGAAGCCCTTTGTACGACGGTTCGCTGGAGTCCTGAATTATGACAACGCTCAATAGCACGCCGCGCGCCGACGGCTTTTACATGCCGGCCGAATGGGCGCCGCAGACTCAAACCTGGATGGTCTGGCCCGAGCGCCCGGACAACTGGCGTCTGGGCGGCAAACCGGTGCAGACCGCTCACGTCGCGGTGGCCAAAGCCATCGCGCGTTTCGAGCCGGTGACCGTTGCCGTTTCCGCCGCTCAATACGATAACGCCCGCGCGCGACTCGATGTGCCGAACATTCGCGTCGTGGAAATCAGCAGCGACGACGCCTGGGTGCGCGATACCGGCCCGACCTTCGTCATCAATGACCACGGCCAGGTGCGCGGCGTGGACTGGGACTTCAACGCCTGGGGCGGTTTCGACGGCGGGTTGTATTCGCCATGGAACATGGATTCCCAGCTGGCGAGCAAGGTTCTGGAAATCGAGCGCTGCCCGCGTTACCAGACCAAGGGTTTCGTGCTGGAAGGCGGCTCGATCCACGTCGATGGCGAGGGCACGCTGATCACCACCGAAGAGTGCCTGCTCAATCGCAATCGCAACCCGCACCTGTCCCGCGCAGAGATCGAAACCGTGCTCAGCGACAACCTGGCGGTCGACAAGATCATCTGGTTGCCGGACGGCCTGTTTAACGACGAAACGGATGGACACGTCGATAACTTCTGCTGCTACGTGCGCCCCGGCGAAGTGCTACTGGCCTGGACGGATGATCCCGAAGACCCCAACTATTCACGCTGCCACGCGGCATTGAGTATTTTGGAAAACAATCGGGACGCCAAGGGTCGGGCATTCATCGTGCACAAGATGCCGATTCCCGGCCCATTGTTCGCTACGCATGAAGAATGCGCAGGCGTTGATCAGGTGCATGGCAGTCAGGAACGCAACCCTTCGGTGCGTCTGGCCGGTTCCTATGTGAATTTCCTGATCGTGAACGGCGGGATTATCGCCCCAAGCTTCGACGATCCGCTGGACGAAACGGCGCGAAAAATCCTGCAAACGCTGTTCCCCGAGCATGAAGTGGTGATGGTTCCGGGCCGCGAATTACTATTGGGCGGCGGCAATATTCACTGCCTGACCCAGCAGCAACCGGCCCCGCACCGGGTCTGAATTGTCGGCCGATATTTCAGTTCGGACACACAGTTGGTCCCGATCTTGCTCTCACTAGCCCCTCACTCGATGGGCTTTTTTATGGGGCGCGGTTTGTTGGTCTATGCTTTTGGATAGATCTGTAACGAAGTGTTTAATCGTTTGCCGCGTCTCTCGTCTGTCATAAAGCACCCGTACATTTAGCCCTCACGACTTACAGAGGTTGTCCCTATGAACGCAGCTCTAGAGCACCACGCTCGCGGTTTGTCTGCTAGTAGCGAGGCTCGCCAGGTAATGGCGGATTGGTTAAGGACCACCAACATCCGAACGCCTCAACGACCGGATGTACGCAAAATGCTTCTTCAGCGTTACCCGGTCGGCTTGCTGGAAGAAGCGGAGCTGGAAGCACTGATCAACGTGCATCGAGACTCCAACAGCTCGTTCTAGAGCGGTCGGATGTATAAAGGTGTTACATGCAAATTGACACCTTTTAAGCCTGCGTCTAGGATTCGCGTCCTCCGCCCGTGGCCTAATGCCATGCATCAGTAGTCCACTGCGATGATTGCGCCGGCCTTTCGGAGCCTGTTTTTCGGAAGGCCAAACGACTGAACAAGTCGTCGCCACGGCGCGTGATCAATCCGCAGAAAGGGAATTACCGATGCTCACTACACGTATCAGCTTGCTCGCACTGGGTCTGATCAGTGCTGGACAGGTTATGGCTAACGGCCAGGCCGACTCGAAGGGGTTTGTTGAGGACAGCAGCCTCAACCTGTTCCTGCGCAACGCGTACATCAATCGCGATTACAAGAATGGCCGCGAAGACAAGGCCGAGTGGGGCCAGGGCTTTACCGCCAACTTCGCCTCGGGTTTCACGCAGGGCACGGTCGGCGTGGGCGTCGATGCGTTCGCGCTGTACGGCTTGCGTCTGGATGGCGGCAAGGGTCGCAGCGGCGCGGGCGGGATCGACTTCTTCAAGCAGGGTGACAGCGGCGCAGCGGCGGATGACCTGTCGCGTTTTGGCGGCGCAGTAAAAGCGCGCATCTCCAACACCGTGATCAAGTACGGCGACCAGATGCCTGAATTCCCGGTGCTGAGCTACGACAACTCGCGCCTGCTGCCTGAAAGCTACACCGGCACGCTGATCACTTCCAAAGAGATCGACGGCTTGGTCGTCAACGTCGGTCGCTTCACCCAGCAGACGCGTAAAAGTGCCGAAGGTCGCGACAGTGGCGATCTGAAAAGCATCAACGTCTACGGTGCCAGCTACAAATTCACCGATGCGTTCAGCGCAGCGTTCTACGCTTCCGACGACGAAGACACGCTGAAAAAGCAGTACCTGAACCTGAACTACGTATTTGCCCTGCAGCCAGACCAGTCGCTGACCTTCGACTTCAACGGCTACAAGACTGAACTGGACAAGGAAATCGCCGACAGCGGCGAGCGCGATAACAAGATCTGGAGCCTGGCGGCAACCTGGGCAGTGGGCATCCACTCGTTCACCATCGCCCATCAGCGCAGCACCGGCGACACCGGCTACAACTACGGCGGCTATCGCAACGCCGGCGGTTTCGGTGATGGTGGTAACACCATCTACCTGGCGAACTCGTACTGGTCCGACTTCAACGGCAAGGACGAGCGCTCCTGGCAGGCGGGTTACGGCGTGAACCTGTCGACCGTGGTCACTCCGGGCCTGAGCTATAAAATGGCTTACGTGCGCGGCGACAACATCGACGACGGCACCAATCGCGGCAGCGGCGAAGAGCGTGAAATCTTCAGCCAACTGACCTACGTGGTGCAGAGCGGCCCGGCGAAAGACTTGTCCGTACGCCTGCGCAACTCGTTCCTGCGTGTGTCCGACAACGCCAGCAACTACAACAGCGAAGGCAACGAAACGCGGATCTTCGTGGATTATCCGATCAGCGTGTTCTGATGTGATGGTGTAACTCCGTGGGAGCGAGCTTGCTCGCGAAGACTTTTTCGCGAGCAAGCTCGCTCCCACACAGTCTGCACAAGTGGTTCCACAATGGGGCTCGGGCCTGAGCTACCATGTGCCATCCCAGCACCTGATCCGGTCACCCCATGGCCCTCGCGACGCCTCCCGATCTTTCCGATATTGCCGTGCCCGTGCAACCGCTGGCGCGTACTTATCCGCGTGGGCGGTATATCGAGCCGCATGAGCACGTCTGGGGTCAGGTGTTGTACGCCACGTCCGGCGTGATGTGGGTCGAAACGCCGCTGGAAGCGTTGGTGGTTCCGCCGCAACGGGCGGTGTGGTTGCCGCCCGGTGTGTTGCATGGCATTCGCGTTGTCACCGACCTGGAAATGCGCAACATCTACCTGCGTCCGGCCATTGCCGAAACCCTCGAAAGCACGGTGCAGGTTTTTGAAGTCGGCCGTTTGCTGCGCGAATTGATCCTCGGCCTTGTCGCTCAGGATCACGAACAAGCGTCGGAGTATTACGACGCATTGGTCGGACTGGCGCTGCTGGAACTCAAGCGCGCCAAACGATCCATCCTGAAAATCCCCATGCCGGATCAATCCGACCGCCGCCTGATGAACCTGTGTCAGGCGGTCATGAGTGAGCCGTCGCTGACGATTGCCTTCGAGCAGCACGCGGAAAATGCCGGGGCCAGCGTTCGCACGCTGGCCCGTTTGTTTCAAAGCGCACTGGGCATGGGCTTCGCCGAGTGGCGTCGACAAGTGCAACTGGCCACCGCCGTGGCGGAAATCATCCAGGGCGTGCCGGTCAGCACCATCGCCCGCTCACTGGGCTACTCACCCAGCAGCTTCAGCGACATGTTCCGCCGCGAACTGGGCGTGGCGCCGTCGAAATACCCGCTTATCTGAAGTCCGTAGGACCGGCTTTAGCCGGGAGGAGGCTGGGCGTGGCGCCGTCGAAATACCCGCTTATCTGAAATCCGTAGGACCGGCTTTAGCCGGGAGGAGGCCAGTCCAGTCGCAGCAGATGCCTCGTCGGACCTCCCGCTCTCGCGGCTAAAGCCGCTTCTACAAGATTTGGCCGATATTCCGAAGTCCTTGACCGATAGCTTTTTCCTACCGCTCGTAAACTTTGTGCATTCCAGTTTGCCCGGAGTTCACCATGAGCTATCTCATTTCCATCGTTATTGGTATCGCCGTCGGCCTGCTCTACGGCGCGCTTGATTTCCGTTCGCCTGCGCCGCCCGCCGTGGCGTTGGTTGGTCTGACCGGCATGTTGCTGGGCGAAAAAATATGGCCCATGGGCAAGCAATTGCTTGCCAGCTGGGTGTCCTGATTTCTCGAATCGCGCCGCAAAAACTTCACGAGAGGCCTTCCATGAAAGCACTGCAATTTTCCCGAACCGGCGACCTCGCCGCACTGCAATACGTCGAACTGCCCAAGCCTATTGCCGGCCAGGATGAAGTGCTGATCCAGGTGAAAGCCGCTGGCCTGAATCCCAGCGACGTCAAAAATGTGCTGGGTCGTTTTCCGTACACTACGTTGCCGCGCGTGCCGGGGCGTGATTTCGCCGGGATCGTGGTGGAAGGGCCGCAGGCGTTGCTCGGCCAGGAAGTCTGGGGCACTGGCAAAGAGCCGGGCTTCTATCGTGACGGCTCCCATGCTGAGTTCCTCACCTTACCGGCCAAGGGCGTGGCCCTCAAACCCAAACATTTGAGCTTCAGCCAGGCCGCCAGCCTTGGCGTGCCATACACCACCGCATGGGATGCGTTGCAACGCAGCCTGGTCGGTGCCGATACGCGTTTGCTGGTGATTGGTGCCAACGGCGCGGTCGGCAGTGCAGCGCTGGCGCTGGGCAAGATTCTTGGCGCTCAGGTGCTCGGCGCGGTACGTCGTCCCGAACAGCTCAAGACGCTGCAGGATCAGGGTTTCGACGCCATATTGCTGGACAAGGCTGAGGAACTGGCCGGGCAAATCACCGGGATTTACAAGGGCGGCGCCGACGTCATTTTCGACACCACCGGTTTCTGGCTGCCCGCCGCAGTGAGTGCGTTGGCGCCATTCGGCCGCATCGCCATCATCGCCGCACCGGTAGACGGCCACGTGCAATTGCCCGCGCTGGCGTTGTATCGCAAAGGCGGCTCGGTGGTCGGTATCAACTCGTTGCTGTACGACTGCCAGGCCTGCGCAAAGATGCTCGACCAGTTCGGCCGATTCTTCGACGAAGGCAGCTTGCCGCTGCCCACCGGCCTGTTCGAATCACCGCTCAGCGAAGGCCTGGCACGCTACGCCGAGGTAAACCAGGGCGCAGGAGAGAAGGTGATTCTGTTGCCGTGAGCCTCGCTCCAACGAGCGGCCTTTGCCTTAGCGATTAAACCGCTCAACCAGCGCACGCAGCCCGCGTGACGCTGCCTCAAGTTCAGTGCCGCGCGACACGGCGGCGCTGGCGTTGCTGGCGGATCGTTTGAAGGTCTCGGCCACGTTGTTGATCTGCCGGGAAATGTCCTCGGCTACGTGTGCCTGTTCTTCCGAAGCGGTCGCCATTTGATGACCCATGCTGCTGATCCGGCCGATCACTTCGCGAATACCTTGCAAAGCGTCCTGCGCTTCGATCACCTGGGCAACGCCTTTGTCAGCCTCGCTGATACCCAACTGCGCAATGCTCACCGCGTCGTCGGCACCCTTTTTCAAGGAGGCGATGACGGCCTGGATCTGCTGGGTCGACTCACGCGTCTTGCCCGCCAATGCGCGGACTTCATCGGCAACCACCGCAAAGCCGCGGCCCTGTTCGCCAGCCCGGGCAGCTTCGATGGCTGCGTTGAGCGCGAGCAGGTTGGTCTGATCGGCAATCGCTTGAATAACCCCGGCCGCCGACATGATCTGCTGGGTTTCATTGGCCAGGTTATCGACGGCGCTGCTGATGTTGGTAACCGTGCCCGCCAGCCGCTGGATCGCCTCGCGGGAAGTGCCGGCGACTCTGCTGCCTTGCTCGGCAAGCTCGTTGGCCGTCGTGGCTTCGGATGCGGTGTGCTGCACATGCCGGGCGACTTCGTTGATCGAGGCCGCCATTTCCGTCATGGCCGCTGCGGTCATGTCCGTCTCGGCGCGTTGCTCCAGCAGGGCGCGCTCGGTTTTCGAGGAGAGTTGAGTCGAATGCCCCGCCGCTTCGGAAACCTGATTGGCCAGATCGCTCAGGCGGGTCAACGCGGTTTTGAGGCGCGCGTCTTCGCTGAGCAGAATCATCTCCACCCGCGCCTGAGAGCCATAAGCGTCGCTGTAAGTCAGCGCGCTCACCGGATCGGTAAATGCATTGGGCGCGCTGTTGATGATGCCGGACAGCTGCCGCTCGCCGCGCAGATAAGCCCAAGCGCCCAGAGCGACAAACAGTCCCGCAATTACCACTTGAGCGACGATACCGGGGAAGGAATTATTCACGGCGAGGGCGATGATTGCGGCAACGACCGGCACCACCATGATGCTGGCAAACACACCCAGATGACGGGCGCCGGTGACCGCGCTTTTGCCTTCGCGCAAACGCGCATACAAGGCTTCGGCGCGGGCGATTTCCTCGCGAGTCGGCTTGACCCGCACGGACTCATAACCGATCAGCCGCCCGTTCTCCAGAATCGGCGTTACATACGCGCTGACCCAGTAGAAATCGCCGTTCTTGCAGCGATTCTTGACGATGCCCATCCAGCTTTTGCCCGCCTTCAAATAGCCCCACATCACGCCGAAAACAGCCTTGGGCATGTCCGGATGGCGAACCAGGTTGTGCGGGCTACCGATGATTTCTGCCTGGGAATAACCACTGATTCTCGCGAACTCATCGTTGCAGTAAGTGATTTTGCCGCTGGTATCCGTCGCTGAAATCAAACGTTGTTCGGCAGGAAAGGTTTGCTCGGTTTGCGTCACATGCTTGGCCATCTTCAACGTCCATAAAAGGTATATCGAGAACCTGTGGAATCCATTCGATAGCAATGGCTTCTGCGTCGCAGGAATTTCAGTCTTAAAGGAAAAGCCCTTTAAAAACATATATTTGCAGATTGTTCTGGAGGATGCCCCATGTGGACTTCAAACAGGGCATTTTTGCTGATTCTTTAGACGCTTGAAGTGAGGGTCACACGTCACAGCGAGGTGAAGTATAAGTAGCACTTGGCCGTTATCCAATCTTCACCAGACCTGTGCCGAATTCATTTAGCGCCTGAAACTGTCCTATCGGCCCGACTGTAAAGTTCTTCAGCCGGGATGATGAACGGTGAAGCCACGCACCCACTAAGAAGCCACTTCACGCGTCCCACGTTGCATTTAACAGGTTTTAAATATTGTCCCTAAAATAGAAACAATGAATCCGGGTTTTGGGTAATTGTCTCGATTAGGTGCTGGCGGTATCTTTGTTCCAACGCCGCAGAACACAGCCAAACGCTGAAGCGCGGCAACCGAACTCAGCTACTCAATCTAACGTTTAAAGGGAATAAAACCATGTCGATCCGCGAACTGCTCAACCCAACCAACTCCGCCCTGATCCTCATCGACCACCAGCCGCAAATGGCTTTCGGCGTCCAGTCGATTGACCGCCAGACCCTGAAAAACAACACCGTTGGCCTGGCCAAGGCCGCCAAACTGTTCAACGTGCCGACCATCCTCACCTCGGTTGAAACCAAAAGCTTCAGCGGCTACATCTGGCCAGAACTGCTCGGCGTGTTCCCGGATCAACAGCCCATCGAACGTACTTCCATGAACTCCTGGGAAGACAAGAAACTGGTCGAAGCGGTCAAAGCCACCGGCCGCAAAAAACTGATCATCGCCGCGCTGTGGACGGAAGTCTGCCTGACCTTCCCGGCCCTGGAAGCCATGGAAGAAGGCTACGAGGTGTACATCGTCACCGACGCCTCCGGCGGCACCACCAAAGAAGCCCACGACATGTCCGTGCAGCGCATGATCCAGGCTGGCGCAGTACCGGTTACCTGGCAACAAGTGCTGCTCGAATACCAACGTGACTGGGCGCACAAAGAAACATACGAAGCGGTCATGGAGTTGGTCCTGGAACACAGCGGCGCATACGGCATGGGCGTCGACTACGCCTACACCATGGTCCACGGCGCGCCGCAGCGTAAGGTCGTCTGATCCACTAAACGCCTGACCGAATCGCCCCCGAACTGGGGGCGTTTTGCGTTCGGTGGGAGCCGAGCTTGCTCGCGAAGACATTGGCTCAGACACTGGATAATTACCGGCTGTAACTGCCCTTTCGCGAGCAAGCTCGCGTCCCTCGCAGTGCACGCTAAATCTGTAGGAGCGAATTCATTCGCGAGAAATTCCCGAGGCGCAGTAGTTTCCAAACCATCCGCACCGCTTCAACAACCCCCTCAATAATCCCCCGCCCGTCGTGCAACTTGTGCCAAAAACCACAGTCATACGCCCGCCATAATTCACCCGCTCACGAATCATCTTCCTCGCCGTCCCATCAGAGCTGCCGCCCCATGCGCCCAACCGCTCGTTCTTATCTCCTGCTCTGCCTGATTCCCCTGTTCGCGCTTTTCACTGGCTCAGCCCAGGCCGGTGGAGAAGGGCAGCTCGCCCAAGCCATCAACGACTACCGCGCCCAACCCTCGCGCTGCGCCAGCAACACATCCCGCGCCCTGTCGCCGTTGGCGCTGAAGTCGAAACTCGCACTGCCCATCGGCTTCGGCGGCGATCTGCGCGAGACACTCAAAGCGTCCGGCTATCGAGCGGTGTCGGTGCGAACCATCCGTTTGGTCGGCGCGCCTGATGCAGACGCCGCCTTCGACATGCTCCAGCGCCGCTATTGCGCGGCGCTGCTCGACACCGATTTCGCCGACATCGGCATCACCCGCGCCGCGAACGAATGGCGCGTGGTGCTGGCCAAACCTCTGCTCGATGGTCGCCTGGAAGACAAACAAACCGCCGGCAAAACCTTGCTCGCCCAGGTCAACGCCGCCCGCGCTCAACCGCGCATGTGTGGCCGCAAACCCTACGCCGCCGCCCGCCCGCTGGCGTGGAACGCTGCACTGGAAACCGCCGCGCAACAACACAGCCTGGCCATGGCCAATGAAAGCTACTTCGCTCACATCGATCCCAACGGCGACCTGCCCGAAGACCGCGCCCGAGCCGCTGGCTACGGCGGTCGTCAAGTTGGCGAAAACATCGCCAGCGGCCAAGGTTCGGCAACCACCGCGATGCAAGGCTGGCTCGCCAGCCCCGGCCACTGCGCCAACCTCATGAACCCGATGTTCACCCAGGTCGGCGCGGCTTACGGCACCAACGCCCGCAGCCATGCCGGGGTTTACTGGACGATGGTATTCGGCGCGCCTTGATGGGTATGCTCGGCGCAGGATTTTCATAAGCGAGGACGGACCAATGCTGGATTTCAACAACAAGGGCTTTTTCAAACTCAAACAAAACAGCGAATACGCCGAGCGCGTCCAGTCGCTGCTGCTGGAAGACGAAGAAGTCATCGACGCCTACAAATCCATGCGCGACGGCGTGGTGTTCACCAACAAACGCATCATCTCGGTCAACGTGCAGGGCATCACCGGCAGCAAAAAAGACTTCACCTCGTTGCCGTACAAAAACATCGTCGCCTACTCCATAGAAACCTCCGGAACCTTCGACCTCGACTCCGAACTGGAAATCTACTTCTCGTCCCTGGGCAAAGTGAAATTCGAATTCACCGGCAGAACCTCGATTGTCGAAATCTCCAAACACATCTCCCGCTACCTGCTGGACTGACCGCCCGCTGTCGAAGCTCTACAGCTGAGCCTCGATAGCCGCTATATCGACCACCGACCAGACCCGCTCAATCTTCCCGTCGCGGAATTGATAGAAAACATTCTCGGTAAAGCGCACCCGCTTCCCGTTCACCGCCAGCCCAAGAAACTCACCCTTCGGGCTGCAATCGAAACCGAGGCGGGCAGCAATATGGTTGGCGTCAGCCACGAGCAACAGAATGTTGAACTGCAAATCCGGGATCTGCCGAAAGTCGTTTTCCAGCATCTCCCGATAACCCGAAAGCCCGAACGGCCGGTCGTTGTGAAACGCGTCTTCGTGAACGAAGTTACCGAGAGCGGGCCAGTTTTGGGTGTTCAGGCAGGCGATGTAGG
Organism: Pseudomonas sp. G.S.17; assembly: GCF_038096165.1. Classification (NCBI taxonomy): domain Bacteria; kingdom Pseudomonadati; phylum Pseudomonadota; class Gammaproteobacteria; order Pseudomonadales; family Pseudomonadaceae; genus Pseudomonas; species Pseudomonas viridinivis. The sequence continues at coordinate 363,199 of NZ_CP151076.1, forward strand.
CTTTATAGATGTCGGTGAGCGTTGAGGTGGTCATAGGCTGCCTCGAATTTGCGCGTAACTCGTTGGCGCGAGGCTTGCCCGCGAAAGCGTAAGATCAAACAACGCATTCGCGGCAGAAAGACCAATCTCGGGCGAGCCTCGCTTCACGAGGCCAGCACTTCAAGCCGCCGCAAGAAACCTGAATTTACGACGTTTTACTCTCCGCTTCCAATCCGGCAACCGCCGCTTCCACCAAAACCCGCGCCGCCTCAATCTGATGCATCACAGCTCGCGCGAGTGCCCGGAATTCCTTGGTGCTGTTGTCCGCAGATTCATAAGCGGTGGCGGCCGCGCAGGTGAGGTATTCCGAGGCGGTTATGAGGGCGTCTTCGACTTTTACGCCTGGCTTTGTGGTGAGCAGGCTCATGCCGATTTCGAATGGTTTGGTTTGTGGAGCTGTGTGTTCGGGTGGATGCGATGTGGATCTGAGCATGGTGACTCCTTGGATTAGTTGAGCCATCACTCATTGCGACTAAACAATGGGTGGCGGCTGAGCGCGGGTTAGTCGACCGGGGACCAAGCAAACCCAGCGCACCCGAAGGTGCCCCGTGCACAGCCGCCATAAATCGCCTGCCGATCTTGTGGATACGGTCATGAAGGCGGACAAGCTTGCTGGTAGATCAGGCGACTAAACCCGGCCGTTGATTTCAACGACAGGCAGGAAATTAGCCGCAGCGTCAGGCATCCACAAGCGTCGCAGAGGATATCCGCAAAATTCAGAATCGTCTTACAGAAGGCCGGATTTATTGCCGAAGGATGTTTCTTGATTGCGGGGATTTGGGGGTGGTTTTCTGATGTAGGGCATGGGCATCTCAGCTGTATTGTTGTTCATAAAGAGCAATGAGATGGCTGCGATTGGTGTCGTCGATTGGCCAAGGGGCATGAATCTCGACCAGGTCAAATTCCATTTGTCCAGATTTGGCTAGCTCAACGATTTCTTCGTCTGAAAGCTCTGCGTATTCGGGCCATTGGTCGATGAGTTCCCGCGCATTTGCTACGGTATTTTCCTCAGTCTCGCCAACGAAGAGCTCTTCGATTTGAGTCATCCCGTAGGTAATCATGTAGAAGCTCATTGGTTCTCCAGCGGTAACGGTCCAGTGGGTAGAAAGTAGTCATTTCCCTGTTCTGAAGCTCAGAATCAGGGCGCGGGTTACCTTTTACCGACAATTCCAGGTGGTTAGAAGCGTTGGCCTAAAGCGCGAAACATCTGGAAAACAAAAAAGGCCCACCTTTCGGTGAGCCTTTCTCGTTACTGCGTATGGTGCGGCACCAGGAGTCGAACGATCTAATAAGTTATTGAATTAGCTGATTAATACTTAAAGACCTGTGCAAGTCTACCTCTAAAACTACCTCAAGGTCCTCGTACGCCTGAGGATCTTGCTTGACGTGACTAACGGCGAAGGGCCGGAGTTGCCCCCACAGCGGCCGGCCATTCGTCTATGAGAGTTGGGCCGTTGATGTGTCAACTGTCAACCACGTTAGAGTTAGAGTAGGTCCATGGTGGCCATGGAATCAGCCATGCGGTAGCCCATCGCTTTGTAACCCGCCTGGCGCTTATGCCACATCCTCATCAGCGCGACATTACCCTCGTCAACGAAGTCGATCACTCGCACGTCGGCCTTATCGGCATGTGATCGATGCAACCGCCCCGCATATTGCTGAAGGATTCCCTTCCATGAGATGGGCATTGCCAGCACCAGCGTGTCCAACGGCGGATGATCGAAGCCTTCACCTACTAGTTTTCCTGTTGCCAACAGCACTCGTGGAGCATCAGGGGGAAGGGACTCAAGCTCATGCATACGGGAAATTCGCTGTTTCTTAGGCACTCGCCCATGAAGCGTGAAAAGGTTATGCACGCGCTGCTTCAATTCTAATTCAAGGGCATCCACATGTTCCGTCCGCTCCGTTAACACTAGAATTTTTCTACCCTCGTTGTACGCCAGCTCAATCTCCGAGACGATTCTGGCTGTCCGCTCAGAGTCGTCGGCTAGACGCCGAAAAACGTCCTGAATCCCAAAGCCGTCGGGGACCACTATTGGTTTGGGCAGCAATCGAGGCACGACAGATAGGTCATGGGGCGCACTCGCTGGTCGAGCAGCAGAATGTCGGATCGGTCCGCACTGCATGAAAATAATGAGCTGCTGCCCATCTCGGCGCACTGGGGTTGCTGTGAGTCCCAGTACGTACCGCGCGGTCGCGCTCCTCAGTAGTGCCTCGAATGACACTGCTGATAGGTGATGACACTCATCAACGATGATCTGGCCGTAATTTTTTACCTGATCGCTGATCTCGCCTTTTCGCGATAACGACTGCATTACGGCAATGTCGATGATGCCGGTAAGCTTCGCTTTTCCGCCCCCAAGAGTACCAACAACACCATTCCCGACTCCCAAGAACGCCTGCAAGCGCTCTTGCCACTGCCTTAACAGTTCCGTCCGATGCACAAGCACCAACGTGTTAATGCCTCGTGCGGCAATCAACGCAGCAGCACTCACCGTTTTACCGAAAGCTGTCGGTGCACAGAGGATACCGATGTCATGACTTAGCATTGCGCTGACAGCAGCCTCTTGGTCAGAACGCAGGGTCCCGAGAAAGGTCACGTCGATGGGGTCGCCCGCGAAGCGTTCGTCTTTAAGAATAGGGGTAACCCCGTTTTCCTCTAAAAACTCCAGCGCAGCATCCAAACAGCCACGTGGTAACGCAATATGTTTGGGGAAGTTCTGGGCACAGCCGATAATCCTTGGCTTGTTCCACACTGACATGCGCATGGCCTGAGCTTTGTAGAACTCAGGATTTTGAAAGGCAGCGAGCCGGACAAGCTGGTTTGCCAATGGCTGTGGCAATTCCGACTTTTCAAAGTAAATTAAATTAGCCAGCGTGATGTTGACAGCAGCAGGCAACGGGCATGTCAATTTACGTGATCTCGATTCACGATCTTTCCAAGGTTCTGCATCACCTTCGTCATCGACATAGGCGACCCCTAGAGGGTCCCGATTACCCATCGCCTGGATAATAACGGGCTGGATATCTTCTGGACTCATGCGCTGAATCGATGCCAGGAAGGCCCATTGATCAGGATGAGGCTCAAGCGAGTCGTCTACAAAAACGCTATTGTTTTGGGCCCTGGCCCGCTTTTGTAACGGGAGCGCGATGAGATTTCCAAAGCCGCCTTTGGGCATGTAGTCCTGGTTTGGAAACAGTCGATCATAGGAGCTGAGCGCCAACTGCCGGGTGCGCTCACAGGCATGACTGATGATTGCGGCACCGAGGCGGCGCGCATCGCAGGCAGGAACATTACGCTCAAAGAAAATCCAGCCATGAGCCCCTTGGCCTGAGCGCGATATTTCCAGCGCCACCGGGACGTTCAGCTCATGGCATGACTGCACAAAAGCCTTGGAATCATCACGCCATTCGGCCTCATCGAAGTCGACCGCCAAAAAATAACAAGTGTCATCAGAGAGTAGGGGGTAGATACCAACGACCACTTCGCCCGCCAGATGGCGATAGACCACCTCATCGGTCAGCGGAAGCAGCTGGCGGTTACCGCAGTCGCCACATTTAATTCGTGGCTTCTCACAAACGCCAGGCCTCCATTCGTTTGCGCAAGCGGGTGCGTATCCTGATTTGCCTGCCTTGCTTTCCCAGCGGATGGGATAAACGTCCGTCCTACCACGAAACAAGCTTCGGAATAGGGCAAGCTTTCCATCAGTATCGAGTTGCTGTGATTGTTCTGCTTGGACAATCGCTATCTTGACTGGCTCAGCAGGCGGGCGCCATTCGATGCCATGAGCATCCAGCAAGGCAACCAATCTTGCATTCTCAGCCCTTAGCTTCGCCACCAGACTAGTGTCTATCACCGCCTTCAGCCTCTACGTCTCAGGTGAAGCCTGTAGCCTCGAGCTACAACCCTCAGTCCATCAGTAAAACATAGAGGTTATCAAACAACAGAGGTTAGGTTCAGGGGCTCAAGAGGCCCGCCCTAATCCCAATCAAATCGTTGGCTGGCTCAATCTGCCAGTTAGGGATACAGAGCGCGCGGTTGCTGGCATTTGGCTAACGTTGAAAATTCCAGGATTTTCCTAGGCGCAGAGTGATCAGGCTTGTGGTCAGCAGGTAGTAGTAGCGCGTCGATTTCGAGTTTGAGTTCATGTGGTGGTTCAAAAACCAAACGAGATGCTTTCTTTGCCATGTCCATGGATTATCTCGGTTCCAGCGTTCAGAAATGGCTGCTTGAATAGTCTTGGCCTGGCGGATGTGACGTTCGCGTGTGGCATGTGCTCCAGTCAGTGCCCCAGCCAAGAAGATCTCCATATCGAATGGTTTATTCATACCCGACCACCGATGTACGCCGATACCACGTCGATTCGACCGTGTCCCAGCTCATAGCTGATTTGTAAGCGTGCCTCTCGATCAAGGCGTGGATCGAGGCGCCTGCACCTGCCACCGTTGATGGGCGCTAGGTGATGGGTGATCTGCTCATAGCGTTCGCATGCATAAGCCGCGCGCAATTCGTGGAAGCCTTTGAGGTTGTGCTGATGGAGGATGCTCCGTGCGGGGCGGACGATTCCCTGTTGGAAATCAAGGTAGCTTTCGTTCGGAGCAAGCAGGTTGCGGCTACCGTCGGGCGAGGCCTGTTCGGCAAACCTCAGTGCGTCACGAACATGATCATCTACCGTAATCCAACGAGGTCCCGATGCACCTGAGCGGCCACCTTTGGTGCCATCCTGGATGTTAACTCTGCCAAGTTGCTCTGTTTCACGTTGCAATCGAGGCAGGTCGGCCAAAATGGCCTCGCGCATACGCATGCCGGTGGCTCGCGCCAACTGCGCGATGGCCGCGGCGCGCGGCATTTGGTGTTCGCAGAGCACGTCGACGATCCGCTTCACGTGTTCGGGGTCTTGGCCTTGTGGCTGCGAGCGACGAACACTGGTGCGCCGCATTCCCAGCGCCTTGCTAGGGCTAGGCACTTTCACATACTGATCACCGCGAAGCGCCGCCATGGTTCGGTTCACGCTGGACAATCGGTTTTGCGCGGTGGCGATGCAAATAGCGCCTTGTTCAACCTGGTGACGCAGATGTCCGGCATAGTTCAGCAACGTCTGTCGATCAATCTGCCGCGCATCGTTAAGCCCTGGCCCATCTTCCGACCGACACCACCGTACAAACGCCTGCCATCGATCACTGTGCGCTTTGACCGTGCCGTAATGCCCGCCGCCAAACAGGTCCCGCAATGCCTGCGGCCCGGCATAGCTCAGTTGCCGACCATAGCCAAAATTGCGTCCATCTCGCCTGCCCACCAATGCCATGATCGAACTCCTCTCGAAGCCAAAACTTTTAAAACTTTCCCCACGTCATCCCGCCAAGAATGTTGAGTGTTATCAGGGATCAAGGCCCCTGCGACCTGTGAGGGTTGTCCACTAACGCGGGACTGGCGGCTCTTTACGACCGGAAGCTTGGACATCTCATGATCTGGCCTCCTGAGCACTTCCGAAGAAGTGGGCGGGTGGAGGCTGCACTGGCTGACGAGACCAATGCCGCGAGATCCTGAGTCGGGTGAAGGCAGCGATGCGATGACCGGGGCGTGCCTGACTGTCAGTCAGGTGCAGTCCATTCCCTGGGTTGCGGCACCATCATCTGCATCGCTGTTGCTGGTGATCATTCGGTGTTTGTCACGCCGATTGTCACGAGGGGAAATGCCGCAATGCCTTGTACGAGGTGGGCTGCAGCAGTGGTAGGAGCGCCCGTCTCTTTCCGGGAGAAAGAGACGGGCACAGGTTGGCGCAAGGAAATGGCCAAGCGGATAGGTTGCTGCAGGGCAGCTACGAAGGGGTGTGAGTTGCCGCAGTGGGCACTCTGGTAAAAGTAGGCATCCATCACATCGCTGTGACCGTGCGAGCCGCCGGACGCTAATCGCACTTTGGGAGAGCCACCACGGTGTGGCGTAGCCTTAAAGGTTCTGGCTACCTGGGTTGCTGTCAACGACAGCGCTTTGCCCGATCTTTTCTACGCCTGTGGATAATTCGGGTCAAGGCTCGAATTTTCGGGAGTTCTGCGGCTGTGGATGAAATTATCCACCGGTGGAAATCAGTGGTTTTCCATAGACAGTTGTGTGGGCTTCAGATTTTTTAAGTGAGGTCCATCCAAGCAGGGCGGCTTTGCAGCCCTGTTTGGATGGACCCGCGTGGAGAAGCGGATCACTGAGATATAAAGACCGAGCGCTTACTCAGTTGCGCCACGTTTTGCTTTTAAGCGAGTGACGTTCGGTCCGGTCTGGTTCGCGAATTCGTGTGGAGTGACATGCTCCTGCCGGTTGGCCTCCAGGTACCGGCTCCACCAGTTCATGATCAGCCTGCGCTCCTCGATGAACTCGGCCTTGTGGATGTAAGCGGCGCGGACGTTGTTGCGTTCCTTGTGGCTCATCTGCCTTTCAATGGCGGTCTCGGACCACAGTCCGGACTCGATCAGTGCGCTGCAGGCCATTGAACGAAACCCATGCCCGCAGATATCGGTTTTGGTGTCGTATCCCATCGTCCGTAGCGCGTTGTTCACGGTATTTTCGGACATGGGTTTCCAGGGTTTGGCATCCCCTGCGAAGACCAATGCGAATTTGCCTGTGAGTGCATGGATTTTTTCGAGTAGCGCCACTGCTTGCGGCGATAAGGGTACTAAATGGATATCCCCAGCCATCTTCGTACCCCTTGTTGAAAAAGGTACTCCGTCCAACGCGGGTCGAGTGTCCGGTATCTCCCAGGTGCCGCGCTTGAGGTCGAACTCGCTCCAGCGGGCGAAGCGCAGTTCGCTGGAGCGGACGAACACATGCAGCGAGAGCATGACCGTCAGCCGGGTAAGTGCGCGGCCTCTGTAGGTGTCGATGCGCTCCTGCAATTCAGGCAGACGCGATAAGGGTAAAGCAGGGCGGTGAATCACCCTCGGGGCTTTGATCAAACCTTCAAGGTCGGAGGCAGGATTTGCCGCGATCTGTCGAGCACGTTTCGCCTCGCGCATGATGCTTTGCAGGTAGTTTTGTACCCTTAAAGCGACGTCAATCGTGCCGCGTTTCTGGATCGCTTCCAGAGGTTGCATCAGGTCATGGGTGTCCAGATCGACAATAGAGCGAGCGCCGATCAGCGGGAATACATGGGTTTTGAGGCGGCTCAGGACCGTCTTAGCATGGCCCGGTGCCCATTTGGCAGACATCGCTTTGTGCCATTCCAGTGCAGCGCTTTCAAAGGTTCGGCCTTTGATTGCGGCCTGCGTCTTGGCTTGATGTTTGGTCTCTATGGGGTCGATGCCTTTCGCCAGCATCCGCTTGACCTCTAGGCGCTTGTTGCGCGCATCGGCGAGGCCGACCACGGGGTAGCTGCCGAACGAGGTCAGTCCTTCGCGTCCATCAGGTTTGACATACCTGAGACGCCAGCCTTTACGGCCATTGGGTTGGACTAGAAGGTAGAGGCCGTCGCCGTCGAAAAGCTTGTAGGCGCGGTCAGTGGGCTTGGCTGAGCGGCAAGCCGAGTCGGAGAGTGGAGCAGTGGTGCGCGACATAAGGGTACTCCCCCTTTATCGAATTACCTTACCCCTAACATTACCCCTAAAACGGCTGGAATCCACCAGATTTTGACGTAACTCGACAGAACCCCAAAACGAAAAAACCCGCCAGAAGGCCGGTTTTTCGGGGGTTCCAGAGATTTTGAAAGCCTTCTCTGGAACCTTGTATGGTGCCGGCACCAGGAGTCGAACCCGGGACCTACTGATTACAAGTCAGCCCCTCGGGCCGTTGATTTTAAGGCGCATAGCAGGTTTGTTGTACGTGTGAGGTGCGCTGCAAGGCCGGTTTCAGTTGCAGGATAAGCTTTTATGTACGTGGACCTATGCAGGATTTCATACGTCGAGTATTCTCAAATTGGCTGTGGATAATGCTGTGGATAAGAACGAAAGGGATGTAGCGTAGGTCTGACGGATGTGGGAGAATTCGCTCCCCTTTTTTAGCTGAGTCCAGGGATGAAAGAGCGATTTGAATCTCCACCACTCGTGGAGCTCATTGCGGAAATACGGTGGATGGTTGAGGCCGGCGCGTCCTCCCATGTCCCGTTTTTCCACAATTCAGGGACCCATCCTTACGAAGAATTCTTCACTCGACTGTTGCCCCTGTTGGCTGACAGAGGGTATGGAGCTTCAGAGAGAATGGTTCCGGTCGGCTTCCCTTTAATTCATCAGCACCCTGTGATTCGCTATCAGAAAGGCGGAGCTTCAGTGTCTGGCCAGGACAAGAGCGCTTCTGCGCTGTTTCAGGCCGGGGTTGGGATTTTTACGGTTAATGCTGTACAGCCCTACAACAGCTGGGATCAGTTTAGACCTGTTGTTCAGATGGGCTTGGAAGCGCTGGTTACTGCCAAGCCTGATAGGGCTGGCGGCTTCACCGTTTCGCTACGCTATGTGGACGCTTTCAAAGAGGAACTGACCGAGGGCCGTACGCATCGGGAGTTTTTGGAAGAGGTTTTGGGGATCCAGATCATTGTTCCTGAAGCCTTGAGGTCTATATCCGTAGATGGTTCTACCGTGGTCCCTATGCTCCACCTAGTAACTCCGCTTGCGTTTGGCTTTTTGCAAATTCAGTTCGCTGAAGGCGAGTTGTCAGGCGAACGAGTTTATTTGATGGAGAACGTTGTGACGGTTACTGAGCCCTACGACGGAAATGTAGAGCGCATGATGCTAGCATTGGATGAGGCCCGGGCGGTCGTTCACAAGAGCTTTGTAGGAATGACACGTCCAATTCATAAAAAAATGAAATTGTCGGAGGGTCAATAAATGGCGACTCTTGCATCGGGGTTTAGCCCTCGGTACGCGACGTTCAGTTCGAGCAGCTCTCGCTTCTCCGAGACAGCTACTCCAAAATTCGACATTCAGGTGTTCATAGAGTGGGCGATGACGTGCGGGACCGATGTTTTTCGCATACTTCAAGATGTCATAGAACGGCTTGAGGCTGCATGCGTAGAAGCATCCTTTCGGCCGTCTTATAGATTGCCATCTCCATACATGACGCTAAGCCTCACAGAGATGCACGAGGATATCGCCAAGAAAAGCTACATCGAAAGCATCGGTTCTTCTTTGGGCGCAGAAGTGGCTGCTCGACTTCGAGCTTTGGCTGATACCGACGCTGGTTGGGATGGTAGCGACGCCGAGGCGATGTCTCTTGACTCGTTGTCATCCTTGGAGACGTTCTTCAGGACAGCGGGTCGCTTCTCCGACGATATCGGTTTTTTCCTTGGCTACGAGGGCGAAATATTGATCAACTGGGAGGACCGCACTGGGTCCCTTATTGATATGTCGTTTTTCGATGGCTATGCCGAAATTTCTTCGGACTTGGAAGATCGTCGGTTTGCGATTCATGACCCAGATCTTTACCACCGATTTGCCAATAAAAACTTAATACAGGCGTAGGTGGTTGTTTGACTGAAGGGATTTTTTCGAGCTCTAAGGAATTAGTTGCGCTCGACAGCTCAGAGGTTGTAGCCCGCGCGCTCTTTACCCCGCAATGGGATGAGAGAGTGCAGCGTGGTTCACCTGGCTGCTTCAAAAGAAACAATACTTCTGTGACCCGTCACAACGGGTTGACCTTCTCCGAGGTTCTCTCATACCTAAAATCCGATGTGGAGAAGCCAGGAACTCCCGTTGTGGTTCGGGCGGTGGGCATAATATCTGTGGGGGAAATCAAAGCTATCGGATTGGGTAATCCAGATCCCGTGTACTTTGAGGTGTTTGAGCAGGCAACAGATAGCAACCCAGCTCATGCAGAAATTTATCCCTTTTCCCAAGCGGTACGCGCACAGCCTAACAAGGAGGTCTCTAAGGGGCTTAGCCGTCAGATCTCCAATGCCCTAGATATAACAATAGTATCGCCGACCGGAGAGATCGAAGGGCGCAGCCCGCCCGCGTACTCAGTCAGATGACGGGTTAACCGTAGGCACACTCATATCATAGATATCCATCATTGATTCATCGCGGTGCCCAGATGCTTCCTGTTTGTCGGCCCGGGTGCCTACCGTGTCGGTAATACCCTTGCGCTTGAAGTCATGCAGGCCAAATCGCTGCTCTTCGGTCATAACACCTGCCTTGATCGCCTGAACGACAAGGCGCTGAAATGCTGTATCTAGCCCTGACTTCGATAGAGGCCGACCAGTGGCCGATACGATTAGCATCCGCTGATCGGCGCGCATTGGCACAGGCACTTTCTTTCTCGCCCATATCTCCGATCTAATAGCCTTCGCGGCGCTCCACGCGGCGCGTAAGCGCGGTGTCCATCGAACAATGTTGTCACGGCTGCCCTTGCGGCGGTTGGTCAGCACGCCTTTTTCAAGTTCATTCTCATCCGTAAGCGTAATCGTTTCGATACCGCGCAGACGGCACAGATACCCGATTTCCATCACGTACCAAAGATATGGCGAGCAGGCACCAGCCTGGCCGCGAGTCAGCTTGCCCTGCTGATGGGCATACTTGATTAGGTCGACCATGACTGTGGTATCTGGGAGCCTGCGCCGCTTCCGCTCTTTCGGTGCCTCGATCCCTTTCGCCGGGTTCACCTCAACAAATCCACGGTTACGTCCCCACTGCATCACTCGGCGCAAATAGCGCAGGGCGTGTGCCGCCTTTGATGGCGCGCCCTCCTGGGCGATCTTATCGATGATCCTTTGCACCAGCGCCGGCGTGAACTTCTTCACAGCCAAATCCCCCAGCGGTTTCTGCAGCTTAGTAGGGAAGGTGAGAAGTACGTCCCGCGAATAACTGTAATCGGCATGCGTGTTAGGGCTGAGCGCCTTGTATTGGGTGCTCTCGTGGAACTGCTCGCAGAGATACTTGAGGCTGTCACGGTCAATCCCGTTCATCTCCTCGATGATCCTGTGCAGCTGGGACAGCGTGACGTTCGCCCCGCAGAGATTCTTCCGCTGCCGCCTGCCAGCCTCATTGGTCGACAGCAGATACCAGCAACCCGCGCCGCGGTGGTCGAAGTACACGCCGCGAGGTAGAGCTGTCTGATCAATATGGCCAGGGATCTTCGGGCTGTACTGACGCTTAGGGCCGGGTTTCATATGATGTCTGCGTCGTAGTTGTCAGATTCGACAGGCTTGAGGCCGCCCGCCTGGTTGATCAGATCAAGCGTAGTCCACGGACCTTTGCGACCAATGAACATTCTGATGCCCTGGGAGCGCAATGCCCGCTCAACATCGGAGCGCCGGCTGTAGCCGGTAACACGCTGCAGGTCTTCGAACTCCAGCACTCTGGCCGCGCTCATGGATAGCCCTCGGATTTAATCCTGACTCGTCAGGTTTTAATGATCTTCAAATTTGACGCGTCAGTACGCGCCACGATTTCGTTATGCGGGTTTCGTGGCGCGCACGGTCAAGTAACGGCATCTGCATCCCCTGATTCGGCCACTGCGCGCAGCTTCAGCTGGATACCGCAACGGCTGGCCAAGGCAGTCAGTTGGCCCACCGTTGTCTCCGCGCTTTGAAGTGCCTGGCCAAACTGAATCAGCCGGTCGCCCAGCTTTTCCAGATCGTTGCGCAAAGTGATCCGGGGGCCGGCAGATTTATTTACGGACACGGCTGCGGCTCCATCAGATTTCCAGTAGTCAGCCCGAAGACTTCCGCATCCGTACCAAGCGCTTTCCGGCCGTAGGGGAGTTGAGCTATCAATGGTGCTGCAGCATTGAGCGTTGGGAGCTTGAAAATGATCGTCAGAAACGATGGCTCAGCTACTGCCGCTTTGACTCGGTCGTCGATGTGAACAGATGGGGCAACTACCGAGGATTCTGCGGTAGTTGTACTACCCGGGATTTGGGTAGCCAGCAGATCTGGCTCCAGCAGCTTTTCCAGCCGCTGCTTGAACGTAACCAGCACTCGGATGGCCTGGCCAGCAGCTTCGTCTGCTGTCGCTTCGTCGTCGCCGTCGTCCAAGGCTTGTTGCTTGATCGAATCGGCGACCTGAAGATAAAGCGTTGGGACGTGATCGATCACCCGGCGCAGGGCCGGCAGATGATCCTGGTCGTGCATAACAACCCCGCGCCGCATTGCTGATTCAGCCAGCACGATCTGATTTTCCAGGCGCTCGGCGTGCTCGAGTTTGTCGCCGGCGCTGAGCGAAGCAACAACGGCACCGGTGCGACCAATCAATACCGTCGAGCCAAGGCTGAGGAATGGGGCGACGTTGCCGATCTCTTCGCCTTCGCGAGGCTTCAGCACGACTGTGATTCGTTGGGATGTCTGCATGGGTTGCTCCTTATTTCAGGCAAGCCGATACCCGGCCGCGTTTTTGGCATTCGCAAAATGGACTTTGGTTATTGCGTCAGATCGAGTCTGAGCACTGGACTGCGCTACCGCTGAGAGCGCACGCCGCTGCTCAGATCATGCGATGAGAACGCCAGCGTGCTGATCAGTGTTTTCTTGCCCCTCAGGGTTAGGATTGGCCGTACAGGCAAAGCTAATCAGCCCGCGCTTGAACGCTTCGGCGACTAGAGCTGCGCGGCTGGATACGCCAAGCTTGAAGAATATGCGCTCGATAGTCTTCTTGGCTGTGCCGGGGGCGCACTCAAGTACTCGAGCGATTTCCTTGGTCGCGAGCCCTGTACATATTGCCAACGCAGCTCGTAACTCTTGCTCGGCCAAGACGCCCTTGGTGCCTTGTAGGTCTTTAAATTTGATCATTTCACTCACCCGCTTTCGGTCCATGTGCGTTGCTGATGAAAGGAATATAAGCACATTTATAGAAGTGAGCAACTAACTTTTTAGATATTTCTACTAGGAAGCTTTTTTTCCAAACTTCCGACACAAAAAAACCCGGCGAACCGGGCTTCGTGGTTATGAGGAAGCTAGTAAAATGAGGCTCCCCAGAAGACGCGGCCCATGATTCGGATCTGTGCCTCGTCCATTTCTCGTGACGAATATGACTCGTCAGGATGCTCGGCCGTGTTGTAGCTGCGCACCCTAATTCCTCCGCCAGGTAGCCGGTACAGCGACTTCACCCTGATCTGTCCGCCGTGGTTAAGCACATACATACGCCCGTCGACAACCTGGGTCTCGAGCATGTGCGCGACGACTGTGCTCCCATCCTGCAAAACCGGAGCCATTGAGTTACCGGATATCGCTACCGCAACAACGTGCTCCGGCTGCACATCTTGCTTCAGAAGAACCTCATCGTTCAGGTCGAGATGGAGATTCACGCTTATCTCTACTACCGTCCTGGAGGGGTCCGTCGGGTCGTCAAGCTCAACGAGATAGGGTATCTCCTTCGTGAGAAGCGTATTGGCCGATACGAATCGGCTCGCATTTCTCACTTCTTCAAGTCGTTCACGCAACGCATTGTTCAGGGCGGCATCATCCTCATGCTCTCCACGTAATATCTCATCAAGCTCGCTGCTCAGATATGTAGAGATATCTTCAGGGGAGAGCATTTCGCCTTCGCCTGACGCCAGCCAGATGCTGTTCACCCGACAGGCCCTTGCAATTTGAATCAGGTACGACGACCGCAGCGTTTTCCCAGATTCAAGCTGACTGATGGCTGTCTGCGCAATGCCTACAGTTTCGGCAAGTCCAGACTGGGTAAGGCCAGCGTTCTTGCGGGCCAATTTTATTCGTTCGGATAAGTTCATTCACTGATCCTATAAAATTGCTTATGGGGTTGCAAAGAAGTCTTCTTCTGTGCAGTCTATAAAAGGACTTATTTGGAGTTGAATTTGTGAGCGATCCTATCAGTGAGCTTGTTGCCCACTTCGGAAGCCAGACCGCGACAGCGAAAGCGCTGGGCGTGTCGCAGCCGACAGTTTCTTATTGGGTTTCTGGCCATCAAAAAATCAGCCCCGAGAAGGCATTGCGCGCTCAAATCGAATCCAACGGGGCGGTGTCGGCCTCAGATCTCTGCCCGCTGTTTGCCAGGGCCGAAGCTCTGCAAACCTTGAACAAATCTTCCGTCAAAAACAAACCTTGTGCATCTGGGCCTGATGGCTCTGTTCATCCATCCAGTGGTTTGCCTTAGGGGAACTGTATGGATTACCAGCCAATTTTATGGACTTACACAGTGGGTGGTAGGCGCGGATCATTCGCTGGTCGGTCTGCGTTCTGTGCGCAGACTATCGAGCATTGCCGTCAGCGAATAATCAAGACTCCGCAAATGCGGCTGAGAGTGAAAGCGGTGAGTTGGGATGCGTGTGCCCAGACCTCAGAGCATATTCTTTTTGTGCACCCGTGGCGCCAGGGCATGTCGTTCCAAAGCCTGTCGAAAAAATGTCGATTTGCCCTTGAAAGCCTGGACTCGCTCGTTAAGTTAATTCTTCCCACAAGCAGGAAAAGCGCCGATTGCGCTTTCAAGGAAGCGTGACATGGCGCTCAAGCCCTCCAATACCGATCCGCCATAGCGAGCCAGCGCAAAAAACTCTGTCGACTTACCCAAACGACAGACACAAAAAAGCCCAGCCTTAGCTGAGCAGTCAAGTCGCTACCTGTTACCAGCAGGAAGCGTGGGGTCACTTTGCTTAGAGAAAACCAAAATGAGTTCAAAAAATAACATCGCGGAACACGCTACGCAACAGCTACTGACAATCGAGACTGAATTTTTGGATACCCCAATCGCCAATAGGGGCGAGCAGGTTTTTCAAGTCGTAGCCGGAATCGCTTCCGAAGACGCACTTGAGACTGCCAAGATTCTTTCTTCGGGCCTACATCAGCTGTGCAACAACCTGCACGACACTATCAATATGGGCGATTTGGCGTACTGCGATGGTGTAAAGGCAATGGCATTTCTTGCTGAGACGGTTAGTGCGCTTATCTGGTCTGTTCAGAAAAGCCGGCGCTTAAACGCATCGGAGGTCAGTCAATGAGCGCCGTTAAAAAACAGTCCGTCAAGCCGCTAGCTGAAGTCGCTGAAGAAGCCAGCTTTCAACTCGGCGTCGCTCGGGACTATCTCAACTGGATCGGCGCAGTCGCCCGCGCTATGGCGCTCAATACGACCCACGGCAATGACAATTTTGAGCTGGTCACCTTGTGCCAGTTCTTGAGCGACACCGCTCTGCCTGGCATTGAGAGCTCGATTGGTGAGTTCGATGCCTTGATGCCTGGCAGCGACCAGTCCGCGCCACGAAATGGCGGTACCGAAAACGTGGCGCGCAATTCGGAGGCTGCTCAATGAACTTGATCCCTTTCAACTTCAAAGGCGCCAACATTCGCGTGATCACCGACGACCAAGGCGAGCCATGGTTTATCGCGAAGGACGTTGCGGAGCTACTTGAGTATGCGAACCCTCATGAAGCCGTGCGTACTCATTGTAAAGGGGTGAGGGAAACGCTCACCCCTTCAGCTGGCGGCGAGCAAATGACGAAAGTCATACCTGAGCGTGATGTTTACCGCCTAGTCATGCGCTCCCGCATGCCTGCGGCCGAAGCCTTCGAAGAATGGGTCGTCGGCGAGGTGCTACCCAGCATACGCAAAACTGGCGGTTACCAACGGCCGATGACCCAAGCCGAGATGATCGCTGCAAGTGCAAACATTCTCGTCAGCCTTGAGCGCCAACAGGCCCAGCACCAAGCGGACCTGGTGCGCGTCGAGCAGAAGGTCGAAAACATGGAACGTTTCCATGTGTGGGATCACCGACCATCTAACTGTTTGTCGCTGACCGGCGTTAAGGCTGCGATGAACAAGCTCTACGGCCTATCTGGTGCAGTAGTCGACTATGTGCTGAAGGACTGGCCACATCTTCCGAACCCTGCGGGGATGGTGCGCAACGGCCACGAGGAAGCTCTCGGCAGCCAGTACCTGGTTTGGTCTAAAACTGTGGTCACCACCGCCTTCAAGCGCTTCGTCAGCGAATCCACCATGGAAACCGCCACTCAGGCAACCCACCCATATTTTGAGGGCCGGTTTCGTCTGGTCGAGAAGGTGCCGTCATGAGTAAGACATCCAATCCGGTCCCAGCTCTGATGGCCGTGGAAATCATAGACGAGCCCCATTTCGAGAAGTTTGCCGATGCAGCGCTTTTGCTGAAGTGCTTCGAGGTGGTCAAAGACGCGCTCGACGTCATCAACGAACCCGAGTACTCGATTGAGAAGGAAGACGACACTCACGTCGACCTGATACGGGCGTACTACGCGCTGAAAGTGCTGTTCAAGCGCAAGACAGGGGCGGACGCCAGGGCGGTGTCCGATCAGCACTGGGATGCAATGCGGGCCGCTTTGCTGAGTGGTGAGCCGACTGAAGTTCCGGCTATTCCGACGCTAATCCCTCAAACCGAACTACTGACGCCGGTTCATTACGACCAATTCACCGACCTGACCTTGGCTTGCATGTCGTTCAACCTCGCGGACAAAGGTCAGACCGAATTGCTTGGCGCGGACCACAGGCTTTCCCCTGAAGACTTCCGCCGGGTAGTGGTGCCGCTGAGCAATTCCCTGACAGCCCTGCGGATGCTCGTCATCCGCATGTCGGGAGGAGCGATCAACGACCTGTCGGGAATCTTGGCTGGTATGTGCTGCCCTGAAGGGGAGACGCTGCAATGAGTCTTCGACCTCAAGATCTACCCCGTCAGAGCGCCAGGGCAGCCCAGGCTGCGCCCGTCATCGTCGGGCCGTGGCCAACCTACGCCGCGTTCAAAGACTTGCCGGAGCAAAAGCGCTGGCTCATGTACAGCGGCGCGAAGGCTCACCGTGAAATGCTGGAGCAGGCCGGGTTCGTCATGGCTGAAAACTATGACGACTTCGTTCGGCGCGTGACCGGGGAGCTCGACCTATGAGCATGGATTCGATGGTCAAGGCCATGAAAACCAAGGTCGGGAACCCGCTGCGCAAACTGGTGCTGATCAAGCTCGCCGATAACGCGAATGATCAGGGTGAGTGCTGGCCGTCCTACCAACACATTGCTGACCAGTGCGAGATCGGTCGTTCTACGGTGAAGGTGCATATCCGCGAGCTGGAAAAGGCCGGGTTTTTGCGTCGCGAGTACCGCCGAAAGGGAGAGCTGAATCAGTCCAACCTTTTCCACCTCTCCCTTGATGGTGGGGCAGCATCTGCCCTAGGGGGTGGGGCAGGAGATAACCCACCTGGGGCAGGAGATAACCCAGGGGGTGGGGCAGGAGCTGCCCCCAGAACCAGTCACTCTTCTGAACCAGTCATTGAACCTAAACCTTTGTGCAAGCCAGACGAGCTGGAAGGCTTTGATCAGTTCTGGAAGCTGTACCCGAAAAAGCGGTCACTCAAGGAAGCCAAAAAGGCCTGGGCGAAGCTGAAGCCGAGTTCAAATCTGCGCCAGACACTGATCACCGCTCTTGGCAAGCAGTGCTTGCAGGCGGATTGGACGAAGAACGGCGGTCAATACGTGCCACTGGCTTCGACCTGGCTCAACGGAGAGAAGTGGAACGATGAGGTTGGCCCTACTGGCACGCCTTCAAGCTTCCGCGATCTGCCGCAGCACACCGCCGACATGTACAAGGGGGCTGCTGATGAGCCACGTTTCTAACTTCATCCGCCAGCCGGCCGTCCAGATGGTCGCCGGTGAATGCCAAGAGCACGGAAAGGTCGAATTCGCTAACGTTGAGCAGTTCGACGGATCGGTAACCGTCCAAGGCTGCCGTCGGTGCTACTGGGCCGACCTGAACACCGCCCCGAGCGACAGCTGTGAGCACGCGTTGGCATTGGCTCGCCAGAAGGCCGAACGCCTCAACAGCGCGCTCGTAGGCTCGGGCATCACTCCCCGGTTTGCTGAATGCCGCTTCGACAATTACCGCACCAACGGCGGCGATTCCGAGATGGTTAAGGCGCTGGAAACTTGCCGGGCATACGCCCAAGGCTTCGAGGACCACTATCGCGACGGTCGCAACCTGTTGCTGTTGGGCAATCTCGGCACTGGGAAGACCCACCTTGCCGCCGCAATCGCCAAGCACCTCATAACCGAGCTGGCGGCGACAGCCTTGATCGTCTCTGCCGCCGAGATCATCCGAGTGTCGAAGGGCGTCATGACCAAAGGCGCGACGTACACCGAGCGCGATGTGATCGACGAGCTGGCGAGTGTTGACTTGCTGATCATCGACGAGGTCGGCGCCCAAGCGGGCACCGCCTACGAGCTGGGTGTCCTGCACGAAGTGATCGACCGGCGATATCAACTGATCAAGCCGTCGATGGTGATCTCGAATATGGACGCCAAAGGCCTCGGCCAGTACATCGGCGACCGTGCGCTGGATCGCCTACGCGAGAACCGTGCGCTGCTGGCCGGATTCACCTGGGCATCCGCAAGGGGGCGCGCATGATGATTTCACGCGAGATGTATTACCCCGAGTCGGAGCATGGCGTACTTGGCGCGATCATGATGGCATCGCTGAATCAGGATCAAAGTCTGGTTGACGACATTGTGGCCAGGCACACGTCGGCGGATTTCTACCATCCGGACAATGCGTCCTTGTTTGACGCGATCAAGGATTGCCTAGAAAGGGGGATGCCGGTCGACGCCGTGACTGTCGGAGCCATCCAGCGGACGCTGCCAAGCGGGCAGAGCACCATGGCCTACGCGGCAGAGATCAGCCACAAGGTGCCGTCGGTTGCCAACTGGAAGGCGTACTCGGCCCAAGTGAACGAATGGGCGGTAGTTCGCGCGATCATCAACGTCGGGCAAATCACCGCGCAGCGGGTTGAGGATGGCGAGCCGCTTGGTGATGTTATCGCCGCGTCTCAGCAATCCATGGCTGACCTGCGTGAACTACGGGCGCCGCGCACCGGTTATAAGCGCATGAGCGAGGTGGTTCCGGTCGTCCTCGATGGGATGGATGATCACGTCAACGACCGGTCACCGCCCAAGCTTTCCACGGGCTTGACCGAACTGGACAACCTGATTGGCTTCCTGCGCCCCAAGAGCATGGTGGTGATCGCTGGGCGGCCAGGGTCAGGCAAGACGATGCTTGGTTTGCAGATCATGCAGAGCGTTGCCGTCAACGGGAAAGGCGTGGGCCTGATCTACAGCCTGGAAATGGGCGAGGCCGAACTGACCACCCGCGCTATTGCGTCATTGGGTGGCGTGGATCTGCGCCGCATGGAGAACGCCAAAGAGCTAGGGGATGAAGAGTGGAGCCGTATCGGCATGGCTGTCGGCCAGATCCGTGACGCTGAGTTGTACCTCAACGACGAGCCAGGCATGACCATCGGACGCATCCGATCCGAGGCGCTTCAGTTCCAGCGCGAGAAGGGGCTGGACATCCTGATGGTCGATTATCTGGGCTTGATCGGCTCCGACCGCAAGGCGGCCAACCGGGCTGAATCCGTGGGGGCGATCTCTATCGCGCTGAAGAATCTTTCGAAGGAATTGAGTGTGCCGGTACTGGTGCTGGCCCAACTCAACCGGAACTCAACAGGGCGCGTAGGCAAGAAACCTCAGGCGAGCGACCTTCGCGACAGTGGGCAGGTGGAGCAGGACGCCGATCTGGTGCTGCTAGTTCACCACGACACAGAGAGCGATGCGGGTCAAAACGGCGTCTCCGAGCTGATCCTCGACAAGGGACGCCAGGCTCCGGCCGGTTCATGCCTCGTTCAGCGCCAAGGGCAGTTTGCACGCTTCGTCAACTTCGATGGTAACCGCCAGTTCAGTCAGGAGGTGGTCGAGATGGGCCGACCTTTCGCCGAGCGCGCCAAGGGGAGAAAACATCATGAGTAACGTCACTGCGGCATTGCCGCGTAAGAGCCTGACCGCAATCGAATGCAAGTTTCTGAAGCTGGGTAACCGGCAACTGCTGGAAAAGACCAACGGTCGGATTGGATCAGCGGCATTCATGGACATTGTTGCGGACTGGCACGGGTCACGTGCAACGATTGGCTTTGAGGAGTTCGCCAGACTCTGGATTGACGAGGGCAACGCCAAAAGCAAGATCGCTGAAAAGCTGCTGAAAGAACTCTTCGGCATGAACGAACCCACTCCGAGGAAAGCAGCATGAAGAAGCGAACGTACATCGACAAACCACTGGGCGACACTGAGTATCTGCTGGAGCAGTGGGGCTCATGGCGCATGTCGGGGATGGGTGTTCCCCGGTACGTTTCGCAACTCGGGGCGGTCATGGATCAGTTCAACCCGACGCCAAGCTCTCAAACGTACGTCATCACGGACGACGTGGCGCTGATCGTGGACGGCACGCTTGCCAGGCTGACCAAGCGCGAACAGCAGATGGGCGATTTCGTCTGGTATTACTTCGGGGCGAAGTGGCCAGCCAATCGTATTGCCAGGGCGAACAACATGTCTGAGCGCAAGGCCTGGGAGCTGATCAAGGCCGGCGTCGCCTGGATTGACGGGAATATGGATCGTTCTGCCAATGCCGCATAAATAAGTCTTTCCGTACAGATCAAGACCTGTTTTCATGGCACGGTGTTCACCTGTGCTAGCGCGACACGTAGACAGATGAAGAGAAGCCCGGCCATTGTGTCGGGCTTTTTTATTGGTGCTCTGCATGTAAGACTCGCCGCTCAATCTCAAAAGGGAAGTGAGCTATGCCAGGGCAAGTCGTTAAACTGGAAGGAGACGGGATGGGTTACCACCTGCAGTCGAAGGGGTGGACTGAAGCATATGTCGTCGTGCTCAACCTAGCGATAATAGGGAATCAGTTTCCAACTCAGGGCGAGGCGCAATCATTCGCCGACGCAATTCCGGCGAATTGGATACCTAACTCCTGTATATCGACAGAATTCCCACCGACCTCGTAGTCGATTTGATTTCATGGAAACCCCGCCCGATGCGGGGTTTTTCATTTCCGCGAACAGGAAACCCGGCAATATGTGAGCCGGATTTATTGATGGCGTTTTGGCGCGCGATGTGACACGGTTTTCCATTCCAAATGGAGGTGACCGTGTCAAAAGAATACGAAATTCTGCTTTCAAGAATAGCTTCATATGAGGCAGCTGAAGCGAGATACTGGAAAGCTCTTCAGGGCGTAACGACATCGCTACCGATTTCCTATACAGAATTTCTCGGCACCGACGGTGCAGGGTGGTGGGATGATCAGGGAGGTTTCCAGGAATACGTCCAGATAGGAGAGGGCACCGGATCCTCTTTTTACAAGCGACATGCAAAAGACCTTCCGCAGAGCGACAGGCAGCTACTTCTGGTGATACGGGTTGTTCTCGAAAATCCAGAAATAAGCCGTGAGAGCAAAGAGGCTTTCTTCAGAGTCGCTATAAAGAAAGGCAAGACAGATTACGTTTTCACCATTATCGACACTGGTAAGCAGGTTAGCGTGTCAGCAGAAGATGCCATGGCGCGGAAATTCGGCCCGCTGTTCCAAGAGTTGGGTGTTAATTTGTTTCTGCAATACGATCCAGAATATTTCGATTAGCCACATCAGCCCCGCCAAATGCGGGACTTTCTGTTTCCGCAAACAGAAAGCCCGACCTTACCTGAGCCGGGGTTTTCTATCTTGATTGCACGCATAGCTCATAGCCACATAAGCTCCGAGCTCCCAATTGGTAAGTAGCTAGGAGAGATTCATGGAGCAGGAAAACTCGGCAACTAAGACTCACTATCAAAATGCAACAGAGTTTCTGACGGATCCTGTTAAGAAACTTTATGGTACTCAAGGATTTGGAGTAGATCCGCAGCTCCAACGCCTGATTGATCTGGTCGAGACGAATGATGCCCTTGTGAGTGTGGGAATCACGTTGTTCACCTCGACAGGGATCATTACCGGCAACTTGATCAGTCGTGGCGCCTATTTTGAAAAGTTC
This sequence comes from Pseudomonas sp. G.S.17, assembly GCF_038096165.1. NCBI lineage: Bacteria > Pseudomonadati > Pseudomonadota > Gammaproteobacteria > Pseudomonadales > Pseudomonadaceae > Pseudomonas > Pseudomonas viridinivis. The sequence goes on from NZ_CP151076.1 coordinate 384,965, forward strand.
GGCAAGAGCTTTCAATCTGCGCTAGAGGCGGCTTATCCCGAGGCTGACTTTGGAGCTTTCGGTGAAGCATTCGCTCAAAATTCGTCCTCAGGAGATGACGTGCTGGACGGTGAATATGCTTTAGCCCCGCAGTTCATTCACTTAGACGGTGCTAGTTCATTGCGCGAAAGCGGGCAGTGGTTGGTAAAGGGTGGTGGAATGCTATGGCGGGGCAAGGTCCAGTGCGTTAACGGTTTTACCCTGGGAATATTCAATCCTTCTTGATGCCTTTATACTCAAAGAGCCCCGCCCTGTGCGGGGTTTTGCCCAAGTGCGTAGCTATCAGTCACGATGTTGATATCGTGGCTATCTGACCCTTTTGCTTTTGAGATGGATCTTATGCACTCATTTTTGACAAGGACCTTCGGTGGTCTGACTGGCCGTTACTACGCTCGCCATTTTCTGTTTGCTGCAGCGTTTGCAGCTTTTCTGTTCTGGGCCGTAAGTAACGGACATGGCGGCATCGCTGCTAAGCCAGGTATGGTTTTCTTCGTTGTCATCAACACGTTGCTGTATCCCTACTCTCGGTTTGTCTACGAGAGCGTTGTGGGTTACGTCATGGGCGACAACGTGTTCTACGTGAACGCGGCGCTTATGCTGACAGTGAAAGCAATCACGATGTCCGCGTGCTGGTCGTTTGCGATATTTGTCGCGCCGGTTGGCCTTGCGTTTCTTTACTGGCGCAATAGCCGTACCGTTTAGAACTAAACATTTTTTGCAGAACGAGTCCAGCCACCACGCTGGGCTTTGCTTTTCCCGTTTCATAAGCCTCGCCACCGTGCGGGGCTTTTCCGTTTTTGGCTGCACCACGCCCTTCGCTTTAAGCTGGGAGTGCTGCTGCGGCCAATTTATATCTTTTGTGTGCAGGCCATTGCCAGGGTGGGCCTTCGGGCGGGCCTGGACATTGGTTAGCCGGTTAGTGCGATCTACAGAGAAACACCGGCAGCCAGTGTGTCCTTGCTCCATCCCCCGAGGCGGCATCGATGGGCTGATGGAAAGACATGACGCGCATTTCGAGCCTCGGCATTTGCTGGCGCTTGAATTAAAGATTTCAGCTCTGCGGGCGACATAGGGGCTTAAGTTCAATGCGCCGGAGCTCTAAATGGGATTTTTCGACAAGGTCAAGGAGCTTGCTCTCAAGGCTAAATGCGGAGTCGGCATGCACGCCGGAGATTACGCCAAGGCAGTTAATGGCCCGGCTTGCTTGCTTGAGAAGACGTGTCCTGATTGCTTTGAGCATGTAACCAAGCACAAGCATGAGCATGGAGAGTTCTCCTATAAAAACCACCATACCTGCACGATGATCCGCAACTGTGAGCATTGTGGTCACGAAGATTCAAAGGTAAAGCATGAAGACTTCGTTGACATGGGAAGGGATGATTTTTGCAAAGTGCAGGAAAAATGCACTCGGTGTGGATTCACCCAAGTCAAAAAAGAGGACCACTCCATGACCGAGGTCTCCCGTAACGATACGCACAAAACGCTTTCCTGCATCCGCTGCAACAAGCGAGAGACGCAAAAGTTAGAGCGGTACTAAGCAGCAATGTTTTGAGGAGCCCAGCCACCGAGCTGGGCTTTTTCGTTTTCGGCCCTGCCACACCCATTGCTCCGAGCTGGGAGTGCTGCGGGGGCCGACTCAATTTGCTCCCCAAAGGGAGGACACCGGATGAAGTCCATGCCAGAAAAGAATCCTGATTTCTGGGCGCAGCTGTACCTCGTCATCAGCACACCGCTATGGCAGGGCGCGATCATGGCGACCACTGTCTCGCTGTTGCGTGTCCTCTACGAAGCCAAGGAAGCGAACAAATGGCGGATCGTGCTTGAGGCGCTTATCTGCGGCTCGCTGAGTCTGTCAGCCAGCAGCGTCATTGAATGGATGGCCTGGCCGCCGAGCCTGTCAGTCGCCGCCGGCGGAACCATTGGCTTCGTTGGGGTCACGGCGATCCGAGAGCTGATCATCAAGTTCCTTGGCCGAAAGGCGGACGCCCCATGAGCGCATTGAAGTCCATCGCCCTGGCATGTGTGATTGCGCTGGTCGGGGTTCTCCTGGTCGGTATTCAGCAATACCGGGTGCTCGCACTCGAAGGCAAGGTCAGCATTGAAACCAAGGCCAAGACTGACGCCGTGGCAGCCAACGAGGCGAGCCAGGCGACGATCACCACGCTACAGGCCGAAGCTAGGCGTAACGCCGCGTACAGCGCGGACCTGGTCAAGCGCATCAAGGCCAGCGAAGACAAAGCCAAGCAGGCGAGGAAGAACTTTGAAGATCTCAAGCGCAACAGCAAGCCTGTTCGTGATTGGGCTGCTCAGCCTTTGCCTGACGGCCTGCGCAGCAAAGCCAGCGGTAGTAACAAAGACCAGCGCGCTACGAATTGAAGCGCCCGAACTGGTGCCATGTGAGCGGGTAGACGCTGACGACGCTGACTTGCGAGACAACGGAGATGTCTGGGCATTGAAGGATCAGGCCATTAAGTTACTCGATACCTGCGCCGATCAGGTCGACGCCCAGATCGTGCGCAGCAAGAGCAAGTAACCGGGGGTAGAGCCAGTTATGGCGCAGCGGTTACTAACAAGTCGGCTTGGATTCTGACTCGGCACACAACCTCAGCAACCACATAATCTGCGGCTATGGTGCGCTCACGAACTTGGTCAGCTTACAGGCCGAAAAATCGTATTCGGTAAGCGCGATAGTCTTGCTGCCCCAGTGGTCTGAGAGTGCGTTAGCTATTTTTTCACTAGTTAGGACGGGAACAGTCTGATTCATACCGCCAAGGACTGTTGCTCTATGACGTCCGGTCTCAAAAAATACGAAGGGAAAAACCTTGTAGAAGATCACCGGCATTTCGACTTCCCGTTGCGGCACTTCCGCTAAAAACGCGGAAAATCTCGCAATTTTTGCTGGGTCCGGTCCGACCATCAGATCGTGCACAAAATGATCTTTGGCGAATTTAATGGCGGACGAGGCCGAAAGTATAAGTATTACGTCCGTATCGGTCCGATCTACCCCCGCGGTATAGGTATGAAGCGGCAAGATCGTTCCATCAGTACACAGTATCATTTGAAGCTCCCATCAATGGTTGAGGTATATCAATACCGGCATGCGGCCACTATCGCAAGGGCTCAATAGATGGCTTCGCCTGGAAAATCATTCACTTCACAGTCCCGATACTTTGACATAACCAAGCGGATCTCGGGCAGAGCGCTGCAGAAGCGCCGACTGAGCATTTGGACCAGAGACCCACGCTGCGCAATGTGCCGACGGCTCACCGACTATCCATCTGGCTTTGAGCTCGATCACAAGGTGCCACTGTTCAAGGATGGTGAGGACACTGAGGCGAACTGCCAAGTGCTCTGCAACGGGGTCAACGGATGCCACGAGAAGGAGACCGCGCAGGACATGGGGTTCCACCACAAGCAGACCATCGGGCCTGATGGCTATCCCATCTGATGAATGCGAAATCATCTCAGTCGAGACGCCCTATTCTGGTGCATGCACCGAAGTGGGGCGGGGCGGGACAAGAGTTCAGAAGTCTTGAAGCCGGAAATCGTCTCCCGCCCTTTTCTTGCGCGACCGCGAAATGAATAGTTTTTTTTCGGAATGAAATCATGGCAGGACGACGACCCACTCCCACGACGCTGAAGCTCGTAAAAGGGAATCCGGGGAAGCGCGCGCTGAACAAAAAGGAGCCGAAGCCAGCCCGGTCTATTCCCAGCCCACCAGATCACCTGACCGACGCAGGGAAAGTCGCCTGGGGCCGACTCACCGTGATGCTGGATCGCATGGGCGTGTTGACCGAGGCCGACACCTTCGCGCTTGAACGGCTCTGCGATTGCTACGCCGACATCCTCGAACTGCGCGATCTCGTCGAGCGGGATGGCCGGACCTACGAAACGACCAGTACCCAAGGCGAGACGGTCATCAAGGCCAACCCCGCTGTTTCCATGCTCGCCGACGCTGATCGACGCTTCAAGGGCTACTTAGTCGAGTTCGGCCTGACCCCGGCCGCCCGCTCTAAGGTTCAAATAAAAGACGATGACCCAAAAGAAGACCAGTTCGCGGAGTTCTTCGGTTGAGGACCGAGCAACCCAATACGCGACCGAGGTCGACAGCGGCGCGCGGATCGCCGGCCCGGATATTAGAAACGCTTGCGCACGGCACCTGAAGGATCTGAAAGAAGGTAAAAAACGCGGGCTTGTCTGGGATGTAGAGGCGGCAACTAAAGCGATTCGGTATTACCGGACCGTGCTCAAGCTCAACGGTGGCGACTACGAAGGCAAGCCCTTCGAATTGCTGCCCTGGCAGTGCTTCATTGTTGGCAGCGTCTTTGGCTGGAAATCGGCAGACGGTTACCGCCGCTTTCGTGTCGCCTATGTCGAAACCGGCAAGGGTTCTGGAAAGTCGCCATTAGCCGCGGGTGTTGCATTGTTCGGCCTGGTTGCCGACGGCGAGGCCCGCGCAGAGATTTACGCGGCGGCGACGAAGAAAGATCAGGCCATGATCCTGTTCCGCGATGCGGTGGCCATGGTTCAGCAGTCTCCGGAACTGTCCAAGCGGCTGACAACCAGCGGCACCGGCCAGAACATCTGGAACCTTGCCTATCTGAAGACCGGATCGTTCTTTCGTCCAATCAGTTCGGACGATGGGCAGTCCGGACCGCGCCCTCACATGGCGCTGATCGACGAGGTCCACGAACACAGAAACAACACGGTCGTGGAGATGATGCGCGCCGGCACTAAGAGCCGGAAGCAAGCGATGATCTTCATGATCACCAACAGCGGCTCCAACAAGCTTGGGCCGTGCTGGAGTTATCACGAATACGGCTCGCGGGTTGCTTCCGGCGAACTGATTGATGATGCATTTTTCTCTTTCATCTGCTCCCTGGATGAAGGTGATGACCCGATTCAGGATGAGGGCTGCTGGTTTAAGTCCAATCCGTCGCTGCAAGACGCAGATCTGCCCGGTATGAAGTACCTGCGAGAACAGGTAACCGAGGCTCGCGGCATGCCCAGCAAAGAGGCAATGGTTCGCCGCTTGAATTTCTGCCAGTGGACCGGCGCCGAATCACCCTGGATCAGCACCGACGTTTGGAAAGGCGCCGCGCTTGATTTCGACTGGAATGAATTGCGCGGCCGGCGGGCGTATGCCGGGCTCGATTTGTCCAGCACCCAGGATCTTACCGGCCTGGTCTTCCTCGTCGAGCCGCTAAAACCGGGCGAGAAGTGGCTACTGGTTCCTTTCGCCTGGCTCCCCGATGAAGGGCTCGCTCGCAAGGCAGAGCAGGACCGGGTGCCTTATGTCGAATGGAAGGCTCGGGGCGTGCTTGAGACGACACCAGGGCGAGCCATCAGCAAAAGGGTAATCCTTCAGCGGCTTTCCAAGCTGTGCAGCTTCTTCGAGGTCATCGCGGTCGCCTATGACCGCTGGCGCATTGAAGACCTCATCGCCATGGCTAATGACGACGGCATAACCCTGCCGCCGATGATCCCTTTTGGCCAGGGATACAAGGAAATGAGCCCAGCAGTTGAGCGGTTCGAAGAAATGCTGCTCAACAACGACCTGGCCCACCCGAACAACCCCGTCATGAACTGGTGCGCGAACAACGCGGTGACCACTTCGGACGACGCTGAAAACCGGAAGCCTTCGAAAGAGAAGGCTATCGGCAGGATCGACCTCATCGTCGCCGCAATCATGGCCGTGGGTATCGCAGCGAAAGAAGCTGACGCCGCTCCAGACGTAAATGACTTTCTAGACAATATGGTGATCGCCTAATGGCAGACCTCAACGATTCTGGCTTCTGGCAGCGGTTCTGGAGCCGCTTCAGCGGCAGAACGCGCCTCGATGATGGCGAGCGGGCCGTGCCTTTCGAATCACATACCACGCCGTCAGGCTCGGTAGTGGGCGCCGACTCATCGCTGAAACTGTCGGCGGTGTGGGCGTGCGTACGACTCCGCGCCCAGACGGTCGCATCGCTGCCTTTGCATCTGCGTGGCGAAGACAAATCGCACGCCAAAGAGCATCCGCTGTACCGGCTGCTGCACTCTTCGCCGAACGCGGACATGACTGCGAGCGAATTCTGGGAGTCGCAGCTGGCATCGCTGGACCTCTGGGGCAATGCGTTTTCCCATATCGTCTGGATCGGCCGACGCGTGACGGCCTTGGTGCCGCTCAACCCTGAAAAGATGACTGTTCGCCGCACCAGTAGCGGGAAGCTGGTCTACGAATACACGAAGGGCGGCAACGTCAAAGAGTATGCCGAAGAGGAGATCCTTCATCTAAAGGGTTTCACCCTGGACGGCTTGATGGGCTTGTCTCCGATCCAGTTCGCCGCCGAAACACTGGGCGGCCTGATGGATGCGAACAAAGCGGCCACTCGCGAGTTCCAGAACGGCCTGAAGGTTGGCGGATTCTTGAAGACTGGCGTTGCAACGCTGGCTCAGGAACAGCGTGATCGACTTCGCGCCGGACTGTCCACATTCGGTCTGCCGGAGAACGCTGGTAAATGGATGGTGCTTGAGGCGGGTATGGAGCCGGCATCTGCCCAAGGCATTCGCATCAATCCTGTCGACGCCCAGCTGCTGGAGTCTCGATATTTCGGCATTGAGGAAATCTGCCGCGCGTTCGGCGTGCCTCCTCAGCTTGTCGGCCACACAAACAAGGCGTCCAGCTGGGCCTCCAGCCTGGAGCAAACAAACATGGGATTCCTGACCTACTCGCTGCGGCCAACGCTGGTGCGGATCGAGCAGGCCATCGCGAAAAAGCTGTTGCTCCCCGAAGAGCGCGGTCTTTACCGGCCCAAATTCGCGGTCGAGGGTCTGCTCCGAGCTGATTCTGCCGCCCGGTCGAGCTTCTACTCCCAGATGCTGCAAAACGGGGTGATGAGCCGCAATGAAGTCCGGGCGCTTGAAGATTTCCCGCCTGTTGAGGGTGCGGACGCACTCACCGCGCAGCTGAACTTGACCACCATCGACAAGATCGGGGCTCCCGAGGAACCAAAATGACTCATAAGACCCTGGATTTACATTTTGAAATCAAGGCTGTCAGCGATGACGGCCTTTTTTCTGGCTACGGTTCCGTGTTCGGCAACGTGGACGGCGGCGGCGACATCGTCCACGCCGGCGCCTTCACCAAGTCCATCAAGGAATGGGAAGGCCGCAAGCGGATGCCACCGGTTCTCTGGAATCACGACCGGAACGAGCCGATCGGCGTCTACACGGTCCTTCGAGAGGACGAAAAGGGCCTTTATGTCGAGGGCAAGCTGCTGGTCGGCGAGGTGCAGCGTGCCCGCGAGATCCACGCTCTTATGAAAGCCGGCGCCCTGGACGGCATGTCCATCGGTTACGGCGTGCGCGGGGCTGACCGGGACCGCGCAACCGGCGTGAGAAACCTCAAAGATTTGCGCCTTTTCGAAGTCAGCATCGTCACTTTCCCCATGAACGAAGCAGCGACCATCGATGCGGTGAAATCTGCACTGGAGGAGGGCGCGCTGCCCAGCCTCCCAGAATTTGAAAAGTTCCTGCGTGAGGCCGGCTTTTCGAAAACCCAGGCTGCCGCCGTCGCAAGTGGCGGCCTGGTCAAGTTGCTCCGGAGTGAGTCCGGCGACACCGAAGCGAACAAAACGCTAAGCGATGCGCTAGCGATTCTCAAATCTAATTAAGGATTCACTCCCATGGCTGACGAAAATCAACTCGTTGAACTGACCAACGAATTCAAAAAAGCGACCGATGAGGTCAAGAAGCTCGGCGAAGACATCACCGGCAAGATGGCGGCGGGTGAGAAAATCACCGTCGACCTGAAAGAGCAGGCTGACAACGCGCTGACCACCATGAACGGCTTCAAGGCTCGCGTCGACGAACTCGAGCAGAAGCTCGCGCGCCACGGCGAAGATGAAGGCGGCCAGGAGCAGAAAACCTTCGGCGAGCAGTTCGTTGAGTCGCAGACTTTCAAGGGGTTGGCTGAATCTGGCTCCCAGCGTGGTCGCGCTGATATGCAATTCAAGGCCACCATCACCCTGGCAACGGCCAACGCTGCTGGCTCGGCTGGCGCGACCGTTCAGACCAGCCGCCTGCCGGGCATCGTTGCTCAGCCTGACCGTCGCCTGACCGTACGTGACTTGATCACGCCTGGTCGCATGGACGGTAACGCGCTGGAATACGTCCGTGAAACAGGCTTCACCAACGCAGCGGCCGCTGTAGCAGAAGCAGCGAAAAAACCGCAATCGGATCTCCAGTTCGATCTGATCAGCACCACCGCGAAGGTGATCGCGCACTACGTCAAGGCGTCTCGCCAGATTCTGTCGGATGCTCCGATGCTGGCTAGCTACATCGACGGCCGTTTGCGCTACGGCCTGGCCTACAAGGAAGAACAGCAGTTGCTCAATGGCGACGGTACCGGCCAGAACCTGCTGGGCATCGTGCCTCAGGCTACGGCTTTCGCTGCGCCGTTTGCTCTGGCTGGCGCCACTACCATGGATACGCTTCGCCTTGCGATGCTCCAGGCGGTGCTCGCAGAGTTCCCGGCTACAGGCCACGTTCTGAACCCTATCGACTGGGCGCGGATCGAGCTGACCAAGGACAGCGAAGGTCGCTACATCATCGGCCAGCCCCAAGGCGTTGCATCTCCGACCATGTGGGGCCTGCCGGTGGTTTCTACCCAGGCGATGGCTTCCGGCAAGTTCCTGACCGGTGCTTTCCGAATGGGCGCCCAGCTGTTTGATCGCTGGATGGCCCGCGTGGAAGTGGCTACCGAGAACGAAGACGACTTCGTCAAGAACTTGGTAACCATCCTGGCAGAGGAGCGCCTTGCACTGGCCGTGTATCGCCCTGAAGCCTTCATCTACGGCAATGTTGTTCCTGCCGTCTGATCAAGCCGGGGCTGGGTAAAACCAGCCCCAACGAGGTGAATCATGAGTCAGAAAGCGATTTATACCGTTGACAGGCAGCACCTGGGCGACCGGATGTATATGCCTGGCGATGACCGCGAGCTCGATCCGAACGAAGCCAAGCGTCTCGTCGAGCTGGGCGTCCTGGTTGAGAAGAAGGCCGAGCCAAAAGCCTCGAACAAGTCCTTGAAGGGCGCACCCGAGAACAAATAAATGAGCCTGATCGCTATCGAAGACGCAATGCTCCATGTCCGAGCGGAGGAAACCGACCGGCATCTCGTCCAGCTGTACTTGGACGCGGCGGAAGACAGCGCGGTGCGTTTCATGGGGCGCAGCGTCTACCCAGATCAGGCGGCCCTGGACGCGGACGTTACAGCTGAGCTGGCCGGCGAAAACCCGATTGTGGTGAACCCGTCCATAACCGCTGCCTGCCTTCTGCTTGCTGGTCATCTCTACGCAAACCGCGAAGACGTGGCCACCGGCGTCAGCGTTACTCAAATGCCGATGGGCTCCACCTTCCTGCTCATGCCTTACCGCGCAAATATGGGGGTTTGATATGAGGGCTGGGCCATTGCGTAACCATTGCTCGCTTCAGTCCGAGCAGCGCGTCTTTGACGGTGGTGGCGGCTATTCAAAAGGCTGGGTAGAGCTCAGGAAAATCTGGGCAGCGATTGAAACACCTGGTGGGCGCTCTGCCGTAATCGCTCAGCAAGTGAAAACTCTGGTCACTGCCGAAATCCTGGTTCGTCCAGCGGCTGACCTGGTGGCGGGGCGAAGGATTGTCCATTCCGGCACCACGTACCTGATCGAGGCGGCACTCCCTGACAACAAGCGCTCCATGCTGCGGCTGGTGTGCTCCAACGTTCCAAACCCTTGAGGTTTTCACCATGAAAATTCGAGCATTGTCCCGCTTGTCCGGGCCGACTGGCGTCCAGATGCCAGGCGATGAATTCGTCGTTGACGCCGCCACCGGCGCCGATCTGATCGCGCGCCGCGCAGCCGAAGAAGTCTTGCCAGTGCCAGCTGAACCGGTGGCCGACAAGAAACCAGCGAAGAAGACGGCCTGATCGTGGCCCGGCGCTCAAGCGTGCAGGGCAACTTCAAGTTGCGCGGGCTGCTGCGCCGGATCGATAACCAGATGGAAAGCGATTTGCGCCCGGCGATGGTCCAGGCTGCCAACTTGGTGCTCGCCACTCAGCAACGCCTGATTCCACGCGATCCGAGCTCTTCGGAGCATATCGAGGATGAGCTTGAGGCATTTGTCTCGAAAAGCGGCCTCGATGCGCAGATTGGTATTCGTGGGAAGAAAGACAATCGGAAGTTCTTCTACGGCCGATTCCTTGAATACGGCACGAAGCAGTACATCCGGGGCGACAGCACTGTCGCTGCTCGGCCCGCGCATCCGTGGCTGCGTCCGTCGTATGACATGAACCGGGAGCAGATTATCGACCTGATCACCAAGGCGGTTGCTTCAACCTTGCGCAAAGCTGCGGAGGCCAAATGAGCGATCCAAGCTGGGCGTTGCAAGTGGCTTTGTTTGAACGCCTGTCAGCGGCCCTGACAGTTCCCGTATTCGACGCCGTAGAGAGCGGCACTCCGTGTCCCTACGTGACGCTTGATTATGAGGCTGTAGACAACACCTCGCCGATCTCAGGCAAGAAGCGGGAGAGCCGGCTATTTTACCTCAGTGTCTGGAGCGATCACCAAGGCCAGGCCGAGGTTAAGCGCATCAATGCTGAGATTGCTGAAGCCTTGGACGAAGTGAAACTGCCGCTCAGCACGGGCAACGCGGTATCAGTTCGCGTCATCCGCACAGAATCAAATCGTGACGCTGACGGCACCACCTACATGGGCTCCGTCACGCTGCGCATCATCACTCAACACTAATTTCCGCCACTCCGGCCGCGCTGCGGCTACATCACCTGTCCTCAGGAGGACTACCCATGCCTGTTAATACCGCTGCCGGTACGCGACTTTCCATTGGTCCGCGTCTCTCGGCAAAACTCCCTGTTCTGGATTCCGCCGCTATCACGCTGCTGGCCGCCGTCACCTACGTCGAAGTTGGTGAACTGGAAAACATCGGCGACTACGGCGACGAAGTTGGCGACGTGACGTTCTCGGCCCTGGCCGACTCGCGAACCCGTCACTTGAAAGGCCTGGCTGACGCCGGCTCGGTCGAGCTGGCTATTGGCTTCGACGCCGGTGACGCGGGCCAGCTGGCTCTGGTCGCCGCTCAGAAAGACCGCTCCCAGTTCGATTACCCGGTGAAAGTCGAGTACGTCGACGGCCTGGTCGATTATTTCGCCGTCAAGGTCATGAGCTCCCGCAAAGGCGTGGGCGGTGCCGAAGACGTGATCAAGCGCAACGTGACCGTGGGTATCAACTCCGGGATCTACGAAGTGCCTGTCGCGCCTTGATCCGCCGATCGCTTCACTGCGCGGCCGTTCGGCTGCGCAGCTTTTTCTCCCTTCTTAATTCCAGGAATACCCCCACATGTCCAAGACCAACTACGGCACCGTTGACGTTGAAGTCGGCACCGAGATCTACACCCTCAGTTTCAACCTGAAAGCCGTTCGCGCGCTTGAACGCTTCTTCGGCGGTATTTCGCCTGCGCTGCAGGAGCTGCAAAAGCTGCAACTGGGCGCGGCCGCCCGGGTCATCATCGCTGGCGCAAACCTGACGCTGAAGCCGAAGGAAGTCGAAGCGCTGGAAGAAGAGATCTACGACTTCGGCATCGGTGAAGTGACGCCTTCCCTGATCAACTACGTCGTGGCGCTGCTGAACCCTGCCGCAAAGAGCGCGGAAGACCTCGCGGCGGCTGACGCTGCGGCTGCTGAGGCGGCGACGAAAGCCCCAAAAAAGTAAAGCCTGACCCCAATCGGAGCTATGTCGATGAGGTTTACGGCATGGCTACCGGCTGGCTGGGCTGGTCCGACAGCGAAGCATGGGCGGCCTCGGTGCCATCGATCTTCCTGGCATGGGAAGCGAAAAAGGTCTTTCTCGAAATGACCAACCCCAACGGCCCACCGAAGAAGAAGCCGAGCAAGGAAATGGCCGCCAAAGAGGCGCGCATGGGTTTCCGGGCGGCTGCAATGAATCGACCGCAGGACAGCGCGGCGTCTCCATGACGCTGCGAACAAATTTGTGATCAACCGCCCATTGAGGCGGTTTTTTTTCGCCTGGAGAAACGTGTATGTCAGGTCAAGAAGTCCAGGGGATGCTGATCCGGCTTGAAGCCACGACGGCGCAGCTTCGCCAAGAAATGGACAAGGCCGACGCATCGGTTACCAAGGCGACTGGCCGGATTGACAGCCAGCTCAGCAAAGTCGACTCGGCTTTCGACCGCGTAGGAAAGAGCGCTCAAACCGCGTCGAACGTGTTGAAAGGCGCTTTCGCCTTGGCGGTAGGCGGTGCTGGCGCGGGCGCGCTGCTGGCGCAGGCTGAAGCCTACACAACCGTTGCCAACCGGCTAAAGCTGGTCACGTCGAGCAGCGCGGAATTCACAGCGGCTCAGAATGCCGTGTTCGCCATCGCGCAGAAGTCCGGACAGCCACTTGGCGCCACTGCTGAGCTGTATCAGCGGATCGCCCAGAACCAAGACGCGCTGAAGCTGAGCGGGAAGGGTGTTGCCGGAATCGTTGAAACCATCAGCAAAACCATGGTGATCAGCGGCGCTTCGGCAGAGTCCGCGAACGCGGCACTGATCCAGCTGGGGCAGGCGTTCGCGTCTGGCACGTTGCGCGGCGAAGAATTGAATTCTGTGATGGAGCAGGCGCCAGCGCTCAGCCAGGCGATTGCCAAAGGCATGGGCGTATCTGTGGGCGCTCTTCGAGCATTGGGCGCTGAAGGCAAGCTGACCGCTGACTCTGTCGTCAAGGCTCTCCAGGCTCAGCAGGGAGCAGTCGATGCGCTGTTCGGCAAAATGCAGAGCACGGTCGGGACTGCACTGACCCGCATTCAAACATCCTTCACCAAGATCATTGGCGAGGCTGATGCGTTCAGCGGCACCACTTCCTCGATGGCCGACTCGATCAACAACGTGTCGAAGGCGTTGAACGCCATAAATGTTCCTGCAGCAATGGCCGCCCTTGAGGAGCATGGTAGAACTCTGGCTGAGATACTCGGGGTTGTCCTGATCGCCGCGCTGGGTCGTGTTGCGGCTGGTTTTGCCGAGGCTGGCGTCAAAGCTGCCGGGAACATCGTCACATGGGTACAGCTGACCGCTGTCACTCGCGCCGCTGCCGCCGCCAAGATCGAAGAAACGGCCGCATCAGCCTCGCTTTCTGCGGCTCACGTGGCCGAGGCCGCAGGTAATGTTGCGGTCGCGCGAGCCACGGAAGAGGGCACGGTGGCGAAGCTTCGCCTGCTGCAAGGCCAGCGCGATCAGTTGGCATACACCGCAGCGCTTTCTGTCGGAACTGCTGAGCAGGCGATGTACACGAAAGCGCTGGCAGCGACCGATCTTGAGCTTGCAGCGGCGAAACGTGCCGCGCAGGTTTCGTCGGTTCAGTTGGGCACCGCGCTCAATGTCGAATCGGCTGCAATGGCCAAGGACGCTGCGGCAACTCAGGCAGCATCGGCCGCGAAAGCGGAGTACGCCGCGATTTCCTCCACTGCTGGCCGTGCCGGCGGTGCTTTGCTTGGCATGCTCGGCGGGCCGGTTGGATTGCTTTTCACTGTTGCCGCGCTTGGTGCCAGCTACCTGGCACTGAGCAGCCACACGGATACAGCCACTAACGCGCTGATTGACCAGAACGCCACCGTTGACCAGTCGATCCAGAAATTCAACGAACTGGGTGCCTCACAGCGTCGGTTCCAATCCATCAAGTGGGCACAGGAGCAGATCACCGCCACTGAATCTGCCGGCGCCTCGCTCAGAAAATATTCCGCAGATGGCGCTGAAGCTTTCCTGCAGATCGGTTATGACGCCAACCAGTACCGCGCCAAATTCGGCGAGATGATCGAAGAAGTCCGCAAGGGTCAGCGCACCCTGGACAGCGTCACCGAGTGGGCAAGGAAAGATGCCGGCTTGACCGACGACAAGATCAAGAAACTTGCTGAATCGTCGAGCGCCTACGAAGAAACGTCCAAAAAGGCGGGCGACCTCGGGAAGATTTTGGCCACCGTTAACACGGCCAACGTCGCCGCTACTTCCAGCACCGAACGGCTCACAGTCGCGCAGCAGGCCTCAGGCCAAAGCGATGCCAGCAAAGCCGCCTGGGATAAATACATTGAGCAGCTGACCAAGACCCGCGATTTGCTCGGCGCGAACGCTGCCGCTGAAGCCGCTTACACCGCTGCCAGGATGGGGGCCACGCCTGCCCAGGCCGCTCAGGCAAAACTGATTGCCGATCAAACTGACACGCTGAAGAAATATCAGGAAGCGATCAAGGAAGGCAATAAGGTCGAGCAGGCATCGCTCAAGCTCAAGCTGGTTGCCCTGTACGCTACTGAAGACGCGACAGCGCAGACAGCGGCGGCACAGAAAACATCGCTTGATGAGGCGGCCAAGGCTACCGAGAACAGCGCAACGCGCCAGGTTGCGGCACTGCAACGGATTATCGACCAAACCGTCCGGGTGGCGACCGGCACCGACATGCCGCGCCAGAATCTTTCCGGCTACGGCTTGCTCACCAACGGCGGTACTGCTCCAACTGCTCCGGCGGCGCCTGTAGTCACCAAGGCTTCGCCGGTGGATCGCGCAACCGCCGCCATCGCTCAGCTCGACGCAACGACTGAAGCGAACAAGCGTGTGGACAAAGCCGCCAACGCTGCGGCAACCGCCCTGAAGAATCAGGCCAAAGCGCTCGACGACCTGCTGGCCAAGTCCGGTATCTCGACACAGTCTGCCAATGAAATGGCAGCTGCATATCTGTCCGGCGCCGATAACGTTCGTGCGATCACCATTCAGCAGCAGATCGAAGAAGAATTGCTCAAAACGGGCGCTGGCGCTCGCGACAAAGTCACCGCCGCTGTCAACGCACTGCACGATGCTGAGGACCGCCGCGACGTTTCAAAAAACATCAAGGAACTGAAGGCCGAAGTCGATGGGATCCTGAAACAGGCGACCGCCACGCTACAGGGCAAGGATGCGCTTGAGGCCTACAACATCGAAAAATCGGTGACCGTAGCGCTGGCGGGCAGGAACATTGCCGTGGGCAGTGAAGAATACAAGCAGCTGGTCGCCACCACCAAGGCTCAGCTGGATGCAAACAAGGCACTTGAACAGGCTGGGCAGGTTGAGGGGATCGTTGATCGCCTGAGCCCGCAGACCAAACTCCTGAAGGATTTCACCGCCGAGCAGGACGCGCTCAATGCTGCCATTGCTCGCTATCCGGCGAACGCTGCGCTGTATCAAGATGCATTGGTCAAGCTCGGCAACGAGTACCAGGTCAACCAGAGCAAAGCCACGATCTGGGGCCAGATGACCGAAGGTGCGATCGATCGTATCGACAGCGTGTTTGCCGACGCCTGGGCCAACATCGGCGATGGCGCTGGCGACCTCTGGGACAAGCTAAAACAAGGCTTCAAGCAGACGCTGGGCGAAATTGCCCACATGCTTACCACCAAACCGCTGTTGGCGTCGTTCAGCAACTGGCTGACCGGCACGGATAACGGCCAGGGACTGTCATCGGTCTGGGGAAAACTTCTTGGTAGCGGCGGCGGTTCGTCGGGATCGTCCTCTAGCGGCTCGATGTTTGGGGAGGCCCTCTCCGCTGGCAAGACACTGTATTCCGCATGGAGCGCGATCACTGGCGTTGGCGCGGATGTCGTCGCCGGCTGGGCAAGCGGCGGACTGACCGGCGCGGTAACTGGCGGAATCAATTACTACGCGGGCATGCTGAGCACCGCAACCGGCACGTTTACCTCCGGCGTGACAGCTCTAACCTCTGCGCTCGGCCTGCAGACGGGTGCAACCGCAGCCGGATCTACGGTTGCGGCAGGTACGGGGTTCGGACTGGGCGGCACGCTGGTTTCTGGTACCGCTGGCTCGGCAACCTATGCCGCTGGCCAGTCCGGGCTATCCGCCGCACTTGGCAGCGCGGGCGCGATGTGGCCGCTCGCCGTCATCATGGGTATGTACCAGTCCGGCAAGCTGTACGACGCAGGCGTCCGTCCGGATGCTGGCAAGGTACGCGAAAGCGCAGGCGGCACCGCCCTGGGCAACATTGCTATGACGCCAGGCGTGCTTCAGGCAGGCTTTCTGGAAGGCGTGGATAAAGTTCTTGGCAAGGCGGTTGGCGGCAAATGGGCAGCAATCCTGTCCGGCTCGACATTCCACCAGATGGTATGGACCGCCGTCGGCAGCAAGCTGTTTGGTAGCGGGTACAAAACCAAGGACGTTGGCATCCAGCTTGGTGTTGAGGGCGGCGTTTTTGACGCTTCCCAGTACACGAAACAGAAGAAAAAGAAGGGTTTGCTCTCCGGCTCGAACAAAACTCGCTACCTGACAAATGATCTGGACGATGCGACTGACGATGCGCTCGGGTCTGCCTATAACGCCAAGATACTCGGCGCGATGGGTATGTTCGAGATTCTCGGGGTCAAGCTCAGCGAGTCGGTGCTGGATGGCCTGGATATGGCCGCGACCCGTATCAGCACCAAGGACAAGACGCCCGAGGCCATCCAGTCCGAGATTGAGGCATGGTTCGTCAGCTTGGGTGACTCGGCTGTCTCGGCCATCAACAAAGCGACTACTGCCGGCTTGGATGGCTACACGTTCGAAGGCTTGTCTACCTTCATCAACAATTTGGTCCAGGTAAACAGCAGTTTCGAACTGATCAACCTGAAGATGCTGGGGATGACAGTTGCTGGCGGCAAGCTGGCCGAATCCCTGCTGATTGGCATCGGCGGCATGGAGCAGTTCACTGCCAACAACCAGAAGTATTACGACGCCTTTTTCAGCGACACCGAGAAGGCCGACGATACGCTGGCAGCGATCACCAAACAGTTCACGGCGATGGGTTACACGTTGCCCGCCACCAAGGAAGGCTTTCGGGCTCTGGTCGAATCTCTCGACACGACCACTGCGTCTGGCGCAGCGGCGGCGCTGACGTTGATCAAGTACTCGGACGTCGCCGACACGGCTTACACCATCATCGCGCAGCGGGCGGTGGACGCGCAGAAAGTGCTGGACGCTCAGGCGGCAACCAACGCCAACTACTACAGCTTGTTCACGACTGACGCGGAAAAGGCCAACGACAAGCTTTCCGACATCACGGCGCAGTTTGCCGCGATGGGCGTGGTTCTTCCTGCTTCTGAGCAGGATTACAAGAACATGGTTTACGCGGCCGGCCAGGCGGGCGAGTCGGGCAAGAAACTATTCGACTTCCTGAAGGGCTCGGCCGGCAACGCAAGCGATGCTTTCAAAATCATTGCGCAACAGGCCGAAGCGCTAAGGACTGCCGCGCTTGCCGGCGCAACCAGTGCGATGGCTGCGATTCAGCGAGCCATTGCTGTCGATCAAAAGAACGTAACCGACGCTTACAACGCCGCGAACGTTTCGCTGAACGACATGCTGAGCACTGCGAACGGCAACATATCGGACTTGAAATCGATCAGCAGCAGCCTGAGTACGACGCTCAAAGCCTTGCGCGGCGACTCGGACGACGTCACCAAGATGCTGCGCAGCCAGGCTCAGGCTACGCTGCGTAACGCATTGGCGACGGTGCAGGCGGGCGGTTTGCTGTCCAGCGTCACGGGCCTTGACGATGCGCTCGATACGGTCGGCAGCAATAACGCCGACCTGTACGCGTCCATGGAAGATTTTGCGCGTGATCAGGGCCAAACCGCGAACGTTGTGTCCGAACTGAATGGCCTGAACGGCAAACAGTTGACGACGCAACAGCAGATCGTCGCCGGGCTGAACCTTCAGATCGCCCAGGCAAAGCTTGCGTATGACGCTCAGCTGACGCGGTTTGATCAGGAGATGGCTTTCGCTCAGGCGCAGATCGATTCTCTGAACGGCGTCGACACTTCGGTGAAGACAGTTGCAGCGGCGGTCGCGGCTATGAATGCGGCAGTTGTTGCCGCGTTGGCCACATTGCCACGCACCGGCGCAGGAAGCGCTGTTGCGAACACCTCGCAGAATAACGGCACGATCATCGACTCGATCTATCAGTCGGTGCTGGGTCGCGGCGCTGACGCAGCCGGCAAGGCGTTCTGGCAGGCAGCCCTGGACAGTGGGGCAATCCCGTATGACCAGATCGCGGCGGCTATTCGCGATTCCGCAATGACCAACGGGCAGATTCCCGCGCACGCAACTGGCGGGCTGATCAGTGGCCCAGGCACCGGCACTAGCGACAGCATTCTTTCCCGCCTATCCAACGGCGAGTACGTGATGCGCGCCAGTGCCGTCAGCGCTTATGGCACTGATGTGCTTGATCAGATGAACGCCGGGCAGTTGCCAGGCTTTGCCGCCGGCGGCGCGCCGCAGCTTCGGTTCGAGGGCGCCGCAAGCTATCGAGCCGATGCCAACGGTTCAAATTCTGACGACGGCAGCGACAGTGATAGCGCGGGCATCGCGGTGTTGGCGACCAAGCTCGACCAGGTCATCACCGCGATCAAGCAGGGGCTTCTGCCGCTCATCAGTGATTCGGATACGCGCACCAAGATCATTCGCCAATGGGAGAACGACGGCATGCCGGAAACGCGGGAGGTGCTGGTATGAGATTTATCAGGCCGACGATATTTTCTCCAAGCATGCTGATTTCATCGAACGTGCCAGAAAACGATTATGCCGAGTGGGTGGCCGGCACTTATCCAAAGGGCACCCGCAAGATACTCGCCGCGACGCACATGATTTATGAAGTGCTAACGACGACCACTGCGGATTCGCCATTGGATGGCCTGGCTAAAGAAACTCCAACATGGATGGTCGTGAGTTTCACCAACAAGTACAAAATGTTCGATGACGTTATCGGGACGCAAACTACCAACCCGTTAAAGGTTGATGTCGTGATGCGTCCCGGCACGGTCGTTAACTCCCTAGCCTTGTTCAACCTGTCCGGCAAGTCGGTAACCATCACGGTAACTGATCCGGTAGAGGGCATCGTCTTTAACCGGAAGATCAGCCTGATCAGCGCTGGCGTTGATAACTGGTACGACTGGTTTTTCGAGGACATCGATTACCGGACGAACGTGGTTGTGTTGGATATGCCAGCTTATGGCACGGCGGATATCAGGGTTGTCGTCGAAAGCGCTGGCACGGCTGCTGTCGGCATTTTAATCAATGGCAAGTTGCAGGCCATCGGCACTGCACTTTGGGAGGCATCTGTCGGCATCGATGATTACAGCCGAAAAGTTCGCGACCCAACTTTCGGAACGATGACAGTTGTACAGCGCTCGTTCTCTGATGTTGGCGACTTTCCGATTCAAGTTGAAACCATTCGAATCGACAAAATTAAAAAGATGCTGACCGAGATCCGCGCAACTCCGGTTGTTTGGATCGCAGAAGAGAAGTACGAATCCACGATCATTTACGGCTTCTACAAAACCTTCCGGTTCCCATTCAGCAGTCCCGACTTCTCGCAAGGCGCTATCTCTATTGAAGGGGTTATTTAATGGCTATTCCGGCTGCTATTCCGACGCCACCACCATCGCCAAGCCGGGCCGATGGCCCCGAGGGATTTTCGCCCAAAGCGGACGCGACCATCGCCTATCTGCCGGTGATGGTTGCTGCCACCAACCTCACCGTCACCTGGATGAACGAGACGATCGATGTTGTGGCGCTGGCTCGTGCTGGGGCGGTGCAGGCGGCTGACGCTGCCTCCCAGTCCAGAATCGCTGCCGCTCAATCTGCGGCGGATGCTTTGGCCTATCGCAATTCTGCGCAGGCTGCTGCCGCTGCGGCTGGCTCTGCTGCTGGCCTGCCTTCGCTGGTGGGCAATGCAGGCAAAGCGCTGGTCGTTTCCGATGACGAGCAAAGCGTTGCCTTCAAAGACTTAAAAACCCCGCTTGCTCGCCTTCACGCAATTGCCGCCTCAGGCCCATTTTAAAGGATCACCATCATGGCTTTGACTGATACCAAACCGTTTCCGCAGAAGATCAAGACCGGCTATGGCGTTTGCACGGCCGCACTGGGCAGCATCCCGGCGCCTACCTTGGCCTCTCTTAAATTGATTGCCACGGCTGGGCCTGACGGGGCGTACCTCGCCAAGATTTCAGCCTTTCCGCAGTCCACGGTTACGGCCACGGGCTTGCAGGCTTACAGCAGCAAGGACAACGGTGTCACGTTCCAGCCCATCGGCTCGGAAACTCTGGCGGCCTACACGCTGGCCACAACCGCCAAGATTCCCGAAACGGTTTTCGGTAACTTCAATGCGACCGCACCGAAGCGTCTGGAAGCAGGCGAGAAGGTGTATGTCGGCATTCAGATCGCGTGGCCTTCGGGTGTCGCATTCACCGCCGAATGGATGGATATGTCATGAATCTGAGTAATCCGCTTGGAAGTCCGCTTCAGGATCCGATGGGGCTGGGGTCAGCTTCCAACGGTTCGACGTCAAACATCAAAAGTATTCAACGCGGATTCATAAACGTTTACATCGGGGGTGCTTCTTTTACTTTGCCAAACCCCGTTGATCCTGATAAATCTATCGTCATGTTCGATCAACAAGGTGCGGAAGATCCTCAGAACTCCGGCCAAAATGATAGATATGGCGGCTTTCTCTGGAATATTTGGGACGGAAAAATCGCCAACTTTGCTGTTTCAACTAATGCGGTCTGGTCCGGTTCTAACGGCATTGTTACCGTTATCGAATTCGACAATGTTAAAAAAATAACTAAGGTTGTCGGCACGGCGCAAGTCGGAGTCACACAAGTTGCAGTTGCGCTAGGATACACGCCCGAGCCTTCAAAAACGTTAGTTTTCAGTGTCCTGACGTCTCAAGATATTCCGGGTTTTCAGTATTGCCGGGGTTTAAACTTTGCGCAGTTGAGTACCAATACAGCAACTATAAAATTTGGTGGCGGCGGTTCAAACGCGAATATCGCGGCATCCGCTTTAGTTCAAGTAGTCGAATTTAATTAAAGGGTTGGTTATGTCTGAATTAATTCGAGTACAAAACGGTATCGCTACTCGCGAGCCAATCCCCGACTTCCTTATCAGCCCGCTGTTGTTGCCTGAATCACTCGCTGACTTATCGTGGACGCCTGCTGAGTTCGGCCTGCAAGACTCCGCATGGTGGCCCGAAGAAAATACCGAGGGCGAGCTGGGCGTCAACAAGAAATGGGGCGCAGAAGTGCTGACCATTGATGCCGCGCGCAAGGTGGTGAAGGTTGCCCGCAATCAGGTAAATATGACGGCGGCAGAAAAGGCGGCGCGGGATGCGTTGGTGGCCGAGCAGTGGACAACTCAGATCGCGGCGCGGCGCTACACGGCCGAGATTGCCGGGACCACAATTGATGGCATGCCCATCGACACCGGGCGCGATAGCCAAGGCCTGATCACTGGCGCGGCGGTGCAGGCGATCATTGATCCGGAGTACTCGCTGCACTGGAAAACCTCGGCGGGCTTTGTCGAGCTGACCGGACAGCAGATTCTCGGCGTTGCTTCGATGGTGCGGGCGCACGTACAGGCTTGTTTCAACCGCGAAGCCGCGCTGCTTGATGCGGTCGCGGAAGGCACCATAACCGCCGCCATGCTCGACGAGGGCTGGCCCGCGTAACCCATCGACTACAAATTTCAGCTATCCCGGCCGCCTTGAGCGGTTTTTTTGTGCCTGGAGAAAAGCATGACGACACCGATCGGCAAATTCGACGTACGGCCAGACATCCGGTTTATCAGCCGCTGGGACGTGGAGATGCGGCAGGAGATGGGATTCAACGATCCAGTTCATGGCCTGATCGTCGTGCCGAACACCTTCGTCAGTGACCTGGCATCGATCCGCATCCTCCGGGAAATCTGCCGGTGGTGCGCGGTTACGGCGCTGACTGGGGGCACGTTGGTTGATTCCTATCCGTGGACTCGTGCGGCGCTGATCGTCATCGCGGTCATTGCTCTGGCGATCTATGGCCTGCTAGTCGGCTACGGGATGCGCGCCTCGATCTTGCATGACTGGCTGTACACCTTCGGGCCGCTCACCCGCCGCGAGTGCGACGACATCTATTACCGGGCGCTGACCACTGGCGACGGTACGGCCCGATGGCGGGCGTGGATTTTCTTTCTGGGCGTCCGTCTGGGTGGCCACTGGAGCTACACGAAGACACCGACAAGTCCGGGCGCTTCTTCGCTCAGCGACTGATAGCGGGGCGCGTCTACTCGACCATGTGAAAATTCTTACCGTTGCGCGGGTTGGGTGTCATGCCTCGGACGTTTTCGCCACGCATTGGCGGGTGCCCAGGTATGAGCATCAGTCCTTCAGCTTCCAGGGCGAACACGATGGCTTGCTTCGTGACGTCGCGGAGCAGCCTGGTTCCGGTTTCGAACTGACTAATGGCCAGCACGGACGCGCCTGACCGAAATGCGAGGGCTTCTTGAGACCATCCTAAAAGACCTCTGGCCTGGGAGCACTGCTCTGCCGTCATGGTCTGCGGCTGGCTGAGGATGAAGTCGATGAACTCTTGATCCCTGTCAGCCTGTTTGTCTTCGCGCGCTCGCTCGAAATTGAAAACGTTGGTCATAATCTGCTCATTGTGCTGGATGGATATACAGGCATCGTAGCTCAGATTCGCAGGTAAGCAACATCTCCCCGTCACAGATCACTCACAAGCCCGCCGCGTGCGGGCTTCTTCTTGCCACAAGGAAACCGACATGACCATCGCTCGCGGACTACGAAATAATAATCCGGGCAATATCGACTACAACCCGCGCAACAATTGGCAAGGCCAGTTGCCGCCCGACCCAGCCATTGAGAAACGCTTTGCGCGCTTCGACACGCCAGAGAACGGAATCCGCGCGCTCGCCAAGCTGCTGATCAACTATCGCGGGAAGGACGGGATGCCTGGCGTTGGCCTGCAAGGTATCGACACGGTGCGCGAGACGATCAACCGCTGGGCGCCGTCGGTAGAGAACAACACCGATGCATACGTCAAGGCCGTCTCAGTGGAAGCCGGCGTGCTGCCGAACGAAAGCATCGATATTCGGGATCGGCGCATCCTGCTCGGCGTGGTCACCGCCATCATCAAACACGAGAATGGCGGCAATCCATACAGTCAGGCTGTTATCCAGGAGGCCGTGCGGCGGGCGCTAACATGATCTGAAACTACAGACTTGAGGTTTGGTGCCGCGCGGCTATTTATCGACTTCAGCCGCCAAGCTCTCATAATCACGCCTAATTATTAACTTCGCCGAGCCTGTCAGCTTGGAGCTGCCCGAGATCGCCTGATTAATGTGGTGGTTAGCTCCGGAGAATTGTCGACCACATTTCACGCACCTATATCGATCACTCGTCTCAATGATTGGCGCTGCCAGAGCATTGCACGTGCTGCAAGATAGTGACCTATCCTTAATGAACTTAACCATACCTAGCCGGGCTTGCTCTCGCTGCTCCGGCGTGGCGATTACTAACCCCTTCACGAAATTCCCGATAGTAGTCGCGATACTCATTTCCAATCCTTGTGTCATGTAGGTGGCAGATTGCCCGTTGTACGCCTGACCGTATATTTCTGCACCGTCTGTTTTTCGTCGGCTTGAAATCTTCCCCAATACGCAACCGTAACCGATTGATTTCATTAGGTGGGCAACCAACAAAAAGGCCGGGTTTTAATCGGCCTTTTGGAGCTTAATCATTTGATTTACATGGGAAATCTTGCGATGAATGCGGCATCCCAGGCTTCTACCCCGACTAACTAAGCGGCCGAATCAACTCCGGCCCCTGATTCCTTACATTACCCACGGCCTTGCCGACGGGGTACCACTCGAAGTCATCGACCGGCCGACAGCATTCCTTGGCGATTTCCTCGGCACGCTCTGCCGAAAGCTCAGGGTCAAGCCATTCGTTGGCTAGCTCTGGCGTCAACACAAGCGGTCGGCGGTCGTGAATGTCGACCATGCCCTGGTCGCTGGCTGCGGTGATGATCACGAAACCATCCTCGTCGTGCGGCTCAAGGCCGGGCGTCACCTTGGCCAGCGCGCCATAGAACATGGGCGCGTCACCCTTCAGTCGAATGAAGTACGGCTGCTTCTTCTTTGGGTCGTCTGGATCCTTCACCCATTCGTACCAGCCTTCACTCGGCACCAGGGCGCGGCCATTGGGCCAGAGTTGTTTGAAGAACTTCCCCGTCGTCACCGTCTCGACTCGCGCATTGATAGGGTCGGCACGCTTCCCCTTCGCCCAGAACGGCGACCATCCCCAGCGAACCGGATCCATATGAATCCCGGCCTCGTCCGCTCGCAGAATGTTGACCTTCGTCGACGGCGCTACGTTGTACCGAGCAATTGGCACATTATCGAAGCCGCTGAACTTCGGAAACCTCGGCGCCAATTCGCTGAAGTAATCATCCATTCCTTTGTACTGAACAATCCTTCCGCACATAGCGTCACCCGTCGAAATTCCCCGTCATCAACTACTGACCACGGCCACGCTATTGGATTCAGCGACGTATTAATTCCGGCCGCCGTTGGGCAGCGTCTCCGCTTGATATTCGCGAAGCCGCTTATTGGCCGCGTCCAGTTCGCCGCGGAGCATCTCAACTTGATCCGCGACCCGCATCAGCCCTTTCATCTTGTTGTTGTCCAGTCCAGCCTGCCGTAGGCAATCCGAAACCCTGGCCTCCGTTGCGGCGAGCTTGATCCTCAGTGCGTCACGCTCCGCTGCCAGTTGCTGGTTCATGTCGATCAGTTCAGCGACATTGGATCGGCTCCGGCGCAGCCTATCGTTTAGATCTGCAATCTCGTCGCAGAGCAGTGCGGACTGCTGTTTCAGCATTTCCAGCGGGGTCGGAACGCCAAGGCAACCGAATGAGTCGTCGTCGATGAGCATGACACTTACTTCTTTATACTGTTTGCATATACAGTATTCGAGATGCTGGCGATTGTGCAAGGCGAGTCGACGAGGAGTCAGTTCGCCGCTGGTAGGACGGGCGAACCAGTAGGCATGGACCTACTCCGCTGCAGGGGTAGAGGGCATCCGCCATGGAGCGAATAAAGTCAGGCTGTCTGGCTCGCTAAGCAACGTTTGAGCTTCTTCGATCTTGGTCATAACGTCTGCCCGCTGGTCATCCGGCAAAGATGCTGCTCTCTTGGCGACATCTGCGAAGAACGCCTGTATGCGCTGCCCCTCGCTCCACCTATCGATAGTTTTAAGCAAATCTTGCAGGGACAGCTTTCGAGCTTTTTTAATTAAAGATCGCTCGCGCTCCGCACTGAGGATCAACCACTTCGCTTCCCAATCCCTATGCTCCTCTTCTGCCCTTCGATCAGCCGCATCCAGCTCAGGTTTTAGGGTTTTGGCCTGGGTGTGTAGGACAACTAAAATCTCTTGGATCTGCTTATCAAGCCTGGAATCATCCTCAGTCCAGGTTTTGACCCATTTTACCCGCGAATAGGCGCTATACACCCTCAAGCACAGCCTTTTGGCGGCTACCCGTTGGCTGCTCACACGGTAGAGCGTCTTCCTTTTCCTATCCCAAAGCCCGGGGTAGAGAGTCCTTGCCTCCTTAACCGTTACGTATTTGCCATCATCCATGTAGACCATTTCCTTTTGGATTGTCTGCTCATAGATGGTGATCCCGAAGACGAAGTTATTGATGAAAATCAAAGTGGGCACGCCCGGGCGCCAGAGACCCGGCTCCATCGCGGATCTTTTCAGTCTGCCAGATTCGTCGCCAAGTTCGACGCGGCTAAAGCCCCCTTTGACGCACGCTGCTTCAACGTGACTTTGAAAGTCGCGCGCGCTGGTAGCAAGTTTTCGAAGGATTTTCGCCGCCCTGAGTAGTGTCGCTTCAGTAACGATGAGGTCGGCCAAATGACGCTTCAATGGTTTCAAATAGCCATCGCCCGTCACTTTCCCTTTGGTGAAATCATCTAGGGGCATAGAAATCATCGAGTGACGATCACGCTTGCTCGTGGGCGTAGCGGCATCCACCGCCTCCGGCGTCTGCGTGGTCGCCAGGTGATCGCCTTTTTTCCACTCAAGAACGTCGCCGAGCCGGGCTTTTGGAAGTGGCGGGATCTTTGGTTTTTGTCCTGATGCCTTCCTTGCCCAGTAGCCTCGAGGAGGGCGAGGGACGTTAAGGCGCGCGCAGACTCGCGCTAGAAAATTAGCAGATACCCCATATTTTGATGCGAGGCTCAGCATAGGCGTCGTCCAAACCTCAGAGTACAGGGTGTCCCTATGAACGCGATCAACTACCATATTTTGAGCCTCTTCTGAGAGCGTCACCTTCTTTGGCGTCAACGCTTGTTATCTATCACTGCAGGCCGCTTTCGACGGCATTATGCCCAGAGCGAATTGGTTGTCAGCGAACGGCACTATGGTGGTTGATCAGACTAGTGGTGGCGGGCTTCCAACGTATGACACGTCGTACTGGGCCATTAGGAGGAACAGCAGCGTTTCATCAGGCTGAATTACCTACCCATCCGCTGGACTATCAAAATCGCACGGCTAGAGCTCACCCGCCATCCAGGCCTCGATAGCCTTGCGGCTGTAAACGATGCGGTTGGCGGGGTCTTTGCGCCAGTGCTTACCCTCCAGCCACAGACCTCCAGAGCGATACTTGCGCGCCGCCTCGGGGCTGATCCCGAACACATAGGGCAAAATCTCTCCTCTGAACCACTCCGCCGAAAAGGAATGCTCAACTATCGGCTCACTCACGCGCTGCCTGTTTTGCAGTGCCGGCTGGTTCGTTTCCACCCACTGCGAAAGATCCTGGATGGCGCCGGTAAGAGTTGCCTGTTTTTCAGCGACCGCGCTGAGTAGCTGGGGAAGTGTTCTAGGTCGCTTCATGTGACAGCCTCTTCAAGGGATGGCGTAGGCTTATCAATCCTCAGGATCTTTCTGATCTTCTGGCCTCCACCGCTGGACCAACTCCGCCATTCCGACGACGATTATGTCGGAATTGCTTTCCAGGATCGCTAGATAGCTACGGATACTGCCAGATGTCTCTTGGTCACCCTGGCGTTCGATCCATATCCGAATCTCGTCCACAGCCGAGGCGACGGCGTTAATGTTCTGATTGAAGCGGGCGAGCAGGATAGGGGTAGGGTCATCTGGCAGCGACATGGCGTTTCCTCCATAGAAAAAGGAAAGCGTAGACCTAACACCAGCCGCCTAACGGCAGCGTTTGATTATCTTCGAGGGAGGATGGAGCAGAAATGTCGTCGAATGTACGCGGTAATGTACGTTCAACAGAAAAACAAAAGGCCTGCATCGCTGCAAGCCTTTGTTTTGTATGGTGCCGGCACCAGGAGTCGAACCCGGGACCTACTGATTACAAGTCAGTTGCTCTACCAACTGAGCTATACCGGCGTGATGGGCGCAGAGTATATAGAGGTTTTCGAGCGTGTAAAGCCTAGCTGTCTGATTCGGTTGAAAAATATTTTCCTACCGGGATTTTGTGCGCTGTGTAGCGCGGTTGCGTTGTGTGCGGGTTTCGCTGGGGAAAGCTTGTTAAGATGGCCCGTCGCCATGGATTGCAAGCTGAATGCCCAAAACACGTACGTATTACGACGAGCTCAATGTCGCGCGGGATGCTTCTGCGGAGGAGATCAAGCTCGCCTTCAGGAAGCTCGCGCAGCAGTTGCATCCGGATCGGAATCCGGCGGCGAATGCGTCGGATCTGATGGCGTTGCTCAATGCGGCGCATGATGTGTTGGCGGACCCGGGCAAGCGTGCGGAGTACGACGCGACCTTGATTCGTCAGGCTCAGCAGGCGCGGGGTGCGGCGGCTCAACGCAGGCAGGCGCAGGCGGGTAGGGCGCCGGTTGCTCCGGTGGTGGCCGTCAGACCTAAACCGTCGCGTCCAGCGGCGCAGGCTAAAACTTCCAGGCCGCTTCGACGTGGCAGCCGTTTACGCTGGGCGGCGCTGTTTATCCTGTTCTGTGCCGGCGGTGCGTGGATGGGTTATGACCCGGATGCGGGCAAGCCTTTTGTGCCGCCGCCGGTGATCGAAGCGGTTGCGACTGTCGCGCCGGTCGAGTCCAGGCCTGAGGCGATCGCTGTGCCGATTGGTACTCCGATCAAGTTGGTCGACCCGGCCCAGCCGCAGTGCATTGCGCCGCCGGTTGATCCGCTGGGCGCGCCGTGGCCCACCGCTGCGGGATATATCAGCGGTCTGCCGGTGATTCGGGATGGCGGGTGGTCGGAAATTACTGTGGATAACAGCGCTGGCAATGAGCCGGTGTACGCCAAGGTGACCGACGCCGGTGGGCGCCACGCTTATCGGCATGCGTTTATTCCGGCGCACAGTTCTTTCACCTTTGCGCGCATGGACGTCGGCTATTACCTGTTGAAGTACAAGATGCTCGACACCGGTTGTGCGTATGCGTCCAGTCGGATTCGTCTGGAGGAAACAGCGGTGAATAATCGGGTCAAGTCGACGGTGTACAAGCTGACGCTGCGCAAATTGGAGAACCGTAATTCGCAGTTTTCCAATGTGCGCAGTGATGAGTTTTGAGGCCTGGCTGCAGTTGTGCCGGGCTTTTCGCGAGCGGGCTCGCTCTCACAGGTCGTGCCTGTCGGTAGGGCCGGCGTCTGCACCGGCATTTTCGGGGACAAGTCCCCTTCTACCTGACCGTTACGACGTACGACCCGACTCAAACAGGAACCAGATGCGGCGTTCGGCTTCGTCGATCCAGTTTTCCAGCAGGCTCGCGGTGGCGACGTCGTTGTGTTCGTCGCACAGCGCGTGGGTTTCGCGCATGTAGTTGGCCAGTTGCATGTTGTCTTCGCGCAGTTCGGCGAGCATGTCGGCCGGGGTGACGAAGTCGGCGTCGTTGTCAGCGATGCGTTGCAGGCGTTTGATGTGGCCGGTCGAGCGCAGGGTCGTGCCGCCCAGCTTGCGCACGCGTTCGGCGATGGCGTCGGTGGTGGCGAAAATCTGGTCAGCCTGATCGTCGAGCAGCAAGTGGTAGTCGCGGAAATATGGGCCGGACATGTGCCAGTGGAAGTTCTTGGTCTTCATGTAGATGCCGAACGTGTCGGCCAGCAGGGCGTTGAGTTCGCCGGACAAATCGCGACGGGCATCTTCGCCCAGGCTGTTTGGGGTGTGCAGGTCGGCCTTGCGATGTTCTTTGGCGGCTTCGAGATTGTTCATGGACGTTTCCTTCCTGATTGATCAATAGACGGAACGGGATGGCAAAAGGTCGCGCAGACTGCGTGCAGGCACCTGAACGGCGGGCCTGGCGGGGCGAACCTTTATCCTGAGACGAATACGCCTGTTTGGACAATGCCAATGTGACGGATGTCAGTGTTTAGCATTCCAACAGCCTCGGTTGCGGGTTTCTTTACTGCGCGTGCTCAAATCTTATGCACAAGCTCCGAACCATACGAACCAATTTTTCGGATGTTTCTGGAACCGTTCTCATTTCTCGGCAAGCCGCTGTTTACAGGGGCTTTGCGCACTGTCGAAAAAAACGGCGCGCGAATTCAATAGCTAGCGAGCTAAGTTTTTGGGGCACTCTGCCTATTTTCATCAACAGAGTTATCCACAGGTTTTGGTACATTTGGGCAGTCAGTCGAGTTGGGCGATCAAGAGCAGATTGCGCGGGGTGAGATGGCTGTCGCAGAAGGTTCCGACGCGCACCTTGTAGTGGCGTTCCTGTAGATACAGCGCCCGGTCCAGCACCAGCCAAAGCTCCAGCGGGCGACGGAACAGGTTGCGCACCAGCTCCAGATTGCGCACTTGCGCCAGACGCTCCCAGCCAGCGGCTTCCAGCGCAGACCAGTCCTGCTCGGGGATCGGCGGCAGATCCTTCAAGGCGCCCAGGTCTCGACAGTAATCGGCGAAAGGCTTGTCCAGCCAGGCAACCGGCAGCGAAGGTGTGGGCAGGTAATCGTCGGTATTGCGCAACTGGCGTTGCAGCAGATCGAAGGCCAGGCGGCGCGCCATCGAGGTATCGCGCTGACGCCGCACGCGAGCGCCGGCGGTGACGGTTTCGCTGAGGGGCAAGCCCAGATCGTCCCTGGACAGTTTCAGCGCGGAGGCCTGGGCTTCGATGGACAGGGGCTGATACTGCTCGGTATCGATGCGGTTGTAGCAGCAGGGTGCGATAGCCACTTGCGCGCAGCGGACCCGGGTGGCGATGCGCATCAGTTGCACATGCAAGTCGCCGCAGGCGTGCAGGGCGACCGGAGTGTGATGGGGGCGCAGGCGACGCCAGGCATCGTCGGCCATGACGTCTTGCTGCACATGCGTGGCGTTGATGTTCAGTCGGTCGCTGAGTTGATGCCCGGCCTGCACCAGTTTCGGATCACGCTCCAGGCAGGTCAGCGACTGGTCTTGATGGGTCAGGCGGCGCCCGAGATGGCCTTTGCCCGCGCACCAGTCCAGCCAGTGTTCGGGTGTTCTGGTGAATTCCAGGCGACTGGCGAAGGCTTCGATCTGCTGCCATTTTCGGCCCGGCACATCCACGCTCATGCGCGGCGCCACAGTGGGCAGGTTGAATGCAGGAAGCGCCGCAACACTGCTCAATTCAACGGCTTCGGCGGCTAGTTGCGGAAAAGGAAACGGCGCGTCGAGTTGTTCGGGACGGTTATGCGCGATCTCGGCTTCACTCAGCGAGCGTTGCCGCAGCCAGCCGGCCAGCTCCGGATAGCGACTTTCCCACGGCAGTTGCAGATGGGTAAACGGCCGGGGGCGCCACAGCGATTGATAGGCGAACAGGAAGCTGTCCAGCGCGCGAAAGCGGCTGCGCAGGTGATCGTCTTGTGCAACGGGGTCGTGGGCCATGGTCGGCTGCTGTCTGGGTGCGAAAAAGGCTGGTCGGGAAACCAGCCCTCTTCATAGCAGCACGTTTGGTGCGCGTCTAGGCAAAATGCAGGTGCGACCGGCGATTAATGCCGACGATCGCGACACAATCGGCTTAAAGAATGCTGAACGGGAAGTACTTGTCGTTGATTTTCTTGTAGCTGCCGTCTTCGATGATTTCCTTGATTGCCAGGTTGAGTCTGGCGCGCAGCGGGTCGTTCAAGCGCACGGCGATGCCGATCTTGTCGTTGTCGTAGACTGGGTTGCCCTTGAATTCGAAGCTCATGCCCGCGTCGCTTTTCAGCCATTCGTAGCTCGGGTATTTGTCGGCCAGGATGGCGTCCAGATGCCCGGCGGCGAGGTCGGCGTAGGCGCTGGCCTGAGTGTCGTAGAGCTTGATCGTGACTTCTTCGCCCAGGTTTTGTTGCAGCCAGGTCGCGGAAACGGTTTCGTTCTGCGTGCCGATCGTCTTGCCGCGCAACGAGTCTTTGATCGACGCGGTGTCGGTCTTGATGTCGCTGGTCTTGGGTGCGATGAATTGCAGCTTGTTGGAATAGTACGGAGTGGTGAAGTCCACCAGCGCGCTGCGCTCCGGCGTGATAGACATGGACGACATGATGAAGTCGTAGTTGCCTACGACCAGCGACGGAATCAGCTCATTCCATGCGGTAACTACCACTTCACACTCGACTTTCATCTTCGCGCACAGAGCGTTGCCGATCTCGACGTCAAAGCCGACGACCTGGCCGCTGGTGTCCTTGTTATTGAATGGCGGGTAAGCGGCTTCGACGCCCATCTTCAACTTGTCCACAGCAAAAGCGCCGGTCGTGAAAGCCAGGGTGGCCACTGCGACCAGCAGGCATTTTCTGTACATCTGCATGGGTGTTGCTCCGTTTGCGGTTGCTGGACATGAATGATTGCGCCGTGCCGGCAGGCCGTTGGAGCGGCCTGGTGTGGCGATTCAGCTCTTCGACCCTGGCGCGCGGTAAAAGCTCAACGTCCGAGGGCGCCGGATGAAGTTTATTTCATGGACGGGCGGGCGTGTGGGATGGTTTTAGCTGAATGGGTCAGATGGATCGACACACGTTGTACGAGGTTTCGCGATGGACCTGCAAAGACCGGACCTTGTAGGAGGGGACTTGTCCCCGATTGCAATGCGTCCTGCACCGATAAAATCCGAAAGTAACGCCGCCTGTACCGGCCATTCGGGGACAAGTCCCCTCCTACCTGTAATCCAGATCGCACCATGGTGGCAGATTCTTTCCTGCGCATTTACGAGTTACGTGCGCTTGTTTTTCCGCACGCTCAGACTAGACGCACCGCCGAGGTGCATTGAAATCCCGGGTGTGTAGTTTCGGTGCGTTCTCGTATCGCGCCGTGGGGCGGCAGGTAACAAATCCTACAAAAATGGCTAAACGCCATTGCAATCAATAGGTTGTCGTACATCTGTCTAAAGCCTCTATTCCAAGGGCGACGTCGTTTTTGAAACATTTTGGCGTAATTCTTGCGTCAAAAATAAAAAACAGCACCGTTGCTTTCTTTTTACGAAGACGCCCGGTGCGAATCGCATCCCCTCGCAAAGGTAGGTTCAATGAGCAGTACCCCGATTTCTTCCGAGCTCGATCAGGGGCTCAAGCCGCGGCACATTACGATGCTGTCGATTGCCGGTGTGATTGGCGCCGGTTTGTTCGTTGGCTCCGGACATGCCATCGCCGAAGCCGGTCCTGCTGTTCTGCTGGCTTATGCCGCTGCGGGAACATTGGTGGTGCTGGTGATGCGTATGCTGGCCGAGATGGCGGTTGCGTCGCCCGATACCGGTTCGTTTTCCACCTATGCCGACCGTGCGATCGGGCACTGGGCCGGTTTTACCATTGGCTGGTTGTACTGGTGGTTCTGGGTGCTGGTGATTCCGCTGGAGGCCAACGCCGCCGCGACCATCCTGCATGCCTGGTTTCCGAATGTCGCGATCTGGGCTTTCACGCTGGTCATCACCTTGCTGCTCACGGTCACCAACCTGTTCAGCGTGAAGAACTACGGCGAGTTCGAGTTCTGGTTTGCGCTGATCAAAGTCATAGCGATCATCGGTTTTGTCGTGCTGGGCGTTGCGGCGATCTTCGGTTTGCTGCCCAACAGCCAGGTCAGCGGTGTCAGTCATCTGTACGACACCCAAGGCTTTTTGCCCAACGGCATGGGCGCGGTGCTGGCCGCAATGTTGACCACGATGTTCTCGTTCATGGGCACCGAGATCGTGACCATCGCGGCCGCTGAATCGAAGGACCCGGAAAAGCAGATCACCAAGGCTACCAATTCGGTGATCTGGCGGATCTCGTTGTTTTATCTGCTGTCGATTTTCCTCGTCGTGGCACTGGTTCCGTGGAACCACAGCGGCCTGGCTGAAGTCGGTTCCTACCAGACCGTGCTGGACATGATGGGCATCCCGAACGCCAAGATGATTGTCGATATCGTGGTGTTGATCGCCGTGACCAGCTGCCTTAACTCGGCGCTGTACACCGCTTCGCGGATGTTGTTTTCCCTGGGCAAGCGCGGTGATGCGCCGGCTGTTGCCAAGCGCACTACACAAAGCGGCACGCCTTATTGGGCGGTGATGTTGTCCACAGGCGCGGCGTTCCTGGCGGTTTTCGCCAACTATGTCGCCCCGGCAGCGGTGTTCGACTTCCTGCTCGCCAGCTCCGGTGCCATTGCGCTGTTGGTGTACCTGGTAATCGCTGTTTCGCAATTGCGCATGCGCCAGAAGAGCATCGCGGCAGGTGAGAGCGTGGCCTTCCAGATGTGGCTGTTCCCATGGCTGACCTGGGCGGTGATCGTGTTCATCGTCGCGGTGCTGGGCGTCATGCTGATCCAGGAATCCCACCGCGTGGAAATCCTCGCCACCGGCTTGCTCAGCCTGCTGGTCGTCGCCGCCGGCCTGTTCGTCGCCCGCCGTCGCAAGATCGAACGGGCTGGCAAGGTTGTGTTGAGCTGACATCGCACAGGTAGGAGCCAACTTATGTGGGAGCGAGCTTGCTCGCGAAGCGTCCTGACATCGCCTCGCCAACAAGCTGGCTCCTACATAATCAGCGTATCCGCTTAAGGATTTTTACGGCCGATCCAGAGGCTCTGGAATAAAACCCTGGTCCCTCAAAGCTTTTATCACCCCCCGATTCAGGTAGTTGTTGGAGAAGCCAACGGTGTACTGCCGGGCACCTTCGCTTAGCGGGAGGAGCATGCCTTGGTCTACCAGCTTGCGGATCAGGTAAGTGCGCTGCGCGCTTTTTAAATTCGGCAAAACATTGATCAGGTCGGCAGACTTGATGACTCTGGATTTGATCGCCACCACCAGCACCGATTCTTCAGTCGTGGTAATCAGAAGTCTTTCCCGCGCAAAGGCAATCGCAGGAAGAAGTATCGACTGCGACAGGTAGCTGTATCTGGTAAGTCGATCTACCTTTGCCAATTCGTCGCGAATGCCATCCAGCACGTAAGTACACCACGACTCCAGACCGTTCTTCGTCCCTGTATCCGCCAGCGCAAGCATGGAGTAATACCGCTCACGGTCATTGCAGAACACGGCAGTGGGATTCAAGACTCGCCCACCCGTGCTGACGTTGAAACCGTATTTCATCAACAGTGCATAAGTGAGCAGCCTGACGACGCGGCCATTGCCATTGCTGAAAGGGTGTATCCAGCCAAATCGATGATGGGCCAGTGCAACCTTCATGAGGTCGTATTTAGGCTGATCTTCCCTATTGATAAAGTCGACCAGCTCGCGCATGTAGCCTGGAACTTGAATGAAGTCAGGCGGCGAGTGTTCTGACTGTGAAATGCACACAGATCCGGCCCGGTAGGCGCCAGGAGTCTTGTCTCCTTCGCGATGCAGATCCAGTACTGTCAGCGCGTGCAGTTCTCGAATCATGTGCTCGGTTAATCGCGCGCCGGGGGTAATGACTGCCTCAATGTAGTCCATAGCCTTTTCAATATTGGCTATTTCGCGCAGCTGATCCGTAGCTTCGGCCTTTCCTTCCATTTTGCTGTTGAGGTAATCCGCGAGCGTCGTATGGTTGCCTTCGATTCGGGCAGAGCCCAGGCTTTCGAGCATATGGAAAATGGCTTTAAGCTGGAAAAACACCGGAGCAGGGGTATCCCCCCCCAATCGCAGGCGACGCAGGTGCTCCAGCTCGCTCAATACGTCCACTAATTCGGAGTCAAAGGACGGATTGAGCAGCTCAAGGTTGTGATGTGTAAATTTTGCCATGTGACAACTCATACGCTGAATAACGATATCTTTAAAAAAAATCAGGAAACGCCCTGTTCACGGGGCGTCCCTGATTAGTCCCGATTGAGGTTATCTTAAATCGGCGGCATGACTAAGTTGAATTTGAGTCAAAGAGTGAGCGCGGGAGAGCGTAAGTCGCGCGCTTCAACGCATCCGGTACAGCACCGAACGCCCCGTCACTTGATGTTTGATCACGGCCAGCAAATGCAGGATCACCAGCACGGCAAGCAGCGCGCAGAGAAGGTGATGCACACTGCGCAGCTCGGCCAGGGCGGGCGTTGAGTGAATCAGCTGGGGCATCGGGATCAGCGTCAACAGAATGACCGGGTGAGTCATCATTAAAACCCCAGTAATCAGCACGCCAGCAATCAGCAGATACAGCACGCTGTGGGTCACCCGTGCCAGTGTCGCCTGAGTTGATTTGGCTGTGGTTGCAGGTTTCGGCGCCTTGAGGTGCAGCCAGAAGCGCCAGGCGAAGAAGGGGATGAACAACGTGGAGACTTGCGGATTGAGCGCTTCGACCCATTGGCGCAGCGCATCGCCTTTGGGCAGCAGCGCCACGCCAAAACCGCTGACGGTCGCCCAGATGATGATCAGCGCGGACAACCAGTGCAGGAAAACCCGAACGCTTGAGTAAGGCTTGGGTCGGCCTGCCGCAGGATCGGCGGTTGGAGTGTGGCGGTTCATTGCGTTCAACGTCGGGCTCGCTGTTGAGAAACGGAGTCATTCTCTTTAAGCGGCGTAAACTATGCCCTGAAGCGCGCGATGTAAATTAAATAACAGCGTAGGAAATTGATCTGGCTCAGCGAGCCGGCTTCTCGTTGCGCTTGAGCATCAGGCGCGAGGCTTCGTTGTAGTCAGTTGCAGAAGATCCTACGCGGAGTCCTACCTCATTTAGAGATAATTCAGTCAAGCCGAATGGCTCGCTTCCTCTTATCTCGGTCTGACAATTTTTCTAGTTTCACGCCCTCACGATTCTTTGGCTGAATCGCTCTGTGGGGGGCGAATGATCAATGAAGCAAGTAGGGAAGTCCCGAAGCTGTTCCCACTCATGTTGCGTGAACACGCGTTCACCGACCAAGGAGTTTCTGGAGCGACAGCGTCAGCTGCGCGGAGCCGAAGATGTCCGCCGACAGCAGGCGGCGAGGGCTGCTGACGAGGCCCGGATGCAGGAGGATTTACGCCGTTGGGAAGAGCGCGAAGAAGCCAGGCGGATTGAGCCACCAATCGTTCAGCAGTGCACTTTTGCCAAATCACTGATGGTGCCCAAGGGGCAAGCTTGTTATCCAAGTGCGAAGGCGCCGTTTGAAGGGCTGAGCAATTACGGTGATTTTGCTGTGCTCAGCACGGCTGAAGAGATCACCGATGATGGGGCCAAGCTGCATTTCATCGGTGGCTCGGTAGATGCGCTTACCCTGTCGGGGCGACTGGGCAACGGTGCGTTGTCATTAGCGCGTACTGTTCCGGTTGCTGTCGGTGGGACGGGGGCCGCAGCAATTGCTGGTGCAGCAGGCAGCTCCGTGGCGGGTGGTCTGCTGGCGGGAACCGTCGCCATGCTGATACCCAATTGGTCCTTGGCTCCTGATGCAGCTTTCTACACACGAGAGGACTTCGCGGACCTGACGACAGCCACTACCGGCGTTCGCATCAATATCAAATACCTGCCAGAACAATCCGTCAGTGCGTTTGGGGTTTACACCGGCGCTAACCGGGCTTGGCGTAGCGTGCCCCTGATTGCTGCCACCGGGCAGGGTGAACAGTTGGTTGCCGATCTGGGTGACGGCATCGGGCTGATCTGGACACCCGCTGCTGGCACCCGTGACAAACCAGCCATTCCCGCCCTTGAAGGCGCGCCACAATTACTTGGCCCGCTTGTGTACCCCGAAGCTGAGCAGGCTGAGCGGATCTATAAACACCCGGTTCTCGAACAGGACTTTCGCGACGCCATTATCTGGTTCCCCACCAGACCAGAACTGTCGCCGATCTACCTCTCCCTCAGCGTGCGCAATGCGCCGGGAGTTGTGACCGGTAAAGGCGAGGACGTAATCGGGATCTGGTTGGCGGGAGCAGGTCAAGGTCTTGGTGTGCCAATCCCGACGCGGATTGCGGATAAGCTGAGAGGGCGGGAGTTTCAAGTTTTGATCTGTTCAGGAAGGCGTTTTGGGGTGAAGTCGCGAAAGATTCGGCGTTGAGTAGCCAATTCACTACGTCGAATCTAGCCGCTTTAAAGAAAGGGTATGCACCCGTGACAACTGCTTTAGGGCAGGCGGGAAAACGAATGTCCTTTGAATTACACCATGTTGATAGGGTTGCCGACGGCGGTCCTATTTATGATGTCGACAACATTAGAGTCACCACGCCTAAGAATCATATTGATATTCATCGGGAGCTAAAGTGATGGATGCAAAAACTAAACTTTCGGATTATACCGAATATCAATTCATGAAGTTTATTGAGGCAATACTGGATGCTGAGACTGAGAGTCAGCGCGACGAGCTGATTTATCATTTCAAGACTGTTGTTCCACATCCAGCAAGTACCGATCTTCTGTTTTATCCCGAGGATGGTGCAGATGATTCAGCAGAGGGAGTGGTGCGAACCCTACAGGAATGGTGCTTGGCGACCGGTCATCCTGGCTTCAAACCGCGCTTTTGATCCGCGTTATCAGCTATGCCAGATGGAACCTCACAAATGTGAGGCCTGGGCAACCCACGCGGCGCGAGTGGCAGTGAAAGAACAGGTAGCCGCGAGTCGGCATCAGTCAACTGATCACCGAATCGTTCTCGGTAGCGCCATGGCCTGAAGCAAGTTGGCTCAGCGAGCCGGCTTCTCGTTGCGCTTGAGCAGCAGGCGCGAGGCTTCGTTGTAGTCGGTCTGGAACGAAGTGCTGCCGATCCATTCAATCGCCGCGTCTTCGTCTTCCTCGTAGAACATCGCCCGGTAGGTAATCAGCAGGCCCATCATGAAGTCGGTGGCTGGCTCTTCGTCTTCTTCGGCGATGACCAGTTCCAGCACCGGGTATTGCAGGAACACCACGCACATCGCCAGCTGGCTGATGGTGTGCGCGGCTTTCATGGTCTGGAACAAATCGTCGAAGTCGGCGGGGTCGAAGCCGTTTTCTTCAATGTCTTTGAAGTCGAAGGTGCTCAGGTCGATTTCGACGTCATCGAATGGCTGGTTGACCAGCGGCGACGCGAAAACCGGATGCACAACGTTTTGCGCCGGTTTGCTGGAGCGGTTCTGTTTTGCCTTGGCTTTCGCTCGTTGGGCGCGTTTGTGCTGTTTGTCTGGCGAGGCCATGGGCTTGGGTCCTGTTGCGGTCGAAGGTTTCACAGGCCGCTATTGAAACGCAGACAGTTGGATTTACCAAGGCGCTATTTACCGACGCCTTCGCGATATTGACCGGGCGACTGCCCCGTCCAGCGTCGGAATGCGCGGCTGAAGCTGCTGGTGTCGGCAAATCCAAGCAGATAGGCAACCTCGCTCAACGAATTGCGCGGATCGCTCAGATGCTGCAACGCCAGGTTTTGTCGCACCTCGTTGAGCAGCAGATCAAAGCGGCAACCTTCGTCGGCCAGATGCCGCTGCAAACTGCGCAGGCTGACATGCAAGGCCTGGGCAATGCGTTCAGCGGAGGGTTCGCCCTCGGGCAGCTGTGCTTCGATGATGGCGCGCACGCGACGTTCCCAGGTCAGCGGCTGGAGTTGCTCGAGGGTGCGGTTGAGCACGGTTTCGTTGTGCTGCGCCAGTTCCGGGTTGCCATCGTCCAGATGGCTGTCGAAATCGGCACAGTCGAACTCCAGCAGATTCTCCTCGGCGGCAAAGAATATCGGCGCCCGGAACACCTGGCGCCATGGCGTAGGGTCGGCCGGTTCCGGACGTTGCAGGTGCACCGCCAGCGGCGCGTAGGTTCTTCCCAGCCGGTTGCGGCAGGTGCGCACGTAAATGGCGGCAAACGCGTCCAGCGCTTCATGAGCTGGCGCTGGGCTATCGACCGGCACGCGGAAACGAAACCGATAACGGTCTCCGGCGCGTTGCAGGTCCAGTTCGAGCGCATCGCTGACCACCGGGTGATAACGCACGATGCGCTCGAACACCTCGCGCAACGACCCGCTGGCTACCAGCGCATAACCCAGCGCATGGAAGGTGGTCGGGCTCACAAAACGGGAAACCCGCAAGCCAATGGCCGGATCGCCGCTGGCCTGGACCGCCAGCTGCCACAGGCGCGTGGTGTCGCTCACCAGATAGCGGGCGTTGGGATCGTCCATCAATTGCGGGTCCAGCCCTGCCTCCCGGCACAGCGCAACGCTGTCCAGGCCCGAAGCATCGAGCTGCTTGCGCAAGGCGCGGGTCCAGCTGGCGAGGATGCTTGGTTCGTGCATACAGATTGGCGCTTCCGGTCAACAGGTTGGCGTCCAGGGGCGCGCGGTGTTCCGCAAGTCCGCGCACAGTGCTTTCACTTCATACCTAGAGGATGGAAGCATGCATGACACTTCTGCAAGTCCCGCCAGACTGAATGCGCAGCAGCGATCGGCACATATTCGCGCCGTGGTGATGGAGCGCGGTGCAGAACTGCGGGCGCGCTATCCGACTCTCCGTTATCAGGACGCAATTGGCGTCGGCATCCTGTTGTTCGCCCTGACGGGGATGATCGTCAGCGCCGCTTTGTATATCGGCGGCTATGTGGCCTGGTGGGTGTGTCTGTTGTTCAACGGGTTTTTCGCGTCCCTGACCCACGAACTTGAACACGACTTGATCCACAGCATGTATTTCCGCAAGCGACGCATCCCGCACAACCTGATGCTGGCGCTCGTCTGGCTCGCACGCCCCAGCACCATCAATCCGTGGATTCGTCGACATCTGCACCTTAACCACCACAAGGTTTCCGGCACCGAGGCCGATATGGAAGAGCGCGCCATCACCAACGGCGAACCCTGGGGCCTGGCGCGGCTGCTGATGGTCGGCGACAACGTGATGACCGCGCTGATCCGCATGCTGCGAGCGAAAACCCCGGCGCACAAACTCAGCATTCTCAAGCGCACCCTCAAGGTCTATTTCCCGCTGGCCTTGCTCAACTGGGGTTGCTGGTACGTGTTTCTGGGCTTCCACGCAGCCAACGGCGTTGCCAGCTTGCTGGGCTCACCGATTGTCTGGTCGGCGAACACAATGGCGGTCATGCAGGTGATCGACATCGCGGTGGTGGTGCTGGTCGGCCCCAATGTCCTGCGCACGTTCTGCCTGCACTTCGTCAGCTCGAACATGCACTACTACGGCGACGTCGAACCCGGCAACGTGCTGCAGCAGACCCAGGTCATGAACCCGTGGTGGATGTGGCCGATGCAAGCGTTCTGCTTCAACTTCGGCAGCACCCATGGCATTCACCACTTCGTGGTCAAGGAGCCGTTCTACATCCGCCAGATGACCAGCCCGGTGGCACACAAAGTCATGGCCGAAATGGGCGTGCGCTTCAACGACTTCGGCACGTTTGCCAGGGCGAATCGATTTGAGCGGGAAGAGGTGCGGGTTCAGGAAGAGGTGCGGGTTTGACAGGGGGGGGCAGCGGACGTGCGGACTCCGGTAGGACCGGACTTGTCCGGGAAGGCGTCCGTTCAGGCACTGGAGGTAGGGCAGGTGGATTGAGGTTGGCTGGCCTGGCATGGTGTTTCCTCCGTATAGAGAGGAAAGCGTAGGGCATGGGCATGAGCCAGGAACGCAGGCTGACGAATTGCAGGCAAAGAAAAGCCCGCGATGGGGATCAGCGGGCTCAAGGTGTTGAAGGAGCTGAATAGACCATACGGGTCGAGACGTGAAAAGCTCGTGAACGACCGGAATGAAAAAGCCGGGCGTCTGGCCGGGCTAGTCGCCTCCAAAACGTTCGTGACCTGGTCCATCCTATCCACAACCCGCAAGGGAGCGGTAGGAATCGCACACAACAAAAAACCCGCACAAGGCGGGTTTTTTGGGTTTCAGATGATTGTGTAGCACCACCTGAATCTAATTAGTGGTGCCCAGAGACGGAATCGAACCGCCGACACTGCCTGGGAAACTGTAAGCCCGCATAGACTGGACCTCCGAAGAGGTTCTTCAGGCTGTAGTGTACTCGCAATGTGTACTCAGAGTATAGATGTAAGCTGGAGTTGAACGACGATATGAATACTTAGAGTCGGAGCTTGGAAGAGTGGAAATGGCATTGTTAAAAATGAATGTCTGTCGCCAATAGGGGATCTGGTAGATCACAGGCTCTTCAGATTCGGAGTGGTGGAAGGGATCCCCTACTATATGAAGGGGTCTGACATGAGAAGCCAGGGAGGTCTATAGATGTCAGTTAACGGTTACGTTAGCGATACCGAACGGAAAGCTTCACCCGTAATGAGGCTCGGGTTGAAGATGCGAAAAGAGCCGAATGTGAGCTTGTAGGAAAGCTCGTATATGACCGGATTTGATTTATCTACCAAACGAAGCTGCTCTGCTCTAACCGACGAAGTAGTAAAGACGCCAGCGCCAGGTGGTCGAGGCAGACATCCGGGTCATCACTCATATCAGTATCATGCCCTCTTGGATTTCTTATTGCCATAATCGAGCCGGAGAAGAGAAAGCTATAACCCTTTTGTTCGTCAATATCGCTCGTTGATGTTAAGTTGGTGAGCTTTATGAGGGGGTTGTTTTCGTTAAATGCCCTCATCATCAGCTTATAGCCTGATTCGTTTATCTTTGCTATTTTCTGTATTACTTTGTCTACATATTTAAATGCCTCGAAAGTTGCTTCGGCGCAATGGCCGTTATCGAAGAGCTTTCGCACTTTTTGAGGAAGCTTTTGGTGTACATTTCTTTGATCAAAAGGGTGCAGGTTAATACTTTCGACACTCTCTCCAGAGTCAAACAACTTTGCCCTGCGAACAATTAACTCAAAGGCTTCAAGCGACGTTTCCATTCAGTAGATTCTCTCGAATGCTTTTGAAAATACGGTCATACGTCTCTTGATCCCCGCCCGCTGGAAGGTTGATCTCAACTCTGACAGTCAGCGCCATTCCCCCATTAGAGCTTGCATTAACGGGTGGTGAAATGCTTGTTGGGGTGACAGCAATTGAGGCAGATGATTGAACATCGTCCTGCTGAGGGGCAATGGGTCGAGATGCAGCAGCCTTGCTACGTGGTGGTTTAGTACCAGTTTTTTCGCTTCTCTGGACCTTTGGAGCGGGGGGCTTCGCGCCATCAATCTTGCCGCTCAGTGTGCCAAATGACTGAAAGGTAGAGGCTTGCCGTTTGCCTACAATTTCACTTGTGCCGTCGGTGTGCCTGAAATAACCGATTAATTTTGCACTTGGTAATGCCCAAGCGTTTTCGCCATGTAAAGTAAAAAGGTCGTCATACGCTGCCTTCACTATCTCGCTGAAGCCTGCTTGAAAGTCCTCGTCATCGTGTTGGCTAAATACGGCCCCTACGGCGGGCCCCTTTTTTCCTTCAGAATCCAATATGCCGAGGAAGCGAAGTGAATTTATTATGTATGTTTCGTTGTTTGGTGCGATCCCAAGTTTTTTCATAGTGTCGGCACCGAATGATGCCGGGAATGACCGCCGAAGTTGTGCAATGGTTTGGGAAAGCCCAGCGCTGCTTGTCACATAAGGATGTTTGACGGCCACAGATGTATCCCTCTCTACGTCGCTTTTTGAATCTTCCTGATCAGTAATACCATAACAGAATTAATTTTTGGCGCAAAATTTCGAGCTCCCTGGGCCAATTGACTTATGTCTTGGTTCCCCCCTCGGGTCCGGCGGCCCCCCCCCTGAAGCATGACCGAAAGTTGACCTCTGGACGAGTTCCCAGGGGAGCATGTGTTATTCATAGAGGGTCAAAACGTACACCTTGTGAGCCATGCCAGCGCGTAGGGGTCAAGGGTGGCTCATTGCTGTTGAATTTATTTGAGCCACTCGGTAGACTGTGAGCCATACGTTTTGAGCCAGGGGGTGTTATGTCTGAAACAATCGCCTATCTCCGGGTCAGCTCTGGGGATCAAACAACGAGTACCCAGCGGGCGGCCATTGAGCAGCGCTTCAAGGTGGATCGCTGGTTTGCTGACGAGGCGACCTCAGGGGTCATCAAAGCCAGTGCCAGGAAGGGCATGGGTGAGTTACTGAGCTACGCCCGTCAGGGGGACACTATCGTGGTCTACGCGATTGACCGATTGGGCCGCGACACAATCGATGTGCTGGAAACGGTAACGGCTCTTAAGGATAAGGGCGCAGCAGTTGTTTCGCTGCGTGAAGGCTTCGATATGAGCACACCAATGGGGGAGATGATGCTCACTATGCTTGCCGCTATGGCCAAGCTTGAGCGTGTAAATATCAAAGACCGGCAGATGGCTGGCATTCAGCGTGCTAAGGCCGAAGGTAAAAACCTGGGGCGAGAAAAGGTTATTGATGACCTGCAAGTAGTCCGGTGGCGTGAGAAGAACAACGCGAGCATCAGTGCCACAGCAGAGCACTTCGGAATCTCGCCTGCGTCCGTTAAGCGCGCCCGTCGCGTAGCTGTCACGCCGCCACAGCCTCAAAAGGTGGTTGACTCGCTGGGCGAACGCGATGCGTAGGTTGCAAGCAGGAGAGACCCTAAGCATGCCTGTCGAGTGTCCTCTCAGTCAGCCATGGATGTATCAGCGTTCGGGCATTTATTACCTCAGGGTCCGTCCCAAGGGGGGATCGAAGGAATCTGTTACCGTCTCCCTCCAAACCTCAGACAAGCAGATTGCCGAAGCTGCCAGTAAGTTGTTGATGTCCTCCCTGTACGACTTCCAGCATGACAATCCTGCTGCCGAATGGCGGGATCTTGCTGCGCATCTGAAGAGTGCTTCTAAGGCTGTTTCTCCGTTGTCTGAAGGGGAATATCTCGATGCTGGGCCCAAGGTATATGCAGAGGTCCTGTCTGAGCTTCAGCAAGCTGTGGCGGCCCGTAAGAGGAGTAAGGCAGCGGCTCTGAGAGACTCTTTTGCCAGGCGGGGGGTGTCTAACCCTATCGGCAAGTTTACCTGTCCGCACTGCCTTGAAGACGATTGCGATGTTGAGTATGTGAAGCCGTCTCTTAAGTTTCCAAGCGGATGCAGTGGAGTCAGTGAGGCGGACATTGATGCGGGACGTTGCTTTCAGTGTGGCGGCGTATCTTACTGGATTGTCGTCGACTCCAATGCTGCGCCAGACCGGGCTGACCTGAAGAGAAGGCTCTTATTTCCTCTTGTTACAGATGCAGGGTCTCGTCTGTTTACCAGGTTCATAGCAGACGGTATTCGGGGAAATCCCCAAGCCTTGGACAACTTCATTGAGAACATCAAAAAAGGTATCCCTTTGGAAGAGTTCGCTAAAAGGGCCGAGCTCAGGGCCAAACATGACAAGGGAGCATCGTAGGGTTGCGCTTCGAGCCGAGCTCGTAGGCTCCAGACTGGAGGCAAAAGTCCTCACTCATAGATAAACAACTATGAGGACTCTCCATGGAAACTCCCGCTGTTTCTTCGCAGCAGATTGTTCAAACTGAAGAAGCTATCGAGCTAAGTGCCGTCCGACTACTTGAGCAGGGACAAAGTATACGAGCTGTAGCCGAGTCTACTGGCCTCTCTCGCAGACAAGTCACGAAGTTGAAAGCGAAGTTAAACAAAGAGGACTGTGGTCCTTTTGGTGAGGTAG
The DNA here is from genome assembly GCF_038096165.1 of Pseudomonas sp. G.S.17. NCBI lineage: Bacteria > Pseudomonadati > Pseudomonadota > Gammaproteobacteria > Pseudomonadales > Pseudomonadaceae > Pseudomonas > Pseudomonas viridinivis. The sequence continues at coordinate 429,670 of NZ_CP151076.1, forward strand.
ACCATCCGTTCATTTCCCAGCAGCAGGCTGTGGCTAAGACCCTGGCGTTGAGTGTTCGCCCTGAGGGAGTAAAGCGCTCGGAGCTCTGGGCTATTCTCAAAGCTCGTTTTGGGTTGGTGAAGAATGAGCTCACGGGAGCCTTCGAGCTGGGAATGACCAAGCATCAGTACCGGTACCTCAAAGAATCCGTGCGGGCCGCTGGGCAGGCTGAAGTTACCCCTTTGTTTGTTCCTGAGTGGATGCCTCGACATGATGCGCTTGAGGCTAACCGTGAGTTGCTCAGAGCTGCATCCGATCTTCAGGACGTGATGACCGAGAAAGTACTTGAATTTTGCAGTCGTTTTCCTGGGACATCCTTCAAGTGGGTCTTTCAGGAGTTGCTCAACTTGGCTGCTCCTGGTGTTTATCCCGGCTCAGTCGAGGCCCTGTGTGAGCGGAACTTGGAGGTTGCCGAGGAGTTAAGTCGGAGGGTTGGTCGCAGGGTGGTCCAGGAGGTCAAGCCTGTGTTCACTTCAGATGCTGAACTGGAGGCTCTCTGCGTTTGACCTTAAGTGGGCCACTCAATATCTCTGTGGGGAAAAGCGGGCCACCGTGTCCGCATCCCTTGATGTCCAGGAGGGAGGCTTCCTGTGCCCAGGTGGACCTCCTTCGGACGCGCATACGGTTGGCTCGCTTGAGCCTATCTGTATGTCTCGGTCGATGCTTCTGGTTTCTCCAAGAGCCCAGCGAGCCGAGCGATACTTGGAAGAGTGATCAAATGTTCACGCTGAATATGGAGTAGTTGGCGTTCCCCATATTTGCGACTGACGGAGCCGTTATCGTGTCCTGTCATTGCATCGTGCACTTCTTCAGGAATCCCTGCCTCTCGACACATCGTTTTGAAAGCGTGGCGGAATCCGTGAGCTGGCCTGACGGGTGACTGTAAGCCAACAACTTTTTTCAGATACTCGCCCCAGCGTTTGCCGAAGTTATGTCCATACCATCCGTCAGGGCTTGGGGTTAGCAATGGGAACAGTTGGCCGTCCTGTGGAAGCTCGGCGACATAATCCAAGAGACCCAACTCGATAAGGTCCGGGTGCACAGCGACCGCCCGGTGGCTGCCAAGTGTCTTCATCGTGCGCTTGTCATTACCGTCCTCCTCCGGCGTAGACATCAGGTCCAGATACCATATCCCGTCCTCGCTCTGTCTCACCTCGGATGCTCGCATCTGCGCAATCTCTTCACGGCGGGCACCCGAGTAGCAGAGAAGGAGTGGCAGCCAGAACCATGCTTTACCGAACGAGGCACGTGGAGGCAGCCATTCACCTCGGAAGGCGGGGCTGGAGAAGATTGTGATGAGCTCGGTCCGAGTGTACGACTTACGTGGAGCAGTACGAGCGGCTTTGCTGCTGGCTTTGGCGAGCTGCTGGGTAATCCCGGAGGTGGTCACGGGGTTTTCGGCCAGATACTCCATTCGAACCGCGTAGCTAAGAACCGCTGAGAGGGCCATTAGGCGGTTTTTTACCGTGGCTGTGCTAAGGCGAGGTAAATCCAACGCATCGGCCTTGGCGATCTGTTCTGGAGCGTTTAAAGCTCGTATTCCATCGCCCTTGCTCGGAAGGCGGCGCAGGAAGCCTTGGAACTCCTCTACGGTCTTGCGTCTGATGCGTTCAACTGGCAGGTCGCCCAATAGCTCGATGAAGCGATTGATTGTCGCTTGGTATTCGCCTATGCGCTTTCGCACGTCTCGACTATCGCCGTCAGTGTCACGTGCCCTGCGAGCCCAAGATTCGAAGACCTCGGATAGCTTGTTCTCTTCGCGTTCATGTCGAGCAGTGTCGAAGCTGATTGGTGCCTCTGGCGGCATGCTTAGTGTGGTCGCGTGGTCATCGTGATAGCGCTTGAAAGCGATCTCCGAGAGTTCCAGTTGTTTCGCAAGGAATGCTTCCCGAAGTTGGGTCTCGAAGGCTGAGCCATTGGTTGCCGGAGGGAGGTTGTGCCGAGAAAGCTCTTCAGAAATGAGCTTGTCGAGACTCGCCATGCGACGTGCCCCAAAGTCGCGCCGCTTGAGTATGTCTCTCGCTTTCCCAGCGCCAAAGCAGGATGCAAGTGTTTCTACATCATCGTCAGTGCAAATGAGCCATTGCTCAAAATTTCCTGATAGCTCGGAGTCCTCAAGCTCTCGCTTTGCCCACCATGCGGCGATCTGTATGGCATCACGCGCAGCGGGTTGGAAGTCGCCCTGATTCTGAAGGCGAGTCCGGCCAAAGAGCTCTTCGGATTTTGTCCACTCTGATGCGAAGCGAGTTTTGGCTTCGATCCGGCAGGTAGTCTCAAGGCTGCGCTTGTAGAACTCGCCGAATTGAGGGAGGTAGGGCTTCACGTCCTTCGGGACGCGGCGGCGAATGTAGTAGATGCCGCTTCTCGGATCTTTCCAGGGTTGTGCCATGAATGCCATCGTGTACCCGCCATGTGTACTCAGTTGGGCGGGCTACAGCTACTCCAGATACACAAAACCCCCGAAACCTTGCGGAATCAGGGGCTTAAATGTTTTGGTGCCCAGAGACGGAATCGAACCGCCGACACGGGGATTTTCAATCCCCTGCTCTACCGACTGAGCTATCTGGGCAACGGGGCGCATTAGACGTTTTTTTCAGGGGGTCGTCAACGGGTTTTTTAAAAAAATTTGAATTATTACCGTCGCTTACGACCCGCACTGCTGGAAACGCTTTATTTTTCGGGGGGAACGTAGCCGTCGGCCTTGGCGTATTCCTCGCCGGATAGGAACTTGTCCATCTCGGTTTGCAGGAATTTACGGTCTTCGGCGTTCATCATGTTCAGGCGACGTTCGTTGATCAGCAGGGTCTGGTGTTTCTGCCAGTCGCCCCAGGCTTTCTGGGAGACGTGGTTGAAAATGTCTTCGCCTTTGGCGCCAGGGTAAGGGGCGCGTTCCAGGCCGGGCAGTTCTTCTTTGTATTTGCGGCACATTACGGTGCGGGTCATGACGACTCTCCTGCATTCAATACGTCGGCTGCGCGTTTCAGCAGCTTCTTCACCGGGGCGGCAAGGCCCAGGCGCGGCGGGGTGGCGAGGTTATACCAGAGCCAGTCGGCCTCGGCCACGTGGTGAGCGGACTCCTCGACCTGGACCAGCCAGGGTTCGATGCTCAGGCGAAAGTGGCTGAAGGTGTGGATCAGCCCCGGCAGTTCGTGGTGTTTGCCCAGCTCCAGCGAGTGTTGCAGGGCCAGGTGTTGCAAATCGGCGAAATCATCCAGTTCCGGAAGGCTCCACAATCCACCCCACAAACCCGAGGAAGGGCGGCGATAAAGCAGAATCGCGCCATCGCGGTTGGCGAGCATCGGCATCAGCGTGCGCTTCTGCGGGACGTCCTTGCGCGGTTTGGGGATCGGGTAGCGGGTTTCCAGGCCCAGCAGGTGCGCTTCGCAGCCACTTTCCAACGGGCACAACAGGCAAGTGGGTTTGCTCCGGGTGCACAACGTTGCGCCCAGATCCATCATCGCCTGAGTGTAGTTATTGACCCGCGTGTGCGGCGTGAAGCGCTCGGCAGTGGCCCAAAGCTGTTTGGCGACCTTCGGCTCACCGGGATAACCCTCCTGCGCCGTGTAGCGCGCCAGAACGCGTTTGACGTTGCCGTCGAGGATCGGCGCGCGCAGGCCCATGCTCAGGCTGGCGATGGCGCCTGCGGTGGACAGGCCGATGCCGGGCAGCAGAATGAGTTGTTCCACGTCCCGGGGGAATTCGCCGCCGTGATCAGCGACGACGATTTTTGCGGTCTTTTGCAGATTGCGCGCGCGGGTGTAATAACCCAGGCCGGTCCACAGGTGCAGCACTTCGTCTTCCGGCGCTTCGGCCAGGGCTTGCACGGTGGGCAGCGCCTCCATGAAGCGGTCGAAGTAGTTGAGCACCGTGCTGACCTGAGTCTGCTGCAACATGATTTCCGAAACCCACACCCGATACGGCGTGATGCCTTGTTGCCAAGGCAAGTCGTGGCGACCATAGCGGTCGTACCAGTCCAGTACAGCGGTGGAAAATTGCTCGGGTTGCATTGCTTGGTCCGGGTTGATCTGGAGGCGTATGGGTTGTTGTAGATGCGGCTGTAGATGCGGCTGTAGGAGCGGCTTTAGCCGCGAGATACGGTCTCGCGGCTAAAGCCGCTCCTACATCTACAGCCGGTCGTACAAATCGGGAGCGTTTCTAGCGCTTGAACAGTCCGCGCAGCGCGTCCTTGAGTTCCGGGCTGACTTTGTCGCCGAGTTTTTCTTCGATCTTGTCACCCAGCTTGTCGCCCGCCAGTTTCGCGGCGACCTGGCCGAGGCCTTCCTTGTCCAGACGGCAGGCCTTGGCGCCCAGTTCCAGCGGGCCACGGCAGCGCACTGGCCACTCGATGCCGACATAGCGCGGATTCACTTCGCACGCCGGATCAGGCATCTCGGTCTTGTCGCCTTCGATGATGATGCCCACGCGATAGTTCATGCCCAGTACGCGCAGGTCGACGTCGCCATCGCCATTCACGGTCAGGCCGGGAATCCGCACTTTGAGGTCAGGATTGCTGGCCACGCCGTTACGGAACACCAGATTGCCGTTGAGCTGCTGGAAAGGCGTGTCCTTGCCGCGCGGCTCGCCGCTGAGGGTTTTGCGGTTGAGCAGGGAAATGCCCTGGCACAGCTGTTGTTCGAGGTTGGCGTTGACCAGTACGCCATTGTTGAGCATGAAGCTGGCGGTGCCGTTGAGGCTGTCGATCAGGGCTTTTTCGCTGTTGCCCTTGCCGTTCAGGTCACTGTTGAGAGTGAGCAAACCTTTGACCGGCGGGGTTTGGCCCTGGCTTTGCAGAACGCTTTCGATGGGCACTTTGGCGACGCGGGTCTGAACGCTCACCAGCGGTACGTCCGGGCGTACGTCAAGGTTGCCTTTGACTTCGAAATTGCCGTTGTACAGATCGCCACGCAGGCTTTCGAGGCTGACTACGCCGTCCAAAGCCTTGGTTTTGAGTGCTGCGTTCTGAATCGGCAGTTTGTCCAGCGTCAGCGTGCCGAAACTCAGGTCGGCATCTACGTCCAGTTTGCGCATGCGTTCCAGCGGCAGCAGTTTGCTGGTGCTCCAGGCCGCTTTGGTAGGTTGCTCCGGCAGCGGCGTCGTACCCGCGCCGGCGACAGCAGCCGCTTCGCCACTCTGAACTTCGGTTTTGCGCGCGGCTTTTGCCCCTTTGATTTCTTCGCTTTCGGCCGGACGATAACGGTCGGCATTGAACGTGTCGCCCTTGAGTTGCAGGCGCAGCGCCTGTTTGGCGAAGTCATCCACGGCGATGCGGCCGGTGAAGGCGCTGTTATCGACCTTCAGGTTCAGGTCTTCCAGCGCCACGCTGGTTGGCGTGCCGGTCAGGCGGGTGACCATTTCGACCTTGCTCAGGCTGCCTTCAGCCATGGCCGGCAGCGTCTGGCCGACGCTGTCGAGGAAGGTGCGCAGGTCAAACTGGGCAATCGACAGGCCGCCGCTGAGTTGCGGGGTTTTATCCAGTTCGCGAACGTGCAGTTCACCCAGGGCGCGCAATTGGTTGGCGGACAGCTTGAGGCTGGTCCATTCGGCGACGTTCGCTGCCAGGTCGACCAGTAATTGCCCTTGGGCAGCGAAGGTCACGGTTTTGCCTTGCAGCGGTTCGCCCGAAGCTTCGCCGGACAAGCGCATGTCTTCAAACTGATAACGCTTGAGCGCCCGGTCCAGGCGCAGCTCGCCAACCAGTTCGGTCTTGGCACGTATTACTGGCTGGTTGGTGGCCAGGAAAGCCGTCAGTTTGATCGGAATCTCGGCGCCTTCGTGGATGGCGCCGGTGCTCAGCTGGATGCTTTCGGCACTGAAGGACTGGCCTTTGCGCGCATCGGTGTATTCGACCCGTGCGTTATTGACGGTCAGGCTGTCGATATCCAGGCGGATGGGCTGCGCGGCCTTGTCGGGCCGGGTCGCAACGGCTGGGCTGTTGTCGGTGGGCGGTGGTGTGGCGCCGGGTTCGGCAGGTGCGGGTTTGCCGATATCTTCCCAGTTGCCATGACCGTTTTCGTCACGATTGAGGCTCAGGTTCAAGCCTTCGACACGCACGTCGCTCATCTGTACCTGGCGGCGCAACAGCGGCAGCACGCGCACGGACAGACCGAGCATTTGCAGGTCGGCGAAAGGTTTGGTGGGGTTGGTCAAGGTGGCGACGCTGGCTTCATGCAGCTCCAGGCCAAGCCATGGAAACAGGCTCCAGCCGATGTCGCCGTTGAGCGTGAGTTCCACGTTTGCCTTGTCGCGTGCCAGTTGGCGAATCTCGTCTTTATAGTCGTTGGGATCAAACAGATGACTCAGGGCGAAACCGAGAGCCACGATGATCAGCAACAGCCCGAGAACAAACAGTCCCAGGATTTTGCCGAACGCTTTCATGGGCGAGTCCTTGTATTCGACGTTCAAAATATGCCCGCGAGTATAACGTCCTCACGCAGGTACCGGGCCTTGGATGCCTCACGCACAGCTTGTCCCAGGCTCAGGCACTGGGGAAATCTGCAACTCTACGTGGAGTTTGGCCGCCAGAGTCTGGACTTCGAGTGCCTCGGCGGTTGCCAGCAAGCGTAGCGTGCAACCAGCATCTGCGGCCGATTTCTGCGCATGAATCACCAGACGTTCAGCGACCCCGCGCCGGCGGGTGAGGGCGCGCACGCACAAGTGCGACAGTTCCCAGACTTGCCCGTGCCTTTGCAGGCGCGCTGCGCCCAGCAAGCGGTCATTGAAGCGGGCGGCAATCAGTGTGTTGTTCTCCAGCGTCGACTCAATGAGTTGCGACGCATCGTTGAACGGCGCGAACAGCCAGGGCGGGGCGTCTCGGTAGATCTTCTGTAAATCCCCCTGGTCCTGGTAAGTGGCCGACTGCAGGGACTCGACAACGATAGGCATGATGTTTCCTTTTGCGGGGTGAAGGCGTCTGGATAGTGCTGAGCCGGCAACGGGCTAATTTTGGCGTCAAAAAACTGATGGCAGGTTGCCTCTAATGCTGCGGCAAATGCTAATCTCTCGCTTTTGGTGCAACAGGTGCGTCGTTTTGTCACGTAACTGGAAATGGCGCCGATAAGAGAGCTGTTGCCCGTGCGAATGGACTCGGTGTGCAGCAACCAAGGCCTTGCGAGTTATACACAATTGGGGAATACAAAAATGAGTTCAAGCACTGTGTTGGACGGCCCTGCCGTGCAGCCTGCGTTCTTGTCCAAAGAGCGCATCATCGCCAAGCCCGGTTTCAACCGTTGGCTGGTTCCACCTGCGGCACTGGCAATCCATCTGTGCATCGGCATGGCGTATGGTTTTTCGGTGTTCTGGTTGCCGCTGTCGAAGTCCGTTGGCATCACCGCACCGGTCGCTTGCGCACCGGATATGAGCTTTTTCGCGCAGATTTTCTCGTCTGCCTGCGACTGGCCGATCTCGATGCTCGGCTGGATCTACACTCTGTTCTTCATCTTCCTGGGTTGCTCGGCGGCCATTTGGGGCGGCTGGCTGGAGCACGCGGGTCCACGCAAGGCTGGCGTTGTTTCGGCATTGTGCTGGTGCGGAGGCCTGTTGATCTCAGCCCTTGGGGTGTACACGCACCAGATATGGCTGATGTGGATAGGCTCGGGCGTGATCGGCGGTATTGGTCTGGGCCTTGGTTATATCTCGCCGGTCTCGACCCTGATCAAGTGGTTCCCGGACAAGCGCGGCATGGCTACCGGCATGGCGATCATGGGTTTCGGCGGCGGCGCGATGGTCGGCGCACCCTTGGCAGCCGCGTTGATGGGGCATTTCGCTTCGGCCGGCAGTGTCGGCGTATGGCAGAGCTTCGTGGTGATGGCGGTGATTTACTTCGTCTTCATGATCGGCGGCGCCTTGTCTTATCGTGTTCCACCAACCGGCTGGAAACCTGAAGGCTGGACCGCTCCGGTCAAGAAAGCCAGCAACGCGATGATCACCCACCGCCACGTGCACGTGAACGTGGCCTGGAAAACCCCGCAGTTCCGTCTGGTCTGGCTGGTGTTGTGCCTGAACGTTTCAGCGGGTATCGGCATTATCGGCATGGCTTCGCCGCTGTTGCAGGAAGTGTTCGCCGGCAAACTGCTGGGCAATGGATTGACCTTCAGTCAGCTCGATGGCGATCAGCTGAAGCAGATCGCCGCTATCGCTGCGGGCTTCACCGGTTTGTTGAGTCTGTTCAACATTGGCGGACGGTTCTTCTGGGCATCGTTCTCGGATTACCTGGGGCGTAAAAACACTTACTTCGTGTTCTTCGCGCTGGGTTTTGCGCTGTACGCGTTGATTCCGGGCATGGGCCATCTGGGCAACATCGCGCTGTTCGTCGGTGCGTTCTGCGTCATTCTGTCGATGTACGGCGGTGGCTTCGCAACGGTTCCGGCGTATCTGGCGGACCTGTTCGGTACGCAGATGGTCGGCGCGATCCATGGTCGTCTGCTGACGGCATGGGCAGCGGCGGGTGTGCTGGGTCCGGTGTTGGTCAACTACCTGCGTGAGTATCAGCTGAGCCACGGCGTTGCTCGTGCCGATGCCTACGACATCACGTTGTACATCCTCGCCGGTCTGTTGGTGTTGGGCTTTATCTGCAACCTGCTGGTACGTCCGGTTGCCGACAAGTACTTCATGACCGATGCCGAGCTGGCTGCAGAGCAAGCAATCGGCCACGACAAGGGCGCGGATCACACCACCGTGCTTGAGTGGAAAGCCAATCCATCCACCAAGCCGCTGGCTATCGCTGCCTGGCTGGCAGTGGGTATTCCGTTGGCGTGGGGTGTGTGGGTGACCTTGCAGAAGACTGCGGTGTTGTTTCACTAAGACTGACGCCGCGCCTACCGACGTGTAGGACTGGCTTTAGCCGGGAGCGTGGCATTTCTGACAACGGAAATGCCGCGTTCCTGTTGTCCTTCTCGCGGCTAAAGCCGCTCCTATGTATGGAGCGTTTTTAGCCGTCGACCGCCAATAACCCCCGTAATTCGTCGTCTTCTTGCTTTCCCTTCTTCTGTTTGCTTCATGCCAGGCGCCTTCTAGGCCTATAATGATCGCCTTTTTCGCCCAATGATTTTGCGGAGCTGGTGATGGCCGAACGTAAGGCGTACGTCGAGCGCAATACTCTGGAAACCCAGATCAATGCCTCGATCAACCTGGATGGCACCGGAAAGGCCCGATTTGATATCGGTGTACCTTTTCTTGAGCACATGCTCGACCAGATCGCCCGGCACGGGCTGATCGACCTGGATATCAACTGCAAAGGCGACCTTGAGATCGACGACCACCACACCGTGGAAGACGTCGGCATCACTTTGGGTCAGGCCTTCAGCAAAGCCATCGGCGACAAGAAAGGCATCCGTCGTTACGGCCACGCCTATGTGCCGCTCGATGAAGCGCTGTCGCGTGTGGTCATCGACTTCTCCGGCCGCCCTGGCCTGCAGATGCATGTGCCTTTTACCCGCGCTGTGGTCGGCGGTTTTGACGTGGACCTGTTCCAGGAATTCTTCCAGGGCTTCGTCAACCACGCCAATGTCTCCCTGCACATCGACAACCTGCGTGGCACCAACACTCACCACCAGATCGAAACCGTGTTCAAGGCTTTCGGCCGCGCGCTGCGCATGGCGGTTGAGCTGGACGAGCGCATGGCCGGGCAAATGCCTTCGACCAAGGGTGTGCTCTGATGCAGACGGTCGCGGTTATTGATTACGGCATGGGCAACCTGCACTCGGTCGCCAAGGCGCTCGAACACGTTGGCGCGGGCCGGGTTCACATCACCAGCGACGCCAATGTGATTCGCGAAGCCGACCGCGTGGTGTTTCCAGGCGTCGGCGCGATTCGCGACTGTATGGCTGAAATCCGCCGCCTGGGTTTTGATTCGCTGGTGCGCGAAGTCAGCCAGGATCGCCCGTTTCTCGGCATCTGCGTCGGCATGCAGGCCTTGCTCGACAGCAGCGAAGAAAACGGCGGCGTGGACTGCATCGGCATGTTCCCCGGCCAGGTAAAGTTCTTTGGCAAGGATCTGCACGAGGACGGCGAGCATCTGAAAGTGCCGCACATGGGCTGGAACGAAGTGACGCAGGCGGTGGATCACCCGCTGTGGCACAACATTCCGGACCTGGCGCGCTTTTACTTCGTGCACAGCTTCTATATCGATGCCGCCAATCAGCGCCAGGTCGTTGGCCGTGGTCACTACAGCGTCGATTTCGCCGCCGCGCTGGCTGAAGGTTCGCGCTTTGCCGTGCAATTCCACCCGGAGAAGAGCCATACCCATGGCCTGCAACTGTTGCAGAACTTCGCCGCGTGGGATGGTCGCTGGTAATCGCCATGGCTAAAGCGAAAGGCAAGCCGCCGATCCTGACCCTCAGTCCCGAACATGAGCAGCAGGCTATCGACAAGCTCAAGCGCCTGTTCTCTCAGCGCTTCGAACTGGACCTGGGTTCGTTCGAGGTCGCCGAAGTGCTGGAGTTGTTCACCAACGAGATCGCCCGGCATTATTACAATCGCGCGATTTTCGATGTTCAGCAGCACCTCAAAGAGCGCTTCGAGAGCATCGAAAGCGATTTATGGGCGCTCGAAAAGAATTGAAGAATTGAACAATTGAACAACACGTAGGAGCGGCTTCAGCCGCGAGCAATGTTGCGAGCAATGTTGCGAGCTCAAGGCCCTTACGGTCCTTATGGCCCTCGCGGCTAAAGCCGCTCCTACGGTTCCCTTTGACGAAGGAAAAAGCATGCTGATTATCCCCGCTATCGATCTTAAAGACGGTGCCTGCGTGCGTCTGCGCCAGGGCCGAATGGAAGATTCCACGGTGTTCTCCGATGATCCGGTGGCCATGGCCGCCAAGTGGGTCGAGGGCGGCTGCCGTCGTCTGCATCTGGTCGATCTCAATGGTGCGTTCGAAGGTCAGCCAGTGAATGGCGACGTGGTGACTGCAATCGCCAAGCGCTACCCGAACCTGCCGATCCAGATCGGTGGCGGCATTCGTTCGCTGGAAACCATCGAGCATTACGTCAAGGCTGGCGTGAGCTACGTCATCATTGGCACCAAGGCGGTCAAGAATCCCGAGTTCGTCGCTGAAGCCTGTCGCGCGTTCCCCGGCAAAGTGATCGTCGGCCTGGACGCCAAGGATGGTTTCGTCGCCACCGACGGCTGGGCTGAAATCAGCACCGTGCAAGTGATCGATCTGGCCAAGCGTTTCGAAGCCGATGGCGTGTCGGCGATCGTTTATACCGACATCGCCAAAGACGGCATGATGCAGGGCTGCAATATCCCGTTCACCGCTGCCCTGGCTGCGGCAACGCGGATTCCGGTGATTGCTTCCGGTGGCATCCATAACCTGGGCGACATCCGCGCCTTGCTCGACGCCAAGGCGCCGGGGATTATCGGCGCCATCACCGGTCGTGCGATCTACGAAGGCACGCTGGACGTGGCTGAAGCTCAGGCGCTGTGCGACCAGTACCAACGCTAAATCGCTTTACGACGTAGGAGCGGCTTTAGCCGCGAGGGCGCTCTCCCGGCTGAAGCCGGTCCTACGGTCCAATCCGTTTTGGAGATTAAGCCCATGGCCCTGGCCAAACGCATCATCCCTTGCCTGGACGTCGACAACGGTCGTGTGGTCAAGGGCGTCAAGTTCGAGAACATTCGTGATGCGGGCGATCCGGTTGAAATCGCGCGTCTCTACGATGAGCAGGGCGCGGACGAGATCACCTTTCTCGACATCACCGCCAGCGTCGATGGCCGCGATACCACGCTGCATACCGTGGAGCGCATGGCGAGCCAGGTCTTCATCCCGCTGACCGTGGGCGGCGGCGTGCGTACCGTGCAGGACATCCGCAACCTGCTCAATGCCGGAGCCGACAAGGTTTCGATCAATACCGCAGCGGTGTTCAACCCGGAATTCGTTGCCGAAGCGGCGCAGCATTTCGGTTCCCAATGCATCGTGGTCGCCATTGACGCCAAGAAGGTTTCGCTGCCCGGTGAAACCCCGCGCTGGGAAATCTTCACCCACGGTGGTCGCAAGCCGACCGGCCTGGATGCCGTGCAGTGGGCGATGAAGATGGAAGAGCTGGGCGCCGGTGAAATCCTCCTGACCAGCATGGATCAGGACGGCATGAAAAACGGCTTTGATCTCGGCGTGACCCGGGCGATCAGCGATGCGCTGGGCATTCCAGTGATTGCGTCCGGTGGCGTCGGCAATCTGCAACATCTGGCTGACGGCATCATCGAAGGCCACGCCAGCGCCGTGCTGGCCGCGAGCATCTTCCACTTTGGCGAATACACCGTCCCCGAAGCCAAGGCGTATATGGCCAAGCGCGGAATTGTGGTGCGCTGACACCGCAAGCTTAGTGGGAGCGAGCTTGCTCGCGAAGGCGGCTGAGGTCTGAAAAGTTGTGCTGGCTGTGCTTGAGTCTTCGCGAGCAAGCTCGCTCCCACAATGGATGTGCATGTCTGCAACGCTCTGGACAAGCACCCGACAGCGCTGCACTCTGTGCGCTGTCATGCGTCAGGAGGATGCACATGTTCAGAAGCCGTCTTATTGCATTCGCAGCCTTCAGTTCATTGTTGGCGGGGGCGGTTCAGGCCGCGACGACTGGCGACGAGGGAGGTAGCGCGTCACCCACTTCCATCGTGTTGCTGACCGAAAACTTTCCGCCATTCAACATGGCCGTCGATGGCAAGAACTTCGCCCAGGAAAGCAGCATCGACGGCATTGCTGCCGAGGTGGTGCGTGCGACGTTCAAACGCGCAGGCATCGACTACAGCATGACGCTGCGTTTCCCTTGGGAGCGGGTCTACAAGCTGGCGCTGGAAAAACCCGGCTATGGCGTGTTCTCCACGACCCGGCTGCCGGAGCGCGAGCATCTGTTCAAATGGGTTGGCCCGGTCGGTTCCTACGACTGGATCATGCTCGCCCGGGCTGACAGCCCCATCAAATTGACTACCCTGGAACAGGCCAAGGCCTACAAGATCGGTGCCTACAAAGGTGACGCCATCGGCGAGCGCCTGGCTTCTCAGGGTCTGAATCCGATTCTGCTGCTGCGTGATCGGGACAACGTGAAGAAACTCACCAATGGTCAGATCGACCTGTGGGCCGTGGGCGATCCGGTGGGCCGCTATCTGGCGAAACTCGACGGCGTGACCGGTCTCAAGACGGTGTTGAAATTCAACAGCGCCGAGTTGTATCTGGCATTGAACAAGAACACCCCGGATGAAATGGTTGCGCGCTTGCAAACCGCGCTGGACCAGATCCGCGCTGAAGGCAAGATTGCCGAGATTCGGAGTCGGTTTGAGTAGGTGGTCTCAAGCAACACATAAACCCTGTTGGAGCGAGGCTTGCCCGCGAAGAGGCCGGTACATGCGCCAGATATGTTCTGGATGAACGAGTGCATTCGCGGGCAAGCCTCGCTTCAACAGGGTGTGGGGTGGTTACCGATAAACCCCATTCTTGCCGTGCCCGGCCATGGCTTCATTGCCGCGCACGCTGATCATCCGGCGCAGGTCGATCCAGTCGATGCCTTGGGCCTTGAGGTTGGGCAGTTCGCGTTCCAGTACGTCGAGGGTGACGGGGTAGGGATGGCCGATCATCACCGCAGAACCCTGCTTGTGCGCCAACTTGATGGCGATCTGCAATTGGCGAGTGATGGCTTCGGCGGTGCGCTCGTCGTCGAGGAACACGTCCCGTGACACGCTCGCCAGGCCGATCTGCTGCGCCTGTGCAGCGGCGACGGTCTTGGCGCTGGTGCGGCTGTCGACGAAAAACATATGCCGACGTTGCAGTTCAGCCACCAGCCAACCCATGGCGACCGGCTCGGCAGTCATGCGGCTGCCCATGTGGTTATTCAGGCCAGCGGCATAGGGGACTTTGAGCAGCGCGGCGTTGAGTCGGCTTTCGAGTTCCGGCAGCGGCAGTTCCGGATGCCAGGCAAACGGGCCCGTCGCCGGGTCCATGGGCATGTGCAGCATGACGGTCTTGCCGGCCTTGTGAGCCTGACGGGCGAATTCGGTGGCGTGAGGCGTGTCGGGCATGATCGCCAGGGTGACCGGGCCGGGCAGCGCCAGGGCGCGTTGGTCCCGAACCGGGTTTTGCCCCAGATCGTCGATGATCAGGCTCAGATAAGCCACCCGAGCCTGGGGTTTTTCCGCCACCGGCGACGCTGCCAGGGCAACGCCGCTGATGCTCCACGACAAGGCCAGCAGCCAAACGCACAGAAACGAGCGCATCGATTATTTGCCGCGGGTGATACTCAGGCCCTTGAGCAAACTGAGCGCCTGGCTGAGCTGGAAGTCGTCGTCCTGCGGCCGTGCTTTGCTGGCGCCGCCTTTGACAGTCGGTTTGTCCGCACCGCCATTGCCATTGCCCAGGTGACCAAGCAGATCCGCTTCCTTGTAGTTCTCGCCATCGACTTCGTTGGTGACCTTGGCGCGACGCACAACGATGTCCGGGTTGATGCCCTGCGCCTGGATCGAACGGCCGTTCGGCGTGTAATACAGCGCGGTAGTGATCTTCAATGCGCGATCATTGTTCAGCGGCAGCACGGTTTGTACCGAGCCTTTGCCGAAACTGTCGGTGCCCATGAGGATGCCGCGTTTCTGGTCCTGCAAGGCGCCGGCAACGATTTCCGATGCCGAGGCGCTGCCGCCGTTGATCAACACCACCAATGGCACGCCTTCGCTGGCATCAGCCGGATCGGCCGAGAAGCGCAGTTCGGAATTGGCGATACGGCCCTTGGTGTAGACGATCAGGCCCTTGGTCAGGAAGTGATCCGCGACTTCGACCGCCGCTTGCAGTACGCCGCCGGGGTTGTTGCGCAGGTCCAGAACCAGACCGCTCATCTTCTTGCCGTTGTCCTTGCGCAGCTTGGCCAGGGCCTTGCCGACTTCTTCGCCGGTCTTGACCTGGAACTGGGTGATGCGGATATAGCCATAGCCGTTTTCCAGCATCTGCGCCTTGACGCTCTTGACCTGAATAGTCGCCCGCGCCAACGTCACGTCGAACGGCGTGCCGCCATCGCGCACCAGCGTCAGGGTGATTTTCTCGCCGATCTTGCCGCGCATCTTGTCGACCGCTTCCTGCATGGTCTGACCTTGCGTCGGCGCGCCGTTGATCTTCACGATCAGGTCGCCGGCTTCGATGCCCGCCTTGGAAGCCGGGGTGTCATCGATAGGCGAAACGACTTTGACGAAGCCGTCTTCGACGCCCACTTCGATACCCAGGCCGCCGAACTCGCCGCTGGTGCTTTCCTGCAACTCCTGGAAATCTTCCGGCCCGAGGTAAGCCGAGTGCGGGTCAAGGTTGCTGAGCATGCCTTTGATGGCGTTCTCCAGCAGGGTCTTGTCGTCCACGGGTTCGACATACGCGGCCTTGATCCGGTCCATGACCTCGGCAAAGGTGCGCAGTTCTTCCAGCGGCAAAGGCGCCTTGGCTGGCGCTACCGGCGCAGCGGCGGGTGCGACCTTGACCTCAGCAGCCTGAGCCAGTGGGGAGCCGATAACGATGGCAATAGCGAAAGCCAGCGAGGTGAGGCGGGACAGATACGGCATGTCTAACGAACTCCTGAAGTTGATACCGACTTATCCTTGAGTGCGGCACCATTGGGCCGGATCACTTGGGCGACCCTGCTGACGAATAGCGAAATACAACGCTGTAGCTTCTTGACCGCCACTGTTACCTACCGTGGAAATTGCTTCACCTGCTTTTACAACGTCACCCGCCTGCTTGAGCAAACTCTGATTGTGACCGTACAAACTCAAATAGCCGTTGCCATGGTCGAGAATGACCAGAAGCCCCGAGCCGCGCAACCAGTCCGCGAACACCACGCGACCGCCGTGTACGGCATGCACCTGGCTGCCCGCAGCGGCGTTGATCATCACGCCATCCCAGGTCGAACGGGCATCGTCGCCACGGGCTTCGCCGAAACGCGCTAACAATCGACCATCAACCGGCCATGGAAGTTTGCCCTTGGCCTCTGCAAAAGGCCCTCCATAGGAAACGCCAGCGCTGGAAACCATCGCGCCGGGCGACTTGAGCGGACGGCGCGGCGCTTCTTCAGGCTCTTCCTTGCCATCATCGCGACTCTTGTTTCGCTCTGCCAGGGCTTGAGCTTGAGCCTGGGCTTCACGCTGGCGCTTTTCTTCAGCCTCGCGTGCGGCAATCAGGGCTTTCTGGCGCGCTTCTTCGGCTTCGCGAGCCTGGCGCGCCAGGGTTTCTTCAATGGTCTTGAGGACTTTGGCCAGATCGGCCTGATCCTGTTGCCGCGATTGCAGTTTCTGGTCGCGAGCCTTGTAGTCCTGATTCAGCTTGGCCAGCACCTTCTGGCGTTCCTGGCGAACCTTGTCGAGTTCTTCGCGCTGGTCATCCAGCGTACTTTTCTGCACCAGCAGTTGCGCCTGTTGCAGGTCGATGTCTTTGCCGACCGCTGCCAATTGGCGCAACGTTTCGTTGAACGTGTGCAGCTGCGCCAGGCGCGCCTGACTCATGTAATCGTAGTAGGTCAGCGTGCGGGCGAATTTTTCCGGGTGTTGCTGATTAAGCAGCAGCTTCAGGTATTCCTGGCGACCGCTCTGATAAGCGGCACGTGCCTGAATCGCGATCAGCCGTTGTTGCTCAACGCGCTGGGCTTGCAGCTTCTTTTTTTCCTGGTCGAGCCGTTGCAGCTCGACTTCGGTCTTTTTTAATTCCTTTTGCAGGACCTCGACCTGCTTTTCCAGCTTACCCATTTCAGTTTCAGTGCCGCGCAGATCCTTTTGGACGCCGGTTTTTTCTTCCTGCAACTTGCCCAGGGCTTTTTGCAGCTCAACGACATCCTGACGCGCAGCATCAATCTGTTTTTGGGTTTGCGCACGCTCATCGTCGGCAAACGCCGGATTGAGCAGGCAGATTAGAGCTAGGGCGATAAAGGCGCGGAGCATGGGGGTGGGCGATACCGAGGAATTGTGAGAAAAAATGACAGGCCTAGTATGCCCGCCATAACTAGCAAAAAAAATGCCTCTTCATTAAAGCTTTGAGGCCGTACAGAGAAAAAACCGGCATTGTCGTTGCCAACAAGCCGGTTTAATGCCTTTTACTCCGCCACGAGAATCGAAGTGCCGGTCATTTCTTCGGGTATCGCCAGTCCCAGCAGTTCAAGCATGGTCGGCGCGACGTCGGCCAACACGCCGCCTTCGCGCACCTTGAGCTTGCGCTTGCCGATATAGATGAAGGGCACCGGTTCGGAAGTGTGAGCAGTGTGGGCCTGGCCGGTGTGGTCGTCGGTCATCTGCTCGACGTTGCCGTGGTCAGCCGTGACCAGCGCTTCGCCGCCTACCTTTTCCAGTGCTTCGGCGATGCGCCCGACGCAGACATCCAGATATTCCACTGCCTTGATCGCCGCTTCCATGATGCCGCTGTGCCCAACCATGTCGCCGTTGGCGTAGTTGACCACGATCACGTCGTAACGCTGGTGCTCGATGGCGTCAACGATACGGTCGGTGACTTCCGGTGCGCTCATTTCCGGTTGCAGGTCGTACGTGGCGACTTTCGGCGACGGGATCAGGATGCGCTCTTCACCGGGGAACGGTTCTTCCCGGCCACCGGAGAAAAAGAACGTCACGTGGGCGTATTTTTCGGTCTCGGCGATGCGCAGCTGGGTCTTGCCGTTGGCGGCGAGGTATTCGCCCAGCACGTTTTTCAGGCTGCCGGCCGCAAAGGCCGAGGGTGCCGGAATGCTCGCGGCGTATTGGGTGAGCATGACGAAACCGGCCAGTTTCGGCTGGCGGGCGCGCTCGAAGTCCGTGAAATCATCTTCGACGAATACCCGGGTCAGCTCCCGGGCACGGTCGGCGCGGAAGTTCATGAACACTACGGCGTCGCCGTCTTCGACCTTGACCTGCTCGCCAATGCTGGTGGCTTTGACGAATTCGTCGTTCTCGTCGCGCTCGTAAGCGGCCTGAAGGCCGGCAACGCTGGTCGCGGCCTGGAATTGCGACTCGCCGTCGACGATCAGGTTGTAAGCCTGGGACACGCGGTCCCAGCGATTGTCGCGGTCCATGGCGAAGTAACGGCCGATGATACTGGCGGTGCGACCTTTACCCAGGCGCGTGAACGTGGCGTCCATCAGCTCCAGGGATTTCTGCGCGCTGCGTGGCGGCGTGTCGCGACCGTCGAGGAACGCGTGCAGGTAGATTTTCTCTGCGCCGCGCTGGGCTGCGAGTTCAGCCATGGCCACCAGGTGGTCCTGATGACTGTGAACGCCGCCGTCGGAGAGCAGGCCGAGAATATGCACGGCCTTGCCGGCGCCAACCGCTTTGTCCACAGCGGTGCAGATGGTCGGGTTGGTGAAGAAATCGCCATCGCGGATGGATTTGGTCACACGGGTGAAATCCTGATACACCACGCGCCCGGCACCGAGGTTCATGTGTCCGACTTCAGAGTTGCCCATCTGCCCGTCCGGCAGGCCGACGTCCATGCCTGAACCGGAGATCAGGCCGTTGGGCATGGTCTTGTACAAGCGGTCCATGACCGGCATTTTGGCGGCCAGAATGGCGTTGCCTTCGCGGTGCTCGCTGTGTCCGAAGCCGTCCAGAATGATCAGGACCAAAGGTTTTGGCGTGGTAGTCATAGATCCCACTCGTGGCTGATGAAGTTAAATAAAAAAAGGATCGGCATTTTAGAGGCTGTTGTTGTTCAATTGCGAGCCGCGTTGCCGGGTCCAATCCTGTGCGCAAGGCATCAAAGGTGCTCAAAACGTGTCAGCGCCGTACGGGCTTTGGCCGATCTTGGGTGCTGTGTATACTGGCCGACATTTTAACGCCCCTGGAACCTACTGATGGTTGATCACCTGATTGCATTTGCCACGAACCACTATTTGATCACTGGCGCCTTCGTCATCCTGCTGGCGATGCTGATCGCCTACGAGATGAGCAAGGGCGGTCGCAGCCTGAGCACGCGTGAGCTCACGGCGCTGGTCAACAGTGATCAGGGTGTAGTCATCGACATCCGTTCGACCAAGGATTACGCGGCCGGCCATATCGTCGGTGCGCTGAGTTTTCCTCAGGACAAAATCCTGACCCGCACCGCCGAGCTTGAGAAGCACAAGGCCAAGACCCTGATCATCGTAGATGCCATGGGCCAGCACGCTGGTACCACTGCTCGCGAGCTGCTCAAGTCCGGTTTCACCGCAGCCAAACTGTCGGGCGGCGTTTCCAGCTGGCGCGCAGACAATCTTCCATTGGTGAAATGAAATGGCTGAAGTCATCGTCTATTCCAGCGATTATTGCCCTTATTGCATTCGCGCCAAGCAATTGTTGCAGAACAAGAGCGTGGCATTCGAAGAAATCAGAGTCGATGGCAAGCCGCAAGTTCGCGCCGACATGGTGAAGAAGGCCGGTCGTACCTCGGTACCGCAGATCTGGATCGGTTCGACCCATGTCGGTGGATGCGATGAACTCTTTGCCCTGGAGCGCGCCGGCAAGCTCGACGCGCTGCTGACAGCCTGATTCCAAACCCTACTAGACCCTAAAAGTAAGAAGGATCTGAGATGACTGATCAACCGACCAACGGCACCGTTGCCAACGAAGAAGACGCACCGCAATTCTCGTTGCAGCGCATTTATGTTCGCGACCTGTCGTTCGAAGCGCCGAAAAGCCCGGCGATTTTCCGTCAAGAGTGGACGCCTACCGTCAGCCTTGACCTGAACACCCGTCAGAAAGCACTGGAAGGCGATTTCTACGAAGTTGTGCTGACCTTGTCCGTTACCGTGAACAACGGCGACGAAGTGGCCTTCATCGTTGAAGTCCAGCAAGCCGGTATCTTCCTGATCAAGGGTCTGGATCAGGGCGCAATGAGCCACACATTGGGCGCGTTCTGCCCGAACATCCTGTTCCCGTATGCTCGCGAAACCATCGACAGCCTGGTTGTCCGTGGCTCGTTCCCGGCGCTGATGCTGGCTCCGGTGAACTTCGATGCCTTGTACGCGCAAGAGCTGCAGCGCATGCAGGAAGCTGGCGAAACACCTACTGTTCAGTAAGTGTTGCCGTTGCACTGAAAAAGCGCCTTTCGGGGCGTTTTTTTTGGGGGCCATTTGGCCGACCCCGACCCGTAGGACCGGCTTTAGCCGGGAGATGGGCATTGTCGACGAAACGGACGCGGTGACTGCACTGTCTTCCTCCCGGCTAAAGCCGGTCCTACGGGCCTTGTGCTAGCCGGTCCTACGGGGCTTGTGCTACTTGAACCCCAACTGCCGCCATGCTTCATACACCGCTACGGCAACGGTGTTGGACAGGTTCAGGCTGCGGCAGCCTTCACGCATCGGCAAACGCAGCCGCTGGTCGCTGTCCAGGGCGTCGAGTACTTCCGGGGGCAGGCCACGGCTCTCGGGGCCGAAAATGAACGCGTCACCGTCTTCGAAGCGGGCGTCGTGAAAGGGCCGCGAGCCTTTTGTGGTAAAAGCGAACAGGCGTGGATGCCCAATGCTTTCCAGGCAGCTGGCCAGGTCGGCGTGAGTCTGCAAGGTGGCGTACTCGTGGTAATCGAGGCCCGCCCGACGCAGGCGTTTATCATCCAGCTCGAAGCCCAGCGGCTCGATCAAATGCAGGGTGCTGCCGGTGTTGGCGCACAGCCTGATGACGTTGCCGGTATTCGGCGGAATTTCTGGTTGAAAAAGGATGACGTGAAACATGCACGGCTCCGAACTTGAGGACGGGGTGCATTCTACCCCCGAAGAGGACCCGCGACCGAAGCTATGGCCGCGTGTTCTTGGTTCGTTGGCAATTGTCGGCTTGATGGTGGGGCTGATGATCGGCCGCCTGACCGAGCCCGACCCCCTCGAATTGCTGCAAATCGAAGAGCTGCCCACCGGCCTTGCGCTGTGGTTCAACCACGAACCGCAGGTGCTGAGTGAACAGGTGGACGGTACGGTAGCGTTACGCTTCACGGCGAAAGGTCAGCCATGGCGTGGTCAGTTGAAACTCGATGGGAAAGATGTGCGCTGGAAGCTGGAGCGAAGCGGGAAGGATTTGCTGCTGAACCTGCTGGCGGCCCGTCCACTGCACGGCGACTTGCGCGGTGCGGCGGTGGACGGGCGCTGGAGACTGGAAGTTAGTCTCCGAGAGGAATAAAAGAGGGGAATCCCCGGCCTGCCTGTACCAAGGTCCCCAAAACTGGTGATACGTAAGCTATTGCAGAGGTCGTGCCAGTTTTCTGATTTTCGCAAAAAACAATCTACTGAATTCGCTTGAGATCGCCCCAAGCCCTGTTATATCGGGCGTCTGGGGGGCAGAAGTGACTTTTCATGAGATATGTTCAGCTCGGATACAGCTCTGTTCTGATCCATGCGATGGCGATAGCGGGTTCGCCGTTACGCATCGTTGCGGTGCACCGAGCGCGCCGATGCACCTTTGTGAATGCGCAGGAGGCTGTTTCATGTTTGTGGCTCTCGACCGCGCAAGCTCTCGCCATCGACAGCTTCCCGACAGCCCAACGGCGCTTTTGTTCATCAGGCTGCGTCCAGATCTGTCGAATTCGGCTGCAAAAACCCGGATTTCAGGTCGTTCTTAAGCCATTCTTAAATTTTTTTTCAGCTTTATATTTCGGTCCGACCTAAGGCGGTGGCAATTGTCACAATTGCGGCTACTGGAGTAGATCTCCCGTATTTAAAGGGCCGCAGCGAATTTACAGCATGTATAACGGGCAGGTTACGGTGACTGGATAGTCGGATTTAAGCCGTTTGCCAGACCGGAACACGTTCCCCCGACCAGCGGTCATGAAATAAATTTTGGGATTTAGCTTTGCAGGTCGATACACTCCTCGACGGACGGAAGCGACATGGCTTGTGACATATATCCGATGGATCTAAAAGAATGAATATTAATTCTTTTTAGATTTTAGAAATGTTCACTACCCTGCTGACCACCGACACACGCGGTCTAGTCATTTAGTCTTGAGGCGCCCAGTAACCATTGACTCACCAAGTCGGGTCTGGCGCTAATCGCGCATCCCTGAGTTAGAGCGTTTCGACGCCGGCATCAGGGATTACAAAAATTAGATTCACGAGGAGCGAAACATGAAGAAGTCCACCCTGGCCCTGGCCGTCACCGTTGCGGCCCTGGCCCAACAAGCCGGTGCTGCTGGTTTCATTGAAGACAGCAAAGCGTCCGTAAATTCGCGCACTCTGTATTTCAACAGTGATAACCGTGAAGGCGCTGCAAACCGCAACGAAGAGACCGCAACCGGCTTAAAATTCGACTACCTGTCCGGCTTCACTCAAGGCACCGTTGGTTTTGGTCTGGATGTTCAGGCGCTGGTTGGCATTCACCTGGATGGCGGCCGTGGTCACCACGCCGCGAATGGCGCTATCAGCCCTACTGAGAGCGATGGTTCTTCCGTTGACGAGTGGACTCGCATCGGCGGTAACGCCAAGGCTCGCTTCTCGAAAACCGAGCTTCGCCTTGGTAACGCCCTGGCACCGAACCTGCCAATCCTGGTATCGAACGACTCACGTGTTCTGCCGCAGGCTTTTGAAGGCGGAATCCTGTCATCCAAGGAAATCGACAACGTCACGTTGACTGCAGGCCGACTGAACCAGACCATCGGTCGTGCCTCCAGCAACTGGAGTGACATGGGCATGTCTGGCGCTAGCCAGGGTAGCAACAACTTCAGCTTCGCCGGCGGCGACTGGAAAGTTACCAAAGACCTGACCCTGCAGTACTACTACGCCAACCTGGAAGATTTCTACAAGCAGCACTTCCTGGGCCTGGTACATGTTTTGCCACTGGGTGAAGACCAGTCGTTCAAGACTGACTTGCGTTACTTCAACAGCAGCGATGACGGTAAGAACGGTCAAGCCGGTTATGCCTTCAACAACAACGGCGGCTACGCCAAGCACGCTGGCAAAGTTGATAACCAAACCTGGTCGGCAATGTTCACTTACGCCCTGGGCGGTCACGCGCTTATGGTGGGTCACCAGCAAGTGGGCGACGACGGCGGCATCGCTTACATGAACAACGGCAACATCACCAAAAATGGTGCGAGCACGGGTAGCAACGAAGGTAACGGCGGTAGCAGCTTCTACCTGTTCACTGACTCGATGATCAACGCCTTCAACCGCGCGGGTACAAACACCACCTTCGGTCAGTACTCCTATGACTTCGCCCGTCTTGGTGTTCCTGGTCTGAAGACTTCGATTGCCTACCTGCACGGTGACGACATCAAAGGTGTTGCTTCTAACCGCACACTGGGTCGTGAGTTCTCCGAGTGGGAGCGCGACATGCGTGTTGACTACGTAATCCAGAGCGGCCCGCTCAAGGGTTTCGGCACTACAGTTCGTCACGGTTCGTACCGCGGCGATGCAGATCTGGCTGGCTCCACCAACACCGATCAGACTCGTGTGATCTTCAACTACACCTACGCTTTCAAATAAGCCTGGTTGGTTGACTGGTTGAGTTAAAAAGGAACCCCGCCTCGTGCGGGGTTCTTTTTGCCTGAAATTTGATATTTCCATTAGTGCTATATAAATCGATATCCATTCTTTTAAATTCACTCCGCAGTCGGGCACTGTGTGCTGAACTCAGCTATCAATTTCGGCAAAACAAGGAGCAACACCCATGAGCCTGCGACTTGGCGACATCGCCCCTGATTTTGAACAGGAATCCAGCGAAGGCCGTATCCGCTTTCACGAATGGCTGGGCAATAGTTGGGGCGTGTTGTTTTCCCACCCGGCGGACTTCACCCCGGTCTGCACCACCGAGCTGGGTTTCACTGCCAAGCTCAAGGCTGACTTCGATGTTCGTGGCGTTAAAGCCATCGCGCTGTCAGTGGACCCGGTCGACTCGCACATCAAGTGGATCGACGACATCAACACCACGCAAAACACCCTGGTCAACTTCCCGATCCTGGCTGACGCCGATCGCAAAGTGTCCGATTTGTACGACCTGATTCACCCTAACGCCAATGACACGCTGACAGTGCGTTCTCTGTTCGTGATCGATCCGAACAAGAAGATTCGCCTGACCATCACCTATCCCGCCAGCACCGGGCGCAATTTCCACGAGATCCTGCGGGTCATCGACTCCTTGCAGCTGACCGACAACTACAAGGTCGCCACGCCCGCCAACTGGGTCGACGGTGAAGACGTGGTGATCGTGCCGTCGCTCAAGGATGAAGACGAGATCAAGCAACGCTTCCCCAAAGGCTACAAGGCTGTCACGCCTTATCTGCGCCTGACGCCGCAACCCAATCGCTGATTTACCCTTGCCACGACAAGCAGGCTGATTTTGTAAATAGTTCTTGGGCCGATTCGTCGGCCCTTTTTTTTATGCCTGAAATTTGCCCCGAGCCGGCAGGAGGGGACTTGCCCCCGAAGAGGTCAGTGCAGGCAAGGAAGATCTGAATTGTCTGCACCGACGCCTTCCCGGACAAGTCCGGTCCTACCGAAACCCTTCATATTCATTTAAAGAATAACCAAATGAAAAAATGAGATTTATAGATATAAAAAACTGCTGTTAAGGTCACTGGGTGCTGGTGTCATTGCCAGCGAACGAATTGTCGTCAAACGCCTTACTCGCCCGCCATCGGGTAAGCAGGTGCCATTCATGAATCAGCAAAGGAGAGCGCCAATGCGCACTGTCATTTTGCGTCGAGGCTTGGCCGCTCTGTTTGCTGCAGCGGTCGCCTTGGGCGCCATCAACCAGGCTCAGGCGGAAAGCTTGCGCATCGGTTATCAGAAATACGGCACCCTGGTGCTGCTCAAGGCCAAGGGCTCGCTGGAAAAGCGGCTTGCCGAGCAGGGCGTGCAAGTGCAATGGACTGAATTCCCCGGCGGCCCCCAGTTGCTCGAAGGGCTCAACGTCGGTTCCATCGACTTTGGCGTGACCGGCGAAACGCCGCCGGTGTTCGCCCTGGCCGCCGGTGCCGATCTGCTGTATGTCGCTTACGAGCCGCCTGCACCGGCCAGCGAAGCGATCCTCGTGCCCAAGGACTCGCCGATCACGTCGGTCAAAGACCTCAAAGGCAAGAAAGTCGTGCTCAACAAAGGCTCCAACGTGCATTACCTGTTGGTCAAGGCACTGGAAGACGCCGGCTTGAAATACACCGACATTCAGACCGTGTTCCTGCCGCCCGCCGATGCCCGCGCCGCATTCGAGCGTGGCAGCGTGGATGCCTGGGTTATCTGGGACCCGTACCAGGCCGCCGCCGAACAACAGTTGCAGGCACGAACCCTGCGCGATGGCACCGGCATCGTCGATAACCATCAGTTCTACCTGGCGACCAAGCCTTACGCGCAACAGCACCCGAAAGTCATTCAGGCGTTGATCGAAGAAGTCCGCGCGGTAGGCGAATGGTCCAAGGCCAACCCGGAAGAAGTCACCACCCAGGTCGCACCGTTGCTCGGCCTGCCAGCTGACATCACCTTGAAGTCAGTCAAGCGTCAGGGCTACGGCGCGTTGTTCCTTACGCCGCAGGTCGTCGCTTCGCAGCAGAAAATCGCTGACACGTTTTATCAGCTCAAGTTGATTCCCAAGCCGCTGAACATTGCGGACGTGATCTGGACCCCACCCGCTGCTGTCGCGAAAGCCCAGTAATCAGCAGGCCACTTGAGGAGACAACTCCATGAGCCTTAGTGCTTCGCAACGCATCGTCCAGCGCCTCGCGCCCTGGGCATTACCGATCCTGCTGCTGGCGATCTGGCAGCTATCGGTCAGCGCCGGCTGGCTGTCGACCCGCATTCTGCCTGCGCCCAGTGCCGTCATCGAAGCCGGCATCAATCTGGTTTCCAGCGGTGAAATCTGGACACATCTGGCAATCAGCGGCTGGCGCGCCGGGGTCGGTTTCGCCATCGGTGGCGGCATCGGCCTGGCCTTGGGCTTTATCACCGGCCTGTCGAAATGGGGCGAGCGCCTGCTCGACAGTTCGGTGCAGATGATTCGGAACATCCCGCACCTGGCGCTGATTCCATTGGTGATCCTCTGGTTCGGCATCGACGAAACCGCAAAGGTGTTTCTCGTGGCCCTGGGTACCTTGTTCCCGATCTACCTCAACACCTATCACGGCATTCGCAACATCGATCCGGCGCTGGTGGAAATGTCGCGCAGCTATGGGCTGTCCGGCTTTGGCCTGTTCTGGCACGTGATTCTGCCGGGCGCCATGCCTTCGATCCTGGTCGGCGTGCGCTTTGCCCTGGGTTTCATGTGGTTGACCCTGATCGTCGCCGAGACCATTTCCGCGAGTTCCGGCATCGGTTATCTGGCCATGAACGCCCGGGAATTCCTGCAAACCGATGTGGTGGTTCTGGCTATCGTGCTTTACGCGGTGCTGGGCAAGCTGGCGGATCTGGCTGCGCGCGGCCTGGAGCGGGTCTGCCTGCGCTGGCATCCGGCCTATCAAGTGAATAAAGGCGGTGCGGCATGAGCAGCTTGAAACAGCAACAACCGGCCCATCTGCTGCGCGGCATTCCACTGGCAGTGCGCAACCTGAAGAAAACCTTCGGCAGTCGCGAAGTCCTCAAGGACATCGATCTGCATATTCCGGCCGGGCAATTCGTCGCCGTGGTCGGGCGCAGCGGTTGTGGCAAGAGCACCTTGCTGCGTCTGTTGGCGGGCCTGGATAAACCCACTGGCGGCGAATTGCTGGCCGGTTCGGGCAAGTTGGTCGACGCCCGGGAAGATACCCGTTTGATGTTCCAGGAAGCGCGTTTGCTGCCCTGGAAAAAGATCATCGACAACGTTGGGCTCGGCCTGAGTGGCGACTGGCGCAGCAAGGCGCTGGAAGCCCTCGAAGCGGTGGGGCTGGCCGAGCGCGCCGATGAATGGCCGGCGGCATTGTCCGGCGGGCAAAAGCAACGCGTGGCGCTGGCTCGGGCGTTGATCCATCAACCGCGCCTGTTGCTGTTGGATGAGCCGCTCGGCGCGCTGGATGCCCTGACCCGCATCGAGATGCAGCAGCTGATCGAAAACCTGTGGCGCAAACATGGCTTCACCGTGCTGCTGGTGACTCACGATGTCAGCGAAGCGGTGGCGATTGCCGACCGCGTGATTTTGATCGAAGAAGGGCGCATTGGCCTGGACTTGCTGGTGGAGTTGCCGCGTCCGCGCGTGCGCGGCTCACATCGCCTGGCCGCTCTGGAAACCCAGGTGCTGGAACGCGTCCTGTCCCTGCCCGGCACGCCGCCGGAACCCGAACCTGTTTCACCGCTGCCCACGCAATTGCGCTGGGCTAACTAGTCGAATCAACGACTTTTAACCCCACACAGGAAACTCATCATGACTATCAAGGCCATCAACGTTCGCAACCAGTTCAAAGGCACCATCAAGGAAATCGTCGAAGGCGACGTGCTTTCCGAAATCGACGTGCAAACCGCGTCCGGCATCGTGACCTCCGTAATCACTACCCGCTCGGTCAAAGAGCTGGAGCTGGTGGTGGGCAGCGAAGTTATCGCGTTCGTGAAATCCACCGAGGTTTCCATCGCCAAGCTGTGATCGATGAGCAACAACCACGGCCCCGGACGGTGACGACCCTCCGGGGTTTTTTCGTTTTCAGGCCTGGCTGTGGATAAACGCAATGGCCTTGGCGGCAAATTCGTTCGGCGCGTCCTCCATCAGAAAATGCCCGGCACTTTCGAGGATATGTAAGGTTGAGCCGGGAATGTCGCTGTGCAGGCGATGAGCGTAAGTCACCGATTGCCATTCATCATTCGCTCCCCAGAGGATTTGCGTCGGGACGCGCAGTTCCGGCAGGCGTTCGGCATGGTCCTCGGTGTAGCGGGCGTTGTAGTGCGCCACCTGATTCTTGTAGAAGCTGACCTGACCGATCAGGCCGGTGATCGGCGCCAGATAATGCTCCAGCACCTCGCCTTGCATGACGCTCTTGTTGAAGACCGCCATGCTGAGTTGCCGGGTCATCAAGACCCGATGCTGTTCGGCGTCCGCTGCGGCGTAGTCGGCATGATGGTCGCGGATGTCGCGCCAGGTGATGGAAGGCCACGAGTCATAGCTGCAGATGTCGGCAATGGTCAGTGATCGCACGCGTTGCGGTGCTTCGATGGCGAGCCTGAGCGCGGTCGCGCCGCCGATGTCATGGGCGATGAGGTGCGCGTTAGGGAGGTCCCAATGATCCAGCAGCTGCTCCAGCAACAGGCGCTGCATTGCGATCGAAGTGTCCTGGTCCCGTGGGAATTCCGAGGCGCCGAAGCCGAGCAGGTCAAATAAATGCACCTTGAATCCTGCTTCTACAAGGAGCGGCGCGACATTACGCCAGATAAACGAATGGGCCGGTGTGCCGTGCAACAGCACGACTGGTAAACCTTCGCCATGAATGCCGGTTGCGATGCGTCGACCCTCGATGATGACGTGCTGGTTGAGCAGATTCGAAATAGCGTTCATGAGTCTGTCCTCTCAGGTGTGTTCGAACCTCAAGCCTATCCAAGGGCTTTCCATGACACCAATGACAACTTATGCTTGTTAAATTCGATTCTTGTCATAGTTGGCTACATAGAGAGCTGTCATGGAGGTGGTGATGAACCAGCGATTGCCAATCGATGTGTTGCGGGCGTTGCGCAGCATCGTTGAACTGGGAAGTGTCACGCGGGCGGCGGAAAGCCTGAATCTCAGTCAGTCAGCGGTCAGTTGGAAGATCAAACGCCTGGAGAAACAGCTGGGCCGCGATCTGATTCGCCGGGAGGGCCAACGCCTGGTGGCGACCAACGAAGGCGCTGAGCTGCTGATTCATGCGCGGCGCATTCTCAATTCCCACGATGAAGCGCTGGCGCTGTTTGCTCCGTCGACGCTGGAAGGCGTGGTTCGCTTGGGGGTCACCGAACAGGCATCACTGCCGCAACTCGCGCCGATTTTGGCCCGGTTCGCCAGGCAACACGGCAACGTCGATGTCCAGGTCGTGGTCGAGCAGAGTCAGGCCTTGCGTCAGTCCCTTGTGCAGGGCGATCTGGATCTGGCACTGCATCAGGATTTTTCCCACGCGTTGAGCGCCGAGGATCACCTGTTGTGGAGCGAGCGCCTGCACTGGTGTGTGCCGGCCGGATGGCAATACACGCCTGATGCCACGGTGTCGTTGGTGACTTATGGACCGGGATGTTTTTACGGCAGCCTGGCGCAAGACCGACTGCAAGCGGCGGGCATACGTTGCAAGGTGGCGGTGCAGTGCCCGTATTCGGATGGCGTGCTTTCGGCGATTTCGGCCGGCTTGGGCATCGGGATCGTGGCCGGGGGCAATATTGACCTGCGCGTCGAAACAGGTCGGGCGTTCCAGCGCAGCATGCCGCTGCCGGAAGTCGCCAACGTGTTGCGCTACAGCCAGCGCAAGCACGATCCGATCCTCCAGGCATTGCAGCAGATGTTGGCGCAGGCGTTGACGCGAACCCCTGAAGTCGCAGGGGTGCAAGGCTGACGCTTTAATCCGTCGAAAGCGCTGTTTTCGACAGCTCTCTGCGCGCAAGGAAGGGCGGCAGATACAAACCCAGATACGCATCAAACACGCGCATGCCTTCTTCGGCCATGCGCGGTGTGATCTCGTCGTGCAGTTGCATCGACCGTGCGTAAACCCGGTCGCCCAGTTCCATCGCCAGGGCAAACACATCAACGTCGTCGGGCAGGACTGGCAACTGGAAGTGGCGATTGAAGACTTCCAGCATCAGGTGACCCAGTTCGATGTCGTGCTGGCGGTCGGCCTGGTTGATTTCTGTAAGGCCGTGCTGGGCGAGGATCAGTTGGCGAGCGGCGGCGTCAGCGTTGTAGATGTCCAGCATACGCATTTCGACCAGTCGGGAAAGATCGCGCCAGCTGCTCAGTTGTGCATGTTCGATAGGCGCTTGCAGGCAGGCGCGAAAGGCGGCGTGGATATCGGCAGTCAGCGCTTCAAGCAGGGCCGGGACGCTGGCGAAGAAGTGATAAACCGACGACGGCGGAATCTGCGCCCGTTCGGCGACGCTGTAGATCGACAGACTTGCCACACCTTCAGTCGCCAGCAGCTCGCGTGCGGCATCAAGGATCGAATCGATCCGGGCCTGACTGCGTGCACGAGGTTTGCGGGCGGTAGCGGGGCGGGTC
Source organism: Pseudomonas sp. G.S.17 (assembly GCF_038096165.1). Classification (NCBI taxonomy): domain Bacteria; kingdom Pseudomonadati; phylum Pseudomonadota; class Gammaproteobacteria; order Pseudomonadales; family Pseudomonadaceae; genus Pseudomonas; species Pseudomonas viridinivis. The sequence goes on from NZ_CP151076.1 coordinate 459,712, forward strand.
ATGAAGTGGTCTCTTGGGCGGGGCAGCGGGGATTGTAACTAATTATGGGCGCAGTAGGACCGGCTTCAGCCGGGAGAGGGCCGGTACATTCGCTGCATCTCCTTGATCAGAAAAAATGCCCTCCCGGCTAAAGCCAGTCCTACGGGATCATTGCCAGGCTCACATGCAGATAACAAAAAACGCCGCCAAACCTCACGGTCCAGCGGCGTTTTTTATTCTTCACACCTGATTAAACGGTATGCAGATACTAATTATGGTCGCAGTAGGACCGGCTTCAGCCGGGAGAGGGCCGGTACATTCGCTGCATCTCCTTGATCAGAAAAAATGCCCTCCCGGCTAAAGCCAGTCCTACGGGATCATTGCCAGGCTCACATGCAGATAACAAAAAACGCCGCCAAACCTCACGGTCCAGCGGCGTTTTTTATTCTTCACACCTGATTAAACGGTATGCAGATACTAATTATGGGCGCAGTAGGACCGGCTTCAGCCGGGAGAGGGGCCAGTACATTCGCTGCATTTCCTTGATCAGAAAAAATGCTCTCCCGGCTAAAGCCAGTCCTACGGGATCATTGCCAGGCTCACATGCAGATAACAAAAAACGCCGCCAAACCTCACGGTCCAGCGGCGTTTTTTATTCTTCACACCTGATTAAACGGTATGCAGATACCAGTTGTATTCAAGGTCGGAGATGGAGTGTTCGAACTCTTCCAGCTCGCTTTCCTTGCAGGCGACAAAAATATCGATGTATTTCGGGTCGATATAGCGCGCCATGATTTCACTGTCGTCCAGCTCGCGCAGGGCATCGCGCAGGTTGTTCGGCAGGCTTTGTTCGTTCTGCTCGTAGGAGTTGCCTTCGACGGGCGGCGGCGGTTCGATCTTGTTGGTCAAGCCGTGATGCACACCTGCCAGGACCGAAGCCATCAGCAAGTACGGGTTGGCATCGGCACCGGCAACCCGGTGTTCCAGACGCACTGCATCGGCAGAACCGGTCGGCACGCGCAAGGCGACAGTCCGGTTGTCCAGACCCCAGCTTGGCGAATTCGGTACGTAGAACTGAGCACCGAACCGGCGGTATGAGTTGACGTTCGGGCAAAGGAACGCCATCTGCGCCGGTAGGGTCTCGAGCACACCGCCGATCGCATGACGTAATGCGGCGTTCTGCTCGGGATCCTCGCTGGTGAAGATGTTCTTGCCATCGCGATCCAGGATCGAGATGTGGACGTGAAGACCATTGCCTGCCTGACCCGGATAGGGCTTGGCCATGAAGGTCGTGTCCATTTCGTGGTCGTAGGCGATGTTCTTGATCAGTCGCTTGAGCAGTACTGCGTAATCGCAGGCCTTGATCGGGTCGGCGACGTGATGCAGGTTCACTTCGAACTGAGCCGGGGCGCTTTCTTTCACGATGGCGTCAGCCGGAATGCCTTGTTCTTTCGCGCCTTCCAGAATGTCCTGGAGGCAATCGACGTATTCGTCGAGGTCGTCGATCAGGTAGACCTGTGTCGAGTGCGGGCGTTTGCCGGAGATCGGCGAGCGTGGCGGTTGTGGGCGGCCATTCACGTTCTCCTGATCGATCAGGTAGAACTCCAGTTCGAAGGCGGCGCAGATCGTCAGGCCCATGTCATCGAACTTGCTGACCACTTGACGCAGGACTTCACGCGGGTCGGCGAAGAAGGGTTCACCTTCGATTTCGTGCATGGTCATCAACAGTTGCGCAGTAGGGCGCTTCTGCCAGGGCTCATTGCACAGGGTGTCAGGGATTGGATAACAGATTCGGTCAGCATCACCGATGTCCAGACCCAGGCCGGTGCTTTCCACCGTCGAGCCATTGATATCCAGGGCAAATAAAGAGGCAGGCAGATTGATGCCCTTCTCGTAAACCTTATGGAGGCTGGTGCGTTCTATGCGCTTGCCGCGCACCACACCATTCATATCTGCAATCAGAAGGTCAACGTACAGAACCTCAGGATGTTCCTTAAGGAACGCGTTCGCTTCGTTAAGCTGAACGGCACGCGGGGGTACCGACATGATGCAACACCTTTGTTGTTAAAAATATCAATCATCGAGCCTTACGGGATTCAGTCAATCCGAAAGCCATGATTAAGTCAATAGAGCCTTCTTTTGCCCTAAAAGGGCGCCGAAAAGCCGTTTTTGCCGCAATTGGGGGCAAGTATTGGACGCTGGAAGGGCCCGGTACGTCAGGCTTTGGCGGGCAGTGTTCAATTTTTTACCGCACAGTTGTGGAAAAAAATGAACAAGGCTAAGCTCGATTGCAACCCATAACAGCGACAACAACAACACGGGGGTCCTATGTCTCGCCTGCCACTGATCGGCGTCACCGCCTGCAACAAGCAGATCGGTCACCATGCCTATCACATCAGCGGCGACAAATATGTCCGTGCGGTAGCCGTGGCGGCCAAAGGCCTGCCCCTGATTCTGCCTGCGCTCGGACCCTTGCTTGATCCCGCCGAAATTCTCGCCAGCCTTGATGGACTGCTGTTCACCGGCTCGCCTTCCAATGTCGAACCCTGGCACTACAGTGGTCCTGCCAGCGCTCCGGGTACGGAGCACGATCCTGATCGCGACAGCACCACCTTACCGCTTATTCGTGCCGCCGTGGCAGCTGGTGTTCCTGTTTTGGGCATTTGCCGCGGATTTCAGGAGATGAATGTGGCCTTCGGCGGCAGTCTGCATCAGCGTGTTCACGAAACCGGAACCTTCATGGACCATCGTGAACCGGACAACGAACCTGTCGAAGTGCAGTACGCGCCGAGCCACGCAATGCATGTTCAACCAGGCGGCGTATTGGCCGGGCTTGGGTTGTCCAGCGAGATCCAGGTCAATTCCATTCACGGGCAAGGCATTGAGCGTCTGGCGCCGGGCTTGCGCGTGGAGGCAACGGCGCCGGACGGCCTGATTGAAGCCATTTCGGTTGAAGGCAGCGAAGGATTCGCGCTGGGTGTGCAATGGCATCCCGAGTGGCAGGTGACTTCCAATCCGGATTATCTGGCGATCTTTCAGGCGTTTGGCGATGCCTGTCGAAAACGAGCGATTGAACGCGACGCCGATGCGTCACACAACTCCTGATCCTTGATCGGGACCAAGCGGGTCTGTTGAGCCTCAGCAGACGCTTTATAAACCTGAGGTATTTATGAGTACCAACCTCGACCAGCTCACCGATTGGTTGAAAGAACACAAGATCACCGAAGTCGAATGCATGATTGCCGACCTTACCGGGATCACTCGCGGCAAAATCTCACCCACCAACAAATTCATTGCCGAGAAGGGCATGCGCTTGCCGGAGAGCGTATTGCTGCAGACCGTCACGGGTGATTACGTCGACGACGACATTTATTACGAACTGCTCGACCCTGCCGACATCGACATGCTCTGTCGTCCTGACCAGAACGCGGTGTATCTGGTCCCCTGGGCAATCGAGCCCACGGCGCAGGTGATTCACGACACCTACGACAAGCAGGGCAACCCCATCGAGCTGTCGCCGCGCAACGTCTTGAAGAAAGTCCTCAAGCTGTATGCCGATCGAGGCTGGCAGCCGATTGTCGCGCCGGAGATGGAGTTTTACCTGACCAAGCGCAGCGACGACCCGGATTACCCGTTGCAGCCGCCGATTGGTCGCTCCGGTCGCCCGGAAACCGGTCGCCAGTCGTTTTCGATTGAAGCAGCCAACGAGTTCGACCCGCTGTTCGAAGACGTGTACGACTGGTGCGAGCTGCAAAACCTCGATCTGGACACCTTGATTCACGAGGACGGCACCGCGCAGATGGAAATCAACTTCCGTCACGGTGATGCCTTGTCCCTGGCCGACCAGATTCTGGTGTTCAAACGCACCATGCGCGAAGCCGCGCTCAAGCATGATGTGGCCGCCACGTTCATGGCCAAGCCGATGACCGGCGAGCCAGGCAGCGCCATGCATTTGCACCAGAGCATCATCGACATCAAGACCGGCAAGAACATCTTCTCCAACGAAGACGGGACCATGAGCGAGCTGTTCCTGCATCACGTGGGCGGTCTGCAGAAATTCATTCCCGAGCTCTTGCCGCTGTTCGCCCCCAACGTCAATTCATTCCGCCGCTTCCTGCCCGACACCTCGGCGCCGGTCAACGTCGAATGGGGCGAAGAAAACCGCACCGTGGGCCTGCGCGTGCCGGATGCCGGTCCGCAGAACCGTCGCGTGGAAAACCGCTTGCCTGGCGCCGATGCCAACCCTTATCTGGCGATTGCTGCCAGCCTGCTGTGTGGGTTCATTGGCATGGTCGAAGGGCACAATCCAAGCGCGCCGGTGGTCGGGCGTGGTTACGAACGGCGCAACCTGCGTTTGCCGTTGACCATCGAGGACGCGCTGGAGCGGATGGAAAACAGCAAGACCATCGAGAAATACCTCGGCAAGAAATTCATCGTCGGCTACGTTGCCGTCAAACGTGCCGAACACGAAAACTTCAAGCGCGTGATCAGTTCGTGGGAGCGGGAATTCCTGCTCTTCGCCGTCTGATGCGAGACACGACCTGTTGGAGCGAGGCTTGCCCGCGAAGAACGATAACGCGTTATGCCTGATGCATCGCGTCGTCGGATTCGCGGGCAAGTCGGATCGCCGCCCGCTCGCTCCAACAAATTTGATATGGAGTTATGTATGAGTTCAAACAACCCGCAAACCCGCGAATGGCAGGCCTTGAGCAGCGAGCATCACCTGGCCCCGTTCAGCGACTACAAACAGCTTAAAGAAGTCGGCCCGCGCATCATCACCCGCGCCAACGGGGTTTATCTCTGGGACAGCGAGGGTCACAAGATTCTCGACGGCATGTCCGGCCTGTGGTGCGTGGCCATCGGCTATGGCCGCGATGAGCTGGCCGAAGCCGCCGCCAAACAGATGCGCGAGCTGCCTTATTACAACCTGTTCTTCATGACCGCCCACCCGCCGGTGCTGGAGTTGGCCAAGGTCATCTCGCAAATTGCCCCGCAAGGCATGAACCACGTGTTCTTCACCGGTTCAGGCTCGGAAGGCAATGACACCATGCTGCGCATGGTTCGCCACTATTGGGCGATCAAGGGCCAGCCGAACAAGAAAACCATTATCAGTCGGGTCAACGGCTATCACGGCTCGACCGTGGCTGGCGCCAGCCTGGGCGGCATGACTTTTATGCACGAGCAGGGCGACCTGCCGATTCCGGGCATCGTGCACATTCCGCAGCCGTACTGGTTCGGCGAGGGTGGCGACATGAGCCCCGACGAGTTCGGTGTCTGGGCCGCCGAGCAGCTGGAAAAGAAAATCCTCGAACTGGGCGTAGATAACGTTGGTGCTTTTATTGCCGAGCCGATCCAGGGTGCCGGTGGCGTGATCGTACCGCCTGCGACCTACTGGCCGAAGATCAAGGAGATCCTCGCCAGGTACGACATTCTGTTTGTCGCCGATGAAGTGATCTGTGGTTTCGGGCGGACCGGCGAATGGTTCGGCAGTGATTTCTATGACCTCAAGCCGGACATGATGACCATCGCCAAAGGCCTGACCTCGGGTTACATCCCCATGGGCGGCCTGATTGTGCGTGATGAAATCGTCAAGGTGCTCAACGAGGGCGGCGACTTCAATCATGGCTTCACTTATTCCGGGCACCCGGTTGCGGCAGCGGTGGCGCTGGAGAACATTCGCATTCTGCGCGACGAGAAGATCGTCGAGCGAGTGAAAGCGGAAACGGCACCGTATTTGCAAAAGCGTTTACGTGAGCTCAACGACCATCCGCTGGTAGGTGAAGTCCGGGGCGTGGGCCTGTTGGGGGCCATCGAGCTGGTCAAGAACAAGACGACTCGCGAGCGTTACACCGGCAGGGGCGCAGGCATGATTTGCCGAACCTTCTGCTTCGACAATGGCCTGATCATGCGGGCAGTTGGCGATACCATGATCATTGCGCCACCGCTGGTGATCAGTTTTGCGGAAATTGATGAGTTGATCGACAAAGCTCGCAAGTGTCTTGATCTGACATTGGCGAAGTTGCAGAGCTAGGCTTTGATAACTCCGTAGGACCGGCTTTAGCCGGGAGGGCGATATATCTGATGACGGAGATATTTCGGCTGTACCGGCCCCCTCCCGGCTGAAGCCGCTCCTACGGGATGAGCGTCCGCTTGAAACATCGGTCAGGCAATTGCCAAACTATGGCTAGAAGCCGCTACCTAACAACATTGGAGCTATACATGAAAAAATTTGGCAAGACCCTCCTGGCACTGTCCCTGATGGGCGTTGTGGCCGCCGCCGCTCAGGCTGATGACAAAGTGCTACACGTGTACAACTGGTCCGATTACATCGCGCCGGACACCATTTCCAAATTCGAAGCAGAGTCGGGCATCAAAGTCGTCTACGACGTGTTCGACAGCAACGAAACCCTCGAAGCCAAGCTGCTGGCCGGTAAATCCGGTTACGACATCGTCGTGCCGTCGAACAACTTCCTCGCCAAGCAGATCAAGGCCGGCGTTTATCAGGAGCTGGACAAGTCCAAGCTCCCTAACTACAAAAACCTGAATACCGCGCTGCTCAAGGCCGTATCGGTCAGCGACCCGGACAACAAACACGCTTTCCCGTACATGTGGGGCTCGATAGGCATCGGCTTCAACCCGGACAAGGTCAAGGCTGCGTTGGGTGCCGATGCGCCGACCAACTCCTGGGACTTGCTGTTCAAGCCTGAGAACGCTGCCAAGCTGAAATCCTGTGGCATCAGCTTCCTCGATTCGCCAACCGAAATGCTGCCGATTGCCCTGCATTACCTGGGTTATCCAACCGACTCCCAGGACAAGAAGCAGCTAGCCGAAGCCGAAGCGCTGTTCCTGAAAGTTCGTCCATCGATTGGTTACTTCCATTCCTCCAAGTACATCTCCGACCTGGCCAACGGCAACATCTGCGTAGCGGTCGGTTATTCGGGCGACGTTTACCAGGCCAAATCCCGGGCTGAAGAAGCCGGTGGCAAGGTCAAGGTCAGCTACAACATTCCTAAAGAAGGTGCTGGCAGCTTCTACGACATGGTCGCCATTCCCAAGGATGCCGAAAACGTCGAAGGCGCCTACAAGTTCATGAACTTCCTGATGAAGCCGGAAATCATGGCCGAAATCACCAACGAAGTGCATTTCCCGAACGGCAACGAAGCGTCGACCCCATTGGTCAACAAAGACATCACCAGCGACCCGGGCGTTTACCCGCCAGCTGATGTGTTGGCGAAACTGTACGCCATCGCCGATTTGCCAGCAGCGACCCAGCGGATCATGACCCGTAGCTGGACCAAGATTAAATCGGGTAAGTAAGTTTGCTCGATTGAATTGCGTAGGACCGGATTTATCCGGGAGGGCGTCCTTAAGGCTGACATGAAATCTCGTGTCTTTCCCGACATCCTCGCGGATAAATCCGCTCCTACGCTTGAGTGTGTAGGCACGAATTGATTCGCTCCTGCATTATTCTGTCCCCACACAGTCCAGCTCAGCGACACGGGCACCAGACCCCATACAGAAAAAGGATTGTTCACGTGTCTATTTCCTTATTTGCCAAATCCATGCTCGCCGCTGCGACGCTGACCCTCACGGTCGGCGCTCAGGCAGAATCCGTCGTGCATATTTATAACTGGTCCGATTACATCGGCACGACAACGTTGGCGGACTTCGAAACCACCAGCAATATCAAGCCGATGTACGATGTATTCGACTCCAACGAAACCCTGGAAGCCAAGTTGCTGGCCGGGCGCACCGGCTACGACGTGGTGGTGCCGTCCAATCACTTCCTCGGCAAACAGATCAAGGCCGGCGCTTTCCAGAAACTGGATAAAGCCCAGCTGAGCAACTATCAGAATCTCGATCCGGCGCTGCTCAAGCGTCTGGAAAAAAACGACCCCGGCAATCAATACGCCGTGCCCTATCTGTGGGGCACCAACGGCATCGGTTACAACGTCGACAAGGTCAAAGCTGTGCTGGGTGTCGACAAGATCGACTCCTGGGCGATGCTGTTTGAGCCGGAGAACATCAAAAAGCTGTCGAGTTGCGGCGTGGCCTTCCTCGATTCCGCCGATGAAATGCTCCCGGCGGTGCTCAATTACATGGGCCTGAACCCCAACAGCACCAACGAAGCCGACTACAAAAAGGCCGAAACCAAGCTGATGGCGGTACGTCCTTATGTCACTTACTTCCATTCCTCCAAGTACATTACCGACCTGGCCAACGGCGATATTTGCGTAGCTGCCGGTTTCTCCGGCGATGTGTTCCAGGCCAAGGCCCGTGCGGCCGAAGCAGGCAAGGGCGTGAACATTGCCTACGCTGTGCCTAAAGAAGGCGGCAACCTGTGGTTCGACATGCTGGCGATTCCGGCGGACGCCAAGAACGTCAAGGAAGCTCACGCCTTCATCAATTACCTGCTCAAGCCTGAGGTAATCGCCAAGGTCAGCGATCAGGTCGGTTATGCCAACCCGAACCCGAAATCCAGTGAGTTCATGGATCAGGATATTCGCAACGACGAGGCGGTTTACCCCTCGCAGGAAGTGCTGGACCGGTTGTTCGTGAACAGCGAGTTGCCACCCAAGGTGCAACGTCTGATGACCCGCAGCTGGACCAAGGTCAAGTCGGGCAAATAAAAATCCAGCGCCCGGCTGCATTGGTCGGGCTGCGAATCTGTTGGGAGTTTCACCCATGGCAGTTGCCTCCGGCGCCTACAAGAAATCACTCGAAGGCGGTCAGCAACCAAAGCAGGTGCTGGTCAAGATCGATCGGGTCACGAAGAAATTCGACGAGACGATTGCGGTGGACGATGTGTCCCTGCAAATCAACAAGGGTGAGATTTTCGCCTTGCTGGGCGGTTCGGGTTCGGGCAAGTCCACGCTGTTGCGCATGCTGGCGGGTTTCGAACGACCTACCGAAGGCCGGATTTACCTGGATGGCGTCGACATTACCGACATGCCGCCGTACGAACGTCCGATCAACATGATGTTCCAGTCCTACGCGTTGTTTCCGCACATGACCGTCGAGCAGAACATCGCCTTCGGCTTGCAGCAGGACAAACTGCCGAAAGCTGAAGTAACGGCTCGCGTCGAAGAAATGCTCAAGCTGGTGCAGATGACCCAGTACGCGCGTCGCAAGCCGCATCAATTGTCCGGCGGTCAACGGCAGCGGGTCGCGCTGGCGCGTTCCCTGGCCAAGAAGCCGAAGTTGCTGCTGCTCGACGAACCCATGGGCGCGCTGGACAAGAAACTGCGCTCGCAGATGCAACTGGAACTGGTGGAAATCATCGAGCGGGTCGGCGTGACCTGCGTGATGGTGACCCACGATCAGGAAGAGGCCATGACCATGGCCGAACGTATCGCGATCATGCACCTGGGCTGGATCGCGCAGATCGGCAGCCCCATCGACATCTACGAAACCCCGACCAGCCGTCTGGTCTGTGAATTCATCGGCAACGTCAATCTGTTCGAAGGCGAGGTCATCGACGACGCCGAAGGCCACGCGTTGATCAGCAGCCCGGAGCTGGAGCGCAGCATCTACGTCGGCCACGGCGTTACCACCTCGGTGGAAGACAAGCGCATCACCTACGCGCTGCGTCCGGAAAAACTGCTGGTCACCACCGAGCAACCGACCTTCGAGTACAACTGGTCCCGGGGCAAGGTTCACGACATCGCGTATCTGGGCGGCCACTCGGTGTTCTACGTGCAACTGCCGTGCGGCAAGCTGGTGCAATCGTTCGTCGCCAACGCCGAGCGTCAGGGCACGCGGCCTACCTGGGGCGATGAAGTCTTCGTCTGGTGGGAAGACGACAGCGGCGTGGTATTGCGCTCATGAAAATCCGAAAAATAAAAAGAGCACTCAATCGAATAACGCCCGGTGGCCGGCAGTTGGTGATCGGCGCGCCGTTCCTCTGGCTGTTCCTGTTCTTCGCCTTGCCATTCATCATCGTCATCAAGATCAGCTTCGCTGAAGCTGACGTCGCAATCCCGCCGTATACCGAGATTTTCAGTTACGCCGAGCAGAAGTTCGAAGTGATCCTCAACTTCGCCAACTACGCGCTGCTGACCGGCGACGATCTGTACATTTCGGCGTATCTAGGCTCGCTGAAAATGGCGTTCTTCAGCACGCTGCTGTGCCTGCTGATCGGCTTTCCCATGGCCTATGGCATTGCCACGGCACGCAAGGAAATGCAGACCGTCCTGCTACTGCTGATCATGATGCCAACCTGGACCGCGATCCTGATCCGGGTTTATGCGTGGATGGGCATCCTCAGCAACAACGGCCTGCTCAATGCGTTCCTGATGTGGCTGGGCCTGATCGACGAGCCTTTGCAGATCCTCAATACCAACCTCGCGGTCTATATCGGCGTGGTGTATTCGTATCTGCCGTTCATGATTCTGCCGCTGTACGCCAACCTCGTGAAACATGATCCGAGCCTGCTGGAAGCCGCGTCGGACCTGGGGTCGAGCACCTTCAACAGCTTCTGGAAAATCACCGTGCCGCTGTCCAAGAACGGGGTTATCGCCGGCTGCATGCTGGTGTTCATTCCGGTGGTGGGCGAGTTCGTCATCCCTGAGCTTCTCGGCGGCCCGGAAACCCTGATGATTGGCCGCGTACTGTGGCAAGAGTTCTTCAACAACCGCGACTGGCCGGTGGCGTCCGCGCTGGCGGTGGTCATGCTGTTGATCCTGATCGTGCCGATCATTCTGTTCAACCGCAGTCAGGCCAAAGAGCTGGAGGGCAAGGCATGAGAAGCTTTCGATTCTCGAACATGATGCTGGTCCTCGGCCTGCTGTTCATCTATGCGCCGATGGTGATTCTGGTCATCTATTCGTTCAACGCTTCCAAGCTGGTGACGGTGTGGGGCGGCTGGTCGGTGAAGTGGTACGTCGGCCTGCTGGATAACACGCAACTGATGGGTTCGGTGATGCGCTCGCTGGAAATCGCCTGCTACACAGCGATTGCAGCGGTTGCGCTGGGGACCATGGCAGCGTTCGTGCTGACGCGCATCACCCGCTTCAAGGGCCGCACGTTCTTCGGCGGCCTGGTCACTGCGCCATTGGTGATGCCGGAAGTGATCACCGGTCTGTCATTGCTGCTGCTGTTCGTGGCCATGGCGCAATTGATCGGCTGGCCGCAGGAGCGCGGCATCGTCACGATCTGGATCGCTCACACCACGTTCTGCGCGGCGTATGTCGCGGTGGTGGTATCGGCGCGTTTGCGTGAGCTGGACCTGTCCATCGAAGAGGCGGCAATGGATCTCGGCGCGCGGCCTTGGAAGGTCTTCTTCCTGATCACCATCCCGATGATCGCGCCGTCGCTGGCCGCGGGGGCGATGATGTCATTCGCCTTGTCGCTGGACGATCTGGTGCTGGCGAGCTTTGTTTCCGGTCCCGGCTCGACGACCTTGCCAATGGAAGTCTTCTCCGCCGTGCGTCTGGGTGTGAAGCCGGAAATCAACGCCGTGGCGAGCCTGATCCTGCTGGCGGTTTCCATGGCAACTTTCCTGGTCTGGTTCTTCAGCCGCCGCGCGGAAAACCTGCGTAAGAAAGCCATCCAGCAAGCCATCGAGGAAAGCGCCGCCGATACCTACAAACAACCCGATCCACGCCGGGCGGCTGCGCCGGTTTGATTTAAGTCCTGTTGGAGCGAGGCTTGCCCGCGAAACGTCAGGTCAGTCAATGAAATATTGATGATAGAACGATTCGCGGGCAAGCCTCGCTCCAACGGCGCTTAGAGATTCGGCACCAACCGCAACGTCCCTTCGGTATGCCCCGCAACATCTCCTCCGCTCAAATATTGCTGCACATAGCCGCCATTGATGTAGGCGTGTGCCTGATCCGAATAATGCTTGTCGAACGGTACGCCGCTTTGCCCGACCGGGTTGATACCCACGCTATGCGCCGGGTCGGCGAAGTCGATGATGCGCCGGGTCGATGGCCCGTAAGTCACCGGCCATGGCGCGGGGCCGATGCGCGCGGACAGGTTGTCAGGCACTTCATGAGTGCCGGGCGCAGCGAATGGCCCGACATTCAGCAATTGCCCCAATAACGGCTGCGAACCCAGCGGATGGGCATGCGTCAGGGTGTGCGCCTTGCCCCACAGCCATTCATCCGCGTTCACGCCATAAGTGGATTTCAGGTGTGAAACGCTGGCGTGCCAGGCGACTTTCACGGTGTTGGCGCGGCTATCCGGCGTTGGGGAACTGCGATTGTTCCACCATGGCGAACTGGCGTCAGCGGCTACACGAGGCAAAGCGGCGTCGATGACCCGCGTCGAGAGCAAGGTTTCGAACAGCCCATCGCCCAGTTCGTCATGAAAGGTTTCTTCGGTGAGATCAAACAGGAACTGGTTGAACAGCGTCGCGCCGACCGAATCCAGCGAATAGTCGCCTTTCCAGCTGGCCAGCCGTTCTACCAGAGCCTCTTCTTCCGGGTCGCTGATGACGCTGCGCAATACTGGAATCAATGGCGTGAGAATGCGCGAGGCGTACTCGGTCTGCGTGCCCAATTGCAGCTTCTTGCTGCTGTCCACATCCCACTTCACCGCCGAATCGCTCAACTGTCGATTGAGCTGCTGGCCACGGTCCGCGAGGTTGTAGTAGCCGGGGATCGACATACCCGTCGGCGAAGTCGGCTGGAAGTTGGCGGACACGATGTAGCCGCGCGCCGGGTTCTCTTCCTGCGGGTTGGCGCTGAACGGGTAAAAGCCCGGTTTGTCGCCCTGCTCAGTGCTGCCATCCAGAATGTAGTTGGGGTTGACGCCTTCCGGGCGAATCGGCAATTGCGCCGCCGCCCACCAACCGATATCGCCCTTGGCGTTGGCCCAGACGATGTTCAGCCCCGGCGACTGGATCTTCTCGGCAGCGGCACGCATTTTTTCCAGGGTGTCGGCGCGATTGGCTTCATAAAAGCCTTCAAGGATCGGGTTCTCCGATTCAAGGAATGACCACCACATGGCAATCGGCGTCTTGCCCGCCGTCGCCCCCAGCACGTCATTGACGATGGGGCCGTGGGGCGAGCTGCGCAGAGTGATCGTCACCGGCTGTTCGCCCTTGACCGCAATCTGCTGCTGACTGCTGGTCATCTCGACCCATTGACCGTGGTACCAGACTTGATTGGGCTTTTCGGGATTGGTCTTTTCGGCGATCAAATCCAGATCGTCGTTCTGGAACATGGTCAGGCTCCAGCCGAAATCCATGTTGTTGCCCAGCGATGCGAACGGGTTGAGCGCCTGATGATGGCCGTACAACTCAAAACCCGGCGCAGAGAGCTGCGCCTCGTACCACACCGCCGGCACGGAAAAGCGAATATGCGGATCGCCCGCCAAGATCGGCTTGCCGCTTTGCGTGCGACTGCCGGAAACCGCCCAGGCATTGCTGCCTTCGAATTGCGGCAGGCCGGCCTGTTCCAGCGCCTGATTGCTGAGGAACGCCAATTGGTTGAGGGACTTCCAGTCGCTGGCAGCAAGGGCCGGTGCCTGACCGAGTGCGCCTTGCGGCTGCCAGTCGAGGTCGAAGGCTTTCAGATAATCCGCGCCAAGCTGGTCGCGCACGTAAGTCAGCAAGGGTTCGGTACGAAACGCCGCCGCGAAGCTGTAGGCCATATAACCGCCGACGCTCAGCGTGTCTTCAGCCGTGAACGGTCGCTTGGGAATTCCGAGTAAATCGAATTCCAGCGGTTTGGCGTGGCCGTCCTGATATTGATTGATGCCGTCCAGATAGGCTTGCAAGGCTTTCCAGGCGGGCGTGTTCTGGTCGTGGCGCGCGACATATTCATCGGCATGCTCGCGGATGCGCAGGCTGCGGAACAGTTTGTCGGTGTCCACCAGTTTCGGCCCAAGCACCTCGGCCAGTTCGCCACGGGCCAGGCGGCGCATCATTTCCATCTGGAACAGGCGGTCCTGGGCATGCACATAACCCAGGGCGCGATACAGATCGGCCTCATTTTCGGCGCGGATATGCGGCACACCGCGCTCGTCATAACGCACGCTGACCGGCGCTTGCAGATGGGCGAGCACAATTTCGCCGTCGCGCACCGGCTGCTTGAGATGGATAAACCAGGCACCGCCGCCTGCAACGATGGCAATGATCAACACAAGGATAGTCAGGCTGCGTTTCATCCAGCTTCTCTATGAATAATTGGGCGGGCGCGAACTTGGTGGGAGCAAGCTTGCTTGCGAAGACCGTATGTCAGACAACAGAAATGTGCCTAATGTACTGGTCTCTTCGCGAGCAAGCTCGCTCCCACACAGTCTGCACAGGTTTTTTATGGCAACCACGGGCAATAACACCCAACCGCCATGGTGTGCGTGGCATCCACCGGGCGCCCGGAGCTCAGGGCTTGCAGGATCGGCTCGATAAAACTGTTGCTGGAATTGCAGGTCAGCCCTTCGCTGTACGGCCCGAAATACGCGAGTTTGCCGTCCCGATCCCAGATGGCAACCGCCGGGCTGGCGGTGATTTGCTCGGCGCCGGGCAGGGTACTCAATGGCTTGATGGCGCTCAGGGTTTCCGGCAACTGGCCATGGCTGCCGGGTTTCTGCACTGAATAGAAATCCACGCCACTGCTGCCAACAACGTCGCCACCAAAGCGCTCGATCAATTCCCCGAGATGCTGCTGATTGCCGACGTTGCACGGGCATGCCGGGTCCCAGAAATGCACCAGCCGGATGCGCCCCGGCCCGGCCAGTTCGGCGGGCAGGCGTAATGCGTCGCCGGCGAACAGCGCGGTCTGATCGCTGAAGGGGCGCAAGTAGCGTCCCTGAAACCAGTCGTACGCCGCCCACAGCCCGGCTACGCAAACCAGCGCGAGCAGCCAGCTGAACAACGTGTTGCGGCGGATAAGTTTCATGTCAGACGCTTCTGTTTGAGGTGGCGTAGCTTGCCACGCCAAGGGATACAGATGAATATCGGTGCAGCGCATTTCGCCATGCTTTTTGTTTTGGAATTTTCATGACCGCCGCGTTCGACCCCAATTCCCTGCGTGCCAGCCTGCAACCGTTGAGCGTGATGCAGCCGCTGTCAGTCGAGGGACTCGCCTACCAGCGCTTTTACAGCCTTGCCGAACTGGGCCCGAACGGCCCGACGCGCAGTTGGCTGGGCCGTATGGACGTCGCAGGTTATGAAATCGTCGGTCAGGTCTGGCTTCCCGAGCAGCCGGTGGCGACGCTGTTCCTGCTGCACGGCTTTTATGACCACATGGGCCTGTTTACGCATGTGATCGAGTGGGCGCTGAGCATGAACTTCGCAGTAATCGCCTGCGATCTACCGGGCCACGGTTTGTCCGGCGGCCCGCGCGCCAGCATCAAGGATTTCGCGGAGTATCAACTGGTGTTGCAGCGTTTGTTCGCAGAAGCCTCCACTTTGCAGTTACCCCAGCCCTGGCATTTGTTCGGGCAAAGCACTGGCGGGGCGATTGTGATCGATCACTTGCTCAATCAGGGCGAGAAAAGTCCGGCCCAAGGCCAAGTGATTCTTCTCGCGCCGCTGGTGCGTCCGCGCGCCTGGGGTTGGTCAAAGCTCAGCTATTACCTGCTTAAACCCTTCGTCAAAGGCATCGCCCGGCGCTTCAGCGAAAACTCCAATGCTCCGGCGTTCCTGCCATTTCTGCTGGCTGATCCGCTGCAACCCAATCGATTGCCCACCGCCTGGGTTGGCGCTTTGGCACGCTGGATCAAACGCATCGAATCAGCACCGCGCAGCACCCGCAGCCCGATCATCATCCAGGGCGAAGCGGACATGACCGTTGACTGGAATCACAACCTCGACGTGCTCAACAAAAAATTCGACCACCCGCAAATCCTAATGCTCAGCGAAGCCCGCCATCATCTGGCCAATGAGCTGCCGGAATTGCGGGCGCGGTATTTTGCTTCGATAGAGCAGAAGATGGGTCTGGCGGCTTCAAGCAGTCAGGTTTACTGACCCGGCGCCAGACTCGAAGCGCTTTGCCCGACCGCCAGTCCCGCGCGGATCGCGGCCAGTGCGGCTTGATAATAGGCTTTGCCTTCGGGGGATTCGGCGAAGCTGGAGAATTCTTCCAGTTCCGGGTCGGACAGGTCGCGGTAGACGTACAGCAGCGTGTTGTTCATGTCGGCGGCGATTTGCGCCATCAGGCGTTCGCGCTGGCCATCGAGCATGCTTTGACCCTGGCCCTGCGCGCCACCCATCAAGCCGGGAATCATCTGGCTCAAACTGTCAGCCGCGACACCGGCAATCGCCAGGCTGATTTCGGCGCCTGCTTCCTTGGCGGGCAAAGCCTGCGCCAGATGGCCAATCAACAGTTGGCGGGTGGCGTCGGCTTCGATATGCGGCAGGCCCTGGGCGTTTTTTGCCAGTTGATCGGCGCGGGTTGCGGTCAGCTCGGCGTTGACGATTTTCATGCCCAAGGGCGATTGAAAGAACTGTAGGGCAGGGTTGGGATCGCGCAGGGTCTCGCGCAAGCGCTTCTCGGCACGTTGATCCATGGCCTGCGGGCCGAAGCGCTGATTGCTGTTATTGACCAGCGCCTGATAGACCGCTGGCGGCAGGCTATTGCGATATCGCTGTTGGGCTGCTTTGAGGGCATCGTTGAAATGTGCGCGTTGTTCTGGCCAACCGGCGACCTTGTATAACTGGTCATAGCTGTCTGCCCAAGCGGGCAATGTGCAGAACATCAACAGCAAAACAAACAAACGGCGCATAGGGACTCCTGTCGGCAGGTCGCTATTCTCCGGGTGCTGGCGGGGATTTGTCGAGTTATGACTTCCCTTGGCACGTGAAAATTAATTGAGTTGGCAATCCCTTCATCGCCGGTACTGTTGGATGTGCGGGCATATGGATACTATGCGCGATGCGAATTGCCCCTGATCACCCGTTGCTGCTGCGAATCGTTGACGACCTGGCTGCCCACGGCTGGTCGCAGCAGAATATCTTCCTGCCTGAAACATTGACCCGCGAGCTGGCGGGTGAGTGCCGCAAGCGCGCCGCCGAGGGCGAGCTGGCTCCGGCTGGCGTGGGTCGCGGACCCTTTCAGGAAGTGCGCGAAGGCATTCGTGGCGATCATATCCAGTGGCTCGAAGCCGGGCAGGTCGAGGTCTGCGACCGCTATCTGGAACTGATGGACAGCCTGCGTCTGGCGCTCAATCGCGGGCTGTTTCTCGGCCTTGAAGACTACGAAAGCCATTTCGCGCTGTACCCGCCCGGCGCTTTCTATCGCAAGCATGTCGACCGTTTCCGCGACGATGATCGGCGCATGGTTTCAGCAGTGCTTTATCTGAATCAGGCCTGGTTGCCCGAACATGGCGGCCAGCTGCGCATGTATCTCAAGGATGAGGTGCAATACGACGTGCAGCCAACCGGCGGTTGTCTGGTGGTGTTCCTGTCCGGTGAAATCCCTCACGAAGTCATGCCTTCGACCCGCGAGCGGCTATCGTTGACCGGATGGTTCCGGCGCCGGGGCAACGAGCCGTTCTGACCGGCCCCGAGACGAATGGCGTGGCTTTGCCTTGGTCATACCGGCTGATCGGGCTAGAATGCTCGCCCCTAAAATGATGGCTGCACTCGCGCATGCACATTCAGTTGAACGGCGAACCCCTTGAGCTGCCGGATGGCGAAACCGTCTTGGCACTGCTGACCCGCCTTGACCTTGCCGGGCGTCGTGTCGCAGTCGAGCTGAACCTGGATATCGTGCCGCGCAGCCAGCATGTGTCCACGGTCTTGAGCGACGGCGATCAGGTCGAAGTGGTCCACGCCATCGGCGGCGGCTAGTCCCCGGCACGCAGTGATTTCAATCTGCTAGAAACCTTCCAAGAGGATTTCCCATGAGCAACGTTCGCAGCGACAAGCCGTTCACCCTGGCCGGTCGGACTTTCGAGTCGCGCCTGCTGGTCGGTACCGGCAAATACGTCGATATGGAACAAACCCGTCTGGCTATCGAAGCTTCGGGCGCCGAGATTGTTACGGTCGCGGTGCGCCGGACCAATCTGGGCCAGAATCCGGGCGAGCCGAACCTGCTGGATATCCTGCCGCCGGACCGCTACACCATCCTGCCGAACACCGCTGGCTGCTTCGATGCCATCGAGGCCGTGCGTACCTGTCGCCTGGCCCGTGAGCTGCTCGACGGCAAGAATCTGGTCAAGCTCGAAGTGCTGGCCGACCAGAAGACCCTGTTCCCCAACGTGATCGAAACCCTCAAGGCCGCCGAAGTGCTGGTCAAGGAAGGTTTCGACGTGATGGTCTACACCAGCGATGACCCGATCATTGCCCGGCAACTGGCGGAGATCGGCTGCATCGCGATCATGCCGCTGGCTGGCCTGATTGGCAGCGGCCTGGGGATCTGTAATCCGTACAACCTGCAGATCATCCTTGAAGAAACCAAAGTGCCGGTGCTGGTCGATGCCGGTGTCGGTACCGCATCCGACGCCACCATCGCCATGGAACTGGGCTGCGAAGCGGTGCTGATGAACTCGGCCATCGCCCACGCGCAGGATCCGATCCTGATGGGCGCCGCCATGAAACACGCCGTCATTGCTGGCCGTATGGCCTACCTTGCCGGGCGCATGCCGAAAAAACTCTATGCCAGCGCATCCTCGCCGCTGGATGGGCTGATTCGGTAGGACTCCTATCGTAGGACCGGCTTTAGCCGGGAGGGCGTCATTCTGATCAAGGAATTTCGTCGGATGTACTGGCTCTCTCCCGGTTAAAGCCGGTCCTACGGTCAAATAGATAATGTGTCGTTTGATATAGAGCTCGTTGATGACTGATTCGCACGTTCCACCCGAGTCGCCTGTTGCAGAAGAAGGCGCAGAACGCCAACACCGGCGCATCAAGAGTTTCGTGATGCGCGCCGGGCGCATGACTGAAGGCCAGCAACGTGGCCTGGATCAAGGCCGTCCGCTGTTCGTTCTGTCGCTGACCGATGCGCCGGTGGATTACGATCAGGTGTTTGGCCGCTCTGCGCCGCGCACCCTGGAAATCGGCTTCGGCATGGGCCATTCCTTGCTGGAGATGGCGGCGGCTGCGCCGGATCAGGATTTCATCGGCGTCGAAGTGCACAATCCGGGCGTCGGTGCGTTGCTCAATGGCGTGCTGACTCAAGGCCTGACCAACGTGCGGGTCTACGATTGCGACGCGATCGAAGTGCTCAACCGTTGCATCGCCGACAACAGCCTCGATCGCCTGATGCTGTTTTTCCCCGATCCATGGCACAAGAGCCGTCACCACAAGCGCCGTATCGTGCAGCCTGAATTCGCCGAACTGGTGCGCAGCAAGCTCAAGATCGGCGGGGTGCTGCACATGGCCACCGATTGGGAGCCCTATGCCGAGTTCATGCTGGAAGTGATGAACGTCGCGCCGGGTTATCGCAACCTGGCCGAAGACGGTACATGCGTCCCGCGCCCAACCGAACGCCCGATCACCAAGTTCGAACGCCGCGGCGAACGTCTGGGGCATGGGGTTTGGGATTTGAAGTTTGAGAAGCTGGACTGAGTAATGCCGCCTGACCCGTTTGAACCGTAGGACCGGCTTCAGCCGGGAGGGCGTCATTTCTGACCAATGAGAAGCTGCGACTGTGCTGGCATCTCCCGGCTGAAGCCGGTCCTACGGGACCGGGTATCCTTTCCTCACTTCCTGTCCGCAACAACCCCGATCAACACCAGCACCACCACCAACACTGGCGCCAGGCTGTAGTTGTTGAATTGGCTTAGCCCGCGAATCACCCACGGCGTGGCGTAGATCAGCGCGGCGCCGCTGCCGAGGGTGACCAGCAATGCCATGAGCGGGATGCGCAACGCGCCTGCGAAGCTGCTGATGCGTTGTTCGACCCAGCCCTTGAAGTCCGCGCCAAACAACACCAGCAAACAGCCCACCAGCGCGAGCGCGATTTCCGAAAGGTTGCTGCGGCTCCAGCGGGAGGCAGTGGCGAGCAGGTCGAAGATGAAATCCATGCAGGGTCCTTAGATTAAAAAATATTGCAGCAAGTCGTTGAGAAACAGTTGGCCTTGGGGCGTGGCGACCAATCGTGTCGGATCAGGCAGCAGCAGGCCGCGTTGTTCGGCTTGCTGACGGGCGCTGGCCAGCGAATCGAGGCTTAGACCGGTGCGCTCGCGAAATAACGCAGCGTCCACACCATTTGTCAGGCGCAGGGCATTCATCAGGAATTCGAACGGCAGCTCTTCGACGCTGAGCAGCTTTTCCCCGGCCTTGAAGGGCTTGGCCGGGTTGAGGTAATCCTTGGGCAGTCGGGTTTTCCAGGTACGCACGATACGCCCGTCCGGATGGCTGAGCTTGCCGTGAGCGCCCGCGCCAATGCCGATGAAGTCGCCAAAACTCCAGTAATTGAGGTTATGTCGCGCCGGTCGGCCGGGTTGTGCATAGGCCGAGACTTCGTACTGGGCGTAACCGTTTTCGGCGAGCAGAAGTTGCCCGGCTTCCTGGATGTCCCAAAGGATGTCGTCTTCGGGCAGCACGGGCGGCTGGTTCCAGAACACGGTGTTCGGCTCCAGCGTCAGCTGATACCAGGACAAATGCGTCGGTCCCAGATCGATGGCTTGTTGCAGATCGCCCAAGGCATCGCTTTGCGACTGATCCGGCAAGCCATGCATCAGGTCCATATTGAAGTTATCGAAACCGGCCTGGCGCGCCATGTCAGCGGCACGAATCGCTTCGTCGCCGTTGTGAATCCGCCCCAGCGCCTTGAGCTTGGTTTCCTGAAAACTCTGGATGCCGATGGACAGCCGATTGATGCCCAGCCCGCGATAGGCGCTGAACTTGACCTGCTCGAAGGTGCCCGGATTGGCTTCCAGAGTGATTTCGATGTCGCTGGCGAACCTGATGCGTTGTTCGACGCCCGTGAGCAAACGGCCCAGTGCCTCGGCGCTGAACAGGCTCGGCGTGCCGCCGCCGAAGAAAATCGAGCTCAGCTCCCGACCATGAACATTGGGCAGGTCCAGATCCAGATCGGCCAGCAGCGCGTCGATGTATTCGGCTTCCGGCAACACCGGGCTGGCGGTGTGGGAATTGAAGTCGCAATACGGGCATTTGCGCACGCACCACGGAATGTGGATGTACAGCGACAAAGGCGGCAGTTGCGGCAGCGCTGCTCGCGGGCCGGTCGAGGAAAAACCGGTTTCACCGAGAAACAGCGGTTGTGCGGGTGAGTCGTGGGTCATTTCAAACTCAAGCGCTGGCGCAGAATCGCCATGGCGCGGGCGCGATGGCTGAGCTGATTTTTATCGGCGGGGCTCAGTTCGGCGCTGGAGCAATCGCGCTCCGGCACCCAGAACAACGGATCGTAGCCAAAACCGTGCGCGCCGCTTGCTGCGGTCAGAATGCGCCCGTGCCACAGGCCTTCGCACAGAATCGGCAGCGGATCATCAGCGTGACGGACCAAGGCCAGCACACACACGAACTGCGCGCCGCGCTGGTCTTCGGGCACGTCCTTGAGCACCTCCAGCAACTTGGCGTTGTTCGCCGCGTCGCCCTGGCCGTCGGCATAACGCGCCGAATAAATCCCCGGCGCCCCGCCCAGATAATCCACCGCCAGCCCTGAGTCGTCCGCCAGGGCAGGCATTCCGGAGATGCGCGCAGCGTTACGCGCCTTGAGGATCGCGTTCTCGACAAACGACAGACCGGTTTCTTCCGGCTCGACCTGACTGAACTCGCCAATCGAGCGCAATTGCACGCTGTCGCCGAGCATGGCCTGGAGTTCTTTGAGTTTGCCAGCGTTATGGCTGGCCAATACGAGCTGCGGGAAAGTCATTAGTCGCCTGAATAGATTTCTTGGTTGAAGCTGAACGAGTGTGCGTCCTCGTTGCCGGCCTTCACGTTGACAGTGAAGGTGTAAATCGCTGACGCGTTCGGATCAACAGCGAACTGCGCGATGTAGTAGACCGCGTCCTTGCTCTGTTTGAAAGTGAGCGTTTTTTCCCGACCGGTCAGGTCTTTCACGTTGCCGGTGACATTGGCGGGAGTGGCCTTGCCGCTCTTGAGCACGGCAATAGTCAGGACCCCTTGAGCCTTGCTGCGAATCAGACCTTCGCCTTCGGCGATGGCCGGTTGCAAGACGCTGGAAGCGAACGCATTGTAGTGAACGGTCAGCTCACCGAATTGTTCTTTGCGCTCGGGCTTGGCGTTGTCGGCAGCCATCAGCGGCAATGCCAGGCACAAGGTGCATAAAAAGACGGCTAGGCGGCGCATGATCATTCTCCTGTCATGAAGTGACTCAAATCGCAATCTGGTGCTCTTGCAGGCCCGGACTGCTGACCCGATAGATGCCGATCTCACCTAACAGGTTAGGCCATAGCTTACTGGCCCAGCCGTGTCGATGCAGTTGATCTACCGCAAGCCGATCAATGACCCGCGCGTGGCGACCCCGGCACAGGTCTTCGAAGTCTTCGAAGGTGCAGAAGTGGATATTGGGTGTGTTGTACCAGGTGTAAGGCAGGAAGTCCGACACCGGCATGCGGCCCTTGGTCGCCAGATACCAGCGGCAGCGCCAGTGACCGAAGTTGGGGAAGGTGATGATGCACTGGCGGCCGACGCGGAGCATTTCGTCGAGGATCTTGTCCGGGTAGCTCACCGCTTGCAGCGCCTGGGTCATGACCACGACGTCAAAACTGTTACTGGCGAAGTTGCCCAGGCCCTTGTCCAGATCCTGCTCGATGACATTGACGCCCTTGCCTACGCAGCGGGCGATGTTATCGGCGTCGTTTTCCAGGCCGTAGCCGGTGACTTGCTTGTTGTCCCGCAGCCAGGCCAGCAGTTCGCCGTCGCCGCAACCGAGGTCGAGCACCCGGCTGCCCGCAGGGATCCATTCTTGGATGATTTCCAGGTCAGCTCTCATGGCTTCCTCAAAGTGCAATGCGGTTCATGTAGCTGGAGAAAGCCTGCAAGTAGCGCGGGATCGGGATCAGGAAGGCGTCGTGGCCCTGAGGCGCGTCGATTTCCAGGTAGCAGACGTTCTTCTTCGCCGCCATCAGTGCGTCCACCAGTTCCCGGGAACGGGCCGGGGAAAAGCGCCAGTCGGTGGTGAACGAAATCACGCAGAACTCGGCGGTGACGTTGGCCAGCGTCGCCGCCAGATTGTCATTGAACGCGCTGGCCGGGTCGAAGTAGTCCAGCGCCTTGGTCATCAGCAGGTAAGTGTTGGCGTCGAAACGCCCGGAGAACTCTTCACCCTGATAACGCAGATAGCTTTCGACCTGAAACTCGACGCTGTGAAAGTCGTAGTTGAGCTTCTCGCTCTTGAGCCCACGGCCGAATTTCTCGCCCATGGAATCGTCGGACAGATACGTGATGTGGCCGACCATGCGCGCCAGCATCAGGCCGCGCTTGGGGATCACGCCGAATTCCTGGAAGTCGCCGCCATGGAATTCCGGGTCGGAGAGGATCGCCTGCCGCGCCACTTCGTTGAAGGCGATGTTCTGCGCCGACAGCTTGGGTGCCGAAGCGATAGCCAGACAATGGCGCACGCGATTGGGGTACGTCATGGTCCATTGCAGCGCCTGCATGCCACCCAGACTGCCGCCGACCACTGCGGCCCATTGCTCGATGCCGAGCCGATCAGCCAGACGCGCCTGACTGTGAACCCAGTCCTCGACGGTCAATACCGGAAAGTTCGCGCCAAATGGCTTGCCGGTTTCCGGATCGATACTGCTCGGGCCGGTAGAGCCGTTGCAGCCACCCAGGTTGTTCAGGCTGACCACGAAGAAGCGGTTGGTGTCGATGGGCTTGCCGGGGCCGATGCAACTGTCCCACCAGCCGGGCTTGCGCTCGTCGACGCTATTGAAACCCGCCGCGTGGTGATGGCCGGACAAGGCGTGGCACACCAGCACGGCATTGCTGCACGCGGCATTGAGCTCGCCATAGGTTTCGTAAATCAGGTCGTAGGCAGGCAAGGAACGACCACAGTCCAGGGCCAGAGGCTCGCTGAAATGCGCCAGTTGCGGCGTGACTAGACCGACAGAATCTTCGGGAAAGACCGTGGACATCGACCCTGCTCTCGCTTAAATGAGGCGTAAGTCTAAAGACCGACGGGGGGAGGGGCAACCAAGTAATAATTCGGGCATCGGCGGCTCACCCGCATTCTCCGTAGGACCGGCTTCAGCCGGGAGGGCATTATCTCAGACGATAAATGTACATCGTCTGCATTGACGCCCTCCCGGCTAAAGCCGGTCCTACGCAGTTGTGCAGGTCAGATCAACAAACGCAGCACATCCGGCATCATGCTCATGGCCGCCAGGTTGTTGATGACCAGCATGTCCAGCAGCTTGAGGACCATGAACGCCAGGATCGGCGAAATATCCAGGCCACCCAGATTCGGCAGGATCTTGCGCAGCGGGGCCAGCATCGGCTCGCAGATCTGGTTGACCATTTCCGCGCCAGGGTTGTGGCTGGCCGGGGCGACCCAGGACAGGATCACGCTGATGATCAGGGCGAAGAAGAAAATCTTCAGGAACAGCGCGGTCACGCCAATGATTGCCCAGATCAGCAGATGCAACGGATCACCGGTGGTGCCGTAGGCCAGCAGCAAGGTCAGCGCCATCAGGATCAGCTGGACGATGATCGCCAGCACCAGCGACGACATGTCCAGGCCGAACAGGCTGGGAATGATCCGGCGCAGCGGCTTGAGCAGCGGTTGGGTGGCGCGTACGGCGAACTGGCTCAGCGGGTTGTAGAAGTCTGCCCGCACCAGTTGCAGCACGAAGCGCAGCAAAATGATCAGCAGGTACAAGCTGCCGATGGTTTGCAGGATGTAGATTGCAGCGGTGTTCAGTCCGATCATCGGTTCTGTTCCTCAAAGGCCTGGAAAGTTACTTGCCCAACTGTTCGGCCATCTCTGCCGAGCGCTGTGCGGCGGCAGTGAGTGCGGTTTCGACCAGAGCTTCGAAGCCCCCGGCCTGGAATGATTTGATTGCAGCTTCTGTAGTGCCCGCAGGCGAGGTTACCCGACGACGCAGCTCGGCAGCGTCAACATCGCTGCCAGTGGCCATCAGCGCGGCGCCCAGCGCGGTTTGCAGCGTCAGCTGCGAAGCGACTTCCTGCGGCAGGCCCAGTTTCACGCCCGCTGCCGTCATGGCCTCGATCAACAGAAAGAAATACGCCGGACCGCTGCCCGACACCGCCGTCACTGCATCCAGCTGCTGTTCTTCATCGACCCACAGGGCAA
Source organism: Pseudomonas sp. G.S.17 (assembly GCF_038096165.1). Classification (NCBI taxonomy): domain Bacteria; kingdom Pseudomonadati; phylum Pseudomonadota; class Gammaproteobacteria; order Pseudomonadales; family Pseudomonadaceae; genus Pseudomonas; species Pseudomonas viridinivis. The sequence goes on from NZ_CP151076.1 coordinate 484,830, forward strand.
TGCCGACTGCCGACAGCAACTGCTCGGCCTGATCGCGCTGCGCCTGGCTCACCAAAGCCGTGGCGTACAAGCCGCTGACACCCTGACGCAACAACGCTGGTGTGTTGGGCATGCAGCGCACGATCGGTTGCTCGCCCAGCCATTGGGCCATGCTCGCGCAAGTGATCCCGGCGGCGATGGACACCACCAATTGATTGGGTTTGAGGCTAGGGCGCAGGGCTTCGCAGACGGCTTTCATCATCTGCGGCTTGACCGCGATCAGCACCACATCCGCGCCTTCGATGGCTTCGGCGTTGTCGGCAACCACCACGATGCCATGCTCAGCGGCGATCTTGCCGCGCTGTTCGGCGCCGGGATCGCTGGCGCGGATCGAGTCGGCTTCCACGCCCTGGGCGCGCAGCCCGCCGATCAGGCTGGCGGCCATGTTACCGGCGCCGATAAAGGCAATACGAGTCTCGCTCATGTCGGGTTCCTTGAGAGGGGAAGGTTATGGCTGGCCGTAATCACGGGCGCCAAAAAGGGCAGTACCGATCCGCACCCAGGTTGCGCCTTGTGCGATGGCGGCCTCCAGGTCGTGGCTCATGCCCATGGAAAGGGTGTCGAGTGGCAGATTCAGCTGTTGCTGCAGCGACTTGACCGCCGCAAAGGCCGCGTTTTGTTCCGCGCTGTCTTCGGTCGGTTCGGGAATCGCCATCAGGCCGCGCAGCTTCAGGCGCGGCAAAGCGCTGATCGCCGCGGCCAGCGTAGGTAAATCAGCGGGCGTGCAGCCGGACTTGCTGGCTTCGCCACTGACATTGACCTGAATGCAGATATTGAGCGGCGGCAAGTCCGCAGGACGTTGCTCAGACAGACGTTGTGCGATTTTCAAGCGATCCACTGAATGCACCCAGGCGAAGTTCTCGGCAATTGCGCGAGTCTTGTTCGACTGAATGGGGCCGATGAAATGCCAACACAAGGGCAGGTCGGCCAATTCGAGCTGTTTGCTCAGGGCTTCCTGCAAATAGTTTTCGCCAAAGTCGCGCAAACCCGCCGCATAGGCTTCGCGCAAGGCGCTGGCCGGCTTGGTCTTGCTCACCGCGAGCAGGCCGATGGCGGCTGGATCGCGTTGGGCGGCAAGGGCGGCTGCGTTAATTCGTGCGCCGAGCGTTGAAATGTTCGCTGCTATCGTGGACATTGATTTGCGCCAGCAGGGCTAAAGTCTGCGGCATTCTATGTGATTGAGGAGCTGTATGGATATTACCGAGCTGCTGGCCTTCAGTGCCAAGCAAGGCGCATCGGACTTGCATCTCTCTGCTGGCCTGCCGCCGATGATCCGGGTCGATGGCGATGTGCGGCGGATCAACCTGCCAGCCCTGAGCGCCAAAGAGGTTCAGGAGCTGATCTACGACATCATGAACGACAAGCAACGGCAGAACTTCGAAGAGCTGCTGGAAACCGACTTTTCCTTCGAAGTGCCGGGCGTTGCACGCTTTCGGGTCAACGCGTTCAACCAGAACCGTGGCGCGGGCGCGGTGTTTCGGACCATTCCTTCGAAGATCCTGAGCATGGAAGATCTCGGGATGGGAGAAGTGTTTCGCAAGATTACCGACGTGCCGCGCGGCCTGGTCCTGGTCACCGGACCGACCGGTTCCGGCAAGTCGACGACCCTGGCAGCGATGGTCGATTACCTGAACTGCAACAAACATCACCACATCCTGACCATCGAAGACCCGATCGAATTCGTTCACGAGTCCAAGAAGTGCCTGGTCAACCAGCGCGAAGTGCACCGCGATACCCTCGGCTTTTCGGAAGCCTTGCGCTCGGCGCTGCGTGAAGACCCGGACGTGATTCTGGTGGGCGAGCTGCGCGACCTGGAAACCATTCGCCTGGCGCTGACGGCGGCGGAAACCGGTCACCTGGTGTTTGGCACGCTGCACACCACGTCCGCAGCGAAGACCATCGACCGGATCGTCGACGTGTTCCCGGCGCAGGAAAAATCCATGATTCGTTCGATGTTGTCCGAGTCGCTGCATGCCGTGGTGTCGCAAACCCTGCTGAAGAAGGTCGGCGGCGGGCGGATTGCTGCGCACGAAATCATGATGGGTACGCCAGCGATCAGGAACCTGATTCGCGAAGACAAGGTCGCACAGATGTACTCAGCGATTCAGACCGGAGGCTCGCTGGGTATGCAGACGCTGGATATGTGCATGAAGGATCTGGTCACCCGCGGCCTGGTTACCCGCGACAGCGCGCGGGAAAAGGCCAAGGTGCCGGATAATTTCTGAGTAGACGGCCCGTTGGAGCGAGGCTTGCCCGCGAATCGGTGTTCAAACCGGGAATAGGGCGATGCATCTCTGTTGTCAGATACGACGCCTTCCCGGATGAATCCGGTCCCACAACCAATCAGCGCTGAACGATGCGCAGCGGCTCTTTCTGCTTAGGCAGGACGCGCTTGGCGACCATGTAGTGGCTGTCCCAATACGGCTTTTTCAGCGTATCGACAGTCACGGCCTTGCCACGGCGCGGGGCGTGGACGAAGCGGTCGTTGCCCAGGTAAATGGCGACGTGGTTGACCTTGCGGCTCTTGATGTTGAAGAACAGCAGGTCGCCCGGCTTCAAATCCTTGCGATCGACTTTCTGCCCGTGGCCTTCGGCCATGGCATTGGATGTGCGCGGCAGATTGACTTCACTGACGCCGTTGAACGCGTATTTGACCAGGCCGCTGCAATCCAGACCTTTGCCAGCGGTGGTGCCGCCCCAACGGTAAGGTGTGCCGACAGCACTGAGCGCGCGGCTGACCACCGAGTTGCTTTGTTTGGCGTTAGGCGCCATCACTGCAACACTGCTGGTCTTCTTCGAGTTCTTGAGGGCGGCTGGACGAATAGCTGCCTTGGTGCTGCGCTCTCTTGGAGAAATGACCGGCGCAGGCTCGGTGCGGTTGGTTGCGAGGGTTGGCGAAGAGTGACTTTTCGCCGTGTAGCCAGAGAAACTCGCAGGTAAGGATTGCTCACGATTGGTGGCATGAGCGGCCAGGGGCAATAATAGGCAGATGGTTAGCCATGACTTGAAAAATGGACGCATTCGGCAGGGCTCTTGTGGGTAAGCGCGCAACTTTATAACAGCTTTTCGTGAATTTCTGACCCCATTTGTCGATTCAATTACGGCCTCATCGTTGCGATTTATGCGACAAACTGTCTCAAAACCCGCTCCAATCCCTTTAGTTACAAGGGTTTGCCCGATCGATAGGAGGTTCCCGCCATACGTCGGATGGACACGAAAAAGTCACAGAATTTACGAATATTTTTTTCTATCAATCCAAATGAGGGCAGCAATGAACACCTATCGGCATGACCAACAACCTCAAGACACTCACAGCAAAATCATGGGCTATTTGCTCTGGATCGTCGGCTTCACCGGGGCGCATCGCTTCTACTATGGCAAGCCGGTCACCGGAACGATCTGGTTCTTCACCCTCGGCCTGCTGGGTATCGGCTGGCTGATCGACGTGTTCCTGATTCCGGCAATGGATCGCGAAGCCGACCTGCGTTTCACTGCCGGTTCGACGGACTACAGCCTCTCCTGGATCTTGCTGACTTTCCTCGGCGTGTTCGGTGTGCATCGCATGTACATGGGCAAGTGGATCACCGGGCTTATCTATTTGTGCACCGGCGGCCTGTTCCTGGTGGGCGTGCTGTATGACTTCTGGACGCTGAACGACCAGATATCGATAAAAAACGCCCAGCGCGGGTGATTGCGGAGTCTTTGACATTCGCCGTCGTTCGGGCGGCGAACCAAGTCCCCTCCTGCATGTGAAACATGGATGGCGATATTAAACATCCAATTGGGTTTGCATCCGCATTTAAATCAGAGTAAACCGAAAATTGTGATTCCCCATGGATGAAATTGCTCTTTGGAAAAGGGCAGGGCATCACATCTCAAACTTTCGAACAAGGATGCTGTTATGGAAAACATTAATACTTCTCCGCGTTATGCGGGACAACTGGACCCGGAATTCACCCAACAGCCGGATATCCCTGGCTGGGTGGATATTTTGCGAGCGCTGGATTGGCCGGCGGGTCGGGATCTGTTCTTTTCTTCAGTTGCGCCGACACCTGATGGTCATCTTTATGCGTGCGGCTATTTCGCCGAAACAGTCAGCCACCCGGTGGAATATTTTATCGCCCGCCTGCAAGGCAATGGTCAAAGAGATAGCGCATTTGGCAGCGATGGAGTGATCAGAGGCACATTCCCGATCAACTTCAAGATGATCATCCCGACCCGGCTGGTGGTGCAGGATGACGGCAAGATTCTTATGCAAGCCCTTGGTTATGCCGGTAGTCCGGAGTTGGCTGATCCGGTTCTGCTGGTGGCGCGGTTCCTCGCGACCGGTGCGGCGGATGTCGAATTCGGTGAGCAGGGGTTGATGCGCAAGGACTTGCCGCCTGGCAAACCCGGTTTCCTCAGGTCCTTCGTCGGCGATCTGCAGCAGTTGCCGGATGGGCGGATTCTTGCCAGCACGACCGGCGTGCGAACGACTGCACAAGGCGCGATGGAAAGCGCGATTGTCTACCGGCTGACCACTCAGGGCGAGCTGGACGGGACGTTCAATGGCAATGGCATCAAGGATTTTGCCCCGCCAGGTGCGTCGTTGCGGGTCAGCGGTTTCGTGGTCCAACCTGATGGCAAGATGGTGCTCGCCGGACAGGTGACCCATGAAGGCAGCGACTCAACCAGCGGCATGTTCGTTCGCCTGGATGAAGCGGGACAGCTGGATGAAACCTTCGGCCCGCTGGGTACGGGATTTTTCGAGTTCTCACTGGAGGATTACCAGCTGCACATCAACTCCATCGCGATGAGTCCAGATGGCTCGCTGGTGGGAGTGGGTGCGGCGTCGGCGGTTATTGCAGATCAAGGTTTGATTGATCAGGGATTTATCATCGGTATTACCGCTGAAGGTTTCTCCGATGTTGGCTTTAATAACGGAACACTGTTGTTGACGCCGATTAATGAGCGTTATTCGGCAGATTGGGTTTCGGCGCAGTTTCAACGTGATGGGAAGTTGTTGGTGGCGGGGCGTTCAATGCGTCTGGTTGCTATTCATGACAGTTATGTATATGTAGCACGGTTTAACAGCGACGGGACGCCGGATATAAACTTCGGTGATTCTGAAACTGGAAGAGTTGAAACACCCGTGGGCGGTTTCAATGATATTCCGCTCGAAATGCGCCAACAGACAGACGGCAGGATACTGGTAGGCGTCAATGCCAACAGTCTCCGCAAGGGAACCTTGTTGCGTTATTTGAATGGTTGATTGGTAATCCGTAACTTGTAGGAGATGGACCCTCGTTAAGGGTGCTGCAATTACCTGTAGGACTGGCTTTAGCCGGGAGAGCGCTCTCCCGGCTAAAGCCGGTCCTACACGTCGTCTCTTAACCCGTATAACTAATCCGTCCATCCACCAAGGTGTAACGCACCGCGCCCGGGAGGCAATGGCCGAGGAACGGGCAGTTTTCGCCTTTGGACAACCACTTCTCGCCCGCGACTGTTGATGCCGCCGGATCGAACAGGACGATATCCGCTGCCGATCCCGCGCTCAGTTGCCCTGCAGGCAGGCGCAATGCTGCCGCCGGGCCGGTGCTCAGGCGGGCTATCAGCGTTGGCAAATCCAGCAAGCCGTCTTCCACCAGCGTCATGGCCAATGGCAACAGCAACTCAACGCTGCTGATCCCGGGTTCAGTTGCCGCGAATGGCGCCAGCTTGGCGTCACGTTCGTGGGGCTGATGATGGCTGGAGATCGCCTGGATCACCCCGGATTTCACCGCTTCGCGCAGGCCATCGCGATCCGCGCGGCTGCGCAGCGGTGGTTGCACGTGATACAGGCTGGAGAAGTCGATCAAGGCTTCGTCGGTCAGGATCAGCTGATACAACGCCACATCCGCCGTGACTTTCAAACCGCGTGCCTGCGCCTGGGCGATCAACGCCGCGCCACGGGCGCTGGTCAGCTGGCTGAAATGCGCGCGCACGCCGCTTTGCTCGACCAGCAACAAGTCGCGGGCCAGGGCTACGGTTTCAGCGGTTTCCGGAATCCCGGCCAGGCCAAGGAAACTGGCGGTCGGGCCTTCGTGGGCCAGGCCGCCTTCGGCCAGGTCGCGGTCCTGGGAGTTGAAAATCACCGTCAGGTCGAACGTCGCGGCGTATTCCAGCGCACGGCACAGCGTGCGCGTGTTGCGAAAGCTCTCCAGACCGTTGCCGAACGCCACGCAGCCCACGTCGCGCAAGGCGACCAGTTCCGCCAGTTGCTCGCCTTCCAGGCCTTTGCTCAGGGCGCCAATCGGGAACACCTTGGCGTGCCCGGCTTCGCGGGCGCGGTCGAGGATCAGTTCGGCCACCGCCGAGGTGTCCAGAATCGGTTTGGTACGTGGCGGACAGCACAGGCTGGTCACGCCACCCGCCGCTGCGGCGCGGGTTTCGCTGGCAATCGTGCCCTTGCGGCTGTAACCCGGCTCGCGCAGGGCAACGTTCAGGTCGACCAGACCCGGCGCGGCGATCAGGCCGGTGGCGTCGATGGTTTGAACCGGTTCGAAACCGGCCGGTGCCGCGCCAATGGCGAGCACCTTGCACGCTTCGATGTGCAGATCGGTGACTTGATCCAGACCGCTGGTTGGGTCGATGACGCGAGCGCCGAGAATACTGAGCTTCACTGGGCGTTCTCCTGCTCGAATTGGCGTTGCGCGGTCTGGCCGCTCATGGCCATGGACAATACGGCCATGCGCACGGCGATGCCGTAGGTGACCTGGTTGAGAATCACTGAATGAGCACCGTCGGCGACGGCCGATTCGATTTCCACGCCGCGATTGATCGGGCCGGGGTGCATGACGATGGCGTCGGGTTTGGCGCCGGCCAGCCGTGCGGTGGTCAGGCCGAACAGCCGATAGAACTCGCCTTCGCTGGGCAGCAAACCGCCTTGCATGCGTTCACGTTGCAGACGCAGCATGATCACCACGTCGACATCCTTCAGGCCTGCATCCAGGTCGGTGTAAACCTTGACGCCATATTGCTCGATGCCAATGGGCAGCAGGGTTTTCGGGCCGATGACGCGGATGTCCGGGCAACCTAGCGCCTTGAGGGCGATCATGTTCGAGCGCGCCACGCGGGAGTGCAGGATGTCGCCGACGATGGCCACCGAGAGGTTCTCGAAACCGCCTTTGTGGCGGCGAATGGTCAGCATGTCGAGCATGCCTTGGGTCGGGTGCGCGTGGCGGCCGTCGCCACCGTTGATGATCGCCACTTCCGGCGACACATGCTCGGCAATGAAATGCGCGGCGCCGGAGTCGCCGTGGCGTACGACGAACATGTCGGCAGCCATCGCTTCCAGGTTGCGCAAGGTGTCGAACAGCGTCTCGCCCTTGCTGGTGGACGAGGTTGAGACGTTCAGGGTGATGACGTCGGCCGACAAACGCTGGGCCGCCAGTTCAAAGGTGGTGCGGGTGCGCGTGGAGTTCTCGAAGAACACATTGCACACGGTCTTGCCGCGCAATAAAGGGACTTTTTTCACCGCTCGCGCGCCGACTTCCAGAAAGGAGTCCGCCGTGTCGAGGATTTCGGTGAGCAACTCGCGAGGCAAGCCGTCGAGAGAGAGGAAGTGGCGCAGCTGACCCTGATGGTTGAGCTGCAGCGGGCGCTTGGCGTGGAGAGGCGTCATCGCAAAGGACTCTTGAAAAAGGGCGGCTAAAGGGCGGCGGAGGCAGTGGAAAGGTTTTGCATTTCGAGGCCCAGCGGCTCGGGGCCGGTCAGCTTCACGCGTTCGTGATCGGCCAGCGACAGGGTTGCGCCGACCACATTCGGCCGAATCGGCAACTCGCCAGCATCCAGATCCAGCAGGCAGACCAGCGTCACGCTGGCCGGGCGACCGTAATCGAACAGCTCGTTGAGGGCTGCGCGAATGGTGCGGCCGCTCATCAACACGTCATCGATCAGCACCAGATGCTGGCCTTCGATTTCGAATGGCAGCTCTGAAGGGCGCACTTGCGGGTGCAGGCCGTTCTGGCTGAAGTCGTCGCGGTAGAACGACACGTCCAGCGTGCCCAGCGCCGCTTCGCTGCCCAGCGCCTTGAGCAGCGCTTGCGCGACCCAGACGCCGCCAGTGCGGATACCGATAAAGCGCGGATCGGTAATGCCGCGCTTGTGCAGATGAGCGTTCAGATCAGCGGCCATATGGCTGATCAGTTCAGCGGGGTTGGGCAGGCTCATGAAAGTGCTCCTAAGAAGTGCCCGAGGTTCATGCGCGCGGCGCTGCTCAGGCTGAAACGGGAATTTCGGGTGTCACGGTGCCGCACATGAAGATGTTGTACAGCCTGAGCATGTCAGACATTGAACAGTTCGGAATTGGCATCAAGCCAGCCTTGCAACAGCAGCGCAGCGGCGATGGCATCCACCGGATTGTCCTTGTAGCTGCCGCGCTGTCCGCCGCGACTCATGCGCTCGCCCTTGGCTTCAAAGGTGGTCAGGCGTTCGTCGTGGGTATACACGGGCAGGTTGAAGCGGCCATTGATGCGTCGGGAGAATTTTTCCGCCTTGGCGCTCATCTCGCTGGGCGTGCCGTCCATGTTCAGCGGCAAGCCAACGACGATTGCATCCGGCTTCCATTCCTTGATCAACGCTTCGATCTGGCTCCAGTCCGGCACGCCTTGCTGAGCCTTGAGGGTGCAGAGTTCCCGGGCCTGGCCGGTAATCACCTGGCCCACGGCAACGCCGATCTGTTTGGTGCCGTAATCAAAACCCAGTAGAAGACGCAATGCGGCCATCAGGCGTGGCCCGCCTGGCTGGTCAGCAGGCTGAGGTTGACGCCCAGGCGTTTGGCAGCGGCATTGAGGCGCTGCTCGCTTTCCATTTCAAACAGGATGGCCGGGTCGAAAGGGCATGTCAGCCAGGCATTGTCGGCGACTTCGGCTTCCAGTTGCCCGGCTTCCCAGCCGGCGTAGCCAAGGGTGATCACATTTTGATCAGGGCCGTAGCCGTCGGCGATGGAAAACAGCACGTCTTGCGAGGTGGACAGCGAAAGGCCGCCCAGCTCGACGGTGGCCTGGAAGATCGGCCCGCTGGGATGCAGGACGAAGCCCCGGTCTGTCTGCACCGGACCGCCGGTATGGATGGCGATGTCCGCGCAGCGCTTGGGTGCCGGAACGTCGGGACGCAATTGTTCGAGAATGTCGGCAAGCGTGAGGCTTTGCGGACGATTGATCACCAGACCCATGGCGCCATTGGCGTTGTGCTCGACGATGTAGGTCAGCGTCTGCGCAAAGTTCGGGTCCACCATATGGGGCATGGCGATCAGGAATTGATGCTTGAGATAACCGGCGGATACGTTTTTCATGAGCCCTAGTGTGGCGCTGCGCGGCAGGCATGACAACTGGCGTTTGCCGCAGTGCCGCGGGTGGATAAATACAGGTCAGTTACTGGAAAGCTTGTCGCCCCTGGCGAATTTCCAGGTGCGAATGATCTCAAGTCGATCGATGTCGGCAAGATCGCCGGTGAACGGCGCAAATGGCGCCGCGAGCCGCACGATGCGCTGGGCCGCCTGATCCAGCAAAGGCTGCCCGGAAGACTCCAGCACCAACACTTCATACAGCGAGCCATCGCGGTTGATCGAGACCATCAGGCGCAAATTGCCATAAATCTGCTGGCGTCGGGCTTCCTCGGGGTAGTTGAGGTTGCCGACCCGCTCGACTTTCTTGCGCCAGTCGTCTTTGTACCAGGCGCCTTTATCGCGCATGGTCGATGCGGCACTCAGGCGGTGGATCTTCGGCCGTTTGGCGTACAGCTGTTGTTCGTTGGACAGTTCGGCCTCGAGGCTGGCGATCTCGCTGCTCAGCTCGGCGCTGTCGAATGTCGGGGCTTTCTTGGGCGCAGGATCAGGTTTGACCTCTTCGCGCTTGGCAACGGTCTTCTGCGGCGTTGGCGCCTTGGTGGCAACCACGGTTTTCTGGGCTTCCTGCTTGACCACGGGCTTGCTGGCCGGTGGCGGTGTCACCTTATTGATCTTGGTGTCCTGAAACGGCGCGATTTCCGTGGTCTTGGGGATTTCGGCCTTATCCAGGGTGCCGCTGCCTTGCTGGTCGTCCTGAGCGAGAAAGTCCGCCTGTTTTGGCTTGGTTTCGCTTTTGAAGGTCGCGAGAGTGATTTCCAGCGTATGGCTGATTTGCTCGGGTTTGACGTAGGTGAAGCCCACGCCAAGGATCACCGCGAGGTGGATCAACGCCGCAATCATCAGGGTAAACCCCAGACGATCAGCGGGTCGCACGCCAGCTCGGGAGAGTTCGTAAGGGAGGTCGTTGTCGGCCAGGGATGTCATCAGCGGTTCAGCGTCTCTTCAGGTATTGCAAGGCGCGCATCATAACCCCGTTGGAGCGAGGCTTGCCCGCGAATCGCCCGTAGGAGCGACTGTAGGGGCGACCGTAGGAGCGACTTTAGTCGCGAGGCCGTCAATTGCCCTCCCGGCTTAAGCCGGTCCTACACCAAGCCTCGCCCCCACAAGAGTCACCTTGCCTTCAATTTCTTCTCGATCACATCCATCAACATCCCGCCGATGTCCGTGCCGAAGGCGTTGTCGATTTCCCGGATACAGGTCGGGCTGGTGACGTTGATTTCGGTCAGATGCTCGCCGATGACGTCAAGACCGACGAAGATCAAGCCTTTTTCGCGCAAGGTCGGGCCGATCTGCTCAGCGATCCAGCGATCTTTTTCGGTCAGTGGACGCGCTTCGCCACGGCCGCCCGCCGCCAGGTTGCCACGGGTTTCGCCTGCTGCCGGAATGCGCGCCAGGCAATACGGCACCGGTTCGCCGTCGATCATCAGGATGCGTTTGTCGCCGTCCTTAATCGCCGGCAAATAGCCTTGCGCCATGATTTGCTGGGTGCCGTGGGCCGTCAGGGTTTCGAGGATCACCGACAGGTTCGGATCGCCCGCGCGATGGCGGAAGATCGACGCGCCGCCCATGCCGTCCAGCGGCTTGAGGATCACATCGCCATGTTGCTCGGCAAAACCACGCAGGATGTCCGCGCGACGGCTGACCAGCGTCGGCGGGGTCAGGGTCGGGAACAGCGTGGCGAACAGTTTTTCGTTGCAGTCACGCAGGCTCTGCGGCTTGTTGACGATCAGCACGCCGGCGGTTTCCGCTTGTTCCAGCAGATACGTGGCGTAAACGAATTCCATGTCGAACGGCGGATCCTTGCGCATCAGGATCACGTCGAGGTCGTCCAGGCCGATATCTTCCTCGGCGTCCAGTTCGAACCACTTGGCCGGGTCGGCGAACACTTTCAGCGGCTTGACCCGTGCGCGGGCCTGACCGGCGTTCTGATACAGATCCTGCTGTTCCATATAGAACAGCGACCAACCCCGCGCCTGGGCGGCAAGCAGCATGGCCAGTGAGCTGTCCTTTTTATAGGAGATGCGCTCAATGGGGTCCATGACAATCCCTAGGCGAACGCTCATGGGCAAATATCCTCTGGTCGATAACGGCGCGGCGGCCTTGAAATAGGCGTCAGGGTGGCGCTCTGCATGCTCCGGGTCAAGAGGCAGGCACGCGGCGGCAGGCTTTATGGATTGAGGGGGAGGAGTGTGCTAAAAAGGCTCGGCGCTTGGACCATCGGTCGTTTAGCAACCCCAGTGCCGGAAAGGACGCGAAAAATGTTCGCCGCGGCGAGGGAAGAGCAGATATGGAACAGCATCCAGCAGCATTGAAAGTCATGGTCATTGACGATTCGAAGACCATTCGCCGCACCGCCGAGACGCTGTTGAAGAATGTCGGTTGTGAGGTCATTACCGCAATCGATGGCTTCGACGCGTTGGCCAAGATTGCTGATAACCATCCGCGAATCATTTTCGTCGACATCATGATGCCGCGCCTGGATGGCTATCAGACCTGCGCCCTGATCAAGAATAACCGCGCGTTCAAGTCGACGCCGGTGATCATGCTTTCGTCCAAGGACGGTCTGTTCGACAAGGCGAAGGGTCGAATCGTGGGCTCGGACCAGTTTTTGACCAAGCCGTTTAGCAAGGAAGAACTGCTCGATGCGATCAAGGCGCATGTGCCGGGGTTCGTTGCGGTAGAACAACAGATATCGTGATGCCCGGCCTTACGGTTGCGGGCATCCATCCTTATGGGGAACACCATGGCTCGAATCCTGATCGTCGATGACTCGCCGACCGAAATGTACAAACTGACCGGTATGCTGGAAAAGCATGGCCATGAAGTCCTCAAGGCTGAAAACGGTGCCGACGGCGTGGCACTTGCCCGTCAGGAAAAACCCGATGCGGTGTTGATGGACATCGTGATGCCCGGCCTCAATGGCTTCCAGGCCACGCGCCAGCTGACCAAGGACGCCGACACCAGCATGATCCCGGTGATCATGATCACCACCAAGGATCAGGAAACCGACAAGGTCTGGGGCAAGCGCCAGGGCGCGCGGGACTATCTGACCAAGCCGGTGGATGAAGAAACCCTGATGAAAACCCTGAACGCGGTACTGGCCGGCTGATTGCCGGTTCGTCATGGCTGAGTCGCAAACTGCTTTCCAGTTGCTGTTCGATATCGACCAGCGCTGCCGTTCGCTTGCCGCCGATTTGCCTTCCCAGGAAGCCCGGCAGCAGGAATGGAGCGGCATCGGCTTTCGCATGGGCGGCCGCTGCTACGTGGCGCCCATGGGCGAAATCGGCGAAATCCTGCATGAGCCGCGTTACGCGGTATTGCCCGGCGTGAAGCCTTGGGTGCGCGGCATCGCCAATCTGCGCGGACGGCTGTTGCCCATCATGGACCTGTGCAGTTTTTTTGGTCACGAGTTGTCGCAAGTGCGCAGGCAGCGGCGGGTATTGGTAGTCGAACATCAGGACGTGTTCGCCGGCTTGATCGTCGACGAGGTGCTTGGCCTGCAGCATTTCAGCCAGCTGAGCCTGATGCCGCCGCAGTCGGGTGAGCTCGATAGTGTCATCGCGCCGTACATTCGCGGTCAGTTCCTGCGCGAGCAGGCCTGGCTGGTTTTCAGCCCCTGGGCGCTGGCGCAGTCTCCAGGTTTCATGGACGTGGCTTCATAGGCATCCCGGCAGGCCGGTAAACCTGGCATCTTGTTGTGCGGATGAACAATCGCAGTTGGTCCAGGCGGGGGCCTGATTAATGAGTAAGACAGGCAGATCATTACAAGGCGCGCGTAGCCGTTCGCAGATCATTGTGTTGTTCGTCGCGCTGATCATTTCCATCATGTTGCTGTTCGTCAATTTCGCCTACCTCAACACTCAGTCGAATTACGATAAGCAGTACATCGGGCATGCTGGCGAGCTGCGCGTGCTGTCCCAGCGGATCGCCAAGAACGCCACTGAAGCCGCCGCCGGTAAAGCGGCCGCGTTCAAATTGCTGGCCGACGCGCGCAACGATTTCGACCTGCGCTGGGGTGTCCTGCGCAAAGGCGACAAAGCCACCGGCCTGCCGCCCGCGCCTCACGAAGTGCGCGACGAGCTGCAAGCGGTGCAAAACGACTGGGAAACCCTGCGCAAGAGCACGGATGTGATCCTCGCCAGCGAGCAGACCGTGCTCTCGTTGCATCAGGTCGCCGCGACTCTGGCCGAAACCATCCCGCAATTGCAGGTCGAGTACGACAAAGTCGTCGAAATCCTGCTGCAAAGCCACGCGCCGGCCAGCCAGATTGCGCTGGCCCAGCGTCAGTCGCTGCTGGCTGAGCGGATTCTCGGTTCGGTCAACAAGGTCCTGTCCGGCGACGACAGCGCGGTGCAGGCTGCCGACTCGTTTGGTCGCGATGCCAGCCAGTTTGGCCGGGTGTTGAGCGGCATGCTCGAAGGCAATGCGACGCTGAAGATCACCCAGGTCGAAGATCGTGACGCCCGGACACGCCTGGCGGAGATTTCCGAGCTGTTTGAGTTCGTCTCCGGTTCCGTGGATGAGATTCTCGAAACGTCCCCGGAGTTATTCCAGGTTCGCGAGTCGTCCGGCAGGATTTTCAGCACCTCGCAAACCCTGCTGGATGAATCGTCGGTGTTGGCCAATAGCCTTGAGCATCTGGCCAACATGCGCTCGGCCAACACCATCGGCGGTTACGTGCTTGGCCTGTTGGCTTTGATGTCGATCATCCTGATCGGCCTGGTGATGGTCCGCGAAACCAACCGTCAACTGCGGGAAACCGCCGAGAAGAACGAGCGCAACCAGACCGCGATCATGCGCCTGCTCGATGAGATCGAGAATCTGGCCGATGGCGATCTGACCGTTGCCGCCACGGTGACCGAAGATTTCACCGGAGCCATCGCCGACTCCATCAACTATTCCGTCGACCAGCTGCGTGAACTGGTGGCAACCATCAACCTGACTGCCGAGCAGGTCTTCGGCGCGGTCAAGGACACGCAAACCACCGCGACCCAACTGGCCGCCGCATCCGAGCATCAGGCGTTGCAGATCGCAGCGGCGTCCAACGCGATCAATGACATGGCGGTTTCCATCGATCAGGTGTCCGCCAACGCGCTGGAATCTTCATCGGTGGCCGAGCGCTCGGTGACCATCGCCAATAAAGGCAACGAAGTGGTGCACAACACCATTTACGGCATGGACACCATTCGCGAGCAGATTCAGGACACGTCCAAGCGGATCAAGCGCCTCGGCGAGTCTTCCCAGGAGATCGGCGATATTGTCAGCCTGATCGATGATATTGCCGATCAGACCAATATTCTCGCCCTGAACGCCGCGATCCAGGCCTCCATGGCCGGTGACGCGGGTCGCGGTTTCGCCGTGGTTGCCGATGAAGTGCAGCGTCTGGCCGAGCGTTCGTCCTCGGCGACCAAGCAGATTGAAACCCTGGTGCGGGCCATTCAGAACGACACCAACGAAGCGGTCATCTCCATGGAGCAGACCACCACCGAAGTGGTGCGTGGCGCGCGACTGGCGCAGGATGCCGGGGTTGCGCTGGAAGAAATCGAAGGCGTTTCGAAAATTCTCGCCGCGTTGATCGAAAGCATCACCAAGGCTGCGCAACAACAGGCCGTGCTGGGACAACAGCTGTCCCAGACCATGACCGTGATCCAGCAAACCACGTCGCAAACCACTTCGGGTACGGCGGCCACGGCACGCAGCATGGGCAATCTGGCGAAAATGGCCAGCGAGATGCGTCGCTCGGTATCCGGGTTCACCTTGCCGTCCTCGAAAGACCGCGGCTAAATAAACGAACGACGTTGCGATGAGCAATGGTTGAGGGGATTGGAGTCGTCATGGCTGATCGGCACGACTATGTGGCGCTGGAGTGGGTAAAGGGCGAAATCGCCGAAACACTCAAGCAGGCCCGCCAGGCCCTGGAACTGTTTGTCGCCGACCCGGCGCAAACGGAGGCGATGGACGCTTGTCTGGATGGCGTGCATCAGGTCCACGGCAGCCTGCAGATGATCGAGTTCTACGGCGCGGCCCTGCTCGCCGAAGAAATCGAGCAACTGGCGCTGGCCCTGCAGCAGGGTCGCGTCACCCAGCGGTCCGAAGCCGTGCAACTGCTGACCCAGGCGTTGACTCAGCTGCCGGTGTATCTGGACCGCATTCATTCAGCGCGCCGCGATCTGCCGCTGGTGGTTTTGCCGCTGCTCAACGATTTGCGCAGCGCCCGTGGCGAAAGCCTGCTCTCGGAAACCAGCCTGTTCGCCCCGCAACTGGTCAGCGTGCCGCCGCTGGGCGCACAAGCCCTGGCGCAACGTGACACCCCCGAACTGCCGAGCCTGCTGCGCAAATTGCGCCAGACCTTGCAAACCGCATTGGTCGGCTTGCTCCGTGAACAGGATGTGCAGGTGCAGCTTGGCTACATGGGCAAGGTCTTCGCCCGTCTGGAACTGCTGTGCAACGAAGCACCGCTCGGCCCGCTGTGGCAGATTGCTTCGGCGTTGGTGGAAACCATGGTCAACGGCAACTTCACCAACAGCCCGGCCTTGCGCAGCCTGCTCAAGGACGCCGACAAGGAACTCAAGCGCCTGCTGGACCAAGGCATCGAAGCCATCAATCAACCGGCGCCGGACGAACTGCTCAAAAGCCTGCTGTTTTATATCGCCAAGTCCGACAGCCAGGCGCCGCGCATGCTCGACCTGAAAGACCAATACGGCCTGGATCAGGCCTTGCCCGACACGTCGCTGGCCGATCAGCAGAGCGCCAACATTGGCGGACCGGATCGCGACGCGATGCGTTCGGTGATCATGGCGCTGTGCGAAGAACTGGTGCGGGTCAAGGAGCGGCTGGACGTCTTCGTGCGTGGCGACCGCCTGCATGTCAGCGAACTCAATGGGCTGCTGCCGCCGTTGCGTCAGGTAGCCGACACCTTGGCGGTATTGGGTTTCGGACAGCCGCGCAAAGTTATCATCGATCAGCTGAGTGTCGTGCAAGGCCTGGCCCAGGGCCAACGCGAGCCCAGCGATGCGGCACTGATGGACGTGGCGGGCGCGCTGCTGTACGTCGAGGCAACGCTGGCGGGCATGGTCGGCACCGTGGAACAAGCGCGTCGTGAAGACAGCCGCTTGCCCACCACCGACCTGACGCAGATTCATCAACTGGTGATCCGCGAAGCCCGGATCGGTTTGCAGCAGGCCAAGGATGTGATCATCGATTACATCGACGGCGAATGGGATCGGCAGCGACTCGAACCCTTGTCCGCGCTGTTGGTGCAAGTGCGTGGCGCGCTGGCGATGATCCCGCTGGCGCGTGCCGCCAGCCTGTTGGCGGCGTGCAACGAATACATCCTGGAACACTTGCTGGTCGACGAGAATCGACCCGCGTGGACCCAACTCGACAGCCTGGCCGATACCCTGACCGGCATCGAGTATTACCTGGAACGCATGGGCGAAGACCCCGAAGCGCCGGGCGAGCAGGTGCTCGACATGGCACAGGAAAGCCTCGCGTTGTTGGGCTATTCACCCACACCCGATGCCATGGAAGTGCCGCTGCTGGATGAAGTCATCAGCCAGGACGAAATCCTTGAGCTGCAAGCGCGACAGGCGTTGGTCAGCCCGACGCAAACCATCGCCGACGTGCTGGCCAGCCCGGTTTCCGCAGTCAATCCGCCCGCGCGCAATATGCCCACCAGCTTGTTGCCGCCGCCGGCCGATGAAGAGGGCGTCGACGACGAGCTGCTGGAAGTTTTCCTCGAAGAAACCGAAGAAGTGCTGGCGGCGTTGCAGGAATACCTGCCGCGCTGGTTTGCCTCCATCGATAACGACAACGCCAATGGCGACCCCGGCAATGCGAGCGCGCTGACCGAAATACGCCGCGCGTTCCACACCCTCAAGGGCAGCGGGCGCATGGTGCGGGCGCTGATTCTCGGCGAGCTGGCGTGGTCGGTGGAAAATCTGCTCAACCGGATTCTGGAAAGCAACGTCAAACCCGATCAGCACGTGCAGCAACTGCTGACTGAAGTGCTGGCGCTGCTGCCGCAAGTGATTCGCGACTTTGCCGAAAATGCCCAGCGCCAGCGTGACGATGTCGACCTGCTGGCCGCACGCGCCCACGCTTTGGCCAAGGGCAAAGGGCCGCTGAGCTTCGAAGCCGACGCTGCTGAAACGGACAATGAAGCGCTCGATCCGCAACTGCTGGAGATTTTCCGTCAGGAAGCCCGCAGCCATCTGGACAACCTGCAACGTTTTCTCGATAACGCCGCCGACGATCCATCGCCGCCCATTACCGATGAATTGCTGCGCGCCTTGCACACGCTCAAAGGCAGCGCCTACATGGCCGGCGTGGTGCCGATTGCCGAGCTGGCCAACCCGCTTGACCAGCTGGCCCGGGAGTTCAAGGCCAACCTCATCGCGCTGGGCCAGGATGAACTCGATCTGCTGCGCAGCGCCGAGCCGTTGTTCCGCCATGGCCTGGAGCAACTGGGCAGCGAGCCGCTGAAACCGATTCCTGGCGCGGACAGCCTGATCGAAGCGGCACTTGAGCAGCTCAATGAACGCCTGGCCGCAGCACTCAGTGCGTCCAACAACGGTTTGCGGATCAAACACAATCCGCAGTTGATCGCTACCTTCCTTGCCGAAGGCATGGACATCCTGCTCGACGCCGAAAGCCTGTTGCAGCGCTGGCGCCAGCACCCCGGCGAGCGCCAGGAACTCAGCGCCTTGCTGGAAGAGCTGACCACTCTGGGGCACGGCGCGCACCTGGCGGATCTGCCGCAAGTCGATGAACTGTGCGAAGCCTTGCTCGACCTGTATGGCGCAGTGGAAGAAAGCAGCCTGGCGGTCAGCGAGCTGTTTTTCGATGAGGCCGAACACGCGCACGAAGCGTTGATCAACATGCTTGATCAAGTCGCCGCCGGGCAGGAAGTCGAGGCGCGTCCCGAGCGCGTGCTGGCTCTGCGCGATCTGCTGGATCAGGCGCTGGACCCCGGCGCCATGGGCCTGATCAAAAGCCATGACGGCGGCGCGTCGAGCATCACCGATCTGCACGCTGTAACCGAGCAACTGACCACCGCACTGGCGGTTGAAGAGGGCGGCGACGCGCGCTACGACTTCTCCGGCCTGGACGAGGAAATCGTCGAGATCTTCCTCGAAGAAGCCGTGGATATTCTCGACAGCGCCGGGCAAGCCCTGCAACGCTGGCTCGACGACCCGGAAAACGCCCAGCCGCTGTCTTCCCTGCAACGGGATCTGCACACCCTCAAGGGCGGCGCGCGGATGGCGGAAATCAGCACCGTCGGCGACCTGGCCCACGAGCTGGAAGCCTTGTATGAAGGACTGATCGACCGTCGTTACAGTTATTCCCCGGAAATGGCCGAGCTGCTGGTCAGCAGTCACGACCAGCTGGCGTTGATGCTGGAACAACTGCAAAAGCAGCAACCCTTGGCTGATCCTGCCGCCTTGATCGAAGCCATCAGCCTCCTGCGCCTGGGCAATGTCCCGGCGCCGCTGCCAATCCCT
Organism: Pseudomonas sp. G.S.17; assembly: GCF_038096165.1. Classification (NCBI taxonomy): domain Bacteria; kingdom Pseudomonadati; phylum Pseudomonadota; class Gammaproteobacteria; order Pseudomonadales; family Pseudomonadaceae; genus Pseudomonas; species Pseudomonas viridinivis. Next base: position 503,739 of record NZ_CP151076.1, read on the forward strand.
GAGACCCCATCAGTGGCGGTCGCCGAAGAGCGCGATCCCGAGCTGCTGGAAATTTTCCTCGAAGAAGGTTTCGACATCAGCGAAAGCTCGGCTGCGTCGCTGGCGCGCTGGCAGGCCGATCCCAACAACATGCTGGAAGTGGAAAACCTGCTGCGCGATCTGCACACCCTCAAAGGGGGCGCGCGCATGGTGGAAATCGCCCCTATCGGCGACTTGTCCCACGAAATGGAATCGCTGTACGAAGGGCTGTCCGCCGGGCAACTGCGCGCTGACCCGGTGATCATGAGCCTGCTGCAAAGCGGTCACGATCTGCTGGCCGACATGCTCGATGCCGTGCGCGCCGACAAACCCTTGCCCAGCGCAGCGTTGCTGATCGACAACATTCGCAAGCACGCCAACCCCGACACGACTTCTGAGCCGGTAGCCGATGCGGTGCAGGCGCAGCCCGAACCGTTCGTCACCCCGCTACCAACTCCCGGCGCGGAAAGCGACTCCGAGCGTTCAGCGCCGGAAATGGTCAAGGTCGCCGCCGAGGAGCTGGAAAACCTGGTGAACCTGGCGGGAGAAACCTCGATCTTTCGCGGGCGCATCGAGCAGCAGGTCACAGACGCTCAAGCGGCACTGGCGGAAATGGCAACGACCATCGAACGGATGCGCGACCAGCTGCGCCGTCTGGATGTCGAAACCCAGGGCAGCCTGCTCAGCCGCGAACAAGTGCAAGCCGAGCGCCTGGGTTATGAAGATTTCGACCCGCTGGAAATGGACCGCCATTCGCAGCTGCAACAACTGTCGCGGGCGTTGTTCGAGTCCGCGTCGGACTTGATGGACCTCAAGGAAACCCTCGACGCCCGTGGCAACGACGCACAAACGTTGTTGCTGCAACAGGCGCGGGTCAATACCGATTTGCAGGAAGGGCTGATGCGCACGCGCATGGTGCCGTTCGAGCGACTGATGCCACGGCTCAAACGCATCGTTCGCCAGGTCTCCGGCGAGCTGCACAAAAAAGTCCGCTTCGATGTGGGCGACGCAGAAGGCGAGATGGACCGCAGCGTGCTCGAACGCATGGTCGCGCCTCTGGAACATATGCTGCGCAACGCCATCGACCATGGCCTGGAAACCACCGAAAAGCGCCTGGCGGATGGCAAGCCGGAGTACGGCACCATCAGCCTGAGCCTTAACCATGAAGGCGGCGATATCGTCATCCAGATGCACGACGATGGCGCCGGTATCGATCTGGACGCGGTACGGCGCAAGGCGCACAAACGCGGCCTGATCGCTGCTGACGCCCAGCCCGATGACTACGAAACCTTGCAGTTCATCCTGCAGCCGGGGTTTTCCACGGCCGAGACCATCACCCAGATTTCCGGGCGCGGCGTCGGTATGGACGTGGTTCACGCGGAGGTCAGGCAATTGGGCGGCACCATGGCGATTCAGTCGACGTCCGGGCAAGGCACCCAGTTCAGCATCCGCCTGCCATTCTCGGTGTCGGTCAACCGCGCACTGATGGTGCAGTGTGGCGAAGAGCAATACGCGGTGCCGCTCAATACCGTCGAAGGCATCGTGCGGGTCCTGCCCGGCGAGCTGGAAGCGTGTTACCAGTCGATCCCGCCGCGTTACCAATACGGCGAGCGCGTCTACGAGCTGCGTTATCTCGGCGAACTGCTCAACTACGGCCAGCCACCCAAACTCATCGGCCAGACCCAACCGCTGCCGGTGCTGCTGGTGCATGTGCATGACCAATGGGTTGCGGTGCAGGTCGATGCGCTGGCCGGTTCGCGGGAAATCGTCGTGAAAAGCCTCGGCCCGCAATTCGCCGGCGTGCAGGGTATTTCCGGCGCAACTATTCTTGGCGACGGCAGCGTGGTGCTGATTCTCGACTTGCTCGCGCATATCCGCGCCTTGCATGGCCGTTTGCAGTCCCGGCGCAATTCCGGCCTGAGCACCCCGGCCTATAGCGAAATCGAACCCGCTCGACGTTTGCTGGTGATGGTGGTGGATGACTCCGTCACCGTGCGCAAGGTGACCAGCCGGCTGCTGGAGCGCAATGGCATGACCGTGCTGACCGCCAAGGACGGGGTCGACGCCATGGCGCTGCTCAAGGACCACACGCCGGACATCATGCTGCTGGATATCGAAATGCCGCGCATGGACGGCTTCGAAGTGGCGATCAATATCCGCAACGACGAGCGCCTCAAGGAGCTGCCGATCATCATGATCACTTCACGCTCCGGCCAGAAACACCGCGACCGCGCCATGGCCAGCGGCGTCAATGATTACCTGAGCAAGCCTTATCAGGAATCGGTGCTGCTCGACAGCATCGCCCACTGGAGCCAGATCAATGCCTAGCGCCGCCGCCAACTCCAGCCATCTGGCAACCCTGACCGGCCTGATCCTGCCCTTGAGCGACCGCAACCTGGTCCTGCCCAACGTCGCCGTGGCCGAGCTGATCGACTATCAGGACAGCTCGGCCGACCTCGATGCGCCCGAATGGTATCTGGGGCCGATCAGTTGGCGTCAACGCACCTTGCCGTTGCTCAGCTTTGAAGCCGCCTGCGGAAGCCGCACCCGCGTGGGCGGCCGCGCGCGCATCGTCGTACTCAACGCCCTGGGCGATCACGACGACCTCAAATTCATTGCCCTGCTGATCCAGGGCATTCCCCGCTCCTGCAAACTCGACAGCCAACTCAGCTACGTCGACGTGCCACTGGCCGAGCTGGAACTGGCCGCCGTGCAAGTCGGCGAAACCCTGGCGCGGATTCCCGATCTGGTCGGGCTGGAACAATGGGTGGTGGAGGCGGGGTTGGTTTAATCATCGCAACCGTACCGACGTCTTTGCGAGGTGCGGTTGGCGCTATTTCCCGTAGTGAAAGCGGCAAGCAGAGTCCGGTATGACGGCATTGAATTGGAGGCTTGCATGGCACAGAACTTTGTACCTTGTTCAAAGAGAGGCCGGGATTGCGGTACTTCGTGGTCTGGGAGGTAGAAGGCGGTTATAACGGAATCCAAAACACTGACTGGGGGAGGGGCACCCAAGGAATAAAAGGAGGTGCCGCAGTTCCCGTTGGAGCGAGGCCTGCCCGCGAACCGGGCTGACGCGGTTCATCAGGTATACCGCGTCAAATTTTTCGCGAGCAAGCTCGGCTCCTACGGAAATGGTCTAACCCTGGATTGTGCTTCTGATTCATTGCCTGAAACGACGCATTCGCGGGCAAGCCTCGCTCCAAGGAATCTGATTGTGATGCTGGCGTGAGCCGAATAAAAGCCGTATTCAGCTCACCACATGAGCCGAATACGGCTATTATTCGGCTCATACCCACAGGACTTGTCGATGAGCGAATTACCTTACTGGATCTGGCAGCAACCGGACTGGCCGAATTTTGACTGGCAGGGGGATCGGCTGGCCGGGCTGTTACGCGCATGCTCGCGAGCGCAAGGCCAGCTGCTGGGCATGCTCGGCGCAGTGGGTACTGACGCCAGCGCGCAGACGGAACTTGATGCGCTGCTGCAAAACATCATCACCTCGTCGGCAATCGAAGGTGAGCAGCTCAATGTAGGCTCGGTGCGATCATCGCTCGCCAAACGCCTCGGTCTTGCGGACGGTCAGAAGGTCAGCCCGCGTAGTGAAGGCCTGGCAGAGCTGATGCTGGACGCTACGCAGCAGCACCAGACAAAGCTCACGCTTGAACGGGTATTGCATTGGCATACGTTACTGTTTCCGGCGCAGGAAACCCTTTTATCCCAGCGCATTCAAGTAGGCGCCTTGCGGGGTGATGAGCCGATGCAAGTGGTCTCCGGTCGTATTGATCGGCCGACAGTGCATTTCGAGGCGCCGCCGCGCGAGGGACTGGAAGCCCAGCTGGACGCATTCTTCGACTGGTTCAATCGCAGTCAGTCGGATGCCAGCCTCGACCCACTCTTGCGTGCTGGCCTGGCGCACTTCTGGTTCGTGACCCTTCACCCGTTCGACGACGGCAACGGGCGGCTGACCCGCGCCATTACTGATCTGGCGTTGGCGCAGGCAGAGAATCAGGCTATTCGTTTTTACGCCATGTCCGCCAGCATCCTGGCCGCTCGACCGGACTATTACCGCATTCTGGAAGTCAGCCAAAAGGATGGACTGGACGTCACGCCTTGGCTTGAGTGGTTCCTTCAGACATTGCTCGACTCGCTGCAACTGGCGACCCAACGGATTGATCGGATTCTGGCCAACGCGCGTTTCTGGCAGCAACATCGGGCCAAAGAGTTGTCGCCCGAGCAGATCAAAGTGCTCAATCGTCTGTTGGACGGCAGTCTGTTGGGTGATAAACCGGGCTTCGAAGGCGGGATCAGTGCCGCGCAGTATCAAGCAGTCGCCAAAGTCAGCAAGGCCACGGCAACCCGGCATCTTGCCGACTTACTGGATAAGGGCTGCTTGCAGAAACTCCCGGGGGGAGGCCGAAGCACCCGCTATCAAATATCGCTGTAATCGAAGGCAGCGCTAACGCCGTTTTCAGGCAGGCTCAAACACACCTCGGCAACCTGATCTCCACCATGAATCCACCTTCGTCCATGTTGTGGGCGGCGATGTGGCCGTTGTGCATTTCAATTGCGCATGGGAAACGTCGGTGCTGGCCAGCATCGCTCGCACCTCAGGATCGCCCGGTCAGGTCGGCCCAGAGCGTTAAGGGACAATTGCTGTTTGCTGGCCACCTGCCTTCCAGCAAGTGTTATCTGGCGACAGATGAAAGCCAAACACCGCGACCCTCAACCGCATGAGCGGCGACGTGCGCTTGCTGTGCTGGATCAGCGATGCGGCCTGTACGCCAAAGGTCGAAGGCAAGGCCAATAAACTGCGGCATCGCAAGAGGAGTTTTCAGGTGCGGGTGGGGTAGCCGGCCTGTCAATCATTTGAATTGGAATGAAATCCGGCTTTAGCCGGGAGGAAGCCAGTCCATTCGCAATAGCCGCGTCGTCAGAACTCTCGCCCTCCCGGCTGAAGCCGGTCCTACGGGTCTCATGTTCGCGTGAAGGTTGATATACCCAGTCCGTTGGAGCGAGGCTTGCCCGCGAATGGGTCGGCAAATTCAATACGCGCCAGCAAGACACTTCCCTTCCCCTTGAGTGAAATTTCCGATTTTTCTCCGACTGCTTGTGCCCCGTGTTTTGGATCACTACCCTCCCGCCGTCGCTGCAAAATCAGCGATCAGGTTTGGTAGACCTAGAGTTCGCAGGCGCGAGGCGCCACCTTCTGCAAGGCGCTTTTTTGCGGGCCGCATTTTATGGTGGCCGTGCGCATGGCGTCTTCGGACGAGCCGGGTACCTGTGACCGGTTCTACCAACTTGCGTACGGCCACCACCATCGTTTGGTAGCGAGTTAACGGCTCCTTATAAGTTCTGCAGGAACTGTATGAAAGATGATTAAAACCACCCCCGCTTTACCCATTGCCCCGGCCGCTCACTTCACCGCCAACCAATTCCTGACCCAGGAACAAGCCCTGATCCACGCCTCCGATCTTCTGCGTTGCGCCATGGCCGCCGCCTATGAATGCGGCGACAGTCTTTCCGGCGCCAAGCGTGATCTGGCGTTCTCCGTTGTGCATCTGGTTGAAATGGCCAATGTGATGGTCGAGCGCTCGTTGCGCTGATAACCCGCGCATCAGGGCTAAAACCATCCGGCTCCTAAGCTGGAGCTGATCAAACCCAGAGCCACGCCCGTCGCAATCAGCCAGATCGGGTTGATCTTGCTGAAGTACATCACTGCTGCGCTGATCAAGGTCAGCATCAGACTCAGGGTCGTGTTTTCCAGGCTTTTGATGAGGATGTAGCTGGCAGCCAGAATCAGCCCCACCGAAACGGGTACGAGACTGTGCCGGACCCGTTTCACCCAAGGCGTCTCGGCGTGTTTTTCCAGCCAGCCTGCACCGAACCAGGTCAGCACCGAGCAGGGCAGCAGCTTGGCGAACAACGCCACCATGGCGCCGGGAAAGCCCGCCGCCTGCTGGCCGATGAACACCAGAAACATCCCGTTCGGACCGGGCAATGCCTGGGACAGCGCAAAGAACGCCACGAACTGCGCGTCGCTGATCCAGTTCATTTCATTGACGGTGTAGCGGTGGATATCGCTCAACGCGACGGTATTTCCGCCGATGGCCATCAATGACCAGAGGGCGCATTGCAGCATGAGGTGCAGCAGCACGTTCTGCATATCAGCGTTGCGCGCTGGGTGAGCGAATGGAGTTGAGCGCTACCGAACACGGGATGCAAATCAACAGCACGGCCCAAAGCGGCAGCATCAGCAGCGCCATCAATATGAAGGTCAGGGCGAACGCGCTGTATTGCGCCACCGTGCGCGGTAAGGCACGCAACATGCGCAAGGTAACGCCCAACATCAGCCCGGTGGCGATCGGCGTGATGGCGCCGAATACCTGCTGCACTGCATCGTGATCCCACCATCTGGCATAGGCGAAACCGGCCAGCACGGTAATGATCGACGGGAACAAATACAGCCCGATCACCGCCGCGCTCGCGCCACGCAGGCCATGCAATTTGCGGCTGTAGATGATCCCGACATTGGCAATGTTCGGCCCCGGGAAAAACTGCCCGGTGGACAGCAGCTCATTGAATTGCTGCTCGCTGACCCAGCGCCTGCGATCAACCATCATCCGCCGCGCCCAAGGCAAAACCCCGCCAAAACCGCAAAGCCCGACCAAGGCAAAGTTATAGAAAATCTGCCACACGCTGGGTACAACGAGGTTGTCTTGCTCGGGCTGGGTCATGGTCGGCTCCACGAAACGGTGTCAGAAATTTACGCCGGTGAATTCTGCGATTGTTTTTTGGCAGGAAATTATTTCGGGCGTGGCTGTCCAGGCTTTGTAGCCGCCTCGATAGCTTCCCGGTTCAATTCTCCCGTAAGCCTCTCGGAAAGACTCTGGCAGCGGTCGGCTAAAGGGTGTCGCGAACCATTGACGGAATAGATGCCTTTTGCGATCCGTTGCTGCATGGTCTGCAAAACTGCGTCGAGCGTGACACACCACATGATTGTTCAAAAGCTGAAGGTCGCCTGGCCTCAGAGTGAATTCAAAGCAGTTTTTTGGATCGTTGGCGATTCGCTGGAACGCCTCGCAGGCATCAGTGACAACGCCGGAAAGTGGCGGTGCTTCTGGAAAGTTGCGACAGGCCAATATGCGCTGCTCGTAGAATCGCGCGGCAAAGATCCCGTGTTCGCAACTAAATACAGGGCACATGAAGAATTGGTCTTGAGTGTCTGGATCGTCGGCGAGTGCGGAAAATGGAAGCGGCTCGTAAAGGGCTTGTTGCCATTCGATATTTTCCACCCCCATCTGGTTGTGAATGGTCAGCATATTGGCAATACGTGACTGGCCGCCTTGCATTGCCGCACGACGGCACAGGACCGTCGCCAGATCAGATGAATCAACATGAAATTCCATGGCGGCATTCGTGGTGTGCTTGCGTAAACCCTGCGCCCCGGTTGCGCTATCTCTAACATCAACCAGCAACTGGGAGGCTGAATTTTGAATCAGTGGCACACCTAAATGCATGCCGATTCCCCAGGCCAGCAAGCGAGCATCCGCTTCGCTCAGTTGCTCTACCGGAAGGTTTCTCAGCAGAGCAACGCCCGTTCGTGTTTCACATATCAGCATTGCTCGCAGAAGTGTCTTGTGCAGCGTAGGCAAAGGAAAATCCTGCGGCGAGCATTGCAACAGCGGTTTACCGCAGCTAATCAACTTGGCCAGTGCCTGCTCGACTTCAATGACTTCTGCGGGTTTTAAGTTATGAATCCATTGCGATGAAGAGCTGCGCAAGTCTTTGGCAGTCCATGGGTAGTTTGAAATCAGAGAAGACGCTTGTGACAAAGAATTTTCATGGGACATCGCTAATCTCCCGATAAAGCATAACGATCCAGAAATTCGTTCCACGGGATGGCGATCGCTGAGCGCGTCATGACCATTGCCACTAGCCGCTGGTTTCGAAGTCTCCGGATTTTTCTCTATCACTTGTCAACGCAACCTCGTCGCCATGATGAACGATGTTTCTTGAACTGTTGTAGGCAACTGCTTACAACCGCAAATTGCACTTTGGTTCCTACACAAAGCCTCACTGCAACGGGGTTATTCATTACTCCAACCGTAACAATTCCACCGTTTGCTTGATTGATGCCCGACACCCTTCGCTTCTAAGGTGACCCACGACAGCGAATTCGTGGAGTGACCATGACAACAATAACGAACCCCGACGCGCGCTGGTCGCGTCGTCGCAGTGAAAAACAGCGGCGGCTCGAACAGGTGCGGCATCTTGCCGATGGTGTGGTGTTGCCGACCGATCAGATCGTCGCGGCGCTGGAAGCCTTGATGATGCCCGGCGACCGCGTGGTGCTGGAGGGCAACAACCAGAAACAGGCGGATTTCCTTTCCCGCTCGCTGGCCAAGGTTGACCCGGCCAAGCTCCACGACCTGCACATGATCATGCCCAGCGTCGGCCGTTCCGAGCATCTGGATCTGTTCGAACGCGGCATCGCCCGCAAGCTCGATTTCTCTTTCGCCGGTACGCAAAGCCTGCGCATCAGCCAGTTGCTGGAAGACGGCCTGCTGGAAATCGGTGCAATTCATACCTACATCGAGCTGTATTCGCGGCTGGTGGTCGACCTTATCCCCAACGTCGTGTTGTCGGCCGGTTTCATGGCCGACCGCGCGGGCAATATCTACACCGGGCCGAGCACCGAAGACACGCCTGCGCTGATCGAACCTGCCGCGTTCAGCGACGGCATCGTCATCGTCCAGGTCAATCAGCTGGTGGATGACGTCAGCGAGCTGCCTCGGGTTGATATTCCCGGCTCCTGGGTCGACTTCGTGGTGGTGGCCGACAAGCCGTTCTACATAGAGCCTTTATTCACCCGCGACCCACGCCATATCAAGCCGGTGCATGTGCTGATGGCGATGATGGCGATTCGTGGTATCTACGAAAAACACAACGTCCAGTCCCTGAACCACGGCATTGGTTTCAACACCGCCGCCATCGAGCTGATCCTGCCGACCTACGGCGAATCCCTCGGCTTGAAAGGCAAGATCTGCCGCAACTGGACCCTCAATCCGCACCCGACGCTGATCCCCGCCATCGAAAGCGGCTGGGTGGAAAGCGTGCATTGTTTCGGCACCGAACTGGGCATGGAAAATTACATCGCCGCGCGGCCTGATGTGTTCTTCACCGGCCGTGACGGTTCGCTGCGTTCCAACCGCATGATGTGCCAGCTGGCCGGGCAATACGCCGTGGATCTGTTCATCGGCGCGACCTTGCAGGTCGATGGCGACGGGCATTCCTCCACCGTGACGCGCGGACGTCTCGCGGGTTTCGGTGGTGCGCCAAACATGGGCCACGATCCCCACGGTCGTCGCCATCCGACGCCCGCCTGGCTGGACATGCGCCAGCAAAGCGGCGATGGCCCGGACGCTTATCTTGAACGCGGCAAAAAGCTCGTCGTGCAGATGGTCGAAACCTTCCAGGAAGGCGGCAAACCCACCTTCGTCGAAACCCTCGATGCCGTGGAAGTGGCGAAGAAAAGCGGCATGCCGCTGGCGCCGATCATGATCTACGGCGATGACGTCACCCACCTGCTCACCGAAGAAGGCATCGCTTATCTGTACAAGGCGCGCAGCCTGGAAGAACGCCAGGCGATGATCGCCGCCGTCGCTGGCGTCACCGTGATCGGCCTGCGCCACAACCCCAAAGACACCGCCCGCATGCGCCGTGAAGGTTTGATTGCGTTGCCCGAAGACCTGGGGATTCGTCGCACCGACGCCAGCCGCGAATTGCTCGCTGCCAAGAGCATCGGCGATCTGGTCCAGTGGTCAGGCGGTTTGTACAACCCGCCCGCCAAATTCAGGAGCTGGTAATGAGCGCACTCGCCCGCAATACCGAATCTGAGCGGCTGTCGCTCGCCGATCACCTGGCGGATCTCGCCGTGGAAGCGCTGATCGACGAAGCTGACTTGTCACCCAAACCCGCGCTGGTCGACCGACGTGGCAGCGGCGCCCACAGCGATTTGCATCTGGGTTTGATGCACGCATCGGCGTTGTCGCTGTGGCCCGCGTTCAAGGAAATGGCCGAAGCCGCCATGGAATTTGGCGTCATCGGCCAACCCTTGCGCGAAGCCTTGGGGCGCATTGGTCGCGAAGGCGAAGCCGCCATGCTGCACACCACCGAAGGCGTGAACACTCATCGCGGCGCGATCTGGGCCTTGGGTTTGCTGGTGACCGCAGCGGCACTGGAACCGGAAAACTGCAGCGCCGCGAGCCTCAGCCTGCGCGCGGCCAAGCTGGCGCTGATCGATGATCGCCATGTCATCGCCCAAGCCAGTCACGGCCAACAGGTTGCCCGTCGTTATGGCGCCATGGGCGCGAAAGAACAGGCGCAACTGGGCTTTCCGGCGGTCATGCAATTCGGTCTGCCGCAGCTGCAACGCAGCCGCGCCACCGGCCATGGCGAGCAAAACGCGCGACTCGATGCCTTGCTGGCGATCATGACCACCCTGAGCGATACCTGCGTGCTGTATCGCGCCGGCACCGCAGGGCTGAACGTCATGCAACACGGCGCGCAACGGGTGCTGGACGCCGGTGGCAGCGCGAGCCTCAGCGGTCGGCGCTGCCTGCACGAACTGGATCAGCAATTGTTGCAGCTCAACGCATCGCCCGGTGGCGCGGCTGATTTGCTCGCCGCCTGCCTGTTCATCGATAGCCTGGAGCCCGCGCTCGGCCATCCATCGAGGAGTGTTTGATCATGGAAACCTTGTCTTTTGAATTCACCGCCGGCCAGCCGCCCATCAACCGCGCGCTGGTCGGTTGCGTCGGTTCGGGTGATCTGGAAGTGCTGCTGGAGCCCGGTGTGCCGGGCACGTTGTCGATTAATGTGGTGACCTCGGTGAATGGTGCTTCGGCCCGTTGGCAGCATCTGTTTCAGCGCATGTTCGACGGCCAGACGCCGCCTGCCATGACCGTCGATATTCACGATTTCGGCGCTACGCCTGGTGTGGTGCGCTTGCGTCTGGAACAGGGTTTCGAGGAGGTCGGTCATGACTGATGTCGCGCGTTTGTTGAGTCAACACAGCTTCATCGAACTGGGCGCTCGCCAGCGCGCGCAAGCGCTGCTCGATCCGGGCAGCTTTCGCGAACTGGTCGGCCCGTTCGAGCGCCTGATGTCGCCCTGGCTGATCAAGCAAGGCATCGTCGCCCAGGCTGATGATGGCGTGATCGTCGCAAAAGGCACCGTTGCCGGTTTGCCAGTGGTGATTGCCGCCATTGAAGGCGCATTTCAGGGCGGCAGCATGGGCGAAGTCGGCGGCGCAAAAATGGCCGGTGCTCTGGAACTGGCCGCTGAAGACAACCGCAACGGCATCCCCACCGCAGCGATCCTGCTGCTGGAAACCGGCGGCGTGCGCTTGCAGGAAGCCAATCTCGGACTGGCCGCGATTGCCGAGATTCACGCGGCGATTGTCGACCTGCGTCAGTACCAGCCGGTGGTTGGCGTGGTGGCGGGCAGCGTGGGTTGTTTTGGTGGCATGTCCATCGCAGCGGGTTTGTGCAGTTATCTGCTGGTGACTCAGGAAGCACGACTGGGCCTGAACGGCCCGCAGGTCATCGAGCAGGAAGCCGGGATCGAAGAATACGATTCTCGCGACCGGCCCTTCATCTGGAGCCTGACCGGAGGCGAGCAGCGCTTTGCCAGTCACCTGGTAGACGGTTTCGCCGCCGATGACGTGCAGGACATTCGTACTCAAGTGACCGCCTGGATCAAGCAAGGCGTGCCGACCGGAAACCGCAGCGGCCAGCACGAGCTGTTTTTGCAGCGACTGGCGCGGCTCGACACTCAAGCGCAGATCGACCCGTTGACCGTGCGCGATCTGTATCAAGGAGCCCAATCATGAGCGCTTCCTCACGTGGTTTGAACTGGTTCAAGGCGCTCAGCGCCAACGCCGTCGAAGTGGCGGGCTTGCCACATTCGATCAAGGCCGCCGATGGTGTGTTGGGTGATCAGCCGGTGCGTTTTCTGGCCGTGGTGGCCGATGTCGAGAATCGCTTCCCTCGGGCGCGCAACGGCGAAGTCGGCCTGCTGGAAGGCTGGGGCCTGGCCAAGGCCGTGGATTCTGCCATCGAACTGGATCGTGACAACGAACACAAACGCGCGCTGATTGCCATCGTCGATGTGCCGAGCCAGGCTTACGGTCGACGCGAAGAAGCGCTGGGCATTCATCAAGCGCTGGCGGGCGCAGTGGACAGTTATGCCCGCGCACGTCTGGCCGGGCATCCGGTGATTGGCCTGTTGGTGGGCAAAGCCATGTCAGGTGCCTTTTTGGCCCACGGTTATCAGGCCAACCGGCTGATTGCCCTGCGCGATCCGGGCGTCATGGTGCATGCCATGGGCAAGGAATCCGCCGCGCGCGTCACCTTGCGCAGCGTCGAGGAGCTGGAAAAACTCGCCGCGAGCATTCCGCCCATGGCCTACGACATCGAGAACTTCGCCAGCCTCGGCCTGCTCTGGGAAACCTTGTCGGTGAGCCAGATCGAACAGCCCACCGCACAGGATTTGACTCAGGTTCAGGACGTGCTGCGCAGCGCCATCAAAGACGTGCAAACCACCGGCAGCGACTTGCGCAGCCGTCTTGGCGCGAGCAATCGCCAGGCGTCGAGCAAAGTGCGCGAATTGCTGCGGGCGCAGTGGTAAATGAACGCTGAACGGACGGTGCTGGCCCATGATTTGTTGTGGGGCCTGCCCGTGTCCGCGCTGGCGGACGACGCGCCGGATTGGGTGATCGAAGCTGCGCGCTTCGGGCATCCGGTTGTGGTGCGCCGGGCATTGGCGCCGGTTGGGCATGTTGCCGTCGGCGTGCGCGGGCCGCGTCGCGAGCAGCGCTATGCGACGTTCATGGCGCTGGCTGATGTGCAGCGTTGCGTGCGGCCCGAGCAACTGACAGATGCGGTCGGCGAAAACGATTGGCCCGCGTTGCAGGCCTTGGCGCAGATCCTCCCGCTGATGAACGCCTTGGGCCTGATCTGGGGCGTCAGCGGCAGTGCCGGATTCGAACTGGCCAGCGGCATTGCTGCATTGCACGAGCACAGCGATCTGGACTTGATCCTGCGCACCCCGGATTTCGTCAGCCGTGGTTGGGCTGCCGAGTTGGTGCAAAAGCTGGATGTCGCGGTGTGTCACGTCGACGTGCAACTGCAAACCCCATTCGGGGCAGTCGCCTTGCGCGAATGGGCGGGCGCATCGCGTCAGGTGTTGCTCAAATCTGCCAGGGGTGCCGAGTTGGTGGCTCAGCCTTGGCTGCTGCAAGAGGTGTGCGCATGAGCAGCCTTTGGGTGTTCCCCGGTCAGGGCGCGCAACAAAACGGCATGTTGCAGCAATTGCCCGACGAACAATCCGTACGCCATTGTTTGAGCGAAGCCAGCGCTGCACTGGATGAAGACGTTTTGCTGCTCGACTCAGAACTGGCGCTGCAATCGACCCGCGCCGTTCAGCTGTGCCTGTTGATCGCTGGCGTGGCCTATGCCCGGATGTTGCAGGCGCAGGGCTGCGAGCCGGATTACCTGGCAGGGTTGTCCATCGGGGCTTATCCGGCGGCGGTAATAGCGGGTTCGTTGAAGTTCGAAGATGCCGTGCGGCTTGTCGCCTTGCGCGGCCAGTTGATGCAGGACGCGTATCCCGAAGGCTACGGCATGACCGCGATCATCGGCCTCGATCAACACGCGCTTGAAACATTGATCGCCGAGATTCACAGCGCTTCAACGCCGGTTTTTCTGGCGAATCTCAATGCCGACAATCAGTTCGTGATTGCCGGCAGTGTCGAGGCCATGGCCTCGGTGGCGCAGCGGGCCAAAGCCAGCGGCGCGGCAGCGGCCAAGCGTCTGGCGGTGAGCGTGCCGTCCCACTGCGCGTTGCTCGAACAACCGGCGCAAACCCTGGCGGCGGCGTTGGCTGACGTCACGGTCAACGCGCCGCGAATTCGTTATCTGAGCGGCACTACCGCGCGGCCGATTCTGAGCGCCGACAAGCTGCGCGATGATCTGGCTTTCAACATGTGCCGGGTCATCGACTGGCGCAGCACCGTGCAGACCGCTTACGAGCGCGGCGTGCGCCTGCACATCGAATTACCGCCGGGCACCGTGTTGACGGGGCTGGCGCGCAAAGTGTTCGAACAAGGCACGGCAATCGCCTTTCAAGGCGCTCGCCTGGACAGTCTGGTCGCGCTGTCGCGTGAGGAGGGCCGCCGCAACCCATAGAGAGCGCCCGTGCAGCTGCTACGAAGGACAAAAACAACAACTTCAGCAATGCAAACAGAGGAATAACAATAATGATTATCTACGGTGTGGCGTTTCTGGCGTTTTGTACGCTGGCAGGTATTTTTATCGGTGAAGTGCTCGGCAAGTTGATCGGCGTGCCCGCGAATGTCGGCGGCGTCGGTATTGCCATGCTGCTGCTGATCGGGCTTGGCAGTTACCTGAGCAAAAAGGGTCTGTTCAAGGGGAAGACCGAGCAGGGCATCGAGTTCTGGAGTGCAATCTACATCCCCATCGTAGTTGCGATGGCTGCGCAGCAAAATGTCTACGGGGCGCTTAAGGGCGGACCTATGGCGATCCTCGCAGGAACATTGGCAGTGGCCATCGCTTTCGCGCTGGTTCCGGTCCTGACACGCATGGGCAAAGGACAGCCTGAAGTGACCGTCCCCACCAAGACAGTAGGGTGAGCGCCATGTACGAGTCTTTGGTTAAAGTCGTCAGTAGCTATGGTTTGTTAAGCGGTTTTGCCGTGATTGGCATCACCATGTGGGTGTCTTACTGGATCTCGGACACCTTCACTAAAGGGCGATTGCATGGCTCTGCAATCGCCATTCTGTTGGGGTTGGTGTTGTCTTACATTGGCGGTGCAATGACGGGCGGCCAGAAGGGGATTGTCGATTTACCTTTGTTGTCGGGCATTGGCCTGCTTGGCGGTGCGATGCTGCGGGACTTTGCAATTGTCGCTACCGCGTTCGGCGTCAACGTCAACGAACTCAAGCGTGCGGGGTATGTTGGCGTGCTGTCGCTGTTCGTCGGCATTGGTATTTCGTTTATCGCCGGGGTCGGGGTTGCCAGTGCTTTCGGCTACACGGATGCGGTCAGCCTGACCACCATCGGCGCAGGAGCTGTGACTTATATCGTCGGACCAGTCACGGGAGCGGCCATTGGCGCCAGCTCCGAAGTGATGGCTTTGTCGATTGCAGCCGGTTTGATCAAGGCTATTCTGGTGATGGTCGCAACGCCGTTTGTGGCACCGTTCATTGGCTTGAACAACCCGCGCAGTGCGGTGATCTTTGGTGGCTTGATGGGAACCTCAAGCGGGGTGGCTGGCGGTCTGGCGGCAACTGACCCTAAATTGGTGCCTTACGGATGCCTGACTGCGGCTTTCTATACCGCACTTGGCTGTCTGCTGGGGCCTTCGCTATTGTTCATGATCATGCGCGGATTATTCGGCTAGCCAGCCAGTCCGCCTTGGTCAGCCATGGGCCAAGGCGGTTATCGCGCGTCATGACAGCTGCCGATTGCTGTACATCCGGCATTCCGCGACCAACGCCAGCAGATTAGGGTCTCGCTCGCGGGATTTGAGGAACACCAGGCCGATGTGCTGCTGCATGTGATAACGCGCCTGCAGCGGGATCAGGCGCACGCGGTTTTCGTAGACGGCCGCGATGCGTCCCGGCAGCAGGGCATAACCCACGCCTGAGCTGACCATGCTCAGCAGAGTAAAAATGTCGTTAACCTGCATCGCCACTTTCGGTTCAAACCCCGCCCGCTGAAACACCCGCGCGCCATCGCGGTGGGTGGCGAAGCCTTGGGTGAGGGTGATGAACGTCGCCTCACGCAGATCACTGAGGTCGACTTCGCTGTGTTGCGAAAACGGCGAATCGGCTGGTGCCGCCAGGAAAATGTCGTCGGAAAACAGCGGCAAGTGCTCGCAATCCGGGTCGTTGACGCTTTCGTCCAGCGACACCAGGATGGCGTCCACTTCCATGTTCTTCAGCTTGTAGAACAGGTCGATATTCGAGCCCAGAATCAAGTCGATATTCAGCTCGCTGCGGCGGATTTTCAGACCCATGATCAATTGCGGCACAGTCTTGACTGTCAACGAATACAGCGCGCCCAGCTTGAAACGCGCCGCCGAGAAACCGGCCGCTTGCCGCGTAAGTTCGACAGTGGCGAGCACGTCCTGGATCAGCTTCTGCGCGCGCTCTTCCAGCACATAGGCGCTTTCCAGCGGCGTCAGATTGCGTCCTTCGTGTTTGAACAGCGGGCAGCGCAAGGCACTTTCCAGAGAATGAATCGCCCTGTGTACGCTGACATTGCTGGTCTGCAACTCGGCGGCCGCCCGGGCGAGGTTGCCAGTGCGCATGAAGGCCAGGAAAATTTCCAGCTTCTTGAGGGTCAACTCATCGTCGATTTGCATGGCTGAGGTTTCTTGTTCGAATGCTAGCGATTGTGCCCAAGTCATGAGCTGCTGGCTGCACTAAATTCCCGGTCGGCGCATGCGCGGGTTGCGCTGCGGGTGTTTAACCTAGAGCCTTGCGCAGCGATTCTGCTCAGCGAGGTAGTGTGCGGATGTATTACGGAGAAAAATTCAACGCCTGGTCGCATCTGGTCGGCGCCGTGCTGGCGTTGGTTGGCGCGGTCTGGTTGCTGGTGTATGCGAGTTTGTACGGCGATGTGTGGAAAGTCGTCAGCATGGCGATTTATGGCGCAACGCTGGTGACCTTGTACAGCGCGTCAACGGTGTACCACAGCGTTCGCGGGCGGGCGAAACAGATCATGCAGAAGGTTGATCACTTTTCGATCTATCTGCTGATTGCCGGCAGCTACACGCCGTTTTGCCTGGTCACGCTGCGCGGCGCGTGGGGCTGGACGTTGTTCGGCATCGTCTGGGGCCTGGCGATCATCGGCATCCTGCAGGAAATCAAACCGCGCTCCGAAGCGCGGGTGATGTCCATCGTCATCTATGCGGTGATGGGCTGGATTGTGCTGGTGGCAGTCAAACCGTTGCTGGCGGCATTGGGCACAGCAGGCTTTAGCTTCCTGGCAGCGGGCGGCGCGTTGTACACCATCGGCATCATTTTCTTCGCCTATGACACACGCTTTCGCCATTGGCACGGGATCTGGCATCTGTTTGTCATCGCCGGAAGCCTGCTGCACTTTGTGGCGATTTGTTTTTATGTGCTTTGAATCGCGCAACCGTGGGACCGGATTCATCCGGGAAAATGCCCTCCCGGCTGAAGCTGGTCCTGCAGTTGGCTGCTGGAAGATATTTTTAAAAATCCCCCCACAACTGCTGCGCCACGCTCAGCGCTACGATCGGTGCAGTTTCAGTGCGCAGCACGCGCGGGCCGAGGCGGGCGGCGTGGAAGCCGGCGTCCTTGGCCTGATCGACTTCAGCGTCGTTCAAGCCGCCTTCCGGGCCGATCAGGAACGCCAGCGAGTTCGGCTTGCTGTGGCTGGTCAGCGGTTCGGCGACCGGGTGCAGCACCAGTTTCAGGTCGGCTTCGGTACGTTTGAGCCAGTCGGCCAGCGCCATCGGCGGATGAATCACCGGCACCACTGAACGACCACATTGCTCGCAGGCGCTGATTGCAATCTGTTGCCAATGCAGCTGACGCTTTTCCGCGCGGTCGTCCTTGAGACGCACTTCGCAGCGCTCGCTGACAATTGGCGTGATCTGCGTGACGCCCAGTTCGGTGGCTTTCTGAATCGCCCAGTCCATGCGTTCGCCACGAGACAAACCCTGGCCCAGATGGATCAGCAGCGGGGATTCGGTCTGGCCGGCGAAGGTTTCGTTGAGCTGCACCCGCACGCGTTTCTTGCCGACTTCCAGCAAGGTGCCGCGAAACTCCTGCCCCGAACCGTCGAACAGTTGCAGCGCATCACCCTCGGCCATGCGCAACACGCGCCCGATGTAATGCGCCTGGGCTTCAGGCAATTCGTGTTCGCCGAGGCTCAGGGGGGCGTCGATGAAAAAGCGTGACAGTCTCATGGTGGGTCTCTGAATGATGTGAACGTCTGCGTTATTTGGGTGGCTTTGATGATGTTTTCGCGAGCAAGCTCGCTCCCACAAAGGTCAGCTTTTCCTGTGGGAGCGAGCTTGCTCGCGAAGGCGGCGAAGAACTTGCCTTTAACCCGGATCACGGAAGTCGGGATGAAAATTCTCGCGCACGGCAACGCTGATGCTGGTACGCGTCGCGATATCAATGCCTTCGGTCGCCACTTCGGCGAGGAAGTCGATCTGTTCCGGGGTGATCACATACGGCGGCAGGAAATACACCACGCTACCCAGCGGTCGCAACAGCGCGCCGCGTTCCAGGGCGTGCTGGAAAACTTTCAAACCACGGCGCTCTTGCCACGGATAGGCGGTTTTGGTTGCCTTGTCCTGCACCATTTCGATGGCCACGGCCATGCCGGTCTGGCGCACTTCGGCCACGTTCGGGTGGTCCGCAAGGTGCGCCGTGGCGGTTTTCATGCGTTGGGCCAAGGCTTTGTTGTTCTCGATGACGTTGTCCTGCTCGAAGATATCCAGCGTAGCCAATGCCGCCGCACACGCCAGCGGGTTGCCGGTGTAGCTGTGGGAATGCAGGAAGGCCCGCAAGGTTGGATAGTCGTCGTAGAACGCGTCGTACACATCATCGGTGGTGATGCAGGCCGCCAACGGCAGATAACCGCCGGTCAACGCCTTGGACAGGCACAGGAAATCCGGGCGGATGCCGGCCTGTTCGCACGCAAACATGGTGCCGGTGCGACCAAAACCCACGGCGATTTCATCGTGAATCAGATGCACGCCGTAACGGTCGCAGGCATCGCGCAGCAGTTTGAGGTAGATCGGGTCGTACATGCGCATGCCGCCCGCGCCCTGGATCAACGGCTCGACGATGACCGCTGCAACCGTGTCATGGTGTTCGGCGAGGGTTTGTTCCATGGCGGCGAACATGTTGCGCGAGTGTTCTTCCCAGCTCATGCCTTCGGGGCGGTGATAACAGTCGGGGCTCGGCACCTTGATGGTGTCCAGCAGCAGCGCCTTGTAGGTTTCGGTGAACAGCGGCACATCGCCCACCGACATCGCGGCCATGGTTTCGCCGTGATAGCTGTTGGTCAGGGTGACGAAGCGCTTCTTGTCCGGTTTGCCGCGATTGAGCCAGTAATGAAAGCTCATTTTCAAGGCGACTTCGATGCAGGACGAACCGTTGTCGGAGTAGAAGCAACGAGTCAGGCCGTCCGGCGTCATTTTGACCAGACGCTCGGAAAGTTCGATCACCGGTTGATGACTGAAACCCGCCAGAATCACGTGCTCCAGCTGGTCGACCTGATCCTTGATGCGTTGATTGATGCGCGGATTGGCATGGCCGAACACATTGACCCACCAGGAGCTCACGGCGTCCAGGTAACGCTTGCCTTCAAAGTCCTCCAGCCAGACGCCTTCGCCGCGCTTGATGGGGATCAGCGGCAGGTTTTCGTGATCTTTCATCTGGGTGCAGGGGTGCCACAGGACCGCGAGGTCGCGTTGCATCCACTGATTATTCAAGCCCATTGGTTATCTCCGAGTGACGGCTCGCATGGCGCGAGGACGAACAATCGCGCAAGCCTATGCAATGCCCGGCTGCGGGACAACCTCTTGTGCGTAATGGCCTCGTGCTTAGAGCGCTGGCAGGCCCGCAATGGCTGGCGTATCCTTCGCGGCTCTTCGACGTCTCGGGCTTGGTTTTCCGAAACTTCCTACGTTTTATTTCGGAGTTCGCTGAATGCTTTCTGGTTGGCTGCGCGCCTGTGCGCTAGTGGTAGTTGGGCTGGTCAGCGTTTCGGCGCTCGCTATTGAAAAACAACATACAGCCATCGTCGTCGGTGGCGGACTGGCGGGCCTGACGGCGGCCTACGAGCTGCAAGGCAAAGGCTGGCAAGTCACGCTGCTGGAAGCCAAACCCAACCTGGGCGGCCGCTCCGGTCTGGCGACCAGCGAGTGGATCGGCAACAGCAAGGCTCAGCCAGTGCTGAACCAGTACCTGAACCAGTTCAAGCTCGCCAGCGTGCCCGCGCCTGAGTTTGTGCGCACGCCGAGTTATCTGATCGACGGTGTTTATTTCACCAAGGCCGAACTGGCCCTCAAGCAACCGGCCACCGCCGAAGCGATGAAGCGTTACGAGGAAACCCTCGATAACCTCGCGCGTTCGATCAGCGATCCGGAAAACCCGGCCGCCAACAGCACGCTGTTTGCCCTGGACCAGATCAACGTGGCGAACTGGCTGGATCGTCTTTCCTTGCCGGCCACCGCGCGTCAGCTGATCAATCAGCAGATTCGTACCCGTTATGACGAGCCTTCGCGCCTGTCGCTGCTGTATTTCGCACAGCAATCACGGGTCAATCGCGACATTGAAGACCGTGACTTCCGCGCCGCTCGTCTGCCTGGCGGCAGCGCTGTGCTGGTCGAATCGTTCGTGAAGCAGATCAAGGCGATCAAAACCAACTCGCCGGTTTCCGCGATCATCCAGGAAAAGGATGGCGTGACAGTCAAGGTTGGCGCAGTCGGTTACAGCGCTGACTACGTGGTGGTCGCCGTGCCATTGCGGGCGTTGAACAAGATCCAGATGACCCCGGCGCTGGACGCTCAGCACTTGGGCGCGATCAAGAGCACCAACTATGGCTGGCGCGACCAGATCATGCTCAAGTTCAAGACGCCAGTCTGGGACAGCAAGGCGCGTTTGTCGGGCGAGATCTACAGCAACACCGGCCTGGGCATGCTCTGGATCGAGCCTGCACTTAAAGGTGGCGCCAATGTGGTGATCAACCTGTCCGGCGATAACGCGCGGATCATGCAGTCGTTCGGCGACAAACAACTGGTGGACCAGGTACTGATTCGTCTGCACGCGTTCTACCCGCAGGCGCGTGGCGCTTACACCGGTTACGAAATCCGTCGCTACAGCGTCGATCCTTCGACAGGCGGCGCTTACCTGGCATTCGGTCCGGGGCAGATCAGCAAGTACTGGCGCCTGTGGGAAAAGCCTGTTCAGCGTGTAGCTTTCGCTGGCGAGCACACCGACACAATGTTCCCGGGTACGCTGGAAGGTGCCTTGCGCACGGGTCAGCGTGCAGCCAGCCAGGTGCAGGATCTGGCGGCTGGCAAGTCGTTCGAACCGGTCAAGGTCGTTCCGGCTGCGGCACCGACTGCTCCGAAAGCATCCGGCGGCAACTTCTTCAGCAACCTGTTTGGCGGTTCGTCTGACAAGGCTGAAGCGAAGAAACCAGAACCGGCCAAACCAGCCGACACCGCCAAGCCGCAAGAGAAGAAGGGCTTCTTCTCGCGTCTGTTCGGCGGTTCCGACGAGCCGGCTGCACAGCCTGTCGAGAAAGCGCCAGAGCCGGTACCGGCTCCAGTGGTAGCTCCGGTAGTTGCGCCAGTGGTTGAACCGGCCAAGCCTGAGCCTGCCAAGGTGGAACCGGCGAAAAAAGCGCCAGTGAAGAAGACGCCGGCCAAAGAGCCTGCGAAGAAAGCACCGGCCAAGCCTGTGACGCACAAGGCTGCGGCCAAGACCGAGCCCGCCAAAAAGGCCCCGGTGAAAGCCAAGACCGAAGCAGCACCGGCGCCAGCGGCAGATCCGAAAAACTGATCCTGCTGGGGCAACAATGAAAAAGGGCGCGGTTTTTATACCGCGCCCTTTTTTTGTCTGTTTTTTGCGTGGAACTGGCGTTAGCCGGAAGACGGCGAGTACATCTGCCATATTTGCTTCGTCCGCAACGAAGCCCTCCCGGCTAAAGCCGCTCCTACGCAGACTGTGTGAAAACGTCACGAGCGAAGGCAAGACAAGGCAAGACAAGGCAAAAACAGGCGGAAAAGCGGAGTCTAGGTGTTCTAAATGAGCATTTTCCGCCTGTTTTTAACGCAGTATTGTCGAGCGCAGTAGTTTTCACACAGTCTGTACGGCTTGAATTGCAGCATCATTTGGCTTCGGTGGTGATAAAGCTTTTATGCCCTTCAGTGCGCCGCGCTTCTTTCAACATCCACTGTGGCTCGCCTCGGCATTTGTATTTCACGCCCTTGCGACGCGCCATGGCGCTGACTGTTTCCATACATTCTTCTTTCGACGCATAAGCCTCGCCAGGCCTACGTTCATCCACACAACCTTCCATTCCACTGCACATTGTCATAACGACAAAATAAACAGTCATCATCGCGGTGTTGCTCCATTGATCGCTGCGATCTAAACGTCCTGCGCCGGTCCTCGTTAACTGTCTGAGGCACTGATAGCAGTGATTGATTTGGCACGTGAAGGGCGGTGACAGGCGCTCCCTTTGCAGTCCTGGGAAGAATGCTGAGGCTTATCAAGTGGCCGAACAATGGCCCAAGGCTTCCATCCGTCGGAATAACGTCACTATTATTGCTTTTGCTGGAGGGCGTCATTTTGGCGTTACAGGTTTACGCCATAAAATTGACTTTTCTCTGTGTTGATTAGAGTTACAGCTTGATTGGCGTGCTGGTCCCTGGCTTGAACAACCCGGGAAAAACTGGCCCGCGCTGCCGCTCATCTGGGCCGATTGGCCGATGGTCATGACGTGGTTTTGTTGGATGGGATTTATCAGGATGCTGCGGCCCTGTAACAACGCTGAAGCGGTTTTAGCGGTGTGAAGGTGGTAGGTCGAGTCAGGGAAGCCCTGGAAACGAAAATGCGAATCAGGTAACAATCGTATTTCTCGATATTTCCGAGCGAAATTTTGCGCTTTCATTCGATAGATAAAAAGTTAGTCTGGTATCACTTCCTACAAGGTAATGGCAATGCAGCTACGCAACTCTTCCTCTCGCTACGGTCTGGTCAGCATGGCGCTGCACTGGGGTGTAGCTGTCGCAGTGTTTGGTCTGTTTGCGCTTGGGCTCTGGATGGTCGGCCTCGATTATTACGACGGCTGGCGCAAGGCCGGTCCTGATCTGCACAAGAGTATTGGCATCACGTTGTTCGCTGTCATGTTGATCCGCATCGTGTGGCGCTTGCTCAGCCCACCACCGCCTGCCCTGGCCAGTTATGGCAAGTGGACGCGGATCGGCGCGACATTCGGTCATTTGTTTCTGTACGTCGGTCTGTTTGCCGTGATGTTC
The DNA here is from genome assembly GCF_038096165.1 of Pseudomonas sp. G.S.17. Lineage (NCBI taxonomy): Bacteria > Pseudomonadati > Pseudomonadota > Gammaproteobacteria > Pseudomonadales > Pseudomonadaceae > Pseudomonas > Pseudomonas viridinivis. The sequence goes on from NZ_CP151076.1 coordinate 526,881, forward strand.
GCCGGTTACCTCATTTCCACCGCCGACGGCGTGGGGATTCCGGTGTTTGGCTTGTTCGAGATCCCTGCTTTGATCAGCAGCCTTCCCGATCAGGCGGACAACGCGGGCACGGTTCATTTGTATCTGGCCTGGGTGCTCGTGATCTTCGCGGGGCTTCATGGTCTTGCTGCGTTGAAACACCACTTTATTGATCGCGATGTGACCATCAAACGTATGTTGGGCCGCACTTAATTGTTCAACCACAAAGGGAATACAGCATGTTGAAGAAGACTCTCGCCGCTCTGGCTCTGGGTACCGCACTATTGTCCGCCGGACAGGCGATGGCCGCTGATTACACAATCGACAAAGAGCAGCAACACGCTTTCATCAATTTCAAAATCAGCCACTTGGGCTACAGCTTCATCTACGGCACATTCAAGGACTGGAGCGGTACGTTCAGCTTCGACGCTGCCAAGCCTGAAGACAGCAAAATCAGCATCGACCTGAAAACCGCCAGCGTTTTCACCAACCATGCTGAACGTGACAAGCACATCAGCAGCAAGGATTTCCTGGACGTAGCGACCTATCCGGACGCCAAGTTCGTGTCCACCAAAGTCGTGACTACCGGCAAAAATGCTGACGGCAAAGTGACTGCTGATGTCACCGGCGACCTGACCTTCCACGGCGTAACCAAGCCGGTTGTGGTCAAGACCGTGTTCCTGGGCGAAGGCAAGGATCCATGGGGCGGCTACCGCGCTGGCTTTGAAGGCACCACTTCGATCAAACGTTCCGATTTCGGCAAGATGATGGACCTGGGTCCACAATCTGACACGCTGGACCTGGACATCAGCTTCGAAGGCGTCAAAGCCAAGTAATTACTGGCTGCTTGAAAAATCGCCGACCTCTGGGTCGGCGTTTTTGTATGTGGTGCGCCAGGCATGGCGCGTTGCGAAATCGCATTTCACGGATCACCGCCACCGCTTGAAGATCAACGAGGTATTCACCCCGCCAAACGCGAAGTTGTTGTTCATCACGTATTCATGGCTCATGACCCGAGGTTCGCCGCGCAGGTAGTCGAGTTCGCCGCATTGGGGGTCGATCTGGTCGAGGTTCATGGTGTGGATGTAGCGGTCGCGGTTGAGCATTTCGATGCAGAACCAGGACTCCAGCGCACCGCATGCGCCGAGGGTGTGGCCGAGGAAGCTTTTCTGCGAACTGATCGGCATGCGTGGGCCGAACAGGCTGCTGGTGGCCAGGGTTTCGGCGATGTCGCCTTGTTCGGTCGCGGTGCCGTGGCCGTTGACGTAGCCGATGGCTTCGGGCGGCAGGTTGGCGTCTTCCAGCGCCAGCTCCATGGCGCGGCGCATGGTGCTTTGCTCCGGTCGGGTGCTGTGGGCGCCGTCGGCGTTGCTGCCGAAACCGACCAGCTCGGCGTGGATATACGCACCCCGCGCCAACGCATGTTCCAGTTCTTCGAGGACCAGCATGCCGCCGCCTTCGCCGATCACCAGGCCGTCACGGCCTGCGTCATAAGGGCGCGGGCTGGTCTGTGGCGCGTCGTTTTTCAGGCTGGTGGCGTACAGCGCGTCGAAGACCATGGCTTCGGTCGGGCACAGTTCTTCCGCACCGCCCGCCAGCATCAACGGCAAACGGCCGAACTTGATCGATTCATAGGCGTAACCGATGCCCTGGCTGCCGCTGGTGCACGCGCTGGAAGTGGGAATCAAGCGCCCGGTCAGGCCGAAGAAGATGCTGATATTCGCCGCCGTGGTGTGCGGCATCATGCGTACGTAGGAATTGGCGTTCAAACCTTCCGCGACCGAGTTGAGCAGCATATTGCCGAACGCCTTGATCTCGTCGGTGCTGCCGGTGGACGAACCGCACGCAGTGCCCATGCGTCCGTCACGGATGATCGGGTCGTTCAACAGCCCCGCGCCGATCAACGCCTGTTCCGCCGCGCCCACGGCGAGTCGCGAAACCCGGCCCATGCTGCGCAGTTGCTTGCGGGTCCAGTGCGATGGCACCACGAAGTCATCGATGGGTCCGGCGAGGCGAGTGTTGAGTTCGGTGAAACGGTCCCATTCGTTCATGCGCCGAATGCCGCTGCGATTGGCGTTGAAGTTGGCTTCGATGCTGGCCCAGTCGCTGCCCAGTGAGGTGATGCCGGCCATGCCGGTGACGACGACGCGTTTCATCAGCACAGGCCTCCATTGACGGCCAATACCTGGCGAGTGATGTACGACGCTTCGGCCGACATCAGGAAATTCACGGCACCCGCGACTTCTTCAGGGGTGCCCATACGCTGGGCCGGGATCATTTTCATCAGTTCATCCACCGGCACGTTTTCGTCGAGCATGGCGGTGTCGATCAAACCCGGCGCGACGCAATTGACGGTGATCTTGCGCTTGCCCAGTTCGATGGCCAGCGCTTTGGCGGCGCCGATGATACCGGCCTTGGACGCGCTGTAATTGACCTGCCCGCGATTGCCGATCAGCCCGGAAACCGAGGTAATGCACACAATACGCCCGGCCGCGCGACGGCGGATCATCGGCATCATCACCGGGTGCAGGACGTTATAGAAACCATCGAGATTGGTGCGCAACACTTCGTCCCAATCGTCATCGGTCAGCGCCGGGAATGCGCCGTCGCGGGTCAGGCCGGCGTTGAGCACCACGCCGTAATACGCGCCGTGGGTTTCCACGTCGGCTTCGAGAATGGCTTTGCAGCTGGCGCGGTCGGACACATCGAATTGCAGGATGCGCGCCTGACGCCCCAGCGCGAGGATTTCGGCCTGCACGGCTTCGGCGTCGCTGCGCCCGTTGCGGCAATGCAGGATCAGGTCGAAACCCGCCTGGGCCAGACGCACGGCGATGGCGCGGCCGATGCCACGGCTGGAGCCGGTGACCAGTATCGAGTCAGTCATGTTGCGGTTCCTTCGGCCAGGTACTTCGTAGGTTGCGGCGGGCAATACACGTTCAGGCGGGCGAACGCTTCGATGTCGGGGCCGGTCAGGCGGCATTCGAAAATGCCCATGCCGCTTTCGTCCTGCAATGAACGCAGAGCGTGGATGGTCAGTTCGCTACCTGCGGGAAAACAGTCAACGTTGCATTCGAACTTGCGGCTGCCGAGCAGAAAACCGAGTTCGACGTTTTCGCCTCGGGTCCGTGCGCGATAGCCCGCGTAGGCCGCGACACTTTGCGCCATCAGTTCGATGCCGACCCATGCCGGGATGCTGCCGTCTTCGCGGTTGAACAGGCCGCCGGGCCGCACGGTCAGGCGCGTTTGAATCTGTTCCTCATCAAAGCTGAGGATTTCATCGATAAGAATCATGTCGCCAGCATGGGGGATCAGCTCGGCGAGGGGCCATTGCTTCAAGGGGCATCTCCGATAATCAGGCTGATGTTGTTGCCGCCGAACGCAAACGAATTGCTCATCAGGCAGCGCCGGTCAGTGTGCGCCAGGCGTTCACCGGGTGCGGTCCAGCGCAGCGCGGGCAATTGCGGATCGGCCTGGCCATCCCATAATTGCGGCGGTACTGCACGCTCAGTGTTCTCGGGCGCCAGACTCAACCAGCAGAACGCTGCTTCCAGTGCACCCGCTGCGCCCAGCGTATGACCGGTGAGCGGTTTGGTCGAGGAGCACGGCACGCCGTCGGGGAAGATCGCGTGGACGGCAAGGCTTTCCATGGCGTCATTGAGTGGCGTCGCGGTGCCGTGCAAATTCAGATAATCAATGTCCTGTGCCTTGAGCCCGGCGTTATCCAGCGCTTGCTGCATGGCCTGGCGCGCGCCACGCCCGGTGGGTTCCGGTGCGGAAATATGATGCGCGTCGCAACTGGCACCCGCGCCGAGCAAGGCGATGGCATGTTCGCCGTTGCTTTCGCGGGTCATGAGAAACAACACAGCGGCTTCGCCAATGTTGATCCCGTCACGATTGCGCGAGAACGGATTGCAGCGCTGGGTCGACATCGCTTCCAGCGCCGAAAAGCCGTTCAAGGTCAGTTTGCACAAGCTGTCCACGCCGCCACACAACACCGCGTCGCACAGGCCTTGATCCAGCGCGCGGCGGGCACTGAGCAGGGCGCGGGCGCTGGAGGTGCAGGCGGTGGAAATCACATAAGCCGGGCCGCTCAGCTGCAGCCAGTCGGCCAGAAAGTTGGCCGGGGCGCTGAGTTCCTGTTGCTGATAATCGTATGATTCGGGGAATTGCCGGTTGCTCAGCCAGACAGCGATGCTGTCGCTGGCTTCGTCGATGCCCGACGTGCTGGTGCCGAGAATCACGCCGATACGTTCCGGGCCGTGGCGCTCAATTGCCTGGCGAATCTCGCCTTCGATTTGCAGCGCTGCGGCCAGTAACAACTGATTGTTGCGACTGCCATGAGCGGCCAGATGCCCGGGAATCAGCGGCAACTCGGTTTTGACCGCACCCACCGGCAACACGCGCTCGGGCACCCAGCCGCTTTCGTTGCGCATGCCGCTGCCGTCACCGGCAAACAGCCGACGGGCGACTTCTTCGCGGTCGTTGCCCAGGGCGCAAATCAGGCCCAGGGCGTTGAGGTAGGCAGTCATGGAGCGTTCTCGGTGTTCAACGGGCTGATATGAAAAATCAGCGTGTCTGCGTCTTTGGTGTCGGCATCAGCGTGCACGCCAAGGGTAAAGACGTCGGCGGTGCGGTACTCGATACCCCAGCGGTCGCCCAGGCTGCGTCTAAGCCCCTGACGTCGGGCGCTCGGGTACGCGTCGCGCAACTCGGTGTCGGGGGTCAGCGCAAACAGTAATGCGGCGAACAACTCCCGAGCTTCGGCGTTGGGCGGCAACAAGCCATCGGCCTGCCATTGACCGTTGATCAACAATTGCCGCGCCAGCGGAATGCCCAGCGGATCCATCAGCGACCAGCGCAACCCGGCCGATTCCTGCTGAATCACCAGCAACCAGTCCTGACGTTGCTCGCCCTGCTGGCGCTGCACGTGCAATTGCATCGGCAGTTGCAGGCGCGGCATGGCGTCGGGCAGCGGTGCCTGGCTGGCGCACGCGCTCAGCAGCAGTACGCAGGCAATCAACAACGCGCGGATCATTGGGCGGCACCGTTCAAGGGTTTGCGGGCCACGACATTCACCAGGGTTTCTTCGCGCTGGCCCACCGGTGCTGGCTTGCGCAGCTTCAGGCGTTCGAGCAGGCCGAAATCCTTGGCGCGGCTCCACCACAAGTAAGGGTACGAAACGTTCTGCGCGCCGAACTCGAAGCCCTGCTCGCGCAACATCTGCAAATATTGCCCGGCACTTTTCTGCACGTGCATCGGATGGCGGAACAGCCAGCGAATCACCCAAGTGTCGATATAGGCTTCGGTGGACTCGGCAAACAGCAGATAACCGCCGGGTTTCAGCACACGATAGAACTCGGCGAGGGCTTGTTCCTGCTCTACCAGATGGTGAAACGTCTGGTGGCAGAACAACAGGTCAACGCTGGCGTCCGGCACGTTCAAAGCGGCGCAGTCGCTGCCGATCAGCTCGATATTGATGCCCAGTTGGCGGGCTTCGGCGCGGCTGGTGGTCAGGCTTTGCGGATCGGCGTCCACGCCCAGCAGGCGCGAGGGTGCGAACACTCGACACAAATGCTGGAACGACTTGCCCTGGCCGCAACCGGCATCCAGCAATACCGGCTGACTCGGCGGCGCGTTGTCGAACAGGCTGCGCAGATCGTCGATGGCCACCCGCAACACGCGGTGTTGCCAGGTGTAGCTGCGCAGAAACCACAGGCCGAAGCGGGTTTCCTCGACGTAGCTCTCACTCAGGAACGGACCGCTCATGGCTCCATGCCGCCGCAGACTTCAGCCAGCATGCGCAGGCGCCGCTTGGGTTCGGTGACGAACGGGTTGCGTTCGTCCCAGGCATAACCGGCGAGGATCGAGCAGATCATGCGGCGGATTTCCGGGGTGCCGCCTGCGTAAAAGATCACATCCTGAAATATGCCGGTGTACCAGCCTTCGACATACGCCCGGAATGCATCGACGCCGCGTTTGAGTGGGACGGCGAATTCAGCTTCCCAATCCACCGTTTCACCTTGCAGTTGGCGGTGCAGCGAGGCGGCCGCCATGCTTGCCGAGCGCATGGCGATGGTCACGCCGGATGAGAACACCGGGTCGAGGAATTCCGCCGCATTACCCAGCAACGCGAAACCCGGCCCGTGCAGGGTTTTGACGTTGGCCGAATAACCACCGATGGTCCGCGCCGGGGTATCCCATACGGCATCTTTGAGCAGGCCTTTGAGGTTCGGGGTTTCGTCGATGAACGCGCGTAGGCAGGCGTCGAGATCCTTGGGTTTATCTGCGAAACGCTCGGCTGCCGCGACCACGCCGACCGAGCAGCGGCCATTACTGAACGGGATCGACCAGAACCACACGTCGCGGTGCTCGGGGTGAATGCTGACGAGGATTTTTTCCCGGTCAAAACGCGTGCTGTCGATGTGATCTTCCACATGGGTGAACACCGCCTGGCGCACCGGGAAGTTCGACGGCGCTTCAAGGTCGAGCAGGCGTGGCAACACGCGGCCATAACCGCTGGCATCGAGGACGAATTTCGCCTGCACGCTGTATTCGCTGCCGTCTTCGCGACGGGCGCGCAGGATCGGCTCGGCGTTGCTGAAATCGGCGGCGATGATTTCCTGCTGATAGCGGATCTCGACGCCTTGCAGTTCGGCCTGATCGGCGAGCAATTTGTCGAAGTCGCCACGCAGCACTTGAAAGGTCGATGGCTTGCCATTGCTGAAGGTTTCGCCGAAATCAAAGGCGCTGTAACGCTCACCCCAGGCAAACGCCGCGCCGTTCTTCTTCTGGAAACCCGCAGCCTGCACCGCTTCGAGCATGCCCGCTTCCTCGACGAAATCCAGGCAGTGGGCAAGCAGGCTTTCGCCAATGGAGAAACGCGGAAACTGCTGGCGCTCGATGATCAGCACGTCATGACCATTGCGCTTGAGCAATGCCGCCGCGATAGCCCCGGAAGGACCCGCGCCGATGACGACGACCGTGCGACGTTCCATATCAGTTATTGGCACAAGATTTCCTTACCTGTTCAGCAGTGTTCAAGGAGGTTCGCAACGGCACATGACCCAGGCGAGTCGCCAGTGTGAGGAGGATCATCATGAGGCAGTCTCGCCTTCGTTAACCGCTGGCTCGTGCCCGGCGCGGTTCGCCGCCCACGGCGCGAGAATGAAGCTGAACGCCAGGCCGAGGCTGACCGATAAACCAAAGTTGCTGATGGCCGGCGTACCGGACACCGCCAGCAGGCCAAACGACAACCAGGTCGTGACTGCGGCGAGCAACGTACCCAACAGACTGACGGCCGCGCCGCCGATTTGCTCACGCATGAGAATCGCGTAATCGACGCTGATCGCTGTCACCAGCAGCATGCCGAACAGGCTAAACAGCGTCAGCGGTTGACCGAGCCAACCGAGGCTCGCCAGGCTGCACAGCGCCGCCAGCAGCGGCAAGGCGACGATGCGCAGCGCACCGCCGAGGCCGAAGGGCAGGATCAACAGCAAGACGATCAACACACAGGACAGCAGTTTCAGTTCGGCGGCGCTGATTTGCGTCGCGGCAAACACCGTGTTCAGTTCGCCCAGGCGATCCACCAGTTGCACGCCTTCAAGATCCTGTGCCTGCACGCGTAGCAGCGCCGGGTTGTTCAAGCCTTGCAGGCTGACCAGTCCAGCCACGCCATCGTCGGTGGTGCCGAGCCAAAGGGTGCGCCAGGGTTCGCCGAGCGGTCCGGCCAATACTGTTTCGATGTCGGCATTGGGCAGCGCTTGCAGGCGGTTCAATTCGCTCTGCAACGCTGCGGCCGGTACGCCAAGATCAACCAGTGGCTGCCATTGGCTCGCCAGTTGGCCCAGCGCGCGGCGGGTGGCTTCCTGATCGGAAGGTGCCGCGACCAGCTGATTGAGCGACCTGTAACCTTGCAGTTTCTCCATGCTCACCAGCTGATCAAGACGCTGACTCAGCGCTGTCTGGCGCTCGAGCAATTGCTGCTGATCCTTGCCGCGCACCAGAAAAAACTGGCTGGTGGGCTGGAAACCGGTGATGCGCGCGATGGCCTGGGCTTCGTCGGTTAATGATTGCGGCGCGGCAACCCACTGGCGAATGTCGTTCTTGGTGGTCAATTGCCACAGGCCGCCCGCGCAGAACGCCAGCAGCAGCGCCAGCAGAATCGGCGTGCAGATCCGCCGCAACAGGGCTTCGCGGCAGGCCAGCATGTGTTCGGCCAGGTGCAGCGGCCATTGCGCCGGGCGCAGCTCGACGTTGTTGAGCAAGGCGGGCAGGAGGCAAACGGCGGTCAGGTACGCGCCGATCAAGCCCGCCGCCGAGAACACCGCGATCTGGGTCAGCGCCGGGAATGGCGTCCAGGCCAGCGCCAGATAGCCGATGCAACTGGTGGCCAGGCTTAGCGTCAGGCCCGGCAGTGTCAGGCGCAACGCCGGCCAACTGCGCCAAGGCTTGAGGCTCCAGCTTTTCGACAGGTAATGCAGCGGGTAATCCACAGCCACGCCGATCAGGCTGGAACCAAGCACCAGCGTCATCACATGCATATGGCCGAACAGCGCCACGCAGGCCACGGCGCCGAACAGCATGCCGACCATCACCGGAACGAACGCCAGCAACACGCGCCAGCGGCGGAATGCCAGCAACAGCAGCAACAGAATACCGACCGTCGCGCCGCCGCCGACCCAAGTGATCTCGCGGCTGGCCTGACGCTGACCATCAGCGGCGTACAGTAAACCGCTGGCGGCGAGTAACTGGCCGTTGGCCTGCGCCGCTTGTTGGCGCGCATCGCTGAGCAGGTCGGCGACTTGCAGCGGCAAGTGCATGTCGAAGGCATTGCCTTGGGTGCGGGCGCGCAACAGCACCCAGCTTTTGCCGTCGGCGGTCGCAATCAACGCGCCACTGCCGATATCCGGCTGCACCGAGCCGTGTTGCGGCATGCCGTTCTGGATACGGCCGGTCAGCCCCAGCCAGTCATCCTGGCTCGGCACCAGGCTGAAACCGGTGAACGGATCGAACAGGCTTTGCACGCGCTGCTGAATGAACGCCTGGGGATGTTCGATCAATTGCATGCGATTTGCTGCGGGCAGCATCGCCAGCCGACCTTGCAGCAATTGCGTGCGCAACGCGGGCAAGTCCGCTTGCAGACTCCATTGCACCTTCTCGAACAGGCCGCTGGCCTGCCATTGCTCGCTCAGGCGTTTCGCCAGCTCGATGGCTTGCTGACGATCGGCATGCCCGACCAGCACCAGCATTTCCCGATTGAGCGGTTCCTGCATGCGCTGTTCGGCGCGCAATTCCAGCGCATCCGGTCTGGTGCCCGGCACCAGCTCCATGAGGTTGGCGGACAACGGCGCACCGTCGCGCCATTGCCAGCCCGCCAAGGCCAGAACCGCCAGCAGGACAATCAGGAAAAAGCGCGGCAACAAGCGTTCAGTCGGCAAAGTCGTGGCGCTCCGCATCGCTCAAGGCTGGCACACTCTGGCTGTCGAGCATCTTCAACAGGGTGCTGTCACCCTGGGTTTCCAGCAGTTCGATACGCTGCACCAAGGCGCCGCCGTCGATATTGATCTGCTTGAACACTTGCTGCAGCAATAGCGAACGCGGGATCAGCGTCAGTTGCCATGCGCTTGCATCGCCCTTGAGTTGCAGCTCGAAATCGCGCTGCAAACCGTTGCTGTCGCCCTGCAAAACGGCGAGGAACAAACGGTTCTGTTCAGCACCGGCGCTCTTGTTCGGCAGCAATTGCCAGCCGCCATTCGCGCTGGTTTCCCGTCGGGCAATGCCGACCGGGCTGATTCGGTAATCCTGCTTGAGCGGCGTATCCAGCAGCCACAACAGGCCGAACTCCTTGGCCAGCACGAACTTGCCCTTGCTCACCAGCGGCTGAGGCAGCGCGCGCAGGTGTTTTTCCTGAATGAAGCTGCCGCGCACCACCACCGGTTTCGCCAGTTGCTCGCTCAGCTGTTGCAGGTCGAAAGCCTGGGCCAGGGGCGACAGGCAGATCAGTGCGAGCAAGCTGAATACCGTGGGAGCGAGCTTGCTCGCGAAGAGGCCAGTGAGGCTGGTCCATCGCTTTCGCGAGCAAGCTCGCTCCCACACAGACTGTGTGAAAACTACTGCGCTCGACAATACTGCGTTAAAAACAGGCGAAAAATGCTCATTTAGAACACCTAGACTCCGTTTTTCCGCCTGTTTTTGCCTTGTCTTGCCTTCGCTCGTCACGTTTTCACACAGTCTGCACAAGTAATATGGCTGCTGACTTTTCATGGCAAAACCCTTTCCACGGCATCGATGAAGACTTTCGGCGAAGCCAGCTGCATCTCGCGGCTGTCGATATGCACGGCGACCTGAATCGAACTGGCGCGGGTCATGCGTTCGCCGGTTTCGGCGTCGCTGATCAGGTAGTTGATCTTCAAACGGCTTTCCCATTCCACAAGGCTGGCGCGCACGATCAGCCGCTGGCCGAAGGTCGCGCCGCGTACATAGCGCAATTGCAGGTCGATCACCGGCCAGCCGTAACCTGACGCGAGCATCTGCGTGTAGTTGTGGCCGATCTGGTCGAGCAGCGCACAGCGCGCCACTTCGAGGTATTTCACGTAATGGCCGTGCCAGACGACGTTCATCATGTCGATGTCGAAAAACGGCACGACGAACTCGGTATCCGCATGAATGACGCCTTTACTGCGCATGCAACCTCCAGTGGCGATCGGCGATACGTTGCAGGCACAGGCGCAGCTCGCCTTCCAGCGCGCGGTCTTCGATGACCGGCGGGAAATCCTCGGCCAATTGTGCGTGCATGGCGGCCAGCGCCGGCGGCAGCGGGCGCGCATCGGCGGCCTTGCTGCGCAGCCAGACACCCTGATTGGCGGCGATCAAGGTGGCGGCGGCGACTTGCTCGGTCAGCTCCAGCACACGAATCGCGTCACGGGCGGCGATGGTGCCCATGCTCACTTTGTCCTGGTTATGGCATTCGGTGGAGCGGGAAAACACGCTGGCCGGCATGGTGTTTTTCAGGGCTTCGGCGGTCCAGGCACTGGTGCCGATCTGCACCGCCTTGAAGCCGTGATTGAGCATCGCCCGCTCGGCCGTGGCGCCGGACAGGTTGCTTGGCAAGCCGTGGTTGTAGCGTTCGTCGACCAACAGCGCGAGCTGGCGATCCAGCAGATCGGCGACGTTGGCGACCAGATTTTTCAGGCTGTCCATGGCGAAGGCGATGTGCCCGCCGTAGAAATGCCCGCCATGCAGCACGCGCTCGGCTTCGGCGTCGATGATCGGGTTGTCGTTGGCGCTGTTGAGTTCGATCTCGATGAACGAACGCAGCCAGTTCAGGCTGTCAGCCAGCACGCCCAGCACATGCGGCGCGCAACGCAGGGAATAGCGATCCTGCAAGCGATGCAAGGGCGCGGTGGGCGCGTCGATGGCCAGATCCTTGCGCAACCAGGCGGCAACTTGCATCTGCCCCGGATGCGGTTTGGCGGCGAACAGGCGCTCGTCGAAATGCTCGGGATTGCCTTGCAGCGCCACGACATTCATCGCGGTAATGCGCGTTGCCAGTTGCAGCAGGTAATCGGCGCGGGCGAAGGCCAGGCAAGCCAGGCCGGTCATTACCGCCGTGCCGTTCATCAAGGCGAGGGCTTCCTTGGGGCGCAGCACCAAAGGCTGCCAATCCAACTCGCGATGCACGTCGCTGGCCTGGCGGCGTTCGCCACGGAACAGCACTTCGCGCTCGCCGGACAGCGTCGCGGCGACATAAGACAGCGGCGTCAGATCGCCACTGGCGCCCACCGAACCTTCTTCCGGAATCAGTGGCAACACGTCCTGATCGAGAAATGCCTGCAAGCGCTCCAGCAACTCGACGCGTACCCCGGAAACCCCTTGGCACAGCGACTGCAAACGCGCGGCGAGTACCGCGCGGGTGGCTTGCGCGTCGAGCAGTTTGCCCAGGCCGCAGCCGTGAAAGGTGTACAGATGACGCGGCAAGGCTTCCACATGATGCAGCGGCACGGCCACCACGCAGGAATCGCCGTAACCGGTGGTTACGCCATAAATCACGCCTTCCTTGTCCAGCAGCGAATCGAGAAACTGCGCGCCCTTGGCGATGCGCTGGCGAAAGGCGCTGTCACTTTGCAGAGTCGTGGGCACTTGGCGATTGGCCAGGGCCAGCACGTCTTCAATCTGCAATGCACGTTCGCCGAAGGTAACCGGCTCAGGAACTTGATTCGTCATCGGACTTCCAGAAAGGATAGAAATTGAACCATTGTTGCGGGGCTTGCAGGCAATAGTGGCTGAGGCGGTCGGCGTAACGCTGGGCCCATTGGCCGATCACTTGCTGGCGATCACTGCGCCGCCATTCGATCGCGTCGGCGAAAGGTTCGAGAATCACCCGATAGCCGTTCGCGTCCTTGAGGCAGAAAATCAGATGGATCGGACATTTCAGCAGCCCGGCCAGCAACCACGGCCCTTGGGGAAACGCTGCCTTGCCGCCGAGAAAATCCACCTTGGCATTGCGCCCGCCATGCAGCGCGACGCGATCACCGGCAATCGCCAGCCATTCGCCGCGATCCAGACGCTCGGACAATTGGAGCATGATCATCGGGTTCAGCTCGCTGACCTGAATCAGCCGCAAGTGGGTGGCCCCGGCTTCGCCCAACAAGCGATTGAAACGCTCGGCGTGCTTGGTGTGGACCAGCACGTTCATGGTGACTTTTTCGCCCAGCTCGGCCAGGGCGCGACAGACTTCAAGGTTGCCCAGGTGCGCGCCGACCAGCATTTGTCCGCGCTGGCCGCGCAATTGGGTGCGCAATCCGGCGGGGTCGACGATATCGATTTGCTCAAGACGCAGCTTGCCGTTCCACACGTCCAGCTTGTCCAGCAACGAGTCGGCAAATGCCATGAACTGGCCGAACACCCGCCGTTGGGTCGGCAGCAATTCGGGGCGGGCGCTCCATTGGGACAGACGCCGCTGGTATTCCCATGCGCTTTGGCGCGCCTGACGACCAAACAGAAAAAAGTACAGGACGATGCCATACAGCAGCGGGCTCAATACGCGGCGGCCCAGACGCTTGGCGGCCCAGGCGGTGAGCTGCATCAGCATGAAACTGCCGCGCTCTTCATGATCGGCCCAATGTTTGTCGGGCTGCTGATTGCTCATGGCAACCACCGTCGCCAGAGGATCAACGGGAAACGTGCCAGCATGCCGAAGAACAATCGGGTGTGCATTTTCGTGATCAGCACGTTGTCGTGAAACAGGCGGAAGTGCGACACGCCGTCCTGCGGGTAATGCACTTTGACGGGCAACCACTGCATCGGCAGATTGCGCCACGCCAGGCGCACCAGAATGTCCGAGTCGAAATCCATGCGTCTGCCGATCTGCACGGTGTCGATCAACTGCACCACCGGCCGCAGCGGGTAAATCCGGAAGCCGCACATGGAATCCTTGATCTGCAGCGACAGCGTGTTCACCCAGACCCAGAAATGCGTCAGGTAACGGGCGTACAGCCGGCCTTTGGGCACGCTGGCATCGTATTGCGGGTAGCCGCAGATCACCGCATTCGGCTGTAGCCGGGAACGCTCGATGAACAGCGTGATATCGCTCAGATCATGTTGACCGTCGGCATCGACTTGCAGGGCGTGGCTGAAACCCATGCGCTGGGCCTCGCGCAAACCCGCCATCACGGCGCCACCCTTGCCTTGGTTGACCGGCAGTGTGAGCAGGTGGACGTTTTCGATTTCAGCCAGCGTGCGCAAAACCGCCGCACAGGCGGGACTGCTGGCGTCATCCACCAGCACACACGGCAACCCCGCCGCCAAAACCGCCGCTACCACGGAAGACACGGCGGGTTCATGGTCGAACACCGGAATGATTGCGCAGGGGTTATGCATGGGTTGAACAGCCTGTGGGAGCGAGGCTTGCCCGCGAATGCGATGTTTCTGGTTCAAAGAAAGCTGCGGATGTACCAGCCCTTTCGCGGGCAAGCCTCGCTCCAACGGATTTGGGTGATGCCTGCGAAGTCGGCCGATTGATGCAGCTGTTATGAGATCGAACGCCGGAGTCTGTGGGCGCGAGGCTTGCCCGCGAATGCGATGTTCCTGTTTCAAAGAAAGCTGCGGATGTACCAGCCTCTTCGCGGGCAAGCCTCGCTCCAACGGATTTGGGTGATGCCTGCGAAGTCGGCCGATTGATGCAGCTGTTATGAGATCGAACGCCGGAGCCTGTGGGAGCGAGGCTTGCCCGCGAATGCGATGTTTCTGGTTCAAAGAAAGCTGCGGATGTACCGGCCCTTTCGTGAGCAAGCTCGCTCCCACAGATTTTGTTGCGCTTAAACATCCGTCACCTCCAGCAATATCCGTCCGCTGGAGCACGCGGCGTCGCTGTTGCGGTAGGTGAAGTAGAGCTTGCCGCGTTCGGCGTCGAAGCGCAGGGTCAGGCTGATGTCGTCGCCGGGGCGGACCAGTTGCTGGAACTTGAGCACTTCCATGCCGGCGAATTTCGGCGGCAGATCCAGCAAGCGCTGCCCCAGTGCCATCGCCCAGTCCACCTGAACCACGCCGGGCAGCACCGGCGCAGACGGGAAGTGGCCGCTGAAATAGGCAAGGTCGGCCGGGATATGCAGGTCCAGATGCAACACGCCGTCGATCATCTGCTGGCTGATCATCTCCGGCTGGCGCGTTCGCGGCGCCAACAGCACGGCCTGCACATCCGCTTGAGGCAATTTGCCCTGGGCATTGAGCGGCAATTGCCGCAGCAAACGCCAGCGCCGGGGCAGGGCGATGGCTTCACAGTGCGGGCTCAGATGCTCGCGCAAGGTTTGAGTCAGGCTGCGTCGGCCTTGATTGCGCAACGCATTCAACCCGGCAGCGTTGAGCACCACCAAGGCGCCCAGCGATGCGCGTTTTTCCTGAATGACCCCGAAGCGCGCTTCGTTCACCCAAGGATGAGCGGCCAGCGCCTGTTCCAGCAGCGGCAGAGATATGCGCTTTTCTTCGAGTTTGACGATGCGATCCAGACGACCCAGCAATTCGAAGCGGCCGTCCTCGCTCATACGCACGGCATCGGCGCTGTGTTCGATATGGCCCGGTGGCATGTAGGTCGAACTGATCAGCAGCGCCCCGTCGCCATCCTGCTCCAGGCGCACGCCGTCGAACGCCTGCCAGTGGTTTTCTCCCTGACGCCAGGCAATGCCACCGGTTTCCGAGCTGCCGAGAATTTCGGTCGGCCATTGCCCGAGCCGTTCATGCAGGCTGGTGGCGGCATCGCCGGGCAATGCGCCACCCGAGGAAAATACCCGGCGCACCGCGCTCAGGGCCGACCAGTCGAGGTTATCGCCCATGCGTTTGAGCAGCGCGGGGCTGGCGACCCAGGCAAAAGCCGGGTGTTCGCGACTGGCGCGCTGCAAGTCTTCAGGGAACGGCAATTGTTGGCGCACAAAACTACGTCCGGCACTCAGCGGCCACAACACGCGAAACAGCAGGCCGTAAATATGTTGGCTCGCCACGCTGCCGATGATGCAGGCCTGGCCGAGTTCCGCGCCCCACAGCGATTCCAGCGCCTGAATCTCGTTGGCCAGTTGTCGCAGGCGCTTTTCAATCAGTTTGGGTTCGCCGCTGGAGCCGGAGGTACACAGGCTCAGGCGGCATTCGTCCAGATCCAGCAAGGCGGGCGGCAGCGGGTCGGCGTGCAGCTCGCGCAAGTGGAGGTCGTCGGGCTGATCGGTCAACCAGCCATCGACGTGCTCGGCCCAGCGTTCGCGGGTCTGCGCTTGCAGGTCGGCGGGCAGCAGCACGCTGACGCCAGCGCGCCAGGCACCGAACAACGCGACGGCCAGTTCCCCGGCATCTTCCAGATGCAACGCCAGACGCTCGATGCCCCGGGCTTGCAGTGCGGCGGCGAGGCTCAAGGCCTGGGTGCAGAATTGCGCGTGGTTCAGCGCGGGTGCCTGGGTCAGCTCGCGTTCGGCGTGGGGTTCGAGCAGCAGTTGCTCAGGCTTGATCCAGTTGAGGGCGATCGGGTTCATGGGGTTCAAGTGTTCCATTTGAGTTCGCCGCTGCGCACGCGCCGGCGGACTATCCATTCGCCTGCAAACAGCAAGGCCATCAACCCGTAGGAAATCAGTCCGGTGTACAGCGTCCACCACGACAGCGGCGCCCACAGGGTCAGACCCGCAGCCATCAAGCCGTTACCGAGGAAGAACCAGCACCAGACTTCAGTGACCTGGCGCGTGTAGCGCACCGCGACGTCGGGCAGCTCCGCCTCGCGCATCCGTGCCAGACGCTCGACTATCGGTGGGCCATAAATCAGGCTCAAGCCAAACAGGCCAAGCATCGAGGCGCTGATCAGGACCGGATACCAACGCAGCAACAGCGGACTGTTGAACGCGCCCAGAAGCAGGCAAAAACCAATGGCGACCAGCGGGGTGATCAGGCTGCCGGGACGCCTTTCAGATGTCAGCGCACGACCCAGCCACAGACTGCCCAGCAGCAAGGCAAACTGCCACGGCGCGAAGTGTTCGGTGCCGTAATAAACAGCAAACGGATACACCGCGCCCACCAGCAGCAGCCCTACGCCGATCAGCCGCTTCATGCGGCGGCGTTGACCAGACGGTAAACCGCCTCGACCACATCGTTGACGGTGCGTACGGCCTTGAATTCCTCAGCTGCGATTTTTTTGCCGGTCTTGCGCTTGATGTGATCGATCAGGTCCACGGCATCGATGCTGTCGATTTCCAGATCCTGATAGAGATTGGCTTGCAGACTGACTCGCTCAGGCTCAAGTTCGAACAGCTCAACCAGCGCCTCGCGCAGGATTTCGAAGATGTCTTCACGGGTTTGCATGTTCAGTCCTCAGGCCACTTGCCGGGCGCTGACAAACGCCGCAAGGCTGTCCACGCTGGTGAAATGATCGCGGGTGTCCTTGGCGTCGGCATCGATCTTGATGCCGTAGCGCTTCTGGATGGCCAGGCCCAGCTCCAGGGCGTCAACGGAGTCCAGTCCAAGGCCTTCGCCGAACAGGATTTGATCGTTGCCGATGTCGTGGGTGCTGATGTCTTCCAGGCCCAGGGCGTCGATGATCAACTGTTTGATGTCACGGTGCAGATCGCTCATCTGAGGCGAGCTCCTTGATGAAATAGTGATGCAGGTAATCGTTGAGCTTGCGCGAGGCGACGGGCGCCGGGCCAAGGGCAGCAAAGGCTTGTGGATCTATATCGGGTCCGACGCACAGGCTGAAATGCACGCGACGCTGGGGGATGCGGTACCAGGGCTCGGCCTTGGTCAATGTTGTCGGGCTGACCTTGATCACCACCGGCGTGATCACGCGGGCACCACGCAGGGCAATCGAAGCCGCGCCACGGTGAAATTCCGGAGCCTGACCCGGCTGGGTGCGGGTGCCTTCCGGGAAAATGATCAGTGTCTGCCCGCTGCGCAAGGCGTCTGCGGCGTTATCCAGCATGTCGACGTTGCCGTCGTTGCTGATGTACTCGGTGGCACACACCGGGCCGCAGGTGAACGGGTTCTTCCAGAGGCTGCGTTTGACCACGCAGTTGGCGTCGCGCACCAGCCCGATCAGGAACACCACATCGATCAGCGAAGGATGATTGGCGATGATCATCTGGCCCGGACGGCCCAGCCTTTCTGCGCCTTGAACGTCATAGGTCAGCACGCCGAGGCGGGCCATGATGCGAATGAACAGCCAGAATAACCAGCCAATGGTGCGTCTGGCCCGTTGCCGGTGGGCGAGGGCATCGCCCGGCAACCAGCCCAGAATCGGGAAAACTACCAGGCGCAGGCACAGTCCCCCCACCCCGAACAGGGCAAAGGACATCGCGGTGGCCAGCAGACGCCAATAGTAGGCGTCGCGGCCTCTATTCAGCGGCTGCGTTGCCAATTCCATAACCGGTTCTTCCAGGGATGTTGGCAGGCTGTCTGGGCAGTGTTGAGCGCGCACAACAGATTCAAAGCATGGGGCCACGGGCTACGCGGAAGTTCTTCGGCATTGGCATTCAATGACAGCTGCCAGTCGTCGCCGGGTGTCAGCAGCAGGCCCACGGCATAGGGAAACGGCACGTCGTCGATCCAGTCGGCATAGGCTTCGGGAGGCTGTTCCTCGGTAATCACCAGCAATACCGCAGGCGCGCCTTCGGCCAGCAAGGCGGCGGCTTCGAATGCGCCGTGCTCCAGGCCATCGCCGGTGGCCGCCAAGGCGGTCATTTCGCTGGTTTCGCCACGCATGATCGACCACAGGCCAATCACCGAGTTGTGTACCGACAAGCTGAATTGGGTGGGTGACAGCGGCTGCTCGGTCGCGACATCGCAGAGAATTTCAAAGGTGCGAGGCGTTTCACCATGGCGTGACACGAACACCAGCGGCAGACGTTCATGCCCTTCGGCCAATGGCCAGCCCACCGCAAAGGCCATGCGGGCCATACGCCCCAGCCGCCGACGCTGCATGGCCGGCAGAAATGACACGTCCGGAGCCTCATCGCTGCTGTGTAATAGCGTCGGTTGTTGGCTCCACTGCTGCCACTTTTCGACGTCCGCCAGGCCGGGGGCCCAGGCGCGCCATTGTGCGATGTTGAACGTGATCAAAAATTCTCTTCCCGCCCCTGCGGGCTACTTCTCGCTGCGTTACTGCCAGGGATATTGCCGACCTGCGTGCGACATTGGCCGAATGGCTGGCATTATCCCGGTGGGGGTGATGAGTAGCAATTTGTTAAGTAAGAAATATCCATTTGAAGTGTAGGTTTCGTCGTAATTCTATGTCTGATTTGGTGAAGCGCTCGCCCTTGTCACACGCATTGCATAGACTCGTTCCATTCATCGGTTTTCTTCAACCTACCAGGAGGTCCGTCCATGCGTCGGGTGGTATTCAATCAGAAAGGCGGCGTTGGCAAGTCCAGCATTGCCTGTAATCTGGCTGCGGTCAGCGCCCAACAAGGCTATCGGACGCTTTTGGTCGATCTTGATGCCCAGGCTAATTCAACCCAATACCTGACTGGCCTGACCGGCAACGATATCCCTATGGGAATCGCGGATTTTTTCAAGAACACCCTGTCTTCCGGGCCTTTCGCCAAGAAAAACCATGTCGATATCTACGAGACGCCCTTCGACAACCTGCATGTGGTGACGGCCACCGCAGAGCTGGCCGACCTGCAGCCCAAGCTCGAGGCCAAGCACAAGATCAACAAGCTCAGGAAATTGCTCGACGAGCTGGACGGCGATTACGAACGCATCTATCTGGATACACCGCCAGCGCTCAACTTCTATGCGGTTTCAGCGCTGATCGCGGCTGATCGCGTCCTGATCCCCTTCGATTGCGACAGCTTTTCCCGACAGGCACTTTATGGCCTGATCAAGGAAATCGACGAGCTGAAAGAGGATCACAACGAAGAGCTGCAAGTGGAGGGGATTATCGTTAATCAGTTCCAGCCCCGAGCGAGCCTGCCGCAGCAGATTCTCGATGAACTGATTGCCGAAGGATTACCGGTCTTGCCGGTGTATTTGAACGCTTCGGTAAAAATGCGTGAGTCGCATCAGGCGAGCACGCCACTGATCTACCTCGATGCGCGGCACAAACTGACCCAGCAGTTTGTGGAGTTGCATACGCTGCTTGAAGCGAAGCCGTAGGAGGGTGCGAGAAACGTCACGAGCGAAGGCAAGGTAAGAATTCAACGGTAGGAAGGGATTTGTCCCCGAAGACGTTAAATTCTTCCTACCGCCGCGTGCGCCTAAATGACATCCGGAATCGGCGCAAACAACTTGCAGCGTATGGTTCCGTCCTTGATTGAGCGGTTGATCCGCTCGGCTTTCGCTTGCGCCTGCTCGGCGAGTTCGGCAGGAATCGTGATGGCGGCGTCCATATCAGCCTGAATGATCTGCTGGGTCGCGATGAGCGTGTTGGACCCCGGCTTGCAGCCGCATTGCACCAAATGGCCGTGGGTGGCGACGGCAACGAATTCGTCAATGTACGTGGGGTTGCCTTCGGCGATGTACCCGACGCGTGCACACGCCGAGCACCAGACCGGATCGCCCATGCGGGCAAACCGCCGCAGTTCCATCAACTCCGTGGCGGATGCGCTCAGGACAAAACCGCCGCTGGTGGTTGGATCGCCTTCCCTGACTACATATGACATGGCTTGTACTTCTCTCGACGCTGGCTGGAATGCGAATGCTAGGTCGAAAAAAGCGTGTCAGGGGCATCCAGATTGCGTTTAGGACAAGTCCTACGGCAAATTCGGCAAGCCATCACAAGCTGGGTTGGCGCAGTCCTTCACAGACGCTCAAATGCCCTGACTTTTCAGCCAGGCGAGCAACTGCTGTAACGGGAACGCGCCGCTTTGGCGGGCGACTTCCTTGCCGTTCCTGAACAGGATCAGGCTGGGAATTGAACGTATGCCCAGTTGCCCCGAGAGCTGCTGGTTGGCTTCGCTGTCCAGCTTGGCCAGACGGCAGCGTCCGGACAATTCGGCAGCCGCCTGCTCGAAGATCGGCGCAAACGACTTGCACGGCCCGCACCACTCAGCCCAGACATCCACCAGCAGCGGCAGATCGCCCTTGATCTGGCTGGCGTAATCGCCTTCAGTCAGATTGAACGGTTTGCTCAGCAGCACCGGCTGTTTGCAGCGCCCGCATTTGGGCTGATCACCCAGGCGCTCGGCAGGGATGCGGTTCAGCCCGTTGCAGTGGGGGCAGGGGATCATCATTGATTCGGACATGACGGCTCCAGTCATTGAATAGCAGTGCGCCGATTGTACCGTCCAGTTGGCGTTCAGCTGTAACTGCCATCCGAAACGAAGGCCGAAATCGGGCTGCTGCCGGAGGTGGCAATAGCCCGCTGTCGCGGTTAACGGCGCTTAGGGTCATTTGGCCATGGGGTTGTGGAAGGTGTAGGAAAGGTCTATTTTTGGCTATCGCAATTTGCGATACTTGTTTTCTCGTTTAGCATCCTGCCGTGAGGTGCGAGATGGAATAGCGGATGCGGGTAATTACTGAAAAGCGAATATGGAAAGCGAAGGCCAAATGGCCGCGCTCAGCTATCGCCCTGGATACTTGGTATCGAGTCATCAAGGTCAGTAGGCCAGACGACTTTGCTGCGATGAAGGCGGTGTTTCCCTCTGTGGATAAGGTCGGGCCACTGCACGTTTTTGACATCGGAGGCAATAAGGTGCGCTTGATTGCATGGGTGCATTACTCCGCTCAGCGGCTCTATATCAAGCATGTCCTCGACCATTCTGAATACGACAAGGGCAAATGGAAGGAGTAAACAAATGAGTGCTCTCATCAAACAGGCCGCTGAGCATTGGCAGTTTGTATCCCCCCTGTTGCGCAAACCGGTTAATGAAGCGGATTACGATGCCTTGGCTGGCTCGCTGGACGAGCTACTGGCAATTATTGGCGAAGACGAAACTCACCCGCTGGGCAGCCTGACAGAGCTGATCGGGGACTTGATTGAAGCATATGACCATGAGCATCGGCCTTTGCCTGCTGTCTCAGGTGTTGAAACATTGCGCTATTTGATGCGTGAACACGGTTGTTCTCAAGGGGATCTACCGGAAGTCGGGACCCAATCAGTTATTTCCGAAATCCTGAGCGGGAAACGTCAACTTAACGTTAGACAGATAAAGCTTCTGGCGGAGAGATTTTCTGTTCCCGTGGCGGTATTTTTTAACTGACTATTCACGATATATAAAATACCGAATAAGCACCGCTTGTGAAACGCCGTACGTTGTAGTGCGGCTTGCCCACGAACCGGCCACAGGAGCGACTGTAGGAGCGACTTTAGTCGCGAGAGCGTCAACTGCCCTCCCGGCTAAAGCCGGTCCTACAGCAAACCTCGCCAAGGGCCACGTTCGGGCTGAACGCCTACTCCATTAGAGATTGGTGATCGAGAGTTACTTAATTATATTCCTGTAGGACCTCTCTTACTGCGGTTAGGTACTTATCTGAAAATCCATTATTGTTTGTCTGCTTTCACCCTGCAAATACAGGGCTTTGCGTAAAACCTATCCTTTCGAGTAGTTGTCAGCCATTTTTAAAATGGGTACCGTTTTTTCATTGTTATTTGAAAGGTACTCAGCGATGAAAAACAAAAATGCATTGAAAATTTGTGGTGGTGTCGTTGCTTTGACTATGGCGGGTTATGCTCAGGCAGGGCCCGAGGTGACGATTACGTTCAAGAATAACGGTACTGCTGCAGCGAGCTATGACGTAGTTGGCAGCAGTGCGTACAGTTATGCGGAAGCTCGCCCAAAGCCCAAAGCTGAAATCAACCCCGGTGAGTCAGATGTCTATGGTGTAAAAGGGGCGCAGTCTCCTGATGTGGCAACAGTCGTTTTTCAATACAAAATGGGGGCTAAGATCTGCAAGTTCAAAACCAGCTATGTCAAATTGCCGAGTCGTAGCGGGACCGTGCCGAAGTGGAACAAAAGCGAACAATCGCTGGGTGGCGCGCGTTGCGAAGCAAGGATTACCGGCACTAATTTCGCCACTCACGATTGGACGGTGGAATTCTCAATGAAATAAGTCTTCCGTCATGCAGTCCGAATAGCCGTAGCCTCATAGAAGTGTATAGGTTCATGCCGGCGGGCTATTCGGACTTCTTTTTCTGTCCGTTATAAAGGTGTGCTTATGATAAACAGTATTCCTGGCGGCATGCGCGTTACACTTGCCTCGGTTTCACAAGTTGGTCATTCTCCCGCTGTAGCTTCCAGTCAACCTGAGTTGGCATCGCCTGTGGGTTCTGAAGGTGCTCCAGTACTGTCCAGCCTTTCTATTCAGTTGGCGGCGAGTGCCAAGCGCGTCGAAGTGCTAGAGCAGACGCTGGACCGACAGCAGCTTAAAGTCGAGGCGCAAAGACTAAGGCATCAAATTTTGGGCGACGCCTATCAGGCACAAAAAGAAATACACAATGCGGAGATTCCCAAGACGACTGACCCGGACTTGTTGGAAAGGGCCAAACAGGCAACCCTCCATGTGGTCCACTCTGATAGACATGATCGAAGCGTCAAAAATCCATTTGCGGACTTGTCGAGAGAGCAGTTAAATTTTATTGTTTATGATGAATCAGGTGCCTACACCATCAACGAACGACGCGCTGCCTGGTATCAAGTAAGTAATATCGAAACTCACTGGAATAAGGGGCTTTGGGGGCCAGCAGAAGCAGAAAAAGCCGCCACGGGCGGCCGCAAGCCTGGGTTCTACACTGAAGTGCTAAACCACTATAAAACGCTTCCTCTTATCGAACAGGCCGACTACCCTGAAGAGTACGAAACACGTCTCCTGGCCAATATAAAAGAAGACAGCGACCCCCGCGCCGAGAAGCCCAAAGACTTCAAACTCCTGACCCTGTTCGAAATCCTGGCGAAGCTGAAAAGGCCTGGCAAAAATGAGTCAGAAGACGCCAATCCAGTGGGTAACGCACCAACCCTCACGAAGAACAGCTGATCTCCAGATGCTTCCCCACTCCGGCGGGCGTTCGGCGTAGTTAGCCATGCCGGGTTGTTCGGTGAAGGGGTTGCACAGCACGCTGTGCAGGCGGCGTACTTCTTCGTAGTTGCCGTCTTCAGCGGCATTGATGGCGCTTGTCCACGATGGCTGTAATTCGGTACTGCATGTGGGTCAGGCGTATCAGGGGCGTCTGGGCTGGCTATCGAGGACAAGTCCTCTCCCACAAAGGCCCGTTTAACACACGGCAAGGCCTTCCCACCAACTTCAACTCTATTATCAACTTCTTCCCGGTGGCTGAGAGTTAATTAATTATATTTCTGTAGGACTGTTCTTACGATGAATGGATGCTTATCTGAAAATCAAAAAATTGTTTTTAGCTTTCTCCCTGTAAATACAGGGTTTTGCTAAAAACCTATCCTTTCGGGCAGTTGTCAGTTGTTTTTAAGATGAGTACTGTTTTTTTATTGTTATTTGAAAGGTACTCAGAGATGAAAAATGAAAAATGAAAAATCGTTGAACGTGGGTGTTGCTGCTGTTGCTTTTGCGATGGGGGGTTATGCCTAGGCCGGGCCGGACAGCCCTTGGGTGGCGCGCGTTGCGAAGCAAGGATTACCGGCACTAATTTCGCCACGCACGATTGGGCAGTCGAATTCTCAATGAAATAAGCCTTGCGTCATGCAGTCCGAATAGCCGTAGCCTCATAGAAGTGTATAGGTTCATGCCGGCGGGCTATTCGGACTTCTTTTTCTGTCCGTTATAAAGGTGTGCTTATGATAAACAGTATTCCTGGCGGCATGCGCGTTACACATGCCTCGGTTTCACAAGTTGGTCATTCTCCCGCTGTAGCTTCCAGTCAACCTGAGTTGGCATCGCCTGTGGGTTCTGAAGGTGCTCCACTATTATCAAGCCTTTCTCGCCAATTGGCCGCAAGTGCTTCGCGCGCTGAAGTGCGGGATCGGACTCTGGACCGGCAACAGCTTGGTGATGAGGCGCGCAGGCTGCGGGGTCAGATTATGGGCGATAGTTACGAGGCCCAAAAAAGTCTGCACAACAGCGAAGTCCCTGATACGGATGATCAGGACTTGTCGAAAAGAGCCGAACAGGCAACCGAATATCTGGCTCGCTTTCATCTGGAGGGTCGCAACCTTAAGAATCCGTTTGCGGAGTTGTCGAGGGAGCAGCTTAACTTGATCGTCCATGACGAACATGGACCTTATACGATTAACGAAAGGCGTGCTGCCTATTACGAAATCAATGGTGTCGAATCCAAGTGGAACAAAACGTTATGGGGGCCTGCCGATATCGAGTCTGCGATGAATGATGGCCGAACTCCAGGGTTCTACACCGAAGTGCTAAACCACTATAAAACCCTTCCTCTTATCGAGCAGGCCGACTATCCCGAGGAGTACGAAACGCGTCTGCTGGCCAGGATCAAGGAAGACAGTGATCCTAACGGCAAGAAGCCCAAAGAATTCAAACTCCTGACCCTGTTCGAAGTGCTGGCCAAGCTTAAAAAATTTGACAACCAAGAGACGGCTGACGAAGCCAGTCCGGCAGTTGGCGCGACCTCGGTCACGACGACCAGTAACTAGATATTAAATCTACGGAGGTGTCGCGTATGGTCATTCAAGTTCAAGGTCCAGCTACGTCTGCTGTTTCCAGGCCAGCGCCTGCAACTGAAAGTATGCTGTCGACCGGAAAATCAACTAGCCCAGTCAGAGTGTTCAACGAAAACTCAGACAAGGCCAGCATGTCTGCCCTTTCCCGCCAACTGGGTGAAAGCGCGATTCGCGCCGAAACCCGTGATAAAGCGCTCAGCCGCAGTGAGTTGGGTACAGAGGCGGACAGGATACTGGTGTCGCTGGTGGATAATTACGAGGGGCTGAAAGACGTCCACAATCGCGAAGTGCCCAAGACTGACGACCCTGACCTGCTCAATCGGGCTGAACAGGCCACAGCGTTTCTGGCCAAGAGATTCTCGGGTGACGAGGGCGGTAAAAGTCCTTTCTCCGGATTGTCGAGGGAACAGCTGGTGCTGATCGCCTATGACGACAAAGGGCCGTATACCGTCAATGAGAGGCGTGTGGCGTGGGGGGATGCGCAAAAACTGGAGTTCGAATGGGGGCGCAACACGGTGGTGCAAGGCTCATTAGAGTCTAGTGTCACCGGTAAAGCTCCCAAGTTTTTCACCGAAGTCCTTGCCCATTACCGAGCCCTGCCCGCAATCGAGCAGGCGCAATACGACGAGGGTTATGAAACCCGCTTGTTGGACAACATCAAAAACGACGGCGGTCTCCCCAAGCAGGACGACCACCTGCCCAATCTGTTCGAAATTCTCGCCGGCCTTCAGCGGCCAGAGAAGAAACCTGAGAAGCAGCCCGCCAGGGACGCCGCTGACACCGTCGAGACACCAGCCAAAGCCAAGGCCGACACGCCAGCCACTCAGGCTGCTGCCGCTCCAGAAACAGCAACCCTCAAGACGAGCAGCTTATCTCCAGATGTTTCCCCCACTCCGGCGGGCGTTCGGCGTAGTTAGCCATGCCGGGTTGTTCGGTGAAGGGGTTGCACAGCACGGTGTGCAGGCGGCGGACTTCTTGGTAGTTGCCGTCTTCGGCGGCATCGATGGCTTTTTGTGCAAGGTAGTTGCGCAGGATGTACAGCGGGTTGACCGCGTGCATGCGCGTCTGGCGCTGTTGCTCTGTGCCGTTGTCTTGCCGGGCGTTGCGGGCCAGGTATTCCTGGCCCCAGGCGTCGAAGCCCTTGATGTCGACGAAGTCGTCGCGCAGTGAAGCCAGGGCTTGAGCGGCAGGATCGTTGCCCAGACGGCGGAAGAACAGGGTGTAATCCACGCCGCTGTTTTGCATCAGCTTGAGCAGTTTTCCGATCAGTTGTTCGTCAGCCTCTTCGGCGCTGGTCAGGCCCAGGCGGCGGCGCATCAGGTCCAGGTAGTGCGCCTGATACAGCGGCAGGAACAAGCCGAGGGTTTCGCGCAGGGCTTCGACACTGATGAATGGCGTCAATGCCTGGGCCAGCGCGCTGAGGTTCCATTGGCCGATGGGTACCTGATTGCTGAAGGAGTAGCGGCCTTCGTGATCGGAATGGTTGCAGATAAAGTTCTGGTCGAAGTCATCAAGAAACGCGAACGGCCCGAAATCGAAGGTGATGCCCAGAATCGACATGTTGTCGGTGTTCATCACGCCGTGGCAGAAACCATAGGCCTGCCACTTGGCGATCAGTTCGGCATTGCGCTCGACGATTTCCCGGAACATCGCCAGATAGGGTTCGGCCTGTTCAAGGCACTGCGGAAAGTGCATGGCCAACACGTGCTCGCCCAGTTCCTTGAGTTGTTCCGGCTGCTTGGTGTAGTAAAAATATTCGAAGCTGCCAAAGCGAATATGACTCGGCGCCAGACGCAGAACCATTGCCGCACGTTCCTGTTTTTCCCGCCAGACCGGCGTGCTGGAGCCGATCACGCAGGCGGCGCGGCTGCTGGGAATGCCCAGCGCGTGCAGCGCTTCGGAGGCGAGAAATTCACGGATCGAGGAGCGCAGCACCGCGCGGCCATCACCCATGCGCGAATACGGCGTCTGGCCAGCGCCCTTGAGGTGCAAGTCCCAATGCTCGCCCGCGTCGTTGTAGACCTCGCCCAGCAGCAGGCCGCGCCCGTCGCCCAGGCGCGGATTGTAGGAACCGAACTGATGCCCCGAATACACCATCGCCCGAGCATCTGCGTCGGCCCACAATTTGTGGCCGCTGAAGATTTCGGCGAACACCGGCTGTTCGGCTTGTGCAGGATCGAGATCGAGCAAGGCCAACGCCGCATCGCTGGCAACCACCAGGCGCGGGTCGGCGATGGGCTCGGGGAGTACCGAAGTGGAGAACGCATCGCCCAGACGGGCAAAGCGGTTATCGAAGGTCAGTTCGTCGAGGGCTTTCAAGGGCCATCTCCAGCAGAATGTCCGACTAGTTTGCTAGGTTATTTGTCATGAGTCCAGTTGCGAGGTTACCCGTGGCACCGGCTCGTAGGAGATCCCCCGTCGTCCAGACGCCGCGCTGTCGCGCAGCAAACGGGGGATGCGTCTAGCGTTGAAGGTGCGCGCGGGGCAGAGACCGTAGCCCGCACTGGTGTGACAGCACCCGAGTAGGAGAGTGGTCCGCACGGTATCGGCGTGGAGTCATTGTCGGCACAGCTTGCTGTGACCACGTATGAGAGAGTGAATCTTTTCGCCACCGTGTACCCCGCGCGCCCCTTAATCCTGCGAGGAATTCTCATGGCGCGCAAGAACCAGCAGAAACGTTTACGAATTGTTCACGATGACTGTGCGGGCATCGATATTGGCAGTCGTGAGCATTGGGTTGGCGTCGACCCTGATCGATGCGATAACCCGGTGCGCAGTTTTTCCACCTTTACCGACGACTTGCTCGGTTTGGCCGACTGGCTCGAATCGCTAAGTATCAGCGTGGTCGCGATGGAGGCGACCGGGGTTTACTGGATTCCCCTGTTCGAAATTCTGGATGCCCGCGGATTCGACGTCTATCTGGTCAACTCCCGGGCCACACGCCAGATATCGGGCCGTAAATCTGACGTGCTGGATTGCCAGTGGATTTGGCAGCTCATGAGCTATGGCCTTCTGCGGGGGGCCTTCCGACCTTCGGACGCCATCTGCTCCATGCGTTCGATAGTGCGCCAGCGCGCCAATAAAGTTCGCGATCAGGCTCAAACGCTCAACCGTATGCAGAAGGCGTTGAGCCAGATGAATATCCAGCTCGCCAATGTGATCAGCAATATCGCGGGTGTGACGGGAATGAAAATCCTGCGCGCCATTATCGAGGGTGAGCGTAATCCACAAAAGCTGGCCGCTTTTCGAGATCGGCGCATCAAGGCTGATCACGAAACCATTGAGCGCAGTTTACGAGGCAACTGGCGCCTGGAACACCTGCATGCCCTGGCTCAGGAAGTGGCTTGCTACGACTTTCTTGAAGGGCAGATCGCTGAGTGCGACCAAGCGATCAGACAGGTGCTTGAACAATTGCCGACACTCAACGACAAGCCTCAGCCCTCGACCAAGGCGCTGCGCAGTCCGCATCGTTCTTCATCGGAGCAAGCCGGTTTGCATCAGGCTCTCTGGAAAATCATGGGAGTTGATCTGACGGCTATTCCGACCCTCGGCGTAGATACGGCCTTGGTGCTCGCCAGTGAGATCGGCCCTGACTTGTCACGTTTTCCGACATCGGGACACTTTTGTTCCTGGCTGGGTCTTGCGCCCCCGACCCGAATATCAGGCGGTAGACAGCTGCCCGGCAGTGGTCCCAAAGTCCTGAATCGAGCAGCCCAGGCGTTGAAGCAAGCCGCCTCCAATGCGCGCAATGACAAAAGCTTCATCGGTGCCAGCCATCGTTCGCGTTTGGCAAGGATGGACACCAGCTGTGCGATCAAGGCAACCGCCCACCAACTTGCCCGCTTGATCTACGCAATGCTGACCAAAGGCCAGCCTTACGTTGAACAAGGAATGGAGGCTTACGAAGCCAAGACCCAAGACAGGCAGATGCGGGCCTTGCTGCGCAAGGCCCGCAAGTTGGGATTGGAACTGGTGAAAGCTGCGTGATTTTTCTTAGTCAAAACAGTGGGTTATTTTATGTTTGATGAGAGAGTGGCTCGTAGGAGCGGCTTTAGCCGCGAGGGCATCAGCCGCGAGCGTGTGCTCCCGGCTAAAGCCGGTCCTACGGGGATTGTTTTGTAAAACGCCTCTTCAGTCCAGGCGCAGTTCCGGTGGCTCGGGCGCGTCTTTCGGTGCCGGTTTTATCGGCGTGGTGGTCTTGACCGGTTCGTCGGTAGACTCCTGATCGAGCTTGAGCGGCCCGTTTGGATTCGACGGCTCGTCCTCGACTGGCACCAGTTTGTATTCCTGGCCGTGCAGGTTCTTCAGGTAAACCTCCATCTGCCGGAACGAGATGTTGATGTGCTGCTTCTTGAACTCGCTGCTGATGAAGCGGTTGATCTCGTCGAGCACCGGGTTACGGTCGCCCAGATCGCGCACGTGCATGCGCAACTCGTGATCCAGCGTGCTTTCGCCGAAACTCAGGAAGTACACAATCGGCGCCGGGTCTTTCAGGACGCGCGGGTTGTCCTGTGCCGCCTTGAGCAACAGGCGGCGCACCAGTTCCAGATCGGAGCCGTAATCGACGCCGAGCTTGAGGGTTACGCGGGTAATGGTGTCGGTCAGCGACCAGTTGATCAGTTGCCCGGTAATGAAGGTCTTGTTCGGGACGATGATGTCCTTGCGATCAAAATCGGTGATGGTCGTGGCGCGGATGCGGATCTTGCTGACCGTGCCCGACAGGTTGCCGATGGTGATGGTGTCGCCGATACGTACCGGGCGCTCGAAGAGGATCATGATGCCGGAGATGAAGTTGGCGAAGATTTCCTGCATGCCGAAACCCAGGCCGACCGACAGCGCCGCCACCAGCCATTGCAATTTGTCCCAGCTCACGCCGAGTGCCGATAACGTCGAGACGAAACCGACGCCGGCGATGGCGTAGGACAGCAGCGTGGTCGTGGCATAAGCGCTGCCCTGAGCCAGGCTCAGGCGCGACAGCACCAGGACTTCCAGCAGACCGGGCAAGTTGCTGGCCAGGACGAAGGTGATGACGATGATCACCAGCGCGCCAATCATGTCGCCGAGGCTGATCGGCACCATGCTCATGGTCGCGCCGGTGCCGCTGGTGTATTCGTACAGGGTGATGTTGTCCAGGTACGAGAACACGGTGATCAAGTCCGACCACACCCAATACAGCGCGCCGATGAAGCCGGCCAGCAGCGCCAGACGAATCAGGCGCAGGGATTGCTGGTTGACCTGCTCGATGTCCAGCGTCGGCTCTTCGACGACCATATCGCCATCGCCGCTTTCCTTGGCGGCCTGGCGTTTGGCAAGGGCGCGCTGATACGCCAGGCGCCGCGCCGCAACCCCGAGGCCGCGCACGAACGCAGCTTCGACGACCAGCCAGAACATCAGCAGATACAGGGTGTCGATCAAGCGATCGCTGAGTTTCAGCGCGGTGTAGTAATAGCCGAAGCACACCGCGACAAACAGCGCGATGGGCAGGGCGGTAAACGCCAGGCCGACGGCTCTGCGAAACAGCGAAGCATTGTGGTGGGTCGGGCTGACCAGCAGCAGACGACTGAGCAACCAGGCCATCAGACCGTAACAGGCCAGGACCACGCCGATGCCCAGTACGTCGTCGGCCAGCGCGGCGGGTTGATGTTCGGCGACGGCAACCACCGCCACCAACGCCAGAACCACCAGACCCAGGCGGCGAATCCAGCGTTGCAGGAATTCGACCTGCGCCTTTTCCCAACGGAAATGCAGTTGCGCGACGCCGCCCGGCGCCAATATCCGGTAGGCCGTGTAGAACACCAGCCAGGCCAAAGAAATTTGCAGCAATGCCGCGCCCAGATTGGCGTTTTGCCCGCGTGCGTCGATCTGCAGCGCATAGCCGCACAGCGCCAAAGCGAGCGCCAGCGGCATGGCCAGCAGAATATTGATCAGGATCGCCAGCGGCGTCTGCCACTGGCTGTCACGCTTGAAGTGGCCGATGTCGGCGTGCAAGCGGTTGAGCTTGTGGTAGAGCGCCTTGCGCTTCCACGTCAGTACGCCGATCAACAGCAGCAGCGGCAGAAACAGCAGCGGACGTTGGGTCAGGCCGTCGCTCAGCTCGCTGACACTCGATGCCCAAGGTAAAGTCGTGACCTGTTTTTGCAGGCGCGGCCAGATGCCTTGAAACCACTCGATGTCCAGCGGTTTGTTGCTGGGGATCCAGAACATCTGCTCGTCCAGCGTTTCGCGCAGGCTCATGGCGGTGCTGACCAGCTGCTTCTGATTGAGCTGCAGCGTGATGGATTCGTTGAGCAGTGAACTCAACTCGCGGTTCAGGCGCTCCAGCAGATCGCTGCGCGTAGTCGCCATGTCCATGAGGGTTTTGCGCAACAGCGGGGTGACATCTTCAGGCGGCTGAGTGGCCAACAGTTTTTCGACGTAGGACGCCGGGCTGCTCATCTGTTCGCGCTGCTGATTGACCTCGAACTGATACAGGCGGATGTCGGCGATTTCGTCGGCCAGGCCTTTGTCCAGTTGCAGATGCGGCAGTGCCTGTTTCTGCTTGTAGAGGATTTTCGACAGCAGCAGACTGCCGCGCAGCACGTTGATCTGTTCGTCCAGTGCCTGATCACTTTGGGTCAGGTTATCCAGCTGTTGCTTGGTCTTGAGGTTCTGCTGGGTCAGCTCATTGAGGCGGTCGGTGCCGCGCAGCAAGTAGTCGGAGAGTTTGAGGTTGGCGGCGCTTTCGGTGGCCAGCAGGCTGCTGCTGCCGGCTTTTTCCGCTGCCAGGGATTGCTGCGTCACGGTCTGTTGCGACTGGGCGCGACGCTTGTCGTTGATCAGGGTTTGCAGCTCCTGGATTTCCTGCTCCTGACGGGCGACCTTTTCGGTCAGCAAGTCATGCTGGCTGTTGCCCAGATCCTGCAACTGACTGTTGCCCGCCAGTTCCTGGCGACGCAATACCGTCAGCGCATTGATCGCCGCCAGTTCCGCATTGAGCAGGTTGCGCTGTTCGGCGCTGAGGCTTTTGCCGTTGTCCTTGCCCATTTTCAGCAGCGTGTTGATTTGCTGGATGCGCGTCTGGTTGGTGCTGATTTCCGCCTGGGCGCGCTCGGGACGGGTCTGGGCGGTGATCACCAGACTGCTGGCGTCATTCAGGGCTTTTTGCAGATCGCTTTGCTGGGTGCTGCGTTGACTCAGCAGCTGTTCCAGCTGCGGCACGTCCAGATTGTTATAGCGCTGCGCGACGGGGATAACTTTACTGGCCTTCAGGCGCACCAGTTCACGCTGGTTTTCGCCGGTCTGCTTGGGCGCTTCAGCCAGTTGCTGCTTGAGCGACGTCAGCTTCTGCTCGCTTTCGCGCTTGTTGGCCAGAAACGTCAGGGTCTGTTCAAGCACCTGCTGCAAGGCTTTTTGATCGGCGTCCGGCAGTTTGCGGTCGGCGATTTTATCCAGGCTTTGCTGCACCGCTTCGCTGGTGGGCGGGTCAGCAGCCAGAACAGGAAGTGAAGACAGGCACAGGCCGAGCAGAATGGCAGCAAAGAAAGTACGCAGGGGCAACATAGACACCGGTCGAGCTGATCGAATAGAAGGGCAGTTTAGAGGAACAACCCGGGACCCGGGCGGCTTCCTTCCGGGAATCTGACGCCGACTTTGAGGATCTTGTTCCCCTCCATCACGGCAACAGTCCAAATAGTTCCATTCCATTCAATCTGATCGCCGACCACTGGCTCGCCGCGATTCTTCTGCACGATGAACTTGCTCAGCGGCATATTCGAGTCCAGGCCGTCCAGCTTCAGACCATACAAAGCCGCGACCGCGCCCAGCTGGGCGTCGCCTTCGAGAACAAAGTCACCGAAGAAACGCAGATCCAGACCCCGTTGTGGAGCCTGGCTGAACAGTTTGCCCAGCGCTGCCAAGTCATGTTCGTGGCCGATTACGCAGAGCAGATCGCCCACTTCCAGCGTGGTACTACCCGACGGATGGAGCAGTTGCTGACCACGAAACAGCGCCGCGATCCGCGTGCCTTCGGGCATTTTCAGTTCCCGCAGGGCGGCGCCGATGCACCATTTTTCCGCGCCAAGGCGATAAACGAACAGCTCCCACTCGCTGGTCGGATGAACCTCCAGCGGCGCACGGGAGATCGGCGCGGGTTCTGGTGGCACCGTGACTTTCAGCAGTTTGGCCATCCACGGCAGGCTGGTGCCTTGCAGCAGCAAGGACACGAGCACGATGAAGAACGCCAGATTGAAGTACAGCTGCGCATTGGGCAGGTTCGCCATCAGCGGGAACACCGCGAGAATGATCGGCACCGCGCCACGCAAGCCAACCCAGGCGATAAAGGCTTTTTCGCGGCCATGAAAGGCCTTGAACGGCAGCAGGCCGACCATCACCGACAACGGCCGCGCCACCAGGATCATCCACAGCGCCAGGCCCAAGGCGGGGAGGGCGATGGGCAGCAAATCGTGGGGTGTGACCAGCAGGCCCAGCACCAGGAACATGCCGATCTGCGCCAGCCAGGCCATGCCGTCGAGCATATGCAGAATGCCGTGGCGGCTGCGGATTGGGCGATTGCCCATGACCAGACCGCACAGGTACACCGCGAGAAAACCGCTGCCGTGGATGGCGTTGGTCAAGGCAAAGATCGCCAGGCCGCCGGCAATCACCAGGATTGGATACAAGCCGTTGGCCAGATTGATCCGGTTGACCAGTTGCAGCATCAGCCAGCCGCCACCCAGGCCGATGATGCCGCCGATGCCGAATTCGCGAATCAGATGAGTCAGCAGGTTCCATTCCAGACCGGTCTGGCCGCTGGCGAGCATGCCAATCAAAGTGACGGTCAGAAACACCGCCATCGGGTCGTTACTGCCGGATTCGATTTCCAGGCTAGCAGTGACCCGCTCGTTCAGGCCTTTGCCGCCCAGCAGGGAGAACACTGCGGCGGCGTCGGTCGAGCCGACAATGGCGCCGATCAGCAGGCCTTGAATCATGTTCAGGTTGAACAGCCACGCGGCCATCATGCCGGTCAGGCCGGTGGTGATCAGCACGCCAACCGTGGCCAGCGACAGCGCCGGCCAGAGCGCGACCCGGAAACTGGACACCCGCGTACGCAGCCCGCCGTCGAGCAGGATCACTGCCAGCGCGAGGTTGCCCACCAGATACGCCGTGGCGTAGTTGTCAAAAATGATGCCGCCGCCGTCGACGCCCGCGACCATCCCTACCGCCAGGATGATCACCAGAATCGGGATGCCCAAGCGTGACGACAGCGAGCTGACCAGGATGCTTGCCCCAACCAGCAACGCGCCGATCAAGAACACGCTGTTGATGGTCACAGCATCCAAGGGCGGTACTCCAGACAAATATGACGATAAAAAAGATGAGGGCGCGAAATGACCATGCAGTCCGCGTGCCAAGGATTCTAACCTGTTGAATTGGCTGGCTGTCAAAAAAGGTTACAACATTAAAGCGCAGTAAATATATAGGGGCCCGCATCCGCTGTTTTTTGATCACGTGCATGACTTCTCTTTACCCAAGGAACAAATGTCATGCCTGCGATTGGCACCTCTACCCCGACTGCGACTGCCGGGAATCCAGCACTCACCGATGAGCTGCGCCTGAAGAAAATTGCCCTCCAGTACATCGAGGACTACCCGGATGCCCACGGCCTGGCTTACGCCGCCGCGCTGCATATCCTGAAAAAACATACGGGCAAACGCCTGAACCCCGCCAAGGTTTATTGGCATCGATTTAGCGGCGCCGTGAGCAGCAGCCGAACGTTCACCGGTTGGGAGCACTCAGGCACGCCCACCGAATCGATGACCCTCGTCGAATTGGTCATGCATCGCTTCAGTGCCAGGGATCAGGAAGCCTCCGATGAGTTGCAACTCTACGGCGGCTTCTATACCGACGGCCCGCAATACGGGGTCTATGACGAGCGTAACGAAGTGGCCATGCTGCCGCAGGTGGTCTTGCGGGATTTCTGGGAGCTGGACTTCCGTGCAGTTTATGAGCGCAGGATCAACCAGTTCTGGACCACCCACAGCGAGAACTTTCGCACGCTGGGCAAGGCGCACTTCCTGGCTGCGGCTGGGCAGGCGCAACGCAGTGGCGCGTTGTCGGATGTTGACTATCAAACGGTCACGCGCGCGATTGCCGGTTCGCTGCCGCCCGTCATGACCTTGAGCACCTTGCAGGCGCGGGTTGTGCCGCAAGCGGGCATCAGCCTGCGCAGCTTCGATATTGGCAAATATGTCGCCCATGACGTGGTGCGTATTGTCGACAGCCAGGGCGCGCAGATTCTCTACGTGCCGGGTCAGGCACCGGCTTTTCAGCGTTTTGCCAACGCCGACCAGCTGCGCGCCTGGGTGCTGGAGCGTTGCGCAACCGAGGCATCACGAACGGCCTTCACCTTGCATTTTTTCCCTTCGCAAACGGCCAAGGATCAGGATGGCGGCGCGTTTGATCGCTGGATCGGCCAGTTGCAACGCAATGAATGGTCTGACGAAAAGGTCATCAATAGCCTTGATAAAATCATTGCGGGCGATGTGTTCGACCACCTGCGCGAAGGGGCGCAACACAACATGCGCGTGCAGGCGCAGCGGCTGACTTCCAACGCCAGCCTGAACAAACAGATGTGGATCGGTTATCTGAATGCCTTCATCCGCGTATTCGGTGCCGCCGCACCGTTGGGCTGGCCGGTTGCGCTCACGCTGGTGGGCGCTGGGTTGGCCAATGTCGGCTTGAACATTGATCAAGCCGTTAATGGCAATACGCCGGGTCTGCGCAAGGCGGGTGTGCTCGGTGCCGTGTTCAACTCGGTGTTTGTGGCGTTCAACCTGCCAATGCTCGGCGCAATCGGTGCCGAGATGTCTATTGAAGACTGGGTGCCGGTGGCCGACAGCGACGAGTCGCTCGGGGGGCTGGAGGGCAATCTGATTTTGCCCGCTGAAGCACCCAAGGCCGCTGGCGACTTGCAAGGCGTGCATTTGCTCGCCAACGGCGAAACCTGGATCGAAATGCGTGGCGTGCCTTATCGCGTGCTTTACCGCCAGGAGCTGCGCAGCTGGAGCATTGTCGATCCGCAAAACCCCTTTGCCTTCCACGGCGCCAAACCGGTGCGGCTCAATGCGTTTGGCGAGTGGGAATTGCTTGAGCCGCCCAGACTGAAAGGCGGCGCGCCGATGCAGGAAGCGCCTGGCCCGTCGTCAGCACAAGGCACCTCTGGCACGTCTCAGGCGAGCACAACCGCTTCGTTCTGGGACGTTTACATGCGCTTCGATTTGAAGGACGAGCTGCGTCTGTCCAAACTCGCCCGTGCCCGGCAAGAGGCGGTGGTGGATGAAACGATTCGGGATTTCGACCCCGATTCGGACTCCGATTCAGACCTTGAGGAAGATGAGGTCATCACCACCAGCGACGCAGGGGAACGAATCCTCGTCGATGCCTGGGGCGATGAGCACCGCTTGTTCAAGACCGGAGATGAATATGTCGGCGGGCGTATTGCGGACTACACGCAATATGACGGGATGTTCAACAATTACCTGCGCACTGGCGAAGGTGCTTCAGCCGCGCAGGTGCAGTTGATAGAAGAGCTTGTCGAGGATATCGACAGCGTCGGTTACAACAATGATGTGGACTTGTATCGCGGCGGCAGCGGTCTTCGCGGCACTTCGGGGATCGCTTTTCGTTCCGGGAAACTTAAGGTCGGCGATATTCTGGTCAACACCGATTTCACTTCGTTCAGCGAAAATCCCTACCTGGCGCGAGTCTTTTCCAGCAGTCAGGCCGGTACGCAATCCGACGCATTTGAGCGCGAAATGCTCGAAGGCGCGGCGATTACCTTTGACGACACTTCCGTGGTGTTCGAACTGCCGAAGAAGGCCTACCGCAGTGCAACGCCGATTGCCCCGTTTTCCGGCGACTGGCAAGAGGCTGAATCACTTTTCAAGCCCGGCAATTACTTCCAGATCGACAGCATCGAGGAAGTGTCGGGCGAGCATTTCAAATTCATCAAGGTCCGCATGACGGAAAATCACCCGGCGCAAGGCAAAGCCGGTCAGTGGGCAGGCAAGATGTTCGATCTGCGCACGGGCGAACCTTTCAGCCGTGAACTCTATGCAGCGAAGCTCGGCCCGTCAGGCGCGACCTTGCTCGATTTGTTCTTCCCTGATTGAAGTCCGCCGATTGACTCGGAATAAATAATTAGCCCCTGCGGTTATTTCAGACCTGCTCACGTGCATGGCTTTCTCTCCATCAGGACAGCAAAGTCATGCAGACACCCAACCAAAATTTTCGTCAGAACACCGTTGCCAATCGCTACGCCACTGACCAGGAAAAACTCAAGAAAATCGCCCGCGCCTTCATCAAGGACTACCCGGATATTCACGGCCTGGCCTATGCCGAAGCCCGACAGTTGTTATTCAGGCACACCGGCAAATGGCTTGATCCGGATCGCATTTATTGGCATCGCTTTTCCAGCGCGGCCACCAGCCTGGCCACGTTCACTGGCTGGCGACACCTTGGGCCGCCGATTGAGTCGATGACTTTTGTCGAGTTGATGCTGCACCGGTTCAACGTGCAGGATCAGATCGTCTCCGATGAATTGCAGCTGTATGGCGGTTTCTACACTGACGGACCTGGGCATGAGGCGTTCGACGAGCGCAACGAAGTTGCCTTGCTTCCCCGGCAGATTCTCGATGACTTCTGGGCGCTGGATTTCAGCGCCAGGTTCTCGGCCAGGATGGAGCGTTTCTGGACGCTGCACAGTGAAAATTTCCTGACCCTGGCGCGCAGCGGATTTCTCGCCGCCGCCGCGCTGCAGTTACGCAGAGGCGGCCTGAGCGTCGAGCAGTTCAAGGTCGTCCACCAGGCGGTCATTGCCGGGTTGCGACCGGTCATGACGCTGGAGACCCTGCAATCCGCTGCGGCGCCGGATTCAGGATTGACCGTGCATACCTTTGATATTGGCGGTTATGTGTGCGCCGAAAGCGTCCGCATCGTGGATCGCAGCGGGCGCCAGTTTGTTTATTTGCCGGGTGAGGCCGCGGCCTTTCATGTGTTTGCTTCCGAGCAGGCGCTGTATACCTGGGTTCAAGGCCGGCTGAGCGACGCGGCGGCAAGGGCGGCGTTCACGGCGTTGTTCATTCGCTCTGCTGCAAGCCGGCAATTGCAGGGCGCGGCATTTGTCGGCGCGGCCGAGCAGATCGTCAACACGCCCTGGGTCGCGGGGCAATCGTTGATCAATCAGCAGGACGTGGTCATTCGCGGCGATGTATTCGTGTATCTACGCGGGATCGCCCGACAACAAATGCAGGACGACGCGCAGACTCTGCTGACTTCCAACGCCAGTCTGCGCAAGCAAATCTGGATCGGCTATTTGAATGCCTTCCTCAATGTATTCGGCACGTTGGGCCCGCTGGGTTGGCCGATGGCATTGACGCTGGTGGGCGCGGGTGTCGCCAACCTTGCCCTCAATATTGATCAGGCGCTCCATGGTCGTGATGCCCGGCAGCGCAAGACCGGACTGATCGGCTCTGTGTTCAATGCGATATTCGTCGTGTTCAACCTGCCGATTCTGCTGGGGTTGATCAGGGCCGCACGTTCGGGGTCGACCGGGCCTGGTGGCGGCGGATTGCCTGCCGGCACGCCAGCCTCCGCCGAAAACATTCCAATGGTCGAGCTTAATCCGGTGTCGCCGGAGACTGAAAGTGCCGATGCAGCGATGCGTGGCATTCAGATGCTGAGCAATGGTGAATCCTGGATCAGCCTCGACGACATGCCGCATCGGGTCATCTTCAACGAAGAGCTGCGCTACTGGACCCTGACCGATCCTGCCGATCCTTCGACGAGCGAAACTGGGCGGGCGGTGCGCCTGAATGCCAGGGGCGAATGGGAGTTGCTCGAATCCGGCCCGCGCCCGCCGCCGCTGATCGAGAGCGATGTGCGCAATGAGCTGACACCCAGCCCGTTGCTGACCGTTCGCTCGTCTTTCTGGGATGTGCACATGGCGTTCAATCTTGAGGAAGAAGAACGCCTTTCACAGATTGGCCTGGCCCGGCAAAAGGCAGCCATGCACCTGCCGGAGCTGGGCCCTGATGATCAGGTCATGCAAGACCCCCAAGGCACCCGGTTCTTCATCGACGAGTGGGGAGATGTTCATCATGTGTTCAAGAAGGCTGACGGCACCTATGTCGGCGGGCGCATAGAGCTGTATACGACCCGGGATTCGAGCTTCAACCAGTATTTGCGCACCGGGGTTGTCGAGGCTCTGAGCCAGATTGACCTCATCGACGAACTGGCGGATGACCTGCAGGTAATCGGGCTGGATAACAGCGTCACGTTGTATCGGGGTGGCAGCGATATGCGTGGCACTTCGGGGCGTTTCTTTCGCAACGGACAGATCAAGGCCGGGGACGTGCTGGTCAGCACCGATATCGCCTCGTTCAGTGAAAATCCGTATATCGCCCGTGCCTTTTGCAGCAGCCAGGCCGGTCATCATTCAGCGGGTTACGCGACCCTTGGGGCTTCGGCGGGGTTCGACGACTCCTCTGTGGTTTTCGAGTTGCCTGCCAGGCATTACCTGGGTGCAACGCCGGTTGCGGTTTTTTCCAACGAGCCGGATGAAGTGGAATCTATATTCATGCCCGGTCGCTATTTCCTGATTGATGGCATTCAGGAGGTGTCGGGCCTCAACTACAAGTTCGTCAAGGTGCGCCTGACCGAAATTCCAGAACCCAAAGCCTGGCACAGGCTTTATGACCTGCGCACCGGCGAGCCCTTCAGTCGCGAACGCATTGTCGCCAAACTGGGCGAGGAGGGCAGGAAGCTGGTCGACCGTTTCTTCCCGGTGAATCCGCGAGGGTTGAGCGTCTAGAACCATTCATCCTGCATCGCCAGGCACGTGTCATCACGGGCTTCGAGAAGCGCCAACTCGTGATGGCAGCCCGGTACTTCCCACGTCAGGAAGTACCGGGCCGCCTGCAACTTGCCTTTATAGAAATCCGCATCTGCCGGGTTACCTGCCGCCAGACCCTGCTCGGCGCGAATGGCTTGCTCCAGCCAGCGCCAGCCAATCACCGCATGGCCGAAGGCCTTCAGGTACAGCGCCGAATTCGCCAGCGTCGACGTGACCTTGCCTTGAGCCAGATCGCTCAGTAAACCCAGCGTCACCGTTTGCAGGCGTGTCACCAGTTGCTCCAGCGGTGCGCGCAATGCATTCAGGTTTTCGTGGGATTTGGCCCGTTCACAGGTTTCGGCAATCAGCCGGATCAATTGCTTGAGCCCGGCGCCACCGTTTTGCGCCAGCTTGCGGCCCAGCAAATCCAGGGACTGGATGCCGTGCGTGCCTTCATGAATCGGGTTCAAACGGTTGTCGCGGTAATACTGCTCCACCGGGTATTCGCGGGTGTAGCCATGACCGCCGAGAATCTGGATGGCCAGCTCGTTGGCCTTCAGGCAGAACTCCGACGGCCAGGATTTGACGATGGGCGTCAGCAGGTCGAGCAGTTCCTGCGCCTGCTGGCGAGCCTCTTCGGTTTCGCCTGTGGTGGTGTCATCGAATAAACGCGCGGCATATAAACCCAGATCGAACGCGCCTTCGACGTAGGCCTTTTGGGTCAACAACATGCGCCGCACGTCCGCGTGCGCAATGATCGCCACCGGCGCGCTGTCCGGGCTTTTGTTGTCCGGCAGGCGACCTTGCGGGCGTTGCCGGGCGTAATCCAGCGAATACAGATAACCCGCATAGCCGAGCATGACCGCACCCATGCCGACGCCGATGCGCGCTTCGTTCATCATCTGGAACATGTAGCTCAAGCCCTGATGCGGCTTGCCCACCAGATAGCCGACACACGCGCCGTTATCGCCGAAGTTGAGCGCCGTGGACGTCGTGCCGCGCCAGCCCATCTTGTGAAACAGCCCGGCCAGCAGCACGTCGTTGCGCGGGCCAAGGCTGCCGTCGTCGTTGACCAGAAACTTGGGCACGATGAACAGCGAAATACCCTTCACTCCGGCTGGCGCGTCCGGCAGCTTGGCCAGCACCATGTGCACGATGTTTTCCGACAGGCCGTGATCGCCGCCGGAGATAAAAATCTTGTTGCCGCGCAGGCGATACGTGCCGTCTTCAGCGGGCTCGGCGCGGGTGCGGATGTCCGACAGCGACGACCCGGCGTGAGGTTCGGTCAGCGCCATGGTGCCGAAGAACCGGCCTTCGATCATTGGCTGCAGGAAGCGTTGTTTCTGCGCGTCGCTGCCAAAGCTTTCGATGAGGTTGGCGGCGCCCATGGTCAGGAACGGATACGCCGTCGATCCGGCATTCGCTGCCTGAAAATGCGCGAAGCAGGCTTGAGACAGCAGCGTTGGCAACTGCATGCCGCCATCCTCGAAACTGCGCGTCGCGTTGAGAAACCCGGCGTCGAGAAACGCATCGACGGCTGGCTTGACCTCAGGAATCAGCACCGCCTCGCCATCTTCATAACGCGGCTCGTTTTCATCCGCCTTGCGGTTGTGCGGCGCGAAATACTTCTCGGCAATCGTGCGCGCCGTGCCAATGGCCGCATCGAACGTCTCACGCGTGTGCTCGGCAAACCGCTCTCGCCGGATCAAAGCCTCGGCGTCGAGCACTTCATACAGCTCGAAAGCCAGATTGCGCGAACAGAGCAGCGTCTCGGACATGGCGACAAAACCTTTTGTGGGAATGCGTCGAGTCTAGGTTTGAAGGGCAGGGGTGAACAGGAAGATTGATTTGGGTGATGGTGGGGAAACGGTTGTAACCGAGTTCCCGTAGGACCGGCTTTAGCCGGGAGGGGTAGGCAACTCAGCGCGTTTGCATCGTCAGAAATACCGCCCTCCCGGCTGAAGCCGGTCCTACGAATCGCATTTTCAGCGCGCTTCGACAGTAACCAACGACCATCTCAATCAGGTGCACGGCCCGGAATGGCGGTGTAGAACATCAAACCCGTTGGATTGCATTTCAGCGTAGGAGGGGACTTGTCCCCGAAGGCGGTCGCTCAGGCGGCATTAACTTTCCGGATTTTCTTCGTCAGGACAATCGCATTCGGGGACAAGTCCCCTCCTACCGATCTTTAGCAGTTGGCTCGTACATGTCGTTCGAGTTAGCGCGCTTCGACACTTACCAACGACCGATCCAGCTCCGTTCTGGCCATTTCAATCAGGTGCACGGCCGAGAAGGCCAGGTCGCGTTTCGGGCCGTTGAGGCTGTCGCCGGTTTCGTAGGCGGTTGCCGCAGCGCAACGCAGCAGGTCGCTGACGTGGAGGAGGGATTGTTCGAGTGTTGTTTCGGATGATGCTTTGTTCATTGTTTGCTCCTTGGATTTAGCGGAGCCACCGGATATTCGCTGCTAACCGAATAGAGGTGGCGGCTTTGTCGCGGGTTAGCAGACCAGGTATCCAAGGCAACCCAGCGCACTCGAAAGTGCCCCGCGCAAAGCCGCCATAGAGCGGCACTTGCGAGCCTTGGATATTGGACAGGCTGCTAAACCCGATCACTGATGTTCAGCGACCGACGCAGACTAGAGCCTCAAAATCCCCGGCGCAAGCGGTCAGGATTCTCTCGGAAAGTTCACGCATAAGAAAGGGAAAAGACACCGGCAGGGCGGTGTAGGAAAGGGTGTTTTGTTAGCTGAGGTAACGATTTTTTCGGGTCGGGCTCGAATCCCGTTGGAGCGAGGCTTGCCCGCGAAGAGGCTAATACATCCGCTGCATCTCTGCCGGATGAACAATTGCTTTCGCGGGCAAGCCTCGCTCCAACGGATCCAGGGATCACCCCCACCCAGCGGTGAGGGTTTTTCAAACGCTTTACCCAATCGTCATCAAGCTCGCATTACCACCCGCCGCAGCGGTGTTGACGCTCAATGCGCGTTCGATCACCAGACGTTCCAGTGCCACGTTGGTTTCGCCGTGGGACAGGCCGTTGACGCCGACAATGGCGCCAGCGCGTTGGGCCACTTGCTGGCAAACCGAACGCAGTTGATCGGAGTCGCCGTGGTGCAGAACCGCGTCGATGATCACCTCGTCCTTGGTCCAGTCGGCAACCAGCTTGATCCGCGCTTGCACGTCTTTGGGCAGGCGAGTGCGCAGGGTTTTGCTCAGCTCGTTGTCCGGCCAGATCGCCGTGCTGCCCACTGCCAGAACCGCAGCCAGTTGGGTCAGCAAATCGCTTTCGACGTCCGCCAGGCACAGCACGTGTTCCCGAGGCAGGATGCTGTAGCTGTTGCGCTCGCCGGTCGGGCCGCTCAGCAAACGGGTGATGCCGCTTTGCGATTGCTCGGCAAACTGGCTGCACAGCGCGTCCAGTTCCGGCTGCTGATTGCTGGCAGCCCAGGCTTTCAAGGCTTGCAGCGGTTTGCTCAGGACTTCGCGCATCCGCGTATCCGGCGCCGTCAGGGCGTCGCCGCGCACAAAGGATTGCTCGATGGCATCCACCGGGCGCGTCGACAGCAGGCGATACAGATACAACGGCCCGCCAGCTTTCGGACCGGTGCCGGACAAGCCTTCGCCGCCAAACGGCTGCACGCCGACCACGGCACCCACGATGTTGCGGTTGACGTAGACGTTACCGGCGTTGACGTTGTCGATGACCTTGGCGATCGTCTCGTCGATGCGGGTATGCACGCCGAGGGTCAGGCCGTAGCCGGAAGCGTTGATCTGACCGATCAGTTGATCCAGCTCTTTACGCTTGTAACGCACCACGTGCAGCACCGGGCCGAAGATCTCCCGTTGCAGTTCGTCGAAGCTTTCCAGCTCGATCAGGGTTGGCATCACGTAAGTGCCGCGCTTGATTTCGGCGCTGTCGGCGATGGCCACCTGATAGACCGTGCGACCTTTGTCGCGCATGGCCTGGATGTGTTTGTCGATGCCGGCCTTGGCTTCGGCGTCGATCACCGGGCCGATGTCCACGGACAGGCGTTCCGGGTTACCAAGGCGGCATTCGGCCATGGCACCTTTGAGCATTTCGATGACGCGATCTGCGGAATCTTCCTGCAAGCACAGCACGCGCAGGGCCGAGCAGCGTTGCCCGGCACTGTCGAACGCCGAGGACACCACGTCGATGACCACTTGTTCAGTTAGCGCCGAGGAATCGACGATCATCGCGTTCTGGCCGCCGGTTTCGGCGATCAACGGGATCGGGCGACCTTGTGAATCCAGGCGACCGGCGACGTTGCGTTGCAGCAGCCGCGCCACTTCGGTGGAGCCGGTGAACATCACGCCTTTGACCCGATCATCACCGACCAGACGCGCGCCGACGGTTTCGCCGCGACCCGGCAACAACTGCACGACGCCTTCAGGAATCCCGGCTTCGAGCAGGATACGCACGGCTTGTGCGGCCACCAACGGAGTTTGTTCGGCAGGTTTGGCCAGGACCGGGTTACCGGCGGCAAGCGCTGCGGCGACCTGACCGCTGAAAATCGCCAGCGGAAAGTTCCACGGGCTGATGCAAACCACCGGACCCAGCGGGCGGTGCGCATCATTGGTGAAATCGTTGCGGGCCTGCACGGCGTAGTAGCGCAGGAAATCCACGGCTTCGCGTACTTC
The DNA here is from genome assembly GCF_038096165.1 of Pseudomonas sp. G.S.17. Classification (NCBI taxonomy): domain Bacteria; kingdom Pseudomonadati; phylum Pseudomonadota; class Gammaproteobacteria; order Pseudomonadales; family Pseudomonadaceae; genus Pseudomonas; species Pseudomonas viridinivis. The sequence goes on from NZ_CP151076.1 coordinate 571,481, forward strand.
GGCGATGGCGTTGGCGAAGGTCTTGCCGGCTTCACGGGCCAGCAGGCCCATCAGTGGCTGGATCTCGGCTTCCATCAAGTCGGCGGCGCGCTCGAGAATCGCGGCGCGTTCGGCAGGCGGCGTGGCTTGCCAGATGGGGCCGGCATTCAGCGCGCATTGCAGCGCATTGTCGACATCTTCCAGGCTGGCTTCCTGCACATGACCGACCACGTCGCGCAAGTCGGACGGGTTCAGCACGGGAGCCGATACACCTTCGCTCGCCGGGATGCCCAGCATCGGGCCGGCTTTCCAGTCGTTGTGCGCGGTGGCCAGCAACGCCGAGGACAGCGAACCCAGACGGTGTTCGTTGGCCAGATCGATGCCGCTGGAGTTGGCGCGTTCTGCACCGTACAAATCACGCGGCAGCGGGATACGCGGGTGTGGCAGGCCGAAACCGCCTTCCTGCGTCGCCATCTGCTCGATCTGGTTCACTGGATCGGCCACAAGCTCCTGAATGGAGATGGATTGATCGGCGATGCGGTTGACGAACGAGGTGTTGGCGCCGTTTTCCAGCAGACGACGCACCAGATACGCCAGCAGCGTTTCATGGGTGCCGACCGGAGCGTACACGCGACACGGACGGTTCAGCTTGCCATCGGAGACTTTGCCTACAACCTGTTCGTAAAGCGGCTCGCCCATGCCGTGGAGGCACTGGAATTCGTACTGGCCGGGGTAATAGTTCTGACCGGCAATGTGGTAAATGGCCGACAAGGTATGGGCGTTATGCGTGGCGAACTGCGGGTAGATGACTTCCGGCACCGAAAGCAGTTTGCGCGCACAGGCAATGTAGGAAACGTCGGTGTACACCTTGCGGGTGTAGACCGGATAACCTTCCAGGCCTTCAACCTGGGCGCGTTTGATTTCGCTGTCCCAGTACGCGCCTTTCACCAGACGAATCATCAGGCGATGGCGGCTGCGACGGGCCAGGTCAATCACGTAGTCGATCACATACGGGCAACGCTTTTGATAGGCCTGGATCACGAAGCCGATGCCGTTCCAGCCGGTCAGCTGCGGCTCGAAACACAGGCGCTCCAGCAGATCCAGCGACAGCTCAAGGCGGTCGGCTTCTTCGGCGTCGATGTTCAGGCCGATGTCATATTGCTTGGCCAGCAGGGTCAGCGACAGCAGGCGCGGGTACAACTCTTCCATCACGCGCTCGTACTGCGCGCGGCTGTAGCGCGGGTGCAGTGCCGACAACTTGATGGAAATGCCCGGGCCTTCATAAATCCCACGGCCATGGGACGCTTTGCCGATGGAGTGGATGGCTTGTTCGTAGGACGCCAGGTACTTCTGCGCGTCGTGTTCGGTCAGCGCCGCTTCGCCAAGCATGTCGTAGGAATAACGGAAGCCTTTGGCTTCGAACTTGCTGGCGTTGGCCAGGGCTTCGGCGATGGTTTCGCCGGTGACGAACTGCTCGCCCATCAAGCGCATGGCCATGTCCACGCCTTTGCGGATCATCGGCTCGCCGCTCTTGCCGATGATGCGGCTCAGGGAGGAAGTCAGGCCTGTTTCATTGTGAGTGGCGACCAGTTTGCCAGTCAGCAGCAAGCCCCAGGTTGCCGCGTTGACGAACAGCGACGGGCTGTTGCCCAGGTGCGGATGCCAGTTGCCGGTGCTGATCTTGTCGCGAATCAGCGCGTCGCGGGTGCCTTTGTCCGGGATGCGCAGCAACGCTTCGGCCAGGCACATCAGCGCCACGCCTTCCTGGGACGACAGGGAAAATTCCTGCAACAGACCTTGAACAATGCCTGCACGGCCGCCAGCGCTTTTCTGATTGCGCAGTTTTTCAGCAATCGAAGCCGCCAGCTTGTTAGTTGCTTCAGCCATCGACACCGGCAGACGCGCCTGCTCGATGAGCATCGGTACGACTTCCTGCTCAGGGCGGCGATAAGCGGAGGTGATCGCGGCTCGCAGCACGGATTGGGGCAGGATGCTTTCAGCGAATTCAAGGAAGCATTGATGCGCAGCGTCGATTGGCAGTTCGCCATGGTCGTCGCCGTCTTTGCTGATCAAGCCGTTGAGTTCAGAAAGGGTTGCACCACCTTCGAGCTTTTCCAGATAGTTGAAAATCGCCTGCTTGATCAACCAATGCGGCGTGCGGTCGATGGAGTGGGCGGCGGCTTTCAATCGCTCGCGGGTCGGGTCGTCGAGTTTGACACCCAGAGTGGTGGTCGCCATGTGCTGTCCTCATTTTCGCCACTTTGGGTGTGGCCGTGGTTGTCGGACAAGATTAGCGATGCAATGGTCGAGGTGCAACCGGGTGCAACCCTTTTTCCATTGATTATTTCTTCCTTTGCCAGTAAATGAAATTTCTGGTCATCCCGGTGCACGATCTCGAGGCTTTTTGCCAGGGGAAACCCGTTGTTTGCGCCAAAGCAGGGCGAAAATATGTAAATTGCCGGCTGGTCGAAAAGGTGCAACTTATCTGAAAATAAGGGTTGCACCTGATTCCCCTTGTTGAATAGGATTCGTTGTCTCGGTGCAATCGCACTTGAAGCCGCACGAACGGCCGTCGTTTTCCTGTGGAGAACGCAGTCAGTACAGCCGTCTGCAATCAATGTTCTGAAGCTGGTGCATTGGTCACGAGATCAGTCGGCGTCTATAAAAACAATGCCAGGGCAGAATTCAATGAGTGTCAGCAATCCCACCCTCATCACCTTCGTGATCTACATCGCGGTGATGGTATTAATTGGCCTTATGGCTTATCGCTCCACCAATAACCTCTCGGATTACATCCTCGGTGGCCGCAGCCTGGGCAGTTTCGTTACTGCACTTTCGGCTGGCGCATCGGACATGAGCGGCTGGTTGCTCATGGGCTTGCCTGGCGCCATCTACATGTCCGGCCTGTCGGAAAGCTGGATCGCCATTGGCCTGATAGTCGGGGCTTATCTGAACTGGCTGTTCGTGGCCGGTCGTCTGCGCGTGCAGACCGAACACAACGGCGACGCCTTGACCCTGCCGGACTACTTCACCAGCCGTTTCGAAGACACGAGTGGCCTGCTGCGCATCATTGCGGCGGTGGTGATTCTGGTGTTCTTCACTATCTATTGTGCTTCCGGGATTGTGGCTGGCGCGCGGTTGTTTGAAAGCACCTTCGGCATGTCCTACGAAACTGCTTTGTGGGCGGGCGCTGCGGCGACGATTGCCTACACCTTCGTGGGTGGTTTCCTGGCCGTCAGCTGGACTGACACTGTTCAGGCAACCTTGATGCTCTTCGCCTTGATCCTCACGCCGATCATCGTCTTGCTGGCCACCGGTGGCATTGATGCGACCTTCCTGGCCATCGAAGCCAAGGACCCGGGCGCGTTCGACATGTTCAAGAACACCACGTTCATCGGCATCATTTCCCTGATGGGCTGGGGTCTTGGCTACTTCGGTCAGCCGCATATCCTGGCGCGGTTCATGGCTGCCGATTCGGTGAAGTCCATCGCCCGCGCCCGTCGCCTCTCCATGACCTGGATGATCCTGTGCCTGGGTGGCACCGTAGCCGCTGGTTTCTTCGGTATCGCTTACTTCTCGGCGCATCCGGAAGTTGCCGGTCCAGTCGCTGAAAACCCGGAGCGGGTATTCATCGAACTGGCCAAGCTGCTGTTCAACCCGTGGATCACCGGTGTGCTGCTGTCGGCAATTCTTGCCGCTGTCATGAGTACGTTGAGCTGCCAGTTGCTGGTGTGCTCCAGCGCCCTGACCGAAGACTTCTATAAAGCCTTCCTGCGCAAAAAAGCTTCCCAGACCGAACTGGTATGGGTCGGCCGCGCCATGGTGCTGCTGATTGCAGTGATCGCGATTCTGCTGGCGGCCAACCCGGCAAACCGCGTGCTGGGCCTGGTGAGCTACGCCTGGGCTGGCTTCGGTGCTGCGTTTGGTCCGGTGGTGCTGATCTCGGTACTGTGGAAAGGCATGACCCGCAACGGCGCACTGGCCGGAATTCTGGTGGGTGCCATCACCGTGATCGTCTGGAAGAACTTCAGCATCTGGGGCTTGTACGAAATCATCCCCGGTTTCCTCTTCGCCAGCATCGCCATCGTCGTCTTCAGCCTGATGGGCAAAGGTCCATCGGTTGGCATGCAGACGCGTTTTGCACTGGCCGAAAAAGAGTTCCGGGATGCAACGCGTTAATCCGCTGACGTAAAAACGGTAGGAGCCAACAAGTTGACTCCTACCGTTTCAGCAGCAGCGCCGCAATTCCAACGTGGGACCGGATTTATCCGGGAAGAGGCCAGTGCAGCCAACTCACATTTTCAGAGTTGGCTGCACTGGCCCCTTCGCGAGCAAGCTCGCTCCCACAACCGCAGTTTCTCAAGTCTTGTTGTGATCAATATCCAGGTTATAGAAGGTCGCTTTACCGCCTTCATTGCTATAGCCGGAATGATCCTGCGTATACACGCCCGCTTTGAAATACAACGGTTTGTCGCGCCAGGTGGCGCTGATGGGCGTGTTCCAGTTCATGTTTCTGGCGCTGATGCTCAGCTGCCCGCCGGGGCTGAGGTGGATGATGTATTTGAATTTCTCATTCAGCGGCACGCCTTCGGCGATCTGGACGACACGGGCTTTCTTGTCGTCGAAGCGGTTGCGCACCTTGGCGACGATGTTCCCCGATCCGGTGCTCTCTTTGTACTGATACTCGACCTTCAGCATGGGCTCGGTGCTGTTATAGGCGTGGATCTGGCCGATAACGATTTTGCCCGAGGATGGAACTTGATTGACTTCCAGAGTGGCGTTCAAATAGTTGTCGGCGTCGGGATATAGCCAGTTATGCAGCGAGCCGTCCGACCAGGTTTCGCGCAATTCGCTGCGCGGGTAAATGGCGTTGGCGGTGCGTGCTCCGGTGACCGGCGCCCAGAAGAAAATCGAGCCGGAACCCGAGTTGAAATACTTGCCGTCGTAGCCTTTGACCAGCTGCGCAGTTTCGATGGTCTTCGGCGGCGAGCCTACCGGGATGCTCAGATTCCAAGAGGAAAGATCAATCATTTTTTCAGTCGTCCACTATGTCTCATTGCCAGCACCAAGCGTCTAGCTCGCGGCTTTGGGGTTATTGGTTATACGGTCTGAAAAACTGTTTGTTAATGGAATTTTGTCGAACGTCTGACGTCAAAGTGCCGCCATTTTTGCCGCGCGGCCGACTGGGTAAGGCTTCCAGAGATCTACCGTTAGTCGGGTGGCGTTCAGTTTAGAGGTGGCATTTGGCTATCTTGCTTCTGGTTTTTCCCGGACGGGGCTAGAGTGAAAGTCATTCGGATGAGGGGAACTCCCGATTCCCTGGCGTCAGGCCACAAAAGAGAAGCAGCATGGAATGCGCGCAACCCAAGCCAGGTGATGGCTGTTCGGTTTTGTTAGTCGTTGATGACTATCCGGAAAATCTGGTGACGATGCGTGCCGTCCTCAATCGTCAGGATTGGTGCATCGTTACTGCAAGTTCCGGGATAGAAGCGCTGTCGATCCTTCTCGAAAGAGAGGTGGATCTGGTGCTGCTCGACGTTCAGATGCCCGGAATGGATGGCTTCGAAGTGGCACGCCTGATGCGCGGCAGCCAACGAACGCGGCTGACGCCGATTATCTTTCTTACCGCCAATGAGCAGTCACGGGATGCCGTCCACAAGGGCTACGCCAGTGGCGCGGTGGACTACCTGTTCAAACCCTTCGATCCCCACGTCCTCAAGCCCAAAGTGCAGGCATTGCTGGAGCAGCAGCAAAATAGCCGCGCCCTGCAAAAGCTGTCGCTGGAGCTGGAGGAGGCCAGGGCGTTCAATGCGTCGGTGCTGGACAATATCGACGAAGGCATCCTGGTCATCAATGAGAAAGGCCTGATCAACTTCGCCAACCCTGCGATTTGCGGTTTGCTCGGCGCCGATGCCGAGCAATTGTGCGGGACTTCGCTGCTCGACTACCTGACCGAGCCGAAGGTGGTGGACTGGCACGAGTCGGGTTTTTATCGCCACTACCGCAGCGGCGAATCCTATCGATTGCATGACGCGAGCCTGCGCACGACATCCGGTTGCCAGCTGCCAGTAGCGATGTCATGCGCGCCATTGCCGGTGGAGCGCAAAGCCATGGTATTGAGCATTCGGGATATGTCTGTGGTACGCGATCTGTATCGCCAGCTGGAACAGCAGGCGGTCACCGACACCTTGACCGGGCTGCTCAATCGCCGTGGTTTCTACCAGACCGTCGAAGGCATGCTGTTGCGCAACGAGCAGGCCGGGAAGTTTCTGGTGCTGCTTTACCTCGATCTGGATGGCTTCAAGCGCATCAATGATTCCCTTGGTCACGATGCTGGCGATCAGGTGCTGCTCTGGGTTTCCCAGCAGCTCAAGGAATGCATGCGCCCGTATGACGTGCTGGCGCGCATGGGCGGCGACGAGTTTACCGTGGTCATCGACGGTCTGGACTTCCCCGAGCACGCCGCCAAAGTCGCGGAAAAACTCATTGAGCGCGTATCGCTGCGCCGACAGGTCGACGGCCTGGACATTACCCTGGGCGCGAGCATCGGCATTGCGACTTTCCCGGACTGCGGCGCCAATCTGGACGGTCTGCTGCGTGCGGCGGATATCGCCATGTATGAAGCCAAGCGCGCCGGACGTCAGCAATACCGTTTCTTCGACCAGGAAATGAACGGCCGCGCCCGTTCACGGCTGATGTTGGAGGAAAGCGTACGCACGGCCATCGATGGCAAAGATTTTTCCATGGTCTATCAGCCTCAGGTCTTCATCGAAAGTGGCCGCCTGCGGGGCTTCGAAGCGCTGTTGCGCTGGCAGCATCCGAGTGCCGGCGACGTACCGCCGGGGCTGTTTATCCCGTTGCTGGAAGAAACCCGTTTGATCACCAAGCTCGGTGGCTGGATTTTCGAGCAGGGCGCGGCGCAGCGTAAGCGCTGGAACGAAATCTTCGATGCCAATCTGGTGCTGAGCGTCAGCGTCAGTTTCACGCAGTTCAGCATGCCCAACCTGGCGTCCGAGTTGCAGCGGGCGATGCAGCGTTTTGATCTGAAACCGGGTCAGCTTGAGGTCGAGATCACCGAAAGCTCCCTGGTGCATAACCTGAATCACAGTCGCATGCAGATCCAGTTGCTGCATGACATTGGCGTTCGCGTGGCGCTGGATGACTTCGGCGTGGGCGAGTGCTCGCTGTCGCATTTGCGCAATCTGGACATCGACACCTTGAAGATCGACCGGCATTTCGTTGCCAGCATGCTTGGCTCGGTGCGCGACCTGGCGGTTGCCAGAAGCATCATCGAGCTGTGTCGCAATCTGGATGTGCTGGTCATTGCCGAAGGCGTGGAAACCATCGAGCAATACCAGTGGCTCAAGGACAATGGCTGCCAGTTGATTCAAGGGTTTCTGGTAGCGCATCCGATGATCGCCGAAGACGCCTTGCTCTTCCCGCAGCCGTTTGACTGGCAAGGGCTAAAACTCCGCTGAGTTCTGTACACTGCCGTCTTTTGCATTTTGCCCTTGAGATCAGTAGCACTGCTCATGACAGCTTCAGCTCCGCTCAAATACCTTCAGGCTTATCCGTCCGCTCTTCAGGAGCAGGTGCGGCAGCTGATTGCCCAGGACAAACTCGGCGAATATCTCCAGCAGCGCTATCCCGAACGCCATGCGATCCAGAGCGACAAGGCGCTTTACGCCTACGCTCAGGCAATCAAGCAGGAACATCTGCGCAACGCGCCGAACATCGACAAGGTGCTGTTCGACAATCGCCTGGACCTGACCCATCGCGCGTTGGGCCTGCATTCGACGATTTCCCGCATCCAGGGCGGCAAGCTCAAGGCCAAGAAGGAAATCCGCGTCGCCGCGCTGTTCAAGGACGCCGCGCCGGAGTTCCTGAAAATGATCGTCGTGCATGAACTGGCGCACTTCAAGGAATCGGATCACAACAAGGCGTTCTACCAGCTGTGCGAACACATGCAGCCGGGGTATCACCAGTTGGAGTTCGATCTGCGGATTTACCTGACGTGGCGGGATATGCAGCGCGGACCGTTGTAGGAGCCAACGTGTGTGGGAGCGAGCTTGCTCGCGAAGTGGCCACACAAGTTCGCTCCTACCGGGCGGATATTCGATTTTATAGAGCAAGGATTCCAACCATGGACGTCAGCAAGACCAAAAGCAGTTTCTACCGCAGGCTTTACGTGGCGTATCTGATCGACAGCCAGCTCGCGAGCAGCGTGCCAGCGTTGATCGAGGCCACCGGCATGCCGCGTCGCACCGCGCAGGACACCATTGCGGCGCTGGCCGATCTGGATATCCAGTGCGAGTTCGAGCAGCAGGACGGCGCGCGCAATCACGCCGGGCATTACCGGATTCGTGACTGGGGCGCCATTGACCGGGACTGGATCACCCAGCACCTGGGGCAGATCAAAGCCGTGCTTGGCTATCCCTGAAGGCGACGGCGGCTGTCATTCCAGATCGCGACGCATGCCGATGTGCGGAATTTCATCTTCCAGATACACCTCGCCCACCGGCTCGAAGCCGTAGCGGCTGTAATAGCCTTGCAGGTGAGCTTGCGCGGACAGATAGATCGGCTGATCGGGCCATTTCTTCTCGGCATTCTCCAGCGCTTGCTCCATCAACTCATGACCAATGCCCCGGCTACGAATCGAAGGCGCGGTCACGACCCGGCCGATGGTCACGTCACCGCCTTGCTGAATCGGGTCGAGCAGGCGCAGATACGCCACCAGCTTGTCCTCTTGCCAGGCCATCAAGTGGCAGGTATCGCCCATCAGGTCCAGCCCGTCTACGTCCAGATACACGCATTGCTGCTCGACCACGAACACCTCGGCGCGCAATTTCAGGATCGCGTACAGCTGTTCTTTGCCGAGGTCGGTGTGATGTTTGCAGATCCATTTGATAGACATGTGGCTGACTCGAAGAAGAAACCTGACGCGAATACTAAACGCATCCGCGGGGTTGCCCAATAAAGTTACCCAAAAAACCTCCTGGCCCCTGCCCGATGCGCAGGTTTTTGCAAGATACCTGCGCAGAATATTCATTGAACAAGCGCACAAATGCAGCATTCATATCGGTTGTGCAAAGGCTTGAATCAGTCTTCAATACAGGCAACTCGCCATTAGTTGTGCATCGCTATCCGGGCGCACATTTAGCGTGATTGCCTCGCCTATCTCAGGGAAATGAGCATGCCGTGTTTGCTTCGAGCCGTGGGTTTGCTGGGATGTTTGCTGGTGGCGCAGGCCAGCGCAGGAGAAAAGCTTCGTCTGGTGGCCGATATCTGGCCGCCGTTCACGGACAGCACCTTGCTCAATGGCGGGCTGGCGACCGATCTGGTCAGTACGGCCCTCAAGCGCGCCGGGTATGACACCGATTACCGGCAGGTGCCGTGGGCCCGAGCGTTGAACGGTGTGAGCGAAGGACGCTACGACGTACTGGTCAACGCCTGGTTCAACCAGGAACGCACCAAACTGGGCTTGTTTTCCGCCGAGTATTTGCTCAACCGAGTGCGTTTCGTGAAACGCAGCCGGTCCAGCGTTGAGTATCGGGAGTTGTATCAGCTCTATGGACGGCCGATTGCCGTGGTGCGCGGTTACACCTATTCCCCGGAATTCGACAACGACGAGATGCTGGAAAAGGTCCCGGTCAACGACTTCTCCATGGCCGTACGCATGGTGGTTGCCGGACGTGTCGATCTGGCCGTGGAGGATGAATTCGTCGCCCGTTTCTACCTGGCCCGGGAGTCCAAGGCTGTTCGCGACTCCATTGAGTTCCTGCCCAAGTCATTGAGCGAGAACAGCCTGCACATTATGGTCAGCCTGAAAAACCCGCATCGGGAAGAGATCGTCGCCAACTTCAATCGCGAGATTGCCGCGATGAAAGCTGACGGCAGTTACGACCAGTTATTCAGGCAGCATGGCTTGTAGCTTCTTCCGGGGCTTTGATCAGGTGCGCGGCCAGGGTTCGCAATGGCCCCAATTGACGACAGATCAATGCCAGCTGGGTTTGTACCAGACGCTGGCTTTCGTCCAGTTCGTCAGGCATCTGCTCCAGTTCAGCCGCCAGGTGTTCTTCCGCGTCACTTTGAATCGCGACCGGTTTCTTCTCGGCCAGGCTTTGCGCGATTTCGTCAATGCTTGCGGCCAGCGTCGCCCCCGCACCTTCGATCAGATGCTCGCGGACTTCGCTTGGCAATTGAGTCTCCCGATGCGCGCCCAGCCCTGACAAATAACTCAGCAAGGTGTGCGAAAGCACCAGAAAGCGAAAGCCGACATCCGCTTCCTTACGGAAATGCCCCGGCTCCATGAGCATGTTGGCCAGCGTGGTGGACAGCGCCGCGTCGGCATTGTGGGCGTTGCGGCGAGCGAGGCGATAAGCCAGATCGTCGCTTTTGCCATGGGCGTATTGCTGCATGATCTGGCGCAGATAAATGCTGTTGCACGTAAGGGTATTGGCCAGCACCTTGTTCAAGCGTCGCCCTTGCCAGTCCGGCAGGAACAGGAACACCGCCAGCCCGGCGATCAGGCTGCCGAGCAAGGTATCGAACAGACGCGGCAAGAACAGCCCGTAACCGTCGCCCACCTGATTGAAACAGAACAGCACCATCACGGTAATCGCGGCGGTGGATAAGGTGTAGCGCGTCGTACGGTTGACGAAGAACACCACGCCGGCCAGCACCGCGCACATTGATTGCAGGATCGGGCTGGTGATCAGATCGAACAGCGCCCAGCCGATCGTCAGGCCGATGGCGGTGCCGATAATCCGCTGACCGAGCTTGCGCCGGGTCGCGCCGTAACTGGGCTGGCAGACGAAAACCGTGGTCAGGATGATCCAGTAGCCCTGGGACGGGTGAATCAGGTGAACCATGCCGTAGCCGACCGTCAACGCCAGCGGCAGGCGCAAGGCGTGACGAAACAGCAATGAAGTTGGTGTCAGTTGCAGACGCAGGCGATTCCAGGCGTCCTTGAAATTGCGCGGCGAGCGGTCCAGCAGCGAACTGTCGGTGGCATCGGCCACGGCGTCAGGATTGCTGGCGTCCTTGATCAGGCGATCAAGTGTGCCGAGGTTGGCGGCCAGGGCGCGCAAGGAGCGCAACAGCCCGCGCCAGGCCGGATTGCTCTGGATACGCAGGTGTTCCAGCGAGGCCTGCAAATCTTCCATGGCATAGGCGAAGCTGTCGTCGTACACGAACGGCTGACGCAGCTGGATGGATTCGGACAACGCCTGACAGGCCACGCCTTGTTGACGCAGCAGGCGCTGACAGCGGAACAGCACGTCGCTGTGGAAGAACGCTTCGGCCAGTGAGTTGTACGGGTAATGCGACGAGCTGGCGCGCTCGTGGATGTCCTGAGCGATGAAATACAGCTTCAGGTAGCGACTGACTTTCGAACCGGGTCGGCCATTGCCGACGCGATGCAGGATGATTTCCTTGGTGGCATTCAGGGCTGCGACCACGCGGCCGTTCTGCTGCGCCAGCTCAAGGCGTCGGGCCTCGACATCCAGTTGGCGGATCGGTTCGAACAGGCTCGACTTCAGCTTCAGGTATTGCCCCAGCTCGCGAAACAGGCGGGCCAGCGCCTGTTGCACCGGCTGGTTGGAAAACAGCATTTGCCACAGCACCGACAACAACCCGTACCAGGCCGCGCCCGCCACCAGCAGCATCGGCTCATGCCAGAAATCCAGCACTTCGCCGCCGCGCTGATCGACGCCGATCATGGTGTACACCGACAAAATCAGCGTGCCGTAAGCGATCGCGCTGTAGCGTTCGCCCAAGGCACCGAGCATGGTCAGGCAAAACGCCGCCAGGGCGAACGAGCAGACAAACAGGATCGGGTAGGGAAACAGCAGTTCCACCGCCAGTGCGGCGATGCTGAAACACACCAGCGTCACGGCCAGCGCATTGAGGCGGCCTTGCCAGCTGTCATCGGTCTCGGCCAGCGCGCTGGCGATAATCCCCAGGAACAACGGGATCAACAAGCCCATCTCATTCTGATACCAGCACAGCGCCATACTGCCGGTCAGCGCGATGAAGACTCGAACGCTGTAACTGAATTTATCCAGCGCCCACAGACGACGGAACGTGTGACGAAGAGATTTCGATGCCATAGAAGAGCTGACGGCCTTGTTCGCGATTGATCAATCCTGCACACGGATATGTACAGGCCTGAGTGAGGTCTGTACATCCGCTGCGCAAAATTTATTCCGTGTCGCTAGTGGGGGCCGCACTCTCGCACGGCTGATCCGGTCCTGTGGGAGTCGAGCTTGCTCGCGAAGACGGAGTTTCAGATTCGGAATTAGTCGGATGTACTGGCGTATTCGCGAGCAAGCTCGCTCCCACAAAATATTGCGAGCGCGTCAAACAAACTGCGCCGCCGCATACGCTGAAGCCCAGGCCCACTGGAAGTTGAAACCGCCCAGATGGCCGCTGACGTCCAGTACTTCGCCGATGAAGTACAAACCCGGCGACTTCAGTGATTCCATGGTTTTCGAGGAGACTTCGCGGGTATCGACCCCGCCCAGCGTCACTTCCGCCGTGCGATAGCCTTCAGTGCCTGCCGGGACGACCTGCCAGCTCGCCAGTTTGCCGGCGATATCCGCCAGTTCGGCGTGGGTGTACTGCTTCATGGGCTTGGAGACGAACCAGTGCTCGGCAATCAGGTTGGCCATCTTCTTGGTGAAGATTTCCCCCAGCAGGGTTTTCAGCTCGCTGTTGGGGCGCTCGGCTTGTTGCTCGTTGAGCCAGCTGGCGACGTCGTGATCCGGCAGCAGGTTGATCTCAACGGCATCGCCGGGATTCCAGAACGACGAGATTTGCAGGATCGCCGGGCCGCTGAGGCCGCGATGGGTGAACAGGATGTTCTCGCGAAAGCTCGTGTCGTTGCAGCTGACCAGACAATCCACCGACGTGCCGGACAGCTCGGTGCAGATTTCCTTGAGCTGATCGGTGATGGTGAACGGCACAAGGCCGGCGCGAGTCGGCAGCAATGCGTGGCCGAACTGCTTGCCGACCTGATAACCGAATCCGGTCGCGCCCAGCGTCGGGATCGACAGGCCGCCAGTGGCGATTACCAGTGATTCGCAGCTCAGGTTGCCGAGGGTGGTTGCCAGCGTGTAGCCGGTCTCGGTCTTTTCGATCTGCTGCACGGACGTGTCCATGTGCAGGCTGACGCCCGCTTGCCGGCATTCGTCCAGCAGCAGTTCGAGGATGTCGCTGGATTTGTTATCGCAGAACAACTGGCCGAGCTTTTTTTCGTGATACGGCACGCCGTGCTTGGCGACCAGCGCGATGAAATCCCACTGGGTGTAGCGCGCAAGGGCCGATTTGCAGAAGTGCGGGTTCTGCGACAGGAAATTGGCCGGTTCGGTGTACATGTTGGTGAAATTGCAGCGCCCGCCGCCGGACATGAGGATTTTCTTGCCGGGCTTGTTGGCGTGATCGATCAGCATCACCTTGCGCCCGCGACTGGCAGCGGTCAGCGCGCACATCAAACCTGCGGCGCCAGCGCCAATAATCACAACGTCAGTAACGGGCACAGCGGTTTCCTCGGGTGTCTGAATGACGCCCTCGCGGATAAATCCGCTCCTACAAGAAAAATCTGATCCGTAGGAGCGGCTTTAGCCGCGAGGGTTTCAGTGGTTGGTTACAAAATCCGCACGCGCAACGATTTGCCTTTGATCTTGCCGTTGTTCAAGCGCTCCAGCGCCTGTTTGGCGACGCCGCGCTCGACTGCGACGTACGCCTGGAAATCAAAGATCGCGATCTTGCCGACCTGAGCGCCGGGGATACCGGCATCACCTGTCAACGCACCGAGAATGTCGCCGGGACGCAGTTTGTCCTTGCGGCCGGAACCGATGCACAAGGTGCTCATGGTCGGAATCAGCTGCGAACCGCCAGCGTTTTTCAGGTTGTCCAGTTGATCCCAGCGCAGCGAGGCTTTCTGGATTTCTTCGATGGCACGGGCGCGCTGGCTTTCCGAGGGGGCGACCAGGCTGACCGCGATGCCTTTCTCGCCAGCACGACCGGTACGGCCGACACGGTGAATGTGCATTTCCGAATCACGGGCCAGCTCAACGTTGAGCACCATGTCCAGCGCATCGATATCCAGGCCGCGAGCGGCAACGTCAGTGGCGACCAAAACCGAAGTGCTGCGGTTGGCGAACATTGCCAGGACCTGATCGCGATCACGCTGTTCCAGGTCGCCATGCAGGCCGACGGCGGAAATGCCCTTGGCGGTCAGGTGATCGACCACTTCCTGGCATTGCTGCTTGGTGAAGCAGAACGCGACGCAGGACTGCGGACGGAAGTGACCGAGTACTTTCACCACGGCGTCGAGGCGATCTTCCGGGGAGATTTCGTAGAAAATCTGCTCGATCTGGCTGTCGGCGTGCAGCGCTTCGACCTTGACGGTCTGCGGATCGCGCATGAACTTGGACGACAGCTGCTTGATGCCCACCGGATACGTCGCCGAGAACAGCAGGGTCTGACGCTTTTTCGGCGTCTGCTCGATGATGTCGGCGATGGAGTCGTAGAAACCCATGTCCAGCATGCGGTCGGCTTCGTCGAGGATCAGCGTGTTCAGGCCATCCAGCACCAGCGAACCTTTGCGCAAATGCTGCTGAATGCGACCCGGCGTGCCGACGATGATGTGCGCGCCGTGTTCCAGGGAGCCGATCTGCGGGCCGAAGGACACGCCGCCGCACAGGGTCAGAACCTTGATGTTGTCTTCCGAGCGGGCCAGACGACGGATTTCTTTCGCCACCTGGTCAGCCAGCTCGCGGGTCGGGCACAGCACAAGGGCCTGGCAACCGAAATAGCGCGGGTTGATCGGATTGAGCAGGCCGATGCCGAATGCAGCGGTCTTGCCGCTACCGGTTTTAGCCTGGGCGATGAGGTCCATGCCCTTGAGAATCACCGGCAGGCTCTGCGCCTGAATCGGCGTCATTTCGGCGTAACCAAGCGACTCCAGGTTAGCCAGCATGGCGGCGGACAGGGGCAAAGTATTGAAAGCGGTGTTAGTCACGGGATGGGCCTGCAAAACAAAATGTCGCGCAGTGTATCAGGTCCCGAGCACGCCTGGCTGACTCCCGCCGGGTGGGCATAACGCTTGCTTGAAACTTGTGGGAGCAAGCTTGCTTGCGAAGGCGGCTGTGCAGACCCAAAACATGTGGCGGATGCATTTGCCCTTTCGCGAGCAAGCTCGCTCCCACGATCTAGGGCGCAACCACCGGCCTCACCTCACGCGACGGCAATTGCAGGAAAATCCCCGCCGCGAACATCGCCATGACGCCCACCGTCAGGAAGGTCAGCTGGAAGGCGCCCAGCACGCTGCTCACTTCGCCCGTCGCGACCTGATCGGTAAAGCCGCCGAGCAATGCCGCCGCGCACGCCACGCCAAAGCTCAGGGACAGCTGCGCGACCACCGACAACAGACTGTTGCCGCTGGCAGCGCTGGCGTCATCGAGGTCGATCAGCGTCACGGTGTTCATGGCGGTGAATTGCAGGGAGTTCGCCGCGCCCAGCAAGCCTAGATGCACCAGCAACATCCAATACGGCGTTTCGGTGCCGACCAGGGCCAGGCTCGACAGCAGAATGCCGAGCATCAAGGTGTTGCCGGTGAGAATGACGCGATAACCCAGGCGTTCGATCAGCCAGCGCGCCACGGACTTGGCGAACATCGCTGCAGCCGCCAGCGGCAACATGCTCATCCCCGCTTGGGAAGGCGAATAACCCAATGCGACTTGCAGTAGCAGGGGCATCAAGAACGGCAATGCGCCGCTGCCCAGGCGGGCGAACAGATTGCCGAGAATACCCACGGCAAAAGTCCGGGTGCGAAAAAGCGACGGTGAAAACAGCGGGTGATCCACATGCCCGGCCCTTAGCCAATAGGCGGCCAGGCACCCGAAGCCGCCGAACAGCAGCAAGACCACGCGCAGATGCGGCAGGTGCAGTTCGCCGAGGCCTTCCAGCGCAATGGTGATCAGCACCATCGCTGCGCCGAACAGCGCGAAACCCACTCCGTCAAAGCGCGTGCGGCCGCCGCCAGCCAGGTCGGGAATGAGGTATTTGACCGCGAAGCAGCCGACGATGCCCACCGGAATATTGATCAGGAAGATCCAGTGCCAGCTCAGGTATTCCACCATCCAGCCGCCCATGGTCGGACCCATCAACGGGCCGAGCAAGCCGGGCAGGGTGATGAAACTCATGATCCGCACCAGCTCCGAGCGCGGATAAGCGCGCAGCACGATCAAGCGCCCAATGGGCAGCATCAACGCACCGCCGAGGCCCTGCACGACACGCGCCCCGATCAGCATGGTCAGCGAATTGGACAGCGCGCACAGCAGCGAGCCGAAGCTGAACAGCAGGATCGCACTGAAGAAAATCTGCTTGATGCCAAAGCGGTCGGCGATCCAGCCCGAAGCCGGGATCAGCAAGGCAATGGTGAGCATGTAGGCGATGACCACCGACTGCATGCGCAGCGGATCTTCGGCCAGCGAGCGCGCCATTGAAGGCAGCGCGGTGTTGAGAATCGTGCCGTCCAGGCTCTGCATGAAGAACGCAATGGCAACTACCCAAGGCAACCAGCGTAGGGCTTTTTCATCCAGAAGCGGGGCGGTGATCGGCATGGGGGTCCTTGTTGTTGTGCGCAAAAAACGGGTTGAGTTGCAGGACCGGCTTTAGCCGGGAGGGCGGCAACCTGCCTGAGGCATCTTCATCGCCTGGAATAATGCTCTCTCGGCTGAAGCCGGTCCTACGGAGGTACGGGCCGCTCTTCAACCGTTACAACGTCAACGTCAACCGGCTGATTAAAGCCCCCGGCAGCTGACTCGACGCTGTCTGGCGCTCACTATAGGTACTTGTCGAGAGAATCAGTTCCCGCTCTTTGGTCAAATCTTCCAGCGCGCTGCCCAGCAGGCTGTAGGCGCTGTCGTCGAAACGCATGGTGCTGACCGGCGCCTGGATTTTGCCGTCTTCAACCCAGAACGTCGCAAAACGGGTCATGCCGGTCAGGCGCGCGGCGGCTTGATCGGA
Organism: Pseudomonas sp. G.S.17; assembly: GCF_038096165.1. NCBI lineage: Bacteria > Pseudomonadati > Pseudomonadota > Gammaproteobacteria > Pseudomonadales > Pseudomonadaceae > Pseudomonas > Pseudomonas viridinivis. Next base: position 588,494 of record NZ_CP151076.1, read on the forward strand.
GTAGTTCAGGTACCAGAGATTGCCGATGTACAGGCCGGTGCCGATTTTCTCCAGGATCTGCTCAAGCTCCAGCGAACCGCCCGCCATGCTCAGGGCGTTCGGCGATTCGCCCGGATCGGCGCCATTGGTGGCCAGGCCGTACTCGGCGGCGCTGGCCGAATCCACCATTTGCTCGCGGGCCTGCCCGCTGGCGACCAACGCCAGATCCTTGCGCGGATAACCCTCGCCGGAAAACGCCGGAGACAGCGAACCGCTGACCTGCTCGTCAATGTTCACTAGCGGGCTGAAGTGTGTCTCGCCGCTGTACAGGCGCTGCAACGGGCTGGTCTTGTTCGCCAGGGATTGCGCGGAAAAACCGCCCCAGCACAGCATGCCGATGATTTCGTCCATGGCCGCCGGCGCCAGATACGCGCGGTACTGGCCCGGCGCGAGGGTTTTCAGCGGACGACCGAGAAACTCCAGTTGCTCGCGCGCCTGTTCGAAACGGCGGGCGAACGCGGCGTCGCTCCAGTCGTGCCCGGCATAATTGGCTTTCACTGCCTGACCGTTGTCGTGAAACAGACTCCAGTCAAAGTTGAAACTGTTGGCTTCGTGCCAGCCCAGCGCGCCCCACGAACTGGCGAAGCCGCGATACAGCGGACCTGCCGCATAGAAACCCACCAGATCCAGCCCTTGCGCCAGACGAGCGATCTGCTCCACCACCTCAGCGCTGTCGGGCAACGGCTGCGCCTGGACATTGCTGGTTTGCCAGGCCTCGGTATTGGGTTTCAGGTACGGGTCCTTGGGCAGCAACGTGAGGGTTTCACGCAGTTGATGCAGTGCTTCGCTCAGGCGTTGCTGGTCGATGTCGGCCTCACCCGACAGCGTCAGGCGCAAGTTGGCGTGACGCTCGTCGTCGATCAGCTTGAAGGACACGCTGGCCTGCTGCACATGGCCGACCTGACGCACCTTGGCGTGATTGAACCGAATGAAATCCGATTCCTCGGCGTTGTAGGCGAGGGTGAATTGCTCCTGATGCGTGAGCGCGCCCTTGAGGGATTCGACCAGTGCCTGGAATTGCTGTTGATGCGCCATCAGGCATCGCCTCCGAATACGTCGACCTGACTGAATACGCAGGCCGGAGATGCGTGACCGACGCGGATCACCTGATTGGGTTCGCCCTTGCCGCAGTTTGGCGTGCCCAGCACTTTGAAGGTGCTGGCGTCGCCCACGGCGCTGAGGTTCTTCCAGAATTGCGCGGAAATCGCCCGGTAATTGGGGTTCTTGACCACGCCCTTGAGTTCGCCGTTTTCGATCAGCTGGCCCCATTCGCAGCCAAACTGGAATTTGTTGCGCGCATCGTCGATGGACCACGACCGGTTGGTGGACATCAGAATGCCGTGCTCGATATTGCCGATCAGCTGCTCCAGCGGTTGATCGCCGGGCTCGATGTTCAGGTTAGCCATGCGGTCGATGGGCGGGCGATTCCAGCCGCAGGCGCGACTGTTGGCGACGCCGTCCATGCCGGCCCGATGTTGCGAAAGCGCGCCGCCCAACGGACGCTCCAGCTTGCCTTCACGAATCAAAAACTGCTTGCTCGCGGCAGTGCCATCGTCGTCGTGGCTATAGCTCGCCAGTTGCTCGGGGATTTCCGGGTTGAAGGTCACGTTGAGCAGCTTCGAGCCATATTGCAGGCTGCCAAAGTCGCTGGCCTTGACGAAACTGGTGCCCGCGTAATTGCGCTCGTCGCCGAGAATGCGGTCCAGTTCCAGCGGATGGCCGATGGATTCGTGGATTTGCAGGATCATCTGGTCCGGCATCAACAGCAGGTCGCGCGGGCCTTGCGGCGTGTTGGGCGCCATGATCAGTTGCAGCGCTTGATCGGCAACGTTACCGGCTGCGCCGATCAGCCCGCAATTGGCGATGACTTCCGCGCCACCTTGCTGGCCGAAGTTGTCCCGGCCCAGGCTGCGGGTCTGACTGTCGCTGCCGTCGTAGGCGGTCACGGTCATGCCTGGATAGACGAAGCGCTGCGCCCGACGGATCTGCGCGCCCGCATTGTTGAGGTAGATCTGCTCGACGTTTTCCAGGCCCAGGCTGACTTGCCAGTTCACCAGCCGTTCATCCTGCGGCACGGCCGTGGACTCGCTCATCAACAGGTGCAGACAGTCGCTCAAGGGCGGGAAGGCATCGTTCAGGTGCGGCGATACATAGTCGGCGCGAGCGGTGGCGACGGCCTGGTCGGTCAAGTCCAGCAGCGCGTGGGGCGCCAGACGACGGGCATGGGTTTCGGCCTGTTCCAGCGCAGCCTGCAGGCCGCGTTGGGAGATGTCTTGAGTTGCGGCGTAAGCTTCCACGCCATTGAGGCGCACGGTCAGCATCGCGCCTTCATCGCTGCTCAAATAGGGCGGCTCGGCGACATTCTTGCGCACGCACAAGTGCTGGCTGGTCTGGCGGACATACCGCAGGGAGAAGAATTGGGCGCGGCTCTGCAAAGCGGCAAACCGCTGCGAGAGCTGAGCGGAAAGATCGAACATGCAGGACCTCTTTAAATGGCGTGTCAGGAGGTGTCGGTGGGTGGTCCGACGCCTTCGCGAGCAAGCTCGCTCCCACGCAGACTGTGTGAAAACTACTGCGCTGCGTTAAAAACAGGCGAAAAATGCTCATTTAGAACACCTAGACTCCGCTTTTTCGCCTGTTTTTGCCTTGTCTTGTCATCGCTCGTGACGTTTTCACACAGTCTGCACGGAATTTGTGGGAGCGAGCTTGCTCGCGAATGAAACACGCGGGTATGGGGTTGATCGTTTGCGTGGCGCTAGATTAGGCCGGTGGCCTGCTCTTGATCAAGCGCGGCGGGTGCAGGTGGGATTTTGCTCTGTTCGAAATGAATCCCTCCCGGCTAAAGCCGGTCCTACGGGTATACGCATTGTAATTGGATGGACTCGCCCAAGCCGAGGCGTCTGTAGCGCCACGGTGGCATTCTTAAGAAGCCAACGACAGCGAGGGCGAGTCCATGAAAAAGCATACGACCAAAAGTAACGCCTTGTCTTCAGCCGACGTGTCGGCTTGTTCGACAGTGGCGGTAGATCTTGCCAAGAATGTGTTCCAGGTGGCCGGGGAAGATGCCCTTGGTCAGGTCATTTACGAAGAGCGGATCAAGTCACGCGAAACCTTTGTGGCCTTTTTACAAAAACTGCCGGCAGGCGTGACGGTGCTGATGGAGACCGGCCCTGGCGCGCAGGCTTGGGCGCGGCTGTTGCAAGCACAAGGCAATCAGGCGCGAATTTTACCGGCGCAACATGTCGCCAAACATCGTAGCGGTGCCAAAAATGATCGCAACGATGTGCTGGCGATATTGCGTTCAGGACGAGATGTAAACATTGCGCCAGTGCCAGTCAAAAGCACCGCACAACTGGCCATGCAGGCTCTGCATCGTGCTCGACAAGGGTATGTAAGGCGGCGCACTGCAATGGGTAATCAGATACGCGGGCTGTTGCTGGAACAGGGTATTGCCATGGCGCAAGGGGCGGTGACCCTCAGCCGAAATGTCCCACGTATATTGGAAGATGCCATCCAGCCATTGCCGGATATGTTGCGCGAGCTGATTGATGAAATGCTGGGCGAATGGAGCCATCTGGGTGAGCGCATCGATGTACTGACGGGCCGTCTGGAAGCAGCAGCGCGCGAAGATGAGACAGCAAAGCGTCTGATGACAGTGCGCGGCATCGGCCCAATCATCGCCACGGCCTTGCTGGCCAAACAGACTGAGCCTGAGCGTTTCGCCAATGCCCGAATGTTTGCTGCCTACTTCGGCACGGTGCCCGAGCAGCACAGCAGCGGGCAAAAAATCCGATTGGGAGGAATTTGCAGACGCGGAGATGGCTATATTCGCAGCCTGTCGATTCAAGGAGCGCACGCCGTGTTAAGGCAGGTGAAGCCTGATTCGGAGCATCCCGATGATCGCCGGCTACGACGCTGGCTAAGTCAGCATGGTCAAAAAGGAGCAGCCGTAAGGTTGGCCAATAGAAACCTGCGCATCGTCTGGGTGCTGCTGCAAAACAATCAGACCTATCGTCGTCAGCCTGCAGGTTGCCAGGAGGCGACGATGAATCATTAATCAACAGAGTTCTGCCACCGGGGTGCTGAGTCACCTCAACCGCTGCTGAAGAACATTGACCCCAGGTCAGACCGTCGCGGATAGATGCCTACGGTCCTACTGGCCCTTTGAGGCCTTAACGTAATCGGCATACCGCGAGCTTACCCAATGTTGGCCAGAAGCCGTAACGCTTCCTCGAACAGGCCTTATACATAGATGCAACCGGGTAGCAGTGTTCAAAAGCAGGTTGAAAGTGTGGGCGAGTCCATACATAGGACCGGCTTTAGCCGGGAGGGGTGTGACGCATTTACTGCGCCGTACGGCTCACTTCCCGGGCCGGTTTGCCGCGCGCTGGCTTGTCGCCTGCGACGAAGTAATCGGCGGTGCTGCGTGGCAACGGGGCACGGCCACGGATCTTGTCGGCGATTTTCTCGGCGATCATGATCGTTGGCGCGTTGAGGTTGCCGGTGGTGATCAGCGGCATGATCGACGCGTCGACAACCCGCAGGCCTTGCAGGCCATGTACGCGACCTTCGCCATCAACCACCGCCATCTCGTCGGTGCCCATCTTGCACGAGCAGGAAGGATGGAACGCGGTTTCGGCATGGTCACGCACGAACTTGTCCAGATCCTCATCGGACTGCACTTCAATGCCGGGGCTGATTTCACGGCCACGGTATGGGTCGAGCGCCGGTTGCTGCATGATTTCCCGGGTCAGGCGGATGCCGTCGCGGAATTCCTGCCAGTCCTGCTCGGAGGCCATGTAGTTGAAAAGAATGCTCGGATATTCGCGAGGATTCTTCGACTTGATCTGCACGCGGCCACGGCTGGGCGAGCGCATCGAACCCACGTGGGCCTGGAAGCCATGTTCTTTCACGCCATTGCTGCCGTTGTAGTTAATCGCGACCGGCAGGAAGTGGTACTGAATGTTCGGCCATTCGAAGGCTTCGCTGGAACGGATGAAACCGCCTGCTTCGAACTGATTGCTCGCACCGATGCCTGTGCCGAGGAACATCCATTCCGCGCCGATAGCCGGCTGGTTCCACCACAGCAGCGATGGATACAGGGAAACCGGCTGGGTGCAGGCGTATTGCAGGTACATCTCCAGATGGTCCTGAAGATTCTGACCAACGCCGGGTAGATCGTGAACCATCGGTACATCGAGCTTGTTCAGCACTTCAGCCGGGCCGACGCCGGAGCGCTGCAGGATCTGCGGCGAAGCGATGGCGCCGCCACACAGCAGGACTTCCTTGCGTGCACGGGCTTCGACGCGTGCGTCGTTGTCGCCCACCAGATAAGCCACGCCAACCGCGCGCTTGCCGTCGAACAGAATACGGTCGGTCAGGGCGTGGGTGACGATGGTCAGCGCCGGGCGCTTTTTCGCTTCGTCCAGATAGCCGCGAGCGGTGCTGGCGCGACGACCATTGGGCGTCACGGTGCGGTCCATCGGGCCGAAACCTTCCTGCTGATAACCGTTGAGGTCGTCAGTGCGCGGATAACCGGCTTGTACGCCGGCTTCAACCATGGCGTGGAACAACGGATTGTTGCCCGCTTTCGGCGTGGTCACGCTGACCGGGCCATCGCCGCCGTGATAATCGTTGGCGCCGGTGTCGCGGCTTTCCGCCTTGCGGAAATACGGCAGGCAGTCCAGATAGCTCCAGTCTTCCAGCCCCGGATTTTTCGCCCAGCCGTCGTAGTCCATCGCATTGCCACGGATGTAGCACATGCCGTTGATCAGCGACGAACCCCCCAGGCCTTTGCCACGGCCACATTCCATGCGGCGGCCGTTCATGTGCGGTTCTGGATCGGTTTCGTAGGCCCAGTTGTAGCGACGGCCTTGCAGCGGGAATGCCAGTGCGGCGGGCATTTGTGTGCGGAAATCCAGACGATAGTCCGGGCCGCCTGCTTCAAGCAGCAAAACGGTGACGCCTGCGTCTTCGGTGAGACGGGCTGCCAGAGTATTACCGGCCGATCCTGCGCCGATGATGATGTAATCGAATTCCTGGGACATTACTGCACCCTCTTTGAAAATAGTTGGAGCGGGGGAATGATTTGCTCACTCGACCCCTTGCACCCCATGCATGTGCGCTAGCCTGGAGGCCTCCTCGCGGATAAATCCGATCCTACGACGATGCACCAGGTACGTAGGAGCGGCTTCAGCCGCGAGGGCGTCAGTCGGGATAATCAGTTCCCTGATCAAAACACCGACGCGTAATCCCCAAGCTCAACCTGCACCGACTTGATCCGCGTGTACTGCGCCAGGGAGCTGATGCCGTTTTCACGGCCCACGCCCGATTGCTTGTAGCCGCCGACCGGCATTTCTGCCGCCGATTCGCCCCAGGCGTTGATCCAGCAGATGCCGGCTTCGAGCTGGTGAATCACGCGGTGGGCGCGGTTCAGGTCTTTGGTGACGATACCGGCGGCCAGGCCAAACTCGGTGTCGTTGGCGCGGCGGATGACTTCTTCTTCGGTGTCGTAACCGAGGATGCTCATCACCGGGCCGAAGATTTCTTCGCGGACGATTTTCATGTCGTCGGTGCAATCGGTGAATACCGTGGCCGCAACGAAAGCGCCTTTGGCGAATTCACCTTCGGTCAGTCGCTCGCCGCCACACAGCAGGCGCGCGCCTTGCTCTTTGCCGGAGGCGATGTAGCCCAGCACGCTTTCCATGTGGGCGAAGCTGACCAGCGGGCCGAAGTTGGTGTTGTCGTCTTCAGGATTGCCGATACGAATACGTTTCACACGCTCGACTATCTTGGCTTCGAACGCGGCTTTCAACGCGTTGGGGACGAAGACTCGGGTGCCGTTGGTGCAAACCTGACCGGAGCTGTAGAAGTTGGCCATCATCGCGATGTCGGCGGCACGATCCAGATCGGCGTCGTCGAAGATGATCAGCGGCGACTTGCCACCCAGTTCCATGGTCACGTCCTTGAGCGACGAACTCGACGCGCTGGCCATGACTTTCTTGCCAGTGTCGGTGCCGCCAGTGAACGAGATCTTCTCGATGCGCGGGTGCTCGGTCAGCCAGGTGCCGACTTCACGGCCGCTGCCGGTCAGCACGTTGAACACGCCGTCCGGCACGCCAGCGGCGGTGTAGATTTCCGCCAGTTTCAAGGTGGTCAGCGAAGTGACTTCGCTGGGCTTGAAGATCATCGCGTTCCCAGCGGCCAGCGCCGGTGCGGATTTCCACAGGGCGATCTGGATCGGGTAGTTCCACGCGCCAATACCGGCCACCACGCCCAGCGGCTCGCGGCGGGTGTAGACAAAGGAGGAAGTGCGCAGCGGGATTTGCTCACCTTCGATGGCAGGCACCAGGCCGGCGTAATACTCCAGCACGTCGGCGCCGGTCACGATGTCGACGTATTTGGTTTCGGAGATGGATTTGCCGGTGTCGAGGGTTTCCAGCGCGGCGAGTTCGTCGTTGCGTTCACGCAGGATGTCCACGGCGCGACGCAGGATGCGCGAACGCTCCATGGCGGTCATGGCGGCCCAGATTTTCTGGCCTTTCTCGGCGCTGACCACGGCGCGTTCAACGTCGTCTTTGGTGGCGCGCTGGACTTGCGCCAGGACTTCGCCGTTCGCCGGGTTGATGGAGTCGAATGTCGCGTCGCTGCTGGCGTTCACGTAGCCGCCGTCGATGTAGAGTTTTTGCTGTTCGAAACGGGCCATAAAGTCCTCGCAAATTCTTGAGTGGTTGGCGATGACTGATGTCAGGTTGGTGAGTGGCCGCTACAGGGCTTCAGCTCACCGATTTCGCCAGTTGAAAATCCATATATTCGTACGCGATCTGTTGCGCTTGTTCGGTGTCGAAGGCATCGCCCGACAGCGCGCCGCGCAACCATAAGCCGTCGATCAGGGCCGCCAGGCCACGGGCTGCGCTACGCGCTTGCTCCAGCGGCAGGACGCGGCGGAACTGACAGCACAGATTCGAATACAGGCGGTGATCGTTGATCCGCTGCAACCTGTGCAAAGACGGTTGGTGCATGCTGGTGGCCCAAAAGGCCAGCCAGGTTTTCATTGCCGGACCGTTGACCTGGCTGGCGTCGAAGTTGCCCTCGATGATCACTTGCAGATGCGCCCGCGGGCTGTCATCGGTCAGCGTCTGTCGGCGTTCGCTGACATTGGCGATCAAGGCGTTCATCAGATGCCGCATGGTGGCTGCGATCAGGCCGTTCTTGTCCTGAAAGTAATGGCTGATGATGCCGTTGGAGACGCCCGCCAGACGGGCGATCAACGCGATGCTGGCGTCGCCCATTCCGACCTGATCGACCGCAGTGAGCGTGGCCTGGATCAGCTGTTGACGTCGAATGGGTTGCATACCGACCTTGGGCATATCGTTAAATCTCCTGGTTCGCCGGACTGATCGCGGTGCCGAAAAGGCTTGGCCAGTCTAAAGATTTTTTATTGAACGTTCAATCAATAAAAAATGAGGGGCGTGCGGAAAGAGATGAAAATCAGTGAGCGGATAGTAGGCGCGGTTCTAGCCGCGAGGTATTTAGCCGCGTTTATCGGTCAGAACGCCCTCCCGGCTAAAGCCGCTCCTACGGGCCTCGTGCGCGATCCGTAGGAGCGGCTTTAGCCGCGAGCAGCGCTGTGTTTAACCCAGACTCTTGCCCAAAAGTGCGTGATACAACTCGCTGTCACCCAGGATGCCGACGACTTGATTGCCATCCTGCAGCACCAGCTTGTTGCCGGTCTGGTAGCGGATTTGCAGGGCGTCGCGCATACCGATGTTGGAGTCCACCAGGGTCGGGCGGCGGTTGAGGGTGTCCATCGGCTGGCCTGGCGTCCAGTTCTGCAGGTCAAGCTGCCCGGGACCCTGGCGTGCGCCTTTGATGGTGTTGCCTTCGGCCAGATCGAGCCAGGAATCATCGCCCGGATCGAGGCAGACCGAGCCGTTGATTTTGGTGCAATTGTCCAGCGTGCGCATCAGGCTGCGACCGCACAGCACATTGAGCGGATTGGTGTGGGCGACGAACGTGCGTACATAGTCATCGGCCGGATTCAGGACGATTTCTTCCGGCACGCTGTACTGCACGATGCGGCCGTCTTTCATGATCGCGATTCGGCTGCCGAGCTTGAGGGCTTCATCAAGGTCGTGACTGACGAAGACGATGGTCTTGCTCAGCTTGTTCTGCAATTCCAGCAGTTCGTCCTGCAAACCCTGGCGGATCAGCGGGTCGAGGGCGGAGAAAGGTTCGTCCATCAGCAGAATGTCGGCGTCCATGGCCAGCGCCCGGGCCAGGCCGACACGCTGTTGCATGCCGCCGGAGAGTTCGTCGGGCTTCTTGTTGCGCCATTGGGTCAGGCCCACCAGTTCGAGTTTTTCGTCGACCAGTTTGCGCCGTTCCTTTTCAGGACGACCCTGCATTTCCAGGCCGAAGCTGATGTTCTCGCGCACCGTCAGCCACGGCATCAAGGCGAATTTCTGGAAAACCATGGCGATACGTTTGGTGCGCATCATTTTCAGTTCGGCGGGGGTGCAGGACGCAATGTTGATCTGCGAACCTTCATGCTCGACGTACAGCGCGCCCCGGCTCACGGTGTTGAGGCCGTTGATGCAGCGCAGCAGGCTGGATTTGCCGGAGCCGGACAAGCCCATCAGCACGCAGATTTCGCCTCTTTCAACGTCCAGGCTGGCATTTTCCACGCCGACGATCTGGCCGGTTTTTTTCAGAATCTGGTCACGCGTCAGGCCTTGATCCAGCAGCTTGAGGGCCTCACGCGGATCCTTGGAGAAGATAACGTCAACCTTATCGAATTTGATGATGCTCATGCGTCAGCCCTCACCTTGGCGTCGGGTTGTTTGCAGATACGGTCGAGCATGATTGCCAGCAGTACGATCGCCAGACCGGCTTCGAAGCCCAGGGCGATGTCAGCGGTGTTCAATGCGTTGACCACAGGTTTGCCCAGGCCGTCGGCACCTACCAGTGCGGCGATTACCACCATCGATAGCGAAAGCATGATGCATTGGGTAATGCCGGCGGCGATGCTCGGCATGGCGTAAGGCAGTTCGATGCGCGTCAGCAACTGGCGTCGCGATGAGCCGAAGGCTTTGCCGGCATCGAGTAATTCGTGGGGGACATCGCGGATACCCAGATACGTCAGGCGGATCGGCGCGGCAATGGCGAAGACCACCGTTGAGATCAGACCAGGCACAACGCCCAGGCCGAACAGCGTCAGGGTAGGAATCAGGTAGACGAAGGTGGGAACCGTCTGCATCAAGTCCAGAATCGGACGCATGATGGTGTAGAACATCGGTTTATGCGCGGCAATGATGCCCAGCGGCACGCCGATCAATACGCAGACGAAGGTAGCGAACAGCACCTGCGCCAGGGTTTCCATGGTCTGCACCCAGTAACCCAGATTGAGGATCAGCAGAAACGAGATGATGACGAACGCCGTCAGGCCCCACTTGCGCTGGATGAAGTGCGCGAGCAAGGCAATCAGGCCGATCAATACAAGTGGATTGAACCAGGTCAACGAAAACGTCAGGCCGTGGATCATGGTTTCCAGCGTAGACGCGATCGCATCGAAAGTGCTGGCACCGTGTTGGGTCAGCCATTCGACGAAGGCCGCGATGTACTCGCCAAGAGGAATTTTATGATCTGTGAACATGGTTTCGATTGTCCGCTTGCGGGAGGAATGGGGACAACAGGCGGGACAAGCCCGCCTGCCTGTCGGATTACTTCGTCAGCTTGGCTTTTGCGGCCTCCAGGCCTGGTTTTCCGTCAACAGTGGTGACGCCGGCAAGCCAGGTGTCGAGCACTTGCGGGTTGGCTTTGATCCATGCCTTGGCGGCTACGTCAGGCTTCATCTTGTCGTCCAGAACATTGCCCATCAGCGAGCTTTCCATGTTCAGGGTGAACGACAGGTTTTTCAGCAGTTGGCCGACGTTGCTGCATTCCTGGGTATAGCCTTTGCGGGCGTTGGTGTAGATGGTCGCCTGGCCGAAGTTCGGGCCGAAGTAATCGTCACCACCAGTCAGGTACTGCATTTTGAAACGGGTGTTCATCGGATGCGGTTCCCAGCCCAGGAACACCACATCGGTGCCGCGACGTGAAGCGCGATCAACCTGCGACAACATGCCGGCTTCGCTGGACTCCACGACTTTGAAGCCTGCGGCCTTGAGGCCGAAGGCGTCCTTGTCGATCATGCTCTGGATCAGACGGTTGCCATCGTTGCCTGGCTCGATGCCGTAGATCTTGCCGTCGAGTTCTTTCTTGAATTTGGCGATATCTGCGAAGCTTTTCAGGCCTTTGTCGTATAGCGCTTGCGGGACAGCCAGGGTGTACTTGGCGTTTTCCAAGTTGGCGCGCACGGTTTCGACAGTGCCGGCTTCACGATAAGCCTTGATGTCGTTTTCCATGGTCGGCATCCAGTTGCCGAGGAACACGTCCATGTTCTTGCCGTCGGCCAGGGACTTGTAGGTCACCGGCACGGAAATCATCGTGGTCTTGGTCTTGTAGCCCAGGGACTCAAGCACAGCACTGGTCACGGCGGTGGTGACCGTGATGTCTGTCCAGCCGACATCGGAAAAGTTGACGGTACTGCACTGCGCGGGCTCGGCGGCTTGCGCCAGCATTGGCAAACCCAGCGCGACAGCCAGTAGCAGTGATTTTGGACCTTTCATGGGTGGACTCCTTTGGTTTTTCTTCCCGCTATCAGCCTGTGCAAGCCTGACGCGATTTATGTTTTTTCGGCTTAACGAAAAGGCGTAAAGCAAAAGCTCTTTCACTGCGGCTGGCGATCGAGTCGACACCGATCATGTAACAGCCCAAATCAAACGCCTACAGGGGGCGTCGTAACCAGTACATACAGGGTCGCATCCAGTGTTGGTAACGTCGCTTATGGATTTTTTCTCCGCTGTAAGCGCCATTTTCCTACAGGAATAGGGCTAAAACCGGCATAAGCCAGTGTGCAAATACGCTGCACGACATTCGCGACGTTGGTGGGCATGGGGTGGTCGGTGTGAGACGCCGTCGTATCGGAAAAAAGCCTGATGATGCGATTTGATCGGCGGATCGCAATCAGCGTAGCAGCTGCAGCACGCAGTTTTTGGATGGTTATTTGGATGTTCCGTTCAATGTGCAAGGCGTCAGGCATCAAACCTGTGGCAGCGAGCGGCGTATTTCCCCTGATGTGCCGAACCCTTATTGGCTTCTTCGCGAGCAAGCTCGCTCCCACGATGAATCGTGTTGAAGACTGACACTGCGCACTTATCGAACACCCCGCACAATTGTCGCCACCTTTTGGCGCGAAAGCCCCGGAACATGGCGCTAAGCCATGTATCCACGGGCTGAATCGACCCCGCTTTGATGACCCCGTGCTTTGAGTGACACTCGGATCCGGCAGCCCGTTTCTCCGTTCTCACAAGTGCTACCGAATTGCTCACCCGGCCAGCGCTGGCAAGGCTTGTAAATCCCCCGTGTCGCGAATCGACAACTCAGGTCGCTGCTGACTAGACGCATCACGACGTCGTTTTCAGGGGTTATTGAATAGCCATTCAACTTTAGGCATGGCATTTGCGTTGTCATTACAAAGCCCTGCTGAACATGGGGCAATAACAAGAGCCTGTGCCTGGGCCAACCATCGCTTCGTGTGAGGAGATTACCGTGATGAATTCGTTCAACTCCGGGGCCCAACCCCAGAATCGTGCACCACAATCCATCGGCTTCCTGCTGCTGGACAACTTCACGCTGATCTCCCTCGCATCAGCGGTTGAACCCCTGCGCATGGCCAACCAGCTGTCGGGTCGCGAACTGTATCGCTGGACCACGCTGACGGCCGATGGCGGCCAGGTCTGGGCCAGCGACGGTTTGCAGATCACCCCTGATGCCGCGATGCAAAAAGCCCCGGCGATGGACACCATCATCGTCTGCGGCGGCGTCGGCATTCAGCGCACTGTAAGCCGCGAACACGTGAGCTGGCTGCAAAGCCAGGCGCGGCAGTCCAAGCGTCTGGGTGCGGTCTGCACCGGTAGCTGGGCATTGGCGTGCGCTGGCTTGCTCGATGGTTTCGATTGCAGCGTGCATTGGGAATGTCTGGCGTCGATGCAGGAAGCTTTCCCGCGTGTGGCGATGAGCACCCGCTTGTTCACTCTGGACCGCAACCGCTTCACCAGCTCCGGTGGCACCGCGCCACTGGACATGATGCTGCACCTGATCAGCCGCGATCACGGCCGTGAACTGTCGGCGGCAATCTCGGAGATGTTCGTCTACGAGCGCATTCGTAACGAGCAGGATCACCAGCGCGTGCCGCTCAAGCACATGCTCGGCACCAATCAGCCGAAGCTGCAGGAAATCGTCGCGCTGATGGAAGCCAACCTCGAAGAGCCTATCGACCTCGACGAGCTGGCGGTTTACGTCGCGGTCTCCCGGCGTCAGCTGGAGCGGCTGTTCCAGAAATACCTGCATTGCTCGCCATCGCGCTATTACCTGAAGCTGCGCCTGATCCGCGCCCGGCAACTGCTCAAGCAAACGCCGATGTCGATCATCGAAGTGGCGTCGGTCTGCGGCTTCGTGTCCACGCCGCACTTCTCCAAGTGCTACCGCGAATACTTCGGCATCCCGCCGCGCGACGAACGCGTCGGTTCCAACACCACCCAGCAAGTGGCCATGATGCCAATCCCGCAAGCCCTCGTACTGGCCCCGTTGTCAGGCCCGCTGTCGGCGTTGAGCCAGGCGAGGAACGAGTCGACGTTTGCGAGTGTGAGGTTGTAAGTCGGGTGGCTGTTTGTTGTAGGAGCCAACTTGTTGGCGAGGCGTACGTCCTCTCGCGAACAAGTGCGCTCCTACGGAGGCGGTATTAGCGCTGATGCTCGATCCGGATCATAAGCAGCAAATTACCCGTGGTTCTTCTTATAAGCCGCCAGCGCGGGCAACAGCTGCTTATCAATTGCCTGGCGCACGGCTGGCAAAATCGTCGCGCTGCCGGTGAGCATTTGTTCTACCAAACGGCGCAGAGCGGTGGCGCGCTCTTCGGTCAGGCCGCAGACGGCTTGGGAGCAGGCCTGTTCGGCAGTGGCGCCGGAAGGCATCTCGAAACCGATTGCCCTGAGCTGGCTGATCAAATCTTCCTGGTCAATCAAGTCTGCATGCATCATCCCGTGCGCTCCTTATTTGTGAGGTAGGGTCTGATTCTGGTGGCGCTCGCGGCTGTCGGCAAGGGGCGGGGGCGGCAATGTCCGGGGTGCCTACGAGCATGTCGTTTTCGGGCAACTCCGCTGCCCGGCGACAGGGCAAACTGGCCTGGCTCGAATGCGCAGCCAATGGTTTGGTCACCCTCTTGGCTGCGCGGTATCTTCAGCCCCGGTTTTTGCGACGGCTTCACCGGGTATTTTTTGTGCGAAAAATGACCGGCTGGTTCCTGCTGCGTGGCGGCGATCTGATAATCCCCACTCGATTTGCTAAACTCCGCTGCCTTCCAGGAGTTGCCATGAATTACCGTCACGCCTTCCACGCTGGCAACCACGCCGATGTGTTCAAACACCTTGTCCTGACTCGCTTGTTTGCCTTGATGGCGCGCAAGGAGCAGCCGTTCGCCTATATCGACAGCCACGCCGGGCTGGGTTTGTATGACCTCAAGGGTGATCAGGCCAGTCGTACCGGCGAATACCTCGAAGGCATTGCGCGCCTGTGGGATGCGCCGGATCTGCCCGCCATGGCGGCGGATTACATGCAGCTGCTGCACGACATGAACCCCAATGGCGAGCTGCGCTATTACCCCGGCTCCCCGGAAATCGCCCGCCGTTCGACCCGCGAGCGCGACCGCATTCTGCTCAATGAGAAACACCCGGAAGACGGTCGCTTGCTCAAGGAAAACATGCGCGGCGACCGTCGCGTGGCGGTGCATCTGGGCGAAGGCTGGCATGTGCCGCGCGCCTTGCTGCCGGTTGCGGAAAAACGTGCAGTGTTGCTGATCGATCCACCGTTTGAGCAGCTTGATGAGATGAAACGCTGCGCCGTGGCCTTGAAAGAGACCATCAGCCGCATGCGCCAGACTGTCGCGACGATCTGGTATCCGATCAAGGATCAGCGGTTGCTCAAGCGTTTCTATCAAGACCTGGCCGAAACCGGCGCGCCGAAGCTTTTGCGCGTTGAGCTTTATGTACATCCGCTGGATACGCCAGCGAGCCTCAACGGCTCAGGTCTGGTCATCGCCAACCCGCCATGGGGCCTGGAAGAAGAATTGCGCGAATTGATGCCGTATCTGGCCAAAAAACTCGGGCAGACCAAGGGCGACTGGAAGATGGATTGGTTGATTGCGGAGTGATGGCACCCTTTATGCGGTGAACGCTGCTCGCGGCTGAAGCCGCTCCTACGGTGGTGGTGGTGGTGGTGGTGGTGGTGGTGGTGCCCGTAGGACTGGCTTTAGCCGGGAGGGCGTCATTAGCAGCCGCGCATAACCTGGCGGTGAACGCTGCTCGCGGCTGAAGCCGCTCCTACGAGATGGCGGTTGCTGACGCCTACGTCCACACCGAATCCCACAGCGGGTATTCACCCTCACCTGTAACCAGTCCGGCCCGTACTGGGTTGGCAATAACGTAGCGCGCCATCACCTCAAGGTCTTTTTCAGTCCTGACCGCGTGGTCGTAATAACCTTTTTGCCATTCAATCGTTTTGCTGCCGAACGCCTTGTTGATCCCGCAGGCGCTGCGGCCTTTTAGTAATTGCATAAGCGCGGCCAGTGACCCTGAGCGCAATTCAAACAACCAATGCAGATGATCGTGCATCACCACCCAAGCCAACGAATTCACCACTCCAGAGTCGTGTAGGCACCTCATTTCGCGGACGACCCTGCGGCCAATATGAAAATCGTTAAATATTGGTTGGCGATCCTTTACAACACAGGTGACGAGATAGATGTGCCCTGGCATGGAGAATCGGCCGACGCGAAGAAGGCGGCCATGTTCCTGATTTTGCATTCCATTGCTCCCTTTCTTGATTAAGAAGGAAACAATAGAAGGGGCAAACTACACAGGCATCCCGGATGGTTGTCGAAAAATTTCCGGCGCGCCTTGAACGCCATGGATCGGCCGTAGGACTGGCTTTAGCCATTTGCAACGGCATATATCTCGGCGGCGAACGCGGGGTAGTGGTGCCCGTAGGACTGGCTTTAGCCGGGAGGGCGTCATTCGCAGCCGCGCATAACCTGGCGGTGGACGCTGCTCGCGGCTGAAGCCGCTCCTACGGTGGTGCCCTTACGAGTTGTTCGCCAGACTCGGCGGCATGCACACACCGGTGCCACCGATGCCGCAATAGCCCTGCGGGTTTTTCGCCAGGTATTGCTGGTGATACGCCTCGGCGTAGAAGAAGGTCGGCGCTTCGTCGATTTCGGTGGTGATCGAGCCCAGGCCGGCTTTATTTAGCTCAGCCTGGAATGCGGCTTCGCTGGCTTTGGCGGCAGTGAGCTGGTCCTGTTTGGTGCAGTAGATGACCGAGCGGTATTGAGTGCCGATGTCGTTGCCCTGACGCATGCCCTGGGTAGGGTTGTGCGCTTCCCAGAACAGTTTGAGCAATTGCTCGTAGCTGATTTTTTCCGGCTCGTAGACCACCAGCACGACTTCGCTATGCCCGGTCAGACCCGAGCAGACTTCTTCGTAAGTCGGGTTCGGCGTCATGCCGCCCGCGTAACCGACCGCAGTGCTGAACACGCCTTCTTGCTGCCACAGCAGCCGTTCGGCACCCCAGAAGCAGCCGAGACCGAAGATCGCGAACTCCACGCTGCCAGGAAACGGACCCAGCAACGGGTTGCCGTTGACGAAGTGGTGTTCAGGAACCGAAATAGGCGTTTCGCGACCGGGCAGCGCCTGATCAGCGGTAGGGAGTACGTTTTTGTTCACAAGAATTTCCGAGCGCAGAGCCATGAACCTTTTCCTCTTGGTAGGCACGGACGCGTGGTCCGTAAAGGTGGGTCAGGACGAATGAATTTGGTTGGAGCGCATTTCTGTGGGAGCGAATTTATTCGCGAAAGGCCAAGGCAGCCAATGCGTTTCTACCAACAGGAATAAAGTCATCCCGGATAAATCCGGTCCCACGAATCCATGTTTGTCAGGGGTTCGCTAGTGTGCCCGAAACATCCGGGAACAGGGAAGGGCTTGTCAGGCCAGCGGTCCGCGTGGATAGCGGCGCAGTTTTGCGATCAGCTCTTCGCCGGGGATCGGGCGGTCGAAGAGGTAGCCTTGGCCCACGTCGCAGCGATGGCGGCGCAGGAAGGTCAGTTGCGCGGCGGTTTCGATGCCTTCGGCCACAACTTTCAGCTTGAGGTTGTGGGCCATGGCAATCACTGCCGAGGTGATTTCCATGTCGTCCTGATCATCCGGAATGTCGCGGATGAAGCTGCGGTCGATCTTGATGACATCGATGGGGAATTTCTTCAGGTAGCTGAACGACGAATAGCCGGTGCCGAAGTCATCCATGGCCAGCGACAGGCCCATTTTTTTCAGGGAATCAAGCTGCAGGCGCGTGTCTTCGGTGGCCTCCAGCAGCAGGCCTTCGGTCAATTCCAGTTCCAGCAATGAAGCGTCGAGCTGTTCTTCCTTGAGGATCGCGGCAATCGAGCTGACCAGTTCCGGGTCGGCGAACTGCTTGGGCGAAACGTTGATCGCCACTTGCAGGTTGCCGAAACCGGCAGCGGTCAGGGCTTTGCTCATGCGACACGATTCGCGGGCGACCCATTTGCCGATCGGGATGATCAGGCCGGTTTCCTCGGCAACGCTGATGAACTGGTCCGGGCGGATCATGCCTTTTTCGGGATGGTTCCAGCGCAGCAGCGCTTCCATGCCCAGCAACCGCCCGGTGCGTAGGCACAGCTTGGGCTGATAGAACACCTCCAGCTCGTTCTGAGTCAAAGCGCGGCGCAGGTTGTTTTCGACGAACAGTTTGTAGCTGGCCTCGGCGTTCAATGCTTCGGTGAAGACCTGAACCTGATGTTTGCCATTGGCCTTGGCCTTGTGCAGCGCCAGCCCGGCGTTCTTCATCAGGGTTTGCGGGTCGCGGCCATGCAGCGGCGCACAGGCCAGGCCCACCGATCCAGTGACGCTGATCAGCTGGTTGTCGACGAACATCGGTTTGTCCAGCGTCGCCAGCACCTGAGTGGCGACCATCTGCCCGGCTTCCATACTCGCATCATCAAGCAGTACGGCGAATTCGTTACTGGCGAAACGGGCCAGGATGTCGCTGGCGTTCAGCGTGTTGCGCAGGCGACGCGCGAGGCTGATCAACAACTTGTCGCCGGTTTGGTGGCCGAGACTGTCGTTGATGCGTTTGAAGTTGTCGATGTCCACCAGCAGCAGGCTCATCGGCGTGTCGCTGTCCCGGGCGAAGCGTTCGTCCAGGTTGCGAATGAACGCCGGACGGTTGCCCAGGTTGGTCAGGTTGTCGGTGTAGGCCAGGCGCTCGATGCGCTGCTGGGCCAGTTTGTTCTGGGTGACGTCTTCGTAAATGCCGATGTAATGCGTCAGCTCACGGTCGTCGCCGTACACCTTGGAGATCGACAACTGGCCCCAGTACGGTTCCAGGTTTTTGCGTCGGCTCTTGAACTCACCCTGCCAACTGTTGCTTTTGGCCAGGCCCGAGTTGGCGTCCTGCAGCAATCCGTTGAGGTTTTCCAGCGCAGGCAGTTCGGACAGTTTTTGTCCGTGAACCTCTTCGGTGGTGTATTGGGTGATGGCGGTGAAGCTTGGGTTGACGTATTCGACCACGCCGTCGCAGTTGACCAGCAGGAACGCACTGGCGCTTTGCTCGACCGCACGCTGGAACAGATGCAGCGCGCTGGTGGCGGTGCGCCGGTTGTGGTTGTTGATGACCTGGGCGAACTGGTCGGCCAATTCGCCAGCAAAGGCGATTTCATCGGACTGCCAGGGGCGCGGGTTGCCGATCTGCTCCAGGCACAGCACGCCCACCACTTGCCCGTCGATGCGAATGCTGGCGTCGAGAATGGCGCTGATGTCACGCGGCTTGAGGTTGGCAGCCATTTCCCGAGTGCGAGGGTCATGCTGGACGTCATTGGCGTCGATGGCCCGGCTGTTGTGCAAGGCTTCCAGATAGCTCGGATACGGGCTGGCATCGATGACATCCGGCAGCCGGTATTCACCCGTGGTGGTACGGAATTCGGCGATTGGCTCAAGGCACTTGTCGTTGAGGTTCCAGATGCTCGCGCAAGCGATGTCGTAGATTTCGCAGGCGCTTTTGGTAATCAGCTGCGCCGCCTCCAGCAAGGAGTTGGCAGAGCTGTAGCGGTGGCGTGCCAGGTGCAGGATCAAACCCTGCTGGGCGCGGACGCGCTCCAGGTGCTCGAGTTGTTCCTGTTGGGCGTGTTGGTTGAGTTGCAGGGCAATCTGCAGCTGGGAGTTCTGGGTTTCCAGATCGGGTGCCGAAACGGTTTCGCTGTCCAGCGAGGCATCGCCCAGCACCATCAGGTAACCACGCAACAAATGGCGATTGTGCTGCTTGTAGCCTTCGCCGATCTCGATTAGACCCAACGGCCCGCGAGAGGTGTGCAGCGTGTAACGCACCAGGTAATGCGGCGTGTCGGACAGCTGTTGTTGAATGGCGTCGTGCAGTTGGTAGCGAGCTTCAGGTTCCATCAGGCTGGCGTAAGGCGATCCCACCAAGGCGCAGAGATCCATAGCTGCCAGACCGAGCTGTTTTTCGCAGTTCGGATCCAGATACAGCAACGCCCAATTGGCCTCATTGAGCCTTTCGAAACGCAGCATGCCGAGCCGCGATGGCACGGGCAACTGCGTCACTACCTCGACCACCGATCTACCGGCAGCATCAGGTTGGCTCTTCATGAAGAAACTCGCTTCCGTAATACTGATCGCGCACGGACCCTGACCCTTTTGAATTGTCGCGTATGGCAAGGTTGCATCATGCAGCGCGGGCTGACAAGCAGGCTGTATGGCTTAGTGCTATAAATGTTTCGGCTGATTAACACTCTTCTTAAATGCAGCTGGTCAGATTGTTCTAAATCAACGTATTTGTGTTGTGTATGACACAAATACCCAAGTGACTTATCAGAAACGTTACAAACGCCAGGCAAAAAAAAGCCCCGCCAATTGGCGGGGTTGAGGTACGAGCGTGGCAGCTCGAAAAAACAGGTTGCGTTTCCGTAGGACCGGCTTCAGCCGGGAGGCGTCGGTTCATTCCACGCAAACGTGTCGCGTGGAATATTGCCCTCCCGGCTGAAGCCGGTCCTACGGTATTGCCTTACAACAGAATCGTGCGGATATCGGCCAGCAGGTCGCTCAGGCGCTTGGTGAAGCGTGCAGCTGCGGCGCCGTTGATCACGCGGTGATCGTAGGACAACGACAGCGGCAACATCAGTTTTGGCTGGAAGGCTTTGCCATCCCAGACTGGCTGCATGGTTGCCTTGGAAACACCGAGGATCGCCACTTCAGGCGCGTTGACGATCGGCGTGAAGCCGGTGCCGCCAATGTGACCGAGGCTGGAAATCGTGAAGCAGGCGCCTTGCATTTCGTTCGCCGAAAGTTTCTTGCTGCGGGCTTTCTCGGCCAGAACAGCGGCTTCGGCAGCGAGTTGCAGCAGGCTTTTCTTGTCGACGTCCTTGATGACCGGGACCAGCAGACCTTCCGGAGTGTCCACGGCGAAGCCGATGTTCACGTACTTCTTGCGGATGATCGCTTTGCCGCTTGGGGCCAGCGAGGCGTTGAAGTCTGGCAGTTCCTTGAGCAGGAAGGCGCAGGACTTGAGCAGCAGCGGCAGGATGGTCAGCTTGACGCCAGCTTTCTCGGCCACGGCTTTCTGCGCAACACGGAAAGCTTCCAGGTCGGTGATATCGGCCTGATCGAATTGCGTGACGTGCGGGATGTTCAGCCAGCTGCGGTGCAGGCCGGTCGCGCCTAGTTGCATCAGGCGCGTCATCGGCACTTCTTCGATTTCGCCGAAACGGCTGAAGTCGACTTCCGGAATCGGCTGAATGCCCATGCCGCCGCTTGCGCCGCCAGCTGGAGCTTCCTTGGCTTTCTGCATCATGGATTTGACGTAAACCTGCACGTCTTCCTTGAGAACGCGACCGTGTGGGCCGGTAGCGCTGACCGCGCCCAACTCGACGCCGAACTCGCGAGCCAGCTGACGAACCGCTGGACCTGCGTGAACCTTGGCGCCGTCTTTGGCCGGAGCTTGTGCAGCAGGAGCCGCAGCTTCAGCTTTTGGCGCAGGCGCAGCGGCTGGAGCAGCAGCTTCTGTCTTGGCCGGGGCAGCAGGAGCGGCCGCCGCTGGAGCAGGTGCGGCTGCCGGAGCGGCGCCTGCGACTTTCAATTTCAGGATCAGGTCGCCAGTGCCGACTTCGTCGTCCAGCTTGACGCTGATGGCTTCCACAACGCCTGCGGCTGGAGAGGGAATCTCCATGCTGGCCTTGTCGGATTCCAGGGTGATCAGCGATTGATCGGCGGCGATGGTGTCGCCGACCTTGACCATCAGTTCGATGATTTTGGCCTTGCCCGACGAACCGATGTCCGGAACATGAATGTCCTGGACGGTTTCAGCAGCGGCGGCAGCTGGAGCGGCAGCAGGTGCCGGAGCAGCAGCGGCTTCGGCCGGCTTTTCAGCAGGTGCGGCAGCAGCAGGAGCAGCAGCTTCGGCGGGTGCAGCGGCAGCTTCGCCTTCGACTTCCAGCTCGAACAGTTCGTCGCCTTCTTTCAGACGGTCGCCCAGCTTCACTTTCATGGCCTTGATGACGCCGGCCTTGGGAGCAGGGATTTCCATGCTCGCCTTGTCCGATTCCAGCGTCAGGATGCTCTGGTCGGCTTCGATGCGGTCGCCGACCTTGACCATCAACTCAATAACTTCACCTTCACCGTTGCCGATGTCGGGTACGCGAATTAGCTCACTCACAATGTCTCTCCTTCGGAGAACCTGTTCATTCGTGTGCGCTGTGGGCAGTTACGACAAAACAGCGTCGGATGCTCATTTACCGTTCGTAAATTCCGCATCCTCAGCTGCCCTGGCGCTCCTTTTTCAGCGCGCTATACGATCTCGAAGCAGACTCTTAACAATCCAGTGGGTTGAGTTTCTCAGGATCGATGCCGAACTTGGCAATGGCTTCAGCCACCACTTTAGGTTCGATATCGCCACGGTCAGCCAAGGCTTCCAGAGCGGCCAGCACTACGAAATGGCGGTCGACTTCGAAGAAGCTACGCAGTTTCTTGCGGCTGTCGCTGCGGCCGAAACCGTCAGTGCCCAGGACTTTGTATTCCTTGGTCGGAACCCACTGACGAATCTGGTCAGCGAACAGTTTCATGTAGTCGGTCGAAGCGATCACCGGACCTTTACGGCCGTTCAGGCATTCTTCCACGTAGCTCAGCGTTGGCTTCTGGCCAGGGTGCAGGCGGTTGCTGCGCTCTACGGCCAGGCCGTTGCGACGCAGTTCGTTGAAGCTGGTAACGCTCCAGACGTCAGCGCCGACGTTGAACTGTTCGCGCAGGATCTTCGCTGCTTCGCGAACTTCACGCAGGATGGTGCCCGAGCCCAGCAACTGGACGTGGTGCGCCGCTTCCTTGGTGTCTTCTTCGAGCAGGTACATGCCCTTGACGATACCTTCCTCGACACCGGCCGGCATGGCTGGCTGGACGTAGGATTCGTTCATCACGGTCAGGTAGTAGAAAACGTCCTGCTGTTCTTCGAACATCCGGCGCATGCCGTCCTGGATGATCACTGCCAGCTCGTAGCCGTAAGTCGGGTCGAAGGTGCGGCAGTTCGGGATGGTCGAAGCCAGGATGTGGCTGTGACCATCTTCGTGCTGCAGGCCTTCGCCGTTCAACGTGGTCCGGCCGGCGGTGCCGCCCACCAGGAAGCCACGGGTGCGGCTGTCGCCAGCGGCCCATGCCAGGTCGCCGATACGCTGGAAACCGAACATCGAGTAGAAGATGTAGAACGGAATCATCGGCTGGTTGTGGCTGCTGTACGAAGTACCGGCAGCGATGAAGGAGGACATGGCGCCTGCTTCGTTGATACCTTCTTCGAGAATCTGGCCTTTCTTGTCTTCGCGATAGAACATCACTTGTTCTTTATCGACTGGCTCGTAGAGCTGGCCGACGGAAGAGTAGATGCCCAGCTGGCGGAACATGCCTTCCATGCCGAAGGTACGGGCTTCGTCCGGGATGATCGGCACGATGCGCGGGCCAACTTCCTTGTCCTTGACCAGCTGCGAAAGGATCCGCACGAAGGCCATGGTGGTGGAGATTTCGCGATCGCCGGAACCGTCGAGGATAGCCTTGAGGGTTTCCAGTGGCGGAGTCGGCAGGTTAAAGCTCTTGGCGCGACGCTGTGGCACGAAACCGCCCAGTGCGGCGCGACGCTCGCTCAGGTAACGGGCTTCGGCGCTGCCTTCTTCAGGCTTGAAGAACGGCAGGCTGTCGAGCTGGTCGTCTTTGACCGGAATGTCGAAACGGTCGCGGAAGCTTTTCAGGCTGTCCACATCGACTTTCTTGGTGTTGTGCGCAGTGTTTTTCGCTTCGCCGGCGCCGGTGCCATAACCTTTGATGGTTTTGGCCAGAACCACGGTCGGTTGACCCTTGTGGTTAACGGCTTCGTGGTACGCCGCGTACATTTTGTACGGGTCGTGGCCACCACGGTTTAGCTTCCAGATTTCGTCGTCGGACAGATCGGCAACCATGGCCTTGAGTTCAGGCGAGTTGAAGAAGTGTTCACGCACGAACGCGCCGTCTTTGGCTTTGTAGTTCTGGTACTCGCCGTCGATGACTTCGTCCATGCGACGTTGCAGGATACCGTCGACGTCCTTGGCCAGCAGCGGGTCCCAGAAACGGCCCCAGACCACTTTGGTCACGTTCCACTGAGCGCCACGGAACACGCCTTCGAGCTCCTGGATGATCTTGCCGTTGCCACGTACCGGACCGTCGAGACGCTGCAGGTTGCAGTTGACGACGAAGATCAGGTTGTCGAGCTTTTCACGGCCAGCCAGGGAAATCGCGCCCAGGGATTCTGGTTCGTCGGTTTCGCCGTCGCCCAGGAAGCACCAGACTTTCTGCTTGCCTTCCGGAATGTAACCGCGGTGTTCCAGGTACTTCATGAAGCGCGCCTGGTAAATCGCCTGGATCGGACCCAGACCCATGGAAACGGTCGGGAACTGCCAGAAATCTTTCATCAGCCACGGGTGTGGATAAGACGACAGGCCTTTGCCATCGACTTCCTGACGGAAGTTGTTCATCTGGTCTTCGGTGATCCGGCCTTCCATGAACGCACGGGCGTAGACGCCTGGCGATGCGTGACCCTGGAAGTAGATCAGGTCGCCGCCGTGTTCGTCGGTCGGAGCCTGGAAAAAGTAGTTGAAGCCGATGTCATACAGCGTGGCGCTGGACGCGAAACTGGAGATGTGACCGCCCAGGTCAGGGTCATTCAAGTTGGTTTTCACAACCATGGCCAACGCGTTCCAGCGTACCAGCGAGCGAATGCGGCGTTCCATGAACAGGTCGCCAGGCATGCGTGCTTCGTGGGTTACGGGAATCGTGTTGCGGTAAGGCGTAGTGATGGCGTATGGCAGTTGCGAACCGCTGCGAGTAGCGAGTTCACCCATACGGGTCATCAGGTAGTGAGCACGGTCTTCGCCTTCTTTGTCGAGAACCGATTCCAGGGCGTCCAGCCATTCCTGGGTTTCGACGGGATCGAGGTCTTGCATGGCTTGCTCCAGGGCGGAAAGGCTTCCAGAATCGGTTGCCTGAGTTTGCGACTGGCCTTGTGGGCAGACGACATAAATTCTTGGATGACCGGAGATTGTTCCGGTGGCGTGTAGTTTTACTACAAATCGTCGACCATTTCAGCCTTTCGAGTTGTAAGGGCAGTAGTAAAACTACAGGTAAGCGTCTAAAACGCTCCTGTCAGGTTGTGAGATAAATCGTTACCGTTAGTGATAATCAAATATTTTTGGACTAAAAACCGATGCTGGCTGCTACAAAAATCACTATTGCAGCAATTTATGACTTTTGTTCGACAGTCCTGCAAGTGACGTGGATCTTGACCTCACGGCACCCAGCCCCACGCACGCCGATCAAGGATAGACCATGAGCCTACCTTCGCTGGCCGATTTGCCGGCCATCCTGCTGCCTTTAGTCACTCGGGCACAGCAGTCGTTTCGTACATCTATAGCAACGCTGCCCGAAGGCAGTGCCGAGTCTTTTAACGCCTGGCCGGAGTCGCGTCGCGAAGCGTTCGACCGGGTTTGCGCGGCGAGTGATTTTGTTGCCGAGCAAATCTGTCGCGACCCGCAGATGCTGCTGGACCTGGCTGACTCCGGCGAACTGGAGCGTAGCTTTGTTCCTGGCGAACTGCGCGAGCAGATTGCCGGAGCACTGACCGAAGCCGTTGGCGAAGATGAGCTGGGGCGTAATCTACGTCGCCAACGCACGCGTCATCAAGTGCGGATTATCTGGCGTGATTTGACCCGCCAGGCCGATCTGGTGGAAACCTGTCGCGACCTTTCCGAGATGGCAGACGCCAGCATTGATCTGGCCTGTCGCTGGTTGTACACGCGTCATTGCGAACAATTCGGCACGCCCACCGGGCGGCGCAGCGGCGAAGTCCAGCAGATGGTCATTCTCGGCATGGGCAAGCTGGGCGCGGTGGAGCTGAACCTGTCGTCGGACATCGATCTGATCTTCGCCTACCCCGAAGGCGGCGAAACCGTCGGCGTGAAACGGCCGCTGGATAATCAGGAATTCTTCATTCGCCTGGGTCAGCGTTTGATCAAGGCGCTGGACCCGATCACCGTCGACGGTTTTGTGTTTCGCGTGGACATGCGCCTGCGGCCTTACGGTTCATCCGGGGCGCTGGTGCTCAGCTTCAATGCGCTGGAGCAGTATTACCAGGACCAGGGTCGCGACTGGGAACGCTACGCCATGATCAAGGCGCGGGTGGTGGGCGGCGATCAGGTTGCGGGCCAGCAATTGCTCGACCTGCTGCGGCCGTTCGTCTATCGGCGCTATCTGGATTTTTCCGCCATCGAAGCGCTGCGCACCATGAAGCAGCTGATCCAGCAGGAAGTGCGCCGCAAAGGCATGGCCGAGAACATCAAGCTCGGCGCGGGCGGCATTCGCGAAGTGGAATTCATCGCCCAGGCTTTTCAGCTGATCCACGGCGGGCGCGACCTGAGCCTGCAACAGCGGCCGCTGCTCAAAGTGCTGAAAACCCTTGAAGGCCAAGGTTATCTGCCTGCGGCGGTGACCGACGAGCTGCGCGAGGGTTATGAATTCCTGCGTTACACCGAACATGCGATTCAGGCGATTGCCGACCGGCAGACGCAGATGCTCCCCGATGCCGAGCAGGACAAGGCGCGTATCGCATTCATGCTCGGTTTTGCCGACTGGCAGAGTTTCCACGCGCAGCTTATGTATTGGCGCGGCCGGGTGTCGTGGCACTTCCGGCAAGTCATCGCTGATCCGGACTCCGATCCTGACGATGAGCAAGAGGACGAAGGTGAAGTGGTTGTCGGCGGGGAATGGTTGCCGCTGTGGGAGGAATCCCAGGATGAAGACGCCGCTTGCCGTCAGTTATTGGCCGGCGGTTTCGTCGATGCCGGCAAAGCGCTGAAGCATCTGGCCGACCTGCGCAACAGCTCGCAGCTGCGGTCCATGCAGCGCCTGGGTCGTGAACGGCTCGATGCGTTCATTCCCCGATTGCTGGCCCAGGCAGTGGAACACGAGAATCCGGATCTGGTGCTGGAACGTGTGCTGCCATTGGTCGAAGCCGTTGCGCGGCGTTCTGCTTATCTGGTGCTGCTCACGGAAAATCCTGACGCGCTGCGTCGGCTGTTGACGCTGTGCGCGGCCAGCCCGTGGATTGCCGAGCAAATCGCCCGCTTTCCGCTGTTGCTCGACGAACTGCTCAACGAAGGCCGGCTGTTCAGCCCGCCGCTGGCGCCGGAGTTGGCGGCCGAGTTGCGCGAGCGCCTGACGCGCATTCCCGAGGATGATCTCGAACAGCAAATGGAAGCGCTGCGCCATTTCAAGCTGGCGCATCGCTTGCGGGTCGCCGCGTCGGAAATCAGCGGCAGCTTGCCGTTGATGAAAGTCAGCGATTACCTGACCTGGCTGGCCGAGGCGATTCTTGAACAAGTGCTGGCCCTGGCCTGGCGGCACACGGTTGCCCGTCATGGCACGCCTTCGCGTCCGGATGGCAGCCTGTGCGATCCCGGCTTTGTCATTGTCGGTTACGGCAAGGTCGGTGGAATCGAGCTGGGTCATGGCTCGGACCTGGACCTGGTGTTCATTCACGACGGTGATCCACAGGCCGAAACCGATGGCGCGAAACCCATCGACAGCGCGCAGTTCTTTACGCGTCTGGGCCAGCGGATCATTCATTTGCTGACCACCCAGACCAACTCGGGCCAGCTTTACGAAGTCGACATGCGCCTGCGACCGTCCGGCGCGTCGGGCCTTCTGGTCAGTTCGTTGGGCGCGTTTGCCCGCTATCAGGAAAACGAGGCCTGGACCTGGGAACATCAGGCGCTGGTGCGCGCGCGGGTGTTGGTCGGCAGCCGTGAAGTCGGGCAAGCCTTCGAAAGTGTCCGCGCCTCGGTGCTCGGTCGCGAGCGCGACTTGCCCAAGCTGCGCCAGGAGGTCAGCGAGATGCGCGCCAAGATGCGCGGCACGCTCGGCACGCGGATCAGCACAGCCGGAACCGGCGCCAATGCCTTTTCGGCGGCAGTGCCGTTTGACCTCAAGCAGGACGCCGGAGGTATCGTCGATATCGAATTTATGGTGCAATACGCGGCCTTGGCGTGGTCCCGGGAACATCCGGCACTGCTGCGTTACACCGATAACATCAGGATTCTGGAAGGGCTTGAAGAGGCCGGGCTGCTGCCCGCCACCGATGCCAACCTGTTGCGTGAGGCGTATAAAGTCTACCGCTCGGCCGCTCATCGCCAGGCGTTGCAGAATGAAGCCGGCGTGGTCCGGGGTGATCAGTTCGAGCCTGAACGGCGTGAAGTGATGCGGATCTGGGGTGAGTTGGGGTTGGGTTAAGCCCGAATCTGTTGGAGCGAGGCTTGCCCGCGAATCGACCGTAGGAGCGCCCGTAGGAGCGACTTTAGTCGCGAGAGCCTCAATTGCCTCCCGGCTAAAGCCGGTCCTGCAGCAAGCCTCGCTCCAACTATATAAAGCTAAGACAGGGAGGCGTCAGGTTGTGTGGGAATGTCACGCAGTCTGACCGGCCTCCCTGGTCGTTTTTGGAAGAAGCATGAGAATTCTGATCGTTGGGCCTAGCTGGGTCGGTGACATGGTGATGGCGCAAACGCTGTTCCAGTGCCTGAAACAGCGTTATCCCGAATGCGAAATCGACGTGTTGGCGCCTGAGTGGAGTCGGCCGATTCTTGAGCGCATGCCAGAAGTGCGCGCGGCGCTGAGCTTTCCACTGGGCCACGGCGCGCTTGAACTGGGCACGCGGCGCAGCATCGGTCGGTCCCTGAAGGGCCAATACGATCAGGCAATCCTGCTGCCCAACTCGCTCAAGTCGGCATTGGTGCCGTTTTTTGCCGGCATCCCGAAGCGTACCGGCTGGCGTGGCGAGTTCCGCTACGTGCTGCTCAACGACGTGCGCCCCCTCGATAAAGAACGTTATCCGTTGATGATCGAGCGCTTCATGGCCCTGGCGTACGAGCCGGGCGCGGACTTGCCGCTGACGTATCCGAGGCCGAGCCTGCGTATCGATCTCGCCACCCGCGACGCGGCCTTGAGCAAGTTCGGTCTGACTCTGGATCGCCCTGTGTTGGCCTTGTGCCCCGGCGCCGAGTTTGGCGAGTCCAAGCGCTGGCCTGCCGAGCATTACGCACAAGTCGCCGAAGCCAAGATTCGTGAAGGCTGGCAGGTCTGGCTGTTCGGTTCGAAAAAAGATCATCCGGTGGGCGAAAGCATTCTGGAGCGCCTGATTCCTGGCCTGCGCGAAGAAGCCGTCAACCTGAGCGGCGACACTTCCCTGGCCGAAGCCATCGATTTACTGTCCTGCGCCGATGCCGTGGTGTCCAACGATTCCGGCCTGATGCACGTGGCTGCGGCGTTGAACCGCCCGCTGGTCGCGGTCTACGGCTCCACATCGCCAGCTTTCACGCCGCCGCTGGCCGATGAAGTGGAAATCGTGCGTCTGGGCATCGAATGCAGCCCGTGTTTTGACCGCACCTGCCGTTTCGGTCACTACAATTGCCTGCGCCTGCTGGAGCCTGAGTCCGTAATCAATGCGCTCTCGCACATGGGCGGCACGCCGGTGGAGGTTGTCTGATTTGCGGGTCTTGCTGATCAAAACTTCGTCCCTTGGGGATGTGATTCACTGCTTGCCGGCGATCACCGACGCGGCGCGGGCGCTGCCCGGCATTCAGTTCGACTGGGTGGTCGAGGAAGGTTTCGCGGAAATTCCGACCTGGCATCCGGCGGTGGGCGAGGTCATCCCGGTGGCGATTCGCCGCTGGCGCAAGAACCTTTGGCAGACGTTCAAAAGCGGCGAATGGCGACGATTCAAACAGCGTGTGCGCGACACCCGTTATGACCTGGTGATCGACGCCCAAGGCCTGTTGAAAAGCGCTTGGCTGACCCGTTATGTGAACGCGCCAGTGGCCGGGCTGGACAAAAATTCTGCACGCGAGCCGCTGAGCAGCCGCTTTTATGATCGGGCCTATTCTGTGGCGCGCGGCCAGCACGCAGTGGAACGCTTGCGGCAGTTGTTCGCTCAGGCGCTGGGCTATCAAGTGCCTGCCGGTTTGGGCGATTACGGGCTGGATCGCGAACGATTGCTGGACGCGGATTCGAATCAGGCACCGTTCGTGCTGTTCCTGCACGGCACGACCTGGGCCACCAAACACTGGCCGGAGCTGTACTGGCGGCAACTGGCCGAGCGCATGCTCGAGCGCGGCCTGCAAGTGCGTCTGCCGTGGGGCAATCCAGCGGAAAAAGCCCGGGCCGAACGTATCGCCCAAGGGCTGGCTCACGCGGTGGTCCTGCCCAAACTTAATCTGGCTGGCGTCGCCAAAGTGCTGGCCAGTGCTCAGGCGTGCGTCGCCGTCGATACCGGCATCGGGCATCTGGCCGCTGCGCTGGATGTGCCGACCTTGTCGCTGTTCGGCCCGACCAACCCCGGCCTGACCGGCGCCTACGGCAAGTCGCAAGTGCATCTGGCTGCTGATTACCCAGGCTGCGCGCCTTGCCTGCAAAAGAAATGCACCTATCAACCGACGGATGAAGACCGCCGTCAGTTGGATCTGAAACGCGAGTGGCCAGTGTGCTTCACTCGCTTGAATCCCGAGCGAGTAGCGAGCCAATTGGGCGCGCTGTTGCTGGCAAAGGAACCCGTCTGATGCAACTGGCTTTCGTACTCTACAAATACTTCCCGTTCGGCGGGCTGCAACGCGACTTCATGCGCATCGCCCTGGAATGTCAGCAGCGCGGGCATCAGATTCGCGTTTACACCCTGATCTGGGAAGGCGAAGTGCCGCCGGGTTTCGAAGTGCTGGTTGCGCCGGTCAAGGCGTTCTTCAACCATCGCCGCAATGAAAAGCTCAGCGCCTGGATGGCTGCGGACCTGGCCAAGCGACCCGTGGATCGCCTGATCGGCTTCAACAAGATGCCGGGCCTGGACGTGTATTACGCCGCTGACGGCTGTTTCGAGGACAAGGCGCAAAACCTGCGTCACTCGCTGTATCGCCAATGGGGCCGCTATCGCCACTTCGCCGAGTACGAGCGCGCGGTGTTCGCCAAAGACGCGAAAACCCAGGTGCTGATGATTTCCGAAGTGCAGCAGCCGCTGTTCATCAAGTACTACGACACGCCGTTGTCGCGCTTTCATCTGCTGCCGCCGGGTATTGCTCAGGATCGTCGCGCACCGCCGGAAGCGCCGCAGATTCGTGCTGAGTTCCGCAAGGAGTTCGGCCTGGCCGACGACGATTTGCTGCTGGTGCAGATCGGCTCCGGGTTCAAGACCAAGGGCGTGGATCGCAGCCTCAAGGCGCTGGCCGCATTGCCCGCCGAGCTGAAAAAACGCACCCGGCTGTTTGTAATCGGCCAGGACGACCCCAAAGTATTCCAGCTGCAAAGCGCCACTCTGGGCTTGGGCGATCACGTGACCTTCATGAAAGGCCGCAGCGATATCCCGCGTTTCCTGATGGGGGCCGACGTGCTGATTCACCCGGCCTACAACGAAAACACCGGCACCGTTCTGCTTGAAGCGCTGGTTGCCGGCTTGCCGGTGCTGGTCAGCGCGGTATGCGGTTACGCCCACTACATTGCCGAAGCCGACAGCGGGCTGGTGCTGGACGAGCCGTTCGATCAGGCTCAGCTCAATAAGTACCTGAAAACGATGCTTGCCGACGACGCCACGCGTGCAGCGTGGAGCAAGAACGGTCTGGCTTTCGCCGATTCAGCAGACCTGTACAGCATGCCGCAGCACGCGGCCGATGTGATTCTGGCGGAGCACTACCCATGAAGTTGTTCCTTGCTGAACCGTTCAAGACGCTTTGGGCCGGACGCGATGCGTTCGCCGAAGTCGAGCGTCTGGACGGTCAGGTGTATCGCGAACTTGAAGGTCGGCGCACCTTGCGCACCGAAGTCGAAGGGCGCGGGTATTTCGTCAAGATTCATCGCGGCATCGGCTGGGGCGAAGTCGCCAAGAATCTTATTACTGCCAAATTGCCGGTGCTGGGCGCGGGCAAGGAATGGCAAGCCATCGCGCGCCTGAAAGAAGTCGGCGTGCCGACCATGACCGCCGTGGCTTACGGCGAGCGCGGCAGCAATCCGGCAGCGCAGCATTCGTTTATCGTCA
The DNA here is from genome assembly GCF_038096165.1 of Pseudomonas sp. G.S.17. Classification (NCBI taxonomy): domain Bacteria; kingdom Pseudomonadati; phylum Pseudomonadota; class Gammaproteobacteria; order Pseudomonadales; family Pseudomonadaceae; genus Pseudomonas; species Pseudomonas viridinivis. The sequence goes on from NZ_CP151076.1 coordinate 620,345, forward strand.
CTGAAGAGCTGGCGCCCACCGAAAGCCTGGAAGACGTCAGCATCAATTGGCGCAACGAGCCGCCGGAGCCGCGTCTGAAACGCGCATTCATCGCCGAAGTCGCGCGCATGGTCGGCATGATGCACCGCGCCGGGGTCAACCATCGCGACTGTTATATCTGCCACTTCCTGTTGCACACCGACACGCCCGTGACCGCTGACGATTTCCGCTTGTCGGTGATCGACCTGCATCGCGCCCAGACGCGCCGGGTGATTACCCCGCGCTGGCGCAACAAGGATCTGGCCGCCCTGTATTTTTCGGCACTGGACATTGGCCTGACCCGACGCGACAAACTGCGTTTCCTCAAAGGCTATTTCCAGCAGCCGCTGCGCCAGATTCTCGCCGAGGAAGCCAGGCTGCTGAGCTGGCTGGAAATGAAAGCCGACAAGCTGTATCAGCGCAAAGTGCGTTACGGGGATGCGCTCTGATGGCGGGTTGGAACCTGGAATCGGCTTACGCCTTTCTCGCCGAGGACTTCGGCAGTCTGGACGCCGTGTTCGCCTTGCAAGGCGAGCGCCTGACTCGCGACCCATTGTCCGAAGTGATCCGCGTGCAGCGCGATGGTGTGAATTACTACGTCAAACGCTACGTCGGCGCGGGCAAAGGCTTGCGTCGCTATCTGGGCCGACCTCGGGTCAAGTCCGAGTGGCAAAACCTCAAGCGCTTCGCCAAATGGGGCATTCCCACGGCGGACGTCATCGCCTGGGGGCTGGAGCGCAAGGGCGCGTCCTATGATCGTGGCGCATTGATCACCCGCGAACTGCCCAACACCGAAGACTTGTCAGCGCTGGCGCTGCGGAACGATCCGTTGCTGGCGGATCGCCGGTGGGTCGATGGTGTCAGCCGCCAACTGGCGCGTTACACCCGCGCGATGCACGACCAGCACTTCACCCATAACGATTTGAAGTGGCGCAATTTGCTGGTGGACGATCAGGCCAAACTCTTTTTGATCGACTGCCCCAACGGCGCTTTCTGGTGGAGCTTCATGCTGCGCTACCGGATCACCAAGGATCTGGCGTGCCTGGACAAAGTGGCGAAATATCATCTGTCGGCCACCCAACGCCTGCGCTTCTATTTGCAGTATCGGCAGCGAGCGCGGCTCAACGCTTCCGACAAGAAACGTATCCGCCATATCGTCAGCTTTTTTGAGGGACGCGAATGACCGATTTCATTGCACAAAGCGACCGGCCTTTGCTGGAACGCCACGGCCTGGCTGATTTCCAGTCGCTGTGGGAAGTCCAGCTGGATGCCGTCGATGAGCCCAACACTGGACGCGGCGGCTGGAGCAGCGTGTTTCGTCTGGAGCTGGAAGGCTCGGGCTTCTATCTGAAGCGCCAGAGCAATTACCTGATGCACACCTGGCATCACCCGTTTGGCGAGCCGTCGTTCTCCCGGGAATTCCGCAATATCAGCCGCTACGAAAAGCTCGGTATTCCGGCACTGCACGCGGTGTTTTACGGCGAAGTCAAAATCGGTCCCGAGCGTCGGGCGATCCTGTTGACCCGTGCGCTGGACAGCTGGACCGATCTGGATACCTTGTTGCAGCAATGGCCGGAACTGACCACGCGCCAGCAATCGGCGATCCTGCAAGCCTGCGGCCAGCTGGCGCGCACGGTCCACAGCGCGGGGCAGGTGCATGGCTGTTTTTATCCCAAGCATATTTTCCTCAAGGCCAAGGCCGATGCTTACCTGGCGCAGCTGATCGACCTGGAGAAAACCCGGCCGCTGCTGTTCGGCAAGCGGGATCGGGTCAAGGATCTGGAGCCGTTGCTGCGTCGCGCGCCGATGTGGAGCGAAGCCCATGTTCGCGAACTGCTGGCGGCGTATCTGCAATCAGGTGTCGACAGTCCGGTCGTCGAGCAATGGTGTGTTCGCCTGGGCAAGCGCGGCAGCCACAAGCGCGGTCTGCACCGCAATGATCAGAAAGAGATCCGCTGATGCGTTTGTCTGAACTCAAGGCGGCGGGACGTACGCCCGCAACGCCAATGAATCTGGCACTGGCCGACGCCGCAGGCCCGGCCGAACTGCAACTGTTGAGCTTTTTGCGCGTTCTGCCGGGGCAACGTTATGTCGGTGCTGGCGTGTGGCGCGGGCGTCCGGTGCTGGCCAAGTTGCTGGTGGGGTCCAAGGCTGCGCGGCATTTTCAACGCGAACTGGCCGGTGTCCGGCTGCTGGCGCAACAAGGTCTGACGACGCCGCTGCTGTTGGCCGACGGTCTGCAGGAAGGCGAGGGCGGCTGGCTGTTGTTCGAGCTGCTGGAACACGCGCAAAGCCTGGGCGATGCCTGGGCCGAAGTGGAAAATCAGACGCCGCTGAGCGATGACCAGCAAACCGTATTGGCCGAAGCACTGACCGCTATCGCGCAGTTACATGCCAAAGGCCTGTGGCAGGAAGACCTGCATCTGGACAACCTGCTGCGCCACGACGGCAAGTTGTACTTGATCGATGGCGCGGGGATTCGCGCCGAAGAAGCTGGCAAGCCGTTGTCCCGGCAAAAGGTGCTGGAAAACCTCGGCGTGTTCTTCGCGCAGTTGCCCAAGGCTTTTGAGCCATTCATCGAAGAATTGTCAGTGCATTATTTGCTCAGCAATGGTGAGCATGGCTTGCCCATGGAAGCCTTGCAGAAGCAGATCGACAAGGTGCGCAGCTGGCGCCTGAAGGATTTTCTCGACAAGACCGGACGTGATTGCAGCCTGTTCAGCGTGGTTGACGGCGCTTCCGAACTGCGCGCGATTCGTCGCGAAGAAGAAGCGGCGATGTTGCCCGTTTTGGCTGAGGCCGATGCGCTGCTGGAGCAAGGCCATTTGTACAAGACCGGCGGCGCGGCGAGTGTCGGCAAAGTCGAGGTCAATGGCCGCGCGCTGGTCATCAAGCGCTACAACATCAAGGACTTTGCCCACTGGCTGAAACGCTTCTGGCGGCCGAGTCGGGCATGGCATTCCTGGCGCGAAGGCAATCGGCTGATGTTCCTCGGCATCGCCACGCCCAAACCGCTGGCGGTGCAGGAACAACGTTTCCTTGGCTTGCGGCGCAAGGCTTATCTGGTGACCGAGTTTCTGCCGGGGCCGGACATCATCGAACGATTTGCGCCTTATGTTGACTCAGGTGCAGCGCCGGAAGCGGAACTGGTGGCGCTGGATAACCTGTTCGCGCAACTGGTTGGCGAGCGCATCAGTCACGGCGATTTGAAAGGGCATAACGTGTTCTGGGATCGGGATCGCTGGGCGTTGATCGACCTGGATGCCATGTGCCAGCACAACTCGGCAGCGTCGTTCGCCAGCGCCTTCGCCCGCGACCGCGCACGCTTCATGCGCAACTGGCCAGCGCAAAGCGCGCTGCACCAGTTGCTGGAGCAGCGCTTGCCGAAGATCGCATAACGCTTGTAGGCCAGCAAACAGGATCAGTAGGACCGGCTTTAGCCGGGAGGAGGCAAGTACATCCGCAGCAGTTGCGTCGTCAGACCTTGCGCCCTCCCGGCTAAAGCCGGTCCTACAGCAAGTCTCCTACAGTGGTCCGCTCGCGAATATCAAGCCATCCGCGTCAGGTTCATTTCCTCCAGTGCTCCGACCAGCGCGTCCATGTCGTCGAAGGGTTGGGCGTGTACCGCGCGCCAGGTCGGGCGTTCCACGTAGATCTTGCCTTCAGCGTTCACCTGCACCGGGGTTTGCAGAATTGTGCTGTCTCTGGAGCGGTGAACAATCGTCAATTGCCCGTCCTGGCCCGCTTCAATGGCGAACATGCCGGGTCGTGGCAGGCGTTGTTCGATGGGCAGCGGCTTCGGCATTTGCAGCTTTTCCAACATGAGCGCGGTGTCCAGTTCCACCCGGTAATCGCCCTTGAGAAAACTTGATTGGTTGCTGAGCTGATCACTCACCGTAGCACCCGGATCAAAGGCTGGCGGCCTGGCCAGCCCCGGCCTGACATCGGTCACCCGCAGCCCGATGCCGCCCTCCAGTTCAGCAAGGCCCGGGACTATCTTTTCGAACGTATTGGAATGCGTGTTGCCAACCAGCGCGATCCACCTATGTGTGCCCATGACTTCCTGATGCTTGCGAATCGTTCGGGATGCAAAGTAGCTGAACATTTGATGACGCGTGGTAAGAGCCTCGTTGTCGATACCTTTGACGTGGTAGCTCGCCGCGCAGTCCAGGGCACGCACTTCGATACCGTTTTCGCGAGCCTTGATCACCAGGTTTTCGAAGGTGTAGAGCTTGCGCGGATCTGTTTTATGGCCGCTGTCCAAGCGCTTCAGGTCGTGCAGCAATGTCTTGGTGATTTCCCCGGTCTCGAAAAAACGATCCAGATCGGCCTGATGCAGGTCGGTGAGCAGATGCTCCATGTACAGCGTTCTGACATTTTGCCGCGCGAGCAGTGGCAGGTTGTCGAGGATCAGTTTCTTGCTGGCAATCGAGGCGTGCGACTCGCCCACTATCACGCTGTCGGCGGTTGCGTAGAGACGGGTCAGAAAGTCTGCCACGCTGGTGTCAGCCGCTATCACAGGTAAGTCGGGTCGTGGCGGCAGATCTGCGGAAACGATAGCGCGTGCATCTTTTTGCAGCGTGCTGCGCAGCCTGAAGAACTCTTCCTGTAATGCCCGCTGTTCAGGATCGCCAAGGAAGTATTGGGCGTCGAGCCCGCGCCGCTCAAAGGTCGCCAGTCGGTGCACGTTGCTGCGCTGCGCCACGGGCACTTCGTAGACAGGATCGCCGAGCGACAGCGCGATGGCGGTTGGTGAGTATTCCCGGGCCCAGGCGTGCGGTTCAACCCGCTGCCAGCCGCTGGCAGCGTCCCAGCGAAAGCCGTGCTCGCCGGCGTAGCGGTCGCTGCCCGGTTTGCGGGTGGTCGAGGTTTTCCAGGTGGAGGGGTCCATGTGCAGCTCCACCGGGGCCTCGCCGGTGAGATACAGGTAGAGATTGTCATCCATGCTTTGGGTATGGCTTGCCGCGAACACCTGCGCCGGAGCCGGTTCGATAATGACCGGGTTGGCGACCTGCATTCGGAAGTCAGCCTTGGCAACCGGGTCGCCGGGAATGTAGCCGGCGACATCGGAAGTAATCCGCGTCGAGGTTCCCAGCGGCGCATCCTCGATCCGTATGCTGATAACGCCTTGCAGCTCGGCGATGCCGGGCAGGTTGTTGTAGGTGGTAGCGAGCTTCTGGTCGAGCAGTGCCACCCAGCGGCGGGACGGGTGCGCCGCGACGTCGCCGCTGATGAGTTTGTGCCCGAAAAAATTGCTCATTTTCTGCGCGGCTGCGAGATCGCCGACGGCCGTCGACACGGCGTGCTCGCTATAGGGGTAGCTGACCGATGAGCTGAACGGGCGAACCTCTATGTTGTAGCGATGGGCGGCTTTGACCAGATGGTAGTAATCGTATTCGGCGACGTCGGTAACCAATTCGCCGTCATTGAGATAGCGCAGGTGATGTTTGATGTTGTGAGAACCTGCACGGGAGTGCCGTGTGAGTTTGCGATATTTGGCCAGTTTTTCCATATGTTGATCGGTGAACAGGTGCTCGATGTACAGCACCTCGACCCGCTGCTCGGCCAGCAGCGGCATATTGAGGATGAGCAGGCGCTTGCTGGCCACCGACTTCGGCGCTTCGCCCAATACCAGGCCATGAGTGTTGGCGTAGACGTTTTGCAACAGGGTTTCCACGCTGGTCGAAGCATCCAGCGTCGGCAATGCGGGGCGTGGCGGAAGTGTCGGCTGCTCGAAGAAAGCCTTGGCGTCGCGATAGAGATTCTGGCGCAACGTGAGGTAAGTGCTGCGCATCTCGGCGAAATGGTGGGTGAAATAGCCTTCAAGGCCCAGCCCGGTAGGGTCGATCATCTTGTCACTGACGATGTCTTGCAGGTGGATGCGCATGTGTTCAGGCAGCTCATAGTCGCCCATTGCAGGCAAAACAGCTGCTTCCTCATCCAAGAGCGTGAAGCCTGCCAAGCCGTCGACACCGCCACCGCGCAGGTGTGTGCGTTCGATCAGTTGCCACTTGCCGTGCGGGTCAAGCGTCACCGGACGTTTGCCGAAGAACGCAAAGGGATTGGCCGGATCAATGATGTTCCAGACCCTCATCCGGGCATCGAATTGCACTTGATAGGTGGAGCCGTTCAGGTCGATGTAGTGTTGGCCGTTCACCTGGCTCACGCCCGTTGCATGACCGCTGGCGCTGGGTTGCACGTCGTGCAGGGAGACGTCGACGATCAGTTCGCGCTTGAGCCCGTTGTGCGGGCCTGCTGTCGTGGCGTCGAACTCGTGCGCCAGTGGTTGCCAGGTACCGGCGGCGCTCTGGCCGACGAACTGGCCGGTCACTTGCGGTTCATCGGATAAATGGGTGCTTCGGAAGACCGGCGCGTGACCGTTGGCGTTGGCGCGGCCGATCCAGAGTGTTTCGTTGTCCACGCGCATCGGGAACAGATCGGAATACTTGGGCAGATCGGCCGTGTGCTCGACAGGCTTGAGCACCGATTGGCGTCCTGTCTGATAGTTGAGCCGTCGTAACACGCCGCCAAAACCCTTCAGACCGACGCTTGCATCGCCTGCGGCGCCAAGACTGTTGAGCATCGAGGTCAGGATGTAGACGCTGGCGGTTTCGCTGTCGCCTTCGCTCAACGCCTGAAAAGCGCGCACCGTGTCGTGCACGGCCAGCAATGCGCCGACGGCAAAACTCGCCGGCGGGAACGGCAGGGTGACCACCGTGGCGATCACTTCGACTGTGCTCCAGGTCAGGCGAGCGATCATCTCGTTGCGTCCGGTCGTGGTCTCTGCAACGTCACGCAGCCGGCGCATGAGCGGTCGGTTGAAACACACATCAGCGAAGTCTGCGATGGATTCCTTGGGGATGAAGGGCGACTTGCTGGCGTTCCCCTCACGCATGTCGTGGAGGAAGAACGAGAGGTTCTTGCGCGCCTTGATGCGACAGCGATCCTTGTAGTAATCGATCATGCCCGAAGTCTTCAGCGACTCGGTGAAGTCGCCGAACGGACGGAACTCGATGCCGTCGGGTGCTTGCGGCGTGTACAGCAGGGCGGGTTGTCTGACGGTGGTCGGCAGGATCACCAGGCAACCCTGCACGGTCTCCACATGGGTCAGCTGCGTGCTGGGAATGACCAGTTGATCCACGCCCGGCAGGCCGGAGGCGATGAAGGGTTTGTCGACATGGATCTGCAACGGATAAAGCGGATGCTGTTCGCGAGTGCCGACGTCGTTCAGATGAGCGCGATCAAGCGACGCTCGCAGCCATGCGTATTGTTGCCCGTTGATATGCCCTTTCAGGTAGCTGCGCAGCGCCGCCGCTGTCATCTGCAACTGGGTCATCAGTACGCTGGTCTTTCGGCGGTATTCATAGCCTTCGCCGTCAGCGTTGAGCAACGTGCGGTTGATCAGGGCGATGTAGTCGTCGCCCAACCACTTGCCGCGCACCGAACCTGCGACTCTGGCCGGTGACAATGCGCTCAGGTCCACGCCTTCCGGGCCGCTGAATTCGGCCTGGGTGTCGGCACTGGAGTGGATGAAATCGATGCTGTCGTCGTAGCCGTTGAGCAACATGTCCGTGTAAGTGATGGTTTCCCGCTCACTGCTGATCACAATGAGGTCGGGGTCTACTGTGCCAACCGGCTTGTTCAGCAACTGGTTGATTTTCTGGCTGGCCCGTTCATGCACGTAATCCTTGAACGGTTGCACGCGGGTGTGAGGTTTGGCCTCGTAATTGTCTGACGCGCCCGCAACGGCATCTTCCAGCGCCACCAGTTCCTGGCGTTGCGCCGCGCTGGCCTGCACGAACCATTGAGGCGTGTGGCCGGCCTGTTCGGAAAGCGCCACGCGTATATGCTCCTCGGCGAAGAGGCGCAAGGCGGTGTCGAAATTCGGCAGATCAATCAGCTGGAGGAAGTCGGCCGGCAAGGAAGGTCTTAGCCTGAGCGCGGCAAATTGCTGGCGCAACTCCAGGCGCGCGGAAAACTCGACTTGCTTGATCAGGTACTCGCAGAGTTCATCCGAGGCCAGCCAGCCGACCAGTTCATTCAGCAACTGGGTTTCATTTTTGACGGCTATAAAGCGCCGGGAGCGCGGCGCGTCTGCGGCGAACATCAGCAGACGATCAAGCTGCCCACGATCGTTCTCTTTGCGCACAATCAGCAGTTTACCCAGCACACTACGATTGTTCAGTCGGATCTGCTGGACGCGCAGCGTCGGATCGGCAGCGGCTCGGGCCGGGTCCACAACAGTCTCGAGCAGCGCGAAATCTCCTGGCTGGAGATGGCCCTGCATTTTCGCCGCGTACGCCAGTGCGGTGATCTGTCTGCGCGTCAGGCCGCGCATCAATTGCTGGTTGTGCTCTTGTTGATAAGCCGTGCGCTGGAACTCACCGAAGACCATTCGCACATTCAGTTCATCGACCAGTCGGGCAATCCATGCGGGGTTCAGCGCGGAGTACGTTGCGTCCAGCGAGGCACCTTGGAAACTCAGGGCGGTCTGGTTGAGAAAGTGCGATCCGTCCTGGCGATCGCCCGGATGCAGGCCATACAAGGCCAGCTCCAGCAGGCTGCGAGTCACGGTATACGGCTCGCCCGTCAAGGGCAGCGTGCGCCGCGTGCTGACCATGATGGCGCCGGGGTCCAGCTCAAAGCCGAGATCATCAGCCATTCTGGTCCGCAGGTTCGCTTCGGCAAAGCGCTCCGGCGAAGCCGCCGCCCCAAGCGCGCTGAACGTGGCTGCACGAGCCTCATCGTAATGCCGCAGGTGTTCGGCATACGTGTTGAGGTCATCCGGGCTGGCGATCTTGATCCAGTCCGGCAGGCTTTGCCGATAGCGGCTCTCCAGGTAAGCCAGCTCGCGCAATTCCAGCATCGCAGTCGGTCCGAACAGACCGCGCATGTCCATAGCGCCTTGAATCAGCGTGCGACTTTTTTGTGGACCTTCGGAGTGTTCTTTGGCTCAAGCGTAGAGGACATCGTCGCGTTGTTTGTTGAGCAGGCTGTCGAGGGCGTGGGTGAAAGGTTCCTGGGCCAGTGGCTGCAACTGCACGTCGGCGTCGATGAACGGCTCCAGGTGCAGGTCCGGATCCTTGTTGATATCCGCCAGTTGGTCTTGATGACGTTGCCGCAGATTGTTGAATAATGCGTCCTTGAACTGCGGGGCATTGAGCCACTGCACAAGCGTTTCGCGCAACGCGGCCTGGGTAGCAAAGCCCGTTATCCCGAGGCCCGGCAGCATAAGCAAGGTTTGGCCCTGCGCCAGGGAGATGACCAGCGCGCCAGCGACTTCAACTCGCTCGTCATCATCCAGCTGCAAGTGCAGGGAGTAGGTCGTGATTGTGGAGGCTGGCTGGTTTTCCAGGCGGGCAGGCGAGACGGGCAGGCAAGCGGCGAAATCCGTAGCAAGGTCGCGCTCGTGAATCTTGACGCTCACCTCGTCACGCAAGGCGCGTTTCATACCGGTGATGAAATATTCGTAACGACTCTCGCCGGTTTGGCTGGGCGCATCCCAATAGTCATTGATTCGCTGCAGCAGCCGGGAAACTTCCGACGCCCGCTGAGCGGAGTTCGGCGCGGCGATAGCGTTCAATAACGCCTCATCAGGCACAGGCAATGCCTTGAGCTCATGGGTCAGGCTGGCACTCAGCTCGCCAAGCCTTTTCAGCGCGGCCGTGGCCATGGGCAAAGTGACGGTGGGAAATTGCGGAACCGGGGTCAGTGTCTGCATCTGATTTCTGCTTCTCGATAGGCACCTTGAAAGAGCGCCGACATGATTGAGGGCCGTCAGGCCGTTATGGATTGGTTCAATCAATCAGAAGCGGAGGGGGGTTGGGGGGTAGATAGTTATTGGATGGTAAGTGACGCGGATTTTCTGTTCCGGAAATGTTCCATAAGTTACGGAGGGCTTAGATCCGATTATTGCCGCCTGATATAGGCGCCGACAAACACAATTTGTTCGTGAGAACTTCTTTATTACTGAGAGCTTGAACCGGCAGGTGATCAGTCATGCAGTCAGTCGCGTTGCGGGCTATGAGAGTGATGTCTATTACGACTTCTACAAAATCCCGTTGGCGCCGTTTTTTGAAAAATTGTCTATCAAAAATGACCAACGATCACAGGTGGCGCTGCTTATTTAACACTGATCGAGCTCAGGTTGTAGGTTCTTTCCGATAATCATCTGGAATTTTCCGAGTCTCTTCTCGGGGGCTGGAATGACAGATCGAAATAACTCATTGTCCTGTTCCGCGAATCTAAGCTGAGTTTCAGCTGTATTTCACTTAAGTTGTTTAAAGACAAATACACACGGCAATTATTCTGTGTGTCCCGGGTACAGGCCCTGGCAGGACTTTATCGGGTCGAGTGCTTTCATTAATTGTTTGATTTTTCCGTTTAATTTAAAAATGTTGTTTAAAAATCCGCAATTCCCTAATCAAACACGACACCGAATCCCAAGGACTTCGGCACTTCTCTGGCTGACCTTATGCAAGGAGCAAATACGTTATGGCTAAATGGTTCGATTGGCTGTTTTGGCATCCCGCCCCTGATCGAAAAACGAGGTCAGAAACCCATCCTCGCCCTGTCCTGCCCACCCCCGACGCAGGCCCGGTTCGCCCTTCTTCACCCGTCGATGCCGCTATCGCCGCACTGCCTGCGGTGAAGAACTGGAGCCACCCCTTCAGGGACAAGCGCGACCCGTTGCTGCAATTGACCCAGATGGCCAAAGCGGCGGCCGGCTTTTATCCGCTGGGCCGCAGCGGCCTGTGGCACGGCGGGGTGCATTTCGATGGCGGTACCGCTGGCACACTCGATCAGTCCAGCGTGCATTGTCTGGCCGATGGCGAGGTGGTGGCCTACCGCATTGATCAGCATTCACCGACCACGGGGTTTTTCGTCAACAAGCTCTCGGTGCAGAAACCTTTCTCGCGCAATTTTGTGCTGGTGCGGCACCGTCTTCAGGCGCCGAAGATCGACGGCAGCGCCGATACGCCGCCCAGCCTGACCTTCTTCAGCCTGTACATGCACCTGCAGGACTGGGCCGTTTACCGGGATGATCCTGCCATCACCCGCCCGCCGTTCTGGCCCGAAGCGGCGATTCGACGGGTCAAGTCTGACGTCAAAGACCCCCGTCCCGGTCAACCGGAGCAGGTGGGCTTGAACGTGCGCAACAAGAACTGGCAAGGCAAGGTGCTCGACCTGCTGCCAAGAGGTGCAGAGGTCACGATCAGCGGCCAGGGTGACTTCCGCAAACTGGAAAACACCCCGGGGCCGACCTTTCTGCAAGATGGTGACGGGAAATTGCTCGGCTACCTCGCCAGCCATTATCTGGAGCCCCTGGCCGCAGGCGAGTATCGGATCAGATGCGACAGCTCGCTCAGGGTCCGGGCCGAAGCGAACTTTGACAGCAAGGTCATCGGCGAACTGCCCCACGGCACGGAAGTCACCGTCAGCGGCACCGGCCACTACCGCAAGCTGGAGCGCGTTAACCAGTACGTTCATTTCAAGTCCTTGCTAAGTGCCCTTGAACCCCAGGCTCACGATCAGGTGGTGGTGCTGGAAAAGCCCGTGCCGATCAAAGCCGGGGACCTGATCGGCCACATTGGTCAGTATCAGGACTGCTACGCGGACCAGCCGGAACAGAAACTGCATTTGGAGGTGTTCAGCGGCGATAACGTCAAAGCGTTTATCGCGGCCAGTCGCGCCTGGGCGCAGCGTTTACCTGCCACCAGCAAGACCTGGCTGAAACTCGCCAAAGGCAGCGCCGTGGTGACCCATCAAGAGCGTTTCAACGCCAAACAGCCACCCACCCTAAACGCGCCCCACGCCCTCAGCGACGCCGACCTGCTCGTTCCAAAAAGCCTGCTCGACGGGCTGCCCCCTGAAAAGAAAATCGCGGTCGCGGCCACCCCGGACAAAAAAGCCTGTAACTGGTATCGCCTCGATGGTCTGCTGCATGACGCCAACAACACTTTGCTCGACGGCTGGGTCCGCGAGGAAGTGGGCGTTACCCCATGGTTCAGTCCGTGGGCATGGGAAGGTTACGACGTCATCTTCAACTACGACGTGCCGCGCAAATTCCTCGCCTCCTACCTGCGCGCCGTCAACCAGTTCAGCGAAGCGCAACTCGCGCAATACGGTGCTCTGGCCGACGATGTGGACCAAGGGCCGGTCATGAGCCGCCTGTTCGCCATCATCGACCGCGACCGCGACGGCAAAATGTCCGGTGACGAAATACAGGCCGCGCTCAACCTGCCGGCCCACGCCCAATCCATCTCGCAACTGATCATCGACTACGAAACCGAGTGGGTACACCGACCACGCAAGTGGGACGCCATGGACGAAATGCTCGGCCACAGCGGGTCAACCCCGCACCTGAACTGGCTGGCGGAAAAAGAGCGCATCAAACAACTGAGTTGGTGGGATGAAGTGGCCGAGAAAGTGGGACTGGATTCGTGGGCGAAGGTTTGTCACTTTCATCCGGTGGGGTTGGTGGGGTGTTTTCAAGGAAATAGATTTGTATTTACCCTTGAAATCATGAAGGAGTTGTATCCGAAACTAGCAACCAGTCGCCATTCCGATTTAAAGGCAATCGCTGATGAGCTTAATGATCATATCGATTTTTATAAGCTAGACACACCATTACGTCGGACTCATTTTTTTGCTCAGATATTGGAAGAGACCGGGGAAGTACTACAAGTAGAAGAGAATTTCACCTATAAGACTACTGCGCTAACGGCATTGTTTAGCTATTTCAGGGCGCATCCAGATGAAGCTAGGATGCATGGGTATGTCACAAAGCAAGGATTCTTAAAGGAGAATGGCTTGCCTATGGGCCAGTCTGACTATGAAGCAATCGCTAATGGAGCATATGGTGGCCGCGCCGAACTAGGGAATAGAGGACATTCGAGCGCCGATGGATGGAGGTATCGAGGCCGTGGGCTGAAGCAACTTACGGGGCGCTACAATTATCAAACATTTAACAAGTGGCATGCTGAAAATCAAGATAGGTGGCCCATGGATAACGTGGATTTCGTTACGAATCCAGATATGTTGTTGGATATGAAGTATGCCGTTCGCTCTGCGGTTAGTTTCTGGCTCGATAAAAGAGCTTTTGATATTGCGGACCGTGGTAGTGCTCCGGAGGTTGTAGACTTGATTACAGACCTTGTTAATAAAGGTACTGGTAGTAGATCTGATCGCAAGGAGCATTTCAAGTATCACTGGAGCAAAAAAACATTAGAGTGAAGTTTTCATCTAATGGCGCACTGGCTATCTTGTTTGCAGTGCAAGTTTTAAATTTGGATTAGTGAGTGTAATTGAATGTCAAAAGCCAGAGCATGTGTGTGTTTTATGTCGTTGGTTTTTCTCTCCGGCTTAACCAGCGCTGGTTGCTTGGAAGACTATAAAAAAATCATAGATGGTCTCTATCAAGAAGATAGTATTGAGCGTGGCAGCACAGTTTGTAAAATATGGCCGGCAACCGGAAACTTGATAGTGGCAGCGTCGATTGGCCGCGCGGAAAATATTGATCTGGATGTTCAGGTGTATGATCTTAAATCGAATAGTGTCATTGGTCGGGTCCGAGAATTGAGTGCGCTGAATGGTGATGCTATCTACAGTTCCGGGATTCTTATCGATACGGCCGAATACCGGCTAGACAAAACTAATTTGGCATTCGGGATTCGGATTTTATGGAAAGGGTCTTCGCAGGCAAATCCCTACAGCTCGGAGTCTTTGAGGCTGTACACCACGAATGGCGGTGAACTTTTGAGCCACCTAAATGGGTTGACTACATATGAATATTCTGGAGAGTGGGATACCCGATGCGCAGGTAGTTTTGCTAAGCGAAAGATGACGGTGAACGTGATGCCGCTTACAGAGCTATATGCAGATTTGGTGGTAAAGGAAAAGGTAGAAAAAATTGTTTATCACGAGACAGAAGGCGGATGTGAGGATATAAGAAATGAGCGCGAGATGAAAACATTCATACTAAGTTATGTGCAAGGTCGTTATGTAATCCCAGAAGAACTTCGCACGCTCGCTTGGTGATACAAATAATTCAGAACATGTAGGCCTTATAATTCGGGCTTGACAGTAAGTTGTGTCAATTTGAGCCGGAGCACGACATGAAAAACATCATCCGCATCGGCGACCTAACCACCGGAGGCGGCTTCGTCCTCTCCGGTTCTGCAGACATGAAGTTCGAGCGCATTGGTGTCGCTCGCGAAGGCAATCCGGTGTCTTGTCTGATCCCCGGCCATCAGGTGGTGGTGCTGGAAAAGCCCGTGCCGATCAAGGCCGGCGACCTGATCGGCCACATTGGTCAGTATCAGGACTGCTACGCGGACCAGCCGGAACAGAAACTGCATTTGGAGGTGTTCAGCGGCGATAACGTCAAAGCGTATATCGCCGCCAGTCGCGCCTGGGCGCAGCGTTTACCCGCCAGCAGCAAGACCTGGCTGAAGCTCGCCAAGGGCAGCGCCGTGGTGACCCATCAAGAGCGTTTCAACGCCAAACAGCCACCCACGCTGAACGCGCCCCACGCCCTCAGCGACGCTGACCTGCTTGTTCCGAAAAGCCTGCTCGACGGGCTGCCCCCTGAAAAGAAAATCGCGGTCGCGGCCACCCCGGACAAAAAGGCCTGTAACTGGTATCGCCTCGATGGTCTGCTGCATGACGCCAACCACGCCCTGCTCGACGGCTGGGTCCGCGAGGAAGTGGGCGTCACCCCGTGGTTCAGTCCGTGGGCATGGGAAGGTTACGACGTCATCTTCAACTACGACGTGCCGCGCAAATTCCTCGCCTCCTACCTGCGCGCCGTCAACCAGTTCAGCGAAGCGCAACTCGCGCAATACGGTGCCCTGGCCGACGATGTGGACCAGGGGCCAGTCATGAGCCGCCTGTTCGAGATCATCGACCGAGACCGCGACGGCAAAATGTCCGGCGATGAAATACAGGCCGCCCTCAACCTGCCGGCCCACGCCCAATCCATCTCGCAACTGATCATCGACTACGAAACCGAGTGGGCACACCGGCCACGCAAGTGGGACGCCATGGACGAAATGCTCGGCCACAGCGGGTCAACCCCGCACCTGAACTGGCAGGCGGAAAAAGAGCGCATCAAACAACTGAGTTGGTGGGATGAAGTGGCCGAGAAAGTGGGGCTGGATTCGTGGGCGAAGGTTTGTCACTTTCATCCGGTGGGGTTGGTGGGGCAATTTCGGGTGATAGATGAGTGCGCATGCGGTTGCTGCTTGGGCATTCAATTTTCAAGGTACAAATGGGTCAGAAGTAGAGGGGGACATTCCGATATGACCTATTACGGACCTATGTACCACGGAACAAAAAAACTTAATAAATTCACAGGTTGGGTTGACCTGATCAGAGAGGGCAAGGCAACGGATGATGAAAAGGCTGTGGTCATTGCGATGTCTTCGAATGAAGGTGCAATGGATGCGGTTCAAGCCTGGGACTGGCAAACATTTAGGGCTGGGGCCATGCAAAAAACGGTTACTCCAGAAGGTTACGGTGAGCTTCCTACGCAAATCAGCGAGTTTGGAGTGGATAATCCGGATTTATTTAATAAACTTTTTACACAATGCGGCTGGTCTATCCGGCAAGAGGCTAACGGTCCAAGAATTTACTACTCCGCTAAGGGGACGCAAGAAAAGGAAATTACAGGTGCAGAGCTGTACGCTTTCATAAAACAAGGCTTTCAGCAAGCAGACACTGGCTTTCCTAAAAACTCCACACCTCTGGCTTCAATTGCAAGTGCCATGATTGATGAGGAGTATCAAAAAAAACAAGTGATCGATTTCATCGGTCGTATGAGAATGGCTCTTTTAAAACGACCTCGCGGGTATACCAATACGGCAGGCGATTTCTTTCAATCAAGACTTGGCCGAGCGCTGGTCCTAGATCAGGATGTAAATGCGCCTGGTCATGTCTCTCGTGACCTTCAAAAAGCAATTGATGCCTTACGGGAAATCCACCCTGAGATAAGTGTCGATCCCAATCTATGGGGTGTTGATCGAGTAGAGTATGAACGGAAGTTAATTGCTATTTACGGACCTGCCCGCAATATGAACTCACCGGCTGAGCGCCACAATCACCTTAAAGGTTTGCTCTAGGAGTATTTCATGAAGAATGTATTAATATTCGTGGCTGGTATTTTTGCTGTGACTAAGCTGCATGCCTCTGTGGTTGAAGGAGTGTCTGGGACGTTGATCTATTCAGAAGGGGCGGGGGGGAGTTATAACTCTCTAGTTTATAAGAGCAGAAATGGTATGCTTTTGCATGTTTTTGATGAGGGGCTTAAGTTTGACTATGATGGCCGTTATGATGAAGGTAATTTGTCGCCGGATAAAAATTACTCAATTGTGTATTTTACTGAATCTGGTTTTCTATCTGGCGATAATGATGCGAAAGGGAAGGAATATAAGTATTACCTCTGCGCATTTGTAAGGATGGCCGACGGTTGCGTACTCAGCGTAGAAACAGGGCAGCAATGTGACGGTGAATGGGATGAAGCTGGGCGCTGGAACAGCTCGATTGAAAGTAATGACGGACATCTCCCGCGGCATCCGATAACTGTGGATAAAATATATGAAGATTATATTTCTGGGAGTAAGGACACTGTCCAAGTGTCGGCACCGAAAATTCTTGCTTATTTTCCGGAAGGAACGTCGTTTGATAATTTGTTGGCGTGCGATCCTCCTCGCAAAGAAAATGTAGCTATTTATGGGGAGTTGATGGTTTTGCTTGGGAAAGATGGTGATTTTGTTAACTTTGAAAAATTAAAAGCGATAATGAGGGTGTCAGGAAATCTCTATTAGAAGTGGTAATTGTCTTTCGGCGGTTCATCGCATAAAAATTTTAATTCGGATTAACAAATGAAAAACATCATACGTATCGTCGACATGACTACGGGAGGCGGCATCGTCCTCTCCGGCTCTGCCGACACCAAGTTCGAAGGCATTGTTGTTGCTCGCGAGGGCGATCCGGTGTCTTGCCTAATTCCGGGCCACGGCCCGACCGTGATTGCTTAAGGGCATTTTGTGTTCAAGGGCAACGGCGTACCTATCGCCTTAAATGCACCGCCGTGGTGACCCATCAAGAGCGTTTCAACGCCAAACAGCCACCCACCCTAAACGCGCCCCACGCCCTCAGCGACGCTGACCTGCTCGTTCCAAAAAGCCTGCTCGACGGGCTGCCCCCTGAAAAGAAAATCGCGGTCGCGGCCACCCCGGACAAAAAGGCCTGTAACTGGTATCGCCTCGATGGTCTGCTGCATGACGCCAACAACACTTTGCTCGACGGCTGGGTCCGCGAGGAAGTGGGCGTCACCCCATGGTTCAGTCCGTGGGCATGGGAAGGTTACGACGTCATCTTCAACTACGACGTGCCGCGCAAATTCCTCGCCTCCTACCTGCGCGCCGTCAACCAGTTCAGCGAAGCGCAACTCGCGCAATACGGTGCCCTGGCCGACGATGTGGACCAAGGGCCGGTCATGAGCCGCCTGTTCGCCATCATCGACCGCGACCGCGACGGCAAAATGTCCGGTGACGAAATACAGGCGGCCCTCAACCTGCCGGCCCACGCCCAATCCATCTCGCAACTGATCATCGACTACGAAACCGAGTGGGTACACCGGCCACGCAAGTGGGACGCCATGGACGAAATGCTCGGCCACAGCGGCTCAACCCCGCACCTGAACTGGCTAGCGGAAAAAGAGCGCATCAAACAACTGAGTTGGTGGGATGAAGTTGCGGAGAAAGTGGGGCTGGATTCGTGGGCGAAGGTTTGTCACTTTCATCCGGTGGGGTTGGTGGGGTGTTTCTTAACTGCTCATCCGCTAGAGATCACTCATGCTCAACTGAAGCAAATATTCCCCGCCGCGGACGATTGGGATATCGAAATAGTATTGAATGAAATCAATGGACGCCTTGTTGAATTCAAACTAGACACGCGGCTAAGGCAGCGTCACTTCTTTGCTCAAATCAAGGGTGAAGTTGGAGCGGCCATGAAAGGTATTTCCGAAAGCTGGGAGTACTCACCTGCCGCATTGAAACTGTTCAGTGTTTACTATCGTGCACACCCCACCGAGGCAGAGCAGGATGGATATTTGAAGGATTCGAGCGGCCGGATCATTCGCAGGGCCAATCAACAGGACATAGGGCGAAAACATTTTCAGAGGCTTAATGGAAATCGGGCTTCACATCCGGATGATGGATATGATTTCCGAGGGAGAGGACTGATACAAATTACCGGCTACGAAAAATATAATGGCTTTATGCGGGATTACGGTAAGTACTGGCAGGGATCTGTTCCGCAGACTGTGGATAATCCAGATCTGATCAATGAAATGCCTACAGCTATAAGAAGTGTCATGTGGTTCTGGCTAGCATCTAAAGTTTATACTGAGGAGCGCGGTGGAGGTTATTCGGATGTGAGGTTTTTAACAAAAAAAGTTAACGGCGGAGAAATGGGGTTTGAAGAGCGAAGGAGTGCATATGAACTAATTGAGGGAGTATTAAAGTGAAGAGGCTTAATATATTATTCAGCAACCTTTATGTGTTGTTTTTCTTAAGCGTTGATGCGTTCGGATCGCAAAAAACGCTATGTGGTTTCGGAGAGATAACGATTGCATCATGTATTTTGAATGAAGAAAAAAGCAGGATTTTATCCTTCTGCTCTAGCGCAGACAAAAAAATCGTTTTTTATAGATTTGGTACAAAATCGAAAATTGATCTAAGTAGGAAGTTCTCTTTGGTATCCCCCATGAGTCGCTGGGTAGACAAGTGGACCTTTACAACTTATCTGGGGTTCAGAGTCAATGAGCATGCATACGTTCTTGGTGTCCCCCAAGAAAGATATGGTGCTAGAGCTTTTTTAGAGGTCGCTAAAAATGACAAGGCCATCATGGAGCGCAGTTGCATTGAAAACTCTTTCGGGCAAAAAAAATTGGATAGCGAAGCAATCAGGGATGTAGAAGACAGCGTAGTTAGAGATAACAAATTTCTATTTCCGCCGATCGACGGCACAAACAGCACAAGTCAAGAGCCTTGACTCTGCAGCCTCTTAACCAAGTGGTGATGCTGGAAAATCCCATGCCTATCAAGGCTGGGGATCTGATCGGCCATATCGACCCTCAACTCCTCGACGGCTGGGTCCGCGAGGAAGTGGGCGTAACCCCTTGGGTAGGTTATGACGTCATCTTCAATTGCGAAGTGCCGCGCAAATTTCTGGCCTCTTACCTGCTCGCGACAAGCCTCTCAGCGAAGCGTTGCACTTGCGCATCGATTGTTATCCCGTTCGAACGACGCTGTGCCGGATTTATCAGCCCCAAGCCAAACCCCGGGTCATTACGCTATAATCCCGCGCTTTAGCTGTTCCTCGCCCGCGTGCGAGAGCACATATTTTTCTCAGGCGCCTGCCGCCTGCATGCAGACTAAAGAGGCTAGACCCTAGTGGCATTGACGATCCTTGGCCTGTCCGGCGCCCTTAGCCATGATCCTTCCGCTGCCCTGTACATCGACGGCAAGCTCGTCGCGGCGGCTGAAGAAGAGCGCTTCGTTCGCGATAAGCATGCAAAGAACCGCATGCCCTACGAGTCGGCGAAGTTCTGCCTTGAGCAGGCGGGCATCAAGCCTTCGGACGTGGATGTGGTGGCGATTCCCTTCGCGCCTATCAGCTTGTTCGGCAAGGCGCGCTGGCATTACGCCAAGCGTTACTGGTACGCCCCGGATCGTGCGCTCGATGCGCTGCTGATGGGCAACCGCCGCTACAAGCGCTATCGCAACAAGATTGTCTGGTGCCTTGAGCAACTGGGTTTCGATCCGAAAAAAATCAAGATCGAGCCGGTCGAGCATCATCTGGCCCACGCTTCCAGCGCTTACCACTGCTCCGGTTTTCAAGAGAAAACCGCGATCATGGGCATCGACGGCAAGGGTGAGTACGCCACGACCTTCTTCGGCTACGGCGAAAACGGCAAGATCCACAAGATCAAGGAATTCTTCGATCCGGATTCCCTTGGCGGCCTGTATGGCGCAATCACCGAATTCCTTGGCTTTGAAATGCTTGATGGCGAGTTCAAGGTCATGGGCATGGCGCCGTATGGCGATGCCAGCAAGTATGACTTCTCGCGTCTGGCGACCTTCGAGAATGGCGAGCTGGTGATCAACACCGAGCTGGCCAACGTGATCGGCCTGCGTCGCTATAAAGAGAACGGCAAAGGCTTCTACTTCTCGCCGAAACTGATCGAGTGGCTGGGCCCGAAACGCGTCGGTGACGTCGCCGACGAGCCGTACATCCATTACGCCGCCAGCATGCAAGCGCTGTTCGAGAAGCTGGCGTTGCAGATGATGGATCACTACCTGGGCGACATTCTCAAGGAAACCGGCAAGATTGCCTTCGCCGGTGGCTGCGCGTTGAACGTCAAGCTGAACCAGAAGATCATCGCGCGCCCTGAAGTCAAAGAGCTGTTCGTGCAGCCGGCTTCCGGCGATGCGGGTACGGCGGTGGGCGCGGCAGCTTATGTGTCCCACGCGCGTGGCGTGCCGGTGGAGAAGATGGAACACGTCTATCTCGGCCCGTCCTACAGCAACGAAGACGTTATCGCAGCCTGCGCCCGTCACCCGAGCAAACCGGTGTGGCGCCAGATCGAAAACACCCCTGAGCGCATCGCCAAGATCATGGTTGAAGGCAATCCGGTGGCCTGGTTCCAGGGTCGGATGGAGTTCGGTCCGCGCGCCTTGGGTGGTCGTTCGATCATTGGTTGCCCAAGCATCCCGGGTGTGGCTGACCGCATCAACCATCAGATCAAGTTCCGCGAGCGCTGGAGGCCTTTCTGCCCGTCGATGCTCGACACCGTAGCGCCACAGATGATCAAGATCGATCACCCTGCGCCGTTCATGACCTTCACCTTTGAAGTGGCGCAAGAGTGGAAAACCCGCGTGCCGGAAGTTGTCCATGAAGACGGCACTTCCCGGGCCCAGGTGCTCAAACGCGAATACAACCCGCGTTACTACGACATGATGAAGGCTCTGGAAGTCTTGACCGGCAACGGCGTGTCGCTGAACACGTCGCTGAACCGTCGTGGCGAACCGATGATCTGCTCGCCGACCGACGCGCTGAACATGTTCTTCGGCTCGGATCTGGAATACCTGATCATGGAAGACATTCTGGTGGTCAAAGACGGCGTGGAAACCTATGACACGCTCGGCTGAGCGCCATGTGCTGCAGTTCTGCCACGGCTATGATGGCCCGTTTCTGGACTGTGCCCGGCAATACGCCAGCCTGTTCGCCAGCAAGGGTTATCGTGTCACCACGGTATTCCTGACCGGCGCCGCTGATGCCGAGGTTGCGGCGGGTTGCGCCTCGGACGAAGTGCTGTTTCTGGAGCACAGCTCCAAGGCCATTCGCGGCCTGAAAATCCGCGCGATCCGCGACCTGCGCAAGATCGTCGCGTCGCGGGATTTCAGCTTCTGCATCGCTCATCGCTTCAAACCGGTGTACATCGCCCTGCTGGCAACACGCTTGCCGGTGATTGGTGTGCACCACGCGTTTGGCGATTATCAACGCCGCAGCCGCAAACTCTTCGCGCAAATTTTCCGTTGGCGTCTGAGTCTGCTTGGTGTGTCCGATGCGGTGCGCGACGACATGCGCAGCAGCCTGCCGAAGTGGCCGACCGGACGCATTCAGACCCTGTACAACCGCATCGATATCGAACAACTGCAGGCCAGCCAGTTTTCCGCCGAACAGGCTCGTGAAGAATTGGGCCTGTCGCCATCCGCCTGGATTGTCGGCAATGTCGGGCGTCTGCATCCGGACAAGGATCAGGCCACGCTGCTGCGCGGTTTCGCCAAGGCGCTGCCTGATCTGCCGTCGAACAGCCAGTTGGTGATTCTCGGCAAGGGTCGTCTTGAACAGGATCTCAAGGAGCTGGCGCTGGAACTGGGTATCGGTTCTCAGGTGCTGTTTCTCGGGCAGGTCCAGGACGCGCGTCGTTACTACAAGGCCTTTGATTTGTTTGCCCTCAGCTCGGACCACGAACCATTCGGCATGGTCCTGCTGGAAGCCATGGTGGCCGGTGTGCCGCTGTTGGCCACGTCGTGCGGCGGGGCCAAGGAAGTGGTCGAAGGCGTTGGCGTGCTGTTTCCGCTGGGTGATGACGAACGTTTGGCCCAAGGCTTGCTGCACTTGTCTGCGCTGGATGCCGAGCAACGCCGGGCGTGTGCTGATTTGATGTTGCTGCGCCTGCGTGAGCGCTTCTCCGATCAGGCCGTGCGCGATGTGTTCTGGCGTCTGCCGCAAGTCATCAGCGTGACGGCGCAATCCTGATGCTCAATCGATTGCAAGGCTGGCGTGAGCGTGGCTGGAACCTGATCGACGCCGACGCTTATCAACAGGCCTGGCAGCGTTTCGGTGGCAGCGTGGCGACGCATCCTCTGGTGGTCGAGCGCCTTGCCGGCCTGGCTGAAATTCCCGTGCGTTATCTGGCCTGGGAGCAAGACGGCGATATAAAGGCAGCGATTCCGACCTGGGGTCGCTCGCTGGCGCTGTCCAAGGACGTGCTGAAAAGTCGAGGCAAGAAAGGCCTGTTCGATCTGGGCAACGCCGAATTGATCCTACCGATTGCCGCCGATGTTCAGGTGCCCGTCCGGCATCGCGGGCGCTACTTGTCGGCGCTCAATGAAGGCCGCGTCAGCACCTTCAAGCCGCAGGCTGAATCCCTGGCGATGGCGCGAACCCCGGAAGAGCTGTCGAAAAAATTTCGTTACAACCAGCGCCGCGAATTGCGTCTGCTGGAAGAGGCGGGCGGCATCGTGCGTCCGGTCAGCGAGTTCAGCAGCGCCGAAATGGCCCGCATGTATTGCGACCTGTTCCAGCGCCGCTGGGGTTTCCCGGCGACAGGCGCTGAACGTATGGGCGAAGTCATCGAATTGCTGCGTGAGTTCCTGACCGGCTCGGTGGTGTTTCTCAATGACGCGCCCATCGCGATCCAGCTGGTGTATCGCGTTGAAGCACCCGAGTGGATCAGCGTCGAGTACGTCAACGGCGGCGTCGACCCCGAAACCCGGGATTTCAGCCCCGGCAGCGTGCTGAGTTTTCTCAACACCCAAAGCGCCTGGGAAGATGCCCGCGCGCTGGGCAAACCGCTGCGTTTCTCGTTCGGTCGCGCCGACCGCGAGTACAAGGATCGTTGGTGCAACCCCGTGCCGGTATTCCAGATTTGAGCCGTAAACAGGAGCTGCTCAAGCGCCATCGCCGTAACAAGCGTGTGGCGCTGCTGATCGGCTTGCTGTTGCTGATTGTCGTTGGCGTGGGGGTGGCGTGGTGGTTGCCGCTGCTGCTGGCGTTGGTCGGCTGGGTCGCTCACGAAGCCTGGTTTGCCGATCACTTGTTTTACTCGCCTCAAGACGATTATCAGTACAACTTTCCGGTCGATGCCGAAGTGGCAGGCGTCAGCCTGATTGGCGAGCAGTTGCGCATCGACTCGCCGCTGACCCTGGCTGGCGATGAAACCCTGATCCTCGCGATACAGCTCAAAAGTACCTGGCTCGGACGTTTTCTGGACCCGGTCGTTGAAATGCTGGGTGCTGAAGTCGCGGACCGCCAGGCCTTTGAGCGTGGCGTCGACGGCGTGCGTTACCTGAATCTCAGCGGGCTCGGTGCTGCGCTGGTCGACGGCTCGCTACATGTGCAAGGTCGTTTCTGTCGTCTTCACGGCACGCCCAGGCTTTGGGTGTTTCGTCAGCCGGATGCCCGCCAGCAAAAAGTCATGGTGATCGCGCCCCATGCCGACGATGCCGAATTGGCGGCGTTCGGTTTGTACAGTCAGGCGCAGGATGCCTGGATCGTGACGCTGACCGCCGGGGAAATCGAAGCCGAGCATTATCAGCAGATGGGCATGGAACGTGCCGAAGCCGCGCGGATCAAGGGCCGGCTGCGTGCCTGGGACAGCATTGCCGTGCCACGTTGGGGCGGCGTTCCGGAAGCGCAGTGCGTGCAGCTAGGCTATTTCTGCCTGCAACTTCCAGCCATGCAGGCTGCGCCGGATCAGCCCGTCGCGTCGCGCGAGGCCGACCTGAGTGATACCCGGCTGTTCCGCCAGTTCAATTCGCTGCCGTTGCCCGGCGATGTCGATGGCGCGCCGACCTGGAATAACCTGCTCGCTGATCTGCGGGCACTGCTCTTGCGTGCTCGGCCCGAGGTGCTGGTGATGCCGCATCCGGCGATTGATCCTCATCCGGACCATATCTGCGCCCAGGCTGCGGTGCTCGAAGCGTTGCAAGGCCTGGAATGGCAGCCACAGGTGATTCTGGGCTACGCCAATCATCTGCATGACAATGATCGCTGGCCGATGGGCGATGCCTATAGCGGCGTCAGTTTGCCGCCGGTGTTCGACGCCGGGTTGCAACTGACGCCTTACTGCCTGCAATTGACTGTCGCACAGCAGCGCGACAAAGCCATGGCGCTGGGTATGATGCACGACCTGCAACCGCCCATGCCGCTCAAGCGCAAGGTGCGGCGCTGGTTGCAAGGTGCATTGGCGGGCCGACGCTGGCCGGCAGAAGGTGAAAACGAATTCTACAGAAAGGCTGTTCGCCGCCACGAGCTGTTCTGGCGCAAGGACATCTGATTCAGCAGGTTGCGGTTCAAGGAAAATAATGAAAGTTCTACTTCTGGTCCAGAAAGAACAACGAGCCATTCTGGATCGCTTGTATGAAGGCATTGCCGCGCACTGCGAGTGTGATCTGCGCTGGTTGACGTCGGCCGAGCAGAGAAATCTGCGGGGTTACTTTCGGCGCGAAGTGGATGTCACGCAGTACGACCGCATTGTCTTTTTCCTGCGCTTCAAACAGGAAATCCGTCAGGTTGCTTTCATTCGCACACTCCCCAATCTGGTGATCCTCGAACACGATGCTTACCAGAACTATATTTCCTGTAAGTACACCGGAAAATTCAGCGCCCATTATCGGAAGCTGCCATGGGTACGAGTGATCTGCTCCGGGTTTATAGTGAGCGAGCGTTTGCGGGCTGAAGGTTTCGATGCGGTGTTCGTGCCCAAAGGTTATGACCAGAGCCTGTTGCAGGATCAGGGGCGCGAGCGCGACATCGAACTGGCCTTTGTCGGCAGCACCAACAGCGTGGCCTACAGCGGGCGCAAGGCGTTGCTGGATGAGTTGGGCCAGGTGGAAAATCTGGTGGTGACGCGCACCAAGTCGGGTGAAGAGTATTGCGAGACGCTCAACCGGATTCGTTTTTTCGTCAGTGCCGATGTCGGCATGGGCGAGTACATGATCAAGAATTTCGAGGCCATGGCCTGCGGCTGCGTGTTGCTGGCCTATGATCAGGGCGAAGGCGAAAACCGCGCCCTGGGTCTGCAGGATATGGAAAACGTGGTGTTTTACAGCAGTATCCCGCAATTGCAGGAGAAGCTGGCCGTACTGCGTGGTGATCCGGAATTTGCGGCGCGTATTGCCGTCAACGGCCGTAATCTGGCAATGTCGCAATTCAGTTTTGCAACGATTGGCCAACGTATTGTCAAAGAGCTTGAGCCTGCGCTTCGAACGCCTTCACCTTTGAAGTGGTTTGAGCGCTTGCGGGCGACGCTGGGCTTCTGAATTCAGGCACGATTCTGCTTGCGGATTGTTGATGCGGCGTGTTGTTGATGTTGTGGTTGTACCTATTATTTTCAGGTTTCACTGAGTACCCTCGTCGGCCTTGCACGCTGGTGCAATACCCACCGGGACGAGTGAATACCTGGGCTTACGCTGCCGTCTGGAGTGTGCATTGGCTTTACCAATAATTGATCGCGCCGTGGTGGATGTTGGCTTGCCTGCATCGGGGCTCAACGCCAGATGAGCATCATAAATGTGATGTGGGCCAGCGGCTCGCCGTTTTCCTCGGTTCATAAGGTACATCAGCAGATCGTCTCGCAACTCGACCCGAGCATCGAGATCAAGACCTGGTTTCTCCAAGGAGACATCAGCGACTGTTCCGAGCCTGTAAAAGACGCCCGAGAATGGCGTCTTTCCTCGCGGTTGCTCAAAGAGCGGCATGTCTGGCGTTTGCTCAAACCCTGGATGCATGCACGGTTACGCAAGGCGCTGCTGGAAAGCGGCGCGAAAGTCGTCTTGCTGGATGGCCTCGGCGTCGCCCGGGTGATGCTGCCTATCCTGAAAAACATGCCGGGCGTACGCGCCGTCGTGGTTTTCCACGGCGCCACACGCTTGCGCGAGCAGCACCGCTCGCTGTTTCGTCAATTCCCGGCCGAGCGCCTGACGCTGGCGGCCGTCTCGCAAACCCTCGCCGTGGCGTTGCAGGAAGATCTGAAACTGCCAGTGCAGGCACTGCGCAGCGCACTTGAACCCGAGGCGTTTTGTATTCGGCTGCTGGAACGCAAACAAGCCCGCAAGGTTCTGGACTTGCCCGCAGATGGCATTCGCGTACTCGGCGCTGTGGGGCGACTGGTTCCCGACAAGGGCTTTGACTATTTGCTGGACGCCTTCGCGCAATCGCTGCCGCGCCATCCCGATCTCAATCTGGTGATCATTGGCGAAGGGCCTGATCGCGGCGTGCTTGAGCGCAAGGTCAAACAGCTGGGGTTGACCGGCAAGGTGTTCATGCCGGGCCACAAGCCAGGGCTGGCCAAGTTGTATCGCGGTTTCGACTGGGTGGTGATTCCTTCCCGGGAAGAAGGCCTGGGCCTGGTTTTGCAAGAGGCGGTCATTGCCGGCGTGCCGGTGCTGGTCAGCGATCTTGAAGTGTTCCGCGAGCAGTTGGGCGACGCTGGCTATTATGTGCCGGTCGCCGATGTTGCCGCGTGGGTCAAAGCCATCGGAACGTTGCTCGCACAGGAAGGCGCCAATGTCTCCGCCTCCCAGTTCCAGGCCCTTGCACCGGCAGCGGCCTGGGAACGCTTCTGCGAGGATTCCCGGACACTGCTGTCGACTCGCTGAATCGACGCTGCAAGTGTTTCAGGCTGCGAGCAATGCCTGTTCCAGCGCTTGTAAAGGGAATTCGTCCCCCAGGTTCTCGCGCTTGATATAGCTGGAGAAGTGCTGGACGTTGCGCTTGATCAACCGCTCGGAAAGCGGCGCCTTGAAGAAACGCATATCGGCCACATCGATCAGGCCCAGCTTTTCATCCGGTGTGACGACGATATTCCCCAAGTGCAACGATCTGAAATAAATCCCCGATTGATGCAGACTGCGCACCAGCTCGATAAGCGCCGGGAGCTGCTGCTGCCAGCTGAAACCCGGTTGACGGGCCAGCTGTCGCAGGGTTTCACCCGGCAGCGGGCGATACAGAACGGCTGTCATGCCGGGTTTGTCGAGGGTGTAGAAATGCGTCACCTTGAGGGTCGGAACCCCCAGTTTTTCAAGCTTTGCGGCGTTATCGATGAAGCGTTTCGAATAGGGACGCAGCAGTGCCGATGAAAACCATCGCTTGCGGCGGAACAGTTTAAGGATTTTGCCATCCTGCAACATGTACACTTTCGCGCCATAGCTGTCGGCCTCCAGCACTTTGGCGCCGACGATCATTTGATTTAAAGCGGCCTTTGAGAGCCGTAAGCATTGCATCAGTAGAAAGCCTTGTTGGAATGCGAGCGGATTGACGCGCAATGATGCCGAAAAGTTGTCACTTGCACCATGCCGGGCTGGTCTGGTCTGAAAATTAGGAGTCGGGATGTACGCACGCCGTTGGGCACAAGTCTGGTTATCCGCCGGGCTGCTATGGTTTTTGCTGGCAATTGCCTTCGCTCCCTCCAACAAGATTTACCAGCAAGGCCTTGTGGCATTGGTCTGGGTGCCCGGCCTGTTACTGGCGTGGTCGGCGCGTGCGCGACTGGGTGAGTTTTGGCGTCAGCAGCGTGTCCTGTGTGTCTCCCTGTTGCTGCTCGGGCTCTGGTCGACCATCAGTCTTTATTGGTCACAGGCGGAGGAACCGGGTCGCGAATTCAAACGCATGCTGTACATCGGCCTGTTCGTGCTGTTTTTCCCGATCCTGGCCGACGCCCGACCGGACCGGGTGATTCGCCTGATGCAGTGGGCGGGGATCGGCATGGCGCTGGCCGCGCTGGTGTCGATGATCGAGTTCTTCGGCATTCGCCATAACCTGTGGCATGCGCGTCTGGAAGGCATTGGTGAGCTGTCGCACCCGATTCTCGGCGCCTATGTGGTCGGGCTGGCCGCCATCTGGATGCTGATGTGGCCGCCGAAACGGCTGCCACTGCGCGGGCTCTGGTTGCTGGCCCTGGCGCTGACCGGCGGGTTTGTCGTGCTGTCCCAGAGTCGCGGCGCAGTGCTGGCGCTGTTCTTTACCGTGGTGGCGATGCCGATCTGGTGTCGCAATCGACGCGCCTATCTGGTTGCCGGGACGGCGGTGTTGCTGGCCGCTGTCGGGTTCTGGCTGCTTGAGCCGCTGATGATGGCGCGCGGCTCATCGTATCGTCCCGAGATATTTGCCGCGGCAATCAAGATGATTGGCCAGCACCCCTGGATCGGTATCGGTCTGGGAGCGCCTTACGACGTGGTGGTCGCCGATGGCCTGCGTTTTGATCACTCGCACAATCTGTTCACCCACACGGCCATCCAGTTGGGTGTCCCGGGAATGCTGCTCTGGGCGGTGGTCTGGCTGGCGGTGCTGCGCGAAGGCTGGCGCGGTCGCGATACGCCGCTGGGGCGCGGGTTGATGGGCATGTGGCTATTCTCCACCCTGGCCATGCAGTTCGACGCGGCCAGCCTGACGGGTTCGCCGCGTGCCGAGTGGTTTATCAGCTGGCTGCCGATCGGGCTGGCCACTGTCATGGTTTGGGCCAGGGCCCAGCGCGACGCCTGTGATAAAATCGCGCGTTCTTCTACTTCAGCGAGCTTTAAGATGAGCGACAAAGCGTCCGACGCCGGGCAAAGCTCCAGCCTGAAAATCTATTTTCGACTGCTGAATTACGTCAGGCCCTACATCGGGATCTTCCTGCTCAGCATCATTGGCTTCGTCATTTTTGCTTCGACCCAGCCCATGTTGGCCGGCATTCTGAAATACTTTGTCGATGGCCTGAGCAACCCGGAAGCGGTGCTGTTCCCGAACGTTCCGTACCTGCGCGACCTGCAATTGCTGCAGGCGGTGCCGCTGCTGATCGTGCTGATTGCCGCGTGGCAAGGCCTGGGTTCGTATCTGGGCAACTATTTCCTGGCCAAGGTTTCCCTGGGGCTGGTGCATGACCTGCGGGTCGAGTTGTTCAACAAACTGCTGGTCTTGCCCAATCGTTATTTCGATACCCATAACTCGGGCCATCTGATTTCCCGTATCACCTTCAACGTGACGATGGTGACGGGCGCGGCGACCGATGCGATCAAAGTCGTCATTCGTGAAGGCCTGACCATTGTTTTCCTGTTCATCTACCTGCTGTGGATGAACTGGCAGTTGACGCTGGTGATGCTGGCAATCCTGCCGCTGATCGCCACGATGGTCGGCAGCGCCAGCAAGAAATTCCGCAAGCAGAGCAAGAAGATTCAGGTCGCCATGGGTGATGTTACCCACGTGGCTTCCGAGACCATCCAGGGTTATCGCGTAGTGCGCAGCTTCGGCGGCGAGAAGTACGAGCAGGACCGTTTCGCCGGTGCCAGCCAGAGCAACACCGACAAGCAGCTACGCATGACCAAGACCGGCGCGGTCTACACGCCGATGCTGCAATTGGTGATCTACACCGCCATGGCGGTATTGATGTTCCTGGTCTTGTACCTGCGTGGCGATGCGACCGCTGGCGATCTGGTGGCTTACATCACGGCTGCGGGCTTGCTGCCGAAACCGATCCGACAGCTATCTGAAGTCAGCTCAACCATTCAAAAAGGTGTTGCTGGCGCTGAAAGCATATTCGAACAGCTTGATGTCGAGCCTGAGTTCGACAGCGGCTCGGTTGAACGTGAGCGCGTGACCGGCCATCTGGAAGTCAAGAATCTGAGCTTCACCTATCCGGGCACTGAACGTCAGGTTCTGAACGACATCAGCTTTGCTGCGGCACCGGGGCAAATGATTGCTCTGGTCGGGCGCTCGGGCAGCGGCAAGTCAACGCTTGCCAACCTGATTCCGCGTTTCTATCAGCACAACACCGGGCAAATCCTGCTCGATGGCGTGGAAATCAGCGATTACACCCTGCGTAACCTGCGCCGTCACATCGCTCAGGTCACGCAGAGTGTCACGCTGTTCAATGACAGCGTCGCCAACAACATTGCCTACGGCGATCTGGCTGGCGCTCCGCGTGCCGATATTGAAGCCGCAGCGGCAGACGCCTATGCCAAGGAGTTCATCGATCAGTTGCCGGAAGGCTTCGACACGCAAGTCGGCGAAAACGGCGTGTTGCTGTCCGGCGGTCAACGCCAGCGTCTGGCAATCGCGCGGGCTTTGCTGAAAAACGCGCCTCTGCTGATCCTCGATGAAGCGACGTCGGCGCTGGACACCGAGTCCGAGCGTCACATCCAGGCAGCGCTGGATCATGTGATGAAAGGCCGCACCACGCTGGTCATCGCCCATCGCCTGACTACCATCGAGCGGGCCGACCTGATTCTGGTGATGGACGCCGGTCGGATCGTCGAGCGCGGCACCCATGCCGAGTTGTTGGCGCAGAACGGCTACTACGCCCGCCTGCACGCCATGGGTCTGGACGAGCCTGCTCCGGTTGGGGCGATCTAAAAGCAGCGTTATTTGTAGGACCGGCTTTAGCCGGGAGAGCGTTCTCCCGGCTAAAGCCGGTCCTACGAATCCGGTCTGCCCCTGCAATAGGGGTTTTGCAATGCTTCGCAACTCCAAGCCTTTCCAAACCCTGTGCTAAGATTCCGGCCCTGTTCATTTAGTCACGGGTTGTTCGATGAAGTTGTCCATGCCGCGTTTCGATCAAGCACCAGTCTTGGTAGTGGGCGATGTCATGCTCGACCGCTATTGGCATGGCGGTACCTCGCGGATTTCACCGGAGGCGCCGGTGCCGGTGGTCAAGGTCGAGCAGATCGAGGATCGTCCAGGCGGTGCCGCCAACGTTGCCTTGAACATCGCCGCACTGGGTGCCCCCGCTTCTCTGGTAGGTGTTACCGGGGAAGATGAGGCTGCCGAAAGTCTTGCCAATAGCCTGAAGGCTGCGGGCGTGCTGGCACGTTTCCAGCGCATTGCCCACCAGCCGACCATCGTCAAGCTGCGAGTCATGAGCCGCCACCAGCAATTGCTGCGTATCGACTTTGAAGAACCGTTCTCCACCGATGCCGAAGCCTTGAGCGCTGAAGTGGATGGCCTGCTCGATGGCATCAAAGTGCTGGTGCTGTCTGATTACGGCAAGGGCGCGCTGAAAAATCATCAGGTGCTGATCAAGTTGGCCCGCGAGCGCGGCATTCCGGTGCTTGCCGATCCGAAGGGCAAGGATTTCGCCATCTATCGCGGCGCCAGTGTCATCACGCCTAACCTCAGCGAATTCGAAGCCATCGTCGGCCATTGCGTCGACGAAGCCGAACTGGTCGCCAAAGGCGCGCAATTGATGAGCGAACTGGAGCTCGGTGCGTTGCTGGTCACCCGTGGCGAACACGGCATGACCTTGTTGCGCCCGGATCACCCGGCGCTGCATTTGCCAGCCCGCGCCCGTGAAGTCTTTGACGTCACCGGTGCTGGCGATACGGTTATTTCCACGCTCGCTGCGGCGATTGCTGCGGGCGAAGAACTTCCCCATGCGGTGGCTTTAGCTAATCTGGCCGCAGGTATCGTGGTTGGCAAGCTGGGTACGGCGGCGATCAGCGCACCGGAGCTGCGTCGGGCGATTCAGCGCGAAGAGGGTTCCGAGCGCGGCGTGTTAAGCCTGGATCAATTGCTGCTGGCCATCGACGACGCGCGTGCGCACAAAGAAAAGATCGTTTTTACCAACGGCTGCTTCGACATCCTGCATGCCGGTCATGTGACGTATCTGGAGCAGGCTCGCGCCCAGGGTGATCGCCTGATCGTTGCGGTCAACGACGATGCTTCCGTCAGCCGCCTGAAAGGACCGGGTCGTCCGATCAACAGCGTCGACCGCCGCATGGCGGTACTTGCGGGATTGGGCGCCGTGGACTGGGTGATCAGCTTCCCCGAAGGCACGCCGGAAAACCTGCTGAGCCATGTCAAACCGGACGTATTGGTCAAAGGCGGCGATTACGGTATCGACCAGGTGGTCGGCGCGGAAATCGTCCAGGCGTACGGCGGAACCGTGAAGGTGTTGGGCCTGGTTGAAAACAGTTCGACCACGGCGATCGTCGAGAAGATTCGGCGGCAGTGAAGTTTCGGTCCTGCAACGACTGAACTCCGTAGATACTCTGTTGCGGGGATGTGCTGACCTCTTCGCGGGCAAGCCTCGCTCCAACGGGTTTAGGGCCAGCGTGGAAAATTGCTCTGGCTTTTGATTTTTGCTTTTCCGTGCCACGTTCTGGCAGACGCCGACAAACGCGCGTCGGGAGGCTGAGCGCAGGTGTCGTGGGGTGGGGCGACCGGCATGGATGCCGGTCGAGCGCCGTTGCGCCAGGGATGGCGCGTCGGCGCGTACCCACACCACGGCACCGGAGTCGAAGGAACCGCTGCGAAGCAGGGGCCGGACGTCAGCGCAGATGGTTTCGTCCTTTTGCCGAAACAAAAGGACTCGACCGTCAGGGCGAAACCTCAATAAGCCGCACCGCGAATGCTGTTGGTTTCACCCGATTCGAAGCGCGGCGCCAGAATAAATAATGCCTGGCCGATGTCTGCTGGCTACATACAAGGAGCGGCTTTAGCCACGACCCACGCTGACACAAATGACGTGCTCCCGGCTGAAGCCGGTCCTACGGAGATTCGGCTTCTCAGCCTTTCAAACCCTTCACCAGCCGCAACAACTGCCGGGCCTTGCCGGTCAGGCGCTTGAGGCCGGTCTTTTTCGGCGGCGGGGTCATGCCCTGTTGGCGCAGCCAGTCTTTCCAGCGAATCCGCTCGTCACGCACCACCCAGCCGTCCTGAGCCGCAAAGCTCTCCGCCAGATACAGCCCGCGCGTGCCCGCTGGGGTCAGCTTGTCGCGTTTCAGGGTATACAGCTCGGGCAGCGGCACACCGTTTTCCAGCGGCATCAGGTACAGGTCAGGCTTGCTGCGATTGAGGCGGGCCACCAGCTCATCGTTTTCAAGGCATTCATCCACATGAAACAGGCTCAGCGGCCGTGCTTCCTTGGGCACTTCCAGGCGCATGTCGTAGATCAGTTGCAGTGAAGCGGTGGGTAGATGCACGTAGGCGCGCGGCCGTTCGATCAGCGTCATGCTGCCGCAACGGACCGGCCGGGCCGCGCCGGACAAAGGCGTCAGGCGAAACGGCATGGCTTCGCGATAGTGCAGGGCGGCGGAGTAGGGCGCCGGTAGCCAGGTGTCGTTGAAACGCCCGCTAAGCCAGCCTTGCGGGGTTTCGATCAGGCATTCTTCAGCCACTTCCTGAATCGCGGTGTGCAGCGGCAGATTCAGTTCGTGGGCCGGCACATAACCGGAGATCAGCTTGAGCACGATATCGCCGCGATCCTGCCGACGCTGGCGCACCAGCACCCAGTAATCGCGGTTTTGCCAATTCAGTGTCAGACGTACCGAAACCCCGAGATTGGCTAACTCCGTGTCAAAGCGCGAGCTGTCTGCCACTTCGATTTTGCGGCGGCGCTGCTGGGTCTGGGCGAAATTCAGTGGCATGCCGATGCTCTGGTAACTCAGGCCTTCGGGGGTGGCTTCGACGAACAGCGGCAGGGTTTTGAAGTTGCTGGGGTTTTTCCGAATCAGGGTTCGCGGCATATCGGCTCCTTCTTGCGTTGGGGTCGGCCGCCTACATCAGGCTTGACGGCGAATCACGGCAGCAGCAGTGGCGACGTTGTGGACCAGATGGAGCGGATCAATGGTCCCGACAATAGCACTGGCGACCGCTGGATGCTCAAACAGCAGCTGGAAACTGGCCTGTACCGGGTCAACACCGGGGCTCAGGCATACGTGGCCACTGGCTAGAGCCTTCTTGATCAGAATGCCCTTGCCGTGAGCAGCAGCGTAGTCCAGTACTGGCTTTTCGCCCTGTTCGTTGAGGTTGTACGTGACCATCGCACAATCGCCCTCACGCAGCGCCAGCAGGCCTCCCTCGACGGTCTTGCCGGAAAAACCGAATCCACGAATCTTGCCTTCGCGTTTCAGATCGGCCAGCGCCTGATAGACGCCGCTGTCGTTGAGCACGGCCAGATCGTTGCCATCAGAATGCACCAACACCAGATCGATAAAATCGGTTTCCAGACGTTTCAGGCTGCGTTCCACGGACTTGCGCGTGTGTTCAGGGCTGAAGTCATGGCTCGACTGGCCAGCTTCGAATTCCTCACCTACCTTGCTGACAATCACCCAATCCTGACGTTGACCGCGCAGCAGCGGGCCGAGGCGTTCTTCGCTGGTGCCATAAGCGGGCGCAGTGTCGATCAGATTGATGCCCATGTCTTTGGCCATCTTCAATAGCATCTGCGCGTGTTGATCGTCCGGGATCTTGAAGCCGTTGGGATACTTGACCCCTTGATCCCGGCCGAGCTTGACCGTGCCCAGGCCCAGCGGCGAGACGATCAGGCCGGTACCGCCCAGCGGGCGATGCAAGTCGTGCAGTGTTTTGACGGTCATGGCAGCAGTTGATCCCAGACTGGTACAGCCAGCGGCGGTCGTGGCATTCCTGCCAGCGGCGGCTGCGGCGTTGGGTGGATTTCATCGTGAGACAGCGCGGCCAGCACCCGGTCGGCAAAGTCCGGGGCCAAAGCCAGCTTGGTCGGCCAGCCCGTCATCAATCGACCCTGCACGTTAAGAAACGCGTTGTCAGGACGAGTCAGGCCGGATTGCGCAGGTTCTGCACGATCAACGCGCAAGGTTGCCCATTGCACCTGACTGAGATCTATCCAGGGCAGCAAAGTGCCCAATTCTTTTTTCACCGCGGCGATTTGCGCGGCCGGTTCGCGGGCAACGCCGTCCGCTTCGGCGACGTCGCCGCCCACGTACCACACCCATTGGCCATCGGCCGCCGGATGGGTGGTGACCGTGAGGCGCGGTTTCGGTCCGCCGCCCAGGCAGTGGGCGTACAAAGGTTTCAGGGTTGGCCCCTTGGCCAGCACCATGTGCAGCGGACGGCGTTGCATGGTCGGTTGCGAGACGCCGAGCGTCTTCAGCAATTGGGCATTGCCAGCGCCAGCACTCAACACCACCCGTTGCGCAATGATGTTGCGCCCGTCAATGCACAGGCCGATCAGCTGGTCGCCGTCGTGCAGCGGTTCGATGTTCTGCCCGGCCAGCAAGCTGTCGCCCGCCAGCTCCGCAAGCCGTGCGATCAGGCTCGGCACATCGATCACGAGTTCAGCCAGCCGATACACCTTGCCCTTGAATTTCGGGTCTTGCAGCGCGGGGGGAAGGTCGGCGCCTTTGACTTGATCGACGCGGCCGCGCACCGCCTTGCTGGCGAAAAAACTGGTGAGATTGCCGGCCAGGGTGCCAGGCGACCACAAGTAATGCGCTTCGGACAGCAGACGCACGCCGGTCAGATCCAGCTCGCCCTTGCCCGACAACGCCTCACGCCAGCGGCGCGGCATGTCGGCAATGGCTTCGGACGCGCCGGACAGCGCGCCATGCAGCGCGTATTTGGCGCCACCGTGAATGATGCCCTGGGACTTCAGGCTTTGCCCGCCGCCCAGTGCTGAACTTTCTACCAGAACTGTCGAGAATCCTTGACGACGCAGCCGGGCATTGAGCCAGAGACCAGCAACGCCGGCACCGACGATCAGAACGTCAGTGGAAATAGCAGAAGGCATGAGCACCTCAGTGGCCGAAAGAATGCGGCCATTATAGAGGATCGCGTTTTCAATGCCCGGCGGTTTTCGAGAACAACTGGATCACCACCACGCCCGCGACGATCATCGCCATGCCCAGCACCGCTGGCAGGTCGAGTTTCTGCCCGTAAATAAACAGCGCCGCGACGCTGACCATGACAATCCCCATGCCAGCCCATACCGCATAAGCCACGCCGACGGGGATGGTGCGTACCACCAGAATCAGCATCCAGAAAGCAATGGCGTAGCCGCAAATGACCAGCAACAGCGGCAGCGGGGTGCTCAAGCCTTTCACTGCTTTCATGGAAACAGTGCCGATGACTTCGGCGCAAATGGCGATGGCCAGCAGGTAGTAAGCAGACATGGGATAACTCCTCTTCACAGGCTGCGTATTCTAGAGATTCTTGAAGTGCGGTAAAGTCATTACCTATCTGCAATAGAGATAGGTTGGTGTGCGATGCAATGGAATATTGAGCAGATCCGTTTATTCGTCAGCGTCGCCGAACAGCGGTCGTTTTCCGCCGTGGCGCGGGACACGCGTCGCGCGCAATCGGCGGTCAGCAGCGCTGTGGCCATGCTTGAGTCCGATCTCGGCGTCAGCCTGTTCGAGCGCAGCAGCGGTCGCCAGCCACGCCTGACCGAAGCCGGGACTGCGCTGCTTGAAGAAGCTCGGGAGCTGCTGCGCCAATGCGAACGTCTTGACGGTCGCGCGCTGGCCCTGGCCCGTGGGCAGGAAGCTCGATTGCGTCTGGCCCATGACGAGGCGATGCCCTATCAGCCGGTGCTGGACAGCCTCGAAGAGTTGGCTGAGCGCTTCCCGGTGGTCGAAGTGCAGCTGGCCAGCGCCGCTCAAGGTGACGTCGCGCGCAAGTTGCTGGAACGCCGGGCCGATCTGGGATTGCTGTTTCATCATGAGCAAATGCCCGAAGCCCTGGAGCGTCGCGGCCTGGGCAGCGTGGAGATGGTCACGGTCTGCGCCGTGGGTCATCCGCTGGCGAATCAGGCCAGGGTCAGTCGCCAGCAGCTCGGTCGCCATCGGCAATTGCTCATCGCGCCGCAGCAAAGCGGTTATCCCGGCGGCGAGCAGCTCAGTGCGCAGGTCTGGCGGGCCGACAGCTTTTACGTCATGGCCGAATTGCTCATGCGCGGGCTGGGTTGGGCCTGGCTGCCGCGCCATGTGGTGCAGTATCCGGCCTACCAGAATCAGATGACCGAACTGCTCAGCGAATGGACGCCGCCGCCCTTGGTGGTGGAAATGGTCTGGCGTCGCGACGAGCCCCTTGGCCCTGCCGCGCAATGCCTGGCGCAAAGTTTTGCCCGGCATTTGCAGGCAATTGGCTGATAAACTCCGCGCCCATGAATAGAACTCTATATACCCTGCTGTTTCATCTCGGCCTGCCGCTGGTGGCCTTGCGACTATGGCTGCGGGCGCGCAAGGCGCCAGCTTACCGTCAGCGGATCGGTGAACGATTCGCCTTCGGCCTGGCGCCGATGCAGCCGGGCGGAATCTGGGTGCATGCGGTTTCGGTGGGTGAAAGCATCGCGGCGGCACCGATGATTCGGGCGCTGCTGGCGCGTTACCCGCAGTTACCGATCACCGTGACCTGCATGACGCCCACCGGATCGGAGCGAATCAAGGCAATGTTCGCGGGCGAAGCACGCATTCAGCATTGCTACCTGCCGTACGATTTGCCGTGGGCGGCGGGGCGCTTTCTCGATCATGTGTGGCCGGTGCTGGGCATCATCATGGAAACCGAGCTGTGGCCCAATCACATCAATCAGTGCGCCAAACGTGGCATTCCCGTGGTGCTGGCCAACGCGCGTTTGTCGGAGCGTTCAGCGCGGGGTTACGGAAAATTCGCCGCGCTGACCCGGCCGATGCTGGCGCAAATGAGCTGGATCGCGGTGCAGACCGAAGCTGAATCCCAGCGTTTCCGGGATCTGGGCGCGCGTCCCGAATGCGTTGCGGTGACCGGTTCGATCAAGTTCGACCTGAGCATTGATCCGCAGTTGCTCAAAGACGCCGCAGAGCTGCGCGGGCAATGGCAAGCGACGCAACGTCCGGTGTGGATCGCGGCCAGTACTCATGCTGGCGAAGATGAAAGCGTGCTGTCCGCCCATCGGCAGTTGTTGGCGAGCCATCCTGACGCGTTGCTGATTCTGGTGCCGCGCCACCCCGAACGTTTTGCCAGCGTGCATGACTTGTGTGTGCAGCAAGGTTTTGCGACGGTTCGGCGCTCATCGCAGCAACCGGTCAGCGCGCAAACGTCGGTGTTGCTCGGCGATACCATGGGTGAACTGTTGTTTCTCTATGCCTTGGCTGATATCGCATTTGTCGGCGGCAGTCTGGTGCCCAATGGCGGGCATAACCTGCTAGAGCCTGCGGCGCTGGCCAAGCCGGTGTTAAGCGGGCCGCACCTGTTCAACTTCCTGGAAATCGCCGCGCTGCTACGCAAGGCCGGTGCGCTGGCTGAAGTCACCGACGCTGCAAGTCTGTCAGCTTCCGTGCAACGCCTGTTCGATCAACCGCAACAGGCGCGCACCATGGCCGATGCCGGGTTGCAGGTAATGAACGCCAATCAAGGCGCGTTGCAGCGGTTGTTGGACGGGATTGGGCGGTTGGTTAAATAACCCATTCTGTAGGACCGGCTTTAGCCGGGAGGGCAATTGACGCTCTCGCGACTAAAGTCGCTCCTACGGTCGCTCCTCGCGGGCAAGCCTCCAACGTGGGCAGTAAGCAATTATTGCTGCGCTGGCCTTTCAAAGTTCTTGCGCGCAGCCGCTGCCAGGTCCGGCGGCAGGAAGTCCTTGTCCGGGTTGTAATCCGGTTTCAGGTAGCGCGACAAATCCTGCAGATCGCCCGGATTCAGGGTTCCTGCGGCCTGCTTCAAGCGCAGGTTGTCGAGGATGTAGTCGTAGCGGGTGTTGTTGTAGTCGCGCACCGAAGCATACAGCTGGCGTTGCGCATCCAGCACATCGACGATGTTGCGCGTACCGACCTGATAACCGATTTCCGTGGCTTCCAGCGCGCTCTGGTTGGAAATGATCGACTGCTTGCGCGCCTGGACCTGCTCCACGTCGGTGTTCACTGCGCGATGCAGGTTGCGGGTGTTTTCCACCACCTGACGGCGCAGGCCTTCGCGACGTTGTTCGCTCTGGCTCAGCCGTGAATAGGCTTCGCGAACCTGTGAGCTGGTCAGCCCGCCGCTGTAGATCGGAATATTCAGCTGCACGCCAATGCTGCGTTGTTCCACATCGCCGCTGTAGTTCTGCCCGGTGTAGTTCGGGTTACTGAAGCCCAGCGCATCGTTGTCGCCACGCTTGTAGGTCGCCACCGCATCTAGCGTCGGAGCGTGCCCGGCCTTGCGTTGGCGCAGGGTTTCTTCGGCTGCGTTGACGGCGTAGTTACTGGCCAGCAGATTCAGGTTCTGCTGCGCGGCCGTGTCGACCCAGGCCTTGGCGTCATTGGGCGTCGGCGCGAGCACCGGCAAGGTATGGACGATGCCTTCGATGGCGTTGTATTCGCGATTGGTCAGGGTTCCCAGGGCCTGAAACGCATCGTCCACCTGACGTCTGGCGATGATCCGGTTGGCCCGCGCGGTGTCGTAACTGGCCTGGGCTTGCAGCACGTCGGTCTTGTCCGACAGGCCAACGTCGAAGCGCTCATTGGCTTGGTCCAGCTGACGTTTGAAGGCGGCTTCTTCGGCTTTGGTTGAGGCCAGATTGTCCTGGGCACGCAGCACGGTGAAATAATCCTCGGCGCTTTGCAGGATCAGGTTCTGTTCCGTGGCCGAGAGTTCCAGCGCGGCTTGTTCGTTGACCGCCTCGGCGGCCTGCAACTGGAACCAGCGGTCGGCGCGGAAGATCGGCTGGCTGAGCGTCGCCTGATATACCGTACCGCTGCGGGTCGCCGTGATATTGGGCTGGTTGATACTGGTGCGGGTGTTGTTCACATCGGCACCGGCCGACAGATTGGGCAGCAACCCGGCGCGCGCCTGGGGCACGATTTCCTTGCGGGCGGCGTAATCGGCGCGGGCAGCCGCCAGATCGGCGTTGTTGTTGACCGCTTCCTGATACACATTGACCAGTCCGGTCTTGGTCGGAAGAGGCAAGTCCGCTGCCCAGGCCACTGCATTGCACGTACACGACACGGCGATGGCCAATGAAAGTTTGCGCAGCATGAGGCATTCCCTGTTGGTAATTGTTCTGCGGGTTCGCAAGTCAAACCAGCCTGCGAGTGTAGAGGTTGGCCTCGCTTGCAACAATCCGGCATATCAGCCATTTATCGAGCGTTTGAAAACGGGCTTGGTAATCCGGGCGCGTCCCGACTAGACTGGCGACGTTCTTGTCGGGGTGCCTTGTTAGGAGGCTGAGATCGGTTAATCCGGATCCCGTTGAACCTGATCAGGTTAGCGCCTGCGTAGGGAACAAGATTTCTCGTCTCCCGGCGAGTCCTCTTGAGTGTCGTCCGGGGTCGTTGGTTCAGCATGAACCGCAACACCCTCGCTCGCCACTCAGCACCGCTCCAGGTGCGTCTTCTCGTCTTCAGGTTCGCTCCGACAATTAATCCGCCGCTGGATGATGTCTGGAGAGCCCGTGATGAGTACAAATCTAAAAAACGCCGCCAATTTGAGTGAATCCGCCCAGGTCGATTCCGGATCGGTGCAGCCGTTTACCCGCTCGCAAAAAATTTACGTCGAGGGCTCACGCCCGGACATCCGCGTGCCAATGCGCGAAGTTCACCTGGACGTGACGCCGACTGACTTCGGCGGCGAAATCAACGCGCCGGTCGTTGTGTACGACACGTCCGGCCCGTACACCGACCCCAATGTGGTCATCGACGTGCGCAAAGGCCTGGCCGATGTTCGTTCGCCATGGATCGACTCGCGCAATGACACCGAACGCCTGCCGGGCCTGAGTTCCAGCTTCGGCCAGCAACGCCTGGGCGATGCCGAGCTGACGCGCCTGCGTTTCGCCCATGTGCGCAATCCGCGTCGGGCTAAGGCGGGTGCCAACGTCAGCCAGATGCACTATGCGCGTCAGGGAATTATTACCGCCGAGATGGAATACGTCGCCATCCGCGAAAACATGAAGTTGCAGGAAGCCCGCGCCGCCGGTCTGCTGACCCAGCAACACGCCGGTCACAGCTTCGGCGCCAGCGTGCCGAAAGAAATCACCGCTGAATTCGTCCGCGAAGAAATCGCCCGCGGTCGCGCGATCATCCCGGCCAACATCAACCACACCGAGCTGGAGCCGATGATCATCGGCCGTAACTTCCTGGTGAAGATCAACGGCAACATCGGCAACAGTGCGCTGGGTTCTTCCATTGAGGAAGAAGTCGCCAAGCTGACCTGGGGCATTCGCTGGGGTTCGGACACGGTCATGGACTTGTCCACCGGCAAACACATTCACGAAACCCGCGAATGGATCATCCGTAACTCGCCAGTGCCGATCGGTACCGTGCCGATCTATCAGGCCCTGGAAAAAGTCGGCGGCGCGGCCGAAGACCTGACCTGGGAGCTGTTCCGCGACACGCTGATCGAGCAGGCCGAGCAAGGCGTCGATTACTTCACCATCCACGCCGGCGTGCTGCTGCGCTACGTGCCGCTGACCGCCAAACGCGTGACCGGCATCGTCAGTCGTGGCGGTTCGATCATGGCCAAGTGGTGCCTGGCGCATCACCAGGAAAACTTCCTCTACACGCATTTCGAAGACATCTGCGAAATCATGAAAGCCTACGATGTCAGCTTCTCGCTGGGCGATGGCTTGCGTCCGGGCTCGATTGCCGACGCCAACGACGCTGCGCAATTCGGCGAGCTGGAAACCCTCGGCGAGCTGACCAAGATCGCCTGGAAGCACGACGTGCAAACCATGATCGAAGGCCCAGGCCACGTGCCGATGCAGCTGATCAAAGAGAACATGGACAAGCAGCTGGAATGCTGTGACGAGGCGCCGTTCTACACCCTCGGCCCGCTGACCACTGACATCGCGCCGGGCTACGACCACATCACCTCGGGCATCGGCGCGGCGATGATCGGCTGGTTCGGTTGCGCCATGCTCTGTTACGTCACGCCGAAGGAACACTTGGGCCTGCCGAACAAGGATGACGTGAAGACCGGGATCATCACCTACAAGATCGCCGCTCACGCCGCCGACCTCGCCAAAGGCCATCCCGGCGCGCAGATTCGCGACAATGCGCTCAGCAAGGCGCGTTTCGAATTCCGTTGGGAAGACCAGTTCAACCTCGGTCTCGACCCGGACACCGCGCGTTCGTATCACGACGAAACCCTGCCCAAGGATTCGGCCAAGGTCGCGCATTTCTGCTCCATGTGCGGGCCGAAATTCTGCTCGATGAAAATCACCCAGGAAGTTCGCGAATACGCGGCCAACCAGCGGATTGAAACGGTGGATGCGGAGGTTGCCAAGGGTTTGGCGGAACAGGCTGCGCGCTTCAAACAGGAAGGTAGCCAGCTTTACAAGAAGGTTTGATTGTTCGAGGCATCGTTACCCGACCGTAGGACCGGCTTCAGCCGGGAGGGCGCCCTCCCGGCTGAAGCCGGTCCTACGGGATATCCGCATCTCTTCGAGATCACCCCATGAACACCCCCAGCACCTATTCACCCGATATCCCCGTTCCCCAAGGCAAGCGTGTCTTCGGTGGGCGTGATCTGTTTTCCCTGTGGTTCTCCCTCGGCATCGGCCTGATGGTCCTGCAAACCGGAGCCTTGCTGGCGCCGGGGCTGGGCATGTCGGGTTCGCTGCTGGCGATTTTCCTCGGCACGCTGGTCGGCGTTTTGCTGTTGGCGGCAGTTGGCGTCATCGGCAGCGACACCGGTTTGTCGTCCATGGCCGCACTCAAGCTCAGCCTGGGCAGCAAAGGCGCGTCGTTGCCGGCAGTCCTGAACCTGCTGCAATTGGTGGGTTGGGGCTCGTTTGAAATCATCGTCATGCGCGATGCCGCGAGTCTGCTTGGCGCCCGGGCTTTCGGTGAAGGCGCCTGGCTGACCAGTCCGTTGTTGTGGACGCTGGTTTTCGGCGCGCTGGCCACGTTACTCGCAGTCAGCGGCCCGTTGACCTTCGTGCGGCAGATTCTGCGCAAATGGGGCATCTGGCTATTGCTGGCCGCCTGTATTTGGCTGACCTGGAATCTGTTTACCAAGGCAGATCTCTCCGCGCTCTGGTCCCGGGCCGGGGATGGATCGCTGCCATTTGCCGTCGGGTTTGATATCGCTATCGCCATGCCGTTGTCGTGGCTGCCGCTGATTGCCGATTATTCGCGCTTCGGCAAGCGCGCGAAAAACGTCTTCGGCGGTACCGCGTTGGGCTTCTTTATCGGTAACTTCTGGCTGATGAGCCTGGGCGTCGCGTACACGCTTGCGTTCGCGCCGAGTGGCGAAGTCAATGCGCTGCTGCTGGCGTTGGCCGGGGCTGGCCTGGGGATTCCGCTGTTGCTGATTCTGCTCGACGAGTCGGAAAACGCCTTTGCCGATATTCACTCGGCGGCGGTATCCAGCGGGATGTTATTGCGGGTGAAGGTTGAACACCTGGCCTTGGCCATTGGCGTGATCTGCACGCTGATCGCCTGTTTCGCACCGCTGGCGCAGTACCAGAACTTCTTGTTGCTGATCGGCTCGGTGTTCGCGCCGTTGTTCGGCGTGGTGCTGGTGGATCACTTCATTCTGCGCGGGCGCAGCAGTCAGGTCGCAACCGTCGGCTTTCGCTGGCTGACGCTTCTGGCCTGGCTGGGCGGGGTCAGCACGTATCACTTGCTGGCCAATCTGTATCCGGATGTTGGCGCAACACTGCCAGCGATCATCGTCGCTGGCGTGCTGCAATTGCTGTTGGGGAAAACCCTCAACCGCGGCCGGGGAACAGTTCCGGCTTGAGGATGCCATTGAGCTGCGGATAAGGAATCTTCAGCTCGATGTGGCCCATGGAGTAGGGCGCGATGGTCGTCACCGGATACTTGAGGATCATCGCGCCATAGGTCAGGGCGATGTTTGGCGTTTTCTTGAACGGCCAGGTTTTGATGAACTCGGCATCTTCGTTCATCTTGGTCGAGACCAGCCAGCCCTGGTGCGACAGTTCGGCTTTCTGCCAGAACTCGCTTTCCTTGCCCGGGATGATCATATCGGCAAGGGTCAACACGCGCTGCTGTGGCCGCGAATAATTGATGAACGCCCGACCCGGTTCGCCGTGGGCAGCGCCGCCCTCGAGATAACTCGACAGTTCGATCACCACGATACCGTCATGCTGCTCGCGTACCTTGGCCTGCAGATAGCTGGCGTTGTGGCCTTCGGTGTCGCGCAGGTATTGCTCCTGATAGGCCTTGAGCGTCGGCGCCACGGGTGCGCTTGAATCGGTGCGCGTCAGTTGCAGCAGGGTTTTCTGCACGATTGCATCGAGTTTCGGCTCGTCGGCGAAATGCACGGTATCGATGTTGACCAGCGGACAATCGGCCGTGGTGCAGCCCGGCTTGATCAGCTCGGAAGCGTCGCGCTGGACT
The DNA here is from genome assembly GCF_038096165.1 of Pseudomonas sp. G.S.17. NCBI lineage: Bacteria > Pseudomonadati > Pseudomonadota > Gammaproteobacteria > Pseudomonadales > Pseudomonadaceae > Pseudomonas > Pseudomonas viridinivis. The sequence continues at coordinate 664,708 of NZ_CP151076.1, forward strand.
TGCAGCGGGGCACGGTAGTTAGGTTGGAACAGACTCTGGCAAGCGCCCAGCATCAAGGCCAGGCAAGCCAGTGAAGCGATCCTCAGTAACGACATGTTGATCCTTTGCGGTGGCAATTAAGGCGGTTACGTTGTTCGTATGCAGGCTGCTTGGACTGCAAACAGGGCCATCGGTTCGCCGCTTGGCGGATTAGAGTTCGTTTCGCTATCGCCCGTCTACCCTGCATATTCGAGGGGGCTGCGACGCGGCTTGTGTTGAAACGGCATCAGACTCTAGGATGGCACGAAGCCAAAGATTGCCTTAAGCGAGAACTGTATGACTGAATCGACCCGATCAACCCCGACGGCTTATGAAATTACCCAGCGCGATAACTGCTTCCAGGGTTTCTACAAACTGGACAAGCTGTTCCTTCGCCATGAGCTGTTCGCCGGCGGGATGAGCAAGCAGATCAGTCGCGAGCTTTTCGTACGCCACGACGCCGTTTGCGTACTGCCGTACGACGCCAAACGCGACGAAGTGGTCTTGATCGAGCAGTTCCGGATAGGTGCCGTGGAGAAAACCGGCAATCCGTGGCTGATCGAATTGGTGGCAGGTCTGATCGACAAGGTTGAGGAACCGGAAGAGGTTGCCCACCGCGAGGCAGAAGAGGAAGCTGGGCTGGTGTTCAGTGCGTTGTGGCCCATCACCAAATATTTTCCTTCGCCCGGCGGTAGCGATGAATTCGTTCATCTTTACCTGGGACGTTGCGAAAGTGAGGGCGCCGGGGGATTGCACGGACTGGAGGAGGAAGGTGAAGATATCCGCGTGACGGTCTGGGCCTTGGACGATGCACTGCAAGCCGTACGCGACGGCACTATCAAGAACGCTTCGGCGATCATTGCCTTGCAATGGTTGGCGTTGAATCGCATAGAAGTCAGGGGGTTATGGTCGTGAATCTTGTGCGCGAGCGCTATCGAGTTGATCTGGTGGGCCTGCAAGCGGCCTGCGAGGCCAACTATGCGCGCTTGATGCGATTGCTGCCGGACATGCGCAACGAGCAACGCTCGCGGCGCGTGGCTGTCACTCAGGGCGACCAGATGCTGGGCGTGCTGGCCGTCGAAGTTCTGCTCGATTGCCCGTACACCACCACGTTGCAGGTCCGCCAGGAACACAGCCTGCCTTGGCTGCCAGTGCCCAAACTGGAAGTGCAGGTTTATCACGATGCACGCATGGCCGAAGTCATCGGCGCTGAACACGCCCGTCGTTTTCGCGGCATCTATCCGTATCCCAATGCCGACATGCACCAGCCCGACGAAAAGGCCCAGCTCAATCTGTTCCTCGGCGAATGGCTGAGCCATTGCCTGGCGTGCGGTCATGAGTTTGAAGCGGTGCGCTGAGTGATGTCGGCACATTTGTGATCCAGGCCCGTCTTGCGGGTTTACCCGCCTTCATCGTCGCCACATAATCGCGCTGAATCCGCTCAAGGAGACGGCCTTTGCCGCGCCCATCCGATAACAGTTCTTCGGTCCTGATGGTCCAGCTGTCCGACAGCCATTTGTTCGCCTCGGCGGACGGCACGCTGCTGGGTATGAAAACCCGTGACAGCCTGCAAAAGGTCATCGAACAGGTGTTGGCCGAACAGCCGCAGATTGATCTGGTGGTTGCCAGCGGCGATGTCTCGCAAGACGGCAGCGTTGAGTCCTACGAAGCGTTTCGGCAGTTGAGTGGGCAGATTGACGCTGCCAAACGCTGGTTTCCCGGCAATCACGATGAATCCGTGGAAATGCGGCAGGCGGCGCAGCACAGCGATTTGCTCGATCCGGTGATTGATATCGGCAACTGGCGCGTCACTTTGCTGGATTCGTCGGTGCCCGGATCGGTACCCGGTTTGCTCCGGGACAGCCAATTGCAGCTGCTGGCGCAGTCGTTGCGCGCTGCGCCCGAGCGGCATCACCTGATTTGCCTGCACCACAATCCGGTGCCGATTGGCTGCGCGTGGATGGACCCGATTGGTTTGCGCAATCCAGACGAGCTGTTTGCGGTGCTTGAGGGTTTCCCGCAAGTACGGGCGGTGCTCTGGGGGCATGTGCATCAGGAATACGATCAGCTGCGTGGTGCTATTCGCTTGCTGGCCTCGCCATCGACCTGCATCCAGTTCGCGCCGGGCAGCGCGGACTTCAAGGTCGATACCGCCGCGCCGGGTTATCGCTGGCTGCGTCTGCATGATGACGGACGGCTTGAAACCGGGGTTTCCCGGGTGGTTGGCATGCAATTCGAGGTGGATTACGGTGGCGACGGTTATTGACCATTTCACCTGGAAACACCTGTGCACGAGTCTTCTGGCGCTAGTCCCTGTAAACTGCGCGGCTTTGCACGGCTCAGTGTTCCAGGAGGGGACGACGTGAACAGCGAAAAACCCACATTGTTGTACATCCACGGCCTGAACAGCTCGGCTCAGTCGAAGAAAGCCAGCCAGTTGATCGCCTTGATGCAGTCTCTTGGCTTGAGCGAGCAATTGCGCGTGCCGGAACTGCATCACCATCCGCGCCAAGCCATGCTCCAGCTCGAATCAGCTGTCGAAGCACTGGGTCGGCCGCTGCTGGTCGGCAGCTCGCTCGGCGGCTACTATGCGACTCACCTGGCGCAGCGCCATGGATTGAAGGCCGTGCTGATCAATCCGGCGGTCAATCCGCACCAGTTATTCGACGGATTTGTCGGCACTCAGCAGAATCTTTACACCGGCGAAACCTGGGAATTGACTCACGATCACGTTGTGGCCCTGAGCGAGCTGGAAGTTCCTGCGCCTCAAGACCCGCAGCGTTTTCAGGTCTGGCTGCAAACCGGCGATGAAACCCTGGATTACCGCCGCGCCGAAACGTTTTATCGCGCTTGCGCTCTGCGCATTCAGGCTGGCGGCGACCACAGTTATCAGGGTTTCGCCGCACAATTGCCCGCGCTGTTGAGTTTTGCCGGGTTCGCGCCTGAATTGTTGCAGGCGATTGATGTTTCGACGTTGTAACCCGAGACATGTATTACCCATTGAAACTCTGTAATCCCACGAACATCTGATGACGAGACCCCATGGCCACTCCCAGCGCTAGCTCTTATAACGCCGACGCCATCGAAGTCCTCTCGGGCCTCGACCCGGTTCGCAAGCGGCCGGGCATGTACACCGATACCTCGCGGCCGAATCACCTTGCCCAGGAAGTCATCGACAACAGCGTCGACGAAGCCCTGGCCGGTCATGCGAAGTCGGTGCAGGTCATCCTGCATGCCGACAACTCCCTGGAAGTGTCCGACGACGGACGCGGCATGCCGGTGGATATTCACCCGGAAGAAGGCGTGTCCGGTGTCGAGCTGATCCTCACCAAGCTCCACGCGGGCGGCAAATTCTCCAACAAGAATTACCAGTTCTCCGGCGGCCTGCATGGCGTGGGTATTTCGGTGGTCAACGCGCTGTCGACCCTGGTCAAGGTCCGGGTCAAACGCGACGGCAATGAGTACGAAATGACCTTCGCCGACGGCTATAAAGCCTCGGAACTGGCGGTCGTCGGCACCGTTGGCAAGCGCAATACCGGCACCAGCGTGTACTTTGCGCCGGACCCGAAGTATTTCGACACCCCGAAATTCTCGGTCAGCCGCCTCAAGCATGTGCTCAAGGCCAAGGCCGTATTGTGCCCCGGCCTGCTGGTCAGCTTCGAAGACAAAGCCTCTGGCGAGAAAGTCGAGTGGCATTACGAAGACGGCCTGCGCTCGTACCTGCAGGATTCGGTCAGTGATTTCCTGCGCCTGCCCGACGAGCCGTTCTGTGGCAGTTTCGCCGGCAACAAGGAAGCTATCGACTGGGCGTTGCTGTGGTTGCCGGAAGGGGGCGACAGCGTGCAGGAAAGCTACGTCAACCTGATCCCGACCCAACAAGGCGGCACCCACGTCAACGGTTTGCGTCAGGGCTTGCTGGATGCGATGCGCGATTTCTGCGAATACCGCAACTTGCTGCCACGCGGCGTGAAACTCGCTCCGGAAGACGTCTGGGAACGCATCGCCTTCGTTCTGTCGATGAAAATGCAGGAACCGCAATTCTCCGGCCAGACCAAGGAACGGCTGTCTTCCCGTGAAGCGGCGGCGTTTGTCTCCGGTGTGGTCAAGGATGCGTTCAGCTTGTGGCTCAATGCCAACTCCGAGCTTGGCGTGCAACTGGCCGAGCTGGCGATCAACAACGCCGGTCGTCGCCTAAAGGCCAGCAAGAAAGTCGAACGCAAACGCATTACCCAGGGTCCGGCATTGCCGGGCAAGCTGGCTGACTGCGCCGGGCAAGACCCGATGCGTTCCGAGCTGTTCCTGGTGGAAGGTGATTCTGCGGGCGGTTCGGCCAAACAGGCGCGGGACAAGGAATTTCAGGCGATCCTGCCGTTGCGCGGCAAGATCCTCAACACCTGGGAAGTCGATGGTGGCGAAGTGCTTGCCAGTCAGGAAGTGCATAACATCGCGGTCGCCATTGGTGTCGATCCGGGCGCCGCGGACATGAGCCAGCTGCGTTACGGCAAGATCTGCATCCTCGCCGACGCCGACTCCGACGGCCTGCACATTGCGACACTGCTCTGCGCGTTGTTCGTCCAGCATTTCCGGCCGCTGGTCGATGCTGGCCATGTGTACGTGGCCATGCCGCCGCTGTATCGCATCGATCTGGGCAAGGACATTTATTACGCGCTGGATGAAGCCGAGCGTGACGGGATTCTCGATCGTCTGGTCGCCGAAAAGAAACGCGGCAAGCCGCAGGTCACGCGATTCAAAGGCCTGGGCGAAATGAACCCGCCGCAGTTGCGCGAAACCACCATGGACCCGAACACCCGGCGTCTGGTGCAACTGACACTGGATGATTTCGAGGCGACTTCGGAAATGATGGACATGCTGCTGGCCAAGAAACGCGCCGGTGATCGCAAGTCGTGGCTGGAATCCAAAGGCAACCTGGCCGAGGTTCTTACTTGATGCGAGGCTGGCTTGCCGGTCTGTTGCTGATGGTTGCTGTACCGGCTTTGGCAGTCCCGCTGGAAGAGCTGACCCTGGTTTCCGAGCACCCGGTCGATGGCATGGTGGGCGGCAATCTATCTGGCCTGGCGTCCTGTGGCGGCCAGTTGTGGACGGTTTCCGACCGCGATGATGACGTGCTGTACAGCCTGGATATCGCCGCCACCGTCTGGCAAGCGCAGGCGAATGCGCTGCAGATTCCGCCGGTTCCCGAAAGCTATTTGCCGGGTACGTTGCAGTCGATGGCCAAGGTGTCCGCCCTGGTTCGTGGCGGCAGCCTGGATTTTGAAGGCGTGACCTGTGATGCAGCGGGCAATCGTTATCTGGTCAGCGAAGCCTTCGCGTTGGTCCTCAAGGTGCCGGCACAAGGTGCTCCGGTCTGGCTGGACTTGCCCGCCACAGTGGTGGAGCAGGCCCGCGCCAACGGCATGTTGCAGCACTTCAACGGCATTTTCGAAGGCATTGCGATCAATCCGGCCGGTGATCGCCTTTGGCTGGCCGCCGAGCGTGAGCAACGCGGTTTGCTGGTCGTGAGCCGGGAAAACGACTTGTGGCAGTGCAAGGGCAGCTGCGTCTTGCGCACCGAACCGGGCCAAGACGTGCTGCCGACGCAAGTGGGCGGGAAGCGGGTGTCCCGGGACTTCTCTGATCTGTCGCTGTTCGATGGCAAGCTGTACGCGCTGGAACGCTCGGCCTATCGCATTTGTCGGCGCACGCTGGAAACCGGCAAAACCGAGCGCTGCTGGTCGTTTGCCAGGGAAGCGTTGCGGCCTGATCGTCTTTATAGCCAAAGTTATGGCCTGACCGAGGCGCTCGTGGTGGATGCAACCGGGGCGTGGGTCGGCACCGATAACAATTTTGGCGAGCGCGCCGATGGCGAGAAACGCCCGGTGGTCTGGCGTTTCGCAGCCCCCAAAGGCGGCTGGAGTGCGAAACAATGAGTCAACAACCGCCCGGCAAGCGTGCGGGCAAGGTGTTGATGTTGCTGGCGTGGGGCGCGGGAATGTTTCTGGCGACCCGCTATTTTGGCGAGTGGGAACAGCGTCAGGAAAACCCCAACGCGGTGGTCACCTCGCAACACGGTAACGGTTATATAGAAGTGCAGCTGGTGGGCAACCGACAGGGGCATTTCGTCAGCACGGGCAAGATCAATGGTCGAGCCGTGCAGTTTTTGCTGGATACCGGCGCCACTGACGTGGCAATTCCGGGCAAGGTGGCGGACATCTTGCAACTGCCGCGAGGTGTGCCGTTGGTGGTGAGTACTGCGAACGGGCGTACCGAAGGCTTTCGAACTTCGCTGGAACGCCTGCAAATCGGCGATATCGTCCTGCACAATGTGCGCGCCCTGGTGGTGCCCGGGCTGGACGGTGAGCAAGTGCTGCTGGGCATGAGCGCTATGAAACAACTTGAATTCACCCAGCGCGGCGGCAACATGCTGCTGCGCCAGACGACGAAATAATGAGGCCCGCATGAGCGACATCCTTGCAGACAGCTTAGATGGCGTAGAACGCCGATCACTGGCTGACTTCACCGAACAGGCCTACCTCAACTATTCCATGTACGTAATCATGGACCGTGCCTTGCCGCATATCGGCGACGGCCTCAAGCCTGTGCAGCGGCGCATCATCTACGCCATGAGCGAGCTGGGCCTGGACGCCGATTCCAAGCACAAGAAGTCGGCGCGTACCGTCGGTGACGTGCTCGGCAAGTTCCACCCGCACGGCGACTCGGCCTGCTACGAAGCCATGGTCCTGATGGCGCAGCCGTTCAGCTATCGCTACACGCTGGTGGATGGGCAGGGGAACTGGGGGGCGCCGGATGATCCCAAGTCCTTCGCCGCCATGCGTTACACCGAAGCACGGTTGTCGCGTTATTCCGAAGTGCTGCTCAGCGAGCTGGGCCAGGGCACGGCGGACTGGGTGCCGAACTTCGACGGCACTCTGAACGAACCTGCGGTTTTGCCGGCACGTTTGCCGAATATCCTGCTCAACGGCACCACCGGCATCGCGGTCGGCATGGCCACCGACGTGCCGCCGCACAACCTGCGGGAAGTGGCGACGGCCTGCGTGCGTTTGCTGGACGAGCCCAAGGCGACGGTCGCCGAGCTGTGCGAACACATCCTCGGCCCGGATTACCCGACCGAAGCGGAAATCATCACGCCCCGCGCCGATCTGCTGAAAATGTACGAAACCGGCAAAGGCTCAGTGCGCATGCGCGCCGTCTACCACATTGAAGATGGCGATATCGTCGTCACCTCGCTGCCGCATCAGGTGTCCGGCGCCAAGGTCATCGAACAGATTGCCGGGCTGATGCAGGCCAAGCCGTCCAAGGCGCCACAGGTCGCCGACCTGCGTGACGAATCGGACCACGAGAACCCGTGCCGCCTGGTGATCATCCCGGTCAACAGCCGGGTAGACCATGACGCGCTGATGCAGCACCTGTTTGCGACGACCGATCTGGAGTCCAGCTACCGGGTCAACATCAACATCATTGGCCTGGACGGCAAGCCGCAGCTGAAAAACCTGCGCGCCTTGCTGGTGGAATGGCTGGAATTCCGCACCAATACCGTCCGCCGCCGCTTGCAGTTCCGCCTCGATAAAGTGGATCGCCGCCTGCATCTGTTGGACGGTTTGCTCATCGCTTACCTCAATCTGGATGAAGTTATTCATATCATCCGCACGGAAGAACATCCGCGCGCCAGATTGATCGAGCGCTTCGAACTCAGCGAAATCCAGGCCGATTACATCCTTGATACGCGTTTGCGTCAGTTGGCGCGCCTCGAAGAAATGAAGCTGCGCAACGAACAGGATGAACTGAACAAGGAACGCGCCAAGCTCATGGCGTTGCTGGGCAGTGAAGCCAAGCTCAAGAAGCTGGTGCGTACCGAGCTGATCAAGGACGCCGAAACCTATGGTGACGACCGCCGCTCGCCGATTGTCGAGCGTGCCGAAGCCAAGGCGCTGACCGAGCACGATCTGCTGCCGAACGAGAAAGTGACCGTTGTTCTGTCGGAAAAAGGCTGGGTGCGCTCGGCCAAAGGCCACGACATCGATGCGACCGGGCTTTCCTACAAGGCGGGAGACGGTTTCATGACCGCCGCTGCGGGCCGTTCCAATCAATACGCGGTGTTTATCGACTCGACCGGGCGCAGCTATTCCCTCGCGGCCCACACGCTGCCGTCGGCGCGCGGCCAGGGCGAACCCCTGACCGGCAAGCTCCAGCCGCCGCCGGGCGCAACCTTCGAATGCGTATTGTTGCCCGAAGATGACGCGCTGTACGTGATCGCTTCGGACGCCGGTTACGGCTTTGTGGTCAAGGGTGAAGATTTGCAAGCCAAGAACAAGGCGGGCAAGGCGCTGTTGAGTCTGCCTGCCGGTGCCAAGGTGATTCTGCCGCGCGCAGTGCCGGACCGTGAGCAGAACTGGCTGGCTGCGGTGACCACCGAAGGCCGCCTGCTGATTTTCAAAATCAGCGATTTGCCGCAGTTGGGCAAGGGCAAGGGCAACAAGATCATCGGCATTCCGGGAGATCGGGTGGCGAGTCGTGAAGAGTACGTAACCGATCTGGCGGTGATCCCGCAAGGGGCGACATTGGTCCTGCAAGCGGGCAAACGGACGCTGTCGCTCAAGCCTGATGACCTCGAACATTACAAGGGCGAGCGTGGTCGGCGGGGTAATAAGTTGCCAAGGGGCTTCCAGCGCGTCGATGCGCTGTTGGTGGAAAACGCCGGATAATGGCGGTTTAGAGCTATTAGTCTTCGTTTTGCCATGAAGATCGCCGCATAATCGCTGGAGTCATAGCGCATATTCACGGATGATATGACGTCTTGTGGCGTCGGCGTGGCTGAATGCCTTCATGATTTGTGAGTATTTACACTGTGGTTCGCTTCGCGGCTGCCACCTGGATGGGACGATGAATTTTCTACGCCTTCCCGTTGTTTTGTTGATGACCAGCGTTTTGGGTCTGGCTGGTTGCAGTGTGCATCAGCCGACTGCGCTTTATCAGTTGGACAGTGGTACACCTGGGCAGCCTACCCGCACAGGGCTGGCTGTTTTACTTGGTCCGGTCACCGTGGCCGATTACCTGCAACGCGAAACGCTGTTGCAGCGTCAGCCGGATGGCAGCCTGACTGCCTCCGAGGAAGGACGCTGGGCTGGCAGCCTGTCTTCGGACATTGATCAGCTTCTGCTGCGCCAATTGGCCTGGAAGCTGGACAGCCAGCGCGTGGTACTCGCGCCGGCAGTCACTGATTTCACGCCTGACGTGCAGGTGGTGCTTTCCATCACTCGCCTGGATTCCGGTGCCAAACAGCCTGCAATCCTTGATGCACAATGGCGCTTGCTGGATCGCAAGGGTCAGGTACGCGACAGTCGTATTGTCCATCTGCAGGAGCAGCATGCCGGAACCTCGGTCGATCAGGTTCGGGCCCAGGGTGTCTTGTTGCAGCGTCTGGCCGATCAGCTGAGCTCGGCGGTCAAGCCGATCTCCTGGCAGCCGGTCGAACAGCCAAAGAAAGCCCCGGTTGCGCGCGCCAAAGAGCCGGAGAAACCCAAGATGCCGATGGCCCTGCCGATCCGTACCGATCTGGAAGTGTTCCGCTTCTGATCGACAGAATCAAAAAAGCCCGCAGCGATGCGGGCTTTTTTTTGTCTTCAGATTGGCGTCGATCCGTAGGAGCAGCTTTAGCCACGAAGTATGGCCTCCCGGCTGAAGCCGGTCCTACAGGCTTATCAAGCCTTGCGCGTCTCGTGCATGCGTGCGAGTTGGCGTTCGAGCATGGATGGATAAGGTTCCATCAGGCGCTCGACGCAGCAGGCGCCTTCCGGGCTGGCGATTGGGCGGATGCGCGCACGTTGGCGGATCAGCGCGTCGTCGTTGATCTTGCGCTCGACCAGCAGCAGGTTGCGGCTGTGCTGGGAAAGGGCCAGGGCATCCTGCGCCGTTTCGGTGAGCAGCAGATCGATCTGGCTCAGGCCGGACAAACCTTCACCCAGCGTCAGGCCCAATTGCAATTGCAGGGTGATGCCGCTGTCGGCGACTTCAATCTGCAAGGCATGGCTCAACGCCCGCAGCAATTCGCCGCAGCAAATGGCGTTGGTCAGGTAGTCGTCGCCGCTTTCTTCGCTGTGGAACAACATCAGCGTGCTGCCATCGTTGAGCGTATGCAGTTCGCCTTCATACAGCGACGAGGCTTGATCCAGGCAATCGCGATAACGTTGCAGTAAATCAGTCAGGCGTGCGCGAGGCAGGCGGCGCAGTTGATCCTGGGAGCCGAGTTGCACGGCAAGCACGGCGCTCGGTTGCGGAGTGCTCGGTGCGACCGGTGCCTTGCTGACGGCGGGCGCCGGGCTGGCGTTGTCGCGCAGGTCGGCGAACGGATCGTCTTCGTCCTCTTCATCTTCCTCGGCAACCAGTCGACGCTGCACGGGCGGCGCCGGCAAGCGTGGCTTGGGTGCTTCATCGAAACCTGGCTCGCGGGAATTGCGACCCTTGAACGCCGGCTCGGCTTCTTCTTCCTGCTCCAGATACGGATCGTCGCCTTCGTCGCCTTCGTCGTCGACGTATTCCGGCTCGGGTTCAGGCTCGGGCTCCGGCATTGGCGGGGCAAACGATGTCTGCAGCTGACGGGCCAGATCACCGATTTCGTCCTGACGATCCACCGCTGGGGTGTACGGATCGATATCGCGCAGCCAGACGCGCAGTTGCAGCAGCGGCGTGGAAATGTGTCGACCCAGGCGCAAGCTCAAAGCCAGGGCCAGCGCGAGCAGAATCCCGGCCAGAATGCCCATGCTTTGCAGGCTGATGGTCATCGGCTGCTGGAACTGGCTCATGTCCAGGCTGATGCGCAGATGCCCGGCCATCACATCCTGGAAGGTGATCTTGATTTCATACAGGCCTTCGGCTTCGCCCAGCAGCCCGTTTTTCGGACGCTGACCGGCTTCGGCAAGGATGCGGTTGTCCACGCTGTAGATGGCGGCGTGGGCTACAAGCGGGTTCTTCACCAGATTGCCGAGCAGCACGTTGAGGCTGAGGATGTCGTTGGACACCAGCAGTTCAGTGGCTGACGTTGCGGTCTGCGTGGTGAGTGCCTGGCCAAGCGCATCGGCCTGCTCATGCATGGCCTGCTTGAATTGCAAACCCATCACGCCCGCGTAAATCACCAGCGCCAAGGCGACGAGGATCACGTTATGGCTGGCAATGCGCAAAGCAATCGGAACACGGCGATGGCGCAGTGCACGGAAGATAAGCAGGAAGAAGTTATCGGTTTTAACTGGCGTGGGCCGGTTCACAGAGCACGGCTCTTTCGGTGAAGTTGCCGCGCAGTATAACGACCGACCCAGTAGCGGCAAAGCGCTGCCTGTGCCCGATGGTCACTGAAAGTGGTTAGAATGCGGTTTTTTTCCACTGCTGGGGTGCGTCTTGCGCGAAATCGTCCTGATTAACATCACAGGTGTTGACCGTCCGGGTCTCACTGCCGCCATCACTGGCGTGCTCGCGCAAGGCGGGGTGAACATCCTCGATATCGGTCAGGCGGTGATCCACGACACCTTGTCGTTCGGCATCCTGGTCGAAATCCCCGGAACCGAGCAAGGTTCTTCGGTGCTTAAGGACATTCTGTTCACGGCATACAAGCTCGATCAGCAGGTGCGCTTCACGGCGGTGTCCGAAGAGGATTACCAGCACTGGGTCGACGGGCAGGGCAAGTCGCGGCACATCGTGACGCTGCTGACCCGCAAGGTCACCGCCGAGCAGTTGCAGCGCGTCAGTTCCATCACCGCCAAATACGGGCTGAACATCGACCAGATTGATCGCCTGTCCGGACGCATGCCGCTGGACACTCCCGCCGACAAGGGCAAGGGCTGCATCGAATTTTCGGTGCGCGGTGAGCCGGCTGATCCCAAAGCGATGCAGGCGGAATTCCTCAGCGTGGCCCAGGCCCTGAATGTCGACATCGCTTTCCAGCAGGATTCGCTGTTCCGACGCAACCGGCGTCTGGCAGTGTTCGACATGGATTCGACGCTGATCGAAGCCGAAGTCATCGACGAGCTGGCCAAGGCCCACGGCGTGGGTGAGCTGGTGTCGGAAATCACTGAGCGCGCGATGCGCGGCGAACTGGATTTCCGCGCCAGCTTCAAGGAGCGCCTGGCGCTGCTCAAAGGGCTGGATGTCAGCGTGCTGGATGAGATCGGCGCATCGTTGCGTCTGACCGAAGGCGCTGAAACCCTGTTCGCCGAACTCAAGCGTCTGGGCTACAAGACGGCGATTCTGTCCGGCGGCTTCACCTATTTCGCCAAGCAGTTGCAAGCGAAGCTGGGCATTGATTATGTGTTCGCCAACGAGCTGGAAGTGGTGGATGGCAAATGCACCGGCAACGCCATCGAGCCGATTGTCGACGCTCAACGCAAGGCGGATCTGCTGCGTGAGCTGGCGCTCAAGGAAGGCTTGAGCCTGGAGCAGACCATTGCCGTGGGCGACGGCGCCAATGACTTGCCGATGCTGGCAATCGCCGGCCTGGGCGTAGCCTTCCGCGCCAAGCCGTTGGTCAAGCAGTCAGCCAAACAGGCGATCTCGACGCTGGGCCTGGACGGGATTCTGTACCTGCTGGGTTTCCGTGATCGGGATGGGCGTAACTGAGTGATGGATATCTTGTGGGAGCGAGCTTGCTCGCGAAGCCTTCGCGAGCAAGCTCGCTCCCACAGTTGTTCTAGTCCAGTGTTACAGCGACGACCAAAGCGAATCGAATTCCTGCTCTGCCTTGGGCTGGTCGCTGCCGGTTTCCTTGGGTGCTTCGAAGGTTTCGTATTCGAACTGGTTGTAGCTGCCGCTGCTGGCGCGTCGGTTGTTGAGGACGCCGCGGCGCTCTTCACCGCCAATGTTGATCATCACGCTGTTGCCTTCCTGGAAAGGCAGGCGCGGGGCGAGGATTGTCGCGGGCTGTTCAATGGCTCGCACTTCCGGTAGCAGCAACGAACGCATGTAAGGGCTGTTCTGTCCGGGTCTGATCATCTGCAGGCCGCAGGGTTGCGCGAATGGCGCTATCAACTCGATCCCCATCTGCGTGCCGCCGCTGCGCACTTGTCGCACCCAGCGCACAACCGCAATGCTCCAGCCCTGACAAGCGTCATCCTGAATACCGACCAGTTCGCCGGCCTGCAATTGCGGCGGCACTTCCTTGGGCCATGCCAGGCAATAGCCGCCGGGGCTGTGATTGACAATATGCAGGTCGTAGGTCGCAAAGGTCTGCTGGGCATTGGACGCCGCTTCGCCACCTTCGGCCTCGGTTTGCTGGTACTGGATTTCTTCGAAGGGCAGCAGCACCTCCGAAGTGTTGCCGCGCTGGGTATCGAACGCGCTGGCCCAGGGATCGTCCGGCTTGTCACCGACCAGTTCCATCTTGAATTGCGCGGCCTTGCTGATGACCGGCAATTGCAGCATTTCACTGAATGATCGTTGGCCGCCGAGGTAATAGTGCAGCGCGCTCATGCCGATGCACAGGTTCAGCGTGCCCTGGCCCGGCGTGCGCTGAAACGTGCGCTCGGCCACATCACCCCAGGCCGCCGCGAGATGCTGCAACAGATCGGTGGTGACGCCATGGGGAATCAGCAACGGCAATTGCGCGCGCAGTTCAGCAGGTGTTTCCAGATAGCGATTGATCATCGCCGCCAGCGCCTGGGTGTGCATGCCCACCAGCTGCGGGATCTGTTGTTCGGTGAACAGCGAGGTATAGAGCGGCGGCTTGTCCTGGTCGGGCGCGAGTGCGAACAGGCTGTTGTCGTCGGCCGGAAGTTGCAGGCGGACCAGCGAACTCCACGAATCCAGGACCTCGGCGAGACGACCGATATTGAGCTGACGCATCTGGTTGCAGCGTGAGCAACCCATCAACAAGGCGACGACGTAGGTCTGTTCGACGGTCAGGGTCTTGACGTTGTGAGCCAGCTCATCGTTCACCGCGACCAGATGCAACTGGTGCTGGCGAGCGATCTGATAAATCTTGTGCATCTCCAGCCACAGACCTTCCTGGACCGGGCAGTACAACTGGTTGGCGCGAATCAACGGACCGTTAAGGCAATGCAGCGCCCGTTGCAACGCGGTGCTCAGCAGCGAGATGCGGTCTTTGGTCAGGCGCGCGGCCACGCGGTGGATGATCAGCTTGTAGCCCACGGCGAGGTGGTTTTGCAGAGCCTGGCAAAGATTGGCGACCTTGCGCGGGCGCTCGTCGAGAACGATGGCCTGATTGAGGAAGTGCCGCTCCAGGTGCTTGCAGACGAAGTACACCTCGGGGCGCAACAGCTCAAGCATTTGCAGGCGATTGTCGCTGGGGGTGAGTAACTGATTGAGTTCGCTGAGCCCCTGATAGAGCTGGCGCGCCATCTCGCCCAGGTTGGCTTTGGGCAGGGTCGAGATCCAGCGTTTCAGGTCGCGAGGGTTTGTTTCACAGAATGTCAGGCTCGACTGCGTCGGCGTGGGCACACGCAACAACACGGGAAGGCTTGAAATACTCATGTGACAGGCAAACTCCAACTGCTTACTGGCCCGAACGGCTGCATTCGATTCACGCGTTAATAGCATCTACTCGTTGAAAGTCATGCAATCTGCGTCAACAAAAAGCGAAGTTTCCTACAGCGCCGATGCCGTGACTTTAACAGCATCGGCCTGTGGTCGCAGCCCGTGTTGTACAAATGCGAGGGACGGCAGTGTCGCTTCCATTCGCCACTGTTCAACACCGGCTGCGCTTTTTACTCAGAGTTCTACAGGCGTGGCCAGCATCTCACCCATTTTGACGGGTGAACCCGCTGCCAGTTCCTCAGCCCATTTAATCTGGTTGGGTCCGAACAGAACGATGGCGGTGGAGCCCAGTTTGAAGCGGCCCAGTTCGGCACCTTTCTCCAGATGGATCGGCGCCCGGGCGGCTTCGTCGTAGCGGACGGTTTTCAGCTCGCGTTTAGGCGGAGTGACCAGCCCGGCCCAGACGGTTTCGATGGATGCCACGATCATCGCGCCGACCAGTACGACGGCCATCGGACCGCGCTCGGTGTCGAACAGGCAGACCACGCGCTCGTTGCGGGCGAACAGTTCCGGCACGTTCTCGGCGGTGGTCTGGTTGACCGAAAAAATCCGCCCCGGCACATAAACCATCTCGCGCAGGGTGCCTGCCAACGGCATGTGGACCCGGTGATAGTCCTTGGGCGACAGGTAAACCGTCGCGAACTCGCCGCCCATGAACGGCGCTGACAGGCTGGCGTCGCCACCCAGCAGTTCAAGCACGCTGAAACTGTGGCCCTTGGCCTGGAAGATACGGCCGTGATCAATCGGGCCTAGCTGGCTGATCGCGCCATCGGCCGGGCAGAGAATCGCGCCCGGCGTGACGTCCAGCGGGCGGGCGTCGGGTTTCAATGCGCGGGTAAAGAACGCGTTGAAGTGCTCATAAGCGGTGAGGTCTTCCACCAGCGCCAGGGACATATCCACCTGATAACGACGGGCGAACCATGCGGTGAAGGCGTTCTTGAACCAGCGCACCCGGCATTCGGCAACGCAGCCAGCCAAACGCGACAGCAAGTGATGCGGCAATAAATACTGGCTGAAGATAAACAGACGCTTTTTCATCAAAATTCCTAAAACGATAAAGGTGTGCTGAACGTGATTTTACGAGTCGGCCCGCTGTCAGCGTTCGACCGGTGTGTCCGGGTGGTTGCCCCATTCGCCCCAGGAGCCGGCATAGCCTTTGACTCGCGGGTAGCCCAGCGCCTTGGCCACCAGATAGGTGAAACCGGAGCGATGGTGGGTCTGACAATGGGTGATCACTTCCTTGTCGGCGGTGATGCCCAGGCTGTCGAGGATGACGGCGATGTCTTTGCGAATGCGCAGATTGCGCGCCGGATCCATGCCTGCGGTCCATTCAAAGTTGACTGCGCCGGGGATGTGCCCGGCTTTGGCGGCCAGGACTTTTTCCCCTGAGTATTCCGTAGGGCCGCGAGCATCCCAGATCGCTAGATCCGCAGCGCCAAGGCGGCTTTGCAAGTATTCGCGGGTGGCGGTGGGTTCGCTGTGCAGCGTCAACGGCACCGGCTGACCGGCCGCTGGCGGGACGTCGGTGGAGAGCTGCAGGCCTTCAGCCTGCCAGGCAAGCAATCCGCCATCCACATAGTGATACTGATGGTGGCCGATAACATCCAGTAACCAAATAAATCGCCCGGCCCAACCGCCGCCTTCGTCGTCATAGACCACGTAGACCGCGTTCGGGTTATGGCCCAACTCGCCAAACAGCGCTTCGAGTTGCGCTTGCGCCGGCAACAGGCCAGGGGCAGGAGGCTGGCCCAGTTGCGTGCGCTTGGGATCGACAAAGCGTGCGCCAGGGATGTGTCCGGCGTCATATCGGGCGCTGCTGGTCAGATCCACCAGAATCAGCTCCGGCGCGTCCAGGCGTGCCAGCAGGTCGCTGGGTTCGATGACCAGCGGCAGGCTAGAGAAGACGGACATGTGCAGCCTCCAATATCGGAAAAAGAGGCGAATTGTAGCCCAGCTGTCAGGCTTTGCGACCACTAAAGCTGGTCATCGCCCGCTCGATGCACTGACAGGTTTTTCCGAAAGCTTGTACGGATATCTCCGAAAGCGGCCCGCCGCCCTGGTCGGCGAACACCAGCATCACCACTTTGCCATTGCTGCTCAGGGAGCGAATCAACCAATGCTGGCCCTTGAACAGGCCTCGGATGCTGCCCGGCAGCAACGCTGAGAACTGATCGATGTTGGCGGGCGTCATGCGCAGTTGAGTCGGTTGCGCGAGCAAACGCTGCAACACCGTGCTTTCTTTTATGTACAGCACGGTTTCTGCGGCTTCCCTCTGCAAGCCTCCGATCTGGTGTACCCGCAGCATGGTTGCCGTCTTGTCCGTCATCATCAGCATGACCCGCTGCATGCCGCAGGACAGCAAGGCGTCACGCGAAGAGGTGGTCAAGTGCATGGCGTTATTGAACGGGCTCGGGTCAATCAACAACTCGGCACAGTGTTTGCGCCAGTCTTGCAGGGCTTCGGCAGAAGGTGGCGGGGCGGGCAGCATGCCGCGATGGACCCGGCGCGCGTCCCGCGGCCAGAGCAGCGCTTCGGCTGGATGCCATATTCCCGCAGCAGCATGATGTCGGGCGCTGCTGGCGGCGTTCTGGTGCACCTGTTGTTGCACGGCATCCAGCGGTTGTTGCAGATACAGGCTGGTCAGCAGCTCCCAGCGCAGGCAATGCGGGCTGTCCCAGGCTTGCTGGGCCGCGAGCGCCAGACCGTTGCCCAGTAACACCGTATTGGCTGGCTGATTCAACCAGCGATGCAAATGAGGATCGGCGTCCATCAGTTGTTGCTGGAGCAGCGGGTCGTCATTGTTGCGGGCGATGCGCATGGCTTTCACCAGTTGGCGCCGATCGCTGATCAGCAGGCGATAACCCAGTGTCACCCACAGCGGCAGGTGCCAAAGCTCGGCCATGGCGACGCATAGCTCCAGCAGGCTGACGCCAAACAATTGCTTTTCAATGATGCGAGAAGACTCGCCTTGATGGATGACGCGCATTTCCCACTCATCGAGCAGCTTGGGATACGTCAGCGCCATCGGCCACAAAGGCGAGAGAAACAGCAGGCTGCCCAGGTGAATATCCTGCCAGAGCCGCGCCAGACGCCCGGCGAACAGACCGCTGGCCTGCTGCGTAGCGTGTTGGCTGACCAGCAGCAGTTGGCGAAACGCAGCGGGAATTTCATCTGCTTCCAGCGTCGGCAGGCGATTGAGCAGCACTTCCGTGCGCGCAAGGCCGAGGCGATTGATTGCCACCTCAAGACTTTCTGCCGGCTCAGCCAGTTTGTTGGTGTGGTGATTGGCCTCGCGCATGACGCTGAGCACCAACGCCGGGCTGTCCTGAACCATGTCGGCGATATCACGCAGCGAACGACGGCTGTCGTTGAGCGCGGAACGGACGCGTTTGTGATTGGCCGCAGGCACTGGCAGCGCAACGCTGTCGAGCTGCTTGATCCAGGCGTCGAGGGTCTTGGGAACAGGGAGCGGTGTCGAGGTATCTGGAGGCATGCATCAGGCCTGTACGACTGGATATTTTAGGCAGTATTGACTGCGAAATTTCAGGGTAAGACATCAGTTCGCGGGCCGCCGTTCAAGGCTCGGCTGGCTTTTCCTCATAGTGGCCTATAGTCTGGCCCACATATGCCGATAAGTAGAAGAAGAGTTTCACGAACTTCCGCAACATGTCCCTGAATCCGACTTGGTAAGTAGTTCCTACCTATGGCTAAAATTATCGGCATCATTGTCGTTTTCGCGAGCGTGCTCGGCGGATACGTTCTCTCCCATGGCAAGATTGCAGCACTGATCCAGCCTTTCGAGGTCCTGATCATCGGTGGCGCTGCATTGGGCGCGTTCCTGCAAGCCAACCCCGGCTACATGACAATGCACGTGTTCAAGAAGTCGCTGAAAATGTTCAGCACGCGCTTCACTCACGCGTATTACCTTGAAGTCCTTGGTCTGGTGTACGAAATCCTCAACAAGAGCCGCCGCGAAGGCATGATGGCGATT
Organism: Pseudomonas sp. G.S.17; assembly: GCF_038096165.1. Taxonomy (NCBI): domain Bacteria; kingdom Pseudomonadati; phylum Pseudomonadota; class Gammaproteobacteria; order Pseudomonadales; family Pseudomonadaceae; genus Pseudomonas; species Pseudomonas viridinivis. The sequence continues at coordinate 683,270 of NZ_CP151076.1, forward strand.
GAGGGGGATATCGAGGATGCCGCGGCCAGCCCGATCTTCGCCAAATATCCGGGCGTGCTCAAAGACGAGCGGATGACAGCGTACATCTGTGATTACCTGCGCATCATGTCCTCGGGCAACATGGCTCCCCATGAGCTGGAAGGCCTGTTCGACATGGAACTGCAAAGCATCAAGGAAGAGCTCGGGCATCCATCCCACGCCATTACCGGTATTGCCGACGGTATGCCCGGTTTCGGTATCGTCGCGGCGGTACTCGGGATCGTGGTGACCATGGCTTCCCTGGGTGACGGCGACAAGGCCGCCATCGGTAACCACGTGGGCGCGGCACTGGTCGGTACGTTCTTCGGTATTCTCGCGGCCTACGGCTTTTTCGGCCCGCTGGCCACGTCCCTGGCCCACGATGCCAAGGAAGAGCTGAACGTCTACGAAGCCATCAAGGCATCGCTGGTGGCTTCGGCGTCCGGCATGCCGCCGTCGCTGGCCGTCGAGTTTGGTCGCAAAGTCCTGTATCCCGCGCATCGGCCCAGCTTCAGTGAGCTGGAGCAAGCGGTTCGCGGTCGCTAAGCCATGGAAAATAATCAGCCGATAATCATCAAGCGCGTCAAGCGCTATGAAGGCGGACACCACGGCGGGGCATGGAAAATCGCCTTCGCCGACTTTGCTACCGCGATGATGGCGTTCTTCCTGGTGCTGTGGCTGATGTCGTCGGCCACACCCGAGCAGTTGCTGGCCATTGCCGGTTACTTCAAGGACCCGGTGGGGTTTTCCGACAGCGGTTCGCCTTACGTGATCGATCTGGGCGGTTCGCCGGAGATGTCGCCGGACCAGACCCTGAACCCCGAGATCAAGTCCACGCCGACTCCGGACAATGTACCCATCGAGTCCGACTCGGCAGAAGCCAAGGCCGAAGCGGTCGAGCAGGAACGCCTGGAAATGCTTCTGCAAGAACTGCAGAACAAGATCAACGAAAACCCGGAACTGCAGAAATTCAAGGATCAGATCCATTTCGAGATTACGCAGGACGGCTTACGCATCCAGATTACGGATGCGGACAACCGGCCGATGTTCGACTCGGGCAGCGCGCGTCTCAAGCCGTATTTCGAAGACATACTGCTGGCAATGGCTGACACCATCAAAGCGGTGCCGAACAAGATCAGCATCAGCGGTCACACCGACGCCAAGCCTTTCGTGGGCAACGGCGATTACGGCAACTGGGAATTGTCGGCCAACCGTGCCAACGCGGCGCGTCGAGCGTTGATCGCGGGCACGTATCCGGAAAACCAGGTCGCCCGGGTCGTGGGTTATGCATCCTCTGCGTTGTATGACCGCGACCAGCCGTTCAATCCGGTGAACCGCCGGATCGATATCGTGGTGATGACCAAAAAGGCGCAGCAGCGTATCGAAGGCACGCACGGCGTAGGTGATGGCAATACCACTCCGAAACCGGCCGCGCCCGCAGCGCCGCCCGGAGCATCGAACAAGGCACCGCCCGATCCGCAGGCGTACGCCCAGCCTCATGAGCTTCGGCAGAAGCTGAATATCTTCGAGGATGGCACGCTGAAGATGGACGAGACGAAGAACTGATTGGCACTGTAGGACCGGCTTCAGCCGGGAGGGCTCGCGGCTAAAGCCCGCTCTTGCGGGGCGAGGTGGAACCGACGCCTTGCGGAGCTGGTCCCGCTCTGTAGGCGTCGCGGCTCCGGTATTACCCGATCAGTAACTGTTTTCCGGCAAGCTGGCGATGATCGAGCGATAGCTGTTCATGCGTTGCTGCTGCACGCGACCTTCTTCGAGGGCGATGATCAATGCGCAACCTGGCTCGCGATCGTGTTTGCAGTCGCGGAAGCGGCAGTGGCCGATCAGCTCGTGGAACTCGATAAAGCCCGCTTCCACATCGGCGCGGCTAACGTGACCGAGGCCAAATTCACGAATCCCCGGGGAGTCGATCAGTTCGCCGCCACCCGGGAAATGGAACAAGCGCGCCGTGGTGGTGGTGTGCGTGCCTTGGCCGGACCACTCGGACAACGGACCAACGCGAGTGTCGACTTCCGGCAGCAGGCTGTTGACCAGCGAAGACTTGCCGACGCCAGACTGGCCGACAAACACGCTGATATGCCCATCGAGCTGGGTTTGCAACTGTTGCATGCCATCGCCTTGATGCGCCGACACTTCCAGCACCGGATAGCCCAGCGTGCGGTAAACCGCCAGCAGTGCATTCAGTGCCGGAGCGTTCTGCTCGTCGATCAGATCGAATTTGTTCAGCAGCAACAGCGGACGAATCCCGGCGTGCTCGGCGGCGACCAGATAACGGTCGATCAGGTTCGCGTGGGGTTCAGGCGCTGGCGCAAACACAATCACGATCAGATCGACGTTGGCGGCAACCGGCTTGAGCTGCCCACGACTGTCCGGTCGACATAGCTCGGTGGTGCGCGGCAACTGGGCGACGATGACGCCGATGCCCTGATTGCCGGCGCGCCAGACGACGCGGTCACCGGTCACCAGTGCAGGCAGGTTGGCGCGCAAATGGCAGCGGAACACTTGACCGTTCAGATCGCCTTCTTGCGCTTCGACCTCGACCTGAATACCAAAGTGAGCGATCACGAGACCGGTCTGCTCGGGGCCAAGATCGCCGCCCTCAAGGGTTTCCAGCGTCAGTGACTCACGTTTGGCGACGCGGGCAGCGCGCTCGCCCTGGATCTTTTCGATGCGCCAGTTCTGACGACGATTGAGTTGGCGTTTGGCCATGGGTGTTCCGAGTAGATAAAGCAGCTGATTAGATAAAACGCGATGGAGTCTAGCATGCCGGGGTGAGCTAAACTGCGCGCCTACGCTGAGGAGTCGACATATGCAAAACAAGCAGAACCTGATCTGGATCGATCTGGAAATGACCGGTCTGGACCCAGACACTGACGTCATCATTGAAATGGCCACCATCATCACCGACAGCCAGCTCAATACCTTGGCTGAAGGCCCGGTCATCGCCATCCATCAGAGCGACGAGACGCTGGCCAAAATGGACGAGTGGAACACCCGTCAGCACGGCGGTTCGGGCCTGACTCAGCGGGTTCGCGAAAGCACCATCAGCATGGCCGAAGCCGAAGCCGAGACGCTTGAGTTCATCAAGCTCTGGGTGCCGGAGCGCAGCTCGCCGATCTGTGGCAACAGCATTTGCCAGGATCGCCGCTTCCTGTATCGCCACATGTCGGCCCTGGAAAATTACTTCCACTACCGCAACCTTGATGTTTCGACCCTCAAGGAGCTGGCTGCGCGCTGGTCGCCTGAATTGAAATTCAAGAAAGGCAGCACACATCTGGCCCTGGACGACATTCGTGAGTCCATCGCCGAACTGCGCTTCTATCGCGAACATTTCATCAAGGCGTAACGCTATCGAGGGCAGCTCATTCGGCGCTGCCCTCTTTTGGTACACTGCGCGGCTTTGTCGCAAAGGACTGCCGCCATGTTGCTGATGCTCTATCTGATTGCCATTACTGCCGAGGCCATGACCGGCGCTCTTTCGGCGGGCCGACGTGGCATGGACTGGTTCGGCGTGGTGTTGATCGCTTGCGTGACGGCCTTGGGCGGTGGTTCGGTGCGCGACGTGCTGCTCGGGCACTATCCGCTGACCTGGGTGAAAAACCCGGAATACCTGATCCTGACCAGCGTCGCCGCCTTGCTGACGATTTTCATCGCGCCGCTGATGCGTCATTTGCGCTCGCTGTTTCTGGTGCTCGATGCGCTGGGCTTGGTAGCCTTCACTCTGATCTGCTGCATGACGGCACTGGAAGCCGGCAACGGCATGCTGGTCGCCTCGGTGTGCGGTGTGATTACCGGCGTGTTCGGCGGCATCCTGCGCGACATCTTCTGCAACGACATCCCGCTGGTGTTCCGTCGCGAGCTATACGCCAGCGTGTCTTTCCTGGCCGCGTGGTGCTTCCTGCTGTGCCTGCACTTCCAGTTGCCGTCCGATCAGAGCGTGCTGATCACCCTGTTTGGCGGCTTGCTGCTGCGGCTGCTGGCGATTCGCTTCAACTGGAACATGCCGAAGTTTGTCTATAAGGATGAGCATTAGGCACGCGCTACCACTTGTGGGAGCGAGCTTGCTCGCGAAGGTTGTCCATACGACACATCCTTATGTGTCTGATGAATTGTCTTCGCGAGCAAGCTCGCTCCCACGACATCAGCAACCATGCTGCCGCAGTGCCCACTCCACATGCTCGCGCACCAATTCCGACGGATAATCCCGGCGGGCTTCCAGTGCCTGCAATACCGGAATCGTTGATGGCGCGTTGCCCAGGCCGACCGCCAGATTGCGCAACCAGCGTTCATAACCCGCGCGCCGCAGTGGCGAGCCTTCGGTGCTGCTGAGGAATTTCTCTTCATCCCACATGAACAGCTCGGCCAGCCCGGCATTGTCCAGGTTGTGGCGGGGCTGAAAGTCGCTCTGGTCCGTAGGGCGGGCGAAGCGGTTCCACGGGCAGACGATCTGGCAGTCATCGCAGCCGAATACCCGATTACCGATCAGCGGCCGCAGTTCTTCCGGGATTGCCGTCTTCAATTCAATAGTCAGGTACGAAATACAGCGGCGGGCATCCAGCACGTAGGGGCCGACGAAAGCCGCGGTGGGGCAAATGTCCAGGCACGCCGTGCAGCGCCCGCAGTGTTCGGTTGCGTGAGGCGGATCAACCGGCAGCGGCAGATCGACAAACAGTTCGCTGAGGAAGAAAAAGCTGCCGGCCTTGCGATTCAGCACCAAGGTGTTTTTGCCGATCCAGCCCAGCCCGGCCTGTTCGGCAATGGCTTTTTCCAGGACCGGCGCGCTGTCGACGAACGCACGAAAGCCAAACGGGCCGATGTCCTGCTGAATGCGTTCGGCCAGTTGCTGCACGCGCTTGCGGATTAACTTGTGATAATCGCGCCCCAGCGCATAGCGCGACACGTAGGCCTTTTCCGGTTCTGCCAGGCGCTGGGTCATTTCGGTATCGCCGGGCAGATAATCCATGCGCAGGGAAACCACGCGCAGCGTTCCGGGCACCAACTCGTCCGGGTGCGAACGTTTGCTGCCATGCGCTGCCATATAGTCCATCTCGCCGTGATAGCCCGCGTCGAGCCAGCGTTGCAGATGCTGCTCGTGCTCGGCCAGGTCCAGCCCGGAGATGCCGACCTGCTGAAAACCCAGCTCGCGGCCCCACGCCTTGATCGACTGGGCAAGGGTGATCAAGTCGGCAGTGTTGAGTGGATCTACAGTAATAGCAGGCATGCGCAGAGAGAAACCGGGCGGAGGTGCGTATAATTCTGCCAGACATCGGAGCCCAGAGACGCATGGTCGACACTAAACCGCAATTACCCGACGCGCTGTATGACGCTGCACAGGTCCGTGACCTTGATGCCCGGCTGATTGCCGCCGGTACGCCGGGCATGGAATTGATGCAGCGCGCCGCCCACGCCACCTGGCCCGCGGTGCGTCGGCGCTGGCCGGATGCAGGCACATTGACTGTGCTGGCCGGGCGCGGCAACAACGCTGGCGACGGTTATCTGATTGCGTCATTGGCGCTCAAGGCCGGCTGGCAGGTTCAGGTGTTGGCGGTTGGCGATGCTGACGCGCTCGCTGGCGATGCCGCCGCAGCCCATGCTCAAGCGGTTTCTCAAGGCGTAAAAGTCGAACGATGGGCCGGACAACCGTTGACCGGCATCGTGCTGGATGCGCTGCTCGGCACCGGTTTGAGCGGCGACGTGCGTCAGCCCTATCTGGAAGCCATCGAAGCCATCAATGCCTGTAACGCGCCGGTTGCCGCTGTGGATATCCCTTCCGGGCTCAGCGCTGATACCGGACGAACCCTCGGCATTGCCGTGCGCGCCGACCTGACCGTGACCTTTATTGGCCTGAAGCTGGGGCTTTTTACCGGCGATGCAGCGGATCTGGTCGGCGAACTGGTGTTCGATGACTTGCAGGCCGATCCGGCTATCGTCTCGGAAACGCCGACCAGCGCCGTTCGTTTGAACAGCTCGAACCTGCCGCATCTCGCGCCACGTCCGCGCACTGCCCATAAAGGCCAGTACGGCCGGGTATTGGTGGTCGGTGGGGATCACGGTTTTGGCGGCGCGTCGTTATTGTCGGCAGAAAGCGCCCTGCGCAGTGGCGCGGGTATGGTCACTCTGGCGACCCGTGCCGAGCATGTTTCTGCTGCCCTGGCGCGCTTCCCCGAGGTCATGAGCGCGGCCATCAGTTCCGCCAATCAATTACGCGCCTTGATCGAGCCGGCCAGCGTGCTGGTGATTGGTCCTGGTCTGGGCAAGGCCAGTTGGGGGCGCAGTCTGCTGTCGGCGGCCGCCAGCGCGGATCTGCCACAAGTCTGGGATGCTGACGCCCTCAATCAATTGGCCGAAGGCCTGGCGAGCTTGCCGAAAGACAGCGTCATCACCCCGCATCCCGGCGAAGCCGCGCGATTGCTGGGCATCAGCACCAAGGATGTTCAGGCGGATCGCCCAGCCGCTGCGCGGGCGCTGGCAAAAAAATTCAATGCAGTGTGTGTCCTCAAAGGCACCGGCAGCCTGATCGCAGATGCCGATGGCGCGCTAGTCTTATGTGATCGCGGCCATCCCGCCATGGCGACTGGCGGGCTGGGTGACGTGCTGGCCGGACTGATCGGCGCGATGATGGCGCAAAAAATGAAACCGTTCGACGCGGCATGCCTTGGCGTTTGGCTGCACGCCAGTGCCGGCGAACAGCTCGGCAAGATCGGCCGTGGGCTGGCGGCCAGTGATGTCATCCCAGCCATTCGTCTGTTATTGGAGGAGCAACAACCGTGTCTGCACTAACGCTGAACGTCGCAGGCGAAGAGGCCATGACCGATCTCGGAACGCGCATTGCCAAGGTCACGCAAGGTGCCGGGCTGATCTTTCTTGAAGGTGATCTGGGCGCCGGCAAAACCACGCTGTCACGGGGCATTATCCGGGGACTGGGCCATGTGGGGGCGGTCAAGAGTCCGACCTTTACCCTGGTCGAACCCTATGAGATCGGCTCGATTCGCGCTTTCCATTTCGACCTCTACCGGCTGGTCGATCCAGAGGAGCTGGAGTACCTGGGGATCCGCGATTACTTCGAAGATGACCCCCTTTGTCTGATCGAGTGGCCCCAGCGTGGTGCAGGCTTTTTGCCAAAGCCTGACCTGACCATTACCATTGGCCCGCATGCGGAAGGTCGATCCCTGACTTTGAGCCCTGGTGGCTCGCGTGGCGAGACCTGGTGTGCCGCTTTGGCTTTGGAATTCAAATAGATATGGGGTTAGGTATGCGCATGCGCGCGCTGGTTACTGTAGTGGGTCTGCTATTGACGGCCTTGTCTGTCAACGCGCTGGCCGAAACACAAGTACGAAGTGTCCGCTTATGGCGTGCACCGGATAACACGCGGCTGGTTTTCGATCTTACCGGGCCCGTTCAACACAGCGTTTTCACCCTGACTTCTCCTGATCGTCTGGTGATCGACATCAATGGTGCGACCCTGGCCGGACCGCTCGACGTCCCCATGGCCAACACGCCAATCACCAGCATGCGTTCAGCTCAACGCACACCCACCGATTTGCGGGTGGTCATCGACCTCAAGAAAGCGGTGACGCCGAAAAGCTTCACCCTCGCGCCTAACCAGCAGTACGGCAACCGTCTGGTGGTCGACCTGTATGACGAAGCGTCGGATGCCAACCCGGCGCCGATCATGGCCCAAACCGCAGCCAATACCGCACCTGCGGTACCGATCAGCCCGGCAAAGCCTGCAATCAAACTGACGCCGGTGCCGAACGGCAAGCGCGATATCGTGGTGGTAATCGATGCCGGCCACGGTGGTGAAGACCCTGGTGCTTCGGGCGGGGCCGGGCAGAAAGAGAAAAACGTGGTGCTGTCCATCGCCAAGGAGTTGCAGCGCCAGATCAACGCCGAAAAAGGCTACAGGGCTGAACTGACCCGCACCGGCGACTATTTCATTCCGCTGCGCAAACGTACCGAGATCGCGCGGGCCAAGGGCGCAGACCTGTTCGTGTCGATTCATGCGGATGCCGCGCCTTCTTCGGCAGCGTTCGGTGCTTCGGTGTTTGCCTTGTCCGAGCGCGGCGCGACGTCGGAAACCGCGCGCTGGCTGGCCGACAGCGAAAACCGCTCCGACTTGATCGGCGGCGCTGGCGCAGTGAGTCTGGACGACAAGGACCGCATGCTGGCGGGCGTATTGCTCGACCTGTCCATGACCGCTTCGTTGTCATCGAGCCTTAACGTCGGGCAGAAAGTGCTGACCAACATTGGTCGCGTCACCTCGCTGCACAAGGCGCGGGTCGAGCAGGCGGGCTTCATGGTGCTCAAGTCGCCGGATATCCCGTCGATTCTGGTGGAGACCGGCTTTATCTCGAACACCGCCGAGGCCGCCAAGCTTTCCGGTTCGCCGCATCAACAGGCGCTGGCGCGTTCGATCAGCTCCGGAGTCAGACAGTTCTTCCAGCAGAATCCGCCACAAGGCACTTACATTGCCTGGTTGCGCGATAACGGCAAGCTGGCCCAGGGGCCGCGTAATCATGTGGTTAGGTCAGGTGAAACCCTGGCCATGCTGGCGGCGCGCTACGATATGAGCACCGGCGCGCTGCGCAATGCCAACGGTTTGAGTTCTGATGAGTTGCGAATCGGCCAGAATCTGAAAATCCCGAACTCAGAGGTAGCCACGCAGCCATGACTGATCTTCTCGTCGACAGCATTGAAACGGACGTCAGCGCCGATACCGCCAATGTCTCGCTCAGCGCTGCGCGCATCGAACTACTCAGTCCGCGACTGGCTAACCAGATCGCCGCGGGCGAAGTGGTCGAGCGACCGGCTTCCGTCATCAAGGAGTTGCTGGAAAACAGCCTCGACTCCGGCGCCAGACGCATTGATGTCGACGTCGAACAGGCCGGGATCAAGCTGTTGCGGGTGCGCGACGACGGCAGCGGCATTTCTTCCGACGATTTACCGTTGGCCCTGGCCCGACACGCCACCAGCAAGATTCGCGATCTGGAAGACCTTGAACGGGTCATGAGCCTGGGTTTTCGCGGTGAAGCGCTGGCGTCCATCAGCTCGGTCGCCCGCTTGACCCTGACCTCGCGCACCCGCGATGCCGATCAAGCTTGGCAAGTGGAAACCGAAGGCCGCGACATGGCTTCGCGGGTTCAGCCTGCGGCGCATCCGGTGGGCACTTCGGTTGAAGTGCGGGACCTGTTTTTCAACACCCCGGCGCGGCGCAAGTTTCTCAAGGCCGAGAAAACCGAATTCGATCACCTGCAGGAAGTCATCAAGCGCATGGCGCTGGCCCGTTTCGACGTGGCTTTCCACCTGCGGCACAACGGCAAGACGATTCTCAGCCTGCACGAAGCTCATGATGACAACGCCCGGGCCAGACGCGTCGCCGCGATTTGCGGCCCAGGCTTTCTAGAGCAGGCGCTGCCCATCGAGATCGAGCGCAACGGTTTGCACTTGTGGGGTTGGGTTGGTCTGCCGACGTTCTCGCGCAGCCAGGCGGATCTGCAATATTTCTACGTGAATGGCCGTGCGGTGCGCGACAAGCTGGTCGCCCACGCGGTGCGTCAGGCGTATCGCGATGTGCTGTTCAATGGCCGTCATCCGACCTTCGTGCTGTTTTTCGAAGTGGATCCGGCGGTCGTCGACGTCAACGTGCACCCGACCAAGCACGAAGTGCGCTTCCGTGACGGACGCATGGTTCACGATTTCCTGTATGGCACCTTGCATCGCGCCTTGGGTGATGTGCGGCCGGAAGATCAAGTGTCCGGCTCCGCTCCCGTCACCGCCATCGAGCGGCCGACCGGCCCGGAAGCGGGAGAATTCGGCCCTCAGGGCGAAATGCGCCTGGCCAATAATCTGCTGGAACAGCCGCAAGGCGAGCCCTATGCGCGACCGGCCGGTTCCGGGGCGGGCGCGGGTTATCAATATCAGTACACGCCACGGCCCGGCGCAACCTTGCCCGCCGCCGAAGCGCAAAGCGCCTATCGCGAGTTTTTCGCGCCGCTGCCGGGCGCGGCGCCCGTCTCGCTGCCGGAAACCCAGGGCGATATCCCGCCGTTGGGCTACGCGCTGGCGCAGCTCAAGGGGATTTATATTCTTGCCGAGAACGCGATTGGCCTGGTGTTGGTGGACATGCACGCTGCGCACGAGCGGATCATGTATGAGCGCCTGAAAATCGCCATGGCCAGCGAAGGCTTGAGCGGCCAGCCTTTGTTGGTGCCGGAATCCATCGCTGTCAGCCAGCGCGAAGCGGATTGTGCCGAAGAACACATCGAGACCTTTCAGCGGCTGGGTTTCGAATTACAGCGCCTGGGCCCGGAAACGCTGGCGATCCGGCAAATCCCGGCCCTGCTCAAGCAAGCAGAAGCCAATCGGCTGGTCAGCGATGTGTTGGCGGATTTGATGGAATACGGCACCAGTGATCGGGTTCAGGCGCACATGAACGAGCTGTTGGGCACCATGGCCTGCCACGGCGCGATTCGCGCCAATCGGCGTCTGGCGATCCCGGAAATGAACGGTTTGCTGCGTGACATGGAAAACACCGAGCGCAGCGGTCAATGCAACCACGGTCGGCCGACCTGGACCCAGATGGGTCTGGACGATCTGGACAAACTCTTTTTGCGCGGTCGTTGAATGAGCGCTTTACCTCCCGCCATCTTTCTCATGGGCCCCACGGCCGCGGGCAAGACCGATCTGGCGATCGAACTCTGCAAAGTCCTGCCTTGCGAGCTGATCAGTGTCGATTCGGCGCTGGTCTATCGCGGCATGGACATCGGCACCGCCAAGCCATCAAAAGCACAATTGGCCGAGTTTCCCCATCGTCTGGTGGATATTCTCGACCCGGCGCAAAGCTATTCGGCGGCGGATTTTCGTACCGACGCACTGGCGGCCATGGCGGAAATAACCGCGCGGGGGAATATTCCTCTGCTGGTGGGCGGCACGATGTTGTATTTCAAGGCTCTGATGGACGGGCTGGCGGATATGCCGGCCGCCGATGCCGAAGTCCGTGCGCAACTTGAAGCCCGGGCGGTGGTCCATGGTTGGCAGGCGTTGCATGATGATCTGGCGGCCGTGGATCCGGTGTCGGCGGCGCGAATCCATCCCAATGATCCGCAGCGGTTGATACGTGCGCTGGAAGTTTATCGGGTCAGCGGTCTGAGCATGACGGCACACCGCGAGCAACAAACTGCGCAAAGTACCGACGCAGCGGCTTCGGGACGTAGGCAATTGCCCTATACTGTCGCGAACCTGGCTATTGCTCCGGCAGATCGCAAGGTGTTGCATGACCGTATTGCGTTACGTTTTTCACAAATGCTGGACCAGGGATTTCTGGATGAGGTGCTGGCATTGCGTTCGCGAGGCGACTTGCATTCGGGGTTGCCATCGATCAGAGCCGTTGGTTATCGCCAGGTCTGGGATCATCTGGATGGAAAGCTGACATGGTCTGAAATGCAGGAGCGGGGCATTATTGCCACGCGTCAACTGGCCAAGCGGCAGTTCACCTGGCTACGCAGTTGGGAAGATTTACACTGGTTGGACAGCCTGGCTTGCGACAATCTGCCACGTGCCTTGAAATACCTGGGCTCGGTCTCCATATTGAGCTGAGTCCTTGCAATAGCCGTCTATCCTTGGGGGGTGACGGTAAAGCCCATTGAATTCGAATTATTATTGATCCTTAAAGGAGTGCGGCACATGTCAAAAGGGCATTCGCTACAAGACCCTTACCTGAACACTTTACGTAAAGAAAAGGTTGGGGTTTCGATCTATCTGGTAAACGGTATCAAGCTGCAAGGCACGATCGAGTCTTTCGACCAGTTCGTTATTTTGCTGAAAAACACTGTCAGCCAAATGGTTTACAAGCACGCCATCTCTACCGTTGTACCGGTTCGTCCAATTCGTCTGCCTAGCGCCGCCGAATCCGAGTCGGGTGACGTTGAGCCAGGTAACGCCTGATAGGAGTCTGCATTGTTCTTTGAGCGCCACAGTGGTGGTGAGCGGGCAATCCTCGTTCACTTGGATGGTCAGGACCCTGAGGCGCGCGAAGATCCGCAGGAGTTTCAGGAGTTGGCCATATCGGCTGGCGCCGATACCGTCGCGTTCGTTAACGTGCCGCGTCATCGGCCATCGGCCAAATATCTGATCGGCAGCGGCAAGGTCGAAGAACTTCGCGACCAGGTCAAAGCCGAAAAAATAGATATCGTCATCTTCAATCACATCCTCACGCCCAGTCAGGAGCGCAACCTCGAGAAAGTCTTCGAGTGTCGCGTGCTTGATCGCACGGGATTGATCCTGGATATCTTCGCGCAGCGCGCGCGCACTCATGAAGGTAAGTTGCAGGTCGAGCTGGCACAGCTCGAGCACATGAGTACGCGACTGGTTCGCGGCTGGACTCACCTTGAGCGACAGGGCGGCGGCATTGGCATGCGCGGTCCGGGTGAAACCCAGCTGGAAACCGACCGCCGTCTGCTGCGGGTGCGTCTGCGGCAAATCAAGAGTCGTCTGGAAAAGGTCCGCAGCCAGCGTGAGCAGGCGCGTCGCGGGCGTAAGCGCGCCGACATTCCTTCGGTTTCACTGGTGGGCTATACCAACGCCGGCAAATCGACGCTGTTCAATGCGGTCACCGATTCCGACGTCTTCGCCGCCGACCAACTGTTCGCCACCCTCGATCCGACCCTGCGCCGTCTGCAACTGGACGACCTGGGGCCAATCGTGCTGGCCGATACCGTGGGCTTCATTCGCCATTTGCCACACAAGCTGGTCGAGGCGTTTCGCGCAACCCTCGAAGAATCAAGCAACTCCGATCTGCTGCTGCACGTCATCGATTCTCATGAGCCTGAGCGCATGGCGCAGATTGAACAGGTGATGGCGGTGCTTGGGGAGATCGGCGCCGAGGGCTTGCCGATACTTGAGGTGTATAACAAACTCGATCTGCTCGAAGGGGTGGAACCCCAGATACAGCGCGATGCCGATGGCAAACCGCAACGTGTCTGGTTGTCTGCCCGTGACGGTCGTGGGCTGGACCTGCTCAAACAGGCCGTAGCCGAACTGCTGGGTGACGATTTGTTTGTCGGCACCTTGCGCTTGCCTCAGCGTTTTGCTCGACTGCGCGCTCAATTCTTCGAATTGGGTGCAGTACAAAGCGAAGAGCATGACGATGAAGGCGGCAGCTTGTTAGCCGTACGTTTGCCGCGAGTTGAATTCAATCGCCTGGTGAGTCGCGAAGGACTGCAGCCGCTGGAATTCATCGAGCAACACACTTTGCAATAAAAGCGTGGGAAACCCGTTGTACGGGTTTCCCGGGCATTCTGTAGCATTGGTCGGCGCGCCGTGGGCGCGTCTTTGCTTTATCAGATGGAGAGCGCTATGGCTTGGAATGAGCCGGGTGGCAACTCGAATAATCAGGATCCTTGGGGTGGTAAGCGCAAGAATGGCGACCGCAAGGGGCCACCGGATCTCGACGAGGCCTTCCGTAAGCTGCAGGAAAGCCTGAATGGGTTGTTCGGTGGTAAGAAACGTACTGGCGGTGACGGCGGTGGCGATGGTCCGCGCAAGGGTGGTGGCTTAGGCCTGCTCGGCATCGGCCTGGTCGTGCTTGTCGCGATCTGGCTCTACAGCGCTATCTACGTTGTAGATGAGCAGGAGCAGGCTGTCGTGCTGCGTTTCGGTCAATACTACGAAACCGTAGGGTCCGGCCTGAACATCTACTTCCCGCCGTTCGATCGCAAGTACATGGAAAACGTGACTCGCGAACGTGCCTACAGCAAGCAAGGCCAAATGCTGACCGAAGACGAGAACATCGTCGAAGTGCCGCTGACGGTGCAGTACAAGATCTCCAATCTGCGTGATTTCGTATTGAACGTCGACCAGCCTGAAGTCAGCCTGCAACACGCCACAGAAAGCGCCTTGCGCCATGTCGTGGGTTCCACGGCGATGGATCAGGTGCTCACTGAAGGTCGTGAGCTGATGGCCAGTGAAATCAAGGAACGCCTGCAACGCTTCCTCGACACGTATCGCACCGGTATCACGGTCACTCAGGTGAACGTGCAAAATGCTGCGGCGCCGCGTGAAGTTCAGGAAGCCTTTGATGACGTGATCCGCGCCCGTGAAGACGAGCAACGTGCACGTAACCAGGCGGAAACCTACGCCAACGGTGTAATCCCGGAAGCCCGTGGTCACGCCCAGCGTATTCTTGAAGACGCCAACGGTTATCGCGATGAAGTGGTTTCGCGCGCCAAGGGTGAGGCTGATCGCTTCACCAAGCTGGTCGCCGAGTACCGCAAGGCACCTGAAGTTACCCGCGAGCGTCTGTATCTGGACACCATGCAGGAACTGTTCAGCAACACCAGCAAGGTTCTCGTAACTGGCGACAAGCGGCAGAACAATCTGCTTTACCTGCCGCTGGACAAGATGATCGAGAGTGGTCGTAACGGCACTGCCCCGACTACCGGTGCAGCCGCAGCAGCAACTGACGTCGGCACCCGTGCCGCCGAGTTGCAGCAGCGCGATGTGCGTACAAGGGAGAGTCGCTGATGAGCAATAAATCGCTGATCGCCCTGATTGTTTGTGTAGTGCTGGCGGTGGTTGCCTGGAACAGTCTCTACATCGTGTCCCAGACCGAACGGGCAGTCATGCTCCAGTTCGGGCGGGTGGTAGAGGCTGATGTACAGCCGGGCCTGCACGTGAAGATTCCTTACGTTAACCAGGTGCGCAAGTTCGACGGTCGCCTGCTGACGCTGGATGCTCCAACGCAACGCTTCCTGACCCTGGAAAAGAAAGCGGTCATGGTTGATGCCTACGCCAAATGGCGGGTCAAGGACGCGGAGCGCTTCTACACGGCGACTTCCGGCCTGAAGCAGATCGCTGATGAGCGTCTGTCCCGTCGTCTGGAATCCGGTCTGCGTGACCAGTTCGGCAAGCGCACCCTGCACGAAGCTGTGTCGGGTGAGCGTGATGCGCTGATGGCTGACATCACTGCATCGCTGAATGCGATGGCAACCAAGGAGCTGGGCATCGAAGTCATCGACGTCCGGGTCAAGGCCATCGACCTGCCGAAGGAAGTGAACCGCAGCGTGTTCGAGCGTATGAGCACCGAGCGTGAGCGTGAAGCCCGCGAGCATCGCGCCAAGGGTAACGAGCTGGCTGAAGGCATTCGTGCCGACGCTGATCGTCAGCGTCGCGTATTGCTGGCTGAAGCCTATCGTGAGTCTGAAGAGGCTCGTGGTGATGGTGATGCCCAGGCTTCCGCGATCTACTCCAAGGCATACGGTCAGGATCAGGAGTTCTACGCGTTCTACCGTAGCCTGCGCGCCTACCGTGAAAGCTTCTCGAGTAAAAGCGACGTGATGGTTCTGGATCCAAATAGCGATTTCTTCCGCTATCTGCAAAAATCCAAGCCGTGATTCACGCGTGATTTGAAAGCTCCGCCGGGCGGCAAAACCGTCTGGCGGGGTGATCACTCGGTAAAACGTGTGTATGATGCGGCAGCCGGGAAATTCCCGGCTTTTTTGCGTCTGCACGATTGATTGGTCGCAGTGCGCAGATCCGCGAGGACTGCATGCGACAAGAATTTTCGAGGACAGTGGTCCGCAAGGCCATTCTCGGGCGCTCGTCGTGCCCGCAAGAATGACTGCAGGACTTGACCACTGTCTGCTTTACTCAAGGCTCGCCCCATGGCTTGCCGCCCGGATCATAGGGGAATGGCGTAATGGCAACGGTTGACCGCTGGCTGCTACCAGATGGCATCGAAGAAGTACTGCCACCGGAAGCGGCGCGTATAGAAATAGCGCGCCGTCAGGTGTTGGATCTGTTCCAGAGCTGGGGCTATGAATTCGTAGTCACCCCTCACATCGAATACCTCGAATCCCTGCTCACTGGCGCAGGCTCGGACCTGGATCTGCGCACCTTCAAGGTGATCGATCCGCAGTCGGGTCGGCAGATGGGTTTTCGTGCTGACATCACGCCGCAAGTGGCGCGCATCGATGCGCACACCCTGCGTCGCGAAGGTCCAAGCCGCCTGTGCTACGCCGGCAGCGTGCTGCATGCGCAGCCGCGTGCCCTGTCATCTTCGCGCAGCCCGATCCAGTTGGGTGCGGAGCTGTATGGCGATGCAAGCCCGAGCAGCGACGTTGAAGTGATCAGCCTGATGCTGGCCATGTTGCGGCTGGCCGATGTGCCGGATGTGCATATGGACCTTGGCCATGTCGGTATCTATCGTGGTCTGGCGCGTGCGGCCGGTTTGTCCGGTGAAGTCGAGCAGCAGCTGTTCGACGCGCTGCAGCGCAAGGCCATCGACGAAGTGATTGTCCTGACCGAAAACCTGCCGAGCGATCTGGCGACCATGCTGCGTGCGCTGGTCGACTTGTGCGGCGGTCGTGAAGTGTTGGCTGCGGCTCGTGATCGGCTGGCCAATGCGCCGGCGCCGGTGCTCGCCGCCCTCGATGATCTGTTGACGATTGCCGAGCGCCTCGCTGCCCGCTTCCCTGAGCTACCGTTGTATTTCGATCTGGGCGAATTGCGTGGCTATCACTACCACACCGGTGTGGTGTTCGCGGTGTTCGTTCCGGGTGTCGGTCAATCGATCGCCCAGGGCGGTCGCTACGATGATATCGGTGCGGATTTCGGCCGGGCTCGTCCCGCGACCGGCTTCTCCACGGATCTGAAAACCCTGGTGACACTGGGTCGCGCAGAAATCCAGTTGCCGACCGGCGGCATCTGGATGCCGGACAGCACCGATGCAGCGCTCTGGCAGCAAGTCTGCCAGCTGCGCAGCGAAGGTCAGCGTGTGGTTCAGGGGTTGCCTGGACAGCAGGTGAGTGCAGCGCGTGAGGCCGATTGTGATCGGCAATTGATTCAGCATGGCGAGCATTGGCAGGTAGTGCCGCTGGCCTCTTGAGTTTCCCTGCCGGCCGCCGCCGGCACCAAGTTTGCGTGAATGAGGACAAGTGTTATGGGTAAGAATGTCGTAGTCCTGGGCACCCAATGGGGTGATGAGGGCAAAGGCAAGATCGTTGATCTGCTGACCGAACATGCAACCGCCGTGGTGCGTTACCAAGGTGGCCACAACGCCGGTCACACCCTTGTGATCGATGGCGAAAAAACCGTATTGCACCTGATTCCGTCCGGTGTCTTGCGCGAAGGCGTGCAGTGCCTGATCGGTAACGGTGTGGTGGTTGCGCCTGATGCTCTCATGCGTGAAATCATCAAGCTGGAAGAGAAAGGCATTCCGGTGCGTGAGCGCCTGCGTATCAGCCCGTCCTGCCCGCTGATTCTGTCGTATCACGTGGCGCTGGATCAGGCCCGTGAAAAAGCCCGTGGCGAGCTGAAGATCGGTACCACCGGTCGCGGTATCGGCCCGGCTTACGAAGACAAGGTTGCACGTCGCGGACTGCGCATCGGTGACCTGTTCCATCGTGAGCGCTTTGCGGCCAAGCTCGGCGAGCTGCTGGACTATCACAATTTCGTGCTGGTCAATTACTACAAAGAGCCGGCAATCGACTTCCAGAAAACACTCGACGAGTGCATGGAATACGCCGAGCTGCTCAAGCCATTGATGCTCGACGTTACTGCTGCGCTGCACGACATGCGTCGCGCCGGCAAAGACATCATGTTCGAAGGCGCCCAAGGCTCGTTGCTGGACATCGACCACGGTACTTATCCGTACGTCACCAGCTCGAACACCACGGCTGGCGGCATCGCCACCGGTTCGGGTTTTGGTCCGATGTACCTGGATTACATCCTCGGTATCACCAAGGCCTACACCACGCGCGTCGGTTCGGGTCCTTTCCCGACTGAGCTGTTCGACGACATCGGTGCATTCCTGGCCAAGCGTGGTCATGAATTTGGCGCAACCACCGGTCGTGCTCGCCGTTGTGGCTGGTTCGATGCGGTCATCCTGCGTCGCGCTATCGAAATCAACAGCATTTCGGGCATCTGCCTGACCAAGCTGGACGTGCTCGACGGCCTCGAAACCATCAATATCTGCATTGGTTACGAGAACGAAAACGGTGCGGTGATCGACGCTCCAACCGACTCCGACAGCTACATCGGCCTCAAGCCGGTGTACGAGCAAGTGCCGGGCTGGTCGGAATCGACTCTCGGCGCCAAGACCCTGGAAGAGCTGCCTGCCAACGCGCGCGCTTACATCAAGCGTCTGGAAGAGCTGGTTGGCGCGCCAATCGACATTATTTCGACGGGCCCTGATCGCAACGAAACCATCGTTCTGCGTCACCCGTTCGCCTGATAAGTCGTTGAAACATAACAAAGGGCCGCTCATGCGGCCCTTTGTTATTTTGGCTGTGACCCAAGTCACAAACACGGCACGGTGATTGCTGTAGAAAACCTCAGAAGCGGTGCCATCATTTTAATGGCGCCGGTGGTGGAGGGATTCCCCCGTGTCAGCTGTCCTCTCGTTATTGCGCAGTCGCTTGCTTCGGCCTGTATTCATTGCCCTTGGTATCGCCCTTTTGGTGCAGGTGCTGGTTGCTGTTGCTCTTACCCGGAGCACTGTCACCGCGCTTGAGGCTGATCTGGATAAGCGCCTGGGTGTAGATTCGCAACACTTGTCTGCCGAGCTGGAGCAGGCAAGCCGCGAAGTAACTTCCAGCCTGGATGCGTTGGCCACCAATACCCGTCAGCGCCTGAGCGTCGGCCTTGCCGCACGTCTGAAAGATGAGCAGGCGCAATTGCGCAGCACGCTGGAAAAGGATCTTCAGGATTCCGCAACGGATATGGCTGAGCTGTTGGCAGCGGTCGCTCCTCGTGCAATGTGGGACGGTGACACGCCCACGCTGTCGGAGTTTGCCCGTCGTGCCCAGCGCAATCCCAATGTCCTGTTCGTCGTTTATGACGATGCGACGGGCGAGCACCTCACGCGCTATCTGAATCGCGAAAACCCGCTGATCAAAGCCTTGCTGGACAAGGGCGAGGGCGAGCGGGCCATGGATAAAGTGCTGAACGCGGCGAAGAATGATGCGTCGGTGTACTACGTCGAAGCTTCCATCAGCCCTAATGGCGTGGAAATCGGCAAGGTGCGAATGGGCGTGTCCACCGCCACGGTCGAAGAGAATCTGGCGGCCCTCGACAAACGCTTCGCAACACTGATTACCAGCGGCGAGCAATTGGTGTCCGACAGTCTGGGCAGCGCAGCCAAGGAAAGCTCGGCAGCGTTGCGCAGTCGTCTGGGTTCGGCGCAAACCGCGGCCTCGGCCATGAGCGCCAATACCACTTCGGCGGTTCAAGAGGCGGCACAAACCCTGCGCTGGCGGATCGGCATGGGCCTGGCTTTGGTCGGCCTTGGCGTGTTGCTGTTGCTGGCAGTGGTGCTGGGGCGTCGGGTCGTCAGCAAACTGCTGCTGTTGATTGCGGCGCTGGATGATCTGGCGGCGGGCGAGGGCGATCTGACCAAGCGCGTCAAACTCGACAGCAACGATGAGATCGGCGACATGGCGGCGGCGGTCAACCGCTTCGTCGCCAAATTGCAGCCGATTGTTCGCGAGGCGGGCGATGTGGCGCAGCGTACGGGTGTGGAAATCAACGCCATGAGCCTGCGCAATGCTGGCGCTGATGCGGCGGCGGAGTTGCAGCGCGACGAAGTGGCGGCAAGTCTTAAGGCATTGGCGCAAATGGCTGACGAGGCGCAATCGGAAAGTCATGCGATGCAGGCTGCGCTGAAACAGGTGGTGGATATTCGTCAGGCCACCGACGAAAACACCCGTACCTCCAATCAGGTCGGTGGTTTGATTGAAGCGCTGGCGGGGCAGGTGGACACCGGCGCGAAAGTCATTGAGCGCCTGGCGCAGCAAAGCCAGCAGATCGAAGTGGTGTTGACCGTAATCCACGGCATCGCCGAGCAAACCAATCTACTGGCGTTGAACGCAGCCATCGAAGCCGCTCGTGCTGGCGAGACCGGGCGCGGCTTTGCGGTGGTTGCCGACGAAGTGCGGGCATTGGCCAGCAAGACGCAAAGCTCAACCGGTGACATTCAGGAGCACATCGTCGCCTTGCAGCGCGGAGCCAAGGAAGCGGTCGCGGCGATTGGTGTGGCGGGGCGTCAGGCCAAGGAAGGGCTGGCCGTGCTGCGTGACAGCGCGAAGTCGCAGCAGATCGTGCAGGAGTCTGTAGAGCAGGTGCATGCGGCGATTGGTCTTGCGACCCAGGCAGCGGCGCATCAGGCCGAGGGCGCGCAAGCGGTGCGTGGGCGCGTGGAAGTGATTCATGCCCAGGCCCAGCGGGCGGCTCAGGTCGTGGTGGAAACCACGGCGAGCGGCAAGGTGCTCGACAAACTGGCGGCGCAGTTGAAGGCGAGCCTGGGGCAGTTCCGGGCATAACGCCTGAGGCGATTTTTGCTGGGTGGCAAGCTTGCTTGCGAAGACGGTATTTCAGGATGCGGCACTGCGTCGTATGAACCTGCCACTTCGCGAGCAAGCTCGCTCCCACAGAAACCAGGCCCCATAAGTAAGCCAAACCGAGAAAGCACAAAACCGAGCACGGGGCTCGGTTTTATTTGAATTGGTGCCCAGAAGAAGACTCGAACTTCCACGACCTTGCGGTCACCAGCACCTGAAGCTGGCGTGTCTACCAATTTCACCATCTGGGCGGTATCAGCAGCAATGTTCGCCGTTGATGGGGCGCACTATACGGAGGGTGTTTTAATCTGTAAACCCCTGTTTTGGTTTTAATAAATGCTTTTCCCGCTTCTGGAAATAAAAAGCACTAAACTCAAACCCTGAAATGCAAAAACCCGCTTTCGCGGGTTTTTGTGAGGCTCAGAAGATTGCTGTAATCTCTGACTCTGAATTGGTGCCCAGAAGAAGACTCGAACTTCCACGACCTTGCGGTCACCAGCACCTGAAGCTGGCGTGTCTACCAATTTCACCATCTGGGCAGTACCGAATACGTCACCGTATCGATGGCGCGCACTATACGGAGCGGGTTTTTAACTGTAAACCCCCTGTTGTCGAAAATCGCATAAAAATTTTCCAGTTGACGCTTTTTACCCTCAAACAGTGGCTTTCTAGCGCTGTCTGAGTCTGAAATTTCCCGTTTCAATACGCGTATGCCAAACTAACCGCATATAGACAAGGTGAAAACTCTCTAATGGCCGATTGGCAGTCCCTCGATCCCGAGGCCGCTCGTGAAGCGGAAAAATATGAAAACCCTATTCCCAGCCGTGAGCTGATTCTCAAACATCTGGCCGACCGTGGTTCGCCAGCGAGTCGCGAGCAGCTGGTTGAAGAATTCGGTCTCACCACTGAAGATCAGTTCGAAGCCCTGCGCCGCCGCTTGCGCGCCATGGAGCGCGATGCGCAACTGATCTACACCCGCCGTGGCACGTATGCGCCAGTTGACAAGCTGGATCTGATCCTGGGTCGCATCAGCGGCCACCGTGATGGCTTCGGCTTCCTGATCCCTGATGATGGCACTGACGACCTGTTCATGAGTCCGGCGCAGATGCGTCTGGTGTTTGACGGTGACCGCGCATTGGCGCGGGTGTCGGGCCTGGATCGTCGCGGCCGCCGTGAAGGTGTGATCGTCGAAGTGATCTCCCGTGCTCACGAAACCGTGGTGGGTCGCTATTTCGAAGAGAGCGGCATCGGCTTCGTGATTCCGGACAACCCGAAGATCCAGCAGGAAGTGCTGGTGACGCCGGGTCGCAACAACAATGCCCAGATCGGTCAGTTCGTCGAAGTGAAGATCACTCACTGGCCGACGCCGCGCTTCCAGCCGCAAGGTGACATTGTTGAAGTGGTGGGCAATTACATGGCGCCCGGCATGGAAATCGATGTCGCGCTGCGCACCTACGATATTCCCCACGTCTGGCCTGAAGCTGTCCTCAAGGAAGCAGCCAAGCTCAAGCCGGAAGTCGAAGAAAAAGATAAGGAAAATCGCGTCGACCTGCGCCATCTGCCGTTCGTCACCATCGACGGCGAAGATGCGCGCGACTTCGACGATGCGGTCTTCTGCGAAGCCAAGCCGGGCAAACTGCGCTTGTTCTCCGGTGGCTGGAAGCTCTACGTGGCCATCGCCGATGTGTCGAGCTACGTGAAGATCGGTTCGGCGCTGGATGCAGAATCGCAAGTGCGCGGCAACTCGGTGTATTTCCCCGAGCGCGTCGTGCCGATGCTGCCTGAGCAGCTGTCCAACGGCCTGTGCTCGCTGAACCCGCATGTTGATCGTCTGGCCATGGTCTGCGAAATGACCATTTCCAAAACCGGCGAGATGACCGACTACGTGTTCTACGAAGCGGTCATTCACTCCCACGCGCGGCTGACCTACAACAAGGTCAGCTCGATGCTGGAGCAGCCGAAAACCACAGAAGCGCGTCAGCTTCGTGGCGAATACCCTGACGTGTTGCCGCACCTCAAGCAGCTGTATGCGCTGTACAAGGTATTGCTGGCGGCGCGTCATGTCCGGGGTGCGATTGATTTCGAAACCCAGGAAACCCGGATCATCTTCGGCACCGAACGCAAGATCGCCGAGATTCGTCCGACGACCCGCAACGATGCGCACAAGCTGATCGAGGAATGCATGCTGGCCGCCAACGTGGCCACTGCAGAATTCCTCAAGAAGCACGAGATTCCTGCGCTGTATCGCGTCCACGACGGTCCGCCGCCGGAGCGTCTGGAAAAACTTCGTGCCTTCCTCGGCGAGTTGGGTCTTTCCCTGCACAAGGGCAAGGATGGTCCTTCGCCGAAGGATTATCAGGCGTTGCTGGAAACCGTTCGCGGGCGTCCGGACTACCACCTGATCCAGACCGTCATGCTGCGATCCCTGAGCCAGGCAGTTTACAGCTCGGACAACCATGGTCACTTCGGTCTGAATTACGAGGCGTACACGCACTTCACCTCGCCGATTCGTCGTTACCCTGATTTGCTCACACACCGCGCGATCCGCAGCGTGATCCGCTCCAAGCAAGACACACCACACGTGCGCCGCGCCGGTGCGATGACTATTCCAAAAGCGCGTATCTATCCGTACGACGAAGCCGCGCTGGAGCAGTTGGGCGAACAATGCTCGATGAGCGAGCGTCGTGCCGACGAAGCCACCCGTGACGTCGTGAACTGGCTCAAATGCGAGTTCATGAAGGATCGCGTCGGCGAATCGTTCCCTGGCGTCATCACTGCGGTGACAGGCTTTGGTCTGTTCGTCGAGCTGACGGATATCTACGTTGAAGGACTGGTACACGTCACGGCGCTTCCGGGCGATTACTACCACTTCGACCCTGTGCATCACCGCCTGGCGGGCGAGCGTACCGGGCGTAGCTTCCGTCTTGGCGATACCGTTGAAGTGCGGGTCATGCGCGTCGATCTTGACGAGCGCAAGATCGACTTCGAAATGGCCGAGAAAACGATTACCGCGCCGATTGGTCGTAAACGTCGTGGCAGTACCGAAACCACGCCAGCGCCTGCTGAAAAGCAGTCCGCCGCTCCGTCCAAGGCGCCGAGCAAGCGCCCGGCCAAGGCTAAAGCCAAGGCCGAGCCCGAAGCTTATCGCCCAAGCGATGCCGCCGCGAAAAACGCCGAAGTGCGCAAAAGTCGTGAATTGAAGCAGGCCCTGTTGGCAGAAGCGAAAGGCGGTAGCAAGGCGCCGTCGGGAAAGTCGAGTAACTCGGGCGCTGCTCCGAGTCATTCTGCCCCGAGCGGTTCCGGCAAACCGGCGAAATCCGGTAAGCACCGAAAAGGCCCGCCAAAAGCGGGTTCTGCTCCGGCTGCGAAAAGCGGCGGAGTGCGTAAACCTAAGGCCAAGTCATGAGTCAGCTGGAAAAAATCTACGGCGTGCATGCCGTAGAAGCGTTGTTGCGTCATCACCCGAAGCGAGTCAAGCAAGTCTGGCTGGCTGAAGGTCGCAACGATCCTCGTGTTCAGGTTCTGCTGGAACTGGCGAATCAGAATCGGGTGTCTGTCGGTCAGGCCGAGCGTCGCGAAATGGACGTCTGGGTCGAGGGCGTGCACCAGGGCGTTGTCGCGGAAGTCAGCCCGAGCCAGGTCTGGGGCGAAGCGATGCTCGACGAGCTGCTGGATCGCACCGAAGGCGCACCGCTGATTCTGGTGCTCGACGGCGTGACCGATCCGCACAACCTCGGCGCTTGCCTGCGTACTGCCGATGCGGCCGGTGCGCTGGCGGTGCTGGTGCCAAAGGACAAGTCGGCAACCTTGACGCCGGTCGTGCGAAAAGTCGCATGCGGCGCTGCGGAAGTGATTCCGTTGGTCGCCGTCACCAACCTGGCCCGAACCCTGGAAAAACTCCAGCAGCGCGGGCTCTGGGTTGTCGGTACGGCGGGGGAGGCTGAGCAAGAGTTGTATCAGCAGGATCTCACCGGCCCGACCATCCTGATCATGGGTGCCGAAGGCAAAGGCATGCGCCGCCTGACACGGGAGCACTGCGATTACCTGGTGCGTCTGCCGATGGCGGGCAGCGTCAGCAGCCTCAACGTTTCGGTGGCGACCGGCGTTTGCCTGTTTGAAGCAATGCGTCAGCGCAGCGTGAAAGCGGCCAGCAAAAAAGTCTGATATCACCGATACGCCTGTGTGGGAGCGAGCTTGCTCGCGAAGATCTGGTTCAGCTTCCGTAGATGCTTTGGAAGTGCTGGCCTCTTCGCGAGCAGGTTCGCTCCCACAGTCCGTTCTGGGGGTGGATGGCATCTGTTCAAATATTCACCAATTGCCTTGCGCCCCCGCATCCCCTTCTCTACAATTGCGCCCCTTGCTGTCACGGCAGGCGCTCATGTGCCTGACCCTGGGCAAGACTAACAGTGTCATTCACTCCTTGTCTGACCGCTTTTGAGGCGGCAGGCTACAACCCGTAAGGAGCATTCATGCGTCATTACGAAATCATCTTTTTGGTCCACCCGGATCAAAGCGAGCAAGTCGGCGGCATGGTTGAGCGTTATACCAAGCTGATCGAAGAAGACGGCGGCAAAATCCACCGTCTGGAAGATTGGGGCCGTCGTCAACTGGCCTATGCAATCAACAATGTTCACAAGGCTCACTACGTGATGCTGAACGTTGAATGCACCGGTAAGGCCTTGGCTGAACTGGAAGACAACTTCCGTTACAACGATGCCGTGATCCGTAACCTGGTCATCCGTCGCGACGAAGCCGTAACTGGTCAGTCCGAGATGCTCAAGGCCGAAGAAAACCGCAGCGAGCGCCGTGAGCGTCGTGACCGTCCTGAGCACTCCGACAGCGCCGATGGCGATGACGGTGACAACAGCGACGCCAGCGATAACGCTGACGAGTAATCCACGGACCTTTTGAGGAGCCAATTACATGGCACGTTTCTTCCGTCGTCGTAAATTCTGCCGCTTCACCGCTGAAGACGTGAAGGAGATCGATTACAAAGATCTCAACACTCTGAAAGCATACGTATCCGAGACCGGCAAAATCGTTCCAAGCCGTATCACTGGTACAAAAGCACGTTATCAGCGTCAGCTGGCCACCGCTATCAAGCGTGCCCGCTTCCTGGCCCTGCTGGCCTACACCGACAGCCACGGCCGCTGAGACCGGGCAGTCGACATAAGTAGTAAGGGATAGACGCATGCGCGCCATGGCTGAATTCATCATGCGCGGCCGCGTGCAGGCCACTCTCGTAGTGGTGGGTTGTGCGGCATTGCCGTTGTTGTTCTGGTTGAGTGCTGCTGCAGGTTGCCTTGTGCTCCTGCGGCGCGGGTTCAGAGACGCGTTTGGCGTCCTGGCCTGGGCTCTGCTGCCGGCCTTGGTCTGGTGGTATCTCGGTGAACCTCGCACCTTCATGGTGTTGGCAGGTTCGCTGGGGTTGGCGATGGTTCTTCGCGCCAGCGAGTCCTGGGTTCGCACGCTGCTGGCCAGCGTGGCACTGGGTCTGTTGTATGCAGTGATTCTGGGCGCGGTTTTCCGCGAACCCATCGAGGCGATGTCGCAGGAGTTGCAGAAACACCTGCCGGCGATGCTCTCGGGTCTCTACGATCAGATGTCCGTAGAAGAGCGAGCGCGCCTGGGATCATTGATTGCACCGGTCCTGAATGGCCTGATAGCGGCCTTGTTGCAAATCGTCAGTGTGCTGAGCCTGGTTATCGGGCGCTACTGGCAAGCGTTGTTGTACAACCCTGGAGGTTTCGGGCGCGAGTTTCGCGCTGTGAGACTCCCGCTGGTATCAGCGTTGATGCTGCTGGTGTGCATGCTTGTAGGGCCGAATTTCGGTTCGCAGGCGGCGATGTTGACACCGTTGTGCAGCGTACCGCTGGTATTCGCCGGGCTGGCCCTGATGCACGGGTTGGTGGCTGAAAAGCGACTGGCCAAATTCTGGCTGGTGGGGATGTACATAACGCTGCTGGTGTTCATGCAGCTGATCTATCCGTTGCTCGTGGTGTTAGCCATTGTCGACAGCCTGATTGATTTTCGCGGACGCCTGGCGTCGAAAGACGCCGGTAATGGCCCTGCGAACGGTGAAGGTTAAAAGTTAAGAGGATTTTCACATGCAACTGATCCTTCTGGAAAAAGTCGCCAACCTGGGCAACCTGGGCGACAAAGTGAATGTTAAGGCCGGTTACGGTCGTAACTATCTGCTGCCATACGGTAAAGCTACCGCCGCGACCGCTGCCAACATTGCAGCGTTCGAAGAGCGTCGTGCCGAGCTGGAAAAACTGGCTGCAGACAAAAAAGCTTCTGCCGAAACTCGCGCTGCCCAACTGGCTGAGCTGGAAGTGACTATCACTGCCACCGCCGGTGACGAAGGCAAGCTGTTCGGTTCGATCGGCACCCACGACATCGCTGATGCACTGACCGCCTCTGGCGTTGAAGTTGCAAAAAGCGAAGTTCGTCTGCCGAACGGCACTATCCGCAACGTTGGCGAATTCGACGTGGCCGTGCACCTGCACAGCGACGTAGAAGCAACCGTACGCGTTGTTGTGGTAGCTGCTTAAGCAGTACGTGATCATCTGGCGACTTGCTCGCTAGAGGATTAACATCGGGCACGACCTGTTTTCAGGTCGTGCCCTTTGTCTTTCTGTACCCTGGTTTTTTCACAACCCCTGATTCTGAGTGGTCATGAACGATATCTCCGCACCTGAGCAATACGATCTGCAAACCGCCGCCCTGAAGGTGCCGCCGCATTCCATCGAAGCCGAACAGGCTGTACTCGGTGGCTTGATGCTGGACAACAACGCCTGGGAACGCGTGCTCGATCAAGTATCGGATGGCGATTTCTACCGACATGACCACCGTTTGATCTTCCGGGCCATCGCGCGCCTGGCCGATCAGAACATGCCGATCGACGTAGTCACCCTCGCCGAACAGCTGGACAAGGAAGGTCAGACTTCCCAGGTCGGCGGGCTGGGTTACCTCAGTGAACTGGCGAAAAACATTCCGTCGGTCGCCAACATCAAGGCGTATGCCCAGATCGTTCGCGAGCGGGCGACCTTGCGGCAGCTGATCAGCATCAGCACGGAAATCGCCGACAGCGCCTTCAACCCGGAAGGCCGCAACGCCGCCGAGATTCTTGATGAGGCCGAGCGGCAGATCTTCCAGATCGCCGAAGCGCGGCCGAAGACGGGCGGGCCGGTCAGTGTTACCGACCTGTTGACCAAGGCCATCGACCGTATCGATACGCTGTTCAACACTGATAACGCCATCACTGGCCTGTCCACCGGTTACACCGACCTGGACGGCATGACCAGTGGCCTGCAGCCGTCCGACCTGGTGATCGTCGCCGGTCGACCGTCGATGGGTAAAACCACCTTCGCCATGAACCTCGTGGAAAACGCGGTGCTGCGCAGCGACAAGGCGGTGCTGGTCTACTCGCTGGAGATGCCAGGCGAATCGTTGATCATGCGTATGCTTTCGTCGCTCGGCCGCATCGACCAGACCAAGGTCCGTGCCGGTCGCCTGGAAGACGACGATTGGCCGCGCCTGACTTCGGCGGTCAATCTGCTCAATGATCGAAAGCTGTTCATCGACGATACGGCGGGCATCAGCCCTTCGGAAATGCGCGCGCGCACCCGCCGACTGGTGCGTGAGCACGGCGACATCGCGCTGATCATGATCGACTACCTGCAATTGATGCAGATTCCAGGTTCCGGTGGCGATAACCGCACCAACGAGATTTCCGAGATTTCCCGCTCGTTGAAAGCCCTGGCCAAGGAATTCAACTGCCCGGTGGTTGCGCTCTCTCAGCTCAACCGTTCCCTGGAGCAGCGCCCGAACAAACGCCCGATCAACTCCGACTTGCGCGAATCCGGAGCGATTGAGCAGGATGCCGACGTCATCATGTTCGTGTACCGGGACGAGGTGTACCACCCGGAAACCGAGCACAAGGGCATCGCCGAAATCATCATCGGCAAGCAACGTAACGGCCCCATCGGCACCACGCGCCTGGCGTTCATCGGCAAGTACACACGCTTCGAAAACCTCGCGCCGGGCAGCTACAACTTCGACGACGAGTAGTGGGAGCGTTCGGAGGTAACGACGGCCGCGAAAGCGTTGTATCAGACACATCGCAATCGCAGGCCTCGTAACCTCGTCAAGCTCCCACGGGGGCAATTTGCCGCGTGCACCCAAATCCGACCACCACCGTCGGACTTGATCAAATTTTGTGCTATATTCCGCGACCGCGATTTTTATCAACATGAATCGCCTTCCTGCACACCAACACCGGTCATCGACATGCAAGCAGCCAAGCCGTTATTTGACTATCCCAAGTACTGGGCCGAATGTTTCGGGCCAGCGCCTTTCCTGCCGATGAGCCGGGAAGAAATGGATCAACTTGGCTGGGATTCCTGCGACATCATCATCGTCACCGGTGATGCGTACGTGGATCACCCGTCTTTTGGCATGGCGATCATTGGCCGGCTGCTGGAGTCGCAAGGCTTCCGCGTCGGGATCATCGCCCAGCCCAACTGGCAGTCCAAAGACGACTTCATGAAGCTCGGCGAGCCGAATCTGTTCTTCGGCGTTGCTGCGGGCAACATGGACTCGATGATCAACCGCTACACCGCGGACAAGAAAATCCGCTCCGACGACGCTTACACCCCGGGCGGCATGGCCGGCAAGCGTCCGGATCGCGCGAGCCTGGTCTACAGCCAGCGCTGCAAGGAAGCCTACAAGCATGTGCCGATCGTGCTCGGCGGTATCGAGGCTTCGCTGCGCCGCATCGCGCACTACGACTACTGGCAGGACAAGGTTCGCAACTCGATCCTGATCGACGCCTGCGCCGACATCCTGCTCTACGGCAACGCCGAGCGGGCCATTGTCGAAGTCGCCCAGCGTCTGTCCTATGGGCACAAGATCGAAGACATCACCGATGTGCGCGGCACCGCGTTCATTCGTCGTGACACACCGAAAGACTGGTACGAAGTGGACTCCACGCGTATCGACCGTCCGGGCAAGGTCGACAAGATCATCAACCCGTACGTCAATACCCAGGACACCCAGGCCTGTGCGATCGAGCAGGAAAAGGGGCCGGTGGAAGATCCGAACGAAGCCAAGGTCGTGCAGATCCTGGCCAGCCCGCGCATGACCCGCGACAAGACTGTCATTCGTTTGCCGTCCATGGAAAAAGTCCGGGCCGACTCGGTGCTCTATGCCCACGCGAACCGCGTGTTGCACCTTGAAACCAATCCGGGCAACGCTCGCGCACTGGTTCAGAAACATGGCGAAGTCGACGTGTGGTTCAATCCGCCACCGATTCCGATGACTACTGAAGAAATGGACTACGTGTTTGGCATGCCTTACGCACGTGTCCCGCATCCTGCGTACGGCAAGGAAAAGATCCCGGCCTACGACATGATTCGCTTCTCGGTGAACATCATGCGCGGCTGCTTTGGTGGCTGTACCTTCTGCTCGATCACCGAGCACGAAGGCCGCATCATCCAGAACCGTTCCGAAGAGTCGATCATTCGCGAAATCGAAGAAATTCGCGACAAGGTTCCAGGTTTTACCGGCGTCATTTCCGACTTGGGTGGCCCGACCGCGAACATGTATCGCATCGCCTGCAAGAGCCCGGAAATCGAATCCGCGTGCCGCAAGCCGTCCTGCGTGTTCCCTGGCATCTGCCCGAACCTGAACACCGATCACTCGGCGCTGATCCAGCTGTACCGCAGCGCCCGTGCGTTGCCGGGTGTGAAGAAAATCCTGATCGCTTCCGGCCTGCGCTATGACCTTGCGGTCGAGTCGCCGGAATACGTCAAGGAGCTGGTGACCCACCACGTCGGTGGCTACCTGAAGATCGCCCCGGAACACACCGAGGAAGGTCCGCTCAACCAGATGATGAAGCCGGGCATTGGCAGCTATGACAAGTTCAAGCGCATGTTCGAGAAGTACACCAAGGAAGCGGGCAAGGAGCAGTACCTGATTCCTTACTTCATCGCGGCCCACCCGGGCACCACTGATGAAGACATGATGAACCTCGCCTTGTGGCTCAAGGGCAACGGTTTCCGCGCCGATCAGGTGCAGGCGTTCTATCCGTCGCCAATGGCGACCGCGACCGCCATGTATCACTCGGGCAAGAACCCGCTGCGCAAAGTGACCTACAAGAGCGACGCGGTGACCATCGTCAAGAGCGAGGATCAGCGTCGGCTGCACAAGGCGTTCCTGCGTTATCACGATCCGAAGGGCTGGCCGACACTGCGCGAAGCATTGATCCGCATGGGCCGTGCCGACCTGATCGGTTCGGGCAAGGATCAGCTGATTCCGGCTCATCAGCCGGCAACTGACGGCTATCAGAGCGCACGTCGCAAGAACTCAACGCCAGCCGGCAGTCATAAGGTCGCTAGCCCTAAAGCAGCCAAGACCACGCTGATCCAGACCCAGCACACCGGCCTGCCGCCGCGCGCCAGCGATGGCAGCAAGCCGTGGGACAAACGTGAAGAAGCCAAGGCGGCCGCGATGGTCCGCAACAAACAAGCGGCCAAGGATCGCGTTGACGCGGCCAAGGGCAAAGGCCCGAAACCGCCGAAGCGCAAGCCGGCTGTTCCGCGCTGATAGTGTTTGCCTGAAATGCAAAACGCCAACCTCCGGGTTGGCGTTTTGCATTTCAGCGTTCTGATTTTATGTCCTCACGGCGACAGGTCAGCAGACGCTGACAGAGAACTAAGACATTTCACACGCGCGTCTGCTCCATTCCGAAATCCACCCAGGCGATGAATCCCTATCCTCGTTTTCTTCATTGAAAGCGCGAGTGCTGTCAGCAGCCTAAGTCAGGGAGAGTCGCCGTGGTCGTCATTAGCAGCCATAACAATCCAGTGAGAACTCAGCCCGTTGCCATCAGCGCGGGTGGTAAACCTCAGCCCTCAGCATCCGCGAATGCTGAAACAACACCTACTAGCCCAACGCCTTCCGATAGCTCTGTTTCATTGTTTCGCCCGCCAGCTCGGCGCAGCTGCGGCGCGGGCGCAGACAAGGGATGCAGCGCTTGACCCGCAATTCCTTGGCCAAAAAGCGTCGCAGGTTTTAACCGAGCTATCGGGTAGCGTCGGCGGCGTGGACAGTCGCTCGTTTGAAGGTATGCCTCGGGATCAGCTTGCGCTGATTACCTATGCTGAGCACGGCGAGTTCACTGTTGAAGAGCGTGTGTCAGCCTGGCAGGAAACCGCCAGACAGGAACAGCTCTGGCGCCAGAGTGCGGCGACGCGGGCGTTGGACGAGTACAGCTCGACGGGCAAAATGACCGGATTCTGCGGCGAGGCGCTTGCTCACTTCAAGTCTCTTCCCGTTATCGAACAAGCTCAGTATCCGACCGGTTACGCGGACGATCTCTTGGGCAAAATCGACCTTGATTCAAGCGATGCGCCGGTCATCTATGCACAGGCGGCGAGCCCAATGGAGATTGTCCGAGGACTGCTGCCTGAAGCGGCGTTTGTCCGGGTGTCCAAGTCGGATGAGTCAACGACCGATGCCCGTGGCCGGCAGATAATGCTGGATCGCTTGTACGGCGGGCGTGAGCCTCCATTCATGGACGGTGCGGAAGGTATACGGTAAGAATCCAACGACCCGATCCGGATTTCATCACTGAAAATGGAGTGACGCGCCTCACTGAAAAGGGGCGAGCTCTTGGTTATACGCTGGAAGAATTTACCGGAGAGGCGGTTCGCCCGCACCTTGAACTGGTACGAGCCAAAAGCGGACTGGAGATACTACGACAATGGTCCGGCAATGAGCGCCATCCCGGAGTGTCGGGCCGGCTTGTCAGCCTATGGGAGCGGCTTGGGAAAATGTAGGCCGGGCATTCATTCTTCGTCGCCAGGCAAGGGCGCCATTCTGGAATCGCGCCTGCACAGCAGGTAACAGCATTCTGGATTCTTGCTATGCAACGATTGGCGGCGTGCAGTGAAAGTGCGTACGTATTGGATTTTCGCTCCCACCGGATCCGTACAGACTGTGTGAAAACTACTGCGCTCGGCAATACTGCGTTAAAAACAGGCGGAAAATGCTCATTTAGAACACCTAGACTCCGCTTTTCCGCCTGTTTTTGCCTTGTCTTGCCTTCGCTCGTGACGTTTTCACACAGTCTGCGTAGGACCGGATTTATCCGGGAGGGCGTCTGGGCGGACGTCAGATCCGCTACGCCTGGCAAAGTTTTCGCGAATGAATTCGCTCCTACGGGGCGCTCCCGGTCTGGCACACTTGAAAAATTCACTCCGCCCGCTCTTTTTCTGTGCAACGCTTGCACCGCAGGGCAGGGTGAGCGCTTTAATGGTGCTTTGGTCTGCCGTTGTCTCGCGCAACCGCCGTATTTGCCCGGATGGCATAAGTCTTGCGCGGTTGCATTACCGTCCAGGCTCGCAGGAGGCACGCCGTGTCGATTCATATTGCCTTGCACCACGTCACGCATTACCGCTACGACCGAGCGGTGGAACTGGGGCCGCAGATTGTTCGCCTGCGTCCGGCAGCTCATAGCCGCACCCGGGTTTTGTCCTATTCCCTGAAAGTCTTGCCTGAAAACCACTTCATCAACTGGCAGCAAGACCCCCAAGGCAACTATCTGGCGCGTCTGGTTTTCCCGGAGAAGACCAGCGAGTTGCGGGTTGAAGTCGATCTGGTCGCCGAAATGGCGGTGTTCAACCCGTTCGACTTTTTCCTTGAGCCCTACGCCGAGAAGATTCCGTTCTTCTATGCCAGCGACGAGCAGCGCGAACTTGCGCCCTATCTGGAAACGCTGCCGCTGACGCCGAGGTTTGCCGCGTATCTGGCGAGCATCGACCGCACGCCTTTGCCCGCCATCGACTTTCTGGTGGGCCTGAACCAGCGCCTGAGCCAGGACATCGATTACCTGATTCGCATGGAGCCCGGCGTGCAAACCCCGGAGTTCACCCTTGAGAACGCGTCCGGCTCCTGCCGCGACTCGGCGTGGTTGCTGGTGCAGCTGCTGCGTCATCTGGGGATGGCGGCGCGTTTCGTCTCGGGTTACCTGATCCAGCTCAAGGCCGACGTCGAAGCCCTCGACGGGCCGTCCGGCACCGATGTGGACTTCACTGATCTGCACGCCTGGTGCGAGGTGTATCTGCCCGGCGCCGGTTGGGTCGGGCTGGATGCTACGTCCGGGCTGTTTGCCGGTGAAGGCCATATTCCGTTGGCGTGCAGCCCGGAGCCTTCTTCCGCCGCGCCGATCAGCGGCTTGGTCGAACCGTGCGAAACCGAGTTCATGCACGAAATGTCCGTGGAGCGCATCTGGGAAGCGCCGCGCGTCACCAAGCCCTATAGCGAAGAGCAATGGCTGGCGATTCAGGCCCTCGGGCGGCAGATCGACAGCGATCTGGTTCGCGAGGATGTGCGCCTGACCATGGGCGGCGAGCCGACGTTCGTGTCCATCGATGACCGCGACGGTGATGAATGGAACACCGCGGCGCTGGGTCCGAAAAAACGCGAGCTGTCCGCCGAGCTGTTCCAGCGCATGCGCAAACATTACGCACCGCTGGGCATCGTGCATTTTGGCCAAGGCAAATGGTATCCGGGCGAGCAACTGCCGCGCTGGTCGCTGAACTGTTTCTGGCGCAAGGACGGTGAACCGGTCTGGCACAACAACGCCTTGATCGCCGATGAAAGCCAGGATTATGGCGCGACCGGTGAACTGGCGGGCCGCTTCCTGGCCAGCGTCGCCGAACGCCTGAAGCTGCCGGAACGCTTTGTGTTCCCGGCCTACGAAGACAATTTCTATTACCTGTGGCGCGAAGGTGCGCTGCCGGTCAACGTCAGCGCCGAGGATTCCCGGCTCGGCGACGAGCTGGAGCGCGCGCGGCTGCGCAAAGTCTTTGCCCAAGGCCTGGACAAGATCATTGGCCAGGTGCTGCCACTCGCGCGCAATGCTGCCGGGGACCGCTGGCAGAGCGGTCGCTGGTACCTGCGCGACAACCATTGCCGCTTGGTGCCGGGTGATTCGGCGCTGGGCTATCGTCTGCCGCTGGCGTCCCAACCGTGGGTCAAGGCGGCGGAATATCCGTTTATTCATCCCACTGATCACAATCAGGACTTCCCTGAGTTGCCGGACAGCGCACAGGTCCAGTCGCAACTCAGCGGCCTGATCGAGCAGCCGGACGCCAATGCTGAACGCATGCCGAAGATCGACGAGTCCGCCGATTGGTTGACCCGCACCGCGCTGTGCGCCGAGGCGCGGGACGGCCGACTGTACGTGTTCATGCCGCCGCTGGAGAAACTTGAGGATTATCTGGAGCTGGTCGCCGCTGTCGAAGCCAGTGCTGAAGAGCTGCGTTGCCCAGTATTGCTTGAAGGCTACGAGCCGCCCAGCGATCCGCGGCTGGCCAATTTCCGCATCACGCCGGATCCGGGCGTCATCGAAGTCAACGTGCAGCCGTCCGCCACCTGGGACGAGCTGGTCGAGCGCACCGAGTTTCTCTACGAGCAAGCGCGCCTGACGCGCCTGACCACCGAGAAATTCATGATCGACGGGCGTCACACCGGCACCGGTGGCGGCAACCACTTCGTCATGGGCGGCGCCACGCCAGCCGATTCGCCGTTCCTGCGGCGCCCGGATGTGCTGCGTAGCCTGCTCAGTTACTGGCATAACCATCCATCGTTGTCGTACCTGTTTTCCGGGCTGTTCATTGGCCCGACGTCCCAGGCGCCACGGGTCGACGAAGCGCGTAACGATTCGCTGTACGAGATGGAAATCGCCTTCGCGCAGATGCCGAAACCGGGCGAGGAAGTCGCGCCGTGGCTGGTGGATCGCCTGCTGCGTAACCTGCTGATCGATGTCACCGGCAACACGCACCGCGCCGAATTCTGCGTCGACAAACTGTATTCCCCCGATGGCGCAACCGGCCGACTGGGATTGCTGGAACTGCGTGCCTTCGAAATGCCGCCCCACGCGCGCATGAGTCTGGCTCAGCAACTGCTGTTGCGCGCCCTGGTCGCGCGTTTCTGGCGCGAGCCTTACGCGCCGGCCAAGCTGGCGCGTTGGGGTACGCAGCTGCATGATCGCTTCATGCTGCCGCACTTCATCGAGCAGGATTTTGCCGACGTCATCGTCGAGCTGAACAGCGCAGGTTATCCGTTGCGGGCCGAATGGTTCGCCGCGCATCTGGAGTTCCGCTTCCCGAAAGTCGGCGACTACGCGGTAAGCGGCATCGAACTGGAACTGCGTCAGGCGCTGGAGCCTTGGCATGTACTGGGTGAAGAGGGCGCGGCGGGCGGCGCGGTGCGCTATGTGGATTCGTCCCTTGAACGCTTGCAGGTGAAAATCAACGGCCTGCCGCCGCAGCGTTATCTGCTGACCTGCAATGGCATTCCGGTGCCGTTGCAGCCGACCGGTCGCGTCGGTGAGTTCGTCGCTGGCGTGCGTTATCGCGCCTGGCAGCCCGCCAATTGCCTGCAACCGACGATTCCTGTGCATGCGCCGCTGGTTTTCGACCTGGTCGATACATGGATGCAGCGCTCACTGGGCGGCTGCGAGTATCATGTCGCGCATCCTGGTGGTCGCAACTACGAAACCTTGCCGGTCAACGCCAACGAAGCGGAAAGCCGGCGCCTGGCGCGATTCTTCAGGATCGGCCACACCCCCGGCAAACTGGAAGTGCCGCTGCTGACCATCAATGACGAATTGCCCATGACGCTGGATATGCGTCTGCACTAAAAAGTGTTAATGCCCGCGCGGTAACCTGCCGATGACTTAGTCGTCGGCATGTTGCGTGCCTGCACTAATCTGAATTCTTTAGTCTCTGCCGAGCCTTCCATGCCTGATTTGCTTGACCGCTACCCGCTTTCTGCGGGTACTTATCATGAAATGCTTGAGCCCGACGGGGCCGTGCGCCCGCACTGGCAGCGTTTATATGAGCATCTGCAACGCAGCACTCCGGCGCAACTGGTCCAGCGTCAGGCGCTGCTGGCTCGGCAAATTCAGGAAAACGGCGTTACCTACAACGTCTACGCCGATCCCAAGGGCGCGGACCGGCCGTGGGAGTTGGACCTGCTGCCGCATCTGATTCCCGCTGATGAATGGCAGCACGTCGCCGCCGGCATTGCCCAGCGTGCGCGACTGCTCAATGCGGTGCTGGCTGACCTTTATGGCCCGCAAACCCTGATCGCCAACGGCCTGCTGCCCGCCGAACTGGTGTTCGGCCACAACAATTTTCTCTGGCCGTGTCAGGGCGTTCTGCCGCCGGAAGGCATCTTTCTGCACATGTACGCTGTGGATCTGGCGCGCACGCCGGATGGCCGTTGGTGGGTAACCGCCGACCGCACCCAAGCGCCTTCGGGTGCGGGCTATGCACTGGAAAACCGCCAGATCGTTTCCAGGGCGTTCCCGGAAACCTACCGCGACTTGCAGGTTCAGCACCTTTCGGGATTTTTCCGCGCCTTGCAGGACACCCTTGCCCGGCAGGCGCCGTCCAGCAGCGAAGCGCCGCTGGTCGTGGTGCTGACGCCCGGCCGTTTCAACGAAAGCTATTTCGAACATTTGTATCTGGCGCGCCAACTGGGTTATCCGCTGGTAGAAGGCGGCGACCTCACGGTGCGCGATGCCACGGTTTACCTGAAAACCCTGAGCGGTTTGCGTCGCGTTCACGCGATCATGCGCCGCCTGGACGATGACTTCTGCGATCCGCTGGAACTGCGCACCGATTCGGCGCTGGGCGTGCCCGGCTTGCTGGAGGCGGTTCGTCAGGGCCGGGTATTGGTGGCCAACGCACTGGGCAGCGGCGTGCTGGAATCGCCGGGGCTGTTGGGTTTCCTGCCGAAAATCTGTCAGCACCTGTTTGGCGAAGAACTGATTTTGCCTTCAGTGGCGACCTGGTGGTGCGGCGAGCCGCCGGTGCTGGCTCAGGCGCTGGAAAAAATGTCCGAGCTGTTGATCAAGCCGGCATTTCCTTCACAAAGCTTTGCGCCGGTGTTCGGTCGCGATCTGACTGAAGAACAGCGCTCGGCCCTCGCGCTGCGTATGCAGGCGCGACCTTATGCTTACGTGGCGCAGGAATTGGCCCAGCTGTCCCACGCGCCGATCTGGCAGCCGGATGGCGAACACCTGCAACCGCGCGCCATCGGCATGCGCGTCTACGCCGTGGCCAGCGCCGATGGCTATCGCGTGCTGCCGGGCGGCCTGACCCGTGTCGCGGCCGAAGCCGACGCCGATGTGGTGTCGATGCAACGGGGTGGCGCCAGCAAGGACACTTGGGTGCTGGGCGATCGCTCCAACGGCGGCGAACCCTGGAAAAGCCAGCGCACCCTTGGCGTGCATGACCTGATTCGCCGCGATCCGTATCTGCCGTCGCGGGTCGTGGAAAACCTGTTCTGGTTCGGCCGCTATTGCGAGCGCTGTGATGACAGCGCGCGATTGCTGCGCATCATCCTCGCGCGTTATATCGACGGCGACGATCCGGTCGCCCTTGAGGCCGCTGTGGCGCTGGGTGAAAGCCTCGGCCTGCTGCCCGACGAAGAAGAGGGCGGCGAACTGCACGAACGCTTGCTGGCCGCCTTGCTGGGCGATGACTGGCCATTCAGCCTGCGTTCCAACCTGCAACGCTTGCAGTGGGCCGCTTCGCAAGTGCGCGGCAAGCTTTCCCGGGAAAACTGGCAGGCGCTGGTCGAGCTGCAACGCGAAGCCATGAGCCTGGAAAGCGAGGAGCCGGATTTAGGCGAGTTGCTCGATTTCCTCAACCGGCTGGTGATGTCCCTGGCGGCGCTGTCTGGCTTTGCGCTGGATGACATGACCCGTGATGAAGGCTGGCGCTTCCTGATGATGGGCCGGCGGATCGAGCGCTTGAAGTTCCTCAGCAATAGCCTGGCGGCGTTCCTGCGCGGTGTCGCGGTGTCCGATCAGGCCGGGCTGGAATGGTTGCTGGAGCTGGGTAACAGCAGCATCACCTATCGGTCGCGCTATCTGGCCGTGCCGCAGTTGATTCCGGTGCTCGACCTGTTGCTGCTCGACGACCAGAACCCCCACGCCGTGTTGTTCCAGCTCAAGCTGGTCTCGCGCTCATTGAATCGTTTGAACGAAGACTTCGGCGCGCCACGGGATGCGAGCCTTGGGACCCTGGTGCGGCGTCTGTCGAGTTTTGATCTCGGCACGCTGGAGAATCCACTGTTCGGCGAAAGCAGTGTGGATGCGGTACTTGAAGGGCTGGCCGATCTGCTGCTAAGCATTGGCGAGGCCAGCGGGCAAGTGTCGGATCGACTGGCCTTGCGCCATTTCGCCCATGTCGATGATGTCAGCCAGCGCACGGTGTCCGTCTGATGAGCGCCCATTACCAGATCCTCCACGATACGCATTACAAGTACGACAGCCCGGTTTCTCTGGCTCAGCAGCTTGCGCATCTATGGCCGCGCCGCAGCCCTTGGCAGCGCTGCACTGAACAGCAATTGCTGATCAGCCCGATCCCTACGGTCCGTCGCGACGAACTCGATGTGTTCGGCAATCCGCTGACCCGCCTGGCGTTCGAACGGCCGCATGATGAGTTGCAAGTCAACGCGCGCCTGCGCGTGGAAGTACTGAAGCGACCGCATCTGGATTTCCAGCAGTCGCCCGCCTGGGACCTGACCCGCAACGGCATGACCTACAACGCCAAGCCGATGTCGGCGGACATTCTTGAAGCCTGTCGTTATCGCTTCGAGTCGCCTTACGTGCACCTCAAGCAATCGTTCGCGGACTTCTCCGCCGTGTGTTTCCCGCTGGGCGCGCCGTTGATGCTGTGCGTGCAAGCCTTGATGGAGAAGATCTTCCGCGAATTCACCTTCGACGACGAAGCCACGCAAGTCGCGACGCCACTGGTGGAAGTGCTGGAAAGCCGTCGCGGCGTCTGTCAGGACTTCGCTCACCTGATGCTCGCGTGTCTGCGTTCGCGCGGGTTGTCGGCGCGTTATGTGAGTGGTTACTTGCTGACCCAGCCACCGCCGGGCCAGCCACGCTTGATCGGCGCGGATGCGTCCCACGCGTGGGTGTCGGTGTTTTGTCCGGTGCTGGGCTGGGTCGATTTCGATCCGACCAACAACGTACAGCCAGCGCTGGAGCACATCAGTCTGGCGTGGGGGAGGGATTTTTCCGATGTGTCGCCGTTGCGCGGGGTCATTCTGGGCGGCGGCGTCCATGACCCGGAAGTGCGGGTGACGGTGATGCCAATCAGCGGTTGAGGTCAGGCGGGGAAGTGGGGCGCCTGGGTCTGCCGCGTTGGCGGCAGACTTGGGCCTGGCGTGTTCGAATGAACATGCCTGCGATGATCAGTTGGCGGGCTTGTCTTCAGCAGCGGTCGGCTCGGCCTCCGGCGCTTCGTCGGCAGGCTCCTGGCCTTCAACGGTTTCGCCTTCAGCGCCAGTTTCGGCCAGAGCAGCGTTCTTCTTCTGCAGCTTTTCCTCTTTCTTCTGCTCTTTTGCCAGATCTCTCTGACGTTTGGCGAAGGAATAGTTAGGTTTAGCCATGGGCGATCCTCTGTTTAGGCGGGAAATGCCGCCATTCTGCCTGAGAACGTCAGCCGGCACACGGCGTTGTGCACCCGGCGGTCCAAAGTGCGCCGCCAGCGGGGCCATAAATCGTGTTTTTTCGCCGTTTAAAGCAACTCGGCAGGGGAGCGCGCGGTGCAGCCGCCACTGGCGCCACACGCATAAGCGGCGAAGACACTACAAAACAGACTCGAAAGTAGCATGGCAATTTGCTCCTGCAAAAGTAACGATGAGGCATGCTCGCTCGTTTTACAGAGCCTGACTGTTAGATTGTCTCGATGAGCCCGATAGATGGCGTCTGGACATGAGCTGCGCCTGACGCAGGTCATTGGAACTCGCTGCTATATAAGGCAATCTTTACAGAAATATACAGAACACCTGCCTTGGAGATTCCCCATGATTCGCAAGCTTGTTGCTGCCTCGCTGTTGACCCTGGTTAGTGGCCATTTATTGGCAGCTGAATGCAGCGTTACCGTCGACTCTACCGATCAGATGTCCTTCAACACCAAAGCCATTGAAATCGACAAAAGCTGCAAGACCTTCACCGTCAACCTCGAACACTCCGGCAGCTTGCCGAAAGCCGTCATGGGCCATAACTGGGTGTTGAGCAAAGAAGCTGACGCGCAGCCAATTGCCACCGATGGCCTGAGCGCTGGCATCGACAAGAATTACCTGAAGGAAGGCGACGCTCGCGTGATCGCTCACACCAAAGTGATCGGCGCTGGCGAAAAAGACTCGGTGACCTTCGACGTATCCAAGCTCGACGCGGCTGAGAAGTACCAGTTCTTCTGCTCGTTCCCAGGCCACATCAGCATGATGAAAGGTTCTGTGACGCTTAAGTAATCGTGTCAGGAACGAAAAACCCGGCAATTGCCGGGTTTTTTGCGATCCGTAGGACCGGCTTCAGCCGGGAGGGCGAGCGTTCCGACGATAGAGATGTGGCGAATGGATTCTCCCGGCTAAAGCCGGTCCTACGGAATTCATTCCAGTCAGCGTTATTTCGACTCAGTCATTTTGAAGATGCCCTGGGCATTGCTGCTGTCGAAATTCAGGTCGATGCGACCCGTGTCCGGGTCGGTCTTGCGCTGAATGAACTCCACAAACGATCCCGGAACCTGGTGCTCCCGCAAGCGGCCATCGGCATCAATCAGCCCGCGTTTGACCGTGCAGGCGCGGTAAGCGGTCTGCATCACGCGACCGGAAGTCGAGACTTCGACGGTGGCTTTCATCGGGCGCTCGATGCGGTTTTGCTCCGCAACCACGGCTTCCAGATCCGCCACGCGATCGGTCAGGTGATTGAAGCTGTTGCCCTCGGTGGCAATCCAGGCCATTTCCGCGCTTTCGCTCAGCAATTGCTGATAGTCGGCGTGCTGCACGACGCCATGCTGGCGGTCAAACGCCTGATACAGCGCCGGTAACAGTTCGCCGGCTTCCTGAAGACTGCAATGTCGGGTCAGGCGCAGGCGCTGGAGGATGCTCAGGTGTTGGGCTCGCAGTGGATCGCGACTGGAGCTGACCACGCGGGTTACGGCGCTCTGGAAGGTTTCGCTGAAGCGGCCGGGGTGCAGTTCGGAGACGAAGAACTGCGCGATGTCTTCCGGCAAGTCCTGCTGGCGATAGGCCCAGCCGGTCATGTTGAGTTTGGTCAGCGGATAGGTGCGAACATCGGTGAAACCCAGCGGCTCCAGCAAGCGGATAAAGGCTTGACGTCCACGGGGCAATTCGCCGTTTTCCGGCCAGTCCACGGTGCGAATGGCGCCGTGATCGAACACCACTTTGCGACCTTGCTCGACTTGCTCGTCCACATACTGGCGACCGGCCGGCACCGCTTCCACCAGCTTATGCAGCAGGCACAGGTTCAGCGCTTCGGCCAGCCAGGCGCGATGCAGTGCTGTCTCGTTCCAGGCAAAGGCGTGCAGGCCTGCGGGGACTTCAACGTGGCGTTCCAGCCAATCGGCAGCAGGTTGGCCAACGGTGCGAGCAACGAGAGAGAAGAGACCTTCGAACGAGGACATGGGTGGCGGCTCAGACTGTGAAAGTTAGGACGCTATCTAAGCCCCAATGCCCGAACCCGACAAGCGAAAAAAAACGACGGGGTCATTCCGTTTTCTATTGCCGAGTACCCATCCGCGCAGACTGGCAGGAGGGGACTTGTCCCCGAAGGCAATCGGTCAGGCAACGAAATAACCCGATTTTGCCGTCTGAAATGACGCCTTCGGGGACAAGTCCCCTCCTACATGTCACCGCTAGCACTTCATGGCGCGTACGGCAACTCCCGCTTGTGCTGGGTTTTGCGGTACGTGTCGCAGATGATCTTGAACGCTTCTTCGCGAACCGGTTCGCCATGCAGGAAGGCGTCGATCTCGGCGTAGGTCACGCCGTGAGAGGCTTCATCCGGTTTGCCGGGTACGAGGTCTTCCAGGTCGGCAGTCGGAATTTTCTCGACCAGGGCTTCCGGCGCGCCGAAGTGACGAGCAATCGCGCGAACCTGATTTTTCACCAGGCCGCTGAGCGGTGCAAGATCGCACGCGCCATCGCCGAACTTGGTGAAGAAACCCATGACCGCTTCGGCCGCATGATCGGTGCCGATCACCAATCCTTGGTGTGCGCCAGCAATGGTGTACTGAGCAACCATGCGCATGCGCGCCTTGGTGTTGCCGACGACAAAATCCACGGCGCTGGCATTCTGGTCTTCAAACGCTTTGATCTCGGTCGCCAGGGCTTTGACCGCCGGGCCGATATTTACCGTATGCCGTTCATCCGGCTTGATGAAATCCACTGAAGCCTGCGCCTCATGCTCGTCGTGCTGCACCAGATACGGCAAGCGCACCGCGATGAACCGATAGCTGTCGTCGCCGGTCGTGCTACGTAGCTCTTCGACCGCGCGCTGGGCGAGCAAGCCGGCAGTGAGAGAATCAACCCCGCCGCTGATACCGAGCACCAACGTCTTGAGCCGCGCGTTTTGCAGGCAATCCTGAATGAACACGATGCGCCGGGCGACTTCCGCCTGCAGCGCGCTTTCGTCTGCGAAAGGGGGATGCACCTTCAGTTGTTCAGCGATCTGGAGTTGTACGCCTTGCATGATTCACTCCTTGGTAGGTTAAGAACGGCGATTCGCGTGCGAAAAAACTAAGCGGTTACTTTGAACACGTGTCGCAGATAAGCGACGAAATTCGGGTCTTTGCACTGGGTCTTGCCGGGCTCATCGGAAATCTTCGCCACCGGCTGACCTGCACAGGCAGTCATTTTCAGCACGATGCTCATGGGCTCGACACCGGGGATGTCGGCAGTCAGGTTAGTGCCAATCCCGAAGCTGACATTGATGCGACCACGCAAAGCGCGAAATATTTCCAGCGCCTTGGGTAAAGTCAGCCCGTCCGAGAACACCAGCGTCTTGGTCATCGGGTCGATGCCGATCTTCTGGTAATGAGTGATGCATTTTTCGGCCCACTGCACCGGGTCGCCCGAATCATGACGCAAGCCATCGAATAACTTGGCGAAGTACAGATCGAAATCGCGCAGGAAAGCGTCGGTGGTGATGCAATCGGTCAGGGCGATGCCCAGCAGGCCACGGTATTCATGCACCCAGCAATCGAGCGCGGCAATCTGGCTGTCGATCAGCCGTGGCCCCAATTGTTGATGGGCCATGATCCATTCGTGAGCCATGGTGCCCAGCGGCTTGAGGTCCAGCTTGCGCGCCAGATCCACGTTGCTGGTACCGACGAACTGGCCGGGGAAATCCTTCTTGAGGACGCTGACCACTTCTTCCTGCACTCGATAGGAAAAGCGTCGACGCGTGCCGAAGTCGGCCACTTTCAGCGCGGCCAACTCGTCGGGTTGCGCATTGGCGGTCAGCCAGTCGAATTTGCGGTGCAGCTGATCCGTGGCCTGACTGAGCAGAATCTGCGGATGGCGATGACGATTGCGCACTTCGCTGACAATCGCCAGCACCGGCACTTCGAACAGAATCACGTGCAGCCACGGCCCTTGCAGGCGGATGCACAGCTGATCGTCTTCGATGCTGCATTTGATATAGCGGGTATTGAAGCGGAACAGACCGAGAAACCTCAGGAAGTCCGGCTTCATGAAGTTGATGCGCTCCAGGAAACCCAATTCTTCGGCACTCAGGGACAACTCACACAGATGCTCGACCTGCTGCTGGATTTCGCCCAGATACGGCCGCAGATCCTCGCCATTGCGGCAGCGAAACTCCCACTCGACGTCGACGTTGGGGTAGTTATGCAGGACGGCCTGCATCATGGACAGCTTGTACAGATCGGTGTCGAGCAGGTTTTGCACGATGCGATTGGAGAATGCGCTCTCGCTCATTGGGTCGCTCCAGCAGGACCGGCCGCCAGACGCGGCCAAAACGAATCTGAATCAGTGTTGGTTGACGATGGCGGACATAATGCCAGTGGCGGCGGGATTGGGGGGAATGAATTCAACGCCATGGCGCCGTTGGAGCGAGGCTTGCCCGCGAATCGGACTTCCATTCAACACATTGCTCGCTTGAAAATATGCCTTCGCGGGCAAGCCTCGCTCCAACGGGTATTTGCTCGCTATTACCCCAACTGCTCCATCATCCACTCGACAAAATCCCGGATCTTCGGCACGTCGGCGGCGTGTTCGGGGTAGGCCATGTAATAGGAATCGGTGCTCGGCAGGGCGTATT
The DNA here is from genome assembly GCF_038096165.1 of Pseudomonas sp. G.S.17. Taxonomy (NCBI): domain Bacteria; kingdom Pseudomonadati; phylum Pseudomonadota; class Gammaproteobacteria; order Pseudomonadales; family Pseudomonadaceae; genus Pseudomonas; species Pseudomonas viridinivis. The sequence goes on from NZ_CP151076.1 coordinate 727,817, forward strand.
GCCAGGGGATGACCAGTTTGCCGTCGGCCAGTTCTTCTTCCACCAGAAAGCGCGGCAGCAGTGCGACGCCGCAGCCGACCTGTGCGGCACGGATGCACATATAGAAGGTTTCGAAGCGCGGCCCGTGATAGCTGTGTTCGGTGTGATAACCCTGGCTTTCGAACCAGTCGTGCCAGCCTTGCGGGCGCGAAGCACTTTGCAGCAGCACCAGGTCGGTCAGTTGCGTCGGGTCGCTGAATGGCTGGTCCGGCAGGCAACCCGGCGCGCAGACCGGGATCAGTTCTTCGCCGAACAACTTCATGCTTTCCGCCCCCGGCCGCGCTCCCTGGCCGAAATAGAACGCCAGGTCGCAGCGGCTTTGCGCCAGATCATCGGTTTCCTGCTCGTTGACCAGATCCAGGTGGATGTGCGGATGCCGCAGCCGCCAGCCCTTGAGACGTGGCACCAGCCAGCGGGCGCCGAAGGTCGGCGGCGTCGAAACGCGCAGCACCTCGGTTTCGCCGCCATAAGAGCGCAGGAACAGCGTGGACATTTCCACCTGGCTGAGGATCTTGCGAACTTCGCCCAGATACAGCGCGCCGGCCGGCGTCAGTTGCAGGCGGCGGCGAACCCGGCGAAACAGCAAGTGCTGCACCAGTTCTTCCAGCTGCGCCACTTGCTTGCTGACCGCACTTTGCGTCAGGTTCATCTCTTCGGCGGCGCGGGTGAAGCTCAGGTGGCGCGTGACGGCTTCGAAGCATTGCAGGGCAGTGATCGACGGTAAGTGGCGTTTGTTCAGCATGTTCGGGCCTTTTTGCCTGTTCCGGTGCTCAGCATGAATAAACGGAATGATATCTCGCCTAATGGTCGTTTGTTGAGGCGCGTATACCCAGCTATTACTAGAGGCTGAGGATTTACCCGTATTTTCAGCATTCCCGAAATCAGGAGAGAACATGCTTACCGACTTGCTAACCCGTCTCGGTGTCGACCCCGCGCTTTATCAGAAGGGCGATAAGCCTGTTCACACCCCCATCGACGGTAGCCGCATCGGCGCTGTGAATTGGGAAGGTGCTGCTGAAGTCGAGCAACAAATCAGCCGTGCCGACGCGGCCTTTGATGCCTGGCGCAAGGTTCCGGCACCGCGCCGTGGCGAGCTGATCCGTCTGTTCGGCGAAGCGCTGCGCAAACATAAGGCTGACCTGGGCGAACTGGTTTCCTGGGAAGCCGGCAAGATCACTCAGGAAGGCCTGGGCGAAGTGCAGGAAATGATCGATATCTGCGACTTCGCGGTCGGTCTGTCCCGCCAGCTGTACGGTTTGACCATCGCTTCCGAGCGTCCGGGCCACCACATGCGTGAAACCTGGCACCCGCTGGGCGTGGTCGGCGTGATCAGCGCCTTCAACTTCCCGGTTGCGGTCTGGGCCTGGAACACCACGTTGGCGCTGGTGTGTGGTAACTCGGTGCTGTGGAAACCTTCGGAAAAAACCCCGCTGACCGGTCTGGCCTGCCAGGCGCTGTTCGACAAAGTGGCCAAGGACTTCGCCGGCGCTCCGGCGTATCTGGCTCAGGTCATCATTGGCGGCCGCGCTGCGGGCGAAGCGCTGGTCGATGATCCACGCGTGGCCTTGATCAGCGCCACCGGCAGCACCCGCATGGGCCGTGAAGTCGCGCCGAAAGTCGCCGCACGTTTTGCCCGCAGCATTCTGGAACTGGGCGGCAACAACGCGATGATCCTCAGCCCGAGCGCTGACCTGGATCTGGCCGTGCGCGCCATTCTGTTCAGCGCCGTCGGTACTGCCGGCCAGCGTTGCACCAGCCTGCGCCGTCTGATTGCCCACGAATCGGTCAAGGCCGAGATCGTCGCGCGTCTGAAAACCGCTTACGAGAAAATCCGCATCGGTCACCCGCTGGAAGGCAATCTGATCGGCCCGCTGATCGACAAGCAGAGCTTCGAAAACATGCAGGACGCGCTGGAGCAGGCGTTGAGCGAAGGTGGCAAGGTTTTCGGCGGCAAGCGTCAGCTGGAAGATAAATTCCCCAATGCCTACTACGTTTCCCCGTCCATCGTGGAAATGCCTGAGCAGAGCGATGTGGTCTGCACCGAAACCTTCGCGCCGATCCTGTACGTGGTTGGCTACGAAGATTTCAACGAGGCACTGCGCCTGAACAACGCGGTACCGCAAGGTCTGTCGTCGTGCATCTTTACCACTGACGTGCGTGAAGCCGAGCAGTTCATGTCCGCGCTGGGCAGCGATTGCGGCATCGCCAACGTCAACATCGGCCCGAGCGGCGCAGAAATCGGTGGCGCATTCGGCGGCGAGAAAGAAACCGGTGGTGGCCGTGAATCCGGCTCCGACTCGTGGCGCGCCTACATGCGCCGCCAGACCGCAACCGTGAACTACTCACTGGAATTGCCGTTGGCGCAGGGGATTACCTTCGATTAAGAGGATGTCTGCAGATTATTCGCGAGCAAGCTCGCTCCCACAGAGAGTTCGCAGTTTTGTGGGAGCGAGCTTGCTCGCGAAGGTGTCCGGCCAGTCGAGGTAATTTTCCAGGGTTATCAAAGGCGCTGTCTCTTTCGGGGTTTTGCGATGCCGCTACGCGAAGAATGTCTGTGGGAAACGCTGACGCCCCAACGTCCTGAAGCCCAGGCGTTGCGGGGTGAGTTGACGGTCGATGTGTGCGTCATTGGCGCAGGCATTACCGGTTTGTCGGCAGCGATTCACTTGCTCGAACAGGGCAAGCGCGTTGCCGTGCTGGAAGCCCATCGCAGCGGCCATGGTGGCTCGGGGCGCAATGTGGGGTTGGTAAACGCCGGGCTGTGGATCCCGCCGGATGACATCGAAGCCGGTTTTGGCGAAGCCATTGGCAGCCAGTTGAACCAGATGCTCGGCGCAGCGCCGGCGCTGGTGTTCAGCCTGATCGACAAATACGGCATTGATTGCCAGCTGCGCCGTGAAGGCACGTTGCATATGGCGCATAACGCCAAGGGTGTGGCCGATCTGCGCAGTCGCGAGCAGCAATGGACGCGTCGCGGCGCACCGGTCGAGTTGTTGACGGGCAAGGCCTGCGAAGAAGCCACCGGCACCACGAAAATCACCGCCGCGCTGCTGGACCGGCGCGCCGGTACCTTCAATCCGATGGCGTACACCAGCGGGCTGGCGTCGGCGGTGGGTCGTCTGGGTGGTCAGTTGTTCGATCATTCACCGGTCACCCGTCTTGAGCGCCAGGGCGATAAATGGTGCGTGGTCACCGAGCATGGCGCGGTGCTGGCCGAGAAAGTGGTGATCGCCTCCAACGCCTACACCGAAGGCCAGTGGACTGAACTGCGGCGCAGCTTCTTCCCCGGTTATTACTATCAGGTGGCGTCAACGCCGATGAACGACGAGGCGGCGCAGCAAGTGCTGCCGTTTGGTCAGGGTTCGTGGGACACGCGCCAGGTATTGAGCAGCATTCGCCGCGATGCCGACGGTCGCTTGTTGCTGGGCAGCCTGGGCAATGGCAATCAAAAGCCGGGCTGGTTCCTGAAGGCATGGGCTGATCGTGTGCAACAGCACTATTACCCGTACCTGAAAAATGTGGAATGGGAATGCACCTGGACCGGCTGCATCTCATTTACGCCCGATCATCTGTTACGCATGTTCGAACCTGCCCCAGGTCTGGTCGCGGTGACAGGTTACAACGGTCGCGGGAATACAACCGGGACCGTGGTTGGTAAAGCCTTTGCCGATTACCTGTGCAGTGGCGATTCCACAGTGCTGCCAATTCCGTTTACACCCATGGTGCCGCTGGCGGGTGCCGGGCTGCGTAGCGCATTTTATGAAGCGGGATTCTCCCTTTATCACGCCGGTCAGTGCCTGCGCGTCGTGATCTGACCAAAAACCGCTGCTGTATCAGGCGCTTTGCTCTTAATCCACTAACCTCAAATGGTGCGTCTCGTAGCGCGAGCGCACCTACGGTGTGCACTTCGGTGACGCAAGCTGTTACAGCAAGGTTGTACGTGGCTTATTGGACGGGTTGCTAGTTTTGTTTGCTTGGGTTGCTCTTTTTTTTGTGTGGGTTGCACCTGGCGCGTCCTAGACGGTTGCACGCCCTGCAACGAAGGCTCTAAACGAACGACTTTCAACAAATTCATGAGTTTTTTCAGAATAAAAAACGAATGGCACGCCACTTGCTCAGAGCAATCTCTGTAGTCGCAGTGCTAATCAAAAAAAACCTCAGGAGCACCACTCATGTCGCAGACGTTTTACAGGAAAGGCTTTCTGGCAATCGCAGTTGCTACTGCATTGGGCGTGTCTTCGTTTGCTCAGGCTGATGTCAAAATCGGTGTTGCGGGTCCAATGACTGGCGCCAACGCATCGTTTGGCCAGCAATACATGAAAGGCGCTCAAGCGGCTGCCGACGCTATCAACAAGGCTGGCGGCGTCAACGGGGAAAAAATAGTTTTGGTTGCAGGCGATGACGCATGCGAGCCGAAGCAGGCCGTGGCTGTTGCCAACCGTTTGGTTGACCAGGACAAAGTCATCGGAGTCGTAGGCCACTTCTGCTCTTCGTCGACCATCCCGGCTTCTGAAATTTACAGTGACGCAGGCATCATCGCGATCACTCCAGGCTCAACCAATCCGGCTGTGACCGAGCGTGGCCTGAAAGAAATGTTCCGCATGTGCGGCCGCGATGACCAGCAAGGTATCGTCGCCGGCGACTACATCGTTGACGTGCTCAAAGGCAAGAAAGTCGCGGTCATCCACGACAAGGATACCTACGGCCAAGGCCTGGCCGACGCGACCAAATTGCAGCTGATCGCGCGCGGCGTGACTCCAGTCCTGTACGAAGGTCTGACCCGTGGCGAAAAAGACTTCAGCGCCCTGGTCACCAAAATTCGTTCGGTTGGCGCCGATGTCGTCTACTTCGGTGGTCTGCACCCGGAAGCCGGTCCACTGGTTCGCCAACTGCGTGAACAAGGCCTGAAAGACGTCAAGTTCATGTCCGATGACGGCATCGTGACTGATGAACTGGTCACCACGGCTGGCGGCCCGCAATACGTTGACGGCGTATACATGACCTTCGGTGCCGACCCGCGCATGCTGCCTGACAGCAAGGCTGTGGTTGAAGAATTCCGCAAGTCCGGTTACGAGCCTGAAGGCTACACCCTTTACGCTTATGCTTCGGTGCAAGCCTTGGCTGCGGCGTTCAACGGTGCGAAGTCCAACAAAGGCGACGCTGCTGGCGTATGGCTCAAAGCCCACCCGGTCAAAACCGTCATGGGCGAGAAAACCTGGGATGCCAAAGGCGACCTGAAGGTTTCCGACTACGTGGTTTACCAATGGGACAAAGACGGTAAATACCATCAGCTCGATAAGCAGAAGTAAGCAACGCGCATAGTCAAACGGGTGTTTCAGGACACCGGTTCGTCTTCGTAATGGGGTGTGGATTTCGCGCCCCTTGAGTTCTTCTGTTGCCACATGATGTCGGCCCGGTGCACCTCACGAGGGAGTATTCGGGCCGTATTCAAATGGCCTTTCAAGATTCGTGAGCGTGCGTGATGGATGGTATTTTCCTGCAGCAAATGGTCAACGGGCTGACCCTTGGGTCGGTGTACGGCTTGATCGCCATCGGTTACACGATGGTTTACGGCATCATCGGCATGATCAACTTCGCCCACGGCGACGTTTACATGATCTCCGCTTACCTGGCCGCCATCGGCCTGGCGGTCCTGTCCTTCTTTGGGGTTGAGTCCTTCCCGTTCCTTATTCTCGGCACTCTGGTCTTCACCGTTGTGGTGACTGGGGTCTATGGCTTTGTCATCGAGCGGGTGGCGTACAAGCCGCTGCGCAACTCGACACGCCTGGCGCCACTGATCAGTGCCATCGGTATCTCGCTGATCCTGCAAAACTACGCACAGATCAGCCAGGGCGCGCGCCAGCAGGGTGTGCCCACGCTGCTCGAAGGTGCCTGGCGCATCGAGATCGGCACGGGTTTCGTGCAGATCACCTACACCAAGATCTTCATCCTGATTGCCGCTTTCGTCGGCATGGGCGTACTGACCTACATCATCAAGTACACCAAGCTGGGCAGGATGTGCCGCGCGACCCAACAGGATCGAAAAATGGCATCCATTCTCGGCATCAACACCGACCGGGTGATTTCCTACGTGTTCATCATCGGCGCAGCCATGGCGGCGCTGGCCGGTGTATTGATCACCATGAACTATGGCACGTTTGACTTCTATGCCGGCTTCGTCATTGGCATCAAGGCATTCACTGCTGCGGTATTGGGCGGCATCGGCTCGCTGCCGGGTGCGATGCTGGGCGGATTGATCCTGGGGGTTGCCGAGTCGCAGTTCTCCGGTCTGGTCAATTCCGACTACAAAGACGTGTTCAGCTTCGGACTGTTGGTCCTGATCCTGATTTTCCGTCCTCAAGGCCTGCTGGGTCGCCCACTCGTGGCGAAGGTATAAAGTATGTCTGCTCCTATCGCTAAACCCATCAATATCAAGCAAAGCATAATCGACGCGGTGGTGGCCGGTTTGCTGGCGCTTATTGTGTTCGGTCCTATCGTCGGCATTGTCCTCGACGGCTATAGCTTTAATCTGCAACCGACCCGCGTGGCCTGGCTGGTGGCAATCGTCATGGTTGGCCGCTTCCTGATGAGCCTGTTCCTGCAGACGCCCAAAGGCATCGCCATTTCCCAGAGCTTCGAAAGTTCCGGCTCTGGCGTGCATGTGCTCAAGCCTGACCACAAGAGCAAGCTGTACTGGGTCATCCCGCTGCTGATCGTGATCGCCATCGTGTTCCCGGTGTTCGCCAACAAATACATCCTTACCGTGGTCATTCTCGGCCTGATTTATGTGCTGCTGGGCCTTGGCCTGAACATCGTGGTCGGTCTGGCCGGTCTGCTCGACCTGGGTTACGTGGCGTTCTATGCCATCGGCGCTTACGGACTGGCACTGGGTTATCAGTACCTCGGCCTGGGTTTCTGGTCGGCATTGCCATTGGCGGCCATGGCGGCAGCGTTGGCTGGCTGCATTCTCGGCTTCCCGGTCTTGCGCATGCACGGTGACTATCTGGCCATCGTGACGTTGGGCTTTGGCGAAATCATTCGTCTGGTGCTGAACAACTGGCTGTCGTTCACCGGCGGACCCAACGGCGTGCCGGTGCCATCGCCGACGTTCTTTGGCCTGGAATTCGGTCGCCGTGCCAAAGATGGCGGGGTGCCGATTCATGAGTTTTTCGGCTTCGATTACAACCCGGACCTGAAATTCATCTTCATCTATGCGGTGCTGTTCCTGGTCGTGCTGGCGGTGCTGTACGTCAAGCACCGCTTGACCCGCATGCCTATCGGTCGTGCCTGGGAAGCGCTGCGCGAGGATGAGATCGCCTGTCGTTCCATGGGTCTAAACCACGTACTGGTCAAGCTCTCGGCGTTTACTATTGGTGCGTCCACGGCAGGTCTGGCCGGGGTGTTTTTCGCCAGTTATCAAGGCTTCGTCAACCCGACGTCGTTCACCTTCTTCGAGTCGGCCTTGATTCTCGCTATCGTGGTTTTGGGTGGCATGGGCTCCACCGTCGGCGTTGTAATTGCAGCCTTCGTGTTGACCGTTGCTCCGGAATTGCTGCGCAGCTTCTCGGAGTATCGCGTCCTGCTGTTCGGAATCCTGATGGTGTTGATGATGATCTGGCGCCCACGCGGCCTGATCCGCATCAGCCGTACCGGCGTTCGCCCGCGCAAGGGTGTGTTGGTTGATCCCAATGCCACTGGGAAACAGGGAGTTACGCCATGAGCAGCGAAATCATTCTCTCTGTCGAACATCTGATGATGCACTTCGGCGGTATCAAGGCGCTCAGCGACGTCAGCATCAAGGTCCGCAAGAATTCGATCTTTGCCCTGATCGGCCCCAACGGCGCGGGCAAGACCACGGTGTTCAACTGCCTGACCGGTTTCTATAAAGCCACCGGTGGGCGTATCGAGCTGCATACGCGCGGAACAGCGACCAACGTCATCAAGCTGCTGGGCGAACCCTTCCAGGCCACGGATTTTGTCTCGCCAAAAAGCTTCCTCAGCCGCGTGTACTACAAGATGTTCGGTGGCACCCATCTGGTGAACCGTGCCGGGCTGGCGCGAACCTTCCAGAACATTCGCCTGTTCAAGGAAATGTCGGTGCTGGAAAACCTGCTGGTCGCCCAGCACATGTGGGTCAACCGCAGCATGCTGGCCGGCATCCTCAACACCAAGGGCTACCGCAAGGCCGAAGAAGACGCGATCAACACCGCGTTTTACTGGCTGGAAGTGGTGGATCTGGTGGATTGCGCCAATCGTCTGGCCGGTGAATTGTCTTACGGCCAGCAGCGCCGTCTGGAAATCGCCAGGGCCATGTGCACGCGGCCGCAGGTTATCTGCCTCGACGAACCGGCCGCGGGCCTCAATCCGCAGGAAACCGAAGCCTTGAGCGGCATGATCCGCTTGCTGCGCGACGAACACGACATGACCATCGTGCTGATCGAGCACGACATGGGCATGGTCATGGGAATTTCCGACGATATTGTGGTGCTCGACCACGGCAACGTGATTGCCGCCGGTGGGCCGGAACAGATCCGCAACGATCCGAAAGTGATCGCCGCGTATCTGGGCGCTGATGAAGAGGAGTTGGTATGAGTAAGCCGATCCTCGAATTGAAAGAGATCGATGTGTTTTACGGGCCTATCCAGGCCCTGAAAAAAGTCTCGCTGCACATCAACGAAGGCGAAACCGTGAGCCTGATTGGCTCCAATGGCGCGGGCAAGTCCACGCTGTTGATGTCGATCTTTGGCCAGCCGCGTGCGGCAAGCGGGCAGATCATCTATCAGGGCACCGACATCACCCACAAGTCGTCGCACTACATCGCGTCCAACGGTATCGCGCAGTCGCCGGAAGGGCGGCGGGTATTCCCCGACATGTCGGTGGAAGAAAACCTGATGATGGGCACCATCCCGATTGGCGACAAACACTCGGCTGAAGACATGCAGCGCATGTTCGAGTTGTTCCCGCGCCTCAAGGAGCGCCGTAACCAGCGCGCCATGACCATGTCCGGCGGCGAGCAGCAAATGCTTGCCATCGCCCGCGCCCTGATGAGCCGGCCCAAACTGCTGTTGCTCGACGAACCGAGCCTGGGTCTGGCGCCGATCATCGTCAAACAGATCTTCTCGACCCTGCGTGAACTGGCGGCCACCGGCATGACCATCTTCCTCGTCGAGCAGAACGCCAACCACGCGTTGCGACTGTCTGACCGGGCCTACGTGATGGTCAACGGCGAAATCCGCCTGACTGGCACCGGCAAGGAGCTGCTGGTCAACGAAGAGGTCAGGAACGCTTATCTGGGCGGGCATTGATTGCTTGATAGCGGTGTGAACAAAAAAGAGGCTTCGGCCTCTTTTTTGGTTTTCTGGAGTCTGTGAGAGTGAGCTTGCTCGCGAATGCTGTTTCGAGGTCGCGGTAAATTTAGCTGATTCACCTGCCTCCTCGCGAGGAGGCTCGCTCCCACATTAAAATTCCCGCTTATTCGGAATGCACAAATACCAGGCTTTAAAGCCACTTCGCCAATTGTGGAAAACATTTTTGACGTGCCGCTAAACCGCGACATAAAGACGCTGCAAATAGTTGTTTTGTCACGCTTTTGACTTGTTCAGGTTTACTGTGGAGGTGCCTGTGAATAACGTGGGAGTAGCTGGCTGAAGCCCTTTGTTTCTGCGGGTTGTAGCGATGTGATCAAATTTTGACCAGTGGTTTTTTCAGTTCCTTTACCGGGGTTTGTCAACGTTTTAAAGACTGGTTTTTCATACAGCTTTTAGAACGGTCCAGCCTGTGGATAAGTCTGTGGGCAAGCGTTGGAAATAGTCGGCAAAGTGCCGGTTGGTCTGGCTCGCAGCAGCCCTTGGAAATCTACCCGACTGATCTTGTTTCACGGCCTTTACAGATGCCAGGCGCGACGTCAAGGGAAAAACGTCGTCTTTCGTCCTGCAGGCCGCGCCATGTCTAGCTTGTACTGTTTTGTACTTACTCCCAAAGACTGTGGGTCTGGCTGTGGATAACGTGGGTAAAACTGCGTGCAGGCCATGTGGGAACTGGCTCGGCTCTGGCTGGTTGTTTTTTGTACAGCTGCATGAATGTTTTATCCACAGACTTGCCGGTAACCGGTCTGGGCGGGCATTCTGCTGGCCTTGTTCGATTTAACGCTTCCAAGGGGCAGCATTGCCTCGTGCCACTTCAGGAGAACGAAATGACTTCCACTGTGTTCATTACCGGGGCAACTTCCGGATTTGGCGAAGCCTGTGCGCGCCGTTTTGCCGAAGCCGGATGGTCGCTGATCTTGACCGGTCGCCGTGAAGAGCGCCTCAACGCCCTGAGCGTTGAATTGTCCAAACAGACCAAAGTGCACACGCTGGTGCTGGACGTACGTGATCGTGCCGCCATGGAGGCCGCTATCGAGGGGCTGCCTGCGGAGTTCGCCAAGATCACAGGTCTGATCAACAACGCCGGTCTGGCGCTGGGCATCGATCCTGCGCCGAAATGCGACCTGGACGATTGGGACACCATGATCGACACCAACATCAAGGGTCTGGTCTACAGCACGCGCTTGCTGCTGCCACGCCTTATCGCCCATGGTCGCGGAGCGAGTATCGTCAACCTGGGTTCGGTTGCGGGCAACTATCCATATCCGGGCGGCAACGTCTACGGCGGCACCAAGGCATTTGTCGGTCAGTTCTCGCTGAACCTGCGCAATGACCTGATCGGCACGGGCGTGCGCGTCACCAATCTTGAGCCAGGCCTGTGCGAGAGCGAGTTCTCGCTGGTGCGTTTCGGTGGCGATCAGAGCAAGTACGACGCCACTTACGCGGGCGCCGAGCCGATTCAGCCGCAGGACATTGCCGATACGATCTTCTGGATCATGAACACCCCGGCGCACGTGAACATCAACAGCCTTGAGCTGATGCCGGTAAGCCAGACCTGGGCCGGCTTTGCGATTGATCGTAATCGCGGGTAAATCTGGAGGCGGCTGAATTTAAACGTGTGGGAGCGAGCTTGCTCGCGAAGAGGACGGTACAGCCGGAAAAATTTTCTGAGCCGGAACATTGCCTTCGCAAGCAAGCTTGCTCCCACAGGTTTTGATTTGGTCGATTCGATCAGCCCCGAAAATACTCCGCCAGGCCGATATAACAGGTCGCCAGGTGATACGGCGTGGTTGACGGCATGTCGCTGCGGCTGACCTGGCCGGCGCTGTCCAGGCATTCATTCCAGCCGCTGGCGTGCAGAAAGCGCGTTTGCAGCGCGCGCAACTCACGACCTAGCGCCGCCTCACTGTCAGGCCGCAACGCCAGCGCCCGCAGGTATTCCGCTTGCGCCCAGATGCGCTGGGTGCCGTCGCGAACCGTGCCGTCCACTTCCAGCATCGCCACTACCGCGCCCGTCTGCGGGTCGACGCCTTGCGCTTCGGCATGGGCGAACGCCTGGGTCAGCGATGTGTGCAGCGGGCTGCCACGCAGGTGTGACGAAGAATCCAGCAGGAAGAACCATTCGAATTGATGACCGGGTTCGTACCAGTTATCCACAGCTCCCAGCGGTTTTTCCAGCATCACGCCGTGGGCGTTATCCACAAAGCGTTCCTGCATGCCGTGCACCAGATCATCCAGCGCGCCGACCGTGGCGGCGTCTTCACGCACGGCCAGGGTCGCGAGGAAGGCTTCAGCCAGGTGCATGAGCGGATTTTGCAGTGGCCCCGTGTTCAGTGACGTCCAGTCTTCGCCAAGCATCGCTTCGTACAGCCCGGTGCCGTCGGCGAAACGCTCGGCGACGACGGTCAGCGCCGCATTGAAGACTGACTCCACCAGCGGCTCGCGGACCTTGGCCCAATAATGTGCGCAGGCAAAAATGATGAACGCGTGGGTGTACAGATCCTTGCGGCGATCCAGCGGCGCGCCTTGCGGATCGATGCTGTAGAACCAGCCGCCGTTTTCAGCATCGTGGAAGTGACCTTGCAGCGAGCGAAACAACGCCGCAGCGCGGTCCGCAGCTTCAGGCACCGACGGATGATCAATCAGGCTGGAAAACACGAACAACTGTCGCGCACAGGCCATGGCTCGGTAGCGCTGCGGCGGCAACGGGCGATGCTCGGCGTCCACGGCTTCGTAGGGCAACGCCATATCTGCATTCCAGCCCGGACCCAGCCAGAGCGGAACGATCACGCGCAGGAAATGCTCCTCAAGGGCGGCAAATACCGTGTTCGAGGCGGAGTGGGAGGCGGAGCTGGAAACATCGGGCATCGGCTGACGTCACGGCAAGGGCGAATTGCGCGACATGGTAGCAGGCGGGGAGTATCTGATGCACCGCGTCGAGCCATTCGCGAGCAAGCTCGCTCCCACAGGATCCGATGTAATCCCGTGGGAGCGAGCTTGCTCGCGAAGGCGTCGGTTGGGCGTTGAGGTTCAGGCGGCCAACAACCAGACACCCGCAGCAGCCGAGAGTGCACCGGCAACACGCACCAACGGCGCAGCGGCGGTTGGCAGGAAGCGCACGGCGGCGTAACCGGCGGCATGCAGTGCAGCCGTGGCGGCAACGAAGCCAGTCGCATAAGCCCAAGGGCTGGACATTTCCGGTAGCTCAAGGCCGTGAGCAACGCCGTGGAACAGCGCAAACAACGCAGTGGCGCCAACGGCCATGAACAACGGCGGACGCACCGCCAGCGCCACGGCCAGGCCCAAGGCCAACACCGACGCGGCAATCCCGCTTTCCAGCGCTGGCAGGTCAATGCCTTCGAAACCCAGCAAGCCGCCGATCAACATGGTGCCGACGAAGGTGCACGGCAGTGCCCAGCGTGCCGCGCCTTTTTGCTGCGCAGCCCACAAACCCACGGCGATCATCGCCAACAAGTGATCCAGACCGCCGATGGGGTGGCTGATCCCCGCGATCAGACCGTTATCGCCATGCCCGGGGTGAGCGAAGGCCAGGGCCGGGACCAGCAACAGGGCGAGAGCGCCGAAGGCTTTGGTGTAATTCATTGAAAGGCTTCCTTGATGAAGTGGATTCACGCGGCTTCGGTCAGCAGACCCTGGCGCTCGATAAAGGCAATGATCTGTTCCAGACCGACGCCGGTTTTCTGGTTACTGAAGACGAACGGCTTTTCGCCACGCATCTTTTTCGTATCGCGGTCCATCATCTCCAGCGACGCGCCAACCAGCGGTGCCAGGTCGATCTTGTTGATCACCAGCAGGTCGGATTTGCATATCCCTGGGCCGCCTTTGCGTGGCAGCTTGTCGCCGGCGGAAACGTCGATCACGTAAATGGTCAGGTCCGACAGTTCCGGGCTGAACGTCGCCGAAAGGTTGTCGCCACCGGATTCGACGATGATCAGATCCAGGCCTGGAAAGCGTCGGTTGAGCTGATCCACCGCTTCCAGATTGATCGAGGCGTCTTCGCGAATCGCCGTGTGCGGGCAGCCGCCGGTTTCCACGCCGATGATCCGCTCGGGCGCCAAGGCTTCATTGCGCACCAGAAAGTCAGCGTCTTCGCGGGTGTAGATATCGTTGGTGACCACCGCCAGGTTGTAGCGCTCGCGCAGGGCCAGGCACAACGCCAGAGTCAGGGCGGTCTTGCCGGACCCGACCGGGCCACCGATGCCGACGCGCAGAGGTTGGCTGTTCATTGAGTTCTCCGTTGAGCTCTATTCGATAAAAATTCAGGACCGAAACAGTCGGCTGTATTGACGTTCGTGGGCCATGCTCGCCAGCGCCACGCCAAACGGCGCGCTGCCGATGTGCTGTAAATCAACGCTCGTGGCCTGTTGTTGCGCCTGTTGCAGCAACGGCAGCAACTCGCTGGTCAGGCGCTGCGCGGCTTGCTGGCCCAGCGGCAAGGTCTTCATCAGCACTGCCAACTGGTTTTCCAGCCAGCTCCAGAGCCAGGCGGCCAGCGCATCCTGCGGGCTGATCTGCCAGGCGCGCGCGGCCAGCGCCCAGCCCAGGGCCAGATGTGGTTCTTCAGTCTGTTCAAGAAATTTGCGGGCGGGCGGGTCCAACTCAGGCAAGCCGTTGAGCAATTGCTGCAGGGAATAGCCCATCTGCCGGCTTTCCTGATGCAGTTCGCGGGTTTCCCGGCTGGCGCGATGTTCGTGGCTCAATTGCAGCAACTGGCACCAGTCGTCTTCGGCGGCAGCGTTGCAATGGGCGAGCAGCAGCGGTGCTTCGAAACGGGCGAGGTTGAGCAGCAGTTGGTCGCTGATCCAGCGGCGTGCGCTGGGAGAATCCTTGACCAACGCCTGTTCCACGGCCATTTCCAGACCTTGGGAGTAGCTGTAACCGCCAATCGGCAATTGCGGACTGGCCAGACGCAGCAGCGCCCAGGCGCTGTTCACGTGCGTACGCCAAATTGGTGCAGGCGCGGTGGATAGTTGAAGTCTTCTTCGCCCGCGCGGGAATGGTGATGACCGCCGCCGTAAGCGCCGTGCTCTGGGGAAAACGGCGCTTCGATGGATTCGGTGGTAGCGCCCAGCTGATCGAGCATCGCTTTGAGCACGTAGTCGTCGAGCAAGCGCAGCCAGCCGTCGCCCACTTGCAGCGCCACGTGGCGGTTACCCAAATGGTAAGCCGCACGGGTCAGCTCAAAGGCGCTGCTGCAGGTCACGTGCATCAGTTGTTCCGGGCGAGCGCAGACGCGAACGATGCGGCCGTCTTCGGCTTGCAGACACTCGCCATCACGCAACGGTGGTTGCCCGCGCTCGAGGAACAACCCGACATCTTCGCCTTCGGCACTGAAGCAGCGCAGCCGGCTTTTGCTGCGCGCTTCGAAATTCAAATGCAGCTCTGCGGCCCATTCGGCTTGAGGTTCGATTCTGCGATGAATCACCAGCATCAGGAAGCTTCCCGCTAATTACGATGCTTCAAAGCAGAGCAAGGGGCTTGCCAACAGTGCATGGCGTGGGAAATTGCTTACAGACAGGAGGCGTTATTCAGGTGAGGGTGATTTCGGTGATGCTTTTTGGTGCGTGATTTTAACTGTGGTCATTAATGGTGCGCTACGTTGCAGGGCTGGCTTTTGCCGCGAGCAGGCCTCAATGCGGACAAACAGCCTCGCGGCTGAAGCCGCTCCTACATGCTGCCCAGGCCCTTCCAATGGCGCGCACCGATGAAGATAAAGCGCAGTTGCTGGGTGATTTTGGCTTGCGGGGTCAAGTGCGGCGCCAGGGTTGCGGCGGGCGGGTCGATGAGTTCCGGCAGCATGGCGAAAACGCTTTTAACCACCAGATCGGAGATCACCGACAAGGAGGCCGGGTCCAGATGCTGCCATTTGGGCATTTTGCCAAGATCCGCCGCGAGGTCGGCGCTGATGCCTTCGCGCAATGCGCCCAACGCCTGTCGAACCAGCTGCGAGCCGCCGTATTGTTCACGCGCCAGAAACAGAAACTGCGAGGGCTTGGAAGCCACGACGTCGAGGAAGATTCGCACCGACGCATCAATGATGCCGCCCAGGACCATTTCGTTGTGCCGCACCAGGCGGATGGTCTCCCGAAAGGTCTGGCCGACTTCGCTGACCAGCGCCAGGCCCAGTTGGTCCATGTCATCAAAGTGTCGATAAAACCCGGTGGGGACGATTCCGGCCGTGCGCGCGACTTCCCGCAGGCTCAGGCTGCCAAAGCCGCGCCCGCTTTCCATCAGACTGCGCGCGGCGTCGAGCAGGGCGTGTCGGGTTTGTTGTTTCTGTTCGGCGCGGGGCAACATGGGGCGGGCTGAATTCTGCAAAGGGACGGTTCGGCACTTTAACAAATGCGCTGATCAGGCGTGAACGCGAATTCAATAAAGCTTCAAACCCGCTGATATTGCTGCACCAGACGCTCGGGGCCATGTTCGGCAACGCGTTGGTACTGCTGAATCAGGCGCGGAGTGTCCTGCGCCACGGCCTTGTGCACGGCCTGGGATTCCATCTTCGCCTCACCGGACACAGGTTGCTCGGCCGCAGGCATGGCAAAAGCATTGGCGGTCAGAAGCGAAAAGGTCAGGGTGAGCAACAGTGGGCGTTTCATGATGAGGTGTCTCGGGTTGGGTACGGCGCTAATATGCCGCTCCGGTCGTCCAGAGAGAACTTCATACGGCTAATGGTGGTAATCATTAAAAATGATTGAGCCCACTTGAAGCTGCTTTTTGTAGAACCGAATCAAACCCTCACGACTTTTATCAGTCGAACAGCAAAGTCGTACGCAATGCGCCCGCGAGGGTGGTTGTCATCTGGAGAGTCGTGCAATGACGCGCAGTCGTAAAATTTTCGCCTGGACCGGTGTTGTCCTGATATTGGTCCTGGCTGTATTGGTCATTGTGATCGCCACGTTCGACTGGAACCGCATCAAGCCAACCCTCAACGAAAAAGTCAGTGAAGCGCTGCATCGGCCTTTCGCCATCAATGGCAATCTGGCGGTGCTGTGGGCGCGTGAGCCGGAGCAAGGTGGCTGGCGCGCGTGGGTGCCCTGGCCGCGTTTCGTCGCCGAAGACCTCAGCCTGGGTAATCCTGAATGGTCGAAAACCCCGCAAATGGCAACGTTGAAGCGCGTCGAATTCCGTCTGGCGCCGCTGCCGCTGCTTTGGCAAAACGTAGTAATCCCGCGTATCGACCTGACCGGGCCGGACGCGAAGCTTGAGCGCCTGGCCGATGGCCGCGCCAACTGGACGTTCGACCTGCCCAAATCCGACCCCAATGCACAGCCGTCGAAATGGGTGCTGGATATCGGCGCGATCAAGTTCGATCAAGGGCTGGTCAGCCTCAACGACCAGACCTTGAAAACTCAGGTGGATGTGGTCATCGATCCACTGGGCAAGCCCATTCCGTTCAGCGATATCGTCGGCAGCGGCGAAGCGAAAAAAGCCAAGGACAAGGGCATTACGCCGCAGGATTACGCGTTCGGCCTCAGCTACAAAGGGCAGTATCACGGCCAGAAACTCAACGGCACCGGCAAAGTCGGTGGCCTGCTGGCGCTCAAGGATGCCGCGCAGCCGTTCCCGGTGCAGGCCGACGTGCAGATCGGCGACACCCACGCGGCGGTGGCCGGTACCTTGACTGATCCGCAGAATCTCGGTGCGCTGGATCTGCGCCTGAAACTGTCCGGCAGCAGCCTCGGCAATCTGTATCCGCTGACCGGCGTGACCTTGCCCGATTCGCCGGCGTACGCCACTGACGGTCATCTGATCGCCAAGCTGCATGATCCGGCGGGCGCGAACTTCCGCTACGAAGGCTTCAACGGCAAGATCGGCAACAGCGACATTCATGGTGATCTCGGCTTCGTTGCCAGCCAGCCGAGGCCGAAACTGACCGGCGCACTGGTTTCCAATCAATTGCTGTTCACCGACCTGGCGCCGCTGATTGGTGCGGACTCCAACGCCGCGCAGAAAAAACGCGGCGGCGACAGCAAGCAGCCGGCAGGCAAAGTGTTGCCCGTCGAGGAATTCCAGACGGATCGCTGGCGTGCCATGGACGCCGACGTCGAGTTCACCGGCAAGAAAATCGTGCAGAGCCCGGACCTGCCGTTCTCTGATCTGTATACCCATGTCGTTCTCGACGACGGCCAGCTCAGCCTGCAACCCCTGCGTTTCGGCGTCGCGGGCGGCAAGCTGGATGCGGATGTGCGGCTCGATGGCCGGAATCAGCCATTGCAAGGCCGGGCCAAAATCTCGGCACGCCAACTCAAGCTCAAGCAGCTGTTCCCGACCTTTGAACCGATGAAGACCAGTTTCGGTGAGCTGAACGGCGATGCGGATATCAGCGGCCGGGGCAACTCCATCGCGGCGTTGCTGGGCAGCGCCAATGGTGATCTGAAGATGCTGGTCAACGACGGCGCCATCAGCCGCAGCCTGATGGAAATCGCCGGGCTCAACGTGGGTAATTACGTAGTAGGCCGCCTGTTCGGCGACAAGGACGTGAAGATCAATTGCGCGGCTTCGGACATGGGCATCAAGGACGGTCTGTTGAGCACGCGGCTGTTTGTGTTCGATACCGAGAACGCGATCATCTACATCGATGGCACGGCGAACTTCAAGACCGAGCAACTGGACCTGGCAATCAAGCCGGAATCCAAGGGCTTCCGGGTCTTCTCGCTGCGTTCGCCGTTGTACGTGCGCGGCCCGTTCGCCAAACCGAGCGCCGGCGTGCAAACCGGTCCGCTGCTGCTGCGCGGTGCTGGCATGGTGCTGCTGGGCGCAGCGATTGGCCCGGCGGCAGGCTTGCTGGCGCTGGTGGCACCCAGCAGCGGTGACGTACCCAACCAATGCACGCCGTTGCTGGAGCAGATGCGCGCAGGCAAGGCGCCGAAGACGGTGCAGTAACGACTGAGCGAACCCGTAGGACCGGCTTCAGCCGGGAGAACGTCCTCCCGGCTGAAGCCGGTCCTACGGATTGCCCATAACGCTTACAAAAATTACAGGTCCTTCAAAATATCCGCCATGTCATCGGCGTGCTCTTCTTCCTGAGCGAGGATGGTTTCGAAGATGCGCCGTGTGGTCGGATCCTGTTCGCCGATGTACTGGATGATTTCCCGATAACTGTCGATGGCGATGCGTTCGGCCACCAGGTCTTCGTAAACCATTTCCTTGAGCGTATTACCGGCTACGTACTGCGCGTGGGAATTCTTCGACAACAGGTCCGGATTGAATTCCGGCTCGCCGCCCAGTTGCACGATACGTTCGGCCAGCAAATCGGCGTGTTCGGCTTCCTGCTCGGCGTGCTCCAGAAACTCGGCCGCAGCGGTCGCGGCTTTCAGGCCGGTCGCCATGTAGTAGTGACGTTTGTAGCGCAGGACGCAGACCAGTTCGGTGGCCAGTGACTCGTTGAGCAGACGCAGGACGGTTTCCCGGTCGGCGCTGTAGCCTTCGGTCACGGCGCCGTTTTCCACGTTCAGGCGGGCGCGCTGGCGCAGGGTGCTGACGTCAGAGAGTTGCTGTGAATCGTTCATCTTGAATCTCCAAAGGCTAATCCGGTTATCCGTCTCGCTCTTGATGCGTCAGTGGGAAAGCGGTAGCTGACGCCCGGCAGGATCGGTCATAGGTTGTGAGTCGCCTGTGGTGCAAAAAGTTTTATGCCAAAAACTATCAGCGCTATTGGCAAATATTAACGAAACGAGCGTGAAACGCCGCGGTCCCAGTTTTGAGACGAAAAATTACTGGAGATTCGCAATGCTTAAGTTCCTGGGCAGCACCATCGGTATCATCTTTCTGATTGGCCTGGTCGTGGTTATCGCCTTGTTCAAGCTGGTTTTCTAAGCGCGCCACCAAACGCCACGCAAGAAAAAGCCCGACGCTCACGCAGTCGGGCTTTTTCGTTTCTGCCTGGGTTACATCACAGCGCGCGTTCGTTGGCTTCGCGTTGTTCGCAGGTCATGAAACCTTTGTTATCCACACGGCCGTTGGCGTCGAAGCTGACGTGGAACACTTGCTCATGCCCGTCTTTGTTGAGCACGTAGTTGTTGCACATACCGGGATGAACCTTGCGCTGCACGCGGGTGGATGGCGTGCCGCCGATGGTCAGGACCTGAGTTTGCGTCATGCCGTTTTCGACTTGCTTGACCAGTGGCTGGTCGCGATAGGTCACGAAATCCACAGGGTTTTGCGGCGTTGTATTGGCGCAACCGGTCACTGCTGCCAGTACAAACATTGCCGCCAGGCTCTTCTTGAACATATAAGTCACTCCAGATGACTGAGCCATTGTTGGCCCGTTGCAGCTTTGAGCATTCGAGGAGGGCGAGAGTTCGATTATTTGATGGCCTTCAGGCATTACTCAGCGGAAATGACTGCCTGTCATATAGCCGCGCCAGTCTGGGCCTGCTCTTTGGTCAATTGCCGCTATGGTTCAAGCAGTCAACCGTCGATTGCACGAGGAGGCTATTCATGACGCAAAAACAGGCGACGCGTTATCCGCTGGTGTTGGTCCCCGGTTTGCTGGGCTTTGTCCGGCTGGTGTTTTATTCATATTGGTTCGGCATTGTCAGGGCGTTACGTCGCGACGGGTCAACGGTGATTCCGGTCATGGTCTCGGCGGTCAACTCGTCTGAAGTGCGAGGCGAGCAGTTGATCGAGCGGATCAGGGAAATTCTCAAGGAAACCGGGGCCGAGAAGGTCAATTTGTTCGGCCATAGCCAGGGCGCACTGACCATTCGCTACGCCGCTGCCAAACATCCCGAGCTGGTGGCTTCGGTGACTTCCGTCGCCGGCCCGAATCATGGCTCGGAATTGGCCGACTTCCTGGAGAAGAATTTCCCACCCGGAACCCTGCGCGGTCTGTTGCTCAACGCCGCGATACGCCTGACGGTGTGGATCATGGCGTTGCTGGACACCGGCTATCGCGGCACCCGTTTGCCCACCGATGTCGATGCCGCGCACCACTCGCTGACCAGCGACGGCGTGGCACTGTTCAACCGCCAGTATCCCCAGGGCTTGCCGCAAACCTGGGGCGGGCAGGGCGCAGAACTGGTCAACGGCGTGCGCTATTACTCGTGGTCCGGGACTATCCAGAAAGGGGTCAGTGACAGGGGTGGCAATCGTATTGATGGCACAAATGTAACCTGTCGAATATTCGCTCGCACGTTCACAAAAGAGCGAGGTCAATGTGATGGCATGGTCGGGCGCTTCAGTTCCCATCTGGGCACTGTCATTGGGGATAACTACCCTCTCGACCATTTTGACATCGTCAACCAGACCTTCGGGCTGGTCGGCAAGGGTGTTGATCCCGTTGGGTTGTTTGTTGAACATGCCGCGCGCCTCAAGGCCGCCGGTCTTTAGCTCGTTTTGAGCCGTGGTTCGTAGTCTGTCGATCAAAGAGGTCGGCAATGGAGTGATGCGATGAGCGACAAAGAACACTATGAAATCGAATACACCCTGGCGGGTGAGCACCATGTGGATGTGATCGAGGACCTGGATGTGCCGATCATCGAGGTCGTCCATGAGTTGGCGCTCAAGCATCATGTTGCGCTGGAAGATGACCTGCATGACATCAGTGAGTCCTACAACGGCATGCCCCACGCCCTGGGCATCACCGACGTATCGATTCACAGTGTCGAGAACGAGGAATCGGCGGGCGCTTCCTGATTGATGCCTTTCAGTTGATGCAACGGTGTTTTCTCGTTGTCACGGCAGGACACCGTTGCAGTCACATTCGGTTGACTACACTGCCAGACAGGACGTACTCATCAGTGCGCCAGTCTGGAGAGAAGATCGATGAAATTCCTGCGTGTCCCTTTATTGCTCATGAGCCTGTTGATGTGTGCCCAGGGTTTTGCGGCCACTGCCCAGCAAAACAAAATGACCACCTGCAACGCGGACGCCTCGGCGAAAACGCTCAAGGGTGATGAGCGCAAAGCGTTCATGAGTACCTGTCTGAAGGCTTCCGTGCCTCCTACCCAGCAAGAAAAAATGAAAACCTGCAACGCAACCGCCGGCACTCAGGCGCTCAAAGGCGATGCGCGCAAGGCCTTCATGAGTGATTGTCTCAAGAAGAAATAAATTTCCTGCGCCTCGCGCGCAGAAAACACTTATTCAGTGCGATAAACCCTGTGGTTGCGGACTATGCTGTCGGCCGCAATCACAGCGATGAGTCGTCAGACCTCGGACCACTGGTCCTCGACTCAGAACGCTGGCAGACTGCCTCCCTCTTTGCGCCGCTGTCTTGAGGCTATATGCCAACGTTTTCTGCACGACAAATTTTGTTGGCCAGCTGGATTCTGGTATTCGGCGGCCTGCTGATGGTATTGCCGTTCAAACTCTTGCCGAGTCTGCTCGCCGGGCTGCTGGTTTACGAACTGGTCAACATGCTCACGCCTCAGCTGCAAAGGCTCATCGCCGGCCCGCGTGCGCGCTGGGTTGCGGTGGCATTGCTCGGCACGCTGGTGGTCAGCGTCCTGGCGCTGATCTTTGCCGGTGCGATCAGCTTCGTGCTGCATGAAGCCGAAAACCCTGGCGCTTCATTGGACAAGTTCATGGTGCTGGTGGATCGGGCGCGCGGCCAGTTGCCGCCGTTCATCGACAGCTATCTACCGGCCAGTGCGGCGGAATTCAGGGTTTCCCTGGGTGAATGGATCCAGAAGCACGTGGGCGAATTGCAGATGCTCGGCAAAGGCGCCGCGCACATGTTCGTGACCTTGCTGATCGGCATGGTGCTGGGCGCGATCATTGCCCTGCAGCAGATCTCTGATGTGCACACCCGCAAGCCGCTGGCCGCCGCGCTGTTCAATCGCTTGAGCCTGCTGAGCCGCGCGTTTCGCAATATTGTCTTCGCCCAGATCAAGATTTCCCTGCTGAACACGGCGTTCACCTCGATCTTTCTCGCGGTGGTCCTGCCCTTGTGCGGCATTCACCTGCCGCTGACCAAAACCCTGATCATCCTGACCTTCCTGCTCGGCCTGCTGCCGGTGGTGGGCAATCTGATGTCCAACACGCTGATCTTCATCGTCGGCATGTCGCTGTCGATCTGGGTGGCGATGGCTGCGCTGGGTTATCTGATCGTGATCCACAAGGTCGAGTATTTCCTCAACGCCCGCATCGTCGGCGGGCAGATCAATGCCAAGTCGTGGGAATTGCTCATGGCGATGCTGATCTTCGAAGCCGCGTTCGGCCTGCCCGGCGTGGTGGCGGGGCCGATTTATTACGCGTACCTGAAAAGCGAGTTGCAGAAGGAAGGGTTGGTCTGACCATACACAACCGGTAGGAGGGGACTTGTCCCCGAAGAGGTCGGTGTGAACGCTGAAGATGTTACTCAGCAGACCCTCCGCTTTCCCGGACAAGTCCGGTCCTACCGATCCAAATACATTTCTAGCCGTAACGCTTCTTCGCCTCAATCGCCAAGCCGCTGCCGATGCTGCCGAAGATATTGCCTTCGACGTGCCGGGCGTTGGGCAGCATCGCCGAGATGCTGTTGCGCAGCGCCGGGATGCCGCTGGAACCACCGGTGAAGAACACCGTATCAACCTGATCGACACGCGCACCGGCCTTGGTCAGCAACTCCGAAACACTGTTGCGCACCCGCTCCAGTTGCGAATCGATGGCCGCTTCGAACATCACGCGGCTCAGATCGACACTCAACCCCGGCTCAATGCGATCCATCGGTAGATGGCGGCTTTCAGCGTGGGTCAGCTGGATCTTGGTTTCTTCCACTTCCATGGCCAGCCAGTGGCCTGCGCGCTGCTCAATAAGCTTGAACAGGCGATCGATGCCCTGGGTGTCTTCGATGTCGTAACGCATGCTGCCCAATGCCAGCTGGGATTTTTGCGAGTACACCGAGTTGATGGTGTGCCAGGTCGCGAGATTCATGTGATGGCTGGTGGGCATGTACGCCTGGCTTTTCATGCGGCTGCCATAGCCGAACAGCGGCATAACGCCCTGAATGCTCAGTTGCTTGTCGAAGTCGGTCCCGCCGATATGCACACCGCCGGTGGCCAGAATGTCTTCGTGGCGGTCGTCATAGAAGCGACGATCCGGCGACAGACGCACCAGCGAGAAGTCCGACGTACCGCCGCCGATGTCGACGATCAGCACCAGCTCTTCGCGGGTAATGGTCGACTCGTAGTCGAACGCCGCGGCAATCGGCTCGTACTGGAACGAGACATCCTTGAAACCGATCTTGCGCGCGACCTCGGCCAGCGTATCTTCGGCTTCCTGGTCTGCGCCGATGTCGTCATCGACGAAATGCACCGGACGGCCCAGCACCACTTCTTCGAACTCACGCCCGGCGGTGTCCTCGGCACGCTTTTTCAGCTCGCCGATGAACAGCGCCAGCAAATCCTTGAACGGCATGGCCGTGCCGAGCACGCTGGTGTCGTGCTTGATCAGCCTGGAACCCAGCAGACTCTTGAGCGAGCGCATCAGGCGACCTTCGTAGCCTTCCAGATACTCGTGCAGCGCGAGGCGGCCATACACCGGACGGCGCTCCTCCATGTTGAAGAACACCACCGATGGCAGGGTGATTTTGTCGTCCTCCAGCGCAATCAGCGATTCCATGCCCGGTCGCAGCCAGCCGACCGTGGAATTGGACGTGCCGAAGTCGATACCACAGGCACGGGCTGGGGATTGGTCATTCATGTCTTTTACGTTCCAGTCAAAAAACGGCCGCGCAGTGTATGTCAGTGCATCGCGGATGCGTAGCGCGAAACGTCGGTTATACACAGTTATCTTCGTCAACGACTTGAACTGTGCTGCGTTACCCCCAATCTTCAGGGAATTGTCAGCTACGACAGGCCGTCGAACGCTTCAAGTATCAAGTCAGCAGGTTCGGCGGCCGATATATCGAGACGTTAATTGATCCAGATGCCTCAAATGCGAGGATGCTGTGCGCAGAATAGAGCGCACCAGGCTGCGCTGGATAACCGGGGACGACTGTTAGATGGATTTCAAAGACTATTACAAGATTCTTGGGCTTGAGCCGACTGCGGACGACAAGGCGATCAAGGTCGCCTACCGTAAGCTGGCGCGCAAGTATCACCCCGACGTCAGCAAAGAAGCGGGCGCGGAAGAGAAATTCAAAGAGGCCAACGAGGCTTACGAGGTGCTGAAAAGCCCGGAAAAGCGCGCTGAATACGATGAGCTGCGTAAGTACGGGCAGCAGGGTCGACCGTTTCAGGGACCGCCGGGCTGGCAGAGCCGTGCTGGCGCAGGAGCGGGTGGTTTCGGCGACGATACGGGTGATTTCTCCGATTTTTTCAGCTCGATCTTCGGTGGTCGGGCGCAGCAGGGCGGTCGTGCGCGCAGCACCGGTCGTCGAGGACAGGATGTGGAAATGGAGCTCGCGATCTTCCTCGAAGAAACGCTTTCGGCGGAATCCAAGCAGGTCAGCTTCAAGGTGCCGCAGTACAACCCGGCTGGCCAGCGCATGGCTGATATCACCAAGACTTTGAACGTGAAGATCCCGGCGGGCGTGGTCGATGGCGAGCGCATTCGTCTGAAAGGGCAGGGCGCACCGGGAGTTGCCGGTGGTGAGAATGGTGATCTATACCTGATTATCAGACTGGCGCCGCACCCTAAATTCGATGTCGAAGGCCATGACCTGATCATCACCGTGCCGCTTGCGCCGTGGGAAGCTGCGCTGGGCGCCAAGGTTGCCGTGCCGACCCTGACCGGCAAGATCAACCTGACCATTCGTCCTGACAGCCAGACCGGTCAGCGCTTGCGAGTCAAAGGTAATGGTCTGATGAGCAAGAAGGGCGAGCGCGGCGACTTGTACGCGCAGATCAAGGTTGTCATGCCGCCGTCCACCGACGAGGCCACCAAGGCGCTCTGGCAAACGCTGGCTGACAAGGCGGCATTCGATCCGCGGGCCCAATGGAGTAACTGATCATGAGTCACACCCTGATCGTTGAGCTGGATATGAAGCAATTCTGTCAGGTGACCGACATCCCGGCCGCCTACGTGATCGAAATCGTCGAACACGGCATTCTCGAACCTCAGGGCCGAAAGCCGGATGAGTGGTTATTCGACGATCAGGCGCTGATCGTCGCCCGACGTGCGGCGAAACTGCGACGGGATCTGGAGCTGGAGTGGGAAGGCGTTGCCCTGGCGCTGGATCTGCTCAACGAGCTGGAACAGGTCCGCGCGGAAAACCGCATGCTCAAGCAGCGGCTGGGGCGGTTTTTGCAGGAGTAGGGCCAACACCTACGACAACCCTGTGGGCAAGCTTGCTTGCGAAGGCAATATTCGGGGGCACGCAAACGTGTCGGATCCAGTTATGTCTTCGCGAGCAAGCTCGCTCCCACAAGGTGCGGCCGCATTCAAATACTTTTCGGCAATACCACGGTAAACGTCGTACCGTCATCGACATTCGAGGTAACGGTGATGCTCCCGCCGTGGGCGTTGACCACTTCCTTGACGATGAACAAGCCCAGGCCAAGGCTGGTGGATGGGCCTTTGGCGTCTTGTTCGGCGCTGGGATTACGCACCAGTGGATCAAATATGCTGCCGATTGCCCCTTCGTCGATGGGGTTGCCGAGGTTATGCACCACCAATTCGACGTTGTTGTCTTCACCGCTAATGCGGATGGAGACTTCCTGGCTTGCCGAGCCATGCTGCAAGGCGTTGCCGATCAGGTTTTGCAGCAGCTGATTGATGCGACCCTGATCCCAATTGCCCGTCGTATCGCCGTGCACGTTCAGCACCGGATTGCATTCGGGCTGCCCGGCGCAGGCTTCCTCGATCGCTTCGCGACAGGCGGCGGCCAGGTCCATGTGCTTGCGCTCCACGGGCAAGGTGGCGCCCAGTCGGCTACGCACGAACTCCAACAGATCGCTGACCATCGCGCCCATATGCCGCGTGCCGCTCTTGATGCGCGTCAGATAGGTTTGCGATGCGCCGTCCAGCTTGGCTTTGCGCTCCAGCAGGTCAGCGGACATGCTCACCGCTTGCAGCGGTGCACGCAGGTCGTGACCGAGAATCGCCAGGAAGATATCCCGCGAGCGTGCCACCTGTTCGGCATACGCAGCGGTTGATTCGGCCAGTGCCTCGTCAATGGCTTCGTTGAAGCGAATCATGTCGGTGAAGTAAGCCAGCTCGGGCTCTTTCAGGCTTTCAACCCAGAGGCGAATGACGCTGGCGCGCAGATGCCTGAATTCCGAGGTCATCTGCACCAGATCGAAGCCGACAATGTGCCGCAGTTCACCATGGCTGGCGGCTGCTTCGTCCAGGCTCGGGGTTTTGTTCAGCTCCTCACCCTTGGCTTTGGCGGCCTGCTCATTCTTGGTCTGGGCAGTATTCATGTCACGCGCGGCGGCGAGCAGAATCGCCCTGGCATGATCGCGCAGCTCTTCCCTGCTCATCAGATCGGCAGCCGGTTTGATGGTCTTGGCGAAGCTCTCCCACTCATCGACAATGCGATCCACGTGAGCAACGATGAAGTCGGAAAGGCGCATGGCCGAATACCTTGCTGCGGGAGCGGTGAGAAGAGATGACGCGCATCTTACCGCCTTTGTCCGGCCCGACAAACCGCCGTTTCATTCGTTCGCCCCGGCTACTGTCATTTATGACAGGTAGACGCGGCATTCGGGCAGTTGTAGGTTTGGACGCGGAGCTTGATCAGGAAGGGACGCTCCATTTTGAAGCAACTACAAGGAGTTAACCATGCGCGTAATCGAAGTGGATGATGACAGTTTTCAAGAGAAAGTTTTCTCTGAAAAGAACAAGGACAAGCTGGTAATAGCCGAATTCAGCGGGCCGGGAATGGATGAGCACGGCGATCCTAACGACAGCTCAAAAACAGGTGAAGTCATGGACCTGCTGGCTTTTGATGAGCGGGTGCCGGTATTGCGAATCCATAAGGACAGCGGTGAAGCCACGGCTGAAAACTATGGAGTCGAAAGTGTTCCCACTGTGTTTTTCTTCAAGAACGGAAATGTGGTGCATAGAGAGACAGGATTTCTTGAGGAGGACGTGGAAGCGGAGGCGAAGAGGTACAAGCAGCTGATTAAAGAGTTCGAGTAGCGCCACTGATCTACAAACGGGGCCTCGTTCAACCAAGGCCCCGTTGTTTCCTAGAACAGAAAATAGCGCTGCGCCATCGGCAATACATCCGCCGGTTCACACCAGAGCAACACGCCGTCGGCCTTGACCTGATACGTCTGCGGATCAACGTCGATGTTGGGCAGGTAATCGTTGTGGATCAGATCCTTTTTCTGCACGTTGCGACAGCCCTTGACCACGCTGATGGTCTTTTTCAGGCCCAGTGATTCGGGAATGCCCGCGTCAAACGCCGCCTGGCTGATGAACGTCAGGCTGGTCGCGTGCAGCGAGCTGCCATAGCTGGCGAACATCGGGCGGTAATGCACTGGCTGCGGGGTCGGGATCGACGCGTTGGCGTCGCCCATCAGACTGGCCGCAATAGCGCCGCCCTTGAGAATCAGGCTCGGTTTGACGCCGAAGAACGCCGGACGCCAGAGCACCAGATCCGCCCACTTGCCGACTTCGATCGAACCCACTTCATGGCTGATGCCGTGGGTGATCGCCGGGTTGATGGTGTATTTGGCGATGTAGCGCTTGGCGCGGAAATTATCGTTACCTTCCCCATCCTGAGGCAGCGGGCCGCGCTGCTTCTTCATCTTGTCGGCGGTTTGCCAGGTGCGCATGATCACCTCGCCCACGCGGCCCATGGCCTGGCTGTCGGAACTGAGCATCGAAAACGCACCCAGATCGTGAAGGATGTCTTCGGCGGCGATGGTTTCCCGGCGAATACGGCTCTCGGCGAAGGCCACGTCTTCGGCGATGCTCGGGTCCAGGTGATGGCAAACCATCAGCATGTCCAGGTGTTCGTCGATGGTATTGCGCGTGAACGGCCGGGTCGGGTTAGTCGAGCTGGGCAGCACGTTCGGGAAGCCGCAGGCCTTGATGATGTCCGGCGCATGACCGCCGCCCGCACCTTCGGTGTGATAGGTGTGGATCGTGCGATTCTTGAACGCCGCCAATGTGGTTTCGACGAAGCCGGATTCGTTCAGCGTGTCGGTGTGAATCGCCACCTGCACGTCGTAATCGTCAGCAACGCTCAAGCAGTTGTCGATGGCCGCTGGCGTGGTGCCCCAGTCTTCATGCAGCTTCAGGCCGATGGCGCCGGCCTTGACCTGCTCGATCAGCGGCCCCGGCAGGCTGACGTTGCCCTTGCCGGTGAAACCGATGTTCATCGGGAACGAATCCGCCGCCTGCAGCATGCGCGCCAGGTGCCACGGGCCGGGCGTGACGGTGGTGGCGTTGGTGCCGGTCGCAGGACCGGTGCCGCCGCCGATCATGGTGGTGACGCCGCTCATCAGCGCTTCTTCGATCTGCTGCGGGCAGATGAAGTGAATGTGGGTATCGACGCCGCCAGCGGTGAGAATCATGCCTTCACCGGCGATGACTTCGGTGGCCGCGCCGATGGCGATGGTCACGTCAGGCTGGATATCCGGGTTGCCGGCCTTGCCGATGGCCGCAATACGGCCGTTCTTGATGCCGACGTCGGCTTTGACGATGCCCCAGTGATCGATAATCAGCGCGTTGGTGATCAGCGTGTCGACCACGTCTGCCGCCATCAGCTGACCCTGACCCATGCCATCACGGATGACCTTGCCGCCACCGAATTTCACTTCTTCGCCATAGGTGGTGAAGTCTTTCTCGACCTCGATCCACAGCTCGGTGTCGGCCAACCGGACACGGTCGCCAACGGTAGGGCCGAACATGTCGGCGTAGGCTTGGCGGCTGATCTTCATAGTGATTCCTTGAATACAAAAATATATCGGGGCGCACGCATGATTTGATCCGTAGGACCGGCTTTAGCCGGGAGAGGGTCGGTATATTCGCCGTATTTGCGGGGGCAGAAGACGCCCTCCCGGCTAAAGCCGGTCCTACGGGAGATCGGAGATCAAAGATCCCCCATCACCCGCCCGGCAAAACCGAACACCCGGCGATGGCCGGCCAGATCCACCAACTCCACATCCCGCGACTGGCCTGGCTCGAAACGCACGGCGGTGCCGGCCGGGATGTTCAGGCGCATGCCACGGCTGGCGGCGCGGTCGAAGGTCAGGGCGTCGTTGGTTTCGAAAAAATGAAAGTGCGAGCCGACCTGAATCGGCCGGTCGCCGCTGTTGGCGACGTTCAGGCTGAGGGTGCGGCGACCGGCGTTGAGTTCGATCTCGCCGGGTTGAATCTGATATTGGCCAGGAATCATGCAGGTTGTCCCAGAGTCTTGAAATAGATGGCGGTGGGCGTGTAACGACCGTCCGGGCTTTGGCAATAGTTGGGCAGTTCACCGACGCGAACGTAGCCCAGGGAGCGGTAAAACGCTTCGGCGGGTGAGCCGGCTTCGGTGTCCAGATGCAGCAGGCCGCGCTGATACTGTGCGGCGGCCTTCTCGACGGCCTGCATCAATTGCTGGCCGAGTCCGCGTCGCTGCGCGTCATTGCGCACCAGCAGTTTCTGCACTTCGGCGCGGTTCAGGCCGTTGGGTTTCTGGCACAGCGACAGTTGCGCGCTGGCCAGGACCTTCTCGTCCTCGACCACGACCCACAGCAACAGGCTGTTACTTTCCAGGTCGGCCTTGAGCCCGTCGCACCAGGCGTAGGCCTGCTCGACGTCCAGGTCAGCCATGAAACCCACCGAGGCGCCGTTCTTCACAGCGTCCAATAGCAACTCGACTAAACCATGGCGATAGTGTGCAAAGCTTTCGGCATTGACGCGCCGTAACTGGGCAGGGTTCATGAGCGCCTCTCTAGATGTTTAAGGTAGGGGCCAGCGAAGCCGGGGCCGAAGCGCCCGGTGTCAGATCAAGTTGCATGAAGGTCAGGTCCAGCCAGCGCCCGAACTTGGTACCAACCTGCGGCATATGCCCCGAAACGATGAAGCCTAGTCGCTGATGCAGGCGCACGGAGGCGGCATTGCCACTTTCGATGGCGGCGACCATTACGTGCTTGTCGCAGGCGTGGGCGCGTTCGATCAAGGCTTTCATCAGCAACGGACCAAGGCCGTTGCCGCGTTGATCGGCGCGGATGTACACCGAATGCTCAACGGTATGGCGAAAACCTTCGAACGGCCGCCAATCGCCAAACGAGGCATAACCCAGCACTTCACTCTCGGCATCGACCGCGATCAGGATCGGATAGCCCTGGGCCTGGCGTGCATCGAACCACGCCTGGCGGTTGTCCAGATCCACCGGCTGTTCATTCCAGATCGCCGTGGTGTTGAGCACCGCGTCGTTGTAAATCGTCAGGATGCCGGGCAAGTCGCTCGCCAATGCATCGCGAATCAAGTCAGTCATGGTCTGTTCCACAATTCCCTATGGGGTCAGGCAATCGGTTGATGGACGGTGACCAGCTTGGTGCCGTCGGGAAATGTCGCTTCGACCTGGATTTCCGGGATCATTTCCGGAATGCCTTCCATGACTTGCTCGCGGGTCAGCAGCGTCGTGCCGTAATGCATCAGGTCGGCCACGGTCTGCCCGTCACGCGCGCCTTCAAGCAGTGCGGCGGAAATAAACGCCATGGCTTCCGGGTAATTGAGCTTCACACCTCGGGCCAGACGCCTTTCGGCAACCAGGCCAGCGGTGAAAATCAGCATCTTGTCTTTTTCGCGGGGTGTCAGGTCCATTGTTCAATCCGTATAAGCGATGAGTTATCTGTGGGAGCGAGTTGAGTCAGGTACTCCAGATCCTCGGTGCCAGCGCCTCGCGGCCCAATAAAGCCGGGCGCAGCAGCTTCCATAATTCGATCAGCCAGGCCCGGGCATGCAGCGCTTCATCGGCCAGGCAACGCGCCACCAGCAAACCGGGCAATTGCGTCAGGTCGCCGCGCACCGGGTTGCTCAGCGAGCGGCAGGCTTCAAGCAATTCACTGTCGACTTCGCCGGTAATCAGCAGCGTGGCGAACACCGTCTTGCCGTCCAGACCAATCGGCGAGTCGAGCAAGCCGTCGCCACCGATGATGCGTTGCCGTTCATGCCAGAGCAACCGGCCATCACGGCGGATATCCAGATGCGCCTGAAAATGGCCACTGGTAAAGCGTTCGCCGCTCGCCGGTCGACCCAGCGCCACGACGTCCCAATACATCAGCTTCGCGTCGCCTTGCAGCTCGATGCGCGTGGTCAGTTCAGCCTGCGCGGCGCTGAATACGATGGTTTCCTGCGGCAGCCATTCCAGCGTCGCGCCGGCTGCGACGGTCAGATCAAGCTGCTGATACGCCGGACCGGCCGCGCGATACCATTTGGCCGCGCCGGGACTGGTCAGTTGCGCCCAGGCGTCAGGCCCGACGTGGGCGCTGATATCCAGACGATCACCACCGGCAATGCCGCCGGGTGGATGCACGATGATGTGCTGGCAGACTTGCGGGCCTTCGGCATACAAATGTTTTTGCACCCGCAACGGGCCTTTGTGCCTGCGCTGGACCGGGCGCGTGCTGTCGCCGAAACGCCCATAGCCCAGCTCCAGCTCGGCATGCCAGCTGGGGGTGAACAACGCGGTGTGGGCGGGAAGGTTCATGTGAGTTCTATCGCAATGTCGTGGGCCTGCACCTTAACGGACAGCAGGTCAGATGGTCACCAGGCCGCGCACACCCTCGGCCTCCATGTTTTCGCCGCGTCCCTGCTGGACGATTTCGCCACGGGACATCACCAGATACTGATCAGCCAGCTCGGCGGCGAAGTCATAAAACTGCTCGACCAACAAAATCGCCATGTCGCCACGTGCCGAGAGCTTCTTGATCACCGCGCCGATCTCCTTGATCACTGACGGCTGAATGCCTTCGGTGGGTTCGTCGAGGATCAGCAAACGTGGGCGACTGGCCAGCGCGCGACCAATGGCCAACTGCTGTTGCTGACCGCCGGACAAATCGCCGCCGCGTCGATGCTTCATTTGCAGCAGCACCGGGAACAGCTCGTAAATGAACGCCGGCACTTCCTTCGCTTCAGAGCCCGGAAAACGCGACAGGCCCATCAGCAGGTTTTCTTCCACGGTCAGCCGCCCGAAAATCTCCCGGCCTTGCGGCACGTACGCGATACCGGCATGCACCCGCTGATGCGGCTTGAAACCGGTGATGGCCTTGCCTTCCCATTGCACCGCGCCTTCCTTGGAGGGCAACAGCCCCATGAGCACCTTGAGCAAGGTGGTCTTGCCCACGCCGTTACGCCCCAGCAGGCACGTCACCTCGCCGACTTTCACGTCGAATGACAAACCGCGCAGAATGTGGCTGCCGCCGTAGTACTGATGAAGCTTTTCGACCTGGAGCATTAATTCGTTCTCGCTATTGCGTTCGCCGTAGGACCGGCTTTAGCCGGGAGGAGGCCAGTACAACCCATACATCTCTCGCGCCTGAAACACAGTGCTCCCGGCTAAAGCCGGTCCTACGCAAGAGGGATACTCACCTTCCCAGATAAACCTCAATCACCCGCTCATCCGCCTGCACATCGGTCAGCGAGCCTTCGGCCAGGACGCTGCCCTGGTGCAAAACGGTGACGTGATCGGCAATCGAGCCGACGAAGCCCATGTCGTGTTCCACCACCATCAATGAATGCTTGCCCGCCAGACTCTTGAACAGCTCGGCGGTGAATTCGGTTTCGGCGTCGGTCATGCCCGCCACAGGTTCGTCCAGCAGCAGCAATTGCGGGTCCTGGACCAGCAGCATGCCGATCTCCAGAAACTGCTTCTGGCCGTGGGAGAGCAAACCGGCCGGGCGCTGCATCGAGCTGGTCAGGCGAATGGTTTCCAGCACTTCGTCGATACGGTCGCGCTGTTCGCCATTGAGTTCCGCCCGCAGGCTGGCCCACACCGATTTGTCGGTCTTCTGTGCCAGTTCGAGGTTTTCGAACACGCTCAAGGCTTCGAATACCGTGGGTTTCTGAAATTTTCGACCAATCCCGGCCTGAGCGATCTGCACTTCGCTCATCTGTGTCAGGTCCAGGGTTTCACCGAACCACGCCTTGCCGTGGCTGGGGCGGGTCTTGCCGGTGATCACGTCCATCAGCGTGGTCTTGCCCGCGCCGTTGGGGCCGATGATGCAGCGCAGTTCGCCGACGCTGATGTACAGATTCAGGTCATTGAGCGCCTTGAAACCGTCGAAGCTGACGCTGATGTCTTCCAGCGTGAGGATCGTGCCATGCCGGGTGTTCAGGCCTTGGCCGGCCGCTTGCCCGAGGCCGATGGCATCGCGGCTGGTGCCGATGTCGGAATTCGGGTCAAGGATCGGTTCGAGCATGAACGCGGGCGTCGGTGTGGTTTTCATTGCTCGCTCCTTTTCTTGAGCAGGCCGATCACGCCTTTGGGCAAGTACAAGGTCACGATGATGAACAGCGCGCCAAGGAAGAACAGCCAGTATTCCGGGAAAGCCACGGTGAACCAGCTCTTCATGCCGTTGACCAGACCTGCGCCCAGCAACGGGCCGATCAGCGTGCCGCGTCCGCCCAATGCCACCCAGACGGCAGCTTCAATGGAGTTGGTCGGTGACATTTCGCTGGGGTTGATAATCCCCACTTGTGGCACATACAGCGCGCCAGCCAGCCCGCACAACACGGCGCTCAAGACCCAGACGAACAGCTTGAAGCCACGCGGATCGTAGCCGCAGAACATCAGGCGGTTTTCCGCGTCGCGCAGGGCGGTCAGCACCCGGCCGAACTTGCTTTGCGCCAGACGCCAGCCGACATACAGGCTCGCCACCAGCAAAATCACCGTGGCCAGAAACAACGTCGCCCGCGTGCCCTGGGAGCTGATGCTGAAACCAAGAATGCTGCGGAAGTTGGTGAAGCCGTTGTTGCCGCCGAAGCCGGTTTCGTTGCGAAAGAACAGCAACATGCCGGCGAAGGTCAGCGCCTGGGTCATGATCGAGAAATACACGCCCTTGATCCGCGAGCGGAAGGCGAAGAAGCCGAACACCAGTGCCAGCAAGCCCGGCGCCAGCACCACCAGACACATGGCCCAGAGGAAGTTATCGGTGCCAGCCCAGTACCACGGCAGCTCGGTCCACGACAAAAAGGTCATGAACGCGGGCAAGCCATCGCCCGCCGCTTCACGCATCAGGTACATGCCCATGGCGTAACCGCCGAGGGCGAAGAACAGGCCGTGGCCCAGGGACAACAGCCCGGCGTAGCCCCAGACCAGATCCAGCGCCAGGGCGACGATGGCGTAGCAAAGAATCTTGCCCACCAACGTCAGCGTGTAGGCCGAGACCTGTAAACCGTTGTCGGCGGGCAGCAGCGAAAGCAGCGGCAGCGCCAGCAGCACGGCAAGTACCAGCACGCCCACGGCAATCGTGCCCTTGGGGCCGACTTTTTGTGCGGCAGTGACCATCAATGGTTGATTCATCAGTCGATCACCCGTCCTTTGAGCGCGAAGAGGCCTTGCGGACGTTTCTGGATAAACAGAATGATCAGCGCCAGGATCAGGATTTTGCCCAGCACGGCGCCGATTTGCGGTTCGAGAATCTTGTTGGCGATGCCCAGCCCGAAGGCCGCCATCACGCTACCGGCCAGTTGCCCGACACCGCCGAGCACCACCACCAGGAACGAGTCAATGATGTAGCTCTGGCCCAGATCCGGGCCGACGTTGCCGATCTGACTCAAGGCCACGCCGCCCAACCCGGCAATGCCGGAGCCGAGCCCGAAAGCCATCATGTCGATGCGCCCGGTGGGCACGCCGCAGCAGGCGGCCATGTTGCGGTTCTGGGTCACGGCCCGCACGTTCAGACCCAGCCGCGTCTTGTTCAGCAGCAGCCAGGTCAACACCACCACGAACAACGCGAAGGCGATGATCACGATGCGGTTGTACGGCAGCACCAGATTGGGCAGCACTTGAATGCCGCCGGACAGCCATTCCGGGTTGGCGACTTCCACGTTCTGCGCGCCGAATGCCAGACGCACCGCCTGAATCAGCATCAGGCTGATGCCCCAGGTGGCGAGCAGGGTTTCCAGCGGCCGGCCATAAAGGTGACGAATCACCGTGCGCTCCAGCGCCATGCCGATCACCGCTGTGACAAAAAACGCTACCGGCAGCGCGATCAACGGGTAGTACTCGATGGCCCCGGGCGCATAACGCTGGAACATCAGCTGCACGACATACGTCGAGTACGCGCCGAGCATCAGCATTTCGCCGTGGGCCATGTTGATCACGCCGAGCAGGCCGAAGGTGATCGCCAGACCCAGCGCCGCCAGCAGCAGAATCGAGCCCAGGGACATGCCGCTGAAGGCCTGACCGAGAATCTCGCCGATCAGCAGTTTGCGGTTCACTTGCGCCAGGCTGGTTTCCGCCGCCATACGCACGCTGGCGTCGGTTTCAACGCCGGGTGTCAGCAGGGTTTCAAGGCGCGTGCGAGCCAGCGGATCGCCGGTTTCGCCCAGCAGGCGCACGGCCGCCAGACGCACGGTCGGGCTGGAATCCACCAGTTGCAGATTAGCCAGCGCCAACGTCAGCGCGGTGTGTACGGCGTCGTCCTGTTCGGCGGCGACTTGCTGGCTGATAAACGCCAGTTGCGCCGGACGCGCGCTTTTTTGCAATTGCAGCGCGGCGGCCAGACGCAGTCTTGCATCCGCTGCCAGCAGTTGGTGACTGGCCAGCGCGGTATCGACCAAGCCGCGCAGGCGATTGTTCAGGCGCAATTTGCGCGGTTCATCAGGAGTTGCAGCATCAGCGGCGGGCGTATCGACGGCGACGTATTTGTCGTCGGTTTCAATATAGGCGCGCTTGCTGCCATCGGCCGCGACACGGCCATCCTGCAAGGCGTTGATCAGCTCAATGCGTTCGGGCACAGGCTTGGCAGCCCAGGCTTCGAGCAGCGCGGCTTGTTGCGTGGAACTGGCCGCGACGAAATCACCGGCATCGCTGGCGTGAGCCGCCATCGGCAGCAGCAGGGCCAGGGTGAACATCAAGCGGTAGAAGGCGTTGGGCATGTCGGTGGCCTGGGTGTGTGGGAGCGAGCTTGCTCGCGAAAGCTATATTCCAGACATCCAGAGATTTTCTGAATGTGTCGGCCTCTTCGCGAGCAAGCTCGCTCCCACAAGGGATAACCGCTTGTTAGTTACTCTTCACCGCATGATCCGGCTTCTTGTCGTTGCCAGGGATGTACGGGCTCCATGGCTGGGCGCGGATCGGTTCCTTGGTCTGCCAGACGACGTTGAACTGACCGTCATCCTGGATTTCGCCGATCATCACTGGCTTGTGCAGGTGGTGATTGGTCTTGTCCATGGTCAGGGTGTAGCCCGACGGCGCGGCGTAAGTCTGGCCGGCCATGGCTTCGCGGACTTTATCCACATCGGTGGACTTGGCTTTCTCGACCGCTTGCGCCCACATGTGGATGCCGACGTAAGTGGCTTCCATCGGATCGTTGGTCACGGCCTTGTCGGCGCCCGGCAGGTTTTTCTTCTTGGCGTAGGCTTTCCAGTCAGCGACGAACTTCTTGTTCACCGGGTTCTCAACCGACTGGAAGTAGTTCCAGGCGGCAAGGTTGCCGACCAATGGCTTGGTGTCGATGCCGCGCAGTTCTTCTTCGCCCACCGAGAACGCCACGACCGGTACGTCGGTGGCTTTCAGGCCCTGGTTGGCCAGCTCTTTATAGAACGGCACGTTGGAGTCGCCGTTGACTGTGGAGATCACCGCGGTCTTGCCGCCCGCCGAGAACTTCTTGATGTTGGCCACGATGGTTTGATAGTCAGCATGACCGAACGGGGTGTAGACCTCTTCGATGTCCTTGTCCGCTACGCCTTTGGCGTGCAGGAAGGAACGCAGAATCTTGTTGGTGGTGCGCGGGTAAACGTAGTCGGTGCCCAGCAGGAAGAAACGCTTGGCGGCGCCGCCGTCATCGCTCATCAGGTATTCAACTGCGGGAATCGCCTGCTGGTTAGGCGCTGCACCGGTGTAGAACACGTTCGGCGACATTTCTTCGCCTTCGTATTGCACTGGGTAGAACAGCAGGCCATTGAGTTCTTCGAACACCGGCAAGACCGATTTACGCGACACCGAAGTCCAGCAGCCGAACACCACGGCGACTTTGTCCTGGGTCAGCAACTGACGGCCTTTTTCCGCGAACAGCGGCCAGTTGGAAGCGGGGTCGACGACGACCGCCTCCAGCATCTTGCCGTTGACGCCGCCCTTGGCGTTGATTTCGTCGATGGTCATCAACGCCATGTCTTTAAGTGAAGTCTCGGAGATCGCCATCGTCCCGGACAGCGAGTGCAGGATGCCGACCTTGATCGTCTCGGCGGCCTGGACAGTCCATGTCATGCCCATGGCGGCGATTGATGCGGACAGGGTGAAAGCTTTGATCAAACTGCGACGCTTCATTGGGCTAGCTCCATTCACTTGGTTTTTTTAGGAGGGCGGGTCAATTGCCTGAAAGCTTCTAAGCAAAGGCTATGCCCAGCCGGCCAAGTGGAGCCAATTAGCGACCCAGAGCGGTTGGCGAAAGCGTATGACGCACCGCGATGGCGCTTTTAAAAAGCCATGGTGCGGCTGGCGACCGATATTGGTGCGCTGGCTGGCTAACGATCGGTAGGAGGGTACTTGTCCCCGAATGCGCTTGGCCGGGCAACAAGAAAATTCAGAGGTTAGCGTCGCCTGAGCTGGCCTCTTCGGGGACAAGTCCCCTCCTACAGTATGTGCACAGGCTCAGGCCGGCACGGATTGCTTGCCAAACCGCGCCAACACCAACCGATCCAGCAGATAAACCACCACCAGCGAAGCGCCGACCAGCGGGAAGGCCACGGCCAGGACGAACATGATGACCATGGCCGATTTCCAGCGCGGCAAATCGTGGCGCAGCGGCGGCACGCCCAATTTGCCTTGGGGGCGACGTTTCCACCAGATCACCAGGCCGCTGACCGAACCGAGCAGGATCATCAGGCACACCAGCAGAATCAACAGCTGGTTGATCCAGCCGAAAAACTTGCCTTCATGAAGCATCACGCCCAGTTCGGTGGCTTTGGAAACGGTGCTGTAATCGGCCCAGCGCACGTCGGCCAGAACCTTGCCGCTGTATTGATCGATATGCAGCGTCGCGTCGTTGCGCGGGTCGTCGGCGAACACCGAAACGGTGAACACGCCATCAGCGGTTTTCGGTTGCGTGATGCTGTAACCCGGCTCGATCCCGCGCTCGGTGGCGATGTCCACCACCTGTTGCAGCGACACTTTCGGCGCGGCGGGCGCAGCGGACATCCCCGCGTGGTTCATGTGTTCGGCATGCTCGCCGGTCGAGACCGGCATCGGCGTGTTTTCCAGCGCCCAGGGCACGGTCTGCACGGTTGCGGTGTTCAACTCGCCCGCCTGTTTGTCGGACTTGGGCACGGCATTCCACATCGCCGCCGGAAAGGTGTTCCACAGGTCGGCGTACTGCTTGCCCCACATGCCGGTCCAGGTCATGCCGCTGATCAACATGAACAGCAAAAATGCCGATCCCCAGAAACCCGTTACCGCATGCAGGTCACGCCACATCAGCCGACCGCGCTTGCTCAGGCGCGGCCAAAGCACGCCTGCGCCTGAACTGCCCCGCGGCCACCACAGATAAAGCCCGGACACCACCAGCATGATGCCCCAACCGGCCGCCAGTTCGACGAGCCGGTCGCCAATCGTGCCGATCATCAGTTCGCCATGCAGCGCGCGAGCGATGGCTTGCAGGTTGTCCTTCGCATCCTGAGTGCCAAGAATCTCGCCGCCATAGGGGTTGATGAACACATTCACTTCACGACCTGCCTGCTGCACGACAAATTGCGCACTGCCTTGGGCACTCAACGGCGGCAGGTATTTGCTGATTTTCGCCTGCGGGAAATCGCTCAGCACGCGCTGCTGCAATTGGTCGGCGCTGAGTTGATGGTGGCTCGGCGTGACGTTCAGCAAATCGCTGTACATCAGGTTGTCCAACTGTGGCTTGAACAGATAAATGATGCCGGTCAGCGACAGCAGGATCATGAACGGCGCGACGAACAAACCGGCATAGAAATGCCAGCGCCAGGCGAGGTTATAAAACGACACAGTCGGTTTGGAGGCGGTCTGTATGGACATTTTTGCAGCGCTCTCATCAGGCATAACACACGACGCCGCCCGCCCAGAACCTGCATGAGTGTTCATGCGCCTGAGCGGGTGCGTAATCGAATAGGATTTATCGCGTGACGAAGAGCGGCGGGGCGCGGCTGCGGGCGTTGGGGAATATGCTGCGGTGAGCGTGGCCCGTTTGAATGGACGCGTGGTAGAAGTCAGCCGGATTGGGCGGCGCCAGGGCCGTGACGGCGAGCGCGCTGGTGATCGCCGGGCAGCTGAACAGTAAGGTGCAGTAGCCGCATTTGGCCCACAACACATGATCGACGCTGGCTTGTTCAGTTGTCGGATCGGCTTGATGGTGAGCCCCGTGCTCGGCCGGCATGTCCATTGACGCTGCCGACATCGACATCGGCATGTCCATGGACATGTTCATGCCCGCGTGCTGATCCATCGGCACCGCTTGCGAAACCAGCGGGCCGATGAAAATCATCAGCATGGCAAACAGGCTCAGCCAGGCACCCCGGGATTTCCGAGGCTGCGAGGTGACGCTGTTGCGAAGCGGGCGCAGGTGACTCAAATCAGATTGGCATCAATGGTTATGCGTTGCAGGTGTTGGCGCTTGTTTGAGAACCGCGACTTCGACGGTCACATCGCCGGATTTTTCGAAGTGTAACGTCAGCGGAAAGTGCGCGCCTTCGGTGAGTTTCGATTTGTCCTTCAGGTCCAGCAGCATGACGTGATAACCCATGGGCGCGAACGTCGCATCGCCACCGGCTGGGATTTCCACGGCTTGCACTTGCTGCATTTTCATCAGGCCGTTGGCATGCACGTGCTCGTGAAGCTGCGCGGTGGCGGCAATCGGCGTGTCGACGCTGAGCAAACGGTCCGGCTGCTGGCCGCCATTGTGGATCACGAAATAAGCGGCCACGGTGGGCGCGTTGGGCGGCAGCTCCATGGACCACGGCTGGGAAACACTCAACTCACCAACTTTGCTGTCATCGGCATTGGCGAAGCTGGCGGGCAGCAGAAAACTCACCAGCGCTGCAACGCAGGCGATCCAGACCGATGTCGTCCGTGGTTGTGACATGGGTTCCGTTCCTATCTGGGGAGAGTGCCGCTATTTAGCCTGAATGGCCTGCAGATGTAAAAAGCCCAGAGCGCGGCGCGCTGTCGCATGGCAGAGCCCGGGCCCGTGCAGGCTGTGTGAAAACGTCACGAGCGATGACAAGACAAGGCAAAAACAGGCGAAAAAGCGGAGTCTAGGTGTTCTAAATGAGCATTTTTCGCCTGTTTTTAACGCAGTATTGTCGAGCGCAGTAGTTTTCACACAGTCTGCGTAGGACCGGCTTTAGCCGGGAGAGTATTGCTCGCGGCTGAAGTCGCTCCTACGGACGAGCATTCAACAACGCCTCCACCGACTCAAACTCCCGATCCACCTCCGGCAACGGCGGCCGCTTCACTATCAGCACCGGCACTTTCAACTCCCGCGCCACTTCAAGCTTGGCCTCGGTCGCGCTGCCGCCGCTGTTCTTGCTGATCAGCACGTCGATGTCGCGTTCTACAAATAGCGCACGCTCTTCATCCAGCAAAAACGGCCCGCGCGCGCCGAGCACTTCGCAGCGCGGGTGATCCGGCAAGTCGCGCAAGGTGTTTTCCAGCGCGCGCAGGGTCCAGAACTGATGAGGGGGGATTTCATCCAGATGCTGCAACGGCTCGCGGCCCAAGGTAAATAAAGGTCGATGAAAGGCTGCCAGCGCCTGAATCAATCCGGCCCAGTCGCTGACTTCGCGCCAGTCATCGTCCGGCCCGGCTTGCCACGCAGGACGGCGCAAGGCCCAACACGGAATGCCACTCAACTGCGCGGCCTTGGCGGCGTTATGACTGATTTGCGCGGCGTAGGGATGGGTCGCATCCAACAGCAGATCAATGCCTTGTTCGCCAATGAACTGCGCGAGGCCTTCAGCCCCGCCATAACCGCCGACGCGCACTTCGCAGGTCAGATCAGTCGGCACCCGCCCGACACCCGCCAGGCTGTAGATATGTTGCGGCCCCAGCGTGCGGGCAATCGTCAAGGCGTCGGCGACGCCGCCAAGCAATAACAAGCGCTGCATTAGACAACTCCCGCCTGACCGACGATGCCGCCCTGGCGATCAATGGCGAACACTTCGACCTGAACCTGCGCAGGCACCACGCTGCGGGCGAAATCCAGCGCGTGCTGACAGACAACATCGCCCAACCTGATGCCGAGCGCGGCGCTGATGGCCAGCGCCTGTTGACTGGTATTGCACTCGCGAATCGCCTGTTGCAGCGCATCATCGGCACCGGCATCGGCGGCCCAGCGCGCCAGTTGCGGCAGGTCGATGCTGGAGTGGCGGCTGTGCAGATCCATATGGCCCGCCGCGAGTTTGCTGATCTTGCCGAAGCCGCCGCAGATGCTCAGTTTGCTCACCGGAACCTTGCGCAGGTGCTTGAGCACGGCGCCGATGAAATCGCCCATCTCGATCAAGGCGATGTCCGGCATCTGATAATAGCGGCGCATGGTGTCTTCGCTGGCGTTGCCGGTGCAGGCCGCGATATGCAGATAACCGTTGGTCTTGGCGACGTCGATGCCTTGATGGATCGAGGCGATGTAGGCCGCGCAGGAAAACGGCCGAACGATGCCGCTGGTGCCCAGAATCGACAGCCCGCCGAGAATGCCCAGCCGCGGATTCATGGTTTTCAGCGCCAGCGCTTCGCCGCCTTCGACGCTTACCGTGATTTCAAAACCGCCGCTGTAACCCAACTCGTCAGCCAGCCGTTGCAGGTGTTCGATGATCATCCGTCGCGGCACTGGATTGATCGCCGGTTCGCCGACCTTCAACACCAGGCCGGGGCGCGTTACCGTGCCGACGCCCGGGCCCGCGATGAAAGTCACGGTGGGAATGTCCAGCAGGCGCACTCTGGAATACACCAATGCGCCATGGGTCACGTCCGGATCGTCACCTGCATCCTTGATGGTTCCGGCTTCGGCCCCGTCAGCGCACAGGCGGCAGAATTCCAGGCGCATCTGCACCTGCTTGCCCTTGGGCAGAACGATGTGCACCGCGTCGTTTGCCTGACCGGCGAGCAACAACCGCGCCGCCGCCAGACTGGTCGCCGTGGCGCAGCTGCCGGTGGTCAAGCCGCTGCGCAGGGGTGCGGGTTGTTCGGCGGTTTCGTCGCGCATCAGGGTTTGACCACATCCAGAAGAGTGATCGGCAGCGCCTGGCGCCAGGTATCGAAATCGCCCAAGGGTTTGGCGTGGGCAATGTGGATGCGGGTCAGCTCGCCGCCATGCAGTTCGCGCCAGGCCATCAGCGTGGCTTCGCTTTGCAGAGTGACGGCATTGGCCACCAGCCGCCCGCCGGAACGCAGCTGCTGCCAGCACGTATCGAGTACGCCGGGACGCGTGACGCCGCCGCCGATGAAAATCGCATCAGGGCGCTCCAGCCCAGCCAGGGCCGTCGGCGCACTGCCGCGCACCAGTTGCAGGCCCGGCACGCCCAGCGCATCGCGGTTGAATTCGATCAATTGCTGACGGCCTTCATCGGCTTCAATCGCCAACGTGCGGCAGCTCGGATGGGCGCGCATCCACTCGATGCCGATGGAGCCGCAGCCAGCGCCAACATCCCAGAGCAATTCGCCCGGTACCGGCGCCAGTCGCGCCAAGGTCATCGCCCGCACGTCGCGCTTGGTCAGCTGGCCGTCATGTTCGAAGGCGCTGTCCGGCAAACCGGCCAACGGTGACAGCCGCAAGGCTTGCGCGTCGGCGCGGCAGTCAATGGCCACCACGTTGAGCGCGGCGATTTCCGGGTTGGCCCATTCGCTGGCCAGTCCGTCGATGCGCCGCTCGGCGGTTCCGCCCAGATGTTCCAGCACCGTCATGTGGCTGGGGCCGAAGCCACGCTCGCGCAGCAAACCGGCAATGGCGGCGGGGCTGCTGCCATCATTGCTGAGGACCA
Organism: Pseudomonas sp. G.S.17; assembly: GCF_038096165.1. Classification (NCBI taxonomy): domain Bacteria; kingdom Pseudomonadati; phylum Pseudomonadota; class Gammaproteobacteria; order Pseudomonadales; family Pseudomonadaceae; genus Pseudomonas; species Pseudomonas viridinivis. Next base: position 771,214 of record NZ_CP151076.1, read on the forward strand.
GCAAACGCACGCCGTTATGAAACTGCGCATTGAGTGCGGCCAATGGACGCGCCACCACCGACAGCGTGACGACCTCCTGCAATGGCCAGCCCAGACGCGCGGCGGCCAGGGAATACGAAGAGGGCGCGGGCAGGATCAGCATTTCGTTGATATCCACCACGCGGGCCAGGCTCGCGCCGACGCCAAATAGCATCGGATCGCCACTGGCCAGCACGCAGACCTCGGCACCGCGCTGCTCCAGCACCGGATTCAGGGAAAACGGACTCGGCCAGGCGCGACGTTCGGCCTGGATGCACGGGGGCAGCAAAGCCAGCTGGCGCGGGCCGCCAAATACCTGATGAGCGCGCAGCAGTGCGTGCCGCGCGTTCTTGCCCAGGCCCTTGTAGCCGTCTTCACCGATTCCCACGACTGTCAGCCAAGGCGACATTTAATTCCCTCAATCTGCGTCTTCCGACAGAGCGGCTTTTCATGCCTGCGGACAAAGCAGGCATAATACCGCGCCCAAGCGGCACAAGTGGCCTATTCACGTGCAGTCCAGTTCCAGCCATGGTGATCCATTGACCGAGCCGACGCCCGTCCGTCCGCCTTCGATACCTCTACGCCCCTCGGCCTGTCCGGGGTTGCTGCGTATCGTCCCGGCGCTGGATGGCGGTATCTGCCGCATCAAGCTGGCGGGCGGCTCGATTACTGCGCCGCAAGCGCTGGCCGTTGCCCGGGCTGCGCAGCTGTACGCCCACGGGGTGATCGAAGCGACCAATCGCGGCAATCTGCAAATTCGCGGCATCGGCGAGCAGCAGGACGCGTTGATCCAGACACTGCTGGGTGCTGGCCTCGGGCCGAACAACCTGGACAGCGACGACGTACGCAACCTGATGCTCAGCCCCAGCGCCGGGCTTGATCCACAGATGCTGTTCGATACGCGCCCGTTGGCCGCGAAAATTCTCGCGGCACTGGAAGGCAATCCGCGCTTTCACGACCTGTCGCCCAAGTTCGCCCTGTCGCTGGATGGCGGCGAAGGTCTGGTGATGCTCGAGCATCCCCACGATCTGTGGCTCTCAGCATTGCAGATCGAAGGTGAAACCTTGCTGGCCTTCGGCTTTGCCGGTTGTCCGGCGCAGGATTCGCCCTTGGCTGCCGTTCCCGTTGAACATGGGCTGGAACTGGTGCTGGCCGTGCTGGAGCTGTTTCTGGATACTGCGCGGCCCGAGCAAGTGCGGATGCGCCAGTTGTTGGCGGAAATACCTGCTGAACCGTTGCTCGAACAATTAGCGGCGCGTTTGAGCGTCGAGTTGCGAGCTGATCAAAAAATAACCGATTGGCGACGTGCGCCAGTGCTAGCCGATCAGCACATCGGCATTTATCCACAGCGTGAAACCGGCAAAGTAGCCGTCGGTGGCGTGGCGCCGTTGGGGCGACTGAACCCGGAAATGCTCACCGCCATTGCGCAACTGGCCGCTGAAACGGGCGATGGCAGCTTGCGCCTGACGCCCTGGCAAAGCGTGTTATTGCCCAATATCCCGGCAGAACTGGCGCAAGACGTGCTGGCGAGGCTGGAAGCGGCGGGGCTGCTGTGTTCCGCCGAGCAGGCCTTGGCGCACATGATCGCCTGCACCGGCGCCACTGATTGCAGCAAAGGCCTGGCTGATACCAAGGGTGATGCCCGAATCCTCGCCGCACATTTGCAAAACAATGGCCTCAGCCGAGCCGTGCATCTGACGGCCTGCCAGCGTTCCTGCGCGGCGGCCCATCGCGCGCCGGTGACCTTGCTGGCGGTGTCCGCCGGCCATTACGACCTTTATTTTCGCGATGCAGAACAATCCGGTTTCGGTGTTCTGCAGGCGCGTGACCTCACTATTGAAGCAGCCGGCGCGTTGTTGACCGCCGACTCACGGAGCAGCACCCATGATTGATTACATCCGCGACGGGCAGGAGATTTATCGCAATTCCTTCTCGATCATCCGTGCGGAAGCGCGCCTGGACACGATCCCGGCGGATCTGGAAAAACTCGCCGTACGCGTGATTCACGCCTGCGGCATGGTCGAGGTCATCGAAGACCTGCGCTTTTCGCCCGGAGCGGGCAAGGCCGGGCGCGATGCGTTGGCGGCGGGGGCGCCGATCCTGTGCGACGCGCGCATGGTCTCCGAAGGCATCACCCGCACTCGATTGCCAGCCAACAATCAGATCATCTGCACGCTGCATGATGAAGGCGTGCGGGAAATGGCCCTGGAGCTGGGCAACACCCGCTCCGCCGTGGCGCTGGAATTGTGGCGTCCGCATCTGGAAGGCAGCGTCGTGGTGATCGGCAACGCGCCGACCGCGCTGTTCTATTTGCTGGAAATGCTCGACGCGGGCGCACCGAAACCGGCGTTGATCCTCGGTTTTCCGGTGGGCTTCGTCGGTGCGGCGGAATCCAAGGCGATGCTCGCCGCTGACAGCCGTGGCGTGCCGTTCGTCATCATGCAGGGCCGTCGCGGCGGCAGCGCCATGGCGGTGGCTGCGGTCAACGCGCTGGCCACGGAGATCGAATGATGCAGGCACGCGGTCGATTGATTGGCCTGGGCGTCGGCCCCGGCGACCCGGAACTGATTACCGTCAAGGCACTGCGCCTGTTACGCGAGTCGCCGGTAATTGCCTACTTCGTTGCCAAGGGCAAGAAAGGCAACGCCTTCGGCATCATCGAGGGGCATTTGCAGGACGCCCAGACGCTGATGCCGCTGGTCTATCCGGTCACCACCGAAGCGCTGCCCGCGCCGATGTCCTACGAACAGGTGATCAGCGATTTCTACGACGCCTCCAGCGCCGACGTGGCCGCGCATCTGGATGCCGGTCGTGATGTAGCCGTTATCTGCGAAGGCGACCCGTTCTTCTACGGTTCCTACATGTACCTGCACGATCGTCTGGCAGACCGTTACGAAGCACAGGTCATTCCGGGCGTGTGCTCGATGCTCGGCGGCGCTTCGGTGCTGGGCGCGCCATTGGTGTACCGCAATCAGAGTTTGTCGGTGCTGTCCGGCGTGCTGTCCCATGAAGAACTCAAGCGCAAACTGGCCGACGCCGACGCCGCAGTGATCATGAAGCTGGGCCGCAACTTCCCGAAAGTCCGCCTGGTGCTGGAAGAACTCGGCCTCGCCGAGCGCGCGCTGTATGTCGAGCGCGCCACCATGGCCAATCAGAAAATCGTGCCGCTGGATCAGGTTGAACCCATGTCCTCGCCGTACTTCTCGCTGATTATTGTTCCCGGCGAAAGGTGGCAAGGCTGATGGCGCATAACACCCCGGCGATTGTCATTCTCGGCAATGGCAGCCTCGCCACGGCACGGCGGATTCAGCAGGTTTACCCCGGCGCAGTGATCTACGGCCTCGTGGATCGGGTTCAGGGGGCAGACCGAACCTACAGCGAATTCGGCGCCACCTTGCGTCAGATTTATCAACAGGACACGCCGATCATTGCCCTGTGCGCGGCAGGAATTGTCATCCGCACCCTCGCGCCGCTGTTGTTGGAAAAAGGCGCTGAGCCAGCTGTGCTGGCCGTCGCCGAAGACGGCAGCGCCGTCGTGCCACTGTTGGGCGGGCTGGGCGGCGTCAACGTCATGGCTCGGGAAATCGCCGCTGGTTTGGGTATTGCAGCGGCCATTACCACCAGCGGCGAACTGCGCTTCGGCACCTGCCTGCTCAATCCGCCCGCCGGTTATGCCTTGGGCGATCTGGCGCTGGGCAAGCGTTTCGTCTCTGATTTGCTCTCCGGCGAAAGTGTACGCATCGAAGGTGCCGCGCCGTGGCTGGCCAAGGCGCAACTGCCGGAAGACGATCAGGCGCAGTTGGCGATTCACGTGGGCAGCGCCGAGCGCGCGCCTTCGGAGCATGAACTGCTGATTTACCCGCGCTGCGTCGCAGTGGCCTTGAGTGCAACACTGCCGGAACTGGTCGCCAGTGTCCGTGCCGCGCTGCATGAGGCCGGAATCGCCGTGCAATCCCTGGCGTGCCTGCTGGCGCCCGCCACGCAAATGGCCGACCCGCTGCTGCATCAGGCCGCTGCCGAACTGGCGGTGCCCATCCGTTTCGTCGCGCCGGCCAGCGCAAGCGAAATGGCAGCGCAGGCCGTGCCGCAATTGTTGCCGCCAATCTGCGTCAGCGAAGACCTGGCCATCGTCGTCGCCCCGCAGCCGCTGGATGTCGAGCAGATCGGTCGCGGGCGCGGCAGGCTGGCGGTCATCGGCCTCGGTCCTGGTGCTGCCGATTTGATGGTGCCAGCGGTCAAGGCCGAACTGGCCCGCGCCAATGACGTGCTCGGTTATGAAACCTACGTGCGTATGGCCGGGCCGTTCCGCGCCGATCAAGTGCTGCACTGCACCGACAACCGCGAAGAAATGCAGCGCGCCCGCCATGCCTTTGAGCTGGCTGCTTCGGGGCGCAGCGTAGTGGTCGTGTCGTCGGGCGATCCCGGCGTGTTCGCCATGGCCTCGGCGGTGCTGGAAGCCTTGCATGAATCAAGCAACCCGCAATGGCACACCGTCGAGCTGGAAATCCTGCCGGGGGTTTCCGCCTCGCTGGCGACCGCTGCGCAAGCAGGCGCGCCGTTGGGCCATGATTTCTGCGTGATGTCGCTTTCCGACAACCTCAAGCCGTGGGACGTCATCGAAAAACGTCTGGACCTGGCCTCGCAAGCCGATCTGGCGTTGGCGTTCTACAATCCGATTTCCCGTTCGCGCCCCTGGCAATTGGGCCGCGCGCTGGAAATCGTCCGCCAGCACCGCACGCCAGAAACACCGGTAACCCTGGGTCGCGACATCGGCCGTCCGGGCCAGACCTTGCGCATTATCACCCTGGGCGATCTGACTCCGGAGCAGGTCGACATGCGCACCATGGTGTTGATCGGCTCTTCGACAACCTGTGTGTTTCCGCGTGCCGACGGCGGTACCTGGGTGTATACGCCGCGTTGGTATGGGGAAAAACCGGGCGGTTGAGGTTTCTGCGGTTTCGCGGGTCATGATCTTTGGCAAAGTCGTCTACTAGGGATCATGACCTGATTACAAGTAAGGATATTCCGAGTTTGTTGTAATCCTGTAGGCGTTGTTATTCAAGTTAGCTAGTTTTAGCACTCCTTTAATGCACGTGGAGTGCTCAAGATGAATGAGCTTGAATCGAATGCGCTGGTCGCGGGTAATAATATGATCTCGTTTGCTCCTGGAGTTTCGGCTGCCGACCGTGATGATCTCCTCGATCTGATGATGTACGCCAATATATATGCCAATCAGTCTTATCGGGCCGAGGAAAACTGGATCAGTTGGATGCTGTACTACCGCAAACAACTGGAATACTCCGGATGTCAGTTGCGCAACCCGATTGTAAACGAGGCCATGCTCATCGACAGCGCCAGCGAGTTGGAAGATATCCGCTTCAGTTTCAAAGGTGCCGTACAGATTGCCAATCTGCTGGAGCTTACCCGCCGCTCTTTCAAGGCCGCGCGGCTCAGCGAATATGCGAAGCATTTTTTTGAGTACGGCAGCGGTTCTGGATCACTCAGCACTTTTCAGGTAGTGCCCTGCGAGAACCTCGCTGAGGGTGAAATCACGTTCCTGGTCTGTGGGCTGCATGCCAGCGCTACTGTCACGTCCGATGACAGGGGCGGCGATTGGCGGGTTGACCGGGAAATGGTAGTGCGCCTGGCAGGCGGCGTCTATTCACTGCGTCGGCAGGATTTCTCGGCACATCGGGAGCGCATTCGCACGCGCCTGCTGGAGATCGGGCGATTCAATATAAATCAGATTAGTATCTGACGAAGCCTGTAGGACTTATCTACTTTTGGTCTAGGTATTGTCCTGTAATGGAGGTTGTTATTTCATTAAGAGCTAGCGAGAATTTAGCAGTTTCATGTAAGAGGCGGGATTGGAGGGTAATGGCCACTTAACTATCTACTGGCTGGCGGCCTTGAGTTGTCTATGTTGCGATGCTGCGGTACTCGCCAATTGCCATGCAGAAAAGTCATTCGGCGTATTTCCGTGATGGCAGTATTCAGGTGCTATTGGCCGTGTGGACGTTTTTCGGGTGGTGCGCTAACTTGAAAGTCGTCCAGTCCGGACACTCAATTAAAAAGGATTTTATTGTGAACGCTAATGAATTAGAAAATCGTATTTCTGAAAGTCGTGCTTTCATTGAAATGTGTGAGCTGGGTGACTGCCAGCCAATCAATGTTGCAAAACGCACGGCGATGGACTTCAAGGCTGATATCGATGAGCAGTCTCCGGAAGCTGTCGTTGCCAATGACGCTATCATTTCCATCGTTGCGGGCATGAGCAAAAAAAAACAGGGAAGCCGTCAAGGACTGCATGTTGTTTGCCAGTATGGCCGCTAACAAGGAAGTCCCGGCGGGCGGAGTGGAGTGGTACAACAAGTACGTAGAATTCTTGGGGTGGGGCGGTTGGACGACTTCATCAAAGGGCTTAAGTAAATACACAGCCAGCAAGAGCACGTTCACCATGGAACAAGAGGGTCTGGAGATTCTCGCATCGGCCATTACCGCTGCGGCCTTGCCGGGCCCTACCTCTTTGCTGCTGTTGAAAGTTGCGAAAGATGCCATAGGCGTTCTTCAAAAAAACGAAAAACCACTGCGTATTTTCGAAAGCTCCAGCAAGAAGCATAACGGTGCGAAGTTCGCCATCGGTTCGGCGGTCGAGTCCAAAGACAAACAAGTGGTTATGGTGATGGCGGCCATGGATTTCAGCACATCGCTCAACGTGACCAACGTCCTGTTTTGGGAGTGGAGCAGCTCATCGGTAAGTATCAAAAGTGCCGGCGATCGTCTGGAGTTTAATTCACGTCATTTCGATAGCGTCGCTGATAAGATTCGGGAAAAACTAACCGACGCTGCCAGGCAGAACATTGCCGAGATTGAATTCTGATAGCCAGGAGTCGCGGTTCGCCGCGACTTTTCATTTCCAAAGGAGAGATATCATGCGCAATGGATTGCGAGCCAGTTATGTAAATGGCAATAGCCTGCTGTTTTTTGGCATCCAAGCCCTCCCGGCGTTTCAAGAGGATGTTCTCATCAGCACCTTGTGCTGCCAGTTGGCGGCCTCGGCCAAGCATTCAGCCTTCAGCGAAGCCGCCGACTGGCGCCAGCGGTACTTCAATACCCTGACCAGTTTTCGCTGCGCGATTGTTTATCGCGATGTGCAAAATTTCCCACTCGATCCGGATGAAACGATCTGGGCTCGCTTGAAAGGGATGCTTGGTAAACGGGTTTCACCGTCGCTGATTGAAGCCGCAGAAACAGCAATCACCAACCTGACAACCCATGCCAACCACGAAGCCAGTGCGTTATTGCGCAAGCAAACGGTGCAGCTTGATTCGCATAACGATCCGGATAGCGGCACTCAAGAAAGCAAGGAGGTCTACGACGTCGCGCTGCAATTAGGTTTCATGGACGCGACGCCAACCATGCATCTGGTCCTGTTTTCTTTCAAGAGCGCCAGCCCGGTCAGCGGACTTCCCCTTGCCGACCTGTTTTCTTCCCGCGTGATCATCGGCGACCTGCATGTCGCCATAGTTTGCGCAGAGCTGGATGAGCATGATTTTGGCTACTTCCGGCAGGGCCTGCTCGATAAACTGGGCGCCAGGCGTGAAGCGCTGTGCATGGAAATTGCGGGAGTAGAGCCATGAGCGACGACTCGTCGAGGTCCCTGTTGCGGGGTTCCAACCTGGTTTCGTTCTTTCCAGAACTGTCGCCACTCAGCAGGGGGGACATTCTGGACGCGCTCCTCTGGGCGCAGTTGAGCGCGTCGGATCGTTACAATCCCGAAAAGCAGTGGGAGCAGTGGATCGAGCTCTACACGGCAGTGCTGATCGACAGTAGTTTTAAACCCGGCAGCTCTCTCGCGCAAAAGCCGGTAAAGGTCAGCAATGAAAGCGATTTTCGGCGGGAGGCGACGAAGCTGGTCAAGACCATAAACCCGCCGGGGCTGGCGAACGTGGCTGAGGTAGCGTTGAACGACATGTTCAACAGTGCTCATGCGCGTCTGTTCTTCGACAGCTGGTTCAATTTCAACGCGGGTAGATCCGACAGCTTCCAGATTGTGCCCTGTGAAAAAGGCGGATTCAATCAGGTAAAAATTGCCGCCTGCGGATTGCAGATGGTGACCCGCACCAAGGTAAAACCTCCCAATGGATTTTTCCCTGCGTGGCCTTTTACCTACGAGATGACCTTGACCCTCAGAGGTGGCGGTTTCGTCTACGACGTGAACGATTACGCCACTCACCGGGAGCGCATCCGCGAGGCATTACGAGCCAAAGGCTCCGAAGCCATCGGGCTCATCCAGCTCTGAGTGGCCGCGCGTTCACGGCACCAGATAACCCCGAACTCCGGTAAAGATAATCTGCGCGGCCAACGCGCAGACAAACAACCCCATGAGGCGGCTGACAATTTGCAAACCCTGGTCGCCCAATACGCGTTCGATGTGGTTGGACAGGTAAAGCACCACGCCAACCGTCAGGCTGGCCAGGGCAATGCTGAGGATGGCGGTGAGTTTGTCATCCCAGTGCGGCTGGCTGACGCCCATGACCAACAGTGCGCCGATAGTGCCAGGGCCGACCGTCAATGGAATGGTCAGCGGCACGATGGTCATGTCCTGCTGGACATTGTCGGTCTGCACGGCCGACTTGCCTTGGGCCATGCCCAACGCGGAGATAAACAGCACGCTGCCGGCGCCGATGCGAAAGGCGTCGACGGTGATGCCGAACACACTGAAGATCACCCGTCCGAACAGATACAGCAGCACACTGGAAACCAGCGTCGCCAAGGCCACTTTCCAGGCCAGCCGCCGCTGCTCCTTGCGTGAGTGACCGCGGGTCAGGCTGATGAAGCAGGACAGGACGAAGAACGGGCTATAGAGCACCAGCATCTTCAGGTAAACGCTGAACAACACGTGGAGCATGGCTTGGGCTCGCGGCAGCAGAATAAGGACGAGGGGAGTCTATCAGGCGGCAAGCGCTGCCTTGCTGTGGATTGTCAGTTTTGCTGATAAAGGTCGCTGTCGGACGTCAATGCATGCGTCTTTGCACGCTGGGCAACCCAGAATTCCACCAGTTCGCGCAGTTGTGACAGCTCGACGGGTTTGGCCATGTGGCCGTCCATGCCAGCCTGACGCGCGCGGTCCTTGTGTTCGGTCAGGATGTGCGCGGTCAGTGCGACTACGGGGGTGCGTACACGCTGATTGCCGACTTCCCAGGCGCGCAGCTGTTCAGTGGCAGAGAAACCATCGAGGATTGGCATTTCGCAGTCCATCAGGACCAGATCGTAACGCTGGGCTTTCATCGCCCGTAAGGCTTGTTCGCCGTTGCTGGCCGTATCTGGATGCAGATTGAGCTTGCCGAGCATGCCACGAATCACTTTGGTCGAGATGCTGTTGTCTTCGGCCACCAGAATACGGAAGTCACTGGGCACGTTGATCGGAGTATTGAGTACCGGCGTAATGGTCTGCGGGCTGGCGCCTTTGTTGCGCTGGGTGAGTTCGTCCGCCAGTGTGGTCTTCAAGGTGTAGCCGGCCACGGGTTTGGCAAGGATGCGCTTGACCCCGGCGTTGCGCGCGATGATCTTGCTCGGCGCGTTGCTGATGCCGGTGAGCATGATCAGCAAAATGTCGTGGTTCAGGCTTGGGTCTTCCTTGATCTTGGCGGCCAGCTGCATGCCGGTCATGCCGGGCATATTCTGGTCGAGCAGGACCACATCGAAGTAATCGCGCAAGTGCGCCTTGGTGCGCAGCAGCGCCAACGCTTCCTTGCCCGAGGGTACGGCGCTGACGTTCAAGCCCCAGGCGGTGCATTGCTGGACCAACACCTTGCGGCAGGTGTCGTTGTCGTCAACCACCAGCACGCGCGCACCTTTGAGCGGGCTGTCCATGTCCAGCGGCGGTTGCTCCAGACGATCAGCGTCCAGTGGCAGGCTCAGCCATAACGTGCTGCCCTGACTGCTGCCGGACTGGATGCCGAACTCGCCGTCCATCAGCAGGATCAACTGCCGGGCAATCACCAATCCCAGGTGACCGCCAAGCTTGCTCGCGGCGAGGAAGTTCTTGCTGTGCAGTTCCGCATGCAGCAGGGCGTCGCGCTCGCTCGGCGCCAGTGGTTCGCCGCTGTCCTGTACGGCGATACGCAGGCGCGGCTTGCCGGCGCGGGAGTCGAGAGCGACCACCACAAGGATTTCGCCTTCGTCGGTTTTCTTCAGGGCGTTTTCCAGCAGGCTCAAGACGGTCTGCCGCAGGCGGGTCGGGTCGCCACTGATGACTCTGGGGACTTGCGGCTGGATCAGGCTGATCAGTTCGACATTCTGTTGTTCGGCCTTGGCCCGGAAAATATCCATGCAGTCTTCGATCAACGCACTGAGATCGAACTGCACGTCGTCCAGCTCTATCTGGCCGGACTCCAGCTTGGTGATGTCCAGAATCTCGTTGATCAGCGTAAGGAGTTCGTTGCCAGCGCTGTGCACGGTCTGCACGTAATCACGTTGTTTGACCGACAGCGGCGTGCCCAGCAGCAATTCGGTCATGCCCAGCACGCCGTTCATGGGTGTACGGATTTCGTGACTGATCTTGGCCAGGAACTCCGCCTTGGCATTGATTTCAGCCGTACTGGCGGCCTGGTCGCGACTGATGCTGAATCTGTCTTCGGTGATGCTGCGATGACGCTCGCTGAGCGCGATGCTCATGAGCAAACCGCTCACGCAGAACACGCCGAGCAGAGTCAAAATCAGCCATTGCGGGGAAATCACCGTCAGCCACAGCAACGCTGGCAGAATGATCAGGCAGCCAATATTGAACGCAATCATTGAAACCATGAACAACCGCGCCGGCCGGTAGCCTTTCTGCCAGTTATACGCCGAGACAAACAGGATGCTCAGGGTCGCCAGACTGACCAGGCCGAAGGTCAGCAGATTGAGCGGCAAGGTGTCGACAAACAGGATCAGCAAGCCGCCCAGGGCAATGACCAGCAGGCTGCCCAGCAACCAGCGGTCCAGCTTCACAACTTTGCGGTGGTAGAAGAAACAATAGGTGTACATCAGGCCGGTCACGGCCGCGAGCAACAGGGTCAGGTGCGCGCTGGGTGTCTGGGGGATATGCCAGGTATTGAGCCAGGGCGTCAGCAGGTTGAGCAGCAGAATCGCACTCAATGCCAGCAGCGCTTCGCAGGCTGCCAGCCAAAGATTGCTGGGGGATCGCGTGTGGCCGTAGCGGGTCAGATTTTGCAGAATCAGCATCGCCAGCGAACCGAACATAATCCCGAACAGAAAAGGTTCGCGTTCGTCGGCGGCACTTTCGATTGCGGGTTGCAGCGTAATGTTGGGGCGCAGTTGCTGGGTCGAAACCAGGCGCAGGTAAATATCCAGGGGCACGTCACTCTGAGGTAACGGCAACATGAAGTCTCGAGAGTGCAACAGCTGGTTTTGACGTGGAACGTTATTGCCGGTGCGCGAATGGTCGACTATTTGCTCGCCGTTCAGGACATACATGTCCAGGTTGGCCAGATCCGGTGCGAAGATGCGCAGCAGTTGCTCGTGTCTATTGGGTTGCAGACGATAGTGCAGCCAGAGCGCACTGTTTCGATCCGCGGCGGTGATGTGCGACAGATCGATGGGGCTGAACGCGTTTTCGAAGCGTGCCGAGCGAATATCGCTCAATTGCAGATCTGCCTGGCTGTCGAGCAAGGTTGACCAGCCCGCACTCTGCTCGGCTTGCGCAGTGAGCATGAAGAGCAGGGTCAGCACCCCGACGGTTAATCTTTTGGCAATCCTGAGCCAGCGCACGGCGAAATCCCTTCGTAGATGAATGCCAGATAACCCTGCGCGGTGCTGAAATAACCAGAAGAACTCGAACCTTCGGACGAATTACGGGGCGAGTCATCTGTCTCGCCCCGCAGAATGACGCCCGGTTCTGGTGGCCTGACGGCCTTATTCCAGCTCTTCACCGCGCTCGCGTGCAATGGCGCGATAGCCAATGTCACTGCGATAGAAACAACCTTCCCAATCAATTTTTGCTGCCAGCGCATACGCCTGTTGCTGCGCTTGCCCAACAGTGTCGCCCATCGCCGTGGCGCACAACACGCGGCCACCGCTGGTGACTACTTCACCCTTGTGCAACGCCGTTCCGGCATGAAACACCTTACCCGACAGTTGCGCTGCGTCGTCCAGACCCTTGATCGCTGCGCCCTTGGCGTAATCGCCAGGGTAACCGCCAGCGGCCAGGACAATGCCCAGGCTTGGGCGAGGGTCCCATTGCGCTTCGACTTTATCCAGTGCCTGCGCCAATGCCGCCTCGACCAGCAACACGAGGCTGGACTGCAAGCGCAGCATCACGGGTTGGGTTTCCGGATCGCCAAAGCGGCAGTTGAACTCGATAACCTTCGGATTGCCAGCTTTGTCGATCATCAGACCAGCATAGAGGAAGCCGGTGTAAATATTACCTTCGTCCGCCATGCCTCGGACGGTCGGCCATATGACCAGGTCCATCACGCGCTGATGCACCTCGGCGGTCACCACCGGGGCCGGGGAGTAAGCACCCATGCCGCCAGTATTCGGGCCGCTGTCGCCGTCGCCGACGCGCTTGTGATCCTGGCTGGTGGCCATCGGCAGGACATTCTTGCCGTCGACCATGACAATGAAACTGGCTTCTTCGCCATCGAGAAACTCTTCGATGACCACGCGCGAACCCGCTTCACCAAAGGCGTTGCCGGCGAGCATGTCACGTACCGCGTCTTCAGCTTCGACCAGGGTCATGGCGACAATTACGCCTTTGCCCGCAGCCAGGCCGTCGGCCTTGATGACGATTGGCGCGCCCTTTTCACGAAGGTAAGCCAGCGCGGGCTCGACTTCAGTGAAGTTCTGATAATCGGCAGTCGGGATCTTGTGGCGAGCCAGGAAATCCTTGGTGAACGCTTTCGAGCCTTCCAGCTGGGCAGCGCCAGCAGTTGGACCGAAGCAATCCAGGCCACGGCTGCGGAACAGATCCACAACACCTGCGACCAGCGGCACTTCCGGGCCAACGATGGTCAGCGAAACATTCTTTTCTGCGAAATCTGCCAGTTGCTCAAGAGCGAGCACGTCGATGGCAACGTTTTCGCACTTGGCTTCAATGGCGGTGCCAGCATTGCCGGGGGCAACAAAAACCTTCACGACGCGCGGGTCCTGGGCAACTTTCCAGGCCAGGGCGTGTTCACGTCCGCCGCTGCCGATAATCAAAACATTCATTTCAAAAACCTCGATGACGCTAATTTTGTAGAGGGGATCTGCCAACCGGTTCTTGTGCTGACTGTGTGGGAGCGAGCTTGCTCGCGAAGGCGATGTGTCGGCGTTTAATCATGCGTCGACTGTACCGGCCTCTTCGCGAGCAAGCTCGCATCCCACGGGGGCCATTGATCAATGGCGGAAATGGCGCATCCCGGTGAACACCATCGCAATGCCCGCTTCATCAGCTGCTGCAATCACTTCGTTGTCGCGCATCGAGCCGCCTGGCTGGATCACCGCAGTGATGCCGACCTTGGCTGCGTTGTCGATGCCGTCGCGGAACGGGAAGAATGCGTCCGAGGCCATTACGGCACCCTGGACCTGCAGACCGGCGTGTTCCGCCTTGATCGCGGCAATGCGTGCCGAGTTGACGCGGCTCATCTGGCCAGCACCGACGCCGATGGTCTGGCGATTGCGTGCGTAGACAATGGCGTTGGACTTGACGTATTTCGCCACTTTCCAGGCGAAGATCAGGTCGTGGACTTCCTGTTCGGTCGGGGCGCGCTGGGTGACGATTTTCAGGTCATCGGCACCGATCATGCCGATATCACGGCTCTGCACCAGCAGGCCGCCGTTGACACGCTTATAGTCCCAGGCAGCTGCACGTTCGGCAGCCCATTGGCCGGTGGTCAGCAGGCGCACATTGGCCTTGGTGGCGACGATGGCCTGGGCTTCGGCGCTGACGCTTGGGGCGATGATCACTTCGACGAACTGACGCTCGACGATGGCCTTGGCGGTTGCAGCGTCCAGCTCGCGGTTGAACGCGATGATGCCGCCGAATGCGGATTCGGTGTCCGTGGCGTAAGCCAGTTCGTAGGCCTGACGGATGCCGCCTTCAGCGTCCGGGCAAACCGCAACGCCGCACGGGTTGGCGTGTTTGACGATGACGCAGGCTGGCTTGACGAAGCTTTTCACGCATTCCAGCGCGGCGTCGGTATCGGCCACGTTGTTGAATGACAATTCCTTGCCTTGCAGCTGGGTCGCAGTGGCGATGCCCACTTCGGCCGGATTGGCTTCGACGTAGAACGCGGCACTTTGGTGCGGGTTCTCGCCGTAGCGCATTTCCTGCGCCTTGATGAACTGGCTGTTGAAGGTGCGCGGGAAGCCGCTGCGGCCTTCTGTGCTCAGGGTTTCAGCGGTCTGGTCGATGCTGCCCAGATAGTTGGCGATCATTCCGTCGTAGGCAGCGGTGTGTTCGAATGCCTTGAGCATCAGGTCGAAACGCTGGGCGTACGTCAGGCCGCCGGCCTTGAGGCTTTCCAGCACCTGGCTGTAATCGCTGGCGTTAACCACGATGGCCACGTCTTTATGGTTTTTCGCCGCAGAACGGACCATGGTCGGGCCGCCGATATCGATGTTTTCGATGGCGGTCGGCAGGTCGCAGCCTGGCTTGGCGACAGTGGCCTGGAACGGGTAGAGATTGACCGCAACCAGATCGATCGGCTTGATGCCGTGCTCGTTCATGATCGCGTCGTCGATGCCGCGACGACCGAGGATGCCGCCGTGGATTTTCGGGTGCAGGGTCTTGACCCGACCGTCCATCATTTCCGCAAAACCGGTGTAGTCGGCAACTTCTACCGCTGCGACGCCATTGTCCTTCAAGAGCTTGAAGGTGCCGCCAGTGGAAAGGATCTCAACGCCAAGGGCTTCCAGCTCGCGGGCAAATTCAAGGATTCCCGTCTTGTCGGAAACACTGATCAAGGCGCGGCGGATCGGCAGGCGTGTGGTCTGGTCGGTCATCTCAATTTCCATCAAAAGCGAAAGTGGTCAGCAAAAAAGGCGACAGCACCGAAGCGCGTCGCCTTTTTGTCTTGAATGCTTAAAGCAGATCGTACTGCTTGAGTTTCTTGCGCAAGGTGCCGCGGTTCAGGCCCAGCAGCTCGGACGCTTTGGTCTGGTTGCCCTTGACGTAATTCATCACGCTTTCGAGCAGCGGCGCCTCGACTTCCGACAACACCAGGTTGTAGACGTCAGTGACGGGAGCGCCTTCGAGGTGGGCGAAATAATTGTGCAGCGCCTTCTCGACACTGCCGCGCAGGGTCTGACCCTCTTCGCTCGGCGTGTTGAGGTGCTGTTTCAAATTGACGTTGTCGCTCACGGGTGTTGTTCCACTCACTAAAGTCTCGGTCATCATCGTCATGCGGCCACCTCTTCTTCTTTCCCTGCATCCGGGCTTTCGTAGCGTTCGCTGAAAAACTCGCGGACGTTGGCGCACTGTGCTTCTGTATCCTGCAAACGATTGAAGTGGGCGCGAAACTCCCTGGCGCCCGGCAAGGTTGCGAGATACCAGCCGACATGCTTGCGCGCAATTCGCACGCCAAGCACATCGCCATAGAAAACGTGAAGCGCTGCCAAATGCTCAAGCAGAATGCGTTCCACTTCACTTAATTGCAGAGTCGGCAATGTCTCGCCGGTTCGCAGGTAGTGTTCTATTTCGCGAAAAATCCAGGGACGCCCTTGGGCGGCCCGGCCAATCAACAATCCGTCGGCGCCGGTCGCGTGCAAGACGTGCCGGGCTTTCTGGGGTGAATCGATGTCGCCATTGGCAAATACCGGAATCGACATCGCCTGCTTGATTTCAGCGATGGTGTCGTATTCGGCTTCACCGGTGTAAAGGTCGGCACGGGTGCGTCCATGGACGGCCAATGCCTGGATCCCGGCCTGTTCGGCGATTTTCGCAATCGTCAGGCCATTCTTGTTCGCCCGGTCCCAGCCGGTGCGTATCTTCAAGGTAACCGGCACATCGACTGCAGCAACCACTGCCTGCAGGATCTCGTTCACCAGTTGCTCGTCCTTCAACAGCGCAGAACCCGCCGCCTTGTTACACACTTTTTTCGCCGGACATCCCATGTTGATGTCGATGATCTGCGCGCCCAGTTCAACGTTGGCGCGCGCGGCGTCGGCAAGCATTTGCGGGTCACCACCGGCGATCTGTACCGAGCGCGGCTCGGGATCACCTTCGTGGATCATGCGCAGCCGCGACTTGCGGCTGTTCCACAGGCTCATGTCACTGGTGACCATTTCCGAAACCACCAGGCCCGCGCCGAGTTGGCGGCAGAGCTGACGAAAGGGCTGGTCGGTGACGCCCGCCATAGGGGCGAGAATCAAGCCATTGTGCAATGTATACGGACCGATGCGTACCGCCGACATAGGTGTGCCTGTTGTGGGGGCCGAATCATCGCAGGCCGTGATGACTGCTCGATGTTCACGGTCTGCCCGGACCGGTCTTCCAAGTGCTCAAGCGCTTTTCAGACCGAATCCAGAGTAGGAAAAAGGGTTGGCATGATACCCGCTCTCGATGACTGGATAAAGGCTGAATTGGATAAAATCTGAACAGTTATTTTTTATCGCGAAACGTTTGTGCTTCTTGTCCGGGTTCTGAAATACCTCAACGGCGGCTGCCAATGAGTGCATCGAAATCGATACGCCAGGTCTATAAATGTCGGCGAGCCAGACGGCGCGCGGCTTTCATTCCGGAGAGCGGAAACTCAGGCTGTAATTCACGGCTTTGGCGCCGGGATCGAGAATGTCCAGCGCGATGTGAATCGGCGTCTGCGGTGGCATTTCTTCCTTGCCGGCCATCTCGCCGCTCAGGTATTCCGCCGGTTTGAAGCGACGACTGGCAATCAGCTGACCACTGGTATCGGCAAAGCGCAGCTCCAGCAGCGGGAACGGTTGGGAAAACGACGCACGGTTATAGATGATCGCGTCGACGACCAATGCACCTTTGAATTCCGGATGACTGCGCACCACCAGATTGCTGCTCTTGAGCAGTTTGATATCGACCTTGGACGGAACCTTGCAATCGATTTGCGGGCAGATCAGCTGAAACCACGGGCGGTACTGATCCTGGCGGGCCAGCTCGTCAAAGTGATACCAGATGTATTGGCCTGCCAGCCCGGCCAGGGCCAATACCGCCAGCAGTGTCCAGATCAGGCGTCGTCCCCAGTGAGACTTGGGTCGCTGCCATTCCAGTTGCAGCGGTTCGTCAGTCAGGTCGACCAGCGTCTTGTCGCGCATCGCAGGCTCGCTGCGATTGCGTCGGCCGCGAACTTCGGGTTCTGGTTGCGGTTCGTGGTCTTGTTCATGGTCGTCATCGTCAAGCGCCGACCAGCGTTCGGTTTTCTCGCTGCCCGGCGCCTTGCGCTGGCTCTGCAGAGGGGCCATGGGCTCCTCGTCGCCAAGTCCGTCGGGGTGCAAGGACAGCGAAGGTTCGGTTCGGCCATTGCCGGAATCCTGCTGCTCTTGCTCGGACTCAGGTTCGAGTTCCAGTGATTGCTGAGGCTCGGGTATGACTTCGGCGTGCAATTCCGGTAGCTGACTGACGTCGTCATTGCGCAGGCTGGTGACCCATTCGTCGTCTTCTTCGCTGTGGGCATTGTCGCGATGGGCAGACAGGTTGGCATCGCCATCGGCGCGGTTTCTTTCGCGACCGAAGGTTTCCGGCAGCTGAATTTCCCGCTGCTCAAGACGCGCCAGCTCTTCGTCCAGGTCCATGTCGTCCAGGTCCAGAGCGTTGGCTTTCCAGGCTCGGGGCGTCGGGACGATTTCCACCGATTCAGGAACGGGTGCAGGCTCAGGCAAAGGTTCGACAGCCACGAGCGCCGGCGGGGCTTGCACGGCTGGCGACGCAACGATCGCAGGCGCAGGCTCAAACGTTGGCGCAGGCGGTTTGGCTGCCTCGCCAGCCGAGCTATCGCCGCGCTGCTCCAGCAGCTGTTTGGCGGCATTGAAAACCTGCAGGCAGGCACCGCAACGAACCACGCCGCGCGCCACGCTCAGTTGGGCGTGGCTCACTCGGAAACTGGTCTGGCAGTGCGGGCACTGGGTGACGAAGCTGTCGGTCATGCGACTGTCCGGTTCAAGCGGCGGTTAACGGCGACGGCCAGTGATGCGTACCCAGCCATCACGGTTAGCAATCGGATCGAGATCAAACGTAGAGGCGTAAGCGGCGGCAACTTCTTCGCCTTGCTCGGCCAGGATGCCGGACAGCGCCAGACGGCCACCCGGTTTGACCAGGGTTGCCAGCTGAGGTGCCAATGCGACCAGCGGCCCGGCGAGAATATTGGCGACCAGCACATCGGCCGGTTCCTGCGGCAAGTCTTCCGGCAGGTACAACGGGAAACGTTCGGCCTCGATGTGGTTACGGCCAGCGTTGTCCCGCGAAGCTTCCAGCGCCTGGACGTCGATGTCAGTGCCGACCGCCTGTTTGGCGCCCAGCAGCAGGGCGGCAATGGCCAGGATGCCCGAGCCGCAACCGAAGTCCAGCAGGTTGCAGTCTTGCAGGTCCTGACCGTCCAGCCATTCCAGGCAGAGCGCGGTGGTCGGGTGCGTGCCGGTGCCGAACGCCAGGCCCGGGTCGAGCAGCAGGTTCACCGCGTCAGGTTCCGGCGCGGCATGCCAGCTCGGGACGATCCACAGGCGCTGACCGAAACGCATTGGCTGGAAATTGTCCATCCAGCTGCGTTCCCAGTCCTGATCCTCGATAACTTCGCTCATGTGTTCCGGCAGCTCTGCACCAGTGAGCAGTTTCAGGTGCGCCAGGACATGGTTGGCATCGGTGTCGGCTTCGAACAGGGCGAGCAGGTGCGTGTGTGACCACAGCGGCGTGGTGTTGAGTTCCGGCTCGAAGATCGGCTGATCTTCGGCGTCCATGAACGTCACGGACACGGCGCCGACTTCAAGAAGGGCGTCTTCGTAGGTTTCGGCTTGTTCTGGGCTGATGGCGAGACGGACTTGCAGCCAAGGCATGGCGGGTTACCTTCGAATGAAAAATGATCTGCGGTTCAGTGCAGCAGGAAACGCGCAAGTTTACTGTGATGCGTCACAAACAACAAAGCCGCTGTGAAAGCGGCTTTGTTGATCCGGAGCAAGGAGGCTTATTGATTGGCCAGCTTGTGTTCCAGGTAGTGAATGTTGACGCCGCCTTCGCAGAAGCCTTCATCACGAGTCAGGTCGCGGTGCAGCGGGATGTTGGTCTTGATTCCGTCGACCACGATTTCGTCCAGGGCATTGCGCATGCGAGCCATGGCTTCGTCGCGGGTCGCGCCCCAGGTGATCAGCTTGCCGATCAACGAGTCGTAGTTGGAAGGGACCTTGTAGCCGCTGTACAGATGCGAGTCGACTCGCACGCCATTACCGCCCGGCGCGTGGAAGTGCTTGACCAGGCCTGGGCTCGGAATAAAGGTTTTCGGATCTTCAGCGTTGATCCGGCATTCCAGCGCGTGCCCGTGGATAACGACGTCATCCTGGGTGAACGATAGTTTGTTGCCGGCGGCGATGCTGAGCATCTCCTTGACGATGTCGATACCGGTGACCATTTCCGAAACCGGGTGCTCTACCTGCACGCGAGTGTTCATCTCGATGAAGTAGAAGCTGCCGTTCTCGTACAGGAACTCGAACGTACCTGCACCGCGGTAACCGATGTCGATGCACGCCTTGACGCAACTGGCGAACACAGCCTTGCGGGCTTCTTCATCGATGAACGGTGCCGGCGCTTCTTCCAGAACCTTCTGGTGACGACGCTGCAGCGAGCAGTCACGGTCGCCCAGGTGAATCGCCTGGCCCTGACCGTCGGAAATCACCTGGACTTCCACGTGACGCGGGTTGGTCAGGTATTTTTCCAGGTAGACCATCGGGTTGCTGAACCAGGCAGCCGCTTCAGCGCGGGTCTGCTTGGCTGCTTCGATCAGGTCTTCTTCCTTGTGCACCACGCGCATGCCGCGACCACCGCCGCCGCCAGCGGCCTTGATGATCACCGGATAACCGACTTCGCGGCCGATGCGCAGAGCGATTTCTTCGTCTTCCGGCAGCGGGCCGTCAGAGCCAGGAACCGTTGGCACATTGGCGCGCTTCATGGCGTCCTTGGCAGAAACCTTGTCGCCCATCAGGCGAATGGTTTCGGCTCTCGGGCCGATGAAGGCGAAACCTGACTTTTCCACTTGTTCAGCGAAATCGGCGTTTTCCGCAAGGAAGCCGTAGCCCGGGTGAATCGCCGTGGCGCCGGTGAGTTCGGCAGCCGAGATGATGGCCGGGATGTTCAGGTAAGAAAGATTGGCGGGCGCCGGACCGATGCAGACAGTTTCGTCCGCCAGGCCCAGGTGCATTAACTCGCGGTCTGCCGTGGAGTGAACCGCGACAGTCTTGATGCCCAGTTCTTTACAGGCACGCAGAATGCGCAAGGCAATTTCGCCGCGGTTGGCGATCAGGACTTTTTCCAGCATCGCAGACTCTCCCCGGTTCAAACGATGGTGAACAGCGGCTGGTCATACTCAACCGGCTGACCGTTTTCTACCAGGATTGATTCGATCACACCGCTGACTTCAGCTTCGATGTGATTCATCATTTTCATTGCTTCGACGATGCAGATGGTGTCGCCTTTCTTGACCGTCTGACCCACTTCCACGAATGCTGGCGAAGTCGGCGCAGGAGTACGGTAGAACGTACCGACCATTGGCGACTTGACCACGGTACCGTTGAGCTTAGGCGCTGAAGGCGCTTCTGCGGCTGCAACCGGAGCAGCAACAGGCGCTGCGGCTGGAGCAGGCATTGGAGCAGGAGCGTAATACTGCTGGGCCGGAGTCTTGCTGTGACGGCTGATCCGTACGGATTCTTCGCCTTCACGGATTTCCAGTTCGTCGATGCCAGACTCTTCCAGCAGTTCGATCAGTTTCTTGACTTTACGGATATCCATTAATCATCAACTCCCAAGGGTCGGTCAGGGGTAAAAGTTGTTAGCGGTTCGAATCGTGCAGCGCAGCCTCTGGCTGGGCGGTCATGATTTCGAACTGATGGCCACTTGTTCCAGGGCGGCCTCCAGGGCCAGTCGGTAACCGCTGGCGCCAAGGCCGCAGATCACGCCTACAGCAACATCTGAAAAATAGGAGTGATGGCGGAAAGGTTCGCGCTTGTGCACGTTTGACAGATGCACTTCGATGAATGGGATGCTCACTCCCAGCAGCGCGTCACGTATTGCCACGCTGGTGTGGGTAAAAGCCGCCGGATTGATCAAAATGAAATCCACGCCTTCATCGCGCGCAGCGTGAATGCGATCGATCAATTCATACTCGGCATTGCTTTGCAGGTACATCAGATGGTGGCCGGCGTCACGGGCCTGCTGTTCCAGGTTCTGATTGATCTGGGCCAACGTAATCGCGCCGTAGATCCCGGGTTCGCGGGTGCCAAGCAGGTTCAGGTTGGGGCCATGCAGGACCAGGAAAGTAGCCATCTTGTGTTCCTTGTTATGGTTGCGAGCACTAATGCCCGGCGACTATGCCGGAAAGCGCATTGGACTGTCCAGTTAACTGCAATAGCCAGCACGATGACCGACATTCGCGAAAAGTTTGTGACTCAGACGCTAAATTTGGTCATTTGCTCTAATCAGCCGCTCTGCAAGGCCGTTTGCGTCGATTTCGCCGACGACTCGCACATCGGAGCGTTCTTCGCCATTTTTGCCGAAGATCAACAGCGCGGGCGGACCGAACAGCTTGTAGCGATCAAGCAGCGCGCGTTGTTCGGCATTGCTGTCGGTCATGTCGAAACGGATCAGCCGATAACCCTTGAGCTGGCTGACGACGCTCGGATCAGGCAGGACTTCGTGTTCGATCACCTTGCAACTGATGCACCAGTCGGCGTACCAGTCGAGCAGCAACGGCTGACCGGCGTTTTTCGCTGCGCTCAAGGCGCGATCCAGTTCGGCTGCCGTCGTGATCGTCTGCCATTCGGCGCCAGTCGCGACGCCGCTGGCGTTGATCTGCGTGGCTGACGTGCGGCCCAGCGGACGGGTCGGATCGGTTTGCCCACTCCACGCGCCGAACCAGCAGGCCAGAGCATAGACCAGCAAAAACAGGCCGAGCAGTTGGCCCAAACGCTGGCGGGTGGTTTTCTCGGTGAATTGCAGCGCACCCAGAAACAACGCGACTCCGGCGGCCAGCAAGCCGGTCAACAACAGGGTGATTTCACCGGGCAGGACGCGGCTGAGCAAGGCAATTGCCAATGCCAGCAGCAAGACACCAATGGCGTTCTTGACCAGCACCAGCCACGGCCCGCTCTTCGGCAGCCAGGTCGCGCCGCCAGTGGCGATCAGCAGCAGCGGGGCGCCCATGCCCAGGCCCAGGGCAAACAACTTCAAGGCACCGCCGAGCGCATCGCCGCTGGCACTGATGTACAGCAGCGCTCCGGCCAGCGGGGCCGACACGCAAGGCGAGACCAGCAAGCTGGAAACCACGCCCAACACCGCCGCGCCCCACAACGAACCGCCTTCGGTGCGGCCCGCGATGCGATCCAGCCGCGTGCTGATCGCCTGCGGCAAGCGCAACTCGAAGAAGCCGAACATGGCAATCGCAAAGACCACGAAGAACAACGAAAACGGCACCAGCACCCACGCCGATTGCAGCCGCGCCTGAAGATTGAGCCCGGCGCCGAACACGCCCATCAACGCGCCGAGCGCGGCAAAACAGAGCGCCATGGGCAGCACGTAAGCCAGCGACAGACTGAAACCGCGCAACCCGCCAATCTGCCCGCGCAACACCACGCCGGACAAAATCGGCAACATCGGCAGCACGCACGGCGTAAACGTCAGACCAATGCCCGCGAGGAAAAACAGCGCCAGCTCTTTCCAGCTCCACGCGGCTTTGACAGGGGTTGCGGGGGCAACGGCAGCGGGACTGGCGGCAATATCGCCAATGCTCAGCCGCTCGGTTTCCGGCGGATAACACAGACCCTTGTCGGCGCAACCTTGATAGGTAACCAGCAAGGTGAAAGGGCGGTTGTCGCCGGGTTTGCGCGGCAAATCGACGTCGAGAATGCCGTGATAGACCTCAACGTCGCCAAAATACTCGTCATGTTTCTGCTCGCCAGCCGGCAGTTGCGCGGCACCCAGGCCAATATCGGCGGGCTCGGTGCGGAACTGGAAACGGTGGCGATACAGGTAATAGCCTTCGGTGGCGACAAACCGCAGCTTGATCGAATCGGGCGTGGTTTCAATCAGGTTCAGCTGAAACGCCTGACGGACCGGCAGGAAATCCTTGCTGTTATCCAGCGTCGTACCACCCAGAACCGAGTTCGGGCGACTGTCCAGCAACCCGGCGCCGAAGGCGGGCAGGGCGAGGATCAACAACAGCAGGCATAACAGGCGGCGCATGGCGGTCTCGGGTCGCAAAAGTCCGCGCATGATAGCGGAGTAGGGCAACGAACTGTAGGAGCCAACTTGTTGGTGAGACGTCTCGTCACACATCGCTTCGCCAACAAGTTGGCTCCTGCGAAGGAAGATCGCCTTTCACTCCAGGCCTCAAGCCTGCTCGTTGGAACTCACCAGAAACGGCTCGTCATGCTCGGAGTTGACATGATTGCGTCCGGCATCCTTGGCGCGGTACAGCGCTTCGTCGGCGCGGGAGGCGAGCATCAGGCTGTCGTCGGTGTCACGCAACGCCACGACACCCGCGCTGAAGGTGCAAGACAGATCCGCCGGTTGCGCCGGGTAATGTATCTCCGCAAAGCGGCGGCGGATTTCGTCGAGCACTTTGTGGGCGTTCTGGATGCTGGTGTCGGGCATCACAATGGCAAACTCTTCGCCGCCATAGCGCCCGATATAGTCCGTCTTGCGCAGCCGTTGCTTGAGGAACAGCGCCAGACTCTTGATCACCCGGTCGCCCATGGGATGGCCGTGGCTGTCATTGACCTTCTTGAAGTGATCGATATCGAGCATCGCGAAGCACAGCTGCTGGTTTTCCCGTCGAGCGCGGAAGCTGCAGTCTTCAAGCAATTGCAGAATATGCGTGTGGTTATACAGCCCGGTCAGGCTGTCGCGAACCATGCGCGCCTTGAGATTGCGCGCCCTGGCCGCACGATTGCGCACCGTGGTGATCAGGTGACGTGGCTTGATCGGCTTGGTCAAAAAATCATCGCCGCCTTCGCTCATGGCGTCGAGCTGCTTGTCCAGATCATCCTCGGCCGAGAGATAAATGATCGGCACACTGACATAGCGGTCGTTGTGGCGAATGACCTTGGCCAATTCCACGCCGGTACAGCCGGGCATGTACATGTCGAGAATGATCAGGTCAGGCTGGAAATCCGCCAGTTCCGCCATCGCCTGGATCGGGTCCAGCAGCGTGCGAGTCACGATCCCGGCGCTGTTGAGCAAGCGTTCGGTGTGCGTGGCCTGGGCGCGGGAGTCGTCGATGATCAGCACTTTATAAGGCTCGTACTGCGCGACGCAGGTCAGTATCTCGATTTTCTCCAGCAGGCTCGAGGCTTCCAGCGTACCGGTGAGAAACTCCTCGCCCCCGGCACGCACGGCGGCAAGGCGCGTCGGCGTATCCGTTTCCTGGTGGCTGAAGAACAACAGCGGCAGTTTTTGCTCAAGCCCTTCCTGAACCTGCGCAGCCAGCTTCAAACCATCGCCGGGGCCACCGAAATCCACATCAATGACGATCGCCGCCGGATGGCGCTCAGCCATGGCTTCATGAAAAGTGCTCAAGTCACCCAGCGGCTGCGCGAACAGCCCGAAAAACTCCAGCTGCTTGGCCAGCCGCTCGGCCCGCTCGAAATCCTGCAACGCAATGTAGATTGGCTTGCGCAATGGCGGCAGCGAGGTTTGCTCGAAACGATCGCCATGCCGCAGCCCGGTGCGCGACAAACGCTGCATGACGCGATTGAGGTCAGTAATCAGGTCGCTGCTCAACCGACCCCGATTGGCTGCGACCCCATCCAGCGTAAGGCTGATCGCCCGCGCCAGTTCCACATGCTCAACCTGCTCGAAACGCTCGGCAAAACGCATCAGCCGCTCGTTGGCAACCTTGAGCTCGGCCAGGTCATCGGCGGACCATTCACTTTGTTGCAGCCGTTGCCAAGCCTCAAGGATCTGACGCGCCTGATGAATGACTCGTTGAGCGAAGTGATGCTTGAGCCGGTCTCGGCTTGGATCTTCCAACTCGGTCATGGGCTGACTACGTAGTGAATGTTCACTGAGGACGAATGCTGGCGCTATGCTAGCACCTCTGCCAGGCACAAGCGTGCCATAAGTCAATTAATTGGCAAGTATTTGCGAGTCGGGCAGCGGCACCTCCTTCTTCTATGCGCGATACGTGCCACGACCGAGGTCTCGTAGATTTGTGTGGGCATCCTTGCAGGCATATGCGGGAATTCACGCTGCAGGCGTGTCAGGCATTTCTGATTTTTTTGGCGGGTGATCTGAGGGTGGGAGTGGGCTGGTAGGGTGCGCAATACTGACTGCAAAGGAGTGTTTGCGATGCCTACCCCCGCCTATATGACTATTGAAGGAACACAGCAAGGTCTTCTAACCAAAGGGGCGCTGAGCAAAGCTTCGGTAGGAAACACATGGCAGCAGGGCCATGAGGATCAGATTCTGGTCCAGCAGATTAGCCACGCAATCACTGTACCCGGCGGCGTGCAAACCGGGCAAAGAATGCACAAACCGGTAATCATCACCAAAACCCTCGATAAATCATCTCCTCTTATCAATACCGCCTTGAGTAATGGAGAACCGCTGAAAACCTGTCGTATTGAATTCTTTCGTTACTCGGGCCGCGGAGGGCAGGAGCTTTTCTACACAATTGAACTGAAAAACGCCCTCATTATCGGCGTCGACTTACTCCTTCCTCATTGCCAGGATCTTAGCACTGCTCATTTTACCCAGCTTGAACGAGTGCACTTTGCCTACGAAACCATCACTTGGCGGCATGAAATTGCTGGAACGTCAGGTTATGACGAATGGAGCGGAGACAGTCAGCTTTGAAATTGATAAGCGCTCTGTCTCCGCTACCGAAAGAACTCAGCGATGCTTACCCGCCCGATGAGGCAGCAGGCCTATTGGGTCAAGCTTTTGAGCGTCGCGAAAGCATCGAAGGCTTGAGTCAGTTGCGCCGTGGTGAATTGATCAACTTCGACAGCGAAGTATTGGAACGTGTTGAAAGCGGCGAATGGCTGTTGGTCAAAGACAATGCCTATGCCTTCGATTGGGGGCAGTTCGATAAGCCCGTGCGTAAGCGAGTGTTTGATCAGCGTGTGCAGGAGTTGTTGCGGGCGCCGCCAGTTCAGCAAAAACAATATGGGCAGGTCTTCGAAGTAGTGAGTAGCGAAACCGGACTGCCATTGTCCAATAGGAGTTAGATTGCAACAGTCAATGGCAGAACTATAAAGGGCCGTACAGATGCCAAGGGTATTGCGTATATAACTGCCGCTGAAGGGGTTGATATTTCAGTGCATGTCCTGTTCAGCGCACCGGCTGGAGTAATTGAAGATTTTAAGGAGGTAGCTCATGGCTGAGGATTTCGTCACGAACACGACTTCCAAAATCGTTCAGGTCGGCAACGTTACGCACCGCATTACCGTCAACGATAGGGCCGCGACCCGGGCAACGATCTTCAGGCGAATAACGGGGGCAGGTTTTCCGGCAATAGAGAGGTCTGATTGGGCTGCGAACAAGGTTAAATCCGACTTGGAGCCAGATTGGGATTATTCAATGATCGCGATTCATCATGCGGGGCGGGGATACATCTGTAACCCAGGTGCTTTACAGATGAAAGAAATCCAAGAGCTGCATCAGAAGAAAAACTGGGGTGACATTGGATATCATTTTGGTGTGGATTGTTCCGGGTTCATACTTGAGGGGCGAGATATACGTTACAAGGGCAATCATTTGGCAGGGTATAATACCGGTGTTGTCGGTATAGTGTTACTAGAGAATTTGACAGCTGCGGAGGAGGGTGAGGATTTTATAGCTGATGTCAGAGTTGCTGCTGAGGAAGATTTTGGGTACGACACAGTTCAGGTAATTCCGCCTCGGCAAATGGATGCTCTAATTGTGCTCGTAAGGAGCGTGAAAAGTGTTTTTAATATTTCTATACTTGGTGGTCATTCAGAATACCCTTTTCAAGGTAAAAGGATATGCCCAGGTAAGGTGGGGTTAGAACTCGCCAGGAATCTACGAGTACAAACGAATTTTCTACCACCACCTACGTCGTAAAGAGGTTTTCAGTTATTGTTATGTGTTCCTGTGCCGGGTGGTGAGTTGGCCAAAATATTAAAAAAGAGGGTTGTCATGGTCGCGGAGCATGGGTTCAGCGCATTAAAAAAAGATCTGAAATACCTGGTCCCATTAGTGTTGGCTGTTTTGGTTCTGGTGTTGAATGTTGGCTACTACGTTGAAGTCGATGAGAATTCAGAAGGGCGACAGTATTTCATCAAGCGCGCACTTACCTTTCAGGTGAAGTTTAGAAGCTTGTATAGCCATTGGACGTGGAGTTACGACGCCCTGACGATAGAGCAAAAGCAAGAGTTGGTTGATTACTGCAAATATCGCTGGGGCATCGTCACTGATCTGGATCATGCCGATGACCTAAAAACCTGTAGTGCGCGGAAGGTTTGAACATTTCTACCGGTTCTGGCCCTTCTTGGGCTCGCTTGAGCCGCAGGGTTTGACTATCTCGCGATTGTTGATAAAACGACGGCTTGTGCGGGGACTGCACTCATGAAAAAGCTATTATTTTGCTATGTGGCACTTGTTATCTATTTTGCTGCGAATTATGGATACTATTATTATCTAGAAGATGCGAGCCCCGAGGCAGTATTTTTTGAGAAAGAATACCTGACTCTGCAAGTGAGATTTGACAATATTTTCGCAAATCAGTCCGACGGAAAGCGGCTCGATCAGCTCTCGTCTGATGAAAGGGAAAAGGTCATTGCTTATTGCAAGTTCCGGCTTGGTATTATCACTGAGCTATCTACTGAAGATGAACTTGAGCAATGCAAGTATGGCAGCACACCTCTGCATTTCAGGCGGCAGTACCAGATAGAGTGAATGATTTTATGGGCGATGAGTTGTTATGGAGGATATGGTGCAAATCTCATCTTTTCTAAATCTTGAGTTTGGGCGGTGGTGCGCAGTTTGGTGCGCTATTGATGGGCTGTGTATGCTGGTTTATTACTACTATAGTGCTGTAGGTGATCGTATTCCATATATATATGAGTATTTACAGTTTGCCGCGTTGTGGGGGAATACATATTCGCCGAGTGATTGGCAGTATGTGGCTCTTCCCATCGCAACAGCGCTTTGGGTGCTGAGCATATCCTACGTTGTTTCATGCTTTCTTTTTTCTATTAAATGGAAGCATGTCAGGTATGTCGTGTTTGTGCAGTTGCCTTTGCGTCTTTTGGCCTTGCTCGTGTTGGGGACGGCGACGTTCGCAAGTAAGACGACGGGTGGGAAGGTCGGGCTTGGCTGTTTGACGGTTTTATTTTTTATACTCGAAGTTGTGAGGCTAATGTCGGTCGGATTTCCGAAAAAATTACCCATTCTTCCTGGTTTTTTAGGCACAAGATGACTCTCCACCAAACCATTCTCACCCTACTTATTCTCCAAGGCGCCATGGGCGCTTTTGATGTGATTTATCACCACGAGTTACGGTGCGCATTACCGCAGCAAAAAACTGCCGCCTATGAATTACGCTTGCATGCAATCCGTTCATGTTTGTATGGCTTGGTGTTCGCCGGATCGGCATGGTTTGTCTGGGGTGGTGCATGGCTTTGGTTGCTATGGGGCATAGTGCTGATTGAGGTGGTGCTCACCTTGATGGATTTTGTCGAAGAAGACCGAACCAGACGATTACCTGCAAGTGAGCGCATTACTCATACATTGCTTGCGATTAATGCGGGTGCGCTGTTCGGTTTACTGGGCTGGCTCTCCCTCAGTTGGGCCAAGCTCGACACCGGCCTGTACCCGACGCCTTATTCAGGCTGGGGGATCGTGTTGAGCATCATGGCTGCTGGTGTTTTTGCATCAGGGGTCCGAGATGCTTTCGCCAGTCGCGCCCTTTATCGTGGATGTGCTGCAGAACCTTTCGACTTTGGACCAGGTGCGCAAACCTTCCTGATTAGTGGCGGAACAGGTTTTATCGGACAGGAGTTGGTTCGTCACCTGCTTGAACTGGGGCATTTGCCCATCTTGTTAGTGCGCGATCCATTGAAAGCTTCCATGCAGTTCGAAGGACGCGCGGCTTGTATAGCGTCGATGGATCAACTCAGCGTTTCGACCAGAGTGGACGTCGTGGTTAATCTTGCCGGGGAAAAGATTCTCGGCTTGCCGTGGAGCGCTAAACGCAAAGCGCGGCTGATTGGCAGTCGTGTGCGTGTGACAAACGCGCTGGTTGCGTGGATCGAAAAGGCCGAGACAAAGCCGAGGCTTATGCTGTCTGCGTCGGCGGTCGGTTTTTATGGCGTAAAGGATCTGGATGAAGTCCGCGCTCTGGATGAAACCAGTGAGGCGCAGCCCTGCTTCACTTCTGAACTTTGTCAGCGCTGGGAAGAGGCGGGGCACAAAGTGGTCGGATCGGGGGTGCCGCTCAAGCTACTTAGAATGGGTCTGGTGTTCGACCGTCATGCGGGTGCATTACCAGCGATGCTTATGCCGATTCGCATTGGCTTGGGCGGACCACTTGGCAGCGGCCGACAAATCATGAGCTGGATTCATTTGCAAGATGTAGTGGGGGTCATGGCGTGGCTGTGTCGTCGCCAGCATTCGTCGCCAGAAATTGCAACTTATAATCTGGTTGCTCCGGAAAACCCGAGTCAACGAGAGTTCATAGATGTCGCGGCGAGTTTGCTTGGGCGTCCCGCGTTGTTCAAAACCCCACTTGCTCCGATTCGCTTGTTGTTGGGCGAGCAATCCTGTCTTCTGCTTGATGGGCAGCGGGTTACGCCTGCTCGTTTATTAACGGAAGGTTACGCTTTTCGGTATCCGACTCTGGCCTTAGCACTGAGGCAGATATGCTTCAAAAGGCCCTCATGATCGGCATGTACCAAAAGGTTCTGGGGGACGACTTTCGACAACTCGCTCCCGTGTTGCAAATGCTGCATCACGGGCAAGGCGCGTCAGTGAGCGGTCGCTTGATCGTGTATTGGCCAGGGTTGTGCTGGAAGCGGCTGTTGCTGCGAATGTTGAGAATGCCCCATGAATCAGGTGCGGCAGTGTCTTATGTGTGGATTTTTCCTTGCGCTCGCGGTGCCGAGCGCTGGAAGCGGAGCATAGGGGGAGTAGCTTTGACGAGCTTCATGCAAGCGGGTGGGCAAAAAATGATCATTGAACGAACTGGATTGCTCAGGCTGCACTTGCAAACCTGGGTCGATGCGCAAGGCAGTCTTCAGCAGCGAAGTGACCGGATTTATCTGCGCGGCCTTGGTTTGCGATTGCCCGGCTTGGTTATTAGCGCAAGCGAGCACGCACTCGACAGTCAGCGATTTCATTGCCGGGTAACTGTGGCTTCAATCCACTTTGGCAAGTTGCTTTCATATGAAGGCGCATTGTCCGTACAGCAATCAACTCGTTAAGGAATGCTAATGAGCTATTCATATCCCTATTATCAAACACCAAGCTGGATGCCATGGTTATTACGCGTGGCGGCTGTCTATAACCTGTTCTACGCAATCCTGTTGTCTACATGGCCAGCTCAAGTGTTCGCTTGGCTGAAAATGCCCGAAACACCGGATGTGATGATTCGCTGCATTGGCATGATGGTCGGTGTTTACGCATTGGGTTACTGGATCGCCGCGCAAGATGTGGTGCGTTATTGGCCGTTGGTTGCAGTTGGTATCGTCGGCAAGACGCTTGGTCCTATTGGTTTTTTGGCCTCTGCATTGAACGGCGTTCTTCCTTGGCATAGCGGCATCATGTTGATATTCAATGACCTGATCTGGTGGATTCCATTTTGGGCGATTGTTGTCTATTGCTTGCGTTTGCAGCCCTGCCAGCGCTGAGCAAACTTTTCAATCGCGACTTTACCAGCCCAACCCTTGCCTAAGCCGCGAACACCAGTCACCGCCGCTGCCAACACTCAACTCCGCCCGCCCCGGCAACAAACTCGGCATATCCCGCAACCGAATCCACGGTTCGTTCTGCCAATGCAGCACGCTGAGTTCTGCGCCTTGCCATTCCAGGCGTGCGGGTGTCGGGGTGTTGTGGGTGTGGCGGGAAGGGGCTTGGTTGAGGATGGGCATCACTTCATAGGTCAGCCATTGGCGCAGTTGGCTGTTGGTGGGGTGATGGTGGTAGATGAGCAGGGCGTACACGGCGGATTCGCTGATCATCTGCACTTCCTTTACTTCCCCGTAACAGATCAGGCGCACGGTGCGCCGTTGATCGCTGTCGAGTTTTCGGGTGATGCGGTTTTCGAAGAACATACCCACCAGACGTCCGAGATCCCTGGCGCTGAACCAGGCCTGGCGCTCGATGATCAAGGCATGAAGGGGCAGTTTGTGGCGGGTGAAGACGAGGGGTTCATAGATGGCGTCCATGCGGGCTGCTCTCTGTTGAGTAAAGGCGTCGGGAGCTAAGAACACCAAGTACAGTGCCGGCCTATTCCCCCGAAGGGTCTTGTATTAGCCGACTCCCGACATAACAAACGAGCAGAATCGCAGTGCGCCTGCGATAAAGACGACCTTATCGCAGGCGCAGAAAAACCGCATCTGTCGTGGCGGGTGTACGGTACTTGATGAGTTCTTAGGCTCAGGCCGCCAATGATAAAGAGCCGAGGATTTGGGTCAATGCCCAATGCTGTAGGGCTTTTCTGGTTTTGTTGTGATCGTTTCGGTAAACCGCTGTCTCGCCCCAGCGGGCCGTCTGGAAACAACAAAACCTCCCACCTCACGTACCCGCAAAAGGCACCATGCTGTAAGGTTGCGGTCAGAGCACTGAACTCCGT
Source organism: Pseudomonas sp. G.S.17 (assembly GCF_038096165.1). Taxonomy (NCBI): domain Bacteria; kingdom Pseudomonadati; phylum Pseudomonadota; class Gammaproteobacteria; order Pseudomonadales; family Pseudomonadaceae; genus Pseudomonas; species Pseudomonas viridinivis. The sequence goes on from NZ_CP151076.1 coordinate 803,196, forward strand.
GATTGAAAGGATATGGCCATGCTGGATTGGAAGAACCGCGCAGGCAGCGCGAGTGAACGCGTCGATGAACCTGCGTCTGTGAAGCGTCGCGGCTATCTGGGTGGGCTGTTTTACAGTCGTGCGTTGGGCGCGGTGGTAGCGATTTATCTGATCGCCACGGCGTTGATCGGCTGGTACTGGAGCCAGGAGCCCGCGTTGTTCCCGGTCCAGCAGAACGCTCAGGCTGCGGCCCAGCGTGAAGGCAAACAGATGGTGATTGGCTACACCACCGTCGAAACCTTGAAATCCGTTGCGCAGACGCTGCTCGACAAACGTGGTGGCTATCTGTCCAACGACCGTCTGCCGCCGGGCCTCTGGCTGGATAACATTCCAAGCTGGGAATACGGCGTGCTGGTCCAGGTGCGTGACCTGAGCCGTGCCATGCGTAAAGACTTCGCCCGTTCCCAGTCGCAATCGGCCGAAGATGGCGATCTGGCCAAGGCCGAGCCGCTGTTCAACTTCGATAACCGCAGTTGGGTGCTGCCGTCCAGCGAGTCGCAATACCGCGATGGCATCGCGGCTTTGAATCGCTATCAGGCACGTCTGTCCGACCCTACGCAAAAAAATGCGCTGTTTTATGCCCGCGCAGACAACCTCAACAATTGGCTGGGCGACGTCGGTACGCGTCTGGGTTCGTTGTCTCAGCGTTTGTCGGCCAGCGTCGGTCGCGTCAAGCTCAACAGCACGTTGAAGACTGAAGTGATGGGTGATGTGAAGCCGGGCGAAGTGCCACAGGTCGATGAAGAGATCGTCGAGACGCCGTGGTTGCAGATCGACAACGTGTTCTACGAAGCACGCGGTCAGGCCTGGGCCTTGTCGCATCTGTTGCGCGCCATTGAAGTCGACTTCGCCGATGTACTGGCCAAGAAGAATGCAACGGTCGGCGTGCGCCAGATCATCCGTGAGCTGGAAGCCTCGCAGGAACCGCTGTGGAGCCCGATGGTGCTCAACGGCAGCGCGTTTGGCGTACTGGCCAACCACTCGCTGGTCATGGCCAACTACATCTCCCGCGCCAACGCGGCTGTGATTGACCTTCGTCAACTGCTGTCACAAGGCTGATCGATGCCGTTTTCATCCAATGAGGCGGCGCACCGCGCTGCCTCCGATGCCGAGCAGATCGCCTGGGTCGACGAGCAGGACAACCTGCTCGGCTCCATCCAGCGGGCCGAGCTTCGCGAGCGCGGCCTGATTGGTCGGGGCACTTATATATTGGTGTTCAATTCGGCGGGCGATCTGTGCGTGCATCAGCGCACCTTGAGCAAGGCGATTTATCCCGGTTATTGGGACGTAGCCGCTGGCGGCATGGTCCAGGCCGACGAAAGTTATGCCGAATCCGCTGCTCGTGAGCTGGCCGAAGAGCTGGGCGTCAGCGGTGTAACGCTGCGTGGCCATGAACGGTTTTTCTTCGATCAGCCGGGCAATCGCCTCTGGTGCGCGGTGTTTTCCGCGATCTGGGACGGCCCGTTGACCCTGCAGCCCGAAGAGGTGCTCCAGGCGCGCTTTATCCCGGTCGCCGAGGTGCTGCGTGAAACCGCGCAAAAGCGTTATTGCCCGGACTCGCTGGCGGCGTTGAAACGCTATCTGGGTAACGTCGCAAATGTTGAGTAAATTGGCGCACATTGGCCCTTAGCAGCCGGGCTTTTTGCCGTTACACTGCGCGACCTTTTCAAGCTTGGCCGATCGTTCGGCCTCGCTGCGCTGCCCCTGCATGAGTGGGGCTTCGCGATCAACCCCAAGCGCCACGAAAACTACTGCGCTCGGCAATACTGCGTTAAAAACAGGCTCGGAATGCTCATTTAGCGGGCTAAACTCCGCTTCCTCGCCTGTTTTTGCCTTGTCTTGCCTTCGCTCGCTACGTTTTCATGACGTTTGGCTGGATTTTGATCAATCTTCAGTCCTCAACAAGAGGATTTGTGGTGGCAAAAAAAGCCGCTTCCTTCGCCGCCCTGGGTGGCCTGGTATTTTCCACCGACGCAGGACGGCATTGTCCCGACTGTCGTCAACCCGTCGATGCCTGCATCTGCAAAAAAACTGTCATCCCCGAAGGTGATGGCATCGCTCGTTTGCGCCGCGAAAGCAAAGGCCGTGGCGGCAAGACGGTGACGACCATCACCGGCGTGCCTTTGGCCGAAGATGCCCTCAAGGATCTGGCCAAGACGCTCAAGCAGCGTTGCGGAACCGGCGGTTCGCTCAAGGACGGCGTGATCGAGATTCAGGGCGATCATGTCGAGTTGCTGTTGGCCGAACTGGTCAAACAGGGCTTCAAGGCCAAGAAATCCGGCGGTTGACCGACGTTTCTAAACTCTGACCCGTGCTGCCGGTCTATTGCCGGTAGCGAGTTGGCGCCAAATCGTCATTTCCACTCTTTACACTGCGCCCAGCCCGATTTCCGGCTGGCGCTATCTGACTTTTTATAGGGGACTTCGATGTCCGTACGACGCACACGCAAAGACGATGGCAGCCAATGGACCGTTGCGGACAGCCGCAGTGTTTATGGCATCCGCCATTGGGGGGCTGGTTATTTCGCGATCAACGAAGCGGGTCGCGTTGAAGTTCGCCCCAATGGGCCGAAAAGTTCGCCCATCGATTTGTACGAGCAGGTCGACAATCTGCGCAAAAGCGGTCTGTCCCTGCCATTGCTGGTGCGTTTCCCCGACATTCTGCAAGACCGTGTGCGTCAGCTGACCGGCGCATTTGACGAGAACATCGCCCGCCTGGACTACCAGAGCAAATACACCGCGCTGTATCCGATCAAGGTCAACCAGCAGGAAGCGGTGGTCGAGAACATCATCGCCACGCAGAACGTTTCCATCGGTCTGGAAGCCGGCTCCAAGCCTGAGCTGATGGCCGTGCTGGCGTTGGCGCCGAAAGGCGGGACCATCGTCTGCAACGGTTACAAGGACCGCGAGTTCATTCGTCTGGCGCTGATGGGCCAGAAGCTTGGGCACAACGTGTTCATCGTGATCGAGAAAGAATCCGAAGTTGAGCTGGTGATTGAAGAAGCCGCCGAGCTCAAGGTCGCCCCACAAGTCGGCTTGCGCGTACGCCTGTCGTCCCTGGCCTCCAGCAAGTGGGCGGATACCGGCGGCGAAAAATCCAAGTTCGGCTTGTCCGCCGCGCAACTGCTTTCGGTGGTCGAGCGTTTCCGCAAGGCCGGTCTGGATCAGGGCATTCGTCTGCTGCACTTCCACATGGGTTCGCAGATCGCCAACCTGGCTGACTATCAGCACGGCTTCAAGGAAGCGATTCGCTACTACGGCGAGCTGCGCAACCTCGGCCTGCCGGTGGATCACATCGACGTCGGCGGCGGCCTGGGCGTGGATTACGACGGCACTCACTCGCGCAATGCCAGCTCCATCAACTACGACATGGACGATTACGCCGGTGTCGTGGTCGGCATGCTCAAGGAATTCTGCGACGCGCAGGGTCTGCCGCATCCGAACATCTTCTCTGAAAGCGGCCGCTCGCTGACTGCTCACCACGCGATTCTGGTGGTGCAGGTCACTGACGTCGAGAAGCACAACGACGAAGTGCCGAAGATCGAAGACAAGGAAAGCCTGCCGGAAACCGTGCAATGGCTGGTGGACCTGCTGGGTCCGACCGACATTGAAATGGTCACCGAAACCTACTGGCGCGCCACGCACTACATGAGCGACATCGCCACCCAGTACGCCGATGGCAAGATCAGTCTGGCCCAGAAAGCCCTGGCCGAGCAGTGCTACTTTGCGGTTTGCCGCCGTTTGCACAATTCGCTCAAAGCACGCCAGCGTTCGCATCGCCAAGTGCTGGACGAACTCAACGACAAGCTCGCCGACAAGTACATCTGCAATTTCTCGGTGTTCCAGAGCCTGCCGGACACTTGGGCTATTGGCCAGGTCCTGCCGATTCTGCCGCTGCATCGCTTGAACGAAGAGCCGCTGCGTCGCGCTGTGCTGCAAGACCTGACCTGCGACTCCGATGGCAAGATCAAGCAGTACGTGGACGAGCAAAGCATTGAAACCAGCCTGCCGGTCCACGCCTTGAACGAAGGCGAAGACTACTTGCTGGGCATCTTCCTGGTCGGCGCGTATCAGGAAATTCTCGGTGACATGCACAACCTGTTCGGTGATACCGACTCGGTGAACATCTACCAGAATCCGGATGGCAGCGTTTACCACGCGGGCATCGAAACCCACGACACCATCGAAGACATGCTGCGTTACGTACACTTGTCGCCGGAAGAACTGATGACCCATTACCGGGACAAAGTCGCCAGCGCCAAGATCAGCCCGCGCGAGCGTACTCAGTACCTGGACGCGCTGCGTCTGGGCTTGACGCGGTCTTCTTACCTGTCGTCTTGATCTGCTGCTGAAACATTGGTGGGAGCGAGCTTGCTCGCGAAGAGACCAGTTGATCCGATGCATTGTTCGTATCGGAAATATTGTCTTCGCGAGCAAGCTCGCTCCCACCACGTCTATGTGTAATCCCCATCCCCTTTGCGCTGTAGGCAACTTCCTAATCTGCGTTTGGCTCTCTACCCCGCGCATGTTCTCGGCCAGAATTCCCGGCCGCGACCACGTAAGAGAAGCCGACCCATGCATGACGAACCTCACTTTCGCCTGGACGTCGCCAATCTGCTGGACGGCTTGCAGGTGCTGTCTTTCGCCGGGACCGAAGCGATCAGCCAGCTGTTTGCCTTTGAGCTGGAAGTGCTGATCGATGACCCTGAACTGGATATGCACAGCCTGATGTATCGGGCGGTCTTTCTGCATTTCATGGGGCGCACGCTTGGGGTGCATGGGCAGATCCACGGCGTCGAGCGCAGCCACTTCAGGCCCGGCCCCGCCTGCTATCGGCTGAGCATCGGGCCGCGCCTTGCTTGTCTGGGCCAGCGTTATACCCCGCGCATCTTTCAGGACATGACGACACCGCAGATCATCAGTCGGGTGTTGCTGGAGCATGGCATTCGCGATGACAGCTATCGCTTTGATCTCAAGGCTGAATGTCCGGTCAGAGAATACTGCGCGCAATATCGTGAAACCGATCTACAGCTGGTCCAGCGCCTGTGCAGTGAAGAGGGCATTCACTACCATTTCCAGCATTCGCCGCAAGGCCATGAACTGATTTTTGGTGATGGCTTGCGCGGCTTTCGACCGACGCCGACGGCGCGTTATTCGGCCATGCCCATGCAGGACGGCGTCAGCCGTTTTTCCGTGGGCACTGCAGGTGCTGATCGATCGCAACAGGTGGCGGCGGGCGAAAGCACGTTGCCGTTTGTCGCGGCCGGGCATCTGTTGCCGCTCAAGGGTCATCCCGATGAGGCATTCAATCATCTGTGGCTGGTCACCGCCGTGGAGCATCGCGGCTTCGATCCTCGGCAGTTGGGCGCGCGGCGCAGCAATGACGCGGCGCTCTACATCAACCACTTTCAGGCAACGCCCTGGGAAGTCGTGTTCAAACTTGAGCGCGTGACTCGCCCGTCAATGCCGGATATCCAGCGGGCATGCATCGTTGGCCCGGCGGACGAAGCGGTTGCCCACGATTCGGCGGGACGCGTAAAAGCCCGACTCGATTGGGGCGATCAGGGTAACGGCGCTTTATACGGTGAGTGCTGGTTGCCGGTTGCGCCCCATCTGGTGGAGAGATTGCGCGGCGGTATGCAGGTGATGGTGAGCTGTGTGGATCAAGACCCTGACCGTCCGCTGATAACGGCACGTCTTCCGCAGTCCGGAGATACATCAGTCGATGCGGCTCTCCGCGCGCCGCAGGTCAAGTGCATCGAAATGAGTCTGCCGGTGCAACAGTTTGCGGGTGACGAGCGGTGCATCCAGGTGGATGGCGGGCCGCGCATCCGTTATGAACACGGCAGCAGTTGGTCAGTCAGTGTCGGCGATAGCAGTATCAAGCTGGATGCCGATGGTTTGAAGCTGGTCAGCCCACGGATTCTGTTTTCGGCGGTGAGCGAGTCGTCGGATGATTCTCTGTAGGAACCAACTTGTTGGCGAGATGAATCCGCTGCACAGCTTCGCGAGCAAGCTCGCTCCCACACAAGCTCGCTCCTGCACATCTTTAGAAAATCCAACGCACGACGCCGCTCAATGCGCCGGGCCGTTGAACCATTCACCCGTTTTGCTCAGGCGCCATGCGGTGACGCTTAAGGTCGCCCCGCGAATCAGCATGAACAGCAGCAATGTCAGCCACAGGCCGTGGTTGCCGAGGTTTTGCGCGGCGTAGGCGATGGGAGCAATGATGGCCACGCTCAGCAACATGGCGTTGCGCATTTCGCGAGCGCGTGTGGCGCCGATGAACAAGCCGTCAAGCAGATAACTCGCAACCGCCAGCAATGGCAGCGCGGCCAGGTACGGCAAGTAGATGAAAGCGGTTTCGCGGACTTCGGGAATATCGGTCTGCATCTGGATGAACAGATGTCCGGCGACCGAGAACAGCAAGGCGAACGCGACGCTGGCGATCAATGACCAGCCGCCGGCCACCGTCAGCGAGCGGCGCAGGGCCGGGCGATCACGCGCACCGATGGCATGGCCGCATAACGCCTCGACGGCATGCGCCAGACCATCCAGCGCATGGGCCGTCAGGAGCAGGCCGTTAAGCAGCAAGGCATTGGCGGCCACTGTGGCATCACCCAGTCGCGCACCTTGCACGGTAATCAGAAAAAATACCGATTGCAGGGCCAGGCTGCGAATGAAGATGTCGCGGTTGACGGCCAGCAACGGCCGCCAGTTGTGCCACAGTTTCAGCGCGCTCCAGGCGACTTGCCCTGGCCAGCGACGCAAGGTGTTTTGCGTCAATGCCAGCCCCAGCAACGCGCCAGTCCATTCCGCCAGTACAGAGGCGCGCGCGGAGCCGACCACGCCCCAGTCCAGACCCATGACGAACCAGAGATTCAGCGCGATGTTGACCAGATTGGTGGTCAGCAGAATCGCCAGCGGCGCCTTGGCGTTCTGTGTGCCGAGGAACCAGCCCACCAGCGCATAACCGGCCAACGAGGCGGGAAGCCCGAACAGCCGGGTGTGGAAGAACTCCTCGGTGAGCTGTTGCAGGTCGGCAGACGGTTGCATCAGGGTCAGCGCCATATGACTGAACGGCAGGCCAACGATGCCCAGCAACACCGCAAGCCCCATCGCCAGTAGCAGGCCCTGCACCAGAATCTGCCGCAACGCCGCGCCGTCGCCGCGCCCGGCCGCTTGCGAGGCAAAGCCGGTGGTGCCCATGCGCAGGAAACCCATGGTCCAGGCCAAAAATGTATACAACGTCGCGCCCACGGCCACGGCACCCAATTGATGGGCGTGTGGCAGATGGCCGATTACGGCGCTGTCGACCAGCGCCACCAATGGCACGGAAATATTGGAAAGAATCATCGGCGCCGCCAGCGCCCAGACCCGTTTATGGGTCGTGCGGTGGCGCCAGTCGCTGAACAAAGTGGACATGAAGGCTCCCGGGCAAGGCGCGCATTGTAGAGGCCAACCGCGGTCTGCAACACCGTTGGAGAAAGGCTTGCCCGCGAACGCTATTTTTGAGTGATGGATGTGCAACGGATGAACAGGCCCCTTCGCGGGCAAGCCCCGCCAACGGGCTCTGTGTTGGCGCCGGATTCGGTCGGTGATCTTCCCGGCGCCTTCCCGGATGAAGCCGGTCCCACGGGTTGACCGCATTTCAGCGTAGGAGGGGACTCGTCCCCGAAGGCGGTAGTTCAGGCGGCGTCAACTTTCCGGATTTTCGGTGTCAGGACCATCGCATTCGGGGACAAGTCCCCTCCTACCGGCCATTAGCGCTGTCGCGCAGCAAACATGAAACATAACGTAGAAGGGGATTTATTCCCGAGGCGATATTCGGGATAACGCAGGGCCTAAGCCTCGGCAACAAGTTGTTTCCAACAGAGGTGGTTGCTTTTGGCCTGTGGGACGCTGAGAACAAAGTCTCAATCCCACGGTCTATTTTCGCGTCGCGTCATATTGGACGTGCGCCTGCTATATAGTCTGTCCCTCTCAATCGTTGCCATATGAGTGCCCCATGCTTAACAAAGGATTGTTTCTGGCCTGCGTGCTTGCGCTGCTGAGTGCCTGCGATTCCTCCACTTCCGACAAGCCGGCTGCGGTTTCTGCGCCCGCCGCGCAATCAGCGGCAGTGGAACCGAGCAAGCCCAAGCCTGCTGTGGACATTCCTGCGTTGAGCAAGCGCTACGCCGGACGTGAGTTGACCGTTGTCGATGTTTCGGAAATCCAGGTCGACGGCGCCAGCACTCTGTCGGTGAGCTTTTCCGTACCGCTGGACCCGGAGCAGAAGTTTGCTGAAAAACTGCATCTGGTGGACAGCAAGAACGGCAAGGTTGACGGCGCATGGGAGCTTTCGGACAACCTGATGGAGCTGCGGCTGCGGCATCTGGAGCCCCAGCGCAAACTGGTGCTGACCGTTGATCCCGGCCTGTTGGGCGTCAATAAGGCCAAGCTGGCCGCCGAGTTCGTCAGCCGCCTGGAAACCAAGGATTTGCAGGCAACCGTCGGCTTCGCCAGTCGCGGCAGCCTGCTGCCGACACGGTTGGCCGAAGGCCTGCCGGTGATCGCGCTGAACGTCGACAAGGTCAACGTCGAGTTCTTCCGGGTCAAATCTGACGCCTTGCCTTCCTTTCTGAGCAACTGGGGCGGCTCTTCCAGCTTGCAGAGTTACGAATCCGAAGACCTGCTGGCCCAGGCCGATCTGGTCTACGGTGGCCGCTTCGACCTGAACCCGGCGCGCAACACGCGGGAAACCGTGTTGCTGCCTATTGCGGGCATCAAGGCACTGCAGCAGCCGGGGGTTTATCTGGCCGTGATGAAAGCGGCGGGCAGCTACAGTTATTCGAATTCCGCCACGGTATTTACCCTGAGCGACATCGGTTTATCGGTGCATCGCTACGCCAATCGTCTGGACGCTTTCACCCAGGCGCTGGAAGGCGGCAAGGCCCTGAGCGGCATCGATCTGGAACTCTACGACAGCGACGGCAAGGTGATCGGTCAGGCCAAGACCGATTCGGCGGGCCACGCCGAGCTGCCGCTTTCGGCCAAGGCGGCGCTGGTGCTTGCGCACAAAGACGAACAGACCAGCATGCTGCGTCTGGACAGCTCGGCGCTGGATCTGGCGGAATTCGACATCACTGGCCCAAGTGCGCATCCGCTGCAATTCTTTATCTTCGGCCCGCGTGATCTGTATCGTCCCGGCGAAACCGTGCTGCTCAACGGCCTGCTGCGCGATAACGATGGCAAGGATGTGAAACCGCAACCGGTCACGGTCGAGGTGCGCCGCCCGGACGAGCAGGTCAGTCGCAAGTTTGTCTGGGAAGCCGACAAGACCGGGCTTTATCAATATCAGCTGCAGTTGTCCGATGAAGCACCGACCGGGCGCTGGCAGTTGGTGTTCGACCTGGGTGATGGCAAGCCGCAACTGTATGAATTCCAGGTCGAGGACTTCCTGCCGGAACGCATGGCACTGGAAATCAAGGCCAGCGACACGCCGATTGCGCCGGCAGACAACGCGACCTTCGAGATTACCGGCCGCTATCTCTACGGCGCGCCAGCCTCCGGCAATAACCTGACCGGCTTGCTGTATGTGCGTCCGTTGCGCGACGCGGTGCCTGCGTTGCCGGGTTATCAGTTCGGTTCGATCACTGAAGAAGAGCTCAAGCAGGACCTGGAAATCGAAGCCAGCACCCTCGACGAACAGGGCAAGCTGAGTATCGATGTAGAAAGCCAGTGGTCCAAGGCCAAGTCGCCGTTGCAGCTGATTCTGCAAGCCAGCCTGCAAGAGTCGGGCGGGCGGCCGATCACCCGGCGTCTGGTGCAACCGGTCTGGCCGGCAGAGCAGCTGCCAGGCTTGCGTCCATTGTTCGGCACCGACAAGAACGGTGGCGAAGGTGAAGACGATTACACCAATGGCCTGGCCCAGACCGATGGCGACGGCCCGGCTGAATTCGAAGTGCTGGTGGCTGACAGCGCCGGCAACAAGCTGGCCGCCGAAAACGTCAAGGTGCGGCTGGTTCGCGAGCGTCGCGACTATTACTGGAACTACTCGGACAACGATGGCTGGAGCTATCACTACAACGAGAAGTACCTGAACCTCAACGAAGAAACCGTCAGCATCAAGCAAGGCTCGACCGCCAAAGTCACGTTCCCTGTGGAATGGGGCCCATACCGCGTCGAAGTCGAAGACCCGCAAACCGGTCTGGTCAGCAGCATGCGTTTCTGGGCTGGTTATCAGTGGCAGGACAACGCCGAAGGCGGCGCGGTGCGGCCTGATCAGGTCAAGCTGGCGCTGGACAAACCGGCTTATGCCGATGGCGATAACGTCAAAGTCACTGTAACGCCGCCATCAGCGGGCAAGGGTTATCTGCTGGTGGAATCCAGCGAAGGTCCATTGTGGTGGCAGGAAATCGACGTGCCGGCCGAAGGCAAGGCGTTCGATATCCCGCTGGACAAAAAGTGGGCGCGCCACGATTTGTACGTCAGCGCGCTGGTGATTCGTCCCGGCGAGCGCAAGGCCAACGTCACGCCCAAACGCGCCGTCGGCGTATTGCACCTGCCGCGGGATCGCAGCCAACGCAAGCTGGCGCTGAGCATCACGGCGCCGGAAAAAATGCGTCCCAAGCAACCGCTGAAACTCAAGGTGTTGGCCAAAAACGCTGACGGCAGCGTGCCCAAGGAAGTGCATGTGCTGGTGTCGGCGGTCGACGTTGGCATCCTCAATATCACCCGTTATGTAACGCCGGATCCGTTCGCCAGTCTGTTTGGTCGCAAGTCCTACGGCGCCGATCAGCTGGACGTCTACGGGCAGTTGATCGAGGCCGGACGCAATCGGCTGGCTTCCCTGGCATTCGGTGGTGACGCCGCGCTGGCCAAAGGCGGCAAGCGACCGGAAACCAGCGTGACGATTGTTGCCCTGCAAAGCGCACCCGTGACGCTCAATGAGCAGGGCGAAGGCGAAGTCAGCGTGGATATTCCGGACTTCAACGGCGAACTGCGCGTCATGGCGCAGGCCTGGACCGGCGATCGTTACGGCATGGCCGAGGCGAAAACCGTGGTGGCGGCGCCGATCATTGCCGAGCTGTCGGCCCCGCGTTTCCTGGCGGGCGGCGATCAGACCAGCGTGGCCATGGACGTCTCCAACCTGTCCGGCAAGGCGCAGAAACTCAACGTGCAACTCAGCGCCGAAGGCCAGTTAAGCCTGGCCAATGGCGAGATCACCCAGAGCGTGCAATTGGCCCAGGGTCAGCGCAAGACGCTGCGCATTCCGGTCAAGGCGTTGGGCGGTTTCGGCCAGGGCAAGATCAAGGTGCTGGTGCAAGGTCTGGATCTGCCCGGTGAAAACCTGCCGCCGTTCACCCGCGAGTGGACCATTGGTGTGCGGCCGGCCTATCCGGCGATGCTCAAGCATTACCGCGCAGCGATTACCGATCAGCCATGGAACCTGCCGGAAGGCGCACTGGAAGCCTTCGAACCCGCCGGGCGCGAAGCTTTGCTGGCGGTGTCGAGTCGTCCGCCGCTGAACCTCGGCGAGCAGATTCGTGCGCTCAAGGCTTATCCATATGGCTGCCTGGAACAGACCGCCAGCGGCTTGTACCCGTCGTTGTATGCCGACGCGGCAACCCTCACGCGTCTGGGCCTCAAGGGTGAGCCGGACGCAGCTCGCAAGCGCAGCGTCGAAATCGGCATCGAACGTCTGTTGGGCATGCAGCGCTATAACGGCAGCTTCGGGCTGTGGAATTCGGACGGCGAAGAGGAGTATTGGTTGACGGCTTACGTGACCGATTTCCTGTCCCGCGCTCGCGATCAGGGTTTCGCCGTACCGCCTGAAGCGTTGAAAAAAGCCAACGAACGTTTGCTGCGTTATCTGCAGGAGCGTAACCAGATCGAGGTGAGTTACAGCGAAAACGCCGAACACACGCGCTTTGCCGTGCAGGCCTACGCCGGTCTGGTGTTGTCCCGCAGCCAGCAGGCACCGTTGGGTGCGCTGCGCAGCCTGTTTGATCGGCGTGACGACGCACGTTCCGGTCTGCCGCTGGTGCAGTTGTCCATCGCTCTGGAAAAAATGGGCGACAAGCCTCGTGCAGATCAAGCCATGCAGGCCGGTCTGGCGGCGGGGCGCAAAGCCAACGAATGGCTCGCCGATTACGGCAGCCCGCTGCGCGATCAGGCGCTGATTCTGGCGCTGCTGGAAGAAAACAATCTGGCGGCGGACAAGCGCGATCAGCGCCTGTTTGCCCTGGCTGACGAAGTGGCGGCCAACCGTTATCTGTCGACTCAGGAGCGCAACTCGCTGTTCCTCGCGGGCCGTGGTTTGCTGGGTAAGCCGGAGAAAAACTGGAAAGCGATCCTCAGCAGCGGTAGCGAAACCAGTGAAATCAACAACGCCAATCCGGGCCTGAAGCTCGAAGGTGCGTTGTTGGCTGCGCCGATGTCCTTGCAAAACGCTGGCAGCGAGACGCTGTATCAGCAACTGACCATCTCCGGGTATCCCGCTCAGCCGCCTGTGGCCGGAGGCGAAAACCTGAGCATCCGTCGTGAATACCTCAGCTTGAACGGTGAAGAGGCGAATCTGGCTGCCCTGAAAAGCGGGCAGTTGCTACTGGTGCACATCGAAGTCAAAGCCAAACAGCGGGTGCCGGATGCATTGGTGGTTGACCTGTTGCCTGCGGGCCTGGAGCTGGAAAACCAGAATCTGGCGCAAGCGGCGGCCAGCCTCGATGATGCCAGCGAGTCGGTCAAGCAATGGAAGCAATCGATGGAAAACGCCGGGATCAAGCACCAGGAATACCGCGCCGACCGTTACGTCGCCGCCCTGGATCTGAACGGCTATAACACTGTCCACTTGCTGTACCTGGCCCGCGCCGTGACGCCGGGTATCTATCGTGTGCCGCCGCCACAAGTGGAGTCGATGTATCGGCCGAACTGGCAGGCGTTGGGTGAAGCGCCGGCGCAGTTGGTGGTGAAGGGGAAATAAGGAGCGGGTGGAACTGACTTGTGGGGTCGGCTTGTGGGACCGGCTTTAGCCGCCCCTCCCGGCTAAAGCCGGTCCTACAAGCCGGTCCTACAAAAGCAGAGTCGCGCTTAATGAATAATCCAGCTCAGCAACCACAACCCCAGCACCAGCCAGATGATGCCGGCGATGATCGAGGCGCGCATGAAGGCGCGCACGGCCGAGTAGAGCAACATCAGCCCGACAATCAGCGCCAGAATGCTGATCAGCGAAGTGTCCATGCCCAGCGTGCGTGACAAGCCGTCGACGAAGTTGCCGCCGGCGTGAGTGAACAGATTGAATATCCATTCCAGCCCATCGACGATGAAGCGAATTACCGCGCCGAGCGCCTGGCCAAGCCATTCGAAAAAGCTTTCTACCTGCATATGTACGTCCTGATGAGATTCATGGAAAAACGCAACTGTTCGCTTTGGCTGTCCGTTGGCGCAACGAGTTCCGTGGATCATAAAGGCTCTTTGCCTTGAAACTGCGAATATCGTCAGCTGACCGGTGCTCAATCTGTCCGGCAACTGGGGGAGGGAGTTCATTCCCGAAGGGGCCAGGCCAGGAAAATGTCCATGACTGACAAGCCGCCTTCGCGAATAAATTCGCTCCCACGAAAACTGTTCACCGGCATCGGCGGCTCTATTCTGTTTCTGTTCGTCGCGCTCTGGCTCGCCGACCGCATCTGGCCGTTGCCCTTGCCCAAGGACGATCTGGCACGTGTTGTGCTGGCTGAAGATGGCACGCCTTTGTGGCGTTTCGCCGATGCCAATGGGGTGTGGCGTTACCCGGTGGCGACGACGCAGGTGTCGCCGTATTACATCGAAGCGCTGCTGACCTACGAAGATCGCTGGTTCTATCGCCATCCCGGCGTCAACCCGCTCGCCCTGGGCAGAGCGGCCTGGCAAAACCTGCAAGGCGCGCGGGTGGTGTCGGGCGGCAGCACGTTGTCGATGCAGGTGGCGCGACTGCTTGATCCACATTCGCGAACCTTGCCCGGTAAGGTGCGCCAGTTGTGGCGCACGATGCAGCTGGAATGGCACTTGTCCAAGGACGAGATTCTCGGCATTTATCTGAATCGCGCGCCGTTCGGTGGCACCTTGCAGGGTGTTGCGGCGGCGAGCTGGGCGTATCTCGGCAAATCCCCCCAACAATTGACCCGTGCAGAAGCGGCGTTGCTGGCCGTGTTACCCCAGGCGCCGAGCCGCTTGCGGCCGGATCGCCATCCGCAGCGCGCTCAGGCGGCTCGGGACAAAGTGCTCAAGCGTCTGGCGGAGTTTCAGGTCTGGCCACAACTGGCGGTCAACGAAGCCCTGGAAGAGCCGCTGCTGTTGGCGCCGCGACAGGAACCGACGCTTGCGCCGTTGTTGGCGCGACGCCTGAATCGCCCGCACAGCCCACCGTTGATTCGCACCACTCTCGATGCGGCGTTGCAACGTCGGCTCGAAGATTTGCTGCTGGGCTGGCGCGCGCGTCTGCCGGAGCGCACCTCAGCGGCGATTCTGGTGGTCGAGGCGCAGAACATGGCGGTGCGCGCTTACGTCGGTTCGGTGGATATCAATGACACCAAACGTTTCGGTCATGTGGACATGGTCAGTGCGCTGCGCTCGCCCGGTTCGACGCTCAAGCCGTTTCTGTACGGGAAGGCCATGGACGCTGGGCTGATTCATTCCGAATCGCTGCTGCAGGATGTCCCGCGTCGTTATGGCGATTACCGACCGGGCAATTTTTCTGCAGGCTTCAGCGGGCCGGTGGCCGCCAGTTCCGCGTTGTCCATGTCGCTCAACCTGCCAGCGGTGCAGCTGCTTGAAGCCTACGGGCCGAAACGCTTCGCCGCCGAAATGCGCAACGGGGGCGTGCCTTTGACCTTGCCGCCCTTGGCCGAGCCGAATCTTGCCTTGATTCTCGGTGGCGTCGGCAGTCGCCTGGAAGAACTGGTCGGTGGCTACAGCGCCTTTGCTCGCGGCGGAAAAAGCGCCGATATTCGCCTGCAACCCGACGACCGTTTGCGTGAGCGAACCATGATGTCGCCGGGTGCGGCGTGGATCGTGCGCAAGATTCTCAGCGGTCAGTCGCGTCCCGATCTGGACCCGCATGCCGAGCTGGTGCAACGTCCGCAACTGGCGTGGAAGACCGGCACCAGTTATGGCTTCCGTGATGCGTGGGCGATTGGTGTCGGGCCGCGTTTTCTGGTCGGCGTATGGATCGGTCGCCCGGATGGCACACCAGTGCCGGGACAGTTCGGCCTCGCCTCGGCCGCACCATTGATGTTGCAGGTTCATGATGTGCTGACCAATCGCGACAGCCAGCGCGGCATCGTCGCGCCGGTCCAGCAAGTGCCACTGAATGTCGGCGTCGCGGCGATCTGCTGGCCGTTGGGGCAACCCATGGACAAGAACGATCCCAACTGCCGTCGCCAGCGTTTTGCCTGGACGCTGGACGGCACGACGCCGCCCACCTTGCAGGCCACCGACCAGCCGCTGGGCCTGGGTTTGCAGGAAAAAATCCGCGTCAACGCCAAGGGGCTGCGTGTCGGTTCCGGTTGTCCCGGCGCTGAGCTGCATGATTCAGAGTTCAAGGACATCGCGCTCTGGCCCGCGCCGCTGGAACCCTGGTTGCCCCGCGCCGAGCGCCGCGAAGCGCGCCTGCCTGCCGCCGATCCCGATTGCCCGCCACAAGGCCTGAGTCTGGCTGCGCCCTTGATCATTGTCGGCGTGCGCGATGGCGATCATTTGCGCCTGCCAGCGGGCAGTCATCAGGCGCTGCGTCTCAAACTTTTTGCGCTGGGTGGCAGCGGCCGTCGCTGGTGGTTTATCGATGGCGCGCCCACCGGCGATACCGCCAATCAGGACAGCTTCGGCCCGACCCTGACGCGCCTGGGCCGTTATGAACTCAGCGTGCTCGACGAAAGCGGCCAGACCGCCAGAGTGATATTCGATGTGGTGGATTGATCAGCAATCATCGGCCAGACGCTATCAATTGGCCCAAGGCGTTCCCGAAACTCTTGGAGTACAATGCGCGCCACTGTGATTCTGCTCAAAGGTGCGTCATGCAGCCCTTTCTTATTGCTCCGTCGATTCTTTCCGCCGACTTCGCCCGTCTGGGCCAGGAAGTCGACTCTGTTCTCGCCGCTGGCGCAGACATTGTGCACTTCGATGTCATGGACAATCATTACGTCCCGAACCTGACCATTGGCCCGATGGTGTGCGCGGCATTGCGCAAATACGGCGTTACCGCGCCGATCGATGTGCACCTGATGGTCAGCCCGGTTGACCGCATCATTGGTGACTTCATCGAAGCCGGTGCCAGCTACATCACGTTCCACCCGGAAGCGACCCAGCACATCGATCGTTCGCTGCAGTTGATCAAGGAAGGCGGTTGCAAGGCGGGCCTGGTGTTCAACCCGGCGACCCCGCTGAACCTGCTGGAATACGTGATGGACAAGGTCGACATGATCCTGCTCATGAGCGTCAACCCCGGCTTCGGTGGGCAGAAGTTCATTCCCGGCACAATCAACAAACTGCGCGAAGCGCGGGCCTTGATCGATGCGTCGGGCCTGGACATTCGCCTGGAGATCGACGGCGGCGTCAACGTCAACAATATCCGTGAGATCGCGGCGGCCGGTGCTGATACCTTCGTGGCCGGCTCGGCGATCTTCAACACGCCGGACTACAAGCAAGTGATCGACAAAATGCGCGCAGAACTGGCGTCAGCCCGCGCATGAGCGGCTTCGAGCAGCTGTTCCCGGGGCGTCTTCCCAAGCTGATCATGTTTGATCTGGACGGAACGCTGGTCGATTCAGTGCCTGACCTGGCCGTGGCGGTCGACAAGATGCTGGTCGCCCTCGGGCGTGCGCCGGTCGGTCTGGGCTCCGTCAGAAACTGGATCGGCAACGGCGCGCCGGTTCTGGTGCGTCGGGCGCTGGCCAACGATCTGGATCACAGCGCGGTGGATGATGAGCTGGCGCAGCAGGCCCTGGCGATTTTCATGGAGGCTTATGCTGACAAGCATGAGTTCACCGTGGTCTATCCTGGCGTGCGCGAAACCCTGAAATGGCTGCAGAAGAAGGGCGTGCAAATGGCCCTGATCACCAACAAGCCGGAGCGCTTCGTCGCGCCGCTGCTGGATGAGATGAAACTGGGGCGGTTTTTTCGGCTGATCGTCGGCGGCGATACCTTGCCGCAAAAGAAACCCGATCCGGCGGCGCTGTTTTTTGTCATGAAAATGGCCAACGTTCCGGCCTCGCAAGCGCTGTTCGTGGGCGACTCCCGCAGCGACGTACAGGCCGCCAAGGCTGCCGGCGTGGCTTGCGTGGCGCTGAGTTACGGATACAACCACGGTCGGCCCATCGCCGAAGAATCACCGGCGCTGGTGATCGATGACTTGCGTCGATTGATTCCCGGTTGCCTGGATCTGGACGCTGAGATACTGTTGCCGGAAATCAAATCTCCCTCCTTTAGAGATTCCATCGTGGTGGTCACTCGCAAACTCTGGATGAAAGTCATCAAGGCCCTGGCCCGCTGGCGTTGGCGCGCCTGACTTGAATTCGCCGAGACTTCGGCACCGTTTGCCTACCTGACCGTTTTACCCTCAAACCACGAGGCTGATCATGAATCGCGAAGAATTTCTGCGTTTGGCTGCTGCCGGCTATAACCGCATCCCGCTTGCCTACGAAACCCTGGCTGACTTCGACACACCGCTGTCGATCTACCTCAAGCTTGCCGACGAGCCCAATTCCTATTTGCTGGAATCGGTTCAGGGCGGCGAAAAATGGGGCCGTTACTCGATCATCGGCTTGCCGTGCCGCACCGTGATGCGGGTCCACGAGCAGCAAATCAGCGTGACCCACGACGGCGTCGAAATCGAGCGCATTGAGTCCGACGATCCGCTGGCATTCGTCGAAGAATTCAAGGCTCGCTACAACGTGCCGACCATCCCCGGCCTGCCGCGCTTCAACGGCGGACTGGTGGGTTACTTCGGTTACGACTGCGTGCGTTATGTGGAAAAACGCCTGGGCAAATGCCCGAATCCTGACCCGCTGGGCGTGCCGGACATCCTGCTGATGGTTTCCGATGCGGTCGTGGTGTTCGACAACCTGGCGGGCAAAATGCACGCCATCGTATTGGTCGACCCCGCGCAGCCGGACGCTTACGAAGAAGGCCGGGCGCGTCTTGAAGCCCTGATGGACAAACTGCGTCAGCCGATCACGCCACGTCGTGGTCTGGACCTGACCCGACCGCAGGCTGCTGACCCGGTGTTCCGTTCCAGCTTCACCCAGGACGACTACGAAAAGGCCGTCG
Source organism: Pseudomonas sp. G.S.17 (assembly GCF_038096165.1). Taxonomy (NCBI): domain Bacteria; kingdom Pseudomonadati; phylum Pseudomonadota; class Gammaproteobacteria; order Pseudomonadales; family Pseudomonadaceae; genus Pseudomonas; species Pseudomonas viridinivis. The sequence continues at coordinate 821,519 of NZ_CP151076.1, forward strand.
ATACCATCAAGGAATACATCCTTGCTGGCGACGTCATGCAAGTGGTTCCGTCGCAGCGCATGTCCATCGATTTCAAGGCGGCACCGATTGATCTGTATCGGGCGCTGCGCTGCTTCAACCCGACGCCTTACATGTACTTCTTCAACTTCGGCGATTTCCATGTCGTCGGCAGTTCGCCGGAAGTTCTGGTGCGTTGCGAAGACAACCTGATTACCGTGCGGCCAATCGCGGGCACACGTCCGCGCGGCGCCAATGAAGAAGCTGATCTGGCGCTGGAAAAAGACCTGCTGTCCGATGACAAGGAAATCGCCGAGCACTTGATGCTGATCGACCTGGGCCGCAACGACACCGGTCGCGTCTCGGAAATCGGCTCGGTCAAGCTCACGGAAAAAATGGTCATCGAGCGTTATTCCAACGTCATGCACATTGTCTCCAACGTCACCGGCCAGCTGAAAAGCGGGCTCACGGCAATGGACGCACTGCGCGCGATTCTGCCGGCGGGCACGTTGTCCGGCGCGCCGAAAATCCGCGCCATGGAAATCATCGACGAGCTGGAGCCCGTCAAACGCGGCGTCTACGGCGGTGCGGTGGGTTACCTGGCGTGGAACGGCAACATGGACACCGCCATCGCGATTCGTACGGCGGTGATCAAGAACGGCGAACTGCATGTGCAGGCTGGCGGCGGCATCGTCGCGGATTCTGTACCGGTCCTGGAATGGGAAGAAACCCTCAACAAACGCCGCGCCATGTTCCGCGCCGTGGCGCTGGCTGAGCAGGAGCCGTAAGCAACGCGGTTTTGTAGGAGGGGACAAGTCCCCTCCTACCGGTCGTTAGATATTCAGGGGTTGGCTCCCGCATTTCGAATCAAAAATCCAGACTCACTGCCAGGTTCACCCCTTGCTGCGTTACGTCATCATTCTTGCGCCAGTTGTAGCCACCGCGCAGGGTCAGTTCGGGGGTCAGTTTCTGGCTGATGCCCAGGCTGGCGCGATTGAGGTCGCGTTGCGGCGTGTAGCCTCGCAAGGTGAAGTCATTGAACGGCAGGCTGTTCAGGGTCATGTTTACGTCCTGTTGATCGGTTTCGAATTCCCGTTCATGGGCCACTTCACCGAACAGCCGGGTTGATGACGTCAGCTGGAATTTGCCCTGCAAGCCCGCGCCCAATCGTTTCGATTTGCGCGTCTGATCATCGAAGGTCAGCGCGGTCGAGCGGGTGCCTTTTTCCGAGTAGCCATCCACTTCAATGTGCGCGTAATCGGCGCTGACGAACGGCGACAGATGCCAGCTGCTGCCGCTGCCGGCAAGATCAAAACCCAGACGTGCGCTCAACGCATACAGCTCCCCATCCGTGTCGCCTTTCTCCGCGCCTTCGCTGACGCCCAGGGCAAACTTGCGCTCGGCATTCTCATAATCCAGCTTGCCGCCGGAAGCGCCGAGGTCGGCCCACCAGTGATTGGCCTGGTATTGGACGAAAGCGGTGGCAATGTAGCTGTTGAGTTTGTAGTCCGAATCCCGCGGACCGGCTTCAAGCTTCTGTCGATAAGCCCCGGCAACCAGTCCCGCACGCCAGTTTTCGGCGAAGCGATAGCTGCCGCCCAGCGTGAGGTTGTAGCCATGGCCGTCGGCATCCACTGAATTGTCCTGCGCGTCAAAGTCCATTTTCTGACCGCCGGCTGCGACAATTGCCCGCCATTGACCGACGTTCTGCCAATCGCCCCAATCCGCCAGCCACTGCGCGCGCAATTCATCCTGCTGCGCCCGCAAAGTGCCATTGGCCATTTCCGGCAGCAAAGAAATCTCCCACGGCGCGGCAAGCAGGGAATAGGCGTAATCGGCAATCAGTCGTTGCCCGGTGACTGTTGGGTGCACGCCGTCATTGAACAAAAGCCTGCTCGGGTCTGGCGTCGAACTGTTCAGGCCATAAACGCTGTTCTCATCGCAGTTGTCACCGCTGAAACAAGTACCCACCTGATTCTGATTGGCAGCAAGGCCAAAACGGGCGGGATCGGCGAGGGTTTCTGACACCAGACGCGGAATATTCAGCGGAATTATTTCGGCATCGATTTGCGCCAGACGACTGACCAATTGCGCGTTGAACACATCGCTGAGCAATGAAGTGACCGGCTGCAGGATGGTCCCGGAAACAGCGGGCGTCTGGCCGATGTCCGGCAGCAACCAAACCATGATGTAGCGCGCCCCGGCTTGCTGCAGCACTTGCGCGCTGTCAGCCAGGCGATTGGCGGCCGCCCGGGATTGCGCAAGACTCAGCACCCGACCTTGCAGGAAATCATTACCTCCGCCTGTCAGGTAATACAGGGCGTTGGGATCAGCGCGAAAGTTGTTGGTGGGCAGATAACCGGAGCGGCTGCGCAGAACGGTTCCATCGTTGGTGACACTGGACTGTGAAGTGATGGCGTCGTACACCTGATCAGTTCGATCCCCGCCCACTGCCCAGTTATTGCCATCGGCGACGCCCAGGGCGGCGTTCACCGGAGAAGTCGATGCCGACAGTTCAGAGGGTGCAACATTGAGCTTCATGCCTAGCAACGTAGAGGAATTCAGGCCGAAGATTTCGCCGCTGTTGTCCTGATACGTAGGGCCAGTGCGGTTGGTGAAGCGCAGCGTCGCACCTTGCGGGCCGGCTGCGTCCGGGTATTGCCCGGCGTCGGCCAGGCTATCGCCGAAGACCACCATGGTTGAGTAAGGGGACGGGGCGGCCTCCGTTGCGTTTGCCAAAATGATTAGAAGAATGGCGAGAGGTTTGATTCGTGATGGTTTGAGCATTGTCAGGGTCCTTATTATTGTTTGAAAGACGCTTTAAGGACCGTAGCAAAGCTTGCTGCCGATGCAATCCAATTTGGTTTCCAACTGCTGAAAGGACACTAGTCGTTTGAGTTTTTGTGGCGCTGCTGGTTGTTCAATTTATTCCGGATAAAAAAACCGCCAACCCTGTTGGATTGACGGTTCTGTTAAGCTCCTATTGACGATCAATACGAGACGATTGGCTATTAGCAGGTCTCGACCCTGTAGCCTGATTTTTTTGCCAGAAGACAGAAAATTCGCTCAATCCCATGAGGCAAGGTGCCGTCTGCAAGACCGTGTTCAACGTCGAAATCTGAAGATTTAAACTTATTCAAATCACGAAGTGCTTCAGGCTTGAACCAGAACATGGAACCTGCTGGAAAAGTATCGTACTTAAATTTAAGATCAAGAGTTTTACAGGCATACTTAACCGTTTCATGGTTGTATTTCATGTTGCGATAGGTATGAGTAATTAGGTAGTTTTCAGGGATAATCATGCCAAGAGTACTGTCGAGCTCAAACCTTTTTATGATCGATGCGACTGTTTCCTTGTCACCAACTAAACAGTCAAAAAGCTCTTCTCTTATTTCGTTTCCGTTATCGCGATAGATGCTCCGCTTCGTATGTAGTTTACACACGGCCCGATAAGATTTTTGATAAATTCGGTCTATAATTTTTGTAAGAGGGAAAATATCTCTCCCCCTGTTTTCATCTAGTTCAATTATCGCATCGGGGAAGTCGGCGCGTACCAAGTCGGCGGCCTCTTTGGACGTCGTTGTAACATATAAATCAAAGCCGAAGTGGCTAGTATTGTCTAGTTTCGTTTTGATTTCAGGCCACAATTCAGGGTAGTGAATGTGCAACGCAAAGGCATAATTATTTATTTTGGTCGAGTCTCGTTTGGTGCTGTTAAGATTTCTGTCGTAACAGGAAATTACGTCGTAGGTAGCCTGTAGGTATCCATAACCATATTTGCGATCTGGTTCGAGATGGGTGCCCTCTGCCCATTCATTCCATGCGTTGATAAATACCAGTTTCTCGTAACTATTGTATTTTCTGGAGTGTGATACGTTGCTACACACCGCCGACAACCACTGCTTGTAGCGTGTCAAGCTGAATCCATGAAAACTATGGCTGTGATTCTGTTTTCTGGCAGTATTATCCCATGACAACATCAGCGTTCGAAAAAGCTTGTAGTCAGGTTCTGGCTCAGCGATAGAAGCAGAAACCGTCTGTTCATAGCTAAAAATATTTCCCTTGAACTCTGGGTTGGTAATTGTCAACTCGCCACTAATTTCATGGCTTTTCACCGTGTGGGGTGGGAACTCCACCGATGCATTAAAACCAAACTCTTCAGGTCCACGAATACCAAAGCTCTGCGCGCAAACAAGATAAATATCGGAAAATCCATGTTTCTTTATTTCTTCACGCCACAGTCGTGCCGATTGCTCGATATCAGGGATGATATTGGCTCGGTATATAATTAGTAAAGGCTGGTCATTGATTTTTATATAGCGTGGATCCTTGAAGTACTTAACTAAGTGTCGAATGAACGCTATTGAATCTTCACTGCTATGATCCTGCGAAATAAGGACATCATTATCTTGCCCATCCCAGCGTCGAGTCCAGTTTTCATTAGCCCAGGTTAAGCAAAACGGTATGTCTACTTTAGGGTTTTTCAGCATCATCTCGAGCGGCGTATCCATAAGGGTTTTGCCGGCGAACCAATAGAAATAATAGCTAAAGCCATGTAGGCCATATTGTTTGGCTAGCAGTGCTTGCTCTTCCATCACTGACGGAATGCGTAGATCATAATAGCCATTGTGGATAGGGCAGTGAGGTTGGTAGTGCCCGATGTAGTTTTGGCTGGCCCGACCAACGTTGTACCATTCGGTAAACCCTTTTCCCCACCATTCATCATTTTCGGGGAACGGGTGAAATTGGGGCAGGTAAAAGGCTATAAGTTTGACGGTTGGGTCTATAGGTGGGTTGACTTTGTATGCTGTATAAGCCTCTTGGGTCAGGTCAAATTTAACGGTGGGTATGTCGAATTTTACACTTCCGCCCCCGCACAAGCTCAAAAGAAAATTTCTAATAGCAACTTTTCTGTGTCCCGGCAATGGCGCCGCGTGCCATAATTTTCTTAATGCTATATACAATAAAGGCTTGGTTTTTAAAAAAAAATTCATTGAGGTCTTTTTAATGAGGCGCAGTGGGCTTGTCAATTTCCATGACGTGGAGTCTTTTAAAGCTGTTATTTCGTGTATATAAGTCGATAGTTTACGCTCCTGCTCTTCTATTGCTAGGTTCTGTACATTAGCGGTTTGCACAAGATGATCGATTCGCTTGGCGTGTTCCATTAGTAAGCTGTGGTCCGGAACGTGCGCGCATTGAACAGTTTTGCAATCTCTGTCGTAACTATAGCCTTGATAGAATTCTCCCGCCAGATCTTGAATTCTGCGTGGGTGCTGCGATGAAGATGTATTGTCCTTTACAAAAATAGCGACAAAGTCATTCCATATCCCCTCGCCGGACATCGGACCGTGCTTGGCGCCCACGAAGGATTCTAATAGTAGTGAGTTATACGCGTTGTAGTTGGCCCACTTTGTAAGTGAGTGTCCTGAATCTGGATAGAATCTCCAGCTGTCTACAGGATATCGATGCACCATTCCGTTACTGGGCGCATTCAAATATATCAATCCAGCAGGTCTAAGGATGCGAAGGCACTCTAGAAATAGAAGCCAGAAGAAATCGGAGTGCTCGAAAACGGAGCTGCACACGATCACATCAGCGCTCTCATCTTCAAATGGGAGGCGGTACGGGTCATTGATGACGATGTCGACTCCAGGTCCTTCGACAAAATCGACACCTACGTAGGTTGCTCCAGAGGGGCAAAAGTCTCGTAGCGATCCGTTTACATCCTGCGAACCCACATCAACTATCGTTTTTCCAGAATAATCTCCCGAGCAATAGGTCTGGAAAAAAACCTGCCCATATTTCATCGCGGATTCGTGCATGGGCAGTTACCTGAGAGATTTGAGTTCTATATTTGACATGGGGATGCCGATCAGGCCCGCAGCAACACTGGTTGATTCTGATTTGAAGAAAACGGCGTCGTGAATCCAGTGATGTTGTATGTGATCCTGCTGGGTACCGTTCGCGATGGCGACGCTTACTGAGTAATTACCTTTGGCTAGTCTTGGCATAACAAAGGTAAATTCAGCTACGATTTTACTGCCTTGTTTAGATGGAACAGGCATTTGGGCATACGTCAGGTAAGTGTTGTCCCCAAACAGTGCTTGTCCAAGTTTGTCCTTGATGTGAAAACCGATAATCGGTGACTGGAGATTTGAATGCGTCACCGCTACAATTTTCAGCTTTATTATTTCTCCACCGACCACCCACGACAGAGGTTGATTTTCAGTGTCTAAAAAATTCACATCGGTGATCTGTGCATGGCCTTTACCAAAGGAGGGGGCGTCAGCGTTGAATTCGAACAGTTCGAGGTCGTTGCGCAAGTTGCTGGCATTGATAAATGATTGGCGTTGATCTTGACCAGGTTCCGAAGATTTCTCAGCGGTAACCTTGATACGAGTAGTCGTGCCGGTTCCCTGCTGAGCCTCGTAAAACGCTTCAAGGTAGTCATCGCATATGGCTTTTGGGGAGCCTTGTTTGAGAACCTTGCCTTTTTCCAGCCATATTGCTTTGTTGCATAAACTTCTGATTGAACTGGTGTCGTGACTCACGAAAAGGATCGTTCCGGTGGTCATGAACTTGCGAAGGAAACGCATGCACTTCTGAGTAAAGAACGCATCGCCTACCGCCAAAGCTTCGTCGATAATCAGGATATCTGCATCCACGTGGGCAATCACTGCAAAGGCCAAGCGCAGCATCATTCCGCTGGAGTAGGTTTTAACCGGCTGCTCTACGAAATCTCCTATGTCCGCAAACTCGACGATTGCATCGAAACGTTCATCAATTTCTGCGTTAGTTAGACCCAGTACTGAGCCGTTCATGTAGATGTTTTCACGACCACTGAACTCTGGATTGAATCCTGAACCCAGTTCGAGCAAAGCGGCCACTCTGCCGATTGTTTGGACACTGCCTCCAGTAGGGTGAAGCGTCCCGCAGATCATCTGGAGTAGTGTTGATTTTCCACTACCGTTGCGGCCAATGATACCAACGGTCTCACCTTTTTTTACCTCAAAGGAAATACGGTCTAGTGCCCAAAACTCGCGATAGCGTTGCTTGGGAGTTATTCCAACGGCGCGCTGGAGTCGAGGCACAAAAAACTGCTTGAATCTATCCTGCGGTCGATCATAGATCTGATAACATTTGCTCAGCTTGTCGACTTTAATTGAAATGTCAGAGGACATCAGCAAACCCCTTGCGTGTTTTTTGGAACAGGATAAAGCCCAACCATGCGGTAATTATTGCTGCAGTAAAGTAGGCGCTGGACATTATTACGTCCGGTGGGCTGCCTCTGAAAAGAACGTCGCGAGCTTGTTCAATAACTATCGTCAGCGGATTCATGTAAATCAATGCACGGTATTCTTCGGGTAACGCCGTTGCTGGATAGAATATTGGTGATATAAACATAAGCGTGGTAGTCGTAATGCCTACAAACTGCGCAACGTCACGCAGGTATACACCGAGGGATGCTAATATCCAACTGAGCCCCATGATGAACAATACGAGAGGTAATATCACGATGGGTAAATAAAGAATGGTGATGTGAGGTGTGCCAAAGAAAACCATGTAGGCAAGCAGCCAGACAGAGAGACTGACTGCGCCATGGAAGAGGCCCGCACCCAGCGTCACCCAAGGCAAAACCTCAAGCGGAAATACCACTTTTTTTACGTAGTTTTGATTGTTGAGGATTAGCCCCGGTGCGCGATTAATGCACTCAGCAAAGACGTTGAATATAATCAGGCCCGCGAACAATATCAGCGCAAATTCGGTTTTTGAGTCGCTGGTGGTATCCCAGCGCGCATTGAAAACCACGCTGAAAACAAATGTATACACGGCGAGCATCAGAAGGGGGTTCAAGAATGACCAGAATACACCGATCAAGGAGCCCCGATAGCGTCCCTGTATCTCGCGCTTGATCAAGGCCCGAACAAGACTTCTATTGCGCCATAGGCTTGCGATCATTTCGCGTGGGGTAGCAGAAAAGTGGTGCATCAACTGTACACCTCGGCTGCACCCAGCGTTTTTGCTTCCGCGTCTTTGGCTGACAGGATCGGCTCGCCTTGCAGAGGCCAGTCGATGGCTAGCGAACTGTCATTCCACAGCAAGCTGCGCCCTTGCTTCGGCGAATGGTAATCGGTGGTTTTGTAGACAAATTCTGCAGCTTCAGAAAGGACCAGGAAACCATGGGCGAACCCTTCTGGTATCCATAGCTGTTGTTTGTTTTCTGCGCTCAAGTAAGCGCCAACCCAGCGACCAAAAGTGTTTGAGGTTTTACGTAAATCGACGGCTACGTCGAACACCTCACCCGACACGACCCGGACAAGTTTGCCTTGGGGGCATTTGACCTGATAATGCAGGCCGCGGATCACGTTTTTAACTGACAGGGAATGATTATCCTGAACAAAGTGGACCCGGCGACCAATCGCAGCCTCGAAGTGCTCTTTGTTGAAACTTTCCATAAAGAAGCCGCGTTCGTCCGCGAAGACTTGGGGTTTGATCAGAAACACATCAGGAATAGCCAGGGATGTTGCAATCATCAGTACACCGTCTCTGTAAGAATAAGCTGGAGATATTGGCCATAACCGTTTTTCAATAAGGGAGCGGCGAGGGTTTCCAGTTGCTCCGCACTTATCCACTTTTGCCGGAAGGCGATCTCTTCCGGGCAGGCGACTTTCAATCCTTGGCGGCGTTCGAGGCTGGCTATGAAGTTGCCGGCTTCGAGAAGTGAATCCTGAGTTCCAGTGTCCAGCCAGGCGTAACCGCGCCCCATGATTTCGACTGAAAGGTCACCCCGTTCCAGATAGATCTGGTTAACGTCGGTAATCTCCAACTCGCCTCGGGGGGATGGCTTTATGCTCTTGGCAATATCAATGACTTGGTTGTCGTAAAAATACAGGCCTGTCACTGCATAGTTGGAACTTGGATTGAGCGGTTTTTCTTCAAGGGCGATGGCTTTGCCTTGGGCGTTGAATTCGACCACGCCATAGCGTTCCGGATCATTCACGTGGTAGGCAAAAACGCTGGCTCCCTCTTGGCGAGATGTTGCACTGTGGAGCAACGTGTGAAAGTTATGGCCATGATAAATGTTGTCGCCGAGGACTAATGCTGACAGGCCGTCGCCAATGAATTTTTCGCCAATAAGAAATGCTTGTGCCAAGCCCTCCGGAGATGCTTGAACGGCGTAGGAAATATTCAGTCCCCATTGACTTCCATCCCCTAACAATTGAGCAAAGCGGGGTGTGTCTTGTGGTGTCGATATAATCAGAATATCGCGCATGCCCGCCAACATCAGCGTGGTCAACGGATAATAGATCATGGGTTTATCATAGACAGGCAGTAATTGTTTCGAGACTGCCAACGTTGCCGGATGCAGGCGAGTGCCGGAGCCGCCAGCAAGAATAATTCCTTTGCGTTTGTTCACAGTGCTCTCTCAAGGGTTTCTTTGACCATTCGAACCAAGCCGGTTTGCCAGTCAGGTAAATGCAGGGCGAACGCGCTTTCCAGTTTCTGGGTATTCAACCTTGAGTTGCGGGGGCGTGCTGCCGGGGTTGGATACGCCGCTGTTGAAACCGCAGTTAGTTCGTTCGCCGCGATATTGTGTTTTGCTCCAAATGCTTGCGCCTGCTCCAGAACAAACCGGGCATAGCCAAACCACGAAGTCTCGCCAGCGGCTGCGAGGTGGTACAGGCCGCCCAGCTCTGGTTGCCGGAATACTGAGCGGATAGCGTGTGCGGTAACGTCCGCTAACAGCTCGGCGCCCGTGGGTGCGCCGGTTTGATCATCGACGATACTTAGGGTTTTGCGCGTCTTGGCCAGGTGCAGAATTGTTTTAGCAAAGTTATTGCCGCGCGCTGCGTAGACCCAGCTGGTGCGAAAAATCAAGTGCTTGCAGCCACTGGTCTGTATTGCCGTCTCGCCTTTTAACTTGCTGGCGCCATATATATTTAACGGGGCAACTGGATCTTGCTCCATCCAGGCTTTCTCACCCTCTCCGGCGAATACATAGTCGGTGGAGTAGTGGACTAGCAGGGCGCCAAGACCTAGCGCTTCTTGCGCCAGCACGGACACAGCTTCAGCGTTGATCTGGTACGCCAGATCAGGTTCGTTTTCAGCCTGATCAACAGATGTGTAGGCCGCAGCATTCACGATGACGTCTGGCTTGACCCTTCTAACGGTCGAACGAAGTCCTTCGAGGTTGCTTAGGTCACCACAGTGATCAAGGCTTCTGGAGTCAAGCGCTATCAGGTTTCCCAGAGGTGCAAGACTGCGTTGCAGTTCCCACCCCACCTGACCATTCTTGCCGAGCAGAAGAATCCTCATGCTGTCTGGCCGGCATACTGTTGACTCACCCATTCCCGGTAGGCGCCGGACTGGACATCCCTTACCCAGTCTTCGTTATTCAGGTACCACTCGACGGTTTTACGAATGCCGGATTCAAAGGTCTCAGCCGGCTTCCATCCTAGCTGACGCTCAATTTTGCGAGCATCTATAGCGTAGCGGCGGTCATGACCCGGACGGTCTTTCACATGGACGATTTGAGCGCTATAAAGTTGACTGTCGGCTCGTGGGCTCATTTCATCCAGCAACCGGCAGACAGAATGCACGATTTCGACATTGGTCTTTTCGTTACAACCACCAATGTTATAGGTTTCTCCGGGGCTGCCAGCGGCCAGCACGCTTCGGATTGCGCAACAGTGATCTTTCACATAGAGCCAATCACGGATCTGCTGACCGTCTCCATAAATAGGGAGTTCCTTGCCCTCAAGCGCGTTGACTATAATCAGCGGGATCAGTTTTTCCGGGAAATGGAAAGGTCCATAATTGTTTGAGCAGTTCGTGGTAAGAACAGGCAGGCCGTAGGTATGATGATAGGCGCGGACCAGATGATCGCTCGCTGCCTTGCTGGCCGAATACGGACTATTAGGTGCGTATTGGTGGCTTTCTGTGAATGCAGGCTCGTTCCGGGAAAGCGAACCATACACTTCGTCGGTCGAAACATGCAGAAAGCGAAATTCATCCCTGGCGTCTGGAGCGAGTGACGACCAGTACGCCCGAATAGCTTCCAGCAAATGGAAAGTGCCAACAATATTCGTTTCGATAAAATCCTTGGGGCCCGAAATGGATCGGTCGACATGGGACTCTGCCGCGAAATTCAGAATTGCGCGGGGCTGAGAAGCTGTCAGTAGTCTGGTTATCAGACTACTGTCCCCGATATCTCCCTTAACAAAAGTATGCCGAACGTCGCCCTTTAAAATATCGAGGGTCTTCGGGTTGCCCGCATAGGTAAGCTTGTCCAGATTAATGACGGGTTCATCCGATTGTTCCAGCCAGTCCAAAATGAAATTTGCACCGATAAATCCAGCGCCGCCGGTCACCAAGATAGTCATAGAGTCAGATCTTTTTAAAAAGAATTGCGAGGAACAGCCCAAGGTTCTGACACAAGGTCTGGCGGTGCACACGCGCCCGTCGAACGCCAGCGAACCGGGTGAATAATCTTTGGTTTCGTGCAGACTTGAACTCGGAGAGTATTGTTTTGTTTTCGTGCTTTAGACGATGAATCATGGCCTCAAGCGCCTGGATGTTCTGCGAATTCCAGTCGATAAAACGCCCTTGGAAAACCATGCGTAATCTTTTCAGTCGTGCGGACCAGGCGACGTTGCTGCCCACTATATTTCCATCGTGCTGGCGGTATTGCACCCTTGGTTCAGGGTCGTAGTGGATCGCGCCTCCAGCACCAGAAATAAGCTGATAGGCCCACCAATCGTGGGATGGAACGCTCATGTTGCTACCGGCTTCCTGCAGCAAAGCGCGGGCAGCTTCGTTGAATACCATGGTGTTGCCGCCGCTGATACTTTGGACCAAGGCATTGGTGAATCGAGGTGGGCGCCGGAACAAAGGCGAATATCCGATGGTGGATCCCGTTGCACCTATAAGTTCGCACCGGGCACAGTAAAGTGCCGGGATATGTTCGGGAATTGTCTTTAGCCAGGTTATCGCTCTCGTGAGCTTGTCCGCGTGCCAGATATCGTCCTGATCCGACCAGGCATGGAACTCGCTCTTTACTTCTGCTCTGGCGGTCAGGGATAGAAAATTTGCCGCGAAGCCTCGTCCGGGACCCGAAACGATTTTCAGGCGACGGCTATTCCATCGCTTGCCAAACTGTTCCAGGATCTGAAGGGTTGCGTCTTCTGAGCCGTCGTCCGATACGATGAGTGACCAATTAGCATGCGTTTGCCGCTCGAATGATTTCAGCTGGTCAGAGATAAAGCGTTCGCCGTTGTAAGTGCACATCAGAATGGAAACATGGTGGCGCGGGTCGTCGACCTTCGACAAGGATGTGGGGATAGCGGTAGAGGAGGCAGCAATTGAGGTGGTCACAGATATACTTCGCTAATTACTGTTAAATCGCCGTTGCTTTCCATTGTCTATTGCAAAGGGCCTTTCACTTTGCGCCGCTTAACGAATCCCTTGCTGACGAGGCTAAGTGGGTACATCAGTCATCCGCCGTTTAATGGGCAAAAAAAAGCCACGGCGAATCGCATCTACTACGATGCACATTTCCCATCCTCAGGAGGGAGCTAGTGTGCTGTCTCAAAAATAAAGCTCCTCATGCCTGTGAGGCCATTGCCTCACGGGCTCGCTGTATCTTGTTCAAAATATCTTCCCCCTTGGCGTTCCAGACATAGCGAGTCGGCTGCGCATTTCGCAGTGCTAGGAACGTGGTGATCGAGCTTTCCAGTTCGCGAACCGAGCTGAAACTGCCGTCACGCAGGTACACCGTGATATCGCGAAAGAAGCGCTCAACCATGTTCATCCACGAGCTGGAGGTCGGGGTGAAGTGCATGTGGAAGCGCTTGTGCTTCTCAAGCCATGCCTTCACTTTCGGGTGTTTATGCGTGGCGTAGTTGTCCACGATCAGATGCAATTGGAGCTGTTTGGGCGTTTCTCGATTGATCTTCTTGAGAAACTCCAGCCATTCCTGATGCCGGTGTTGGCGCTCTATGGAACTGATCAAGCGCCCCTGAAGATAATCCAGCGCAGTGAACAAGGTGACGGTGCCATGGCGGACATAATCGTGCGATTGCGTACGGATATGACCGATCCCCAAAGGCAGTCCAGGCTGGGTACGCTCCAGAGCCTGAACCTGGCTTTTTTCATCGCAACAAAGCACCAATGCCTTATCCGGCGGATCCAGATACAGCCCGATGACGTCCCAGAACTTCTCTTCGAAGTTTGGATCTTTGGACAGTTTGAAGGTACGTGTCAGGTGCGGTTTTATATCGTTGGCGGCCCATATGCGCTGGACGCTGGCCGGTGAAATGCCGGCGACTCGCGCCATGCTTCGACAGCTCCAGCGAGGCTGACCGATACGCGGCTGAGTGACCTGCTCAAGTGTTCGTTTCAACGCTTCGGCCGATAGGGATGGCTTGCGACCTCGTCCGGGCAGATCCACTAGGCCTTGTAGACGCAGCTCTTGAAAGCGCTTGCACCAGCGGGTGACTGAAACAACGGAGAGACCTGTCAACTGGGCAATCTCGTTACGAGAACAACCTCGAGCGGCTAGCAAAATCACCCGTGCCCGACGACCGTCGCGCTGACTGATCGTGGCTGATCTTATGCGCCGACTCAGTTCAATTTGTTCGTCTTCACTGAGCACGATGTCCTGAGAGTTCATGTGATCACTCCAAGCACTGACTGACCACAGAAGCATAGCTCAGGTTAGAAACTTATTTCAGAGACGGCACACTAGCGCTGTAGTTGAGGCTCTAAGTGTTGTCTCTTAACGTCCCCGAATAGATCCCGTAAATAATCAGGAGTATCTGACGGTGTCAGGTGAATTAAATCTTCGGCGATGGTAGCGATATTTGTGGGAGTAAAAAGTCAGACCGAGAGGACGGTTTTTGTAGGAAAATTCTTTCTTCTGTCGGTGCTTCTAAAGGTTTTAGATGTGGGCCCCGAGATGTTTGTGGTCTGCCCGATACGCTGCGCGCGGTGATTAATGCTCAGATTGGGGAGTCTGAGCTTAATCGAGGTCTGCCTGGCGGCAGGCCTCTGCTAGCTTGTCCTGATGAGCTCTTCGCGATAGAGCTCTCCGACAATGCCCTGATCCAGCGTTATTCAGGCGCGATATCCACGTCGAAGTATTTGTCGGCCAGGCGTTGATAGGTTCCGTTCTGGCGAATCGTTTGCAGCGCCTTATCGATGTCCTGTTTAAGCGCCGTATCGTTCTTGCGCAGCCCGACGCCGGTGCCGGGGCCGAACACTTCAACGGACTTCACCACGTCACCGGCATAGGCAAAACCTTTGCCCATGGGTTTTTTCAGCATGCCTTCGGAAACGGCGATGGCGTCATCGAACACCGCGTCCAGACGGCCATTGATCAAGTCCTGATAGGCCAGGTCGCTGCTTTGATAGGGCACGACTTCAACGTTTTTCGAACCCCAGATTTTCCGTGCGTAGACTTCGAACACGCTGCCTTGCTGCACACCGATGCGTTTGCCCTTGAGGGTTTCGGCGGCGGGCGTCAAAGCGCTGCCTTGAGCGGCCACCAGATGCGCCGGGGTGTCGTAAAGCGTGTCGGAAAACGCCACTTCTTTCTTGCGATCCTCGGTGATGGAAAACGCCGAGAGAATGCCGTCGAACTTGCGGCCCTTGAGAGACGCAACCAGGCCGTCGAAACTGGTTTCGACCCAGACGCAGCGGCGCTTCAGTTCAGCGCAGATACTTTCGCCCAGTTCAATATCGAAGCCGGTCAGCGAGCCGTTCGGGTTTTTCGATTCGAACGGCGGGTACGTCGGATCGACGCCAAAGCGCAGGTCGGTGCTGGCCGCCCAGGTCACGAAGGGAAAGGCCAGCAGGGTCAGACCGAGAAGGTATTTTTTCATCGACAGGTTTCCACGACAGGGTTGATGGAACGGCCCGGGACGGATGCCCAGGGCACACATCCGTTGTCAGCCTTGGGCCTTCAACGCTTGTTTCAATTGCTCACAGCGCACAGGGTCTAGCGTCTGGCCATGGCCGAAACCGCCTTCCCCAGCGCAGACATGCGCCGCGAAATCGACGCCTTGCAGCAGACATTCGGCCAGGCTTGCGCCGCCTTGCCAGGCCAAAAGGAAGGCTGCAATGAAGCCGTCGCCCGCGCCCATGCTGTCGACCACTTCACAGGGCAGGCTGACCTGTTCGCGAAAGCCGTAGTCGTCCAGTGCCAGTGCGCCATGCGCGCCACGGGTCACAACCACCACTTTTGGTCCCAGCGCCAACATAGAACTGGCCAACTGGCGTGCGGCCTCGGAATCAAGATCGGCGGCAGAAAAGAACGCGATGTCGACGTGGGCGATCAACGCGCGCCAATCGTATTCATCCCAGTTGTCCGAAAAGTCGAAGGACAGCACGCCGCTGGCCTGACGAATCTGCGCGAGGCTGTTTTGCAGCCCGCTGTACAGGCTGGTGTGCGCCAGCGGGTAAGCCGCAATGCAGGCCAGGGCTTGTGAGTCGATGTGCAGTTGATGACAAACCCCGGAGTCGCTGCCGAGAAAAACCCGTTCGCCGTCCATGCTGTCGACACACGCCCAGGCGCTGGCGCCCGGCAGTGTTCTGCAGCGGGATACATCCACCGACTCGGCCTTGAGCACTTCCAGCAACCAGCGTCCGTGGTCGTCGTCGCCGACGCAGCCCAGGTAAGCGCTGCGGGCGCCGAGGCGGGCGGCGAACACGGCAACGTTCAACGCATTGCCGCCGGGGTATTCCTTTTGGCGGTGGAGGTACACGTCAACCGTGTTGTCGCCGACCGCGATCAGTTGCGGCATGCTCAATACTCCGTTTTCCACATGTAGCGGCGCGTGGTCAGTGGTTGTTGGTGCCAGACCGCCAGATGCGCCGCGATACGTTCTGCCGCGATGCCGACAATGTAAGGCGCGACCAGTGCGCGGATTTCCGGATCAATGCCATGCATAGGGAAATCCTTGGCGTCGTAGACCATCACGCGTTCGGTGTAACGCTGGCAGAAACGCACCACACGTTTCATCTGTGCGCGGCTCGGGTCTTCGCCAACAAACAGAAGCAGCGGCGTCGACGCGTCGATGGCTTCGAACGGGCCATGGAAAAACTCCGCAGCCTCAACCGGCAAGCAGTGCAACCATTGGCTTTCCATGACCACGCAGACGCCGAACACATAGGCCGTGGTGAACATCGGGCCGGAGGCGAGGAAGTACATGAGCTTGTCGTCTTTGTAGAGACGTGCTTCTTCGGTGGCGCGCTGATCATTGTTGATGGCGGCGTCGGCCAAGGCTGCTGGCAGGGCTTTCAGGGAGCGGGTGAGTTTGTCCAGCAACGGCCAGTCTTCGCGCTCGGCGAGAATCCCGCCGATCAACGCCTGCAGAATCATGAAGCAGCCGAAGTACGCCTCGTCTGTACGCCCGAGCAGGAAGCAATGCTGCACGGCCTGGGCCAGCGGCAACTCCGCAGTCTGGGTCACGCCGACGGTCATGCAGGGTTTGTCTTTGAGGAATTGCGCGGCGGCGATGGTTTCCTGAGTGGTGCCGGATTTGGACGCGAGGATCACCAGCGTGCGTTCATCCAGCCGAGGCGGATCGATGTCCATGAAGTCGGCCGGGAAATATCGGCGCACTTCCAGTGAATGGCTGAAGCGTTCGATCCAGTATTGCAGGCCGAGCATGATGCGATTGGGCGCGCCACAGCTGACGAAATAAATGCGATCAATCTTCGGCGCCAGCTCGCGGCCATAGCGCTGGGCGTCGTCAACGATGTGGATGGACTGCGCAAGGGATGCCACGAAAGCTTCCCGGTTGAACTCGATCGCCATGCTGGCTCCTTGGTGAGCGGGAGGAGGATCGAGGCTCTTCGTCGATCCTTTGTTAGACCAGAATCTATACCATGGAAAATACCATCTCAAGGGTTTATGCTCGTGGTCTAATCACCGGGTAAACCAATCTGGTAGGCCTTTCACGTCTCGTAATTACGGGCAGGACTGCAAACCCGCGAATTCACTGGAGTTTCGCCGCGTTGAACCTGGCGGAGAATTCCACAAAAATAAATTCTGGATGTAGACCACCAAATGGCGTCGGAAAAAACCCTCGAAACGAGCTTCCCCATACCCCAGCGCAAACAGGTGGCGTGGCAGGCTGTGCAAGTGCTGCTGGAAATGCTCGAACGTCCGGAGTTCGGCCCCAATGAACGCATTCCGGCGGAACGGGATCTGGCCGAACATCTGGGCATCAGTCGCATGACCCTGCGCAAGGCGATTCAGGTGCTTATCGAGCGCGGCATTCTGGAGCGGCGGGGCAATCGCGGCACCTTTGTCACGGCGCCCGGTGTCGAGCGGCCGGTCAGTCTGTCGCGCAAGGGCATTACTCAGGTTGTCGAGCAGTCGGGTTCGCGGCCGGGCAGCAAGCTGCTGTATTTCGAGCAGGCGCAGGCCAGCGTTCGCGTTGCCAAACTGCTGGGCATTGCAGAGGGCGATGGGCTGCTGACCATCCGGCGTTTGCGCACGGTGGATCAGAAGCCGTTTTGCATCGAAACCAGCTACATCCCGCTGGCACGCGCCCCGGATCTGCTGGCTCAGGATCTGGCCGCAGGCGCTTCGCTGTATGCGTTGCTGCTGGAGCGTTACGGGATTGAGGTGGAAAGCGATGAAGGCACGTTAAGCATCGCCAGCATGAACGATCAGGAAGCGCGCTTGCTGGAAGTCGCGGCCGGGACCGCAGCGCTGGTCTATCGCGGGGTGATTTTCGACAGCCAGGCTAAACCGCTGGAATACCTGGTTTCGATCAACCATCCGCAGCGCGTGGTGTTCAAGCTGGAAAACAGCCGGGTGGATGCGTTCAACTCACATCGCTGAAAACGCCGGGGGTTGACTGCCTGCCGCCCATTGCGGGCGGTAGGCAGGCTGTTTCAGCCAATAATGTCGGCCGCGTGCAGCGTCTGCACGCCGGTCAGCTGGATGGCAAAGTCAGCCTCGTTGTCAGCGTCGATGTTGCCGTACAGCACGCCGTCGGCGAAGCGCAGTTCGCCGACATTGTTGGCACTGAACGCAGCGCTGCCGATGAACACGAATGCGTCGTTGGCGGCGGTTTCCGGGCGGGCATCAATGCCGGAGAAGTCCAGCTTGTCGCCCTCGGCGGACTTGAAGCCCTGAATGATGTCCGCCAGCAAACCCAGGCCCATGTCTGACACATTGTTGAATACATAGGTGTCAGCGCCGGTGCCCCCAATCATGATATCGGCGCCTGCGCCACCGATCAGCACGTCGTTGCCGGAACCGCCGGACAGGGTGTCATCGCCGTCGCCGCCGGAGAGCCGGTTGTCGCCGGAACTGCCGGTCAGCGAATCGGCAAATCGGCTGCCAGTCAGGTTTTCGTTGCCTTTGAGGGTGTCCAGGCCTGAACCGCCAGTGTCCTGTTGCGCTGTGGTGGACAACTTGACCGTCACGCCCGCCGTGGCGAACAGGTAGGACACGGTATCGACGCCCGCGCGGCCGTCGATCACGTTGTCGCCCGCGCTGGCATACAACACGTTATCCAGCGCGTTGCCGGTCCCGTTGGCCGCACCCGTGCCAGTCAGCGCCAGATTTTCAACGTTGCTGCCCAGCGTATAAGTCGCCAGCGCGCTGAACACGGTATCGACGCCGCCGGTGAGGCTGTCGGCATTGGTTTCGATCACGTTGTCATTGGCATCATCGACGAAGTAACTGTCCGAGCCATCGCCGCCCTTGAGGGTGTCGGCGCCTGCCTGACCGTCCAGAATGTTGCTGGCGCCATTGCCGATAATGATGTTTCTCAGTTCATTGCCGACGCCGTCGATGGCCGACATGCCGGTCAACGTCAGGTTTTCGGTATTGGCCCCCAGCGTCCAGCTCACTGACGCCATGACGATGTCAATTTGCGAGGCCGAAGTATTGGTTTCGGTGACGCTGTCGCCCGCGTTGTCGACCACATAAATGTCGTTACCATCGCCACCGCTCATGGCGTCGGCACCCAGGTCGCCGTCCAGCGTGTCGTTGCCGCGACTGCCCATCAAGGTGTCGTCATCGGCAGTGCCGAAAATCGAGCCGCCTTCGTTCTGCGTGCCTTCGGTAATGTCGGCGGCGCTGTTGTTGTCGCTGCTGTCGGAGGTGTAGCCCAGATCGGTGGCGATGTAGTCGGCCAGGCGCTGGCCGACGATTTCCGCCGACTCTTCGTGCAAGTGCCAGACGTCGTCGGGGTAGACCAGCGGGTCGACTTCATAGCGCAGCGGCAGGTCGGTGTAGTCCACGGCGAGCTTCACGTCGCTGCGCTCGGTGGCCATGGCTTCCTGTGCGGCGCGCACATAGCCGACGCCTTCGACGATGCCCGCGATTTTCTCGGCCGAGAAGCCCCGAGCTGCGGCAGCGTCAGTTTGATAGTGGCCGGTTTCCATCAGGTAAACGTTGAAGTCGCCAATCTGCGCATGCAGGTAGTCGAACACTTTCAGCGTCGAGGCTTTGTACAGATCGGCGGCGGCTTGCTTGTCCGTGGCGCGGGCGATTTCCTGGGCGGCTTCTTCGCCCTGGCCCCAAATGATCCCGGTGGTGACATTGTCGATAGCGGTCAGGGTCGCCAATTGAGTCTTGAGCAACTCAACCGCGCGCAACAGCGCCGGGCCTGGCTGATCGGTGTCGGTCAGCCACCAGGACAAGCGCTGCTCTTCCAGCGTCGAGGTGGAATAACCCGCCACGGTGCTGCCGCCCACTGCCAGATCGATGCCATTGCCGTCGGCATCGGTGAACTGGCTGCGCACGTCATAATCGGTGTAGCGGGTCAGGTCGCTGACCAGCGTCGACGTGCCCGACTGATCGTCATCCTCGGTCATGCGCAGCAAACGCGCGTTGGACTGACCAAGGGTTGGCAGATAGAGAATTTCCTGGGCCTCACGTTGCGCGAAGACGAAGTCGGCATCACTGATTTTGTCGATCAGGTTGCCGCTCAGGGCGATCTCAAAGCGATTGCCGTCGGCATCGGCCGCGCTGGATTTGATGTAGGTTTTGTCGCCAGCGGCATTGAGCGTCATGTACAGCGTGTGATTTTCACCATCGCCCAGGCCCAGAAAACCGAGCGCCGATACGTCAATTTTGTCTTCGCCGGGGGTGAAGTCATAGATCGTATCGGTCGCCGTCAGACCGCCGCTGTCGTAGTCGCGATAGCTGTCGCTGACTGCGCTGTAGACGAAGGTGTCGTTGCCCGCGCCGCCATACAACGCGTCGCGACCTGCGCCGCCGTTGATCAGGTCGTTGCCCGCATCGCCGCGTATAGTGTCCGCGCCGCCGAGGCCTTGCATGACGTCATTGCCGGTGGTGCCGTAAAGCGACTCGCCTTTTTCGCTGCCGGTAATCACGCCGGGCGTCGGGTTACCGACGGTGATGGCGAAGCTATCGCTGACTGAAGCTCCGGCTGCATCGCTGGCAGTCAGCAGCACCGAATAAGTGCCGGAAGCAACGCTTGGCGTGCCGCTGAAAGTCAGGGTTTTGCTGTCGAATTTCAGCCAGTCGGGCAGGGCCGTGTTGTCAGCCAGAGTGGCGCTGTAGGTCAGCGTGTCCTTGTCTGGATCGGAAAAGCTGTTGGCCTGCACGGTGTAGGAAAACGCGGTTTGGGTGTTGGTCGCCTGATCCAGCAGCGGCGTGTTCAACACCGGCGCCTGGTTGATGGTCGAGGCGCTGGAAAAGATGAAGTTGTCCGCGCTCAAGCTGCTCAGCAGATTGCCTTGCAGGGCAATCTCGAAGCGATTGCCGGTGTCGTCGATGGCGTTGGTCTTGACGTAGGTTTTGCTGCCGTCGGCGTTCAGCGACAGGTAAACAGTGTTGTTACTGCCATCGCCAAGGCCGCGCAGGCCGATTGCCGACAGATCGATCCGGTCTTCGCTGACGTTAAAGTCAGTGATGGTGTCGCTCTGCTTCGACGTGCTGGCGCTGTAGTTGCGATAGCTGTCCATGCGGCTGCTGTAGATGAAAGTGTCAGCGCCCGCGCCACCGGTCAGCGTGTCAGCATCTGCGCCGCCGTTGATACGGTCGGCCCCGGCGCCGCCGTCAATTCGGTCTGCGCCGCCGTTGCCGTTCAGGGTGTCGATGCCCTCGGTGCCGACCAGTGTGTCATTGGCGGCAGTGCCTTCGATGACGCGCTGAAAAATGAAATGGCTGGCGTCGAGTTTGCCCAGCAGGTTACCGCTCAGGCCCAGTTCGAAACGGTTGCCTTCGGCATCGGTGGTCAGGGACTTCACGTAAGTGCGGTCCAGCGAGGCGTTGTAGCTGATATTCAGCGTGCCAGCTGTGCCGCTGCCCAGGCCGCTGAAACCCAGATTCGCCAGGTCGATCTTGTCCTGGCTGATATCGAAATCGGTGATCAGGTCGGCGAAGCTGGCCGTGGCAGTGCGATAGCTGTCAGTCACGGCGTCGAAGCGGAAGGTATCGGCACCCGCACCGCCGGTCAGTTTGTCGGCCCCGTTGCCGCCGACCAGAATGTCGTCGCCAGCATTACCGTTCAGCGAGTCCTTGCCGGCCAGGCCGAAAATCAGTTCGTTGGCGGCGCTGCCGCTGATCGTGTCGTTGCCCGCCGTACCTTGCACGGCCACCACCGGCAGGGCGTCGCCGACGTAGCTGCCATCGCCATAAATCAGCACCAGACCTTTGGAGGTATGGCTGATGGTATTGCCGACGATGCTGTTGCCATCGGTGCCATTTTCATCGCGCTCGGCCACGCCGTAGGTCGATTTGTCGCTGCCGGTAATGGTGTTGCCGCGAATCAGGTTGTCACTGCCGTCGAAATATTTGCCGGAAACACCCTGCGTGTCGTCGTAGGACTGAATGATGATTTCCGGCACTGGATTGCCCAGTGAATTGTTGGTCAGGGTGTTGTCGACCACATCGACATTGGCGCTGCCGTAGATGCGAATGCCGGCGCTGGCGTTGTCATGGATGTCCACGCCGCTGACCGTGACTTCGCTGGACAGCTTGATCAGTACGCCTTCGGCGCCATTGCCGTAAACCGCGCCGCCGGTGATGGTGATGTTGGCCGGGGACGGAATGTTCTCGCTGCCGCGCTGGACCACGATGCCCGTGCTGCCGTTGCCGTAGGCGACGTTGTTGGTCAGGGTGAAATCATGGGTGCTGGTCACCACGTTGAAGCCGTGGCGGTCGTTGTTATAGGCGATGTTATTTTCGAACACGCTGTCGCTGAGGAAGTCGGCGACGAAGCCGTCCAGCCCATTGCCGTGGGAGACGCTGTTCTTGATCACCATGTTGACGGTCTGCTCGTGGGGATCGAAGCCGTAGCCCGAGCAATCGACGATCTCGACACTGTCGAGGGTGACGTTGGAATCCTTGCCGTCGGAACCGGGGATGTAACCGTTAAACCAGCCATCTACCTTGCCGGTAGTGGCGTCACGGTTGCCGTCCAGGGTCAGGTTGTTCATGCCGAAATCGTGGGTTTCTTCGCCGTAAGCCGAGCGGACGATGCCCGTCACCTTGGTGTCGGAGCCATCCTCGAGTTTGATGACGGTCTCACCCATGCCCGCGCCGCTCAGCGTGACATTGCTTTTGAGCATCAGGCAGCCATCGGAAGGCTCTTCGCCAGCGGAGACAATATAGGTCCCGGCCGACATCTCGACGGTTCCGCCACCTGCCGCAGCAGCGGCATCGATTGTTGCCTGAATCGCTGCTGTGTCATCGGTGATGCCATCGCCCAGCGCGCCGTAGTCTTTTACGTTAAAAATCATGGTGTTACTCCTGGCTGCGGGGTGTATGGGTGGGAAAGTCAAGATCACAGCGCCCGAACATATGACCGTGACATTTGAGAAAGTTGCGCGATAATCAGCTTAATTTCGGCAAATGAGCTGGCATCTGCGTCAATCTAATGACCGTCGTAATTGTGGCGGGGGAGAGGCGGGGTGACAGGCTGCTGACGTCAAAATCAGGCGGCTATATAGAGCGGAGTGCGAGGCTTGCTTCGCTTGAGTTTGCTGCCGTGATATTGCACCGCAAACCGAGCTGGGCTAATGTGCCGGGACGTAGAAACGAGACCTCCCCTGTGTTGATCGTCAGCAAACTCTTGATGCGCGTTATCAAGGCTCACGCCCGTTGGCGTTGGCGCGCCTGACTAATTCTTTTTCCGGCCCTGTCCGGAACTCCTCCTGATACGCCTTTATATCCTTGCCCTGCCGCTTCTTTGGGACAATCCCCGGCCGCTAAACTAGCGGAGCGCACTTGGGCAGCGAATTCGAAGTTTGAACAAATAGTCAGTAAATCAATGGGTTGAAGCCAAAATGCTGCTGATGATAGATAACTACGACTCCTTTACCTATAACGTCGTGCAATACCTGGGCGAGCTGGGTGCCGACGTTAAAGTGATCCGCAACGACGAATTGACCGTTGCCCAGATCGAAGCTTTGAACCCGGAACGGATCGTCGTTTCCCCCGGTCCGTGCACCCCCAATGAAGCCGGCGTCTCGCTGGAAGTGATCAAACACTTCGCGGGCAAGCTGCCGATTCTGGGTGTCTGCCTTGGCCATCAGTCGATTGGCCAGGCGTTCGGTGGTGATGTGGTGCGTGCCCGTCAGGTCATGCACGGCAAGACCAGCCCGGTGGTTCATGAAGACCGCGGCGTGTTCGAAGGCTTGAACCATCCGCTGACCGTTACCCGTTACCACTCGCTGGTGGTCAAGCGCGAAACTCTGCCGGAATGTCTGGAAGTCACGGCCTGGACCGCGCTGGAAGACGGCTCGGTGGATGAAATCATGGGCTTGCGCCACAAGACGCTGAACATCGAGGGCATCCAGTTCCATCCCGAGTCGATTCTCACCGAGCAGGGCCACGAGCTGTTCGCCAATTTCCTCAAGCAAACCGGCGGCACTCGTCAGGGTTAAGGATTCTTTTATGGTTAAGCCAATGGATATCAAGACGGCGCTGGGTCGTGTGGTCAACCAGCTGGATCTGAGCACTGACGAAATGAGTGACGTCATGCGCCAGATCATGACCGGCCAATGCACAGAGGCGCAGATCGGCGCCTTCATGATGGGCATGCGCATGAAGAGCGAAAGCATCGACGAGATCGTCGGTGCCGTGACTGTCATGCGCGAGCTGGCCAGCAAGGTCGAGCTGAAAACCCTCGATGGCGTCGTGGACGTGGTCGGCACCGGTGGTGATGGCGCAAATATCTTCAACGTCTCCACGGCTTCGGCATTTGTGGTGGCGGCAGCCGGTTGCACCGTTGCCAAGCACGGTAATCGCGCCGTGTCGGGTAAAAGCGGCAGCGCGGATCTGCTGGAAGCGGCGGGGGTTTATCTGAACCTGACGCCCGTGCAAGTCGCCCGTTGCATCGACAGCGTTGGCATCGGTTTCATGTTCGCCCAGTCCCATCATGGCGCCATGAAGCATGCGGCTGGTCCGCGTCGGGATCTTGGCCTGCGCACCCTGTTCAATATGCTCGGCCCGCTTACGAATCCGGCTGGCGTCCGCCATCAGGTGGTTGGGGTGTTCAATCAGGCATTGTGCCGCCCGTTGGCCGAAGTCTTGCTTCGTATGGGCAGCAAGCACGTTCTCGTGGTGCATTCTCAGGACGGCCTGGATGAATTCAGTCTCGCCGCGCCGACGTTCGTGGCTGAGCTGAAAAACGGCGAAGTCACTGAATACTGGGTGCAACCCGAAGATCTGGGCATCAAGAGCCAAAGCCTGTTTGGCCTGGCGGTTGATAGTCCGGCGGCTTCGCTGGAGCTGATCCGCGACGCCTTGGGGCGTCGCAAGACCGAAAACGGTCAGAAAGCTGCGGAAATGATTGTGCTCAATGCTGGCGCGGCGCTTTATGCTGCTGATCATGCCTACACGCTCAAAGATGGCGTGGCGCTGGCTCATGATGCATTGCACACCGGCCTGGCCCGGGAAAAACTGGATGAGTTGGGCGCCTTTACCGCGGTGTTCAAGCAGGAGAATGAAGGATGAGCGTGCCAACCGTTCTGGAAAATATTCTCGCCCGCAAGGCCGAGGAAGTTGCTGAGCGCCTCGCGCGCGTCAGTCTGGCCGAAGTCGAAGCGCTGGCCAAAGTCGCTGATCCGACTCGCGGCTTTGCCAAGGCGTTGATTGAGCAGGCCAAGCGCAAGCAGCCTGCGGTGATCGCCGAAATCAAAAAGGCTTCGCCTAGCAAGGGCGTGATTCGCGAGAATTTCATTCCTGCCGACATCGCTAAAAGCTACGAGAAGGGCGGGGCGACCTGTCTTTCGGTGCTGACCGATATCGATTATTTCCAGGGCGCCGATCTGTATCTGCAACAGGCCCGCGCCGCCTGCAAACTGCCGGTGATCCGCAAAGACTTCATGATCGATCCTTACCAGATCGTCGAAGCTCGCGCGTTGGGCGCCGATTGCATCCTGTTGATCGTGTCTGCGTTGGACGACGTGAAGATGGCCGAGCTGGCAGCGGTCGCCAAGAGCGTTGGTCTGGACGTTCTGGTTGAAGTGCATGACGGCGATGAGCTGGAGCGGGCGCTGAAAACCCTCGACACTCCGCTGGTGGGCATCAATAACCGCAACCTGCACACCTTCGAGGTCAATCTCGAAACCACGCTGGACCTGCTGCCGCGCATTCCGCGAGATCGGCTGGTGGTCACCGAAAGCGGCATTTTCAATCGTGCCGATGTCGAGCTGATGGAAATCAGCGATGTCTATGCCTTCCTGGTCGGCGAAGCGTTCATGCGCGCCGAGCAGCCGGGCGCGGAATTGCAGCGCTTGTTCTTCCCGGAACGCGGCACCCTGATCAATTCCTCCACGGCTGACTGATCGGCGCTTGGCGGGACTTGCTTCGACCGTTGTTACAGAGGATCACCATGTCTGACCTGGTTGTTGATATCTGCGTCGAAGCGGGCCTGCAGGCTGAGCAGGATTTGCTGGCGAAGGTGTGCGCGGGCGAAGCCGATTATGGCCTGTTGCTGTGGCGTCCGCTGGATCGCGCGTTGGTCATGCCACGCCGCATGAGTCGCCTGCCGGGGTTTACCGAAGCCAGCGAAACACTGGCCGACAGTGGCTGGCCGATCCTGTTGCGCGAGAGCGGCGGCGAGCCGGTGCCGCAATCTTCAGCCACGGTGAACATCGCGCTGGTGTACGCCCAACCCGCCAGCGACCTTGATCGCGACCGCATCGAAATTGCCTACCGACGTTTGTGTCAGCCGATTCTCGATGTCTTGAGTGAATTGGGTGGAGCTGCTTCGTTGGGTGAGGTCGAAGGCGCGTTCTGCGACGGACGTTTCAACGTCAACCTCGACGGCCGCAAAATGGTCGGCACGGCCCAGCGTTGGCGGCAGAGCCAGGGCGGCACACGGCCTGTTGTTCTCGCCCACGGCGCACTGCTGGTGGATAACGAGCGCCAGGAAATGGCAGCGGCGGTCAATCGCTTCAATGAGATCTGCGAGCTGGAACAGCGGGTTCGGGCTGACAGCCATATTGCATTGCGTGAGGCGTTTGCGGTTGAGGGTGTGCTGGAAAAGCTGGCGGATGTTTATGTGGCAATGCTTGCGCAGCTGGGTCACCGCGTATTCCCGTAGGGTTTTGTGTTTGCTGCGCCCGCGCCCGCTCACCGCGTCCCAAACACCACCATGGTCTTGCCTTTGACGTGGACCAGCTTCTGTTCTTCCAGTGCCTTGAGCACCCGGCCGACCATTTCCCTTGAGCACCCCACAATCCGCCCGATTTCCTGACGGGTGATCTTGATCTGCATGCCGTCGGGGTGGGTCATGGCGTCGGGTTGCTTGCACAAATCCAGCAAAGTCCCCGCCACGCGGCCAGTGACGTCCAGAAACGCCAGATCGCCGACCTTGCGCGTGGTATTGCGCAGGCGCTGAGCCATCTGGCCGCCGATGGCGTACAGGATGTCCGGCTCTTGCTGAGTCAATTCGCGGAATTTGCTGTAGCTGATTTCAGCCACTTCGCACTCGGTCTTGGCGCGAACCCAGGCGCTGCGCTCGGATTCTTGCCCCGCTGCTTCGAACAGCCCCAGTTCGCCGAAAAAATCACCGGTATTGAGGTAGGCGACAATCATCTCGCGCCGTTCATCGTCCTCGATGACCACCGTCACCGATCCCTTGACGATGAAAAACAGCGATTGCGCAGGGTCGCCCGCACAAATAATGTTGGTCTTGGCAGAGCAGCGGCGGCGCTGGGCGTGGGACAGGAGCTTATCCAGATTCTTTATTTTGGGCGCGAGCGTGATAGCAACCATGCTTATTTTCCGAAAAAAGGTACGTCGCCGTAGGGCACTTCAATTGTTATCGGCAGCAACTCTCATTTACCGTAACCCGGACACCGAGATTCAGCGACATTTAGGAAATTTCCTACTTTTTTATTTCGAAAAGGCATTTAGCCCTGCATCCAGCCGGCGCTTGCCGCGTGCTAAGCTGGCGACCCTTTTTTAGCAGTGGAGTCCCGGCGATGAAGGCACGCATTCAATGGGCTGGTGAAGCCATGTTCCTCGGTGAATCCGGCAGCGGTCATGTGGTAGTCATGGACGGCCCGCCGGAAAGCGGCGGGCGCAATCTGGGTGTGCGGCCCATGGAAATGGTGCTGATCGGCCTGGGTGGCTGCAGTAACTTCGATGTGGTCAGCATTCTCAAGAAGTCCCGCCAGCCGATCGAGAGCTGCGAAGCCTTTCTCGAAGCCGAGCGCGCCACTGAAGATCCCAAGGTCTTCACCAAGATCCATCTGCATTTCGTGGTCAAGGGTCGCGGCTTGAAAGAAGCCCAAGTCAAGCGTGCCATCGAGCTGTCAGCCGAGAAGTATTGCTCGGCGTCGATCATGCTCGGCAATGCGGGCGTCGAAATTACCCACGATTACGAAATCATCGAATTGGGCTGAAACCGGTGGTCGGCGCGACTGTGCCGAACAGTGGCAAGCTCTGTTCAGACATCCAATTATCATAAAAGCGGCGCACACTCTGGCAGACAGCTTCTGACGTCTGCATAATGCGCCACTTTTTCAGGGCGCAGATCGCAGCTTTTTTTTGCGACCGTGCCCGAACTGACAACCAAAATCGCCAACGCGAAGAGGTGTTAACCGTCCTACGCAGCTGAGCCTGGCTCATCTGACGGGCATGCTTGATCACGTGGCCTGGGCCGCACATATATAGAGAGTTTTTAACGGTGAAAAGCAAACTCAAGCTCCACGGGTTCAATAACCTGACAAAGACCTTGAGCTTCAACATTTATGACATCTGCTATGCGGAAACTCCGCAGGACCAGCAGGCTTACGTCGAGTACATCAATAGTGTGTACGACGCCGAACGCCTGACGCGGATTCTCACAGATGTTGTCGATATCATTGGCGCCAACATCCTGAACATCGCCCGTCAGGATTACGATCCGCAAGGTGCCAGCGTGACCATCCTCATCTCCGAGCAGCCGGTGACGCCTACCGAAAGCCAGATTGAAGAGTCGCCGGGCCCGCTGCCGGAAACCATACTGGCGCACCTCGACAAGTCCCACATCACGGTCCACACCTATCCGGAGATCCATCCGGTGGATGGCATCGCGACGTTCCGCGTGGACATCGACGTTTCCACCTGTGGCGTTATTTCACCGCTCAAGGCGCTGAACTATCTGATCCACAAGTTCGAATCGGACATCGTGACGGTCGATTATCGTGTTCGTGGCTTCACGCGTGACGTCGAGGGCATGAAGCATTTCATCGATCACGAGATCAACTCCATTCAGAACTACCTCTCGGAAGACACGCGCAACGGTTACCAGATGACCGACGTGAACGTGTACCAGGAGAACCTGTTCCACACCAAGATGCTGCTCAAGAACTTCGAACTGGATAATTACCTGTTCGGCGATGCGACCAGCAATCTGTCGACTGAGCAACGCGAGCAAGTGACCTCCAGGGTCAAACACGAAATGCTGGAAATCTTTTACGGGCGCAATGTCGCCCTCTAAGTTTCAAGCAGCAAAAAAAGGCGCCTTCAAAGGCGCCTTTTTTTATGTGTGATGTTTGAAGTTTGACAGGTTACGGGTTTCTGGATTTGAGTTGCTGAACATAGTGCTGAAGGCTGCCGGTGATGAACAGGCAGTACGCCAACAGTTCCAGTCCTTCTTCAGTAGTGGTTTTCGCCAGGCGCTGATAACCCTCTTGCAAGATGTGATGCCGTGCTTCGGAAGGCGCTGTGGAGGCAGTTGAAGCGGTGCTTTGCCGGCTGGACATTGTGGCCCTCCTGGAAAAAGTCCCGATAGGGTACGCAGTCCAGGCCGAGCCTAAAACCCAATGATAAATGATAGTGATTATCGGAAAGGTAACAATTTGAAACAAAAGGCGCCCGGTGGATGGGCACCTTTAATGACGCGTTATATACGGTAGGTACTTTTTGTCATCACTTTGGCCAGCACGCTCATGCCAAACTTGATCGGCGCGGGAAACCGAAATCCACCCGCATCCAGGGCACTTTCGGCATGGCGCTCTTCATCGATACGCATCTGTTGCAGGATCGCGCGGGACTTTTCATCCTCGGCGGGGATTTGCTCAAGATGTTCGTTGAGGTGTTTGCAGACCTGATCTTCAGTCGCTGCCACGAAACCCAGGCTGACCTTGTCGCTGATCAGGCCTGCCACGGCGCCGATCCCGAACGACATGCCGTAAAACAGAGGGTTCAGCACGCTGGTGTGGCTGCCCAACTGGTGAATGCGTTGTTCGCACCAGACCAGATGATCGATTTCTTCTTCGGCCGCGTGTTCCATCGCTGCACGAACGTTGGGCAGCTTGGCGGTCAAGGCCTGGCCTTGATAAAGCGCCTGCGCACAGACTTCGCCGGTATGGTTGATGCGCATCAGCCCGGCGACGTGGCGGGTGTCGACGTCGCTCATTTCGGCTTCAGGTTGCACGATGGCAGGCGACGGCCGATAGGAGTAACCCTTGGATGGCAGCAAAGTGCGCATCGCGGCATCGGCCTGTAACAGAAGACGATCAATCGGGGAGTAGTGACGTTCGGTAGCCATGGGCACCTCCGGAAAAACCATGGCGGCCAGTCTACCGTAATCAGGCGTAAGAGGCTTGAGCTGGATCAGCCCGCTGCATGGCAATCAAGGCCTGCGGCGGGCTGCAAGTGCTTGAACTCGGGGCAATCAGCCCGGCGGCCAGTGCATCTGGCGCTGACCCAGAACATGCATGTGAATGTGATAAACGGTCTGTCCACCCAACTCATTGCAGTTCATGACGACCCGAAAACCATCTTCGCAGCCCAATTCCTTCGCCAGCCGTTGGGCGGTGAACAGAATATGACCGGCCAGACCCTTGTCGTCTTCGGTCAGGTCATTGAGGGTGCGGATCGCCTTTTTCGGGATGACCAGAAAATGCACCGGCGCCTGGGGCGCAATGTCGTGAAAGGCCAGTACCTGGTCATCTTCATAGATGATTTTGGCGGGTATTTCCCGGTTGATGATCTTGGTAAACAAAGTATCCACAGCCATTTGCTCCTTGTGGGTGGATGTTGAGTCGCTGATTAACTGACTGAGCGAGCGCATTCGAGTGTATCGATGCAGCCTTGGCGCGCCCAGCCGTTTGTCAGTCAGCGTGGGCAGTAAGATTTGTTAATGAGGCCGACGATACTGCGGTTCAACCAGCGTGAACCGAAACGTGGGCAGAACGCCAACAGCTTGTTGCGCCAACCTGGAATGATCACGGCACGGTTTTTCGCCAGGGCGCGGACCGCATACAGCGCGACTTCCTCCGGGCTCATCATGCGTTTGCTGTGCTCGAGCTTTTCACTTTGCAGTTGGGCGGTGCGCATGAACGGCGTGCGGGTCGGGCCGGGGCAAAGCACTGAAACCTTTATCCCGGTCTTCTTCACTTCTTCGCGCAAGCCTTCGGAAAAATTCAGAACATAGCCCTTGCTGGCGTGATAAGCGCTCATCCACGGGCCGGGACTAAAGGCCGCAATGGAAGAAACATTGAGGATCTGCCCGCCGCCTTGCAGCGCCATCAGATTGCCGACGGTGTGACACAAGCGGGTAAGGGCAAGAATGTTCAAGTCGATCAAGTCCTGCTCAAGCCCCCAGTCCTGCGCCAGGAACGGGCCACTGGTGCCGATGCCGGCACAATTGACCAGCAGGTCGATCTGATGTGCGCCTTCTTCCTCCAGCTCCAGCAGAAATCCGGACAACCGCAACGGTTCGCCCAGATCGCAGGCGCGAAACAGCACCTCGACGCCAAATCGCTGAGTCAGCTCGATGGCGACGGTTTCCAGCAAGTCACGCTGCCGTGCGACCAGAATCAGACTGCGCCCCCGCCGTGCCAGCGCTTCAGCCATTGCCAGGCCGATGCCGCTGGAAGCGCCAGTAATCAAGGCGTAACGGGTCATGCATTTCTCCATTCAGCGTGCAGCCAACCACGATTCATCATCAAACATGAAAATCGGACTATTTTTTTACTTCACTTTCTATGACGGTGTCCGAGTCTTCATCGCTCGGCGTCGCGGCGTCATCGTCATAAGGCAGCGATTGCTCGTACTCGACGGTCGAGTTTTCTAGCTCCGCCTGGATAGCGCTGAAGCCACCGACGATACCTGCGGTAATGATCAAGGCGAGGAACGCGACCCACAGCCACGCCAATACCTTCACCGACTGGCTATTGGGCGGCGCGGGCGGGCCATATTGATTCGCGCCCTGATTGCCCGGCATCACGACGATCAGGATCGGGAAGATGCTGTTGACGAAGGGAATCAGGTTCAACAGCAGCAGCCATCCCGACCAGCCGACGTCGTGCAGGCGTTGCACGCCGATCTGGACGCTGATGACCAGGAAGGCGATAAAGGCCAGAGTGGCAAGCAGCCCGCCGCCAACCAGTGAAACGCTCATGACGCCGGCGCAGAGTGCCGCGACCAGTAATGCCGCAACCATCAGCACCAGGCTCCAGGCCAGATACCGCACGCGGCCGATGCGCCCCTGCACGCTGAACACCTTGAGTGTCGAATATTGCAGCGGGGCCGCGCTAACCGGTGCGCGCGGCGGGGCATAGGGCGAGGCCGCATAGACGCCGATAGGCTCTGCATAGGCGCGTGGTTCTTCGATTTCTTCCAGGCTGAGGCTGATCGCCGGGTCCGCCTCAATGCGTGCATCGACGCCGGCGTTCGTCAACGCGCTGATATAACTCAGCGCGTCGGAATGAGTAAGGCCGCGCTTGAGTGCAATCGGCTTGCCGCTGAACAGCTTTTCCACCGCCGAGGTTTCACTCTTGAACAGCTGCGCAAGGTTCAGCTTGGCAGTTTGCAGGTCAACGCCGGTGCGCAGCTGCCCGTCGAACACTATCTTGTAGAGGGTATCGGCCATGGTTGGCTTCCTTGTCTTGAAATAAATGCGACGCGGGCGATCACGCTTGCGAAAGCGCGAGGCTCCCGGTCATAAATCAGCGGGGCCAAAGGCCAGCCAGTCGAGCGCTTGCGAGTTGTGCATTTCGGTATTCCGCGTCCAGACGCTGGATCAACTCCTCGACGCTGGGAAGATCCGCAATTCCACCCACGCCCTGGCCTGCCGACCAGACGGTTTTCCATGCCTTGGCCTCATCGCTGATGGGCTTGAGCTTCGAGCCGGAATCCGCGTCCCCCTTGCCTTGCAGCGCTGCCACGTTGAACCCGGCATTTTCCAGGCTTTGGCGCATGAAGCTGGCAGGTACCCCCGAAACAGCGGCGGTGTGCACGATATCGACGGCCTTGGACGACAGCAACATGTCTTTGTAGGCTTGCGGTGCGTGGCTCTCGCGGGTTGCGATGAATCGCGTGCCGAGATACGCCAGGTCCGCCCCCAGCAACTGCGCTGCGAGGATTTCGTGGCCATGGTTCAGACAACCGGCGAGGAGCAGGGTTTTGTCGAAGAACTGGCGAATTTCCGCAATCAGCGAAAAAGGGCTCCATGTTCCGGCATGTCCGCCAGCGCCGGCCGCCACCGCAATCAATCCATCGACGCCAGCTTCGGCCGCTTTTTCGGCATGCCGCCGCGTGGTCACGTCATGGAAAACCAGTCCGCCGTAACTGTGCACAGCGTCCACCAGCTCTTTTACCGCGCCCAGGCTGGTAATCACGATGGGTACTTTGTGTTCGATACAAATCGCCAGATCCGCCTGTAGGCGGGGATTGCTGTTGTGGACAATCAGGTTTACCGCGTACGGCGCGGGCTTTTCCAGCTGCGCCAGACCGGCTTCGATTTCTTCCAGCCAGCTTTTAAAACCGCTGCTTTCCCGCTGATTGAGGGCCGGAAAACTGCCAACGATCCCGTTGCGACAACAGGCCAGAACGAGATCGGGATTGGAAATCAGAAACATCGGGGCAGCCACCAGCGGCAGACGCAAGCGTTGTTCAAGCAGAACTGGCAGTGACATGAACGGTTCCCCGGTGCTGTAAGAGTCTTTATTAAAGCCTAGAAAGGTTTAACCACCACCAATATGACGATGGCCAGCAAAATCAATACAGGGATTTCATTGAACCAGCGATAAAACACGTGGCTGCGGCCGTTCTCGCCCCGGGCGAAGCGTTTGACCTGCGCGCCACAGACATGGTGATAGCCGATCAGCAACACCACCAGCGTCAGTTTCGCGTGCATCCAGCCTTGGCTCATGTACCCCGGTACGAGGCTGATCAGCCAGATGCCGAACACCAGCGTGGCAATCATCGCCGGGCCCATGATGCCCCGGTACAGCTTGCGTTCCATGGTGCAGAAGCGTTCACGGCTTACGGCGTCTTCGCTCAGGGAGTGGTAGACGAAAAGTCTCGGCAGGTAGAACAGGCCTGCAAACCAGCAGACCATTGAAACGATGTGAAAAGCTTTGATCCATAAAAGCATTTTTAGTTATTCCCAGGTTCACGGTGCGCAAATAGTAGTGGCTTGAGCGTCCATACGTCACGTTGTCGGTTGTCGCAGACGCGTTACGCCCATATTATCGACGGCTTTCCAGTTGGTACGCAGAGGGCAGGGTTATGGTCAAGGTCGGTATCGTCGGCGGCACGGGTTACACCGGAGTCGAATTGCTGCGTTTGTTGGCACAGCATCCGCAAGCTGAAGTGGTCGTCATCACTTCCCGATCCGAGGCGGGTCTGCCTGTCGCCGACATGTACCCGAATTTGCGAGGCCATTACGACGGGCTGGCCTTCAGCGTGCCGGACGTGAAGACGCTGGGCGCCTGCGACGTCGTCTTCTTCGCCACGCCGCACGGGGTTGCCCACGCGTTGGCGGGCGAACTGCTTGACGCCGGCACCAAGGTCATCGACCTGTCCGCCGACTTCCGTCTGCAGGATCCGGTGGAGTGGGCCAAGTGGTACGGCCAGCCCCACGGCGCGCCTGAGCTGCTAGAACAAGCGGTATACGGCTTGCCGGAAGTCAATCGCGAGCAGATCAAACACGCTCGCTTGATTGCTGTTCCAGGTTGCTACCCAACGGCGACCCAGCTGGGTTTCCTGCCATTGCTCGAAGCTGGCATCGCCGATAACACACGTTTGATCGCCGACTGCAAATCCGGTGTGAGCGGTGCGGGTCGTGGTTTGAGCCTGGGCTCGTTGTATTCCGAGGCCAACGAAAGCTTCAAGGCCTACGCGGTCAAAGGTCACCGTCACTTGCCGGAAATCACTCAGGGTTTGCGTCGCGCAGCGGGTGGTGATGTCGGTTTGACTTTCGTGCCGCACCTGACACCAATGATCCGTGGCATTCACTCCACGCTCTACGCAACGGTGACTGACAAGTCCATCGACCTGCAGGCGCTGTTCGAAAAACGTTATGCCAACGAACCGTTCGTCGACGTCATGCCTGCCGGTAGCCACCCGGAAACCCGCAGCGTGCGCGGCGCCAACGTGTGCCGCATTGCCGTGCATCGTCCACAGGGCGGTGATCTGGTGGTGGTGCTGTCGGTGATCGACAATCTGGTCAAAGGCGCGTCAGGCCAGGCTGTGCAGAACATGAACATCCTGTTCGGTCTGGACGAGAAGCTGGGTCTTTCCCATGCGGGGATGATGCCTTAAGAGCAGCTTTTAGCTGCGAACTTCAAGCGGCAAGAGTCAGGCGCAAGTGCTTGTAGCTTGAGGCTTGAAACTTGCCGCTGCTCCAGAATAGTTGACCAATTTTGTAGGAGAAGCGGATAATGCGCGTCATTACGCATTATGACGGCTTAGCGCCGGGAGATATCTAACATGAGCGTCGAATCCTTCACTCCAACGGCTTTGCAATTCACCCACGGTGCCGCGCACAAAGTGAAAAGCCTGGTCGATGAAGAGGGCAATGATCGCCTGAAGCTGCGTGTCTTCGTGACGGGTGGCGGCTGTTCCGGTTTTCAGTATGGCTTCACCTTCGATGAAGACGTTGCGGACGATGACACCATTGTCGAGCGCGAAGGCGTAAGTCTGGTTGTTGATCCGATGAGCTTCCAGTATCTGGCCGGTGCAGAAGTAGACTACCAGGAAGGACTGGAAGGCTCGCGCTTCGTGATCAAGAATCCGAATGCATCCACCACCTGTGGTTGCGGCTCGTCTTTCTCGATCTGATTGGCTGGTTGTACACATGAAAACGCCGCGCATATGCGCGGCGTTTTTCGTCGTGGCTCAGTTTCAGGCCGGGTCGATCAGGCCGGGTAAATTGCGCCCAGTACCCGCAGGCCCTTGGCGCCGGTGACTGTCGGACGATTGGCGGGCACGCCTTCCAGGCAGCAATGGGCCAGCCAGGCAAAGGCCATTGCCTCAACCCAGTCCGGATCAACACCAAAGGCTTCGGTGCTGCTGACTTTGGTATTGGGCAGCAATTGCGCCAGTCGATCGGTCAGCGCCACGTTGTGAGCGCCGCCGCCGCAGATCAGCAGTTCCTTGGTTTCGGACTGCGCGGACTGCAGGGATTCGGTGATCGTCAGGGCCGTCAGCTCCATCAACGTGGCCTGTACGTTTTCCGGGGCCAGAGTCGGCAGCTGGAACAGGTGATGATGCAGCCAGCCAAGATTGAATACTTCGCGGCCGGTACTTTTCGGGCCCTTGGTCAGGAAAAACTGATCGCTGAGCAAGGACTTGAGCAGCGCGGGATCAACTTGCCCGCTGGCGCCCCAGGCACCGTCCTTGTCGTAACTCTGACCGCGCTGGGATTGAATCCAGGCATCGAGCAGGACGTTGCCGGGACCGCAATCGAATCCGGTAACCGGCAGGTCCAGCTCGATGAGGCTCAAGTTACTGAAGCCCCCGATGTTCAATACTGCGCGGCGGTCCTTGTTGTCGTCGAACAGCGCTTCGTGAAATGCAGGCACCAGCGGAGCGCCCTGGCCACCTGCCGCGATGTCGCGACGACGGAAGTCGCTGACGACCGTGATCTCGGTGAGTTCTGCAAGCAGCGCCGGGTTGCCGATCTGCACGCTGAACCCGCGCGCTGGTTCGTGGCGGATGGTCTGGCCATGGCTGCCGATGGCGCGGATCTGGCCCGCAACCATGTTCTGCTCGCTGAGCAGGGTCAGCACGCCTTTGGCTGCGAGCTGTACCCACTTTTGCTCGGCAATGCCGGCGCGCGCCAGCTCATCCGGGCCGCTGGAACACAGGCCCAGCAGTTCTGCACGCAAGTCGTCAGGCATGGGAATGTAGTGGGTTGCCAGCAATCTCGGCCGGTCGTCTTGCTCCAACAGGGCTATATCGATCCCATCGAGGCTACTGCCGGACATCACACCAATATAGAAGAAGGCCATGGCTTATCTTTTGCTCGAGGCCAGCGTGGTGGCCTTTTCCTGTTCCATGCGAGCCATCAACGGCTGGCTCTGCTGCATGAACCGCTGTTTTTCGGATTTGGCGATTGGATCCGCCATCGGCAATTTCTGACCCAGAGGGTCAACGTGCACGCCATTGACCTGGAACTCATAGTGCAAGTGAGGTCCTGTCGACAGGCCGGTGGTACCAATATAGCCGATCACCTGGCCTTGTTTGACACTGCCGCCGGTTTGTATGCCTTTGGCAAAACCTTGCATGTGGCCGTACAGCGTCCGATAGGTCTCGCCATGCTGGATGATCACGGTATTGCCGTAGCCGCCACGGCGACCTGCAAGCAACACCTTGCCATCGCCGGTGGCCTTGATCGGCGTGCCGCGCGGGGCTGCATAATCAACGCCTTTGTGAGCGCGGATCTTGTTCAGGATCGGATGCTTGCGGCCCAGGGAAAACATCGAACTGATGCGGGCATAGTCCACCGGAGTACGGATGAAGGCCTTGCGCATGCTGTTGCCGTCAGCAGTATAGTAATTGGTATTGCCCTGCTTGTTGGTATAGCGGACTGCAGAATAGGACTTGCCGTGGTTAGTGAAGCGGGCAGACAGAATATTGCCGGTGCCGACAGTCTTGCCGTTCACGACTTTCTGTTCGTAGATCACGTCAAATTCGTCACCCTTGCGGATGTCCTGGGCGAAGTCGATGTCGTAACCGAAAATGTTGGCCATATCCATGGTCATTGCATGAGAAAGGCCTGCGCGCTGCGCGGATTGCGAGAGCGAGCTGTTGATCACACCATGCGCATAGGCGCTCCGTACGTTGGGCTTGCTGATTTCTCGGCCAAAGGTATAGCCCTTGTCGGTCCGGGAAATGCTGATGCTTTCCAACTCGCTGATCTTGCTGTGCAGCTGCTTCAGCTGGCCTTCAGGGGAAAGCTCGAACTGCAGGATCTGGCCGTTTTTCAACTGGCTGAATTGCTTGGCCTGCTTATCGCTGGCCAGGACCTCATGCACGGTCGTGGCGGGTAGCCCGACTTTTTCGAACAGCGTGGAAAGCGTATCGCCCCTGGCGACGGCGACTTCCCGGTGATTCGCGTTCTTGGCCGCGACAGCAGGGGCCTTCGGCTGCGGTGCAGCTTCCTTGGCGGACTCTGCGGTGGCGTTTTCCTGCGATTCCTCAGCGCCATTGTCGATCTGGGCAAACGGCGATTCGGTGGTGTCCGGTGTGGCTTGAATCGATTCTTGAGCGTCTTGTTGTTCTGTGAGCTGATCTGTGGGGATTTCCAGATCAAGATTCAATGTGGTTTTTTTGGCTTCAACGTCACTTGAAGGGAATACCAGGAGAGCCAGGCTCAGCAAGGCGGCGATGCCGCTTGCAGCGAGCAGGTGGGTCTTCGGATAAAGCGGAGGCGCTTTAGGCGGTGTATTCATAGGTAATTTTGACTTTGAAAAGATGAATTGGAAAAGATGAATGACATGATGAAGATGAAATAACTGTATAAAATATAACCAAAACCTGCCTGAAGCAACCCTGCCAAACGTTTCAATTTATGATTCGGCGCCGGGTGCTGGGCAAAACTTTGTAAACGGGCCCTGATCTTGTATGGTTGGTTCCCTTTAAATAGGCGATGACGGGGCTTATATGAAGTCGGTTGAAGAGCAGCTGGCGCTAATCAAGCGCGGGGCGGATGAACTCCTGGTCGAGGCTGAGCTGATTACCAAGCTCAAGCGCGGCCAGCCACTACGTATTAAAGCCGGGTTCGACCCAACGGCACCTGATCTGCATCTGGGTCACACCGTGCTTATTAATAAGCTGCGTCAGTTTCAGGACCTCGGTCACCAGGTCATCTTCCTGATCGGCGACTTCACCGGCATGATCGGTGATCCGAGCGGCAAAAGCGCAACGCGTCCGCCGCTGACTCGCGAGCAGGTGCTGGATTACGCCGAAACCTACAAGTCCCAGGTATTCAAGATCCTTGATCCGGCCAAAACCGAGGTGGCATTCAATTCCACCTGGATGGATCAACTGAGCCCTGCGGATTTCATTCGGCTGTCTTCGCAATACACCGTGGCGCGTATGCTTGAGCGCGACGACTTCGACAAGCGTTACAAGACCAACCAACCCATCGCCATCCACGAATTCCTCTATCCGCTGGTCCAGGGTTATGACTCCGTTGCGTTGCGTGCGGATGTCGAGCTGGGTGGTACCGACCAGAAATTCAATCTGCTGATGGGTCGCGAGTTGCAGCGCGCTTATGGGCAAGAGGCTCAATGCATTCTGACCATGCCGTTGCTGGAAGGTCTGGACGGCGTGAAGAAGATGTCCAAGTCGCTGGGTAACTATGTAGGTATCCAGGAAGCGCCGGGCATCATGTACAGCAAGCTGGTGTCGATTCCCGATGCGCTCATGTGGCGCTACTTCGAGCTGCTGAGCTTCCGCTCCATGGAAGAAATCAACGGCTTCAAGGCTGATTGCGAAGCGGGTGCGAATCCGCGCGACATCAAGATCAAGCTCGCTGAAGAAATAGTGGCGCGTTTCCATGGTGAAGAAGCAGCGGCTTCCGCGCACCGTTCTGCGGGCAACCGTATGAAGGAAGGTGAGCTGCCGGACGATCTGCCGGAGATCGCATTGGCTGCTGCTGACGATATGCCGATCGCCGCTGTCCTTAATAAGGCAGGCCTGGTGAAGAACTCTGCGGTGGCGCGTGATCTGTTGGCGTCCGGCGGTGTGCGTATAGATGGTGAGGTCGTGGATCGCACCTTCGTATTCAAGCTGGGCGCGACGCATGTCTGTCAGGCTGGGAAGAAGGCTTTCGGGCGTATTACGCTTAATTTGGAATAAGCGTAAATTAACGGTTGACGGCCTCTCGAATCTGTCTATAATTCGCACCTCTTCCGGAGCAGATGAAACGGAAAACTCCTTGGTAATCAAGTAGTTAGCCGGTTTGATTGGCGAGGAAGAGGTTTCGATGAGTTGATCGAAAGCGGTGAAAAAAGGTGGTTGACAGCAGATTGTAACGCTGTAGAATTCGCCTCCCGCTCACGAGCAACGCGAAGTTGATCGAAGCGCAAGTGGTTGAAGTTGCAAAGGAAACTTTGAAAACTTCGAAAAATAACCGCTTGACAGTAACTGGTGCTGCTGTAGAATGCGCGCCTCGGTTGAGACGAAAGAATCAACCCACCGCTCTTTAACAATTGAATCAAGCAATTCGTGTGGGTGCTTGCGCTGTCAGACTGAAGTCAACTGATTATCAGCATCGTAAGTTACTCCGCGAGAAATCAAAGAAATAACCAACGATTGCTGAGCCAAGTTTAGGGTTTTCTCAAAACCCAAAGATGTTTGAACTGAAGAGTTTGATCATGGCTCAGATTGAACGCTGGCGGCAGGCCTAACACATGCAAGTCGAGCGGCAGCACGGGTACTTGTACCTGGTGGCGAGCGGCGGACGGGTGAGTAATGCCTAGGAATCTGCCTGGTAGTGGGGGATAACGCTCGGAAACGGACGCTAATACCGCATACGTCCTACGGGAGAAAGCAGGGGACCTTCGGGCCTTGCGCTATCAGATGAGCCTAGGTCGGATTAGCTAGTTGGTGGGGTAATGGCTCACCAAGGCGACGATCCGTAACTGGTCTGAGAGGATGATCAGTCACACTGGAACTGAGACACGGTCCAGACTCCTACGGGAGGCAGCAGTGGGGAATATTGGACAATGGGCGAAAGCCTGATCCAGCCATGCCGCGTGTGTGAAGAAGGTCTTCGGATTGTAAAGCACTTTAAGTTGGGAGGAAGGGCCGTTACCTAATACGTATCGGTTTTGACGTTACCGACAGAATAAGCACCGGCTAACTCTGTGCCAGCAGCCGCGGTAATACAGAGGGTGCAAGCGTTAATCGGAATTACTGGGCGTAAAGCGCGCGTAGGTGGTTTGTTAAGTTGAATGTGAAATCCCCGGGCTCAACCTGGGAACTGCATGCAAAACTGGCAAGCTAGAGTATGGTAGAGGGTGGTGGAATTTCCTGTGTAGCGGTGAAATGCGTAGATATAGGAAGGAACACCAGTGGCGAAGGCGACCACCTGGACTGATACTGACACTGAGGTGCGAAAGCGTGGGGAGCAAACAGGATTAGATACCCTGGTAGTCCACGCCGTAAACGATGTCAACTAGCCGTTGGGAGCCTTGAGCTCTTAGTGGCGCAGCTAACGCATTAAGTTGACCGCCTGGGGAGTACGGCCGCAAGGTTAAAACTCAAATGAATTGACGGGGGCCCGCACAAGCGGTGGAGCATGTGGTTTAATTCGAAGCAACGCGAAGAACCTTACCAGGCCTTGACATCCAATGAATCTGCCAGAGATGGCGGAGTGCCTTCGGGAGCATTGAGACAGGTGCTGCATGGCTGTCGTCAGCTCGTGTCGTGAGATGTTGGGTTAAGTCCCGTAACGAGCGCAACCCTTGTCCTTAGTTACCAGCACGTAATGGTGGGCACTCTAAGGAGACTGCCGGTGACAAACCGGAGGAAGGTGGGGATGACGTCAAGTCATCATGGCCCTTACGGCCTGGGCTACACACGTGCTACAATGGTCGGTACAGAGGGTTGCCAAGCCGCGAGGTGGAGCTAATCCCAGAAAACCGATCGTAGTCCGGATCGCAGTCTGCAACTCGACTGCGTGAAGTCGGAATCGCTAGTAATCGCGAATCAGAATGTCGCGGTGAATACGTTCCCGGGCCTTGTACACACCGCCCGTCACACCATGGGAGTGGGTTGCACCAGAAGTAGCTAGTCTAACCTTCGGGGGGACGGTTACCACGGTGTGATTCATGACTGGGGTGAAGTCGTAACAAGGTAGCCGTAGGGGAACCTGCGGCTGGATCACCTCCTTAATCGAAGACCTTAGCTGTAGCGTAAGTTCCCACACGAATTGCTTGATTCATTGAAGAAGACGATTAGAAGCAGCTTTAAGCTCCACGCTGATAGCTCAGGCTAGCGGCTACAAGCTCGAAATTGGGTCTGTAGCTCAGTTGGTTAGAGCGCACCCCTGATAAGGGTGAGGTCGGCAGTTCGAATCTGCCCAGACCCACCAATTTTGTGTGGGAAACGCCTGTAGAAATACGGGGCCATAGCTCAGCTGGGAGAGCGCCTGCCTTGCACGCAGGAGGTCAACGGTTCGATCCCGTTTGGCTCCACCACTTACTGCTTCTGTTGCCTGTAAAGCTTAGAAATGAGCATTCCATCGTGTGATGGTGAATGTTGATTTCTAGTCTTTGATTAGATCGTTCTTTAAAAATTTGGGTATGTGATAGAAATATAGACTGGTAGCCACTTTCACTGGTGGGTATCAGGCTAAGGTAAAATGTGTGAGTTGCTCTTAAGTGAGCAAGCGTACGAATTTTCGGCGAATGTCGTCTTCACAGTATAACCAGATTGCTTGGGGTTATATGGTCAAGTGAAGAAGCGCATACGGTGGATGCCTTGGCAGTCAGAGGCGATGAAAGACGTGGTAGCCTGCGAAAAGCTTCGGGGAGTCGGCAAACAGACTGTGATCCGGAGATGTCTGAATGGGGGAACCCAGCCATCATAAGATGGTTACCTTACACTGAATACATAGGTGTATGGAGCGAACCAGGGGAACTGAAACATCTAAGTACCCTGAGGAAAAGAAATCAACCGAGATTCCCTTAGTAGTGGCGAGCGAACGGGGACCAGCCCTTAAGTTATCTTGAGATTAGCGGAACGCTCTGGAAAGTGCGGCCATAGTGGGTGATAGCCCTGTACGCGAAAATCTCTTGGTAATGAAATCGAGTAGGACGGGGCACGAGAAACCTTGTCTGAACATGGGGGGACCATCCTCCAAGGCTAAATACTACTGACTGACCGATAGTGAACTAGTACCGTGAGGGAAAGGCGAAAAGAACCCCGGAGAGGGGAGTGAAATAGATCCTGAAACCGTATGCGTACAAGCAGTGGGAGCCCACTTTGTTGG
Source organism: Pseudomonas sp. G.S.17 (assembly GCF_038096165.1). NCBI lineage: Bacteria > Pseudomonadati > Pseudomonadota > Gammaproteobacteria > Pseudomonadales > Pseudomonadaceae > Pseudomonas > Pseudomonas viridinivis. Next base: position 864,190 of record NZ_CP151076.1, read on the forward strand.
GTGACTGCGTACCTTTTGTATAATGGGTCAGCGACTTATTTTCAGTGGCGAGCTTAACCGAATAGGGGAGGCGTAGCGAAAGCGAGTCTTAATAGGGCGTCTAGTCGCTGGGAATAGACCCGAAACCGGGCGATCTATCCATGGGCAGGTTGAAGGTTGGGTAACACTAACTGGAGGACCGAACCGACTACCGTTGAAAAGTTAGCGGATGACCTGTGGATCGGAGTGAAAGGCTAATCAAGCTCGGAGATAGCTGGTTCTCCTCGAAAGCTATTTAGGTAGCGCCTCATGTATCACTGTAGGGGGTAGAGCACTGTTTCGGCTAGGGGGTCATCCCGACTTACCAAACCGATGCAAACTCCGAATACCTACAAGTGCCGAGCATGGGAGACACACGGCGGGTGCTAACGTCCGTCGTGAAAAGGGAAACAACCCAGACCGTCAGCTAAGGTCCCAAAGTTATGGTTAAGTGGGAAACGATGTGGGAAGGCTTAGACAGCTAGGAGGTTGGCTTAGAAGCAGCCACCCTTTAAAGAAAGCGTAATAGCTCACTAGTCGAGTCGGCCTGCGCGGAAGATGTAACGGGGCTCAAACCATACACCGAAGCTACGGGTATCACCTTCGGGTGATGCGGTAGAGGAGCGTTCTGTAAGCCTGTGAAGGTGAGTTGAGAAGCTTGCTGGAGGTATCAGAAGTGCGAATGCTGACATGAGTAACGATAATGGGTGTGAAAAACACCCACGCCGAAAGACCAAGGTTTCCTGCGCAACGTTAATCGACGCAGGGTTAGTCGGTCCCTAAGGCGAGGCTGAAAAGCGTAGTCGATGGAAAACAGGTTAATATTCCTGTACTTCTGGTTACTGCGATGGAGGGACGGAGAAGGCTAGGCCAGCTTGGCGTTGGTTGTCCAAGTTTAAGGTGGTAGGCTGGAATCTTAGGTAAATCCGGGATTCTAAGGCCGAGAGCTGATGACGAGTGCACTTTTAGTGCGCGAAGTGGTTGATGCCATGCTTCCAAGAAAAGCTTCTAAGCTTCAGGTAACCAGGAACCGTACCCCAAACCGACACAGGTGGTTGGGTAGAGAATACCAAGGCGCTTGAGAGAACTCGGGTGAAGGAACTAGGCAAAATGGCACCGTAACTTCGGGAGAAGGTGCGCCGGTGGAGGTGAAGCATTTACTGCGTAAGCCCCTGCTGGTCGAAGATACCAGGCCGCTGCGACTGTTTATTAAAAACACAGCACTCTGCAAACACGAAAGTGGACGTATAGGGTGTGACGCCTGCCCGGTGCCGGAAGGTTAATTGATGGGGTTAGCTAACGCGAAGCTCTTGATCGAAGCCCCGGTAAACGGCGGCCGTAACTATAACGGTCCTAAGGTAGCGAAATTCCTTGTCGGGTAAGTTCCGACCTGCACGAATGGCGTAACGATGGCGGCGCTGTCTCCACCCGAGACTCAGTGAAATTGAAATCGCTGTGAAGATGCAGTGTATCCGCGGCTAGACGGAAAGACCCCGTGAACCTTTACTATAGCTTTGCACTGGACTTTGAATTTGCTTGTGTAGGATAGGTGGGAGGCTTTGAAGCGTGGACGCCAGTCTGCGTGGAGCCAACCTTGAAATACCACCCTGGCAACTTTGAGGTTCTAACTCAGGTCCGTTATCCGGATCGAGGACAGTGTATGGTGGGTAGTTTGACTGGGGCGGTCTCCTCCTAAAGAGTAACGGAGGAGTACGAAGGTGCGCTCAGACCGGTCGGAAATCGGTCGTAGAGTATAAAGGCAAAAGCGCGCTTGACTGCGAGACAGACACGTCGAGCAGGTACGAAAGTAGGTCTTAGTGATCCGGTGGTTCTGTATGGAAGGGCCATCGCTCAACGGATAAAAGGTACTCCGGGGATAACAGGCTGATACCGCCCAAGAGTTCATATCGACGGCGGTGTTTGGCACCTCGATGTCGGCTCATCACATCCTGGGGCTGAAGCCGGTCCCAAGGGTATGGCTGTTCGCCATTTAAAGTGGTACGCGAGCTGGGTTTAGAACGTCGTGAGACAGTTCGGTCCCTATCTGCCGTGGACGTTTGAGATTTGAGAGGGGCTGCTCCTAGTACGAGAGGACCGGAGTGGACGAACCTCTGGTGTTCCGGTTGTCACGCCAGTGGCATTGCCGGGTAGCTATGTTCGGAATAGATAACCGCTGAAAGCATCTAAGCGGGAAACTAGCCTCAAGATGAGATCTCACTGGGACCTTGAGTCCCCTGAAGGGCCGTCGAAGACTACGACGTTGATAGGCAGGGTGTGTAAGCGCTGTGAGGCGTTGAGCTAACCTGTACTAATTGCCCGTGAGGCTTGACCATATAACACCCAAGCAATTTGCGACTCGAAAGAGACAGATTGCGGTGACTGTGAAGACGACACGAACCGAAAGTTCGGACGCACACAAATGACACCTGACTATCACATACCCGATTTGCCGAAACGTCGAAAGACGCGTCGGTACCCGAATTTCTTGACGACCATAGAGCATTGGAACCACCTGATCCCATCCCGAACTCAGCAGTGAAACGATGCATCGCCGATGGTAGTGTGGGGTTTCCCCATGTGAGAGTAGGTCATCGTCAAGATTGAATTCCAGAACCCCTGATCGCTTACGCGTTCAGGGGTTTTGTTTGTTTGCTCGGAAAATTCGAAAACCTGCCGGTACAGTTCTTCGCCTTTAAAACCCGACATATGATCGAATCCCAAAGAATCTTCTTCGGGGGTTACACTTCGGGCCATGAATTTAAAGGCAAAGGAAGCAACCATGTCCGTTACAACCTCTCTTAGCGCCGGCTTTATGGTGGTTCACGGCAACCGCCTGGATGACCTGCGCAGCCTGGTTGTTTCATGGATGCGGCGCTATCCGCTTGCACCTTTGGAAAACGAAATAGCCTTGGTGCAAAGCAACGGTATCGCGCAGTGGCTCAAACTGGCTTTGGCTGAAGACACTGATGACGACGATCTGGGAGGCTGCGGTATTGCCGCCGCTGTGGATGTTCAGCTTCCCGGCAGTTTCATGTGGCAGCTGTACCGTCTGGTATTAGGCAAGGATGAGATTCCTGCCACTTCCCTATTGGATAAAGCCCCGCTGACATGGCGCTTGATGCGACTGCTGCCAGCATTGATCGACCAGCCCCATTTCGAACCACTGCGACGCTTCCTCACGGCCGATACCGACTTGCGCAAGCGCTACCAACTGTCCGAGCGATTGGCGGACCTCTTTGACCAATACCAGGTGTATCGCGCGGACTGGCTGGAAGATTGGGCGGCGGGTCGCCATCAATTACGTAATGTCCGGGGTGAAACCAAAGCCCTGACACAAGCAAACTGCTGGCAAGCCGAGCTGTGGCGCGCGCTTCTGGGGGACGTCGGTGCCGAAGGCATGGCTCAGAGTCGCGCCGGTGTTCATCAGCGCTTTATTGAGCGGATTCGCGGAATGAGCGAAGCCCCCGCTGGACTACCTGCGCGGGTGATCGTTTTTGGTATCTCGTCGTTGCCTGCGCAAGCGCTTGAAGCCTTGGCTGGCCTGGCTCGATTCAGCCAGGTTCTGCTCTGTGTGCACAATCCATGTCGTCACCATTGGGCAGACATCGTCGCCGATAAGGACCTGTTACGGCACCAATACAAGCGTCAGGCGCGCAAGCCAGGCATGCCGGTGGTGCTCGATCCGCACGCCTTGCATCAACATGCACATCCGCTTCTGGCCGCCTGGGGCAAGCAAGGTCGTGACTACATCAATCTCCTCGATAGCCATGACGATCCGGGCAGTTACCGTTCTTCATTCAAGGACGAACGCATCGACCTGTTCACCGACGGCGATCCAAAAAATATCCTCAATCAGTTGCAGGACGACATCCTTGAACTGCGCCCACTCGATGAAACCCGCGAACTGTGGCCAGGGGTTGATCCACATACGGACCGCTCGATACGTTTCCATATCGCCCACAGCGCCCAGCGGGAGGTCGAGATTCTTCATGACCAATTACTTGCGCGGTTCAGCAAGGACCCAAATCTTCGTCCCCGCGACGTTATTGTCATGGTCCCGGACATCGACAGTTATGCGCCGCACATCCGCGCCGTCTTTGGCCAGCTGGATCGTAGCGACCCGCGCTTCATCCCGTTCACCCTTGCCGACCAAGGTCAGCGCGGTCGCGAGCCGCTGCTGATTGCCGTCGAGCACTTACTGAAAATCCCCGACAGCCGTTTTCCGGTCAGCGAGATTCTTGATCTGCTGGACGTTCCGGCACTGCGTGCACGCTTCAAGATTGACGAGCGTGACTTGCCAACCTTGCATCGCTGGATCGAAGGCGCGGGCATTCGCTGGGGACTCAATGCCGGGCAGCGCGCGGGCCTGGGTTTGCCGAATGCACTGGAGCAGAACAGCTGGCATTTCGGCCTGCGTCGTATGTTGCTCGGCTATGCCGTAGGTGCCGGCGCTGCGTGTGACGGTATCGAACCTTACGACGAAATTGGCGGCCTCGACGCGGCGTTGATCGGCCCGCTGGTAGCCTTGATTGATGCACTGCAAGTTGCCCACAGCGAACTGTCCTTGCCAGCGACGCCGCAAGAGTGGGGCGCGCGCCTGCAGGCGCTGTTGCAGCTGTTCTTCCTCGCCGACAGCGAACATGACGATTACCTGCTGGCTCAACTGGAGCAGCTGCGGGAAACCTGGCTGGAGACCTGCGAGTCCGTAGGTTTACAGGATCAGCTGCCGCTCACCGTGGTTCGCGAAGCCTGGCTGGCAGGACTCGACCAAGGCCGCTTGTCCCAGCGCTTCCTCGCCGGCTCGGTGAATTTCTGTACCTTGATGCCCATGCGTGCGATTCCCTTCAAGCTGGTCTGCCTGTTGGGCATGAACGACGGCGATTACCCGCGCGCGCAACCACCGTTGGACTTCGATTTGATGGGCAGCGATTACCGCCCCGGTGATCGCTCCCGGCGCGAAGACGACCGTTACCTGCTGCTCGAAGCGCTGCTCTCCGCGCGCGATCAGCTCTACATCAGTTGGGTGGGCCGCAGCATTCGCGACAACAGCGAGCGGCCGTCTTCGGTGTTGATCGGTCAATTGCGTGATCATCTGGCCAGCGGCTGGAAACTGGCCAACGCGGTCGAACCGATGGACAGCAAAAAGCGCGATCCCGGCCAACAGCTGCTGCACAAGCTGACCCTGGAACATCCGTTGCAGCCGTTCAGCGCGCAGTATTTCCATGAGGGGACCGAGTTCTTCAGCTTCGCCCGGGAATGGCAGGTGCTGCATGAGCCCCGCGCCGAAGCCACGCAGTCCCCAGCGTTGACGCAGCACGAGCAGGACGAACCGCTCACTCTGGCGCAACTACAGGATTTCCTGCGAAATCCGGTGAAGCACTTCTTCAGTCAGCGCCTGAAGATCTATTTTGAAGTTGCCGAAGCACCGCTCGCCGATGAAGAACCTTTTGTGCTCGACGCTCTGGAGCGTTACGGCCTGAGCGATAGCCTGCTCAATGCTGCGCTGACGCAGTCGGGCGATATCGACAACGCGCTGCACGCTCAGGCGATAAAACTGCAAGGCAGCGGCTTGCTGCCCATGGCCGGTTTCGGCACCAGTTTGCAGGAGGAATTGATCGAGCCGTTGCCGGACTTATTGCAGCGCTATGAAGATTTGCTGCGCAAGTGGCCGGAGCCGTTGAGCAGCGCCTTGCCGGTGAGCTACAGCCATCAAGGTATTGCGCTGGAAGGTTGGTTGGGCGGCCTGCATCGCAACGCAAAAGGCGAGTACCTGATCGTCACCGCGATTCCCAATTCCATCGGCGGCAAGAAAACCCGTAAATGGCATCGCTTGATTCGCCCGTGGGTCCTGCATCTGGTGGCGTGCGCCTGCGACTTGCCGCTGAGCACGGCACTGGTTGCCAGTGACGAAACCCTGCTGCTCGCGCCGCTGGATAAAAACCTCGCCACCGAGGCACTGAATGATTTGCTCAGCGCCTGGCAAAGCGGCATGCAGCGGCCGCTGCCGGTAGCCGTGAAAACCGCGTTTGCCTGGCTTGGTCAGAATGACGAAGTCAAAGCCGAAGCCATGGCCCGCAAAGCCTATGAAGGTGACGGTCAGACCACCGACGGCGAGCGACGCGAAAGCACTGCGCTGGCTCGGCAGTTCCCGGATTTCAATGCGCTGCTCGACAGCGAAGAATTCAGCGGTTGGTGCCAGTCGCTCTACAAACCGATATTCGATGCCCCATGGCAATCTCTGTCCAGCGAGGAGGCCAGCGCATGACTGTCAATTCAGAACAAACCGCATCCCTGGCGTTACGCTTTCCACTGCGCGGCAGCCAATTGATTGAAGCCAGCGCTGGCACCGGCAAGACCTTCACGATTTCCGCGTTGTATGTGCGACTTGTCCTCGGTCATGGCGACGAAAACTCCTCTTTCGGCCGTGAATTGTTACCGCCGCAGATTCTGGTAGTGACCTTCACCGACGCCGCCACCAAAGAATTGCGCGACCGGATTCGTATCCGCCTGGCCGAGGCTGCGCGGTTCTTCCGTGACGAAATCGCCGCCCCCGACGAGTTGATTGCCGAGTTGCGCGATCAATTCAGCGCCGAGCAATGGCAAGCTTGCGCCAGTCGCCTGGATATCGCAGCGCAGTGGATGGACGAAGCTGCGGTTTCGACGATTCACAGTTGGTGTCAGCGCATGCTGCGCGAGCACGCCTTCGACAGCGGCAGCCTGTTTACCCAGACGCTGGAAACCGACCACAGCGATTTGCTGGGCGAAGTGTTGCGCGATTATTGGCGGCGTTTTTGCTACCCCATGAACGGCGACGCGCTGAAGTGGGTTCGCGCGCATTGGGGTGGTCCGGCGGCGTTGTTGCCTCGGGTGCGCTCGCTGTTCGGCAGCGAACGCAACGTGCCGGATCAAGAGCCCGCCGAGCTGATCGGCGCTTCGTTGCAGCAGCGCCGTGAAGCACTCAAAACCCTGAAAGCGCCATGGATCGAATGGGCCAACGAACTGCATGTGATCTGCATGGACGGCGTGGCCTGCAAAGTGGTCGACGGTCGCAAGATGCAGGAGCGCTACTTCAAGCCTTGGTTTGAAAAGCTCAACGCCTGGGCTGCCGATGAAGAACAGGAAGACCTGGATCTGGGCACCGGTTTCACCCGTCTGACCCCGGACGGCATTGCCGAGGCCTGGAAGAGTAATCCGCCTGCGCACCCGGCATTCGAAGCAATGGTCGAGCTGAAAGTCGCCCTCGACACGCTGCCCACACCCGACGCTGCGGTGCTGGAACATGCCGCCCATTGGGTTGGCGTGCGCTTTGAGGAGGAAAAGCGTCGTCGTGCGGAAATGGGTTTCGACGACATGCTGCTGCGCCTCGATGCGGCCTTGCAGAGCAGTGGCGGCGAACGCCTGGCGACGTTGATTCGCGAGCAGTTTCCGGTGGCGCTGATCGATGAGTTTCAGGACACCGATCCCGTGCAGTACCGGATTTTCGAGAGCATTTACCGCCTTGAAGAAAACGACCGGGAAACCGGACTGTTTCTGATCGGCGATCCGAAGCAGGCGATCTACGCCTTTCGTGGCGCCGACATCTACACCTACCTGCGCGCGCGCCAGGCGACTACCGGGCGCTGGCACACGCTGGACACCAACTATCGCTCCAGCCATGCCATGGTCGAGGCGGTCAATCATGTGTTTCTACGTGCCGAACAGCGACCAGAAGGGCGCGGCGCATTCCTGTTCCGTCATGGCGACACCAATCCCGTGCCGTTCCTTGCCGCGCGTTCCCAAGGGCGCAAGGAAACGCTGGAAGTCGACGGCGCAGCTTTGCCCGCGCTGAATATCTGGCAACTGCCCAGCGAACAGCCGCTTTCCGGCGTGACTTACCGGCAGCAATTGGCGGCCAGCTGCGCCAGTGAAATCGTCGCGCTGCTCAATGGCGGCCAGCAAGGGCGTGCCGGTTTCGCAGCGCCGGCCAATGAGCTGCGTGGCTTGAAGCCGGCCGACATCGCGATTCTGGTTCGCGACGGCAAGGAAGCGCAGGCGGTGCGCGCTGAGCTGTCGGGCCGTGGTGTGCGAAGCGTTTACCTGTCCGACAAGGATTCGGTGTTCGCCGCCCAGGAAGCTCACGACCTGTTGAGTTGGCTCAAAGCCTGCGCCGAGCCGGATTCCGAGCGCACCTTGCGTGCCGCACTGGCCTGCATCACCTTGAATCTGCCGCTGGCCGAGCTGGAGCGGCTGAATCAGGACGAACTGGCCTGGGAAGCGCGGGTTATGCAGTTTCGTGGTTATCACTTGATCTGGCGTACCCAAGGCGTGTTGCCGATGCTGCGCCGCTTGCTGCATGACTTTCATCTGCCGCAGACATTGATTGCGCGTAATGACGGCGAACGGGTGCTGACCAACCTGCTGCACTTGTCCGAATTGCTGCAACAGGCCGCTGCCGAACTGGACGGCGAGCAAGCGCTGATTCGTCATCTGAGCGAGCATCTGGCGCTGTCCGGTCAGGCGGGTGAAGAACAGATCCTGCGACTGGAAAGCGATGAGCAACTGGTCAAGGTCGTGACCATTCACAAGTCCAAGGGCTTGCAGTATCCGCTGGTATTTCTGCCATTCATTTGCTCTTCCAAACCCGTGGACGGCAGCCGCTTGCCGTTGCACTTCCACGACGAACAGGGCAAAGCGCAAATCAGTCTGAAACCGACGGCGGCGTTGATCGAGCAGTCGGACAACGAGCGTCTGGCCGAAGACCTGCGCTTGCTTTACGTCGCCCTGACTCGCGCTGAGTCGGCGTGCTGGCTCGGCGTCGCGGATCTGAAACGCGGCAACGCCAACAGCTCGACGCTGCACCGCTCAGCCTTGGGTTATCTGTTGGGCGGTGGCCTGCCGCTCGCCGAGTCTGCCGGCTTGAGCCTATGGCTGCGCGACCTGGGCGAAGGCTGCTCCGGGCTGAGCATTGAAAACCTGCCCGCGCCAACCGCCGAAACATTCAGCCCGCCGCGTAACCAGGCGACGTTGCTCGCGCCGCGCATGCCCAAGCGTCGTGCTGCCGAGAACTGGTGGATTGCGTCCTACAGCGCTTTGCGAATTGGCGACACGATTACCACAAGCGGTGATGAATCGCCTGACAGCCCGCAAGCGCAAAAACTCTTCGATGACGAACGCCTCGATCCCGACGCGCCTCGGGAAGTGCTGGTCAGCGGCGGTGATATCCATCGCTTTCCGCGTGGGCCAAACCCCGGCACTTTCCTCCACGGTTTGCTGGAATGGGCGGGTAATGAAGGTTTTGCCTCGGCCGCGAACAACCCGACACTGCTGGAAGACGCCATTGCCCGGCGCTGCAATCGACGCGGTTGGGAAGGCTGGATCGGCACGCTGACCGGTTGGCTGCAACACTTGCTGAACATGCCGCTGCCGCTGGCGGGCGACAGTCAGCCGATTTCCCTGGGGGCGATGGATCGGCCCAATCAGTACCGCATCGAGATGGAATTCTGGTTCGCCTGCCACAAGGTCGATGTCGCGCAGATGGACAGTCTGGTGCGCCGCTACACCCACGGCAATGCGCCACGGGCGGCAGCGGAAACGGTCTCGCTGAACGGCATGTTCAAAGGTTTCATCGACTTGACCTTCGAACATGAAGGCCGTTTTTACGTGGCGGATTACAAGTCCAATTGGCTCGGCGTCAATGATGAGGCGTATACCCAGGACGCGATGGTTGCCTCGATTCTGGACAACCGTTACGACCTGCAATACGTCCTGTATTTGCTCGCTTTGCACCGTCAGCTCAAGGCGCGGCTTGCCGATTACGATTACGACCAACACATGGGCGGCGCGCTGTATCTGTTCCTGCGCGGCAGCCATTCCGCCAGCCAGGGCGCGTACTTCACCCGGCCGCCACGAGAACTGATCGAGAGTCTGGATCTGCTGTTCCAGGGCAAATCATTAACGCCGGAATTCGCCCTGACTGGAGACTTCGCATGAGCCGTTCATTCGCCGAACTGTTGCCGACGCCGCTGGACGCGCAAAGCCTTGCTGACCTCGCGCCGTTGACCAAAGTCAGCGACCTGCTGCTGTTGCTGGAACGCTGGGTCGAACGCGGCTGGTTGCGGGCGCTGGATAAAGCCTTCGTGGCGTTTCTCAGTGAGCTTGATCCGGCGGCCGATTCACGAGTGCTGTTGGCCGCCGCGTTGACCAGTCACCAGTTGGGCCACGGGCATGTTTGCCTGGACCTGTTTGAAACCCTGAAAGAGCCGGACTTCGCGCTGTCGCTGCCCCCTGAAGGTGACGCCCAAGGCGGGCCGATGTTGCTGCCGTCGCAGCTGTTGGTCGCGCTGGACGGCGAAGCCTGGTGTCAGGCGTTGCTCGGCAGCGCGTTGGTCGCACGCGGCGATGATCAGAGTGAAAGTGCCGCGCGCAGGCCGTTGGTGTTGTCCGATCGGCGTCTGTACCTGCGCCGTTACTGGGCTTACGAGCGACGCATCGATATGGCTTTGCGGCAACGACTGGCACAGCAGGAAGCCGCGCCTGCGGATCTGGCGCAACGTCTTGATGGCTTGTTCGGGCCGGCCGATCCTGCCCCGGATGCATTGATCGACTGGCAGAAGCTGGCCTGTGCATTGGCGACTCGTGGCGCGTTCAGCATCATTACCGGCGGTCCCGGCACCGGCAAAACCACCACGGTGGTGCGGTTGTTGGCGTTGTTGCAAGCGCCAGCCGTGCAAAGTGGTCAGCCGCTGCGTATTCGTCTCGCCGCGCCAACCGGCAAGGCGGCGGCGCGCTTGACCGAATCCATCAGCCAGCAGGTGCAATCCCTGGATGTCAGCGAAGACGTGCGGCAGAAAATCCCCAGTGAAGTGACCACGGTGCACCGGCTGTTGGGCAGTCGACCGGGCACGCGCCACTTCCGCCACCACTCGGGCAATCCGTTGCCACTGGATGTGTTGGTGGTCGATGAAGCGTCAATGATCGATCTGGAAATGATGGCGAATCTACTCGACGCCCTGCCGCCTCACGCGCGCATGGTCTTGCTTGGTGACAAGGATCAGTTGGCCTCGGTGGAAGCCGGCGCGGTGCTGGGGGATTTGTGTCGCGATGCCGAGGCGGGTTTTTACAGCCCGCAAACCCAGGCGTGGCTGGAAGCAATCAGTGGTGAAAACCTGAACGACAGTGGCCTGCAACAAGGCGATGCGCTGCAGCATCCATTGGCTCAGCAAGTGGTGATGTTGCGTCATTCGCGGCGCTTCGGGCAGGGCAGCGGCATTGGTCAGCTGTCGCGCCTGGTCAATCAGCAGCAGGCGGAAGCAGCGCGGGCGTTGTTGGCCGCCCGCAGCCACGGCGATCTGTTCGCGCTTGCGCTCAAGGGTGAGCAGGATCATTCCCTGGAGCGGCTGCTGCTCGACGGGCACAGCCAGGGCAACGAAGGCCCGCAAGGTTATCGGCATTATCTGGGCGTGATGGCCGGGCAGCGTCCGCCAGTGGACGCTGCCCTCGAAGATGAATGCTGGAGCCGCTGGGCGCGCGCGGTGCTGGAAGCGTTCGATGCGTTCCAGTTGCTGTGCGCGGTGCGCAAAGGGCCGTGGGGTGTCGAGGGTCTGAATCGGCGCATCACCAGTGCGCTGTTCAGCGCCGGGCTGATCGAAGGCGACCAGCATTGGTACGAAGGCCGCCCGGTATTGATGACCCGCAATGATTACGGCCTGGGCCTGATGAATGGCGATATCGGCATCGCCTTGCGCCTGCCGGAGCGCGATGGCGTCGAAGCCACCAAGCACGTGTTGCGTGTGGCGTTTCCGCGTAATGACGGCAGCGGCGGGGTGCGCTTCGTCTTGCCGAGTCGGCTCAACGATGTGGAAACCGTGTACGCCATGACGGTTCACAAATCCCAGGGTTCGGAGTTCGCCCACACCGCGCTGATCCTGCCGGAAGCGCTGAACCCGGTGCTGACCAAGGAGCTGGTCTACACCGGCATCACCCGCGCCAAACACTGGTTCAGCCTGATCGAACCGCGTCAGGGCGTGTTTGAAGAAGCGTTGCGGCGCAAGGTGAAGCGGTTGAGCGGGTTGATGTTGGGGGTTTGATTCACTTTGTGGGAGCGAGCTTGCTCGCGAAGAGGCAAGTACATCCGACACATTCCTGTGCCTGAAAGAACGCCTTCGCGAGCAAGCTCGCTCCCACTGATCTTATCGATTTATTTGCCCAACCCCATAAACTGCACAACCCGCTCTCCCGCCTGACCATCGCGAATGGCTTGCGGGGCGGAGTCGGCCTGGATGACGCCGTTTTCCATGAAGATCACCCGATCCGAAATGGACATGGCGAAATCCATTTCGTGGGTCACGATCAGCATGGTCATGCCTTCCCTGGCCAGGTCGCTGATCACCTTCAACACGTCGCCCACCAGCTCCGGGTCCAGCGCCGAGGTCGGTTCGTCGAACAGCATGATCTTCGGGTCCATCGCCAGGGCGCGGGCGATGGCGACGCGCTGTTGCTGGCCGCCGGACAACTGATGCGGGTACTTGTGCGCGTGGGCCAGCAGGCCGACTTTATCCAGCAACGCGTAGGCACGCTGTTCGCTGACGGTTTTGTCGCGGCCGTGATAACGCGGCGCCAGGGTTACGTTGTCGAGAATGGTCCGGTGCGGGAACAGGTTGAAGTTCTGGAACACCATGCCGATGCGCTGCACGCCCCGGCGGATCTGTGGATTATTCGGCTTGTCGCCGGCCTGTATGAAGCTTTCGCCGAACAGGATGATCTCGCCCTTGTCGATGCTTTCCAGGCCGTTGACGGTGCGAATCAACGAGGTCTTGCCCGAGCCGGACGGGCCGATGATGGAAATCACCTGGCCGCAGTTCACTTCCAGATCGATGCCCTTGAGCACTTCGTGATGGCCGTAGCTTTTATGAATGCCGCGCAGCTGCAAGGCGGGAGTTGAGCCGTTAGCGGCGGCAACGGAAGCTTGCAGGGCAGGCGAGGCAATGCGCGTGCGCAGTTGCGTCAGGCTGGCATCGTCCAGGGTTTGTGGCTTGCGGTTGTTCAGTTCCAGATGCCGTTCCAGCCAGCTGAACAGCCAGCCGAACACGGTCACGATCAGCACGTAATACACCGCCACCGCTGAAAGAGTTTCCATGACCAGGAAGTTTTGCGCGTACAGGCGTTGGCCAACCGTCAGCAGCTCGGTGAGGGAAATCACCGAGACCAGCGAGGTCAGTTTGACCACGGTGATGTATTCGTTGATCAGCGTCGGCAGGGAAATCCGAAAGGCCTGCGGAATCACGATCAAGCGTTGCAAACCGATGAAGCCCACGCCCAGCGCACGCCCGGCTTCCTTCTGGCCCTTGGCCACGGAGATCAGGCCGCCACGATGGATTTCCGCCATGTATGCCGCTTCCGTGACCACCAAAGCGAGCAGGCCGGAGTAGAACGGGTTGGACAGCACTTCACGGGTAAACGGAAACATCTGCGGCAGGTTGTAGACGAACACCACCAACACCAACAGCGGGACGCTGCGGAAGAACCAGATATAAATCGATGCCGGAATGCTCAACAGACGCGATGTCGACAGCTTGGCCGACGCCAGCAGGAAGCCGAGCAGCATGCCGATGAACCAGCCCAGCGCGCTGAGCTGGATCACGGTGATGCACGACTCCCAGAAGTCCGAGATCGAAAACAGAGAAAAAAAGTAGGACCATTCGAATTGCATGTACACCTCAAGTTCAGCCGCTCAACAGCCCGTAGCTACCGTGTCTGACGCGCTCCCGGCTGAAGCCGGTCCTACGGAGCATGCATATCCGTAGAACTGGCTTTAGCCGGGAGGACGTCGGGTCAGACACCGCACAGTACGAGGTGGCCTCTAATGCTGTGAATCAGTTACCCGGTTCTTCCAGGTTGTACTTCTTCAGCAGAGCCGCGTACTCACCGGATTTCTTGGTTTCGTCGAAGGCTTTGAGCAATGCCTGATACAACTCGTCGTTACCCTTTTTGACGTAGATACCCAGGGTTTGCTGATAGATCGAATGCTCGGTGCTGACCACCACGCGGCCTTTGGTGCGTTCGGCGATCATGCCGGCTGCGCCGTCGATTTCCACTTGGGCCTGAACGTTGCCCGACAACAATGCCTGGGTGACTTCCGGCGCGGACGGGAATTCGCTTACCGCGATCGCGCCTTTCTTGTTCGGCACGCAGTAATCAGCCGACAGCTTGTTGAATTGCGCCACCCAGGTGGTGCCTTTTTCCAGGCCGACTTTCAGGCCGCAGAGGTCTTCCGGCACCTTGGGTTTGAGCGGGCTGTCCTTGAGCACCATGATCGCTGCGCCGGTCTTGGCGTAAGCGATGGTTTGCGCCTGGGTCTGGCGTTCCGGTGTGATGTACATGCCGGAAATGATCGCGTCGTAATGCCCGGCGTTGAGGCTCAGGATCAGGCTGGAGAACTTGGTGTCGACGAACTCAGGCTTCAGCTCCATGTGCTTGGCGAACAGGCGCGCCAGCTCCGGATCGGAGCCGACAACGTTTTTCTTCTCGTCATAGGACTCGAACGGCGGATAAGTGATTTCCATACCAACTTTGAATACGCCCGGCGTCACGGTGGTCGCGGCGTGTGCCAGGCCCGCGCCGAGCACGGCGGCGGCAAGCACGGTCAAGCGGACAGCAAGGTTGTTTTTATTGCGCATCGTCGGTGACTCCGAGGTCAGAAGGTAGGGCACGGTTGGGTTGATTCAGGTACTTCAGTCAGGCAATGCGCGTCTTGAAAATCATCAGGACGGTTCCGCTGTCTGGTTCTTCAAATGGCCGAAACTTGAAGGCTTGCGGGCTTTTTCATACAGCTTTAGTTCGCCGCTCTCCACTTTTTTGCGCAGGTACGAGTAGGTTTGTAACGCCTGGCCGAACATGTGTTCACCGATGGTGATCTCTTCGTAATCCTTGCCATCCTCAATGAATTGCGGCAACGGCTTGATCTGGGTATGGAAGTCGCAGGCGTAGAACAGCGGGAACGAGTAGCGCTCTTCGCTGACGGTCCTGACCCGGTGGGCTGTTGCAACGAACGTACCAGCGGTCATCACTTCGAGCATGTCGCCAATGTTGACCACGAACGCGTCTTCAACGGGCGGCGCATCGATCCATTGACCCTGATCGTTCATCACTTCCAGGCCCGGTTTGTCTGCTAGCAAGATCGTGAAGCACTCGTAATCGGTGTGCGCACCAATACCGGGCGCGTCCTGCGCGGCGCCGTCGAACGGGTAGTGGATCAGGCGCAGTTTCGAAGGTGGGCGCGTGACCAGCGCCTCGAAGTAACCCTCCTCAAGACCCAGCGCCAGAGCGAAGCCATCGAACAGCCGACGACCCAGGGCAAATACTGCGGCGTAGTAGGCCTGAACCGCCGGCTTGAAGCCCGGCAAGTCCGGCCATTCATTGGCGCCGATCAGTGGGGTTTTGGCGATCACCAGCGGGTCTTCATCGCCGACCTCAAAACCGATATCGAAGGCTTCCTTGTGATCCGGCTTGCCCTTGGCGTACACCTCTTCGCCTTCCGGCACGAAGCCTTTATGGCTGCGAGATGTGCCGATGTAATGCTGCATCTTGTAGTCGAGCGACTGGGCGAACAGATCCTTGGCCGCCTGCCGCAAATCGTCGATCAGCTGTTTGTCGATGCCATGATTCTTGATGTAGAGAAAACCCACTTCCCGTGCCGCCGCGCCGAGTTCGTCGGCCACGGCCTGACGCTGGGCACGGTCGGCGCTGAACAGCCCGGCGATGTCCACCACCGGGATGCTGCTGAAATTGGCGGTTTGAGTTCCGTTTTTATTGTGCTCAGGCATGACGACAACGCTCCTTTAACGACGGGTCGATTGAGTGAAGTGCTGGAAATGTTCGCGCTCGGTCTGGCCCATCCACACGTTCAGCGACCACAGATCGGCTACCGGAACATTGGTGAACGGCAAGTGATGCAGATAGCCGTCGGCGCCGAATTCCGGGGTCAGCGTGCTGACTTGATAGCCACGCGCCTGTTGCGAGCGCCAGATGGCTTCCCAGTGTTGCTGATGGAAGGTTAGCTCTTTGGCGTATTCCGGCGCGGCGGGATGGGGAACCTGCGGACCCTGGTCATAACCGACTCGTGCCTGAATGTGGTGCACGCGTTCGACGAAGGCGCCGAGGTCGTCTTCCGGGTCGTTGAGCAGGCGTTCGCAGGTGACGATCCAGTGACTGATGTCGCTGGTGAACAGCAAATCGGGCAGCTGGCGAATCAGTTCGAGGGTGATCCACGGATTAAACAGCGAGCGGGAACGGTGGGTTTCAAAGGAAACCACCTGGCCATGCTTGCGCGCCAGATCCAGCGCCTGGCCGAAGAAATCCACCTGTTGCGGCAACTGCCAGCGGTCATTGCCGGCCAGCACATTGACGAAGCGCGGCGTCAGTTCACCGGCCCAACCGAGCTTTTTGTCCAGATCGATCAAGTGTTCGGCAACGGTGGCCGACTGTTCCGGCAGCACGTCGTAGGCGGTGAATACAGTGCTGATATAGCCCACGCGGTTGGCGCGCAGGAACGCGGCAAACTCGGCGCGCTCGGCGGTGCCCAGCGGCAGACGGGCTTCCATGCCGTCGAAGCCGACCTTGAGCAGTTCTTCCAGTGCTTGTGCCTTGCTGGCGGTGTAGCCCCAAAGCGTGCGGAAAATTTCCAGTTTCATCGATCGACCTCAAAGATTACTCAAGCGACTGGCGCAACTCGCCCGCGGTGTTGGTTGACCGGAGCAAAAAAATCATTAGCGGGCAGTAGCAAACGGGAACGTAATCTGCGGGCCGATCTCTTTGGAACGGTCTCAATGTTGGCGATCTTAGGGGTGCATCACGCGGGGAAAGAATAGGAAAGCTCAAATCCATAGTTCAGAGATTTCTAAACTAATCATGGACGTTATAACCATCCGTAGGGCCGGATTTATCCGGGAGGGCGTGCTCCCGGCTAAAGCCGGTCCGACGGATCGATGTTTACGGCGATCGCAGCAAACACCGGAGTTATAGGCATTCCGTCACTTGGTGGCACAAGCGTACTATTCACACCCTGTTCTACGCCTGACGCTGACGTCAGTGCGTTTACTTCTTTTTTCGCTCATGTGGCTGGATCAGCTCCAGGCCGACCATGAGCGTGCTGTTTATAAATCACCCCCGGCCATGTCCTGGGGGGGATACTGAAAAATTATCCGAATAGAAACGAAACCGCTGTGGACCAGCGTCGCCCCTGGCGACGTATCAGCGCTAAACCGTGATGAATGCCAGAGGCTTTGTGATGCAAAAACTACTGATCAATGGTCAGGAACATGAGCTGGATGTCGCTCCCGACATGCCGCTGCTCTGGGTCCTGCGCGATATCGTGGGTCTGACCGGCACCAAATACGGCTGCGGTATTGCCCAGTGCGGCGTTTGTACTGTTCACCTGGATGGCCAGGCCGTGCGTTCCTGCGTGCTGCCGGTCAGCGCTGTTGCCGGGCGCAAGATCACCACCATTGAAGCGGTCGGCGAATTGCCGGTTGGTCAGCAAGTGCAAAAAGCCTGGCTGGCCCACGAAGTCGTGCAGTGCGGTTACTGCCAGCCCGGCCAGATCATGTCTGCCGTGGCACTTCTGCAGGCGCATCCGGATGCCAACGACGAACAGATCACCACGGCCATGGCCGGGAATCTGTGCCGTTGCGCGACCTATACGCGTATTCGCGCCGCCATCAAAAGCGTCAGCCAAGCCTGAAGGAAGTCACCATGTCAGAGGTAAAACGATCTGCCGCGACGGTCTCGCGTCGTGGGCTGCTCAAGGGTGGCGCCCTGTCTTTGGGCGGGCTGGTAATCAGCACCTGGTTGCCGCCAATGGTCAATCGCAGCTTCGCCGCAGAAGCGGTCAGTGCCGCGCGACTGGGTGATGCGGCGTCGCCGGGTTTTGGCGCGTTCGTGCGTGTCGGCCTCGACGGCCATGTCACGGTTATCTCGCCAAAAATCGAAATGGGCCAGGGCGTTCAGACCGGTATCGCCATGATGGTCGCTGAAGAACTGGAAGTGCCGCTCAGCCAGGTCAGCATCGAAGAAGCGCCGCCCAATGCCGCGCTGTACACCGACACCGTGTTGCAGTTTCAGGCCACCGGCGGTTCGTCGTCGACCCGTTATACCTGGGAGCCGCTGCGTCGTGCGGGCGCCAGTGCTCGGGTGTTGCTGGTCCAGGCCGCAGCGATTCGCTGGAAAGTCGCGCCAAGCCAATGCCGCGCTGAGAACGGTCAGGTGCTCGGCCCGAACGGCCAGACCGCACGTTATGGCGAGCTGGTGCAAGCCGCTTCTGCGCTGCCATTACCCACCGATGTGCCGCTCAAGGCCATCGCTGATTTCAAACTGCTTGGCACGCCAGCCCAGCGTCTGGATACGCCGAACAAGGTCAACGGTTCGGCGCAGTTCACCATCGACCTGAAAATCCCCGACATGCTTATCGCCTCGACGCTGACCTGTCCGGTATTCGGCGGCAAGCTGCGCGGCGTGAAAAACGAAGACGCGGCGCGCAAGGTGCCGGGCGTACTCGATGTGCTTCGTCTGGACAACGCCGTTGCAGTCACCGCGACGAATTTCTGGTCGTGTCAGCAAGCGCTCAAGGCGCTGGAAATCGACTGGGACATGGGCCCGCACGCCGCTGTCGATTCGGCGCAACTGGACAAGGCATTGCTCGACGCCAGTTCCAAAGACGGCGTATTCGCCAAGCAGACTGGCGACATCAGCGCGGCGCTGAAAAACGCGTCGAGTCATTTCGAAGCGGTTTACGAACAGCCGTTCCTGTCCCACTCGCCACTGGAACCGATGACCTGCGTCGCCCACGTGCGTCCGGACATGTGCGAACTCTGGGTGGGATGCCAGGCGCCGACCTTTGCCCAGATGGGCGCGGCGAAAGTCTGCGGCATGCCGCTGGAAAAAGTCGTTATCCACAACCAATTGATCGGTGGCGGTTTCGGCCGTCGCCTGGAATCGGACTTCATCTTCCAGGCTGTGGACATCGCCCGTCAGCTCAGCTACCCGATCAAATTGATCTGGAGCCGCGAAGAGGACATGACCCACGACCGCTATCGTCCGCACTACGTCGACCGCCTGAACGCCGCGCTGGACAAGGATCTGCGTCCGGTCGGCTGGGAGCATCGCATTGCCGGCGCTTCGGTCGTCGCCTCGTATATCGGCAAGCTGCCGGAAAGCGGCGTCGATGGTGATGCCGTGGAAGTGGCGATTGATCCGGTCTACAAACTGGCCAACCTGCAAGTGCGCTACATCCGTCAGGACCCGGACGTCATCCCGGTTTCCTGGTGGCGCGGCGTGGGTCCGCTGCGCAGCACTTATGCCGTGGAATGTTTCATCGACGAGCTGGCGCACAACGCCAAGGTCGATCCGGTGGACTACCGCTTGAGCCTGATGCAGGACCAGCCACGCGCCCAGGCCGTACTGAAAAAAGCTGCGGAACTGGCTGACTGGAAAACCCCGCTGCCAGCCGGTCAAGGTCGCGGCATTGCTGTGAGCGCGGTGTTCGGCAGCTTCGTTGCCACAGTGGTCGAGCTGGAAATGCACGGGGACAAGGGTATGCGCATCAAGCGGCTGATTACCGTGGTCGATTGCGGCTTCGTCAACAACCCGACGTCGGTGGCTTCGCAGATGGAAGGCGGCACGCTGTTCGGCCTGTCCGCTGCGCTGTTCAACGAAATCCTCATCGAGAAAGGCCAGGTGGTGCAGAACAACTTCCACGCCTATCGCCAGATCCGCATGAGCGACGCGCCGTCCGTGCAAGTGCACCTGATGCCGAGCGCCGAAAGCCCCGGCGGGGTCGGCGAAACCGGCGCCGTGCCGGTTGCTGCGGCATTGGTCAACGCGCTGCACGCCGCTTCGAAAGTGCGCGAGCGCCGTCTTCCACTGAGCCGCTTCGGCTATTTCACTGTTTAAGGAGCGCTGTCATGAAAGTGTTTAACTATGCGCTCGCGCTGTTGGGTGCAGGCTTCGGGCTGATGGCCCAGGCTGCGCAATCACCGGCGGATCCGGCCCTGATCAGCAAAGGCGAATACCTGACCCGCGCCGCCGATTGCGTGGCGTGCCACATGACGCCGGGCGGCAAACCGTTTGTGGGCGGCCTGGAATTCAAGCTGCCGTTCGGCACGCTGTATTCGCCGAACATCACCCCGGACAAAGACACCGGGATCGGCAACTGGACCGATGACGAATTCGTCAGCGCTCTGCAAAAAGGCGTCGGCAAAGACGGCAAGCATTACTACCCGGCGTTCCCGTACACGTCCTACACCATGATGCCCCGCGAAGACATTCTGGCGATCAAGGCGTATCTGTTCAGCCTTGAGCCGATCAGCCAGAAGCCGCCGGAAAATGACCTGTCGTTCCCGTTCAACCAGCGCTGGGGCATGTTCTTCTGGAACGCCGTATTCGCTGACAACGAGCGCTTCGTGCCGGACAGCAAACAATCGGCAGAATGGAATCGCGGCGCGTATCTGGTGCAAGGGCCCGGACACTGCGGCGAATGCCACACCCCGCGCAATATTTTCCAGGCCATGAGCTCCGGAAAATCCCTGGCCGGTGGCGAACTGGGCAACTGGCGCGCCTACAACATCAGCTCCGATGCCAAGCACGGGATCGGCGCCTGGCCGCAGGAAGCGCTGGTCAGTTATCTGTCCCAGGGTTACGCGCCAGGTTACGGCGGTGCGGGTGGTCCAATGGCTGACGCCGTCGAACACAGCCTGCGCTTCCTGACTCCGGCAGATGTGAATGCGATTGCGGTTTACCTGAAATCCACGCCAGCGCGCAGCGAAGGCATTGCACGGCCGACTGTCGCGATCAACGATCAGTCTGACAAAGGCCTGGGGCACAAAGTATTCACCGACTCGTGCGTAGCCTGTCACCGCCTGGACGGCACCGGCAATCAGTCGCCCATCGCAACACTGGTCGGCCTGAAAACCGTCAACGATCCAGCGGGCACCAACCTGATGGCGACGTTGCTGGAAGGTCACACCCAAGGCACCCGCCGCGTCGACCAGCGCATGCCCGACTTCGCTCGCGCCTACAACGACGCCGAACTCGCCGCCGTCAGCACCTTTGTCCTGCGCCGCTTCGGGCAGAGCAACGGCGAGGTCAAGGCACAAGACGTAGCGAAAGGGCGGGCAAGTTCGCTGCATTGATGGCAATCAGTCCTACGGTGTATTCCCGTTGTTCACTGCATTGATGGCTAACAGGGTCCGTAGGACCGGCTTTAGCCGGGAGGACAAAAGTTTTGACGACGCAGCCGTTGCGCATGTACCGGCTTGCTCCCGGCTGAAGCCGGTCCTACGAGGTGCATTCCCGTTGTTCGTTGCATTGATGGCTAACAGGGTCCGTAGGACCGGCTTTAGCCGGGAGGACAAAAGTTTTGACGACGCAACCGTTGCGCATGTACCGACTTGCTCCCGGCTGAAGCCGGTCCTACGAGGCGTATTCCCGTTGTTCGTTGCATTGATGGCTAACAGGGTCCGTAGGACCGGCTTTAGCCGGGAGGACAAAAGTTTTGACGACGCAGCCGTTGCGAATGTACCGGCTTGCTCCCGGCTGAAGCCGGTCCTACAACATCTCATCTAAAACAGGCGCTCTTTCGATTCGCAACCTGCCACCCAGCGCAAATACCCCAATCGCCAACACCTGAAACACTGCGGCCAACACAAACAGCCAGGTTCCCGCTTGCGCTCCGTTGGTCATCGTGAACACTGCGCCGAACACCGCTGGCGCAAAGGCGTAACAACCCTGGGCAATCGCCACAATCAACGCCACTACCCGCTGGCTCTGCTGCCGGGCAAATTCCGCCTGGGCGATCAGTGGTGGCAGCGACGTCGCGTTGCCGATGCTTGCGCCAAATAACGCCACGCCCAACCACACCCATGCCGAATGACTTTCTGCGCCGATCAGGACGATACCGCCGAGCAACTGCACCGCATAACTCAGGCAGGCGACGGCGCGGCGATTGGCATTGATCGGCATCAGCCAACCCACCAGTGTTCGCCCCACGATTGCACTGGCGGTGGCCACGCCCATGGCCAGGCCTGCCTGCTGCGCGCCAAGTGTTGCCGCCAGCAGCAGGAATAAATGCGCGATCAATCCGATCTGGGCAAACAAACCCAGCGACATGCCGGCCGCCAGGGTCATGAACTGGCGGTTGCCCCACAATCTGACGCTGGTTTCCGACGTCGCCGTGATGGTCGGTGCGGCTGCGGTCATTGCTGAGCCGTCCGGGCATTGCCCCAATTGCTCAGGCTTGTAGCGAAAAACCCGCAACGACAGGGTGCCGATCACGACAACCGCCAGCACCCCGATCATCAGTGCTGCGTTGCTGAAGCCCGTCGCGGTAATCAGCAACACCCACACCGACGAAAACACCACGCCGCCAATGCTGGCGCCGTTGTAGGCCATCGCCAGCGCCGCCGGTCGTTTGACGACAAACCAGGGCGCGATGATCGAATTGACCGCCGCCGCTCCCAGCGTCACCCAACCAAATCCACTGAGCACTGCGGCCATGAACAGCTGATAAGGCTGGCTTGCAATCGACCAGCCATACACGCCGATACTCAGCAACAGGGTGCCCGATACCGTAATGCGTGCCACACCCAAAAACTGGTACAACCGTGGCAGATTCACGACCACCAGAGTTCCCGCCAGGAAATGCACCGTGACCGCCGCTGAACACAACTGCGCACTCCACCCGGTGCGCTGGATGACTGCGTACATAAAAACCGGTGGGCCATAGAAACCGATACCCCAGCCGAACATGGCCAATATGAAAGTCGCGGCCACGACCTTGCGACCAAAAAAAGCGTTCTGAGCCATCATCAAGTTCTTCCCTGTGGATTGCCGCCCAGTATGATTGGCGCAACACGGGACGCTTCGGGGTTGAACGAATTATGGATGCACACAGTGCGGATACCAGCCTGGCCAGTATCGCTGGCGCCATTGCCGACCCGGCGCGGGCGAAGATGCTGTGCAGTCTGCTCGACGGCCATGCGCGGACCGCCACGGAGCTGGCGGTTGTTGCCGACATCGTTGCTTCCACCGCCAGCAGTCATTTCAGCCGTCTTCGTGAGCAGGGCCTGGTTGAATTGATGGTTCAGGGCCGCCATCGCTATTACCGGCTGGCCAATGCCAAAGTGGCCGCCGCGCTGGAAGCGTTGCTGTTCCTGGCGGACACTCCGGCGCCTGCCTTCAAGCCTTCGACCCCTTCGGCGCTGCGTTACGCGCGCACCTGCTACGACCATTGCGCGGGCGAGCTGGCGGTCAAGCTGCACGATGCGTTGCTCGCCTCGAAGTGGATCGAAGCGCAGGGTCAGGATTATCGTGTGACCGACAAGGGCGCGTCGTTGCTGGCAGAACTCGGGATTGATCCGCAAGCCTTGAGTCGTCAGCGCAGACGCACCGCTTACCCGTGCATGGACTGGAGTGAACGCTCACCACACATCGGCGGCGCTCTTGGCGCGGTGTTGCTGGCATTGATGCTAAAGCGCGGTTGGCTAGTCCGGCATCTGGACTCACGGGCGCTACGTTTGTCCGCCGGCGGGCTGGCCGGTTTGGCGCGAAGCTTTGGTCTGGACAGCGGGAAGTAAGGCCTTAGCCCACGCTTTTCTTCTTCTGCGGATCGCGTCCGCCGTCGGAAAAACTGAAGAAACCCCGGGTACCGCCGACACGAATTGATGAGCAGCTTGTCAATTCTGCTCCTGTACCTGACTGGAAAGATCTCTCCAGCCGGTTTCATCTGTTTTGCATTCAGAGACAACCCTCCCTGATGAAGAGAAGTCTGTTCGGTAGCTTTTGGGCGTTGATGTCCGCGCCCCATGACAACCCTGGTTTGCTCCGGGCGCAGTACATTGCGCTGTCGCGCCAGTTGCCGATGATGTACTTCATCCTGCTGATCAACAGCCTCGCCCTTGCGGCGACCCATTACGTCTCGGCTCCCCGCTGGCTGGTGGTCTATTGCCCGGCGGTCATGACGGTTTTTTGCGTGACAAGGGCGGCCCTGTGGTGGCGTTCGTGTCGGCGTACGCTGCCGCCGCCTGCGAACATGCTCGACATCCTCAAGCGCACCAATCGACTTTCGCTACTGGTGGCGGCGGGTTTCACCCTGTGGTCGCTGGCGTTATTCCCCTATGGCGACGTATACAGTCAGGCCCATGTCGCGTTCTACATGGCAATTACGGTCATCGCCTGCATCTTTTGCATGATGCATCTGCTGCCGGCCGCGTTGATCACGGCGGCAGTGGTCAACATTGCCTTCGTGGTGTTTTTTGCCACCACCAACAACATCACCTTCATTGCCACCGCGATCAACGTGCTGCTGGTTTCCATCGCCATGCTGTCGATCCTCAGGTCCCAGTACGCTGACTTCACCCAGTTGGTGAACATGCAGGCGCGCACCGAGAAGCTCAGCGACGAGAACCGCCGCCTCGCCAATCAGGACAGCCTGACCGGCCTGGCAAACCGTCGGCAGTTTTTCTCCAACCTCGATGCAACGCTCATCCAGGCACGCGACCGGGACGTGCGCCTGGCGGTGGGGTTGATCGACCTGGACGGCTTCAAACCGGTCAATGATCTCTACGGCCACAGCGTCGGCGACAAATTGCTGTATCAGGTCGGCCAGCGTTTGACCGGCCTGCTCGACGATGGCGTGCATCTGGCCCGGCTGGGTGGCGATGAGTTTGCCTTGATCATCACTGATGGCCAGAGCGACCAGCAGTTGCGGGCGTTTGGCGACAACCTTTGCGCGAGGATGCGCGAGCCTTTCCAGCTGGTGGACATTCCGATCCAGATCAGTGCGTCACTGGGCATCGCGAGCTTCCCGGACCTCGCTTCCAGCGCCACCGAAGTCTACGAATACGCGGATTACGCGCTGTATCAAAGCAAGCGGCAGCGGCCTGGAACCCTGAGCCTGTTCAGCGCTGAATACCGTCGGCAACTCAATCGCGAAGGTCTCACCGAGCAGGCACTGCGCCGGGCGGATCTGTACGAAGAATTTCATGTGGTGTTCCAGCCCATCATCGACATCAGTACTCAACTGACGGTCGCCTTTGAAGCGCTGGGGCGCTGGACGAGTCCGGAGCTGGGTAACGTTCCACCCTGCGAATTCATTCCCGTCGCCGAGCGTATCGGCTTGATCAACAAGCTGACGATTCCGCTCCTGAAACATGCCCTGCACGCCGCAGCCAGCTGGCCGCGAGGCGTTCGCCTGTCCTTCAACCTTTCCGCCCACGACTGCGGATCTCCAGAAGCAGTGCAGCAGATTGCCCAAGTGATCAGCGACAGCGGATTTGACCCGGCGTCTCTGGATCTGGAAATCACCGAGACCGCCGTTATCCAGGATCTGGCGCAAACCCAGCGCGCCATCGCCCTGCTGCGCAGTCTGGGTTGCGGCATTTCTCTCGATGATTTTGGCACCGGTTACTCAAGTCTCAGCCAGATTCACGCGCTTTCGTTGACCAAACTCAAAGTCGACCGCAGCTTTGTCACCGGCATTCACCTCAATCCGGCCAGCTTCAAGATCGTCAAATCTTTGCTCGCCTTGAGCCATGACATGCAGCTCCAGTGCATTGTCGAAGGGGTTGAAACCGAAGACGAACTGGCCGCGCTCAGGCGTCTGGGTTGTGTCTGGGCGCAAGGCTATCTGTTCTCGCGCCCCATATCTGCGGACGAAACTCGCGAGTGGCTGGCGCAGGAAAGCCTCGATGCGGCGACCGGTCAAACCGGCTGAGCGGATTCTTCTGCCATCGGTTTACTGCTGGATTTTGTCCAGAAGCATGGCCTTCACCTGTGGCCACTCATCATCAATGATGCTGAAGCGTACGGAATTGCGTTTACGGCCATCGGGCATGATCCGTTCGTGACGAACAATGCCTTCCTGTATGGCGCCGATGCGCAGAATCGCCGCCCTGGATTTCTCGTTGAGTTCATCGGTGGTGAACTGCACGCGCACTGCCTGCATGGCCTCGAAGGCGTGTTCCAGCAGCAGATACTTCGCCTCAGTGTTGATGCCCGAACGCTGGGCCGACGTACTCAGCCAGGTGTGGCCGATTTCCATCTTGCGGTTGGCCCGGTCGATTTTCCAGAAACGGGTGCTGCCCACCACCTGCCCGGTATCGCGGCGCACGATCACAAACGGCATGACCGT
Source organism: Pseudomonas sp. G.S.17 (assembly GCF_038096165.1). Taxonomy (NCBI): domain Bacteria; kingdom Pseudomonadati; phylum Pseudomonadota; class Gammaproteobacteria; order Pseudomonadales; family Pseudomonadaceae; genus Pseudomonas; species Pseudomonas viridinivis. The sequence goes on from NZ_CP151076.1 coordinate 890,366, forward strand.
CCCGGCTTCGCGACCCTGCAAGGCAATCGCGATGTATTTATCGACAGTCTCCGGCCCCGGAATGACCGTCACCTTCATATTCCACAACTCGCCATCAGCCGCCGCTTGCAACAGCGCGGGTGCGTGCGCCGCCTGGAGCGGCAACAGTTCGATGGATTTGCCCGTCAGTGCGGGTTGGCTGAAGCCGGTAAGGTGGTCGGTCATGATCGGTCAGGCTGCTGAGTGAGAGGGTTTTACTATCACGATGTCTTCTGTGAATAAAAAGCGATTAGTTGATTTCACATTGACATCGCTAGGGAGCTTCGCCGACACTCAAGTTAATAACCACCGAATTGATAGGGATATCTGTAATGAAAAAGCGCTCCTTCCTGGTTCCCTTGGCCACTCTGGCTGCAGCCGTCGTTGCCGAACAGGCTTTCGCTCTACCCGGTTATGAAGTTGTAGAGCCCAGCTCAGAAGCCAAGAACACATTTCATGCTGAAGCCCAAAGCGAGAGCATTTCGGTTCGTGATGGCAACGATCTGTTCGCCTTCGTTCTCAAACGTGGGGACCAAGGGCAGATGATGGCTTACCACAGTTCCCATAGCTCCCACTCTTCGCACAGTTCTCACAGCTCTCACTATTCGGGTCGGTAATGGACTCCACTCATCAGCTCGTTTTTGACGAGCGGCTTTATGATGCGCAGGTCTTGCAGAAAGCAGCATATCGATCAATCAATGCCTTGACGGTCGATATCACGCCTAATGGGGGGCAGTTTGTCTGCGTTTTGTCATCAAATACTGGCGTGGACGAGCAGTCCTTTCTGTTGGCGGTCCAAGAGTTCAAGAAGGATGCACTCGATTATCAGCTTCGACACCGACTGGCAGTTGAAACGCAACCGATCAAGAACCTGATACTCGGACTGGCTTTTTCAAAAACCGGATTGATAAGTGAGTAAATTCCAAAAGCTGGAATTCTACGCGCAGCAACGTCCCTACGAGTTGTTACCCTTTAAGTTCGACCGTCTGAATGACAACGAATACGTCATTACCAACATGGCCGGCGAATTTCATGTCATACCGGTGGCGGTGCTCGAACCGATCATTAGCAAGACACTTTCGCTCACATCAGAGCTGATCCCTACACTTCGATCCAAGCAGTTCATTCGCTTCACCAATGAGCAAGCACCACTTCAGCTTCTGGCACTTAAGATTCGCACGCGATTGTCCAGGCTGGCCGAGTTCACTAATTTGCATATTTTTGTAGTGACTCTTCGGTGTGACCACAGCTGTCCGTATTGCCAGGTTTCAAGGCAGTCGGAGAGCAAAGGTGAATTCGACATGACCACCGAGATGGCAGATAAGTCTCTGGATTTCGTCTTCATGTCTCCCAATCCAGCCATCAAAATTGAATTTCAGGGTGGAGAGCCTCTGCTGAACTTCGAGATGGTGAGGTACGTTGTTCTTGAGGCCAAAAAACGTAACGTCAAGGAAGGGCGCAACCTGCAGTTCGTCATCGCGACCACGCTTTCGCTATTGACCGATGACGTGCTCGACTTCTGTAAGCAGCACAATATTGTTCTTTCATCTTCGCTTGATGGGCCGATGGATCTGCATAATGCAAATCGTCCACGTCCAGGCAGAGATAGTCATCAGCGTTTCGAGGAAGGCTTGAGTAAAGCCCGTGCAGCCCTCGGTTATGACCAAGTGTCAGCCCTGATGACAACCACAGATAAGAGCCTGCCGAGAGTACGCGACATAATTGATGAATACTTACGCCTGGGTTTTGATGGGATCTTCCTCCGCACGCTCTCCCCATACGGTTTTGCGATCAAGACCAAAAAATTCATGTCGTATGACACGGAGCGGTGGCTGGAATTTTACAAGGAAGGCCTTGAGTACATCATTGAGTTAAACAAGTCGGGCATACGATTTGTAGAGCAATATTCTTCGCTCGTGCTGACTAAAATGCTGACGTCAGGGGACCCGGGGTTTGTTGATTTGATGAACCCTGCCGGTGCTGGTATCGCAGCGATCGTGTTCAATTACGACGGATCTGTCTATGCCTCAGATGAAAGCCGTATGCTTGCCGAAATGGGCGACCATACCTTCCGTCTGGGGAACATTCTTGAGCACTCGTATGAGCAGATCATCCTCTCCGATCAGCTTTTGGATGCACTGGAAAACTCCTTTACCCTGAGCGCTCCAATGTGTTCTGACTGTGCATTCGAACCATACTGCGGCGCGGAGCCCGTCTACCATCACGCCATTCACAAGGACGTATTGGCACGGAAGCCGGAATCCTCTTTCTGCAAACGAAATATGGCTATTTTCAAGCATCTCATTCAGCTGATGGGAAGTGATGAGCAAACAAAACGGATTTTTATGGGTTGGGCCAACCGATGCTGAAACTCGGTGGAAAGGTTATCCGCATCCATGCGGTGGATGTTCATAGGAATCTCAACCTGCTAAAGGTGTCGACCAACCGGAATTTACCTGAAGTACTGCGACGGGAACTCGCCTACTTGGTTTCCGATCAGCAGATCCCCCGAGGATTTGCGCACTACCTCCTGCTTGATAAGTATCGACAGCTAGTTGAGGTGCTGCCTTCCGATTCTGATTACTCGATCCTGCCAAATGATTACGGCTACATTGGTAGCGGCGACGTTATCCGGCTTTCGGCAGATCGTCAGAGTATTAGCGTGCTCTTTCGAGCGTCGTCGCCGCACAACAGCATCCTGGTCACCGAGCAGTGTAATCATTACTGTCTCATGTGTTCACAACCGCCTAAGGCAGCTGATGACTCGTGGATACTTGACGAAATCGAGAGTCTTATTCCGCTTATTCCAAAAGATACTCGTGAGCTGGGCTTTACCGGGGGGGAGCCAACGACCAATCGGGAGCGCTTCCTTAGGATCATCGGCCTGACAAAAAGTTATCTCCCGAGAACTGCAATCCACATACTCTCGAACGGGCGCAGCTTCAAAGACCAAGCGTTCGCTGAAAAGTATGCACAGATTGAATTGCCGGACGCGATGATCGGAATCCCTGTCTATTCAGACGATCCGACTCTGCATGACTACATCGTCCAAGCCAGAGGCGCGTTCGATGAAACCATACGGGGCATTCTTAATCTGAAGCGCTTGAATCAGAAGGTTGAGATCCGAGTCGTCATTCACAAGCTGTCAGTGCAGCGCCTGCCTGAGCTTTGTGAGTTCATCGCACGCAACCTGCTTTTTGTTGATCATGTGGCGCTGATGGGCCTTGAGATGATGGGCTTTACCAGGGCCAATCTCGATGAACTTTGGGTCGATCCAATCGAGTACAAAGACACGCTCAGCAAATCGGTTGGCATTCTGGCCAAGTACGGGATGAATATCTCGGTCTATAACCATCAGCTGTGCTTGGTGAATTCGGACATCCAGCCCTATTACCGAAAATCAATCAGCGACTGGAAGAATGAGTACGCGCCGGAATGCCAGGGCTGCACAAAACAGCGAGAATGTGGAGGCTTTTTCGCATCAGGTGTTAAGTTTGGCTACAGCAAACACCTAACCCCATTTTGACTTTGGCTTCAGATCTTTAAGCCACCAAACGTCGTCGATGCAAGTTACTGGCTTACCCTTGCAATGCAGATGGGTGAGGTTCCAGTCACATCGAACCTGATCAATCCTCAAATCGTAATGCCTGCGACTCCCCGAGCAGCAGCGGCCGATTCAGCTCCGTCACTGCTCTTATGTAATCCCACAACAAGGTAATCCGCTTGAGCTTGCGCAGGTCTTCGCGGCAGTACATCCAGAAATGCCGGGTGATGTTCACTTCCTCTTCCAGCACCGGCACCAGACGCGGATCCTGTGCGGCGAGGAAGCACGGCAGGATCGCCAGTGACCGGCCTTGCAGCGCGGCCTGGTATTGGGCGATGACGCTGGTGCTGCGCAGTTGCGCCTGGGCGCCGGGCAGCAGGTTGCTGAGGTAGAGCAATTCCGAGCTGAACGCCAGATCGTCGACGTAGCTGATAAAGGTGTGTGCGGTGAGGTCGGCCGTTCTGCGCAGCGGCGGGTGGTTGTCCAGATAGTCCTGAGTCGCATACAGCCGCAGGGTGTAATCGCAGAGTTTGCAGCAGACATACGGCCCGTGTTCCGGGCGCTCCAGGGCGATGACGATATCGGCTTCGCGCTTGGACAGGCTGATGAAGTGCGGCAGCGGCAGGATGTCGACCGAGATGTCCGGGTAGTTATCGAGAAAGTGGCTGAGCTGCGGCGTGATGAAAAAACTGCCGAAGCCTTCGGTGCAACCCATGCGGATATGCCCGGACAACGCCACGCTGGAGCCCGAAACCTGCTCGCAGGCCATGTGCAGCGTGCTTTCGATGGACTCGGCATAACCCAGCAAACGCTGGCCTTCGGCAGTCAGCACAAAGCCGTTATTGCGCGACTTCTCGAACAGCAACGTGCCGAGTGAGCCTTCCAGAGAACTGATGCGCCGCGACACGGTGGTGTAATCCACCGACAGGCGTTTGGCCGCAATGCTGGCCTTGCGCGTGCGGGCGACCTCAAGGAAAAACTTCAAGTCATCCCAGTTGAGAAGGCCCAGGGAGGTGATGTTTTTTTGCATGTTGGTCCTGCTTTTATGAGCATTCTTATTAGAAGTTTGCACATCTATACTCCAATGCACGGTCTGAACCAAGCGTGCTGTAGCAACAACAATCCCAGGCAACACCCCACGCCATAAAACCCTGCACAACAATAATAAGCGGAGGAATTTATGAAGGACGCAATGACAGCGGACGCTGGCGCACTTGGTGCCCGCCCTGCGAAGAATGCTAAATCCTATCGACTTGCCGGCATGGCAAGCATGGCCGGCACGACCATCGAGTGGTATGACTTTTTTCTCTATGGCACTGCCGCCGCGCTAATCTTCAACAAAATCTTCTTTCCCGCCCTGGACCCGATCACCGGCGTGCTGGCTGCGTTCGCCACCTACGCCGTGGGCTTTCTCGGCCGACCGTTGGGCGGCGTGATTTTTGGGCATTTCGGCGACCGGATCGGGCGCAAATCGATGCTGCTGGTGACCCTGATGATGATGGGGATTCCGACCATCATCATTGGCCTGATCCCCACCTACGAACAGATCGGTTATTGGGCCGCGCTGATTCTGGTGCTCATGCGTTTCCTGCAAGGCATGGCGGTCGGCGGCGAGTGGGGCGGTGCGGTGTTGATGGCTGTGGAACATGCGCCGGAGGGCAAGAAAGGTTTCTACGGCAGCCTGCCGCAAACCGGTGTTGGCGCGGGATTGGTGCTGGCGACGCTGGCGATGGGAATGGTGGCCAAGCTGCCTGAGGCCGACATGCTCAGTTGGGGCTGGCGCCTGCCGTTCATCGCCAGCATCGTCTTGCTTGGCATCGGTTGGCTGATCCGCCTGAAAGTCCCGGAATCGCCGGACTTCGAAAAGCTCAAGCAGGACAAGATCGCCGTCAAGGTGCCGCTGTTCAAAGTGCTGCGTGAACATCCACGGGAAACCCTGACGATCATTGGCGCGCGCACGGCGGAAAACGCCTGGTTCTACATGTCGGTGACCTTCGCCCTCGCTTACGCCGCCAACCAGCTGCAAATCCCCCGCGCCGATGTGCTGAACGCAATCACTGCCGGCGCGGCGCTGTCGTTGTTCACCATGCCGTTTTGCGGCTACCTGTCGGACAAGGTCGGGCAGCGACGCTTGTACTTTGCGGGCTTGTTGCTGCTCTGCGCATTCGTCTATCCATTCTTCGCCATGCTCGGCACCCGCGAACCGATGCTGGTCTGGTGGGCGATGGTGCTCGCTGTCGGTGTGGTTTTTCCGATTCTCTACGCGCCGGAATCACTGCTGTTCGCCCGGCAGTTCCCCGCCGAAATTCGCTACAGCGGCATCTCGGTTTCGGTACAGCTGGCTGGTGTGCTGGGCGGCGGTTTCGCGCCGATGATCGCCACCAAATTACTCACCTACGCCGATGGTAGCCCGCGTTACGTGATCGTTTACCTGATCGGCATGGGCCTTGTGGCGCTGGTGTGCACCGCGCTGATGAAGCGCGATCCGCCTCGGCATCGTGCTTCCTGATCTTTAATGAATAACTGATGGTCAGCGGTCAACCGGGCCGCTCGGAGGAAATTTCGATGAACGTTTCACTGCAAAAAAACAACACCACGGTGGCACGCGTCAAACTGCTGATTGACGGCGAATGGGTCGAGTCGCAAAGCAGCGAATGGCACGACATCATCAACCCGGCGACCCAGCAAGTGCTGGCCCAGGTGCCGTTTGCCACCGATGCTGAAGTCGATGCCGCTGTCGCCGCAGCGCAAAAAGCCTTCAAGACCTGGCGCCTGACGCCCATCGGCGCGCGGATGCGCATCATGCTCAAGCTGCAGGCCTTGATTCGTGAACACTCGCCGCGCATCGCTGCGGTGCTCAGTGCCGAGCAGGGCAAAACCATTGCCGATGCCGAAGGCGATATCTTTCGCGGCCTGGAAGTGGTCGAGCACGCCTGTTCAATTGGCACGCTGCAAATGGGGGAGTTCTCCGAGAACGTCGCCGGTGGCGTCGACACATACACCCTGCGCCAACCCATCGGCGTTTGTGCCGGGATCACGCCCTTCAACTTCCCGGCGATGATTCCGCTGTGGATGTTCCCCATGGCTATCGCCTGCGGCAATACCTTCGTGCTCAAGCCTTCCGAGCAAGACCCGATGTCGACCATGCTCCTCGTCGAACTGGCCGTCGAAGCGGGTATTCCACCGGGCGTGCTCAACGTGGTGCATGGCGGTAAATCGGTGGTGGATGCCATTTGCACCCATCCCGATATCAAGGCCGTGTCCTTCGTCGGTTCTACTGCTGTCGGCACTCACGTCTACAAGCTGACGGGGGAACACGGCAAGCGCGTGCAAGCGATGATGGGCGCGAAGAACCACGCGGTGGTGTTGCCCGATGCCAATCGTGTGCAAACCCTGAATGCCTTGGTCGGTGCCGGTTTTGGCGCGGCCGGGCAACGCTGCATGGCGACCTCCGTGGTGGTGCTGGTGGGTGCGGCAAAACAGTGGTTGCCGGATCTGAAAACCCTGGCGCAAAAGCTCAAGGTCAATGCTGGCAGCGAAGCGGGCACCGATGTGGGGCCGGTGATTTCCCGGCGCGCCAGACAGCGGATTCTCGACCTGATCGAAAGCGGCGTGCGCGAAGGCGCCAAACTGGAACTGGACGGTCGCGACATCAAGGTGCCGGGTTTCGAGGGTGGCAATTTTGTCGGCCCGACGCTGTTCTCCGGCGTGACCACCGACATGCAGATCTACACCCAGGAAATCTTCGGCCCGGTGCTGGTGGTGCTGGAAGTCGACACCCTCGATCAGGCCATCGAGTTGGTCAACGCCAACCCGTACGGCAATGGCACCGGCCTGTTCACCCAGAGCGGCGCGGCGGCGCGTAAATTCCAGAGTGAAATCGACGTTGGTCAGGTGGGCATCAACATCCCGATTCCGGTGCCAGTGCCGTTTTTCAGCTTCACCGGCTCGCGCGGTTCCAAGCTCGGCGACCTCGGCCCGTACGGCAAACAGGTGGTGCAGTTCTACACTCAAACCAAGACCGTCACCAGCCGCTGGTTCGATGACGACAGCGTCAATGATGGGGTGAATACCACCATCAGTTTGCGTTGACCGTTAGAGCGAGGCTTGCCCGCGAATTGGCGTTCAGACCTTCGCGGGCAAGCCTCGCTCCAACGAGGAATTCCAACCTCTGCCAAGGAGAACAACATGAAAATCGCTTTCATCGGCTTGGGCAACATGGGCGCGCCGATGGCTCGCAACCTGCTCAAGGCCGGGCATCATCTGCATCTGTTCGACTTGAACACCGCCGTGCTCAACGAACTCGCCACCTTGGGCGGGCGTATCAGTGAATCGCCCAAACATGCGGCGCAAGGCGCGGAGCTGGTCATCACCATGCTGCCGGCTGCGGCCCACGTGCGCAGCGTCTATCTCAATGACGACGGCGTATTGGCGGGCATCGGCTCCGGAGTGCCAGCGGTGGATTGCAGCACCATCGACCCGCAGACCATTCGCGACGTGGCCGCCATCGCCGCCAGACAGGGCGTGACCCTGGGCGACGCGCCGGTTTCCGGTGGCACCGGCGGCGCTCAGGCCGGCACGTTGACGTTCATGGTCGGCGCCAGTGCCGAGCATTTCGAAGTGCTGAAACCGGTGCTGGCGAAAATGGGCAAGAACATCGTGCATTGCGGCGATATCGGCACCGGGCAAATCGCCAAGATCTGCAACAACCTGCTGCTGGGCATTTCCATGATCGGCGTTTCCGAAGCCATGGCACTGGGCGACGCGCTGGGCATCGACACCGGGATTCTGGCCAACATCATCAACAGCTCGACCGGCCGCTGCTGGAGCTCCGAGGTCTACAACCCATGGCCCGGCATCGTCGAAACGGCACCCGCTGCACGGGGTTATACCGGCGGTTTCGGCGCGGAGCTGATGCTCAAGGATCTCGCCCTGGCAACCGAAGCCGCACGCACCGCTCACCAACCGGTCATCCTCGGCGCCGTGGCGCAACAGTTGTATCAAGCGATGAGCCTGCGCGGCGAGGGCGGCAAGGACTTCTCGGCGATCATTGAGGGGTATCGCAAGAAGGACTAGCCGAAGGGATTAGCCAGATGGATCAGGCTGAAACTTTCAGTAACCGCGTTAAATTGACTGGGCTCGAATGGGTCGACATCCTCCCCGCCGACAAAAGGCGCTACAGGGAGGAGTCATGCGCAAGGACGATCCAGAAGACCCATTCGAACGTTATATGCGAAACCGCCGACTGCCCAACGGAGGTGCTTCGTGGGCGGCGTGGAACACACCCAAAAAGCCCGAACCGGTTTACATCCAGGAAGACAAATGGCCCGCGCCAAAACCCCGCACTGATCTGGTTTTCGCCAAGTCCTGCGCGCCGGGTAACTGGTGCTCCACCGACGCCGGGACCTCCGTAGAACCGGCGTCAAACTTCGGCAAAGTAATGCTCGCGGGCGCCATGCTCCTGCCCGATGCCAGCGCTGCGGCTGCCCTCGCACTCGGCGCCGACCTGGGCCTGGGCTACATGGCCGGCAGCGGGATCATGCAACAGCGACACAGCTGGGCGATACGCGGCTTGGGCGGCCCGGCCAGCATTCTTGTCCTCGGCATGCTTCCCGAGAAAATGGGCGACGGCACGCTCTACACCGACGGCCAATTGCGCAGCATGACGCGCGCGCCAACACGGGTGCGCTTCCAGTTTCGCCAGGATCCCGATGGCGTGTTGCAGGTCTACGGCATCCACAGCAAACCGTCCGGCGACGATTCGGTTCGCACAGTGCAAGCCACGTGGAACGCCGACCGAACGGCGATGGAAGCCAAACTCAACGGAATCACGATCATCTGGACGCCAAGAGACGGACGCCTCGGCCCCATGCCACCGCTGATCTACCCTGACAACAGCGGCGCACACCTCAACAACATCCTCGTCCACCCGATCCCGGAAGACACCGACAGCCAGATCGAAGGCTTCCCCGGCGAGGACATCACCGTTGAAGATTGTATTGTGGTGTTTCCAGCGGGGGTTGGCTGGAAGTCGATGTATGTGGTGTTTGCGCGGCCGTTTGGTGGGGATCATAGCTACCATCCGGCGCCAAAAGGACTGACAGCCTTTCCGGACGCATTGCCGGTAAAAAAGAAGTCTAGTGTTCAAGGCGGCGGTAAAAAACGTAATCGATGGAAAGACCGTAAGGGCCGTATTTTTGAGTGGGATTATGAAAATGGTAGGGTTGAACTATACGACAGCCAAGGTAAGCATTTAGGAGAGTTTGATCCCAACACGGGAGAACGAACAAAAGACGCCGAGCCTGGGCGTACGACACCGAAATAACCGAGGGGAAATCCATGCTCTTAGAAATCACTGGTTTTTTGATAGACGACAGCGAAGACGATTCAATCAAATTTGCGCTCGACGTGAAAACGGAATTTGAGCAAGCCGTAATGGATGTTTTGGGTTGGGAAAGCATGGAGGCCGAGGTCGTTGGTGAGCAACCTTTGACGACCACGCAAATTGAGGAAATTGCGCACGTGATAAAGGAGCCGCTGCCGCTGGATCTTGATTTGTTCATTGGCGTGCGGGCATAGCGAAGCGATGGTATTTATCTTGATCAGTGGTTTTTATCCGGAACCCAATCCGGATAACTCATTGCAGTATGAAAAAGATGTGCCCCCAGAGTTAGAGATGAGGGTGCTTTCAGCAATTGGATGGGAGTCCTCGGCGGATGTACCTGTCGGTGAAAACGATCTAACCAGTGAACAGGCGGCTGCGGTCTTGAGAGTGCTCGGTGAGCCGGTCAGGTCTGACTTGATGTATAGCGTCGGGCTTTGCAGGTAGGTCGCCAGTGAAGGAGCATCTGGTCCGTGAAATACATTATTGAAGCGTTCAACAAAGAATCGGAGCTCTTGAGTTTTGAGGTGATTCTGCCCGAAGGCAGTGATTCGCAACTCGCGCAAATCATGGGCTGGTCGGTACCTCAGCGTGGCGATGAAGGTTATGACCTTACCCCTAACCAAGCGGCGGCAATTGAGGCCTTGGCGGGCAAACAGTTTTACGACAGCAACCACGTTTTCCAGCTGACCTGCAATGTCGATTGAGGCAGTCGGTGCCAGCGTGCAACACCCTCTCGTTGGAGCGAGGCTTGCCCGCGAAGGCGGTGTCTTGAATTCGGAAAAATGGCCGGATGTACTGGCCTCTTCGCGGGCAAGCCTCGCTCCAACGGAATTTGCCGCTCTTGTAGGAGCGAATTCATTCGCGAGGCGATTCATTTGTTTTCGCAGGCCCAACGCCTCGCCAACAAGTTGGCTCCTACAGCATTTCGGCTACTCATCATTGCGGTGTCACACCATCTCGTTGGAGCTAGGCTTGCCCGCGAAGGCGGTGTTTTGAGTTTGGAAAAGTGGGCGGATGTACCGACCTCTTCGCGGGCAAGCCTCGCTCCAACGGATTTGCGCCGTCCTTGTAGGAGCGAATTTATTCGCGAGGCGATTCATTTGTTTTAGCAGGACTGACGCCTCGCCAACAAGTTGGCTCTCATCAAACCACCGCAGAAGTATTTGATCTGTGCGGGAAATGTGGGACCGGATTTATCCGGGAAGAGGCCGGGTCATTCACTGCATCTCGTCGTCAGAAATACCGCCTTCCCGGATAAATCCGGTCCCACCAGGCGCACCAGCGCTAACCATTCGATAAGCAGGCGTTTTTTTTGCGCCTGCGGCGTCGAGTTATGGCAGCTGTGCGCGGGACATCTTCGGGTGTGCCGGGTACCTGGAGTCCCGGTCGGCCAACCTGCGTACAGCTGTCACCCTGATTTGCTTGGCCGCAATACGATGACAGCTCCCCAACTCCAGGAGCAGCAAATGAAGCAATCGTTCTTTTCCAACCAACCACAAACCATCAAAACCCTCGGCACCATCACCTTCTCCACCTGCGGTGAAACCAGGCAGCCGCTGTTCCGCATAAACCCTGAAATCCCCATCGAATCCGCCCTGGAACATGCCTCGAATTTATTGGCGTGTGCCAGCGAAATCAGCCTCGACGCGGCGCTGGGCGATGCAGGCAAACAGAGTGTCTGGGCTGCGCACTATCTGAGTGAGATGGCGAAGGCAATTGTTGATGATGCGTTGGCGAGTAGCGCTGCGGCTCGATACGCTGAAGGATGATTCGTACCGGCCTCATCGCGGGCAAGCCTCGCTCCAACGGGATTTTCGCCGTTCTTGTCGCGAGCTTATGTGGGAGCGAGCTTGCTCGCGAAGGCGGTGTTTGGGATTCGGAAAAGCGGGCGGATGTACGGCCTTTTTTCGGGCTAGCCTGGCTCCTGCGGAGTCGGTGCTTACCGCGAGTCTTTAACCTGCAACACAATCTTCCCCACATGCCCGCCCGATTCCATATACGCATGCGCGGCCACCACGTCGGTCAGCGGGAATGTCTTGTCGATGACTGGCTTGATCGCGCCAGTCAGCAGATGCGGCCAGATGTCGTGCAGCACGCCCGCGACGATGGTTTGTTTGGCCGCTGCCGAGCGGTCGCGTAGCGAGGTGGTGTGCAGCGCCGCGCGTTTGCCCATCATCTTGCCGAGGTGGATGGGCGCTTCGCGGCCGCTTTGCAGGCCGATCATGACGATGCGGCCGTCGACTGCCAGCGCCTCGATATTGCGCGCCAGGTACGCGGCGCCCATGTTGTCGAGAATCACGTCCACGCCGCGGCCTTCGGTCACCCGCGCCACAACGTCGACGAAATCTTCATTGCGATAATCGATGGCGACGTCAGCGCCCAATTCCAGGCAGCGTTGCAGTTTTTCTGGCGAACCCGCCGTGGTCAGCACGCGTGCGCCCCATTGTTTGGCCCATTGAATCGCCAGTGAACCCACGCCGCCCGCGCCGCCGTGGATCAACACGGTTTCCCCCGGTTGCAAGCGTCCGATATCCCGCAGGTTCGACCAAAGTGTGCAGGCCGCTTCCGGCAGTGCCGCCGCTTCGAGCAGCGACAGGCCTTGCGGGCAGGGCAACACGTGATCGGCGTTGACCGCAACCTGCTCGCCATAACCGCCACCGGGCAGCAAAGCGCAGACCCGATCACCGACCGTCCAGGTGCTGACGCCTGCGCCCACCTCAGTGATGACGCCGGAGCATTCGATGCCGAGGATGTTCTCGCCCTCGGTCTTCATCACATACGTGCCGCGCCGTTGGAGCAGGTCGGAAAAATTCAGCGCCGTGGCGTGTATGTCGATCAGCACCTCGCCGGGCTTGATGACGGGCGCAGGGCGTTCCACCCGTTGCAATACCTCGGGATCGCCGAAGCGTTCGAAGATGACGACTTTCATGAAAGGGCCTCCGGTTAAAACAAGGCAATTTCGTAGGAGGGAATTTATTCCCGAAGGCGTCAGCGAGCCCGGCACAAATGTGTGGCGCTCGTGCTGACCTTTTCGGGAATAAATTCCCTCCTACAATGTTTATCGCAGGGAAAGCATTACTTCCCGCCGTCGACCATCACTTCGCTGACCGCCTGGCTTTCCAGATTCCACTTCTTGAGGATGGTTTGATAGGTGCCGTCGCGGATCACGGTTTGCAGGCCTTTGACCAGGTTGTCGCGCACGTCGGTCTTGGCTTTATCGACCGCGAAACCGAAGTGATGCAAGGACAGCGGCTGACCGATCAACACGTAGGTATTGGGTTCCTGGCTGATCAGGTACTTCACATATTCCGGGCCGAGGACCACGGCGGCGAGGCGTTCCTGTTGCAGGTCCAGACGTGCCGCCGAAGCGCCAGCGGTGCCTTGCACGGTAGCCGCAGGCTTGCCGGCGGCGACGCAATTGGTGTCGTTCCAGGCCATGACTTCCGGGTAGTAATTGGTGGTGCGCGGGGTGCCGATGTTTTTCCCGCAGAAGGCTTCCGGTGTCGAGCCCAGGCTGGTGTTGCGCACCGTGGTGAACATCTGCGCGCCGGTTTGCAGGTAATCGACAAAGGTCATGTCGGTGCGGCGTTTGGGCAGGTCGGTGATGGCTGTGCCGATCACGTCGATGCGCCCGGTTTTCAGGCTGCTGGTCAGCTGCTCGAAGGTCATTTCCTGATACTTGATCTCGACGTTCATTGCCTTGCCCAGGGCGTCGAACAGGTCGATGTTGAAGCCTACGCTCTGGTTGGTCGCCGGATCGCGGTACGACATCGGCGGGTACGTCGCTTCCACGCCGACGTTCAAGGTTTCCCGGGCCTGCGCCACGTTGCAGCAGGCCGCAATACCCAAGGCCGCGAACAGCATCGAAGCTTTATTGCTCAAATCCAGCATGGTCAATTCCTTACGTCAGAGATAAGGGCAGCAAGGCTTCAAGGGAAGCGCAAAAGATCCAGCAGGTCTTGTAGGTCTGTTTTTTGATCCAGGTTCAGGCACAGCGCGACGAGGCGTTCGACGTGTACGTCGGGCAACGCACGCGTCGCCAGTGAGCGAAATTTCTCCAGCAAGGCGTCATCGCCAATCGGGTTGAGCGGGCCGCCCAGCGGGGTTTTGACTTGCCGGGAAGCGCTGCGGCCATCTTTACGGGTCAGGGTCAGGCGCGGTTCATCCAGCGGCGCGAGGGACGCATCGCTGTGCATGCGAATGCGCTGCATGAAGCCCAGCACTTCGACGTCGCCGCGCAACTTCTCTTCGTAAGCGTCCAGCCCGGCATGGCCCAGCAGGCAACGCACGGCCAGCGCATACGGCAGGCTCATTTGCGAGGCGGCCAGCGTGGTGGTATCGAGACCTGCGCACATGCCCACCAGAAACTCGCTGGCGCTGACGTCGATGGACTCGATCTCGTCAGCCTTGATATCAAGTTCGCTGAGCAATTCACCGATGGCATCGATGGCTGAGTGCGTGCCTCGGCAAGCGGCGTAAGGTTTGATCGAGCAGCGGGCGAGTTTCCAGATCACGCCCAGATCCGCAGTCAGCGCCTCGGGTTGCGCCGTGTCCCGCGCCAAAGTGCGCAGAAATCCACCCCACACGTCATCGAACACCTGATTGGGTCCGGTCACGCCTTCGCGAGCGAGCAATACCGCAAGCACGCCGCCTTCAGCGGGGCGGCCGGCGTGCAGCTTCTTGCTGTCGGCGCCGTCATGGATAAACGCCCACAAGCCGCCGCTCATGCTTGCCGCCAGACCCAGCGCGGAAGCGGTTTGCGTGGCATCCAGCTTGAGCAGTCGGGCGCATGCCGCTGCCGCGCCGAAGACGCCGCAGGTGCCGGTGGAATGCCAGCCGGCTTCGTTGTGCGGCGAGTAACCGCCGCAGGCTTCGAGTACGCGCCGGGCAACGTCGTAACCGATGACCATGGCGTTGATCAGCTCTTGGCCGCTGGGCATCGGATCGCACAACGGCAGCACCGCGAGCATCGCCGGTACGACGACCGCGCCGGAGTGATCGCAGCCACCGGCATCGTCCAGTTCCAAAGCGTGGGCCGCGATGCCATTGACCAAGGCCGCATTACGCGCCGACAAACCTTGCTCGGTACCCCAGATCACCGACGCGCCGTCGGATTCGCTGGCGTTCATGGCGCGCAAGGTGCGTTGGGTCAACTCGGCTTGCGAGCCTGCCAGCGCAGCGCCCAGCGTGTCGAGAAAGTGCCGCTTGGCTTTTTCCACCAGAGGCGCGGGCAGGGCGGCGTAATCCGTCTGAGTGACGAATTGGCTGAGGGTGTGCAATGGATTGTTCATGATGCCTGGCTCGGACGATGGCGCTCGAAAACAGCGGCGGGATGATCTTCAGGCAGGCTGTTGTTGCTTTCGCTCCACCAGTCGGCGACTTCTTCAGCGGTGGCAAACCACACGTCCGGCTGCGCCTTGAGCCAGGTCAGCAACTCCAGCAGCAAACCGCTGCGGCCAACGGTGCCGAGGGTTTCCGGGTGCAGGCGCATGACGTAGCACAGGCCAAAACGATGGAAGCCTGCAAAGTCCTGCTGCCAGTTTTTCAGCACCTCGGCGTAAGACGCGATGCGCGCCTGGCTGACCGGCACGGCGGGGGCGAGGTTGAAGGCGAAATAAGGTTCGTCCTCCAGTTCGCAATGCAGCGGCAATTCCACCAGCGGTGCGGAATCCATCTGAGTGACCGGGTGCAGATAAGGCAAATCGTCCCCCGCCCACGAAGACGACCAACTGATGCCTTCTGCGCGCAATGCATCGGCGAAACCTGGCGCGTAGCTGCCTGCTGGCGCACGAAAACCGCTGGGACGTTGCCCGGTCATTTGTGCGATGACGTCGCAGCCGCGCTTCAATGAAGCGTGCTGCGCGGCCAGATCCAACTGTGAAAAATCTTCATGACGATAACCGGCGCAGGCGATTTCATGCCCGGCGGCGTTGATCGCCTGCACCACCTGCGGATTCTCTTCGGCGACGATGCCGGGAATGCACCAGGTGGCGGGGATCTGCTGATCGTCGAGCACTTCCAGCAGACGCTGCACGCCACGCGTGGTGCCGTAGCGCCACACCGACAGGCTTTTGTCGCGCCCGGCGATGGCCGGAACCTGCGTGAGGATGCCGTGAATGTCGTTGTAGTCGATGGTGATGACCACCGCGCAGCGATACGGCGCGGGCCAGACGGATTTCGCTTCAGTCATGGCGATGCTCCTTGAGCCAGAAATTGGCGACGTCGTTGCACGTGGCGAACCACACGTCCGGATGGCTGTGCATGTGTTCCAGGAAGCGTTCCAGCAACAGGATGCGCCCCGGTTTGCCGCTGATCTTGGGGTGGAACAGCGTGGTCATGCACAGGCCTTCGCGATACGTGCCATCGAACTCGCGACACCAGTTATCCAGGGTCTGGTCGTAGCTGGCGATGCGATCCAGACCGGCCGGATAGTTCGGCGCACGGGTGTAGGCCAGTGACGCGTAATCGTCCAGCTCCCAGCGGCCGGGGATTTCCACCAGACCGTTGGCCTGACCGGGAACGTCGATGAAATAAGGCCGGTCGTCACCGCGCATGCTGCTGGAATAGGTCACGCCGCAGTCCATGAGCAGGGCCGGGGTTTCCGTGTGCCAGTCGCCGGACGGCGTGCGAAAACCGCTGGCGGTGATGCCCAGATAGCGCTTGAAGATATCGGCGCTGATCTGCATGACTTCGCGCTGGGCCTTGAGGTCCAGGGCAAAAAAAGATTCGTGGCGATAGCCGTGATAAGCCACTTCGTGGCCGTGTTCGAGGATGGCCTGACATTGCCGAGGCCAGTTCTCCACGACCCAGGCCGGGACGAAAAATGTCGCGGGCGTGGCGTGAGCCTTGAGCATGTCCAGCAGACGGGGCAGGGCGCGATACGGGCCGTAGCCGCCGAAGGTGAAGTAATCGGGTTTTTGCCAGATCGAGCCGTCGAGCATCGCGGCGCCGGTCGGGCCGTCCAGATCGAAGGCCAGGGCTACGCTGGCGCGGGCATTTGCGGGCCAGCGCAGGTCGGTCGTGCCGAGCATGGTTTTCTCCAGTGCGGACTGATTCAAGGCACCCGCCTGAGCGAAGTCAGGCGGGTGTGACAGGGCTTACTTCGCGCCGTTGAGGGTCGCTTCAGCCACTGCGCCATCCTTGAGTTGCCACTTGTCGAGGATCTTCGCGTAGCTGCCGTCCTTGATCATGTCGTTGAGGGTGGCGATGATCGCCGCGCTCAACTCAGGATTGTTCTTGGCCACGCCCAGGCCGGTCAGCTGACGCGCGAGCGTGCCGCCGATGACCTTGAATACGCCAGGCTCCTGGCCCTGAATGTACGGCAGGGTTTCGCTGCCTTGCACGGCGGCATCCAGACGTCCCTGACGCAGTTGCGCACGGGCATCGGCGCTGCCTTCGGTGCCGATCACGACGATGGCCGGCTTGCCTTTGGCGACACAGTTGACGTCACTCCATTTGGCGATCTCCACCGGGAAGGTGGTGCGACGGCTGGTGCCGATTTTCTTGCCGCACATGTCTTCGATGTCCTTCAGATCCTTCTGGGATTCAAGGGTGTAGAACTGCGGGCCGGTGCTGAAATAGTCAACGAAGTCGACGGTCTTCTGGCGCTCCGGCGTATCGGTCATGCCCGACATGACGATGTCGATGCGGTTGGTCGCCAGACCGCTGACCATTTGTTCGAAGGCGGTTTCCTGCCAGCGGATTTCGATGCCCAGGCGCTTGCTGATTTCAGTGCCCAGGTCGTAGTCGATGCCGGTCAGTTTATTGGTGGCCGGGTCCTTGAAGTCCATCGGCGGATAGTTCGGGGCGATGCCCGCCGAAATGTAGCCTTTCTCGGTGATGGATTTTGGCAACACGTGAGTGTCTGCTGCCCAGCTGGAAACCGAAATCAGGGCGGACAATACGGCGGTAGCGGTAAGCGCGAAAGTTTTCACATCGACATCCTCAAAAAGGCGGTGGGTTTCAGTTCAGAACGGCAGCAATAAAATCTTGAGTGCGCTGGTTGCGCGGGTTCATCAGCACATCTTCCGGCGCGCCGGTTTCGATGATCTGCCCGGCATCCATGAACACCACGCGATTGGCGACTTCGCGAGCAAAGCCCAGCTCGTGAGTCACGACCACCATGGTCATGCCGCTCTTGGCCAGGTCACGCATCACCGACAACACTTCACCGACCAACTCAGGGTCGAGGGCGGAAGTCGGCTCATCGAACAGCATCAATTTGGGGCGCATGGCCAGGGCGCGGGCGATAGCGACGCGCTGTTGCTGGCCACCGGACAACTCGATGGGATAGCTGTTGGCCTTGGATTCCAGGCCGACGCGCTTGAGCAATTCGAACGCCAGCGCGCGGCATTCTTCCACCGGCTGGCGCAAAACCTGCACCGGGCCTTCGAGGATATTGTCCAGCACGGTCATGTGCGCGAACAGGTTGAAGCGCTGGAACACCATGCCGGTCTTCAGACGCTGCTTGGCGATCTGCTTGTCGCTCAGTTCGATCAGCTTGTGGCCTTCGGAGCGAAAGCCGACGATTTCGTCATCGACCCACAAACCACCCGCGTCGACTTTTTCCAGCTGGTTGATGCATCGCAACAGCGTGCTTTTGCCGGAGCCGGACGGGCCGATGATGCACAGCACCTCGCCGTGGGGGATTTCCAGATTGACGTTCTTGAGCGCCTGGAAGTCGCCGAAGAACTTGTTCACGTCTACTGCCTTGACGATGTTCAGCATGATCAGCCTCCTGGGCTCAATTACGTTTGCCAGCGCCACGGGCGAAGCGTTTTTCCAGTCGCGCCTGACCCAGGGTCAGCACGGTCACCACCGCCAGATACCAGATGCCGGCGACGATCAGCAGCTCCATGACCCGGGCGTTGGCGTAGTAGATGTTCTGCGCGTTGTGCAGCAGTTCCGAGTACTGAATAACACTGGCCAGACTGGTCATTTTCACCATGCTGATGAACTCGTTGCTGACCGGCGGGATGATGATGCGCATGGCCTGGGGCAGGATGATCCGGCGCAGCGCCTGCAAGCGCGGCATGCCAATAGCCTTGGCCGCTTCGTACTGGCCGCTGTCCACTGACAGCAGACCGGCGCGCACCACTTCGGCGGTGTAGGCGCCCTGGTTGATGCCCAGGCCGAGCAGCGCAGCGGCGAACGGGGTGATCACTTCGACGGTCTTGAACTCGAACAGACCGGGAATGCCTAAGGTCGGGAAAATCAGCGCCAGGTTGAACCAGAGCAGCAGTTGCAAAATCAGCGGCGTGCCCCGGAACAGCCAGGTGTAGCTCTGCGCCACATAACGCAGCAGCGGGTTCTGCGACATACGCATCACCGCCACCACTACGCCGAGCACGACCCCGAGTGCCATGGCCAGGATCGACATGGTGATGGTGTTCAACAGGCCGAACATGATCGATTCGGCGGTCAGGAACTGCGCAACGAACGACCATTCGATGTTGCCGTGAATGAACGCCTGAACCAGTCCGATCAACAGCACCGCAATCAGTGTGGCGGCGGCGTAACGGCCGAAGTAGCGGCGCGGGACGACCTTGTAGGCCGAGATGTCGTACTTGGCGGCGAGCGACACGCGCTCGTCTTTGCCTGGGGCTTGAATCTGTGCCATGTGCCTTGCTCCCGGTATTGGTTTAGCCGCGCGGACCGGCGTAATCCAGAGCCCATTTTTCCTGGGCGATCAACTGCTGCTTGAAGCGCTCGATTTGCTCGGCAACGCGGACCGGCGAAGTACCGCCCCAACCGCTGCGGGCGGCCAGTGCAGCTTCCAGGGTCAATGCGTCGAGCACTTCCGGCGTCAGGCGCGAATCGGTGTCAGCCAGTTGTTGGGTAGTGAGTTCGTCGAGGCCGATGTCGTTCTCTTCGCAGAGTTGCACCAGCTTGCCGGTGATCTCGTGAGCTTCCTTGAACGGCACGCCGCGCACCGCCAGCCAGTCGGCGACTTCGGTGGCGAGGGTGAAGCCCAGCGGTGCCTGACGCAGCAACTCGTCAACGCGCACTTTCATGGTCTGCACCATGCCGGCGAAGGCCGGCAGGACCAGATGTACGGTTTCCAGGCTGTCGAGAATCGCGTGTTTGTCTTCGCTCAGGTCGCGGTTGTAAGACAGCGGTTGAGCCTTGAGCACGGCAAGGATGCCGGTCAGGCTGCCGATCAAGCGACCCGACTTGCCACGCGCCAGTTCGGCGATATCCGGGTTCTTTTTCTGCGGCATGATCGAGCTGCCGGTGGCATAACCATCGTCCAGTTCAACCCAGCGGAATTGCCGGGAAGTCCACAGGCAGAATTCTTCGGCCAGACGCGAAATGTTGATGCCCAGCATGCTGCTGCAAAACAGGAACTCAGCAACGTGGTCACGGCTGGCAACGGCGTCGATGGAGTTCTCGCACGGCCCGGCGTAACCCATCTCGGCGGCCGAGCGCTGCGGGTCGCGAGCGATGGCGGAACCGGCCAATGCAGCCGCACCCAGTGGCGAAAGATTGAAACGTTTGTCCCAGTCCTGCAGGCGCTGAATGTCGCGATGAATCGCCTGGGCGTGAGCCATCAAGTGATGGGCGAACACGATTGGTTGAGCCTGTTGCAGGTGGGTGAAGCCCGGCGCGATGGTGTTGATGTGTTGCTCGGCCTGAGACACCAGCGCCTTTTGCAATTCGAGGATCGCCAGGGTCATGACTCGTACCTGATCCCGCAGGAACAGACGCATGTCGTTGGCCGACTGATCGTTGCGCGAACGACCGGCGCGCAGCTTGCCGCCCAGAGTGCCGAGACGTTCGGTGAGCAGGCGTTCGATGAACGTGTGCACGTCTTCATCGGCGGCAATCGGGTCGATGGAACCGGCGGCGAAATCTTCGTCGATGCTGCGCAACGCTTCGATGATGCGCGCGGTTTCGGCAGCGTCGAGCAGGCCGGCACGGTTCAGTTCGTTGGCGTGTGCCTTGGAGCCGGCGATGTCGTACGGGGTCAGGCGAAAGTACGCTTTGGGAGATCTGGACAGGTTGGCCATGGCTTCGGCCGGGCCGGATTTGAAGCGGGCTCCCCAAAGACGATCAGTAGCATCAGACATGTAAATTCTCCGTTGGCACGTGGATTGCTCAAGCACTTTCAAGCGATGTGAAGATCGCCGGGTTGTAGAGATGTGAGCAATGGAAGTTTGGCTTCAATCAATAATGAATCGATTCGATGGGAGGGATGCTAGGAAAAATCAACAAGCGGGGAAATGTTTTAAATGACAAGTCAACTTACTGAAAGTGGAAACCTGCCCAAACGAAGTGGTGATGTGGCGATTTCAATGGCCAGTGCCATGGACTTGAAACTGTTCAAGGTTTTTCGCGCCGTGGTTGAATCAGGAGGATTTACCGCCGCGCAGGTAGAACTCAATATCAGCCTGGCCGCTATCAGCAAACAGATATCGGATCTTGAAATACGCCTGGGCATGCGTTTATGTACGCGTGGGCGGGAAAAGTTCTGCCTTACAGAGCAAGGCAAGATTATCTACGAGGCCAGTCTGGACCTGTTCATGGCCCTGGATAACTTCCGCGACCGGTTGGGAAATGTGCGTGGGGAATTGCTCGGTGACCTGAACATTGCGGTCATCGATAACACCGTTTCCGATCCGTACTCGCCGCTGGTGGATGCCCTGAAAGCCTTGCAGGACAAGGCCCCAAAGGCTAGGGTGCGTTTGAATGTGGCACCGCTGGACGAGATCGAACAAGGCATTCTCAAAGGCCGGTTTGCCGTCGGTATCGTGCCGGTGTACAGCGGCAAAGATGACTTTCAGGTCATGCCGTTGTATGACGAAACTTCAGAGCTTTATTGCGCCTCCAATCATCCTTTTTTCGCAATGGCCGATGAGGATATTGATGAAAAGTGCCTCGCTGAAGCCGAATTTGTCGAGCATGCTTATGCCGTGCATACAGCAAAGCCAAAGCTCCTTGGATTGCGCAACGTGACCGCCGTTGCAACCCAGGTAGAAGCGGTGGCTATCTTGATCAAGACCGGTCGTTATTTGGGTTACTTGCCTACACATTGGGCCAGAAGTTACGTTGAGCGCGGCGAGATGCGCTCCGTAATGGCGCAGACATTCAGCATAGCCACGCCGTTCAAACTGTTGTACAGACAACAGGTGCCACGTAACCCGTTAGTGGATGTTTTCCTGCAGATCATGCAGGAAAGTTCAGGTGTTAATACCGTCGGGTCATAACTTCACAGTAAATGCACGGCAACGGTGCAATGTTGCGTATATCCGTAACAAGTGCACCTTATTTGCCCATCAAGGCTCGATTGCGCCTTCCCGGGTGGCCTCGCGCAGCTTTTGCAGGAAAATCGATTCGGCCTTGGTCAGGCGCTGATCCAGGTTCCACATCAGATTGATATCCACCGAACCCACGCCAGCTTCTGGCGGCAGACGCCATAAGCGACCTGCCTGCAATTCGTTCTGACAGATGTGCTGCGGCAGACAGGCAATGCCGAACCCCGCAAGTACCAGGCGCAAAATTTCCTGAGTGTTGGGCGACGAAGCGACGATCTGCCCGGTGAGTTCGTGGTGGTCACGAAACTCGGCCAGCGACGACAGCGTGCCGCCCAGCAAGTCCCCGGTGAAAATAATCAGCTGCTCGTTGCGCAGATCATCAAGGCTCAGGTCTTCGCGACCGAACAATGGATGCAGGTCACTGCAATAGAAGGCGTAGTGCTCCTGCGTCAGGCATTGCTGACCGAGCCAGCCAGGCGCGGCGCGATTGACCGCCAGGCCGAAGCTCGCGGTTTTCTGCGACAGCGCGCTGAGGATCGCATCGCTGGACTGCACGTCGATTTCCAGAGTGATGCCGGGATAGTCGCGATGCAACTGCGCAAGAAACTTGTCATATACAGCGCAATGAATGCCGCTCACGGTCAGCAGCCGAACCTTGCCGACGATCTGGTCGGACGTGCGCTCCAGCGCCGCGTCCAGCTGAGTGAAATGCCCCTGCACGTCAGCCGCCACGCGCAAGGTTTCGATGCCTGATTGAGTCAGCAGAAAGCGCGGTCCGCGCCGCTCGATCAACGCCGTGCCCAATTGCTCTTCAAGACGCTTGATCGCCTGACTGACAGCTGGCTGCGACAGATGCAGGCGCGCGGCCGCACGGCTGATGCTCAGTTCTTGAGCGACCACTTGAAAGGTGCGCAGCAGATTCCAGTCCAGCCGTTCGCCCAAGGGTCTGGAAGACGGGCGGATCGGCACTGTCTGGCTGGTGGTTTGGTTCACTTCGCGGCCTTTATTGGTGAAAAAAATAATGAATATAAGTAATCGCACATTGTGCTTGCGCAGCGTTTGCTCTTAAAAAGACTGCACGAAACACGCCATGACCTTTTTTGATGGTAAGCACCATGTCCTCTTCTGCACGCTCCACGACGTTGCCGCTGCACATGCCCGAGGCGGAACGCAACGCCCGCTGCGAACTGGCGGCGCTGTATCGTCTGCTGGCCCATTTGCGCATGAGCGATTTGATCGACACGCATATTTCCCTGCGTGTGCCCGGCGAGGCCGGGCATTTTCTGATCAATCGTTACGGCACGCTGTTCGAACGCATGACCGCCAGCCAGTTGGTGAAGATCGATGGCCAGGGCAATGTCGTGGATGAGTTCTTCCCCAATCATCGCGTCAACCGTGCCGGCTTCGTGATCCACTCGGCGATTCACGCCGCGCGTGCTGATGCCCATTGTGTGATTCATACCCACACCGCCGCAGGCATGGCGGTGTCGGCGCAGGCGGCAGGCTTGCTGCCGCTGAGCCAGCACGCGCTGAAGTTTTACAACCGTCTGAGTTATCACACTTACGAAGGCATCGCCACGGACACCGCCGAGCGCGAGCGTCTGGTGGCAGACCTGGGCAGCACCAGCGCGATGATCCTGCGCAACCACGGTTTACTGGTGACGGGTGCATCGGCGGCCGAAGCATTTTCCAATATCTACTTTCTGGAGCGAGCCTGTCAGGCACAGATTCAGGCGCTGGCCGGCGGCACGGCGCTGGTTCAACCGGACCCGCAGGTCTGCGAACACACCGCGCAACAGTTCGAGGCCGATGACTCTGAAGGCATTACCGAACTGGCCTGGGAAGCGGCGCTGACCATGATCGATGCCCAGCGCAGCGAATACTGTTCATGAAGCCGCTGGTGTTGCTGGGCACTGGCAATGGTCTGGAGCGCGTGCGGGAAATGCTCCTGGCGCGTGAGCCTGAACTGAACATCGTCCGGCCCGACAATGCCGATGCGCAACAGGCGGAAATTGCCTTGTGCTGGAATCCGGCACCCGGCAGCCTGGGCATGTATCCACACTTGCGGCTGATCCATTCCATCGCTGCCGGCGCCGATCAGATCTTCAAGGATCCGAGTCGCAATCCGCAGATTCCGGTCTGTCGCATCGTCGATCCGGATCATCGCCTGGGCATGGTCGAATACGTGCTTTGGGGGGTGCTGCATTACCACCGGGGTTTTGATCAAGTCCTGCGCAATCAGGCATGGGTGTTCTGGGATCGTCCGGCACAGCGTCCGGCCAAACAGACCAAGGTCGGCGTGATGGGTTTGGGTGAGCTGGGGCGGGCGGTTGCGTCGCAACTGGCCGCACTGGATTTCGATACACGTGGCTGGGCACGTCGTGCGCAGCAGATCGAGGGCGTGACCACCTTTCAAGCGGGCGAGATCAAGGCGTTTTTGAGCGGGCTGGACATTCTGGTCTGCTTATTACCCCTCACCACTGAGACCGTCGGCATTCTCGGCGAGGAAACCTTTGCGCACATGGCAGCGGATTCGGTGGTGATCAATTGTGGGCGGGGCGAACACTTGAACCGAGAAGATTTGCTCGCCGCGCTGGACAGCGGTCAGTTGCGCAGCGCCTTGCTGGACGTATTCGAGCAGGAGCCGTTACCGGTTAACGATCCATTCTGGCATCACCCGCAGATTTGCGTGACACCACACATTGCATCATCGGCTTCCTATGAAGTGATCGCCGGGCAAATTCTGGAGAACCTCGCGCGCCTGGAAGCGGGAACGCCTTTGGCCAACGAGATCAATCCGGAGCAGGGTTATTAACGAAAGCTGAATCCGCAAACCGGTAGGAGGGGACTTGTCCCCGAAGGCGTTTGCACTAGCGGTGCAAAGTTCGAGTTATGCCTTTGTCCGGAAAATTTTCGGGGACGAGTCCCCTCCTACGCAAGCGACATTTGTTCATGTTTTTAAAACAGTCATCCAATAAGAAAAGCCATCGCGAATGTATTGGCGAGCCACACACCTTTTGAACTGCCAATAACTTTCCCGTCGCCCAACGAAGGTGGCGGGATGCGATAACCAACGGAGCAGCTGTAATGAATGTGAATAAATTGAGCGTCCTCGCCCTGGCGATGGCGGCAGGCACTGTGCAACCTGTTTTTGCTGAATCCCAGGCGGATGCAACCGGGTTTATCGAAGGTTCGAAGTTGAGCGTCAAGGCGCGCAACATGTACATGAACCGTGATAACCGCGCCACCAGCGCAACCCAGGCTTACGGAGAAGAATGGGCGCAAGGCTTCATCGGCAGTTTCGAATCCGGTTTCACCCAGGGCGTGGTCGGTTTCGGTATCGATGCATTGGGCCTGTACGGTTTGAAGCTCGATACCGGTGACGGCCGTACCGGCGGCGGCACGGGCTTGCTGGAACAAGACAGCAGCGGCGCGAAAGACAACTACGGCTATGCCGGCGCAGCGGTAAAAATGCGCGTCTCGAAAACCGTGGCCAAGTTCGGCGACCAATATGTCAACAACCCGGTATTCGCAACTTCCGACAGCCGTCTGCTGCCGGAAACCGCTCAGGGCCTGTTGATTACCAGCAATGAAATCGACAACCTGACGCTGCAAGGCGGCCACTTCACTGCATTGAAAAACCGTAACCAGAGCAATCATGACAGCGCTCACCTGACCAGCATCAACTTCGGTGGCGGTCTGTACAAATTCAACAAGAATCTGTCCAGCAGCCTGTACTACTCGGACGTTGAAGATTACTGGCGCAAATACTACGGCAGCCTGACCTACGCCATGGCGTTGACTCCCAATGACACCCTGAAGTTTGACTTAAATGCGTACGACACCAAAAGCGTCGGCAAGGAGTTGGGCGGGGAGCTGGACAACACCATCTGGAGCCTGACCGCCGGTTACACCTTCGGCGCGCACACCTTCCAGATCGGTCGTCAGCAAGTTAACGGCACCGGCGACTACAAGTACGGCGTTGACGGCAACAGCACTGTTTTCGTCGGCAACTCCATTCAGTATTCCGACTTCAACTATGCCAACGAAAAATCCTGGCAGGCCCGTTACGACATCAACATGGCTACCTATGGTGTGCCGGGTTTGACGTTCCTCGCACGCTATGTGAAGGGTGAAGATTTCACCACGGCTACCGGCGACAACGGCAAGGCGTGGGAGCGCGATTTCGATGGAAAATACGTGGTTCAAGCAGGCCCGGCCAAAGACCTGAGCTTGCGCGTGCGTCACGCCAGCTATCGCAGCTCGGATCGCGGCGGCGAAATCGACGAAATCCGCGTCATTGTCGAATACCCGCTGAGCATCCTGTAACCCGTTTCGATTTCCCCATCGAAATCAAAGCTCACTCCGCGTATCACGGAGTGAGCTTTTTCATTGCGCCAGCGGTGTTGGCCAATCGCCCGACCTGAACTCTTTGCCGCTTTTAAGCAGTGCCTCCCGCGCCGTCAATGGTGGCGTCCAGTTGAGCAGCCTTTGCGCCTTGCTCGAATCAACGACCAAGGACGCACATAACGTCGAATACATGGATTGTTTGCCGACCATTCTTGCGCCCCAACGCATCAACCAATCAGGGACCGGTAATAAGCGTGCCCGGCCTCCCATGCTTGCGGCGAGCTCACTGACAATCTGCGCAGTCGACATATCCAGGCCATCTGAAACCAGAAACAGTTCATTGGCGGCGGCGGGATGTTCGACAGTCAGCGCAATGAAGTCCACCAGGTTTTCCAGGGCAATCATGCTGCGCTTGTTATTGATCAGGGCAAACGGCAGCGGCACGCCGGATGCGACCCACCGCAACAGGCGCGGGAAGTTACGCGGCGCGTGGGCGGCGTAGACCAGCGGCGGCCGAATAATGACGAACTCCATGCTGGTGTCCGCAAGCAAAACCATCAGCCCGCGTTCAGCTTCCAGTTTGGATCGCGCATAGTCGTCCTCTGGTGCCGGAACAGATGCTTCGGTGAAGGGGGTGTCGGTGGTGTGCGAGCCGTTGACGCCTACGGAACTGATGAAGATGAGCCGTTTTACCCCGGCTGCCAGCGCCTGCCGGGCGAGGGCCAGTGTTCCTTCGACATTGGTCAGCCAGAGTTGATCCAGCTGGCTGATGCCGGGGTCGGTGGCTGTCTTGAGATGGGCGGCGACATGAACGACGACATCGACCCCTTGCAGCGCTGCAGACCAATCGGTCGTTGCGCAGCAATCGCCCACGGGTATCAAAGGGGCAACGGATGGCGGCGAGTGCTGAGTGCGTGTCGTGCCTGAAACCTCGTATGTCGTCTCGGCGGTCAATTTCGCCAGTAACGCTTTCCCTATGTAACCGGTTCCACCCGTGACAAGTATTTTCATAATCATCCTGAAATAATCAAACATTAGGCCCGCAGCCCTGCGCGTTGCAGCTCGCGGGCACTCTGATTTACGGGGGAAGATTAGTCGTTGTTAAAGAGGTTAGATTTTTTTTAGCGCAACTGTACAGCGGGCTAATGAACAGCTTTCAGGCTTTTATCAGGAAATTAACAGGTATGTAGCGGGTGGTTTGCAGGCAAGGAAAATAATGACGTGGACTTTCAAATAGATAGCTTGAAACGCGGACGTGCAGTGCCGAATACAGTTAACTGAAGAATTGATCGATAGTGTAATTTCAGCGTTACACGTAAATAATTGAACCTGCTGCAGTTGCAGAGAAAATTGTTCTCTGCACCTGCGTTCGAGTCGGGCGATGCTCTGTCAGGCAAAGACAAAATACTTGCGTACCGTCTCGACGACCTCCCAGATGCCTTTCATTCCCGGCTCAACCACGAAGATGTCACCGGCCCGTAAATGAATAGGGTCCATGCCGTCCGGGGTAATGATGCAATAGCCTTCCTGGAAGTGGCAGTACTCCCACTTCACATAATCCACACGCCATTTGCCCGGTGTGCAGATCCAGGTGCCCATGATCTTGCTGCCGTCTTCGGAGGTGTAGGCGTTAAGGTTGACGGTGTGCGGATCGCCTTCGAGTTTTTCCCATTTGCAGGCATCGAGCACCGGCAGCGGGTGGGTATCGCGCAGGACAGTAATCGGCGTAGACATGGACAGCTCCAGGATGTGGGCGAAAATCGCTCGGCTACCTTAGGGCGGTTGCTTGCCGCTCAGTTGTCTGTACTCGACATCCGGGTATCCAGAAGCGCAGCTCAACACCTCCAGCAGCGCCCCGGCGTAACCCGGCAGCGCAGCGAAATCCACGGCACACAGCAGCAATTTTCGGTCGGCCCACGGGTCCGTCAACGCAATGCTTTTGAACTGACGTTCGCCCTGGCAGCGTTCAATGGCCGCTTGTGGAACGATGCCCAGGCCAGCGCCGTGGGCAACCATCCTGATCGCGGCGGCGAAGCCTTCGGCGCGCACCCGGATGCGCAGGCGTTTTCCGGCGTGCAGCGCCTGGCCTTCGAGGTAAATCGCCATGGCGCTGTTGACGGCCAGGCCGACAAACTCGTAATCCAGAACCTGGTTGAAGCTCAGGGTGGTCTGATCCTGCAACGGATGGTCCAGCGGCATGATCACCGCCAACGGGTCGGCGCGGAACGGCCGGGTTTGCAGGTCGCTGGCATCGACCGCGTCGGAAATAATCCCGATGTCCGCCGTCCCGTGGCGCACCGCATGCAGGATGCGCAGGCTCGGATGTTCCTCGACTTCGATATCGATATTGGGATGGCTCACCAGAAAGTCCGCCAGCAATTCCGGCAGGTGCTCACTCAGCGTGGAGGTATTGCACAGCAGGCGGACCTGGCCTTTGAACCCTTTGGCGTAATCGGCCAGGTCAAATTGCATGCGCTCGACCTGTTGCAGTATCAATCGCGCATGTTGCGCCAGGGCTTTGCCTGCCGGAGTCGGCGTCACACCGCGCCGGCCGCGTTCGAGCAGGGCAATGTTCAGCGAGGCTTCCATCCCCCGGACCCTGGCGCTGGCCGAGGCCAGGGATAGATGACTGCTGGCTGCACCAGCGGTGATATTGCCGCTTTCGAGCACGTTCAGGAAAAGTCGCAGGTCAATCAGATCGAAGTGCATGGTCAGCCTTTGACGTGGGCGGTATTTTCAGCCTCTGTCTGAGCTTGAGGCTGGCTCAATGCATGACAGATTTTCAAACTCCCTGGCTGGCGTCAGCATAGGCCCATGAATGCAATTATCCAACACTACCAGGCACTCGGCTGGGCCCTGTCGGCGCTGGTGATGGGCACCTTTTTTCTGGCTGGCACGGTCAAGGGCGTCATTGGCCTGGGCTTGCCGACGGTCGCGATGGGATTGCTCGGGCTGGCTATGCTTCCAGCGCAGGCAGCCGCGTTATTGATCATCCCGTCGACCTTGACCAATCTCTGGCAACTGGCGGCGGGCGGCCAATTGCGTGTGCTGATCCGGCGCCTGTGGCCGCTGCTGGTGATGATCGTGATCGGCACCGGACTGGGTTCGATCGGCATCGGAATGAGCGGCGGGCATTCGATGACCCGGGCGCTGGGCGCGGCATTGCTGCTGTATGCCTTGAGCGGGCTGTTTCTGCCGACGCTGCACATTCCGCCCCGCCATGAAGCCTGGCTGGGGCCGCTCTGCGGGTTGCTGACTGGCATCATCACCTCGGCCACCGGCGTCTTTGTCATTCCGGCGGTGCCGTATCTTCAGGCGCTCGGGCTGGAGCGCAACCAGCTGGTGCAGGCGTTGGGCCTGTCATTTACCGTTTCGACCCTGGCGCTGGCAGCAGGGCTGTTCTGGAACAATGCGTTAGGCAGCGATGAACTGGGCGCGTCACTGCTGGCGTTGATTCCAGCGTTGCTCGGCATGTGGCTCGGCCAATGGTTGCGCCAGCGCATCAGCCCGCAACTGTTCAAACGCATATTCTTCACGGGCATGGGCGCGCTGGGTTTGCATCTGTTGATCGGTAGCTGAATCGGCACGCTTTGTTGTCCTCAACAGCGCTAATATCCAGGCTGTTTTGAATGGAGGACAACAATGAAAGCGCGCTCCGATGAATTGCAGGTGTTTATCTCGGTGATCGAGTGCGGTTCGATTTCCGCTGCCGCCGAACAGGTCGGGCAAACGCCCTCGGCCATCAGTCGGACCTTGTCGCGCCTTGAAGCCAAGCTGGAAACCACGCTGATCAACCGCACCACCCGGCGTATGGACCTGACCGAAGAAGGCAAATTCTTTCTTGAGCGGGCCAGGCTGATCCTGGCGCAGATGGAGGAGCTGGAAGAGCGGCTTTCCCTGCGTCAACAGACGCCCGCCGGACGTTTGCGGATCAACGCGGCGTCGCCGTTCATGCTGCATTCGGTGGTGCCTTATGTCGCCGAGTTTCGTGAGCGTTATCCGGACATCCAGCTTGAGCTGAACAGCAACGACCTGATTATCGATCTGCTGGAGCAAAGCACCGATGTCGCGATTCGCATCGGCGCCCTGGCGGATTCGACCCTGCACGCTCGCTCGCTGGGCAGCAGCCCGCTGAACATCCTCGCCAGCCCGGCCTATCTAAAAAAACATGGCACGCCAGGCAGTGTTGAAGCCCTGGCCGAACACGTGCTGCTGGGTTTTACCCAGACCGAAACCCTCAACCACTGGCCGCTGCGCCACGCCGAAGGTGATCGACTGTTTATCCAGCCGGCTATCGCCGCTTCCAGTGGCGAAACCTTGCGCCAGTTGGCGCTGGCGGGCGAGGGTATCGTGTGCCTGTCGCACTTCATGACTCACGAAGACATTCGCCTGGGGCGACTCAACATCATCCTGCCCGACGCCAACACCGGCTATCGTCAACCGATCAACGCCGTGTACTACCGCAACTCGCAGCTGGCACTGCGCATCCAGTGTTTTCTGGATTTCATTCAGCAGAAGATGGCGGGGTATGCGGTCTGAATATGTAGGGGCTTATCTCGTAGGACCGGCTTTAGCCGGGAGCACGCCCTCCCGGCTAAAGCCAGTCCTACAACCCTGCGCAGGATTCGTGCTTGCTGCGCAAAAGCTATTTCACTAAGCCCGTCTTTTTCAACATGAATCCGAAGCCGATACTGATCCCATCATTCATCGCAAGCTTGGAGTCACCATGAACGTATTCATTACAGGCGCTGCCGGTTTCATCGGTGGTTCCATCGCTACCGGTCTGGTCAAGAAGGGGCATCAAGTTACCGGTCTGGTGCGCAGCGCCGAGCAGGCTGAAGAAATGACCGCGCTGGGCATCACGCCGGTCGTCGGCACCCTGGACGACAGCGCATTGCTCACCGAACAGGCACGCAAAGCCGATGGCGTGATCAACGCCGCCAGCAGCGATCATCGCGGCGCGGTGGAAGCGCTGATCGAAGGGCTCAAGGGCTCGAACAAGCCGTTTCTGCACACCAGCGGTTCCAGCATTGTCGGCGATGCGTCCGGCGGCAAGGGCAGTGATGTCATCTATTACGAAGGCCAGCTGCCGGAACCGACCGTCGACAAGGCCGCGCGTGTTGCCATCGATAATCTGGTGCTCGATGCCGCCAAGCAAGGCGTGCGTTCGGCCGTGATCTGCAACACTTTGATTTACGGCCACAGTCTGGGCGTGAAGCGCGACAGCGTGCAGTTGCCACGGTTGATCAAGCAGGCGCGCAAGAGCGGCATCATGCGCCACGTCGGTCCGGGCGAGAACATTTGGTCCAACGTGCATATCGAAGATGTGGTCGAGCTGTACGCGCTGGCCCTGGAGAAAACTCCGGCCGGTACGTTCTATTTCGTCGAAAGTGGCGAGGCGGCATTTGTCGACATGAGCAATGCCATCGCCAAGGCGCTGGGCCTGGCCGTAGTGCAGGACTGGCCGCTCAAGGATGCCGAAGCCGAATGGGGCTATGAAATGGCCAACTACGGCCTGGGTTCCAACAGCCGGGTGCGCGGCAAGAATGCTCGCGAACTGCTGGGCTGGGTACCGAAGCGCACTTCGGTCACCGACTGGATTCGCGACGAGCTGGTTGGATAAGACCTGCGACGCGCAATTGCCAAAAAGCGGCCACCTTCGGGTGGCCGTTTGCGTTTGTGCCATTCCTGGTCATTAATCAGTGCCGTCAGTTCTGCAAATAATAAGGAAGCGTTATGCGACTCGTCATGTTCAAGACACTGGCTTTGTCGGTGGCCATTGTCAGCTCGTCGGCGGCGTTCGCCGTCACTCTGGAAGGCGGCGCGGTGGCTGCGCCGGACCAATACGGCGCCGAAGTCGCGGCACAGATTCTCAGGAAAGGCGGCAATGCCGTGGACGCTGCCGTGGCGACGGCCTTCACCCTGGCGGTGACTTATCCCGAAGCGGGGAACATTGGCGGCGGTGGCTTCATGACCCTGTTCATGGACGGCAAACCGTACTTTCTCGATTACCGGGAAACTGCGCCGAAAGCTGCCTCGCGCAATATGTACCTGAACGAGAAAGGCGAAGTCATCGAAAACATGAGCCTGGTCGGCGCCCGCGCGGTGGGCGTGCCGGGCACGGTGATGGGCTTGTGGGAGGCGCATCAGAAGTTTGGCAAGTTGCCGTGGTCCGAGCTGTTGACCCCGGCCATCGGTTACGCGCAGAACGGCTTCAAGGTCGCCGAAAAGCAATACATGTATCGCCAGGAGGCTCTGGAACTGTTCAACGGCACGACCAATTTCAATGATTACTTCGGCAACATGAAAGTCGGCGAGACCCTGCGTCAGCCGGAGCTGGCCAAGACCCTCGAACGCATCGCCGACAAGGGCGCGAAAGAATTCTACGGCGGCCAGACCGCTGACTTGCTGGTGGCGCAGATGCAGCGCGATAACGGCCTGATCAGCAAACAGGATCTGGCGGATTACAAAGCCGTCTGGCGCAAACCGCTGCACGTGAACTGGCGCGGCAACACGTTGTATACCGCGCCATTGCCCAGCTCCGGCGGCGTCGCACTGGCGCAGCTGATCGGCATCAAGGAACAGCGCGCCGACGACTTCAAAGGCGTCGAACTCAACTCGGCGCGCTATATCCATCTGCTGGCGGAAATCGAAAAGCGCGTGTTTGCCGACCGTGCGGATTATCTGGGCGATCCGGAATTCTCCAAGGTGCCGGTCAACGAACTGATCGACGAGGCGTACCTCGCCAAGCGCGCCCATGAGATCAACCCGACGGCCATTTCACCTACGGCAAACATCAAGCCCGGCCTTGAGCCGCATCAGACCACGCACTTCTCCATCGTCGACAAACAGGGCAACGCGGTCAGCAATACCTACACCCTGAACTGGGATTACGGCAGCGGCGTTGTCGTAAAAGGCGCGGGTTTCCTGCTCAACGACGAAATGGACGACTTCAGCTCCAAGCCGGGCGTGGCCAATGCCTTTGGCGTGGTGGGCGGCAGCGCCAATGCCATCGAGCCGGGCAAGCGCATGTTGTCTTCCATGAGCCCAAGCCTGGTGACCCGCGACGGCGAAGTGACACTGGTGTTGGGCACGCCGGGCGGCTCGCGGATCTTCACCTCGATCTTTCAGGTGCTGAACAATATCTATGACTACAAGCTGCCGTTGAAGGAAGCCGTCGGCGCGCAACGGGTGCATCACCAGTTGCTGCCCAAGGACACCATTTACTACGACGCCTACGCGCCGCTGACCGGCAAACCCGCCGAAGACCTCAAGGCCATGGGCTATAAGCTTGAGGATCAGGGTTGGGAAATGGGCAATGTGCAGGCGATCAGGATTGATGGCACGAAGCTGGAGACAGCGTCCGATCCACGGGGCAGGGGCGTGGGGATGGTGGTGAAATAAACGAGCCCGTAGGACCGGCTTTAGCCGGGAGGGCGGCATCTCTGACGAAGCAAATGCAGCGAATGTAACAACCACCTCCCGGCTAAAGCCGGTCCTACGGTAACGTAACGGTTATTGCTTAATGATGCTCACGCGTTGCGCGGAATTTCACGTCCGCCCAGCGCTCTTCCATCAAGGCCAGGTTGACCCGGGTTGGCGCCAGGTAGGTCAGGTGACCGCCGCCGTCCAGCGCGAGGTTTTCCACGGCCTTGACTTCAAACTCTTCGAGCTTCTTCTTGTCAGTGCATTCGATCCAGCGCGCTGACCACACCGTGATCGGCTCGTAGGCGCATTCAACTTTGTATTCTTCCTTCAAGCGGCTGGCGACCACATCGAACTGCAGCACACCCACGGCGCCGAGAATGATGTCGTTGCTGCGCAGCGGGAAGAACACCTGCGTGGCGCCTTCTTCGGCCAGTTGCTGCAAACCCTGACGCAATTGCTTGGACTTGAGCGGATCTTTCAGGCGTACGCGACGGAACAGCTCCGGGGCGAAGTGCGGGATACCAGTGAAACCGAGGTTTTCACCTTCGGTGAAGGTGTCGCCGATCTGGATCGTGCCGTGGTTGTGCAGGCCGATGATGTCGCCGGCGTAGGCTTCTTCAAGCATTTCGCGCTCGGATGAGAAGAACGTCAGTGCATCACCGATGCGCACTTCCTTGCCCAGACGCACATGGCGCATTTTCATGCCCTTGTCATAGCGGCCCGAACAGATCCGCATGAACGCGATCCGGTCACGGTGCTTTGGGTCCATGTTTGCCTGGATCTTGAACACGAAACCGGTGAATTTCTCTTCGACCGGCTCCACGGTGCGCTCGTTGGCAACCCGCGCCAACGGCATCGGCGCCCAGTTCACCACGGCATCGAGCACGTGATCGACACCAAAGTTGCCCAAGGCCGTGCCGAAGAACACCGGCGTCAGCTGACCGTTGATGAACTCTTCCTGGTTGAATTCATGGCAAGCGCCCTGAACCAGTTCCAGCTGATCAACGAAACGGTCGTACTCGTCGCCCAAGTGTGCGCGGGCTTCGTCCGAATCGAGCTTCTCGATGATCTTGACGTCGGTGCGCTCATGGCCGTGACCGGCGGTGTAGACAATGATGTAGTCGTCGGCCAGGTGGTAAACACCCTTGAAGTCGCGGTAGCAACCAATCGGCCAGGTGATCGGCGCAGCCTTGATCTTCAAGACGGCTTCGATCTCGTCCAGCAGCTCGATTGGGTCTCGAATGTCGCGGTCCAGCTTGTTGATGAAGCTGACGATAGGCGTGTCGCGCAGACGGCAAACGTCCATCAGCGCGATGGTCCGTGGCTCAACGCCTTTACCGCCATCGAGCACCATCAGGGCCGAGTCGACCGCAGTCAGGGTGCGATAGGTGTCTTCCGAGAAGTCTTCGTGGCCCGGGGTGTCGAGCAGGTTGATCATGTGATCGCGATACGGGAACTGCATGACCGAGGTGGTAATGGAAATACCCCGTTGTTTCTCCATCTCCATCCAGTCGGATGTCGCATGGCGGTCGGACTTGCGAGACTTCACCGTGCCGGCGATGGAAATGGCCTTGCCCATCAGCAGCAGCTTCTCGGTGATGGTGGTCTTGCCCGCATCCGGGTGGGAAATGATGGCGAAAGTGCGGCGTTTCGCGACTTCGGCGGCCTGGTGGGTCATGGGAAATCGCCTGGCAGGTGAGTCAAAAAAGGGCGCAGATTATAGCCTATCTCGATGCAATAACCGAACCGTTCAGCACATGCGCGGTGGCCAATTACCATCTTATGTGGGAACCTTTCAGACCGTGGAGACGTCCATTCCCCTGATACAACCACCGTCAGGGTCTGCAAAATCAACGAGTTGGCTTGACGAAGCTGCGCTAATGGCTTGTGTTTTCGCCGAGGTTTAACCCTCAACGGCGACCCACCCGCTGCTCTTCGCGAACGTTATTCCTTGATGGCCCGCAATGGTCGATCAACGGCAACGCGTTCGCCGACTGAAATAAGGAGTCCGCCTGTGGCTAATCGCTATGGCAAGGGGCTGATTGGAGGTGCGGTTGTTATCGCACTCCTGGCCCTGCTGATCCACTGGATCGGCATAAGTACCATCAAGCAATACCAGGATGACCTGCTGTTTTATCTGCAAGCTCACCTGATTCTGGTTCTGGTTTCAATGTTGGCGGCCCTTGTGGTCGGGATCCCGGCGGGCATTGCCCTCAGTCGACCCAGCATGGTTGGCCGCGCCGAGCGCTTCATGCAGATCTTCAACATTGGTAACACCATTCCTCCTCTCGCGGTTCTGGCCATCGCCCTGGGTATCCTCGGCATCGGCAGCGGACCTGCCATCTTCGCGCTGTTCCTGGCCTCGTTGCTGCCCATCGTGCGCAACACCTACGAAGGCCTGAAAAACGTTCAGGGTTCACTCAAGGAAGCCGCCGTCGGTATCGGCATGACGCCCAGCCAGGTGCTGATGCGTGTCGAGCTGCCCAATGCCGTGCCGATCATCATCGGTGGTGTGCGTGTGGCGCTGGCAATCAACGTCGGGACCGCGCCATTGGCGTTCCTGATTGGTGCCAACAGTCTCGGCAGCCTGATTTTCCCCGGCATCGCCTTGAACAATCATTCGCAATTGCTGCTGGGCGCGGTGTGTACCGCCTTGCTCGCGCTGCTGCTAGATGGCCTGGTGACATTTGCCAGTCGTATCTGGCTGGAACGCGGCCTGACTCGCTGAGCGAAAGGAATTCCAATGAAAAAATTATGCTTGTTTCTAGGCTTTGCCATGCTGTTCCCGGCATTTGTCCAGGCAGCGGATAAGCCGCTGCTGCGTATTGGTGCCCGGGTATTTACCGAGCAGACCATACTGGCCGAATTAACCGCGCAATATTTGCGTACCAAAAACTACGAGGTGCAAATCACTGGCGGTCTGGGCAGTAATCTGGCGCGCAGTGCACAGGAAAGCGGTCAGCTTGACATGTTGTGGGAATACACCGGTGTCTCGCTGGTGTCCTACAACCATGTCGATGAAAAACTCGACAGCGAACAAACCTACGCCCGGGTGAAGGAACTCGATGCGAAAAAAGGCCTGGCCTGGCTTTCGCCGTCGAAGTTCAACAACACCTACGCGCTGGCATTGCCGCGGAAAATTGCCGAACAATACCCGCAGATCAACAACATGACTGACCTGACGAAAGTGCTCAAGGACGAAGTCAAAGAGAATCATATCGTAGCGCTGGACACTGAGTTCGCTAACCGTTCCGACGGTCTGGTTGGCATGGTCAAGCATTACGACATGAATCTCAGTCGTGAAAACACCCGGCAGATGGACGCCGGTCTGGTCTACACCGCGCTGCGCAACGGGCAAGTCTTCGCCGGCCTCGTCTATACAACCGACGGTCGCTTGAACGCCTTCAAACTCAAAGTATTGCAGGACGACAAGCATTACTTCCCGGACTACACCGCTGCCCCGGTGATTCGTCAGGAGTATCTGGATGCTCACCCGGAAATCGCCACGCTGCTCAAACCGCTGGCGGATCTGCTGGACAGTCAGACCATGATCGACCTCAACGCCCGCATCGATGTCGATCACGAAAGCCCCTCTGCTGTTGCCGCAGATTTCCTGCGCCAGCACCCATTGAACTGATTAAGGAGAAGACATGAATTTCTTGAGTACCTTCTCCCATCTGGACTGGCCGTTGATCCTGCACCTTACCTGGCAGCACATCACGCTGGTCGGGATCGCCGTGACCCTGGCCATTGTTGTGGGTGTTCCATTGGGCGTGCTGATGACGCGCTTTCCGGTACTCGCCGGACCGCTGCAAGCCAGCGCCACGGTACTGCTGACGGTGCCGTCGATTGCGCTATTCGGGCTGCTGCTGCCGTTCTACTCCAAGTTCGGTCAGGGCCTGGGCCCGATGCCAGCAATCACCGCTGTGTTCCTGTATTCGCTATTGCCGATCATGCGTAACACCTATCTGGCGCTGACCGGCGTCGAACCGGGTATTCGCGAAGCCGCCAAAGGCATCGGCATGACCTTCGGCCAGCGCCTGCGCATGGTTGAACTGCCAATTGCCGTGCCGGTGATTCTCGCTGGCGTGCGCACTGCCGTCGTGATGAACATCGGCGTCATGACCATCGCCGCCACCATCGGCGCGGGCGGTCTGGGTGTACTTATTCTTGCTTCAATCAGCCGCAGCGATATGTCGATGCTGATCGTCGGCGCCGTGCTGGTCAGTCTTCTGGCCATCTTCGCCGACCTGCTCCTGCAATGGCTGCAACGCACGCTGACTCCAAAAGGATTGCTCAAATGATCGAACTTCAAAACCTGACCAAGATTTTTCAAAGCAACGGCAAAGAAGTCAAAGCCGTCGACTCGGTAAGCCTGACCGTCAATGAAGGTGAGATCTGCGTCTTTCTGGGGCCATCGGGCTGCGGCAAGTCCACCACCTTGAAAATGATCAACCGCCTGATCATGCCGACTTCCGGCAAAGTATTGATCAATGGCGAAGACACCACCGGCCTGGATGAAGTGACCCTGCGTCGCAACATCGGCTATGTGATCC
Source organism: Pseudomonas sp. G.S.17 (assembly GCF_038096165.1). Lineage (NCBI taxonomy): Bacteria > Pseudomonadati > Pseudomonadota > Gammaproteobacteria > Pseudomonadales > Pseudomonadaceae > Pseudomonas > Pseudomonas viridinivis. The sequence goes on from NZ_CP151076.1 coordinate 928,901, forward strand.
AGCAGATCGGTCTGTTCCCGAACATGACCATCGAAGAAAACATCACGATTGTTCCGCGCCTGCTGGGTTGGGATAAACAGAAGTGCCACGACCGCGCTCGCGAACTGATGAGCATGATCAAGCTGGAACCCAAGCAATACCTGAATCGCTACCCGCGTGAACTGTCCGGTGGCCAGCAACAGCGCATCGGCGTGATCCGCGCACTGGCCGCTGACGCACCGCTGCTGTTGATGGACGAACCGTTCGGCGCGGTCGATCCGATCAACCGCGAAATGATCCAGAACGAATTTTTCGAGATGCAGCGTGCGCTGAACAAGACCGTGATCATGGTCAGCCATGACATCGACGAGGCCATCAAGATGGGCGACAAAATTGCCATCTTCCGTGCGGGCAAACTGATCCAGTTCGATCACCCGGACACCTTGCTGGCGCACCCGGCAGACGAGTTCGTGTCGAGCTTTGTCGGCCAGGACAGCACCCTCAAGCGCCTGTTGCTGGTCAAGGCCGAAGACGCCGCCGACAACGCGCCCTCGGTCAGCCCGGAAACCCCGGTCGTCGATGCGCTGGAAGTCATGGACGAAAACGACCGTCGCTACATCGTCGTCACCGACAGCGAAAACAAGGCCATGGGTTACGTACGTCGCCGCGACCTGCATCGCCAGACCGGCAACTGCCTGCAATTCCTGCAGAAATTCAACGCCACCGCCGCTTACGACGAACACTTGCGCATCCTGCTGTCGCGCATGTACGAGTTCAACCGCTCATGGCTGCCGGTGCTGGATGCCGAAAACGTGTTCCTCGGTGAAGTCACCCAGGAGTCCATCGCCGAATACCTGAGTTCAGGCCGTTCGCGTGGTGGCAAGACGAGTATTACTTCTCCGGCTGACGTTGTGGCTGAAGCGCAGGGCTGAGGGTCGTTGGAGCGAACTTGCCCGCGAAGGCGTCATTCCTTGCGATCTTGCGATAGATAGGTCGACGCCTCGCGAACAAGTTCGCTCCCTGGATCCAAATCCGACGCGAGACCAGCGGAGGATTTCACTGTGTCGCGTACACCGCGATGTCGGTCAGCACACGGAATCCGTAGGACTGGCTTTAGCCGGGAGGGCGCAAGTTCTGACGACGCAACTGCTGCGAATGTACCGGCCTCCTCCCGGCTGAAGCCAGTCCTACGGATCCCGGTGTAATCAGGCGTGCTCTATCGCGCTTCGACGCTCGTCAACGATCGCTCAACCAGACCCTGCGCCATTTCGACCAGATGCATCACCGAACACGCCAGGTCGCGTTTCTGGCCGGTGAGTTGATCGCAGGTTTCGTAGGCGGTGGCGGCTGCGCAACGCAGCAGTTCTGACACGCGCACCAGGTTTTCTTCGAGGTTCATGGGCGGTTCTGGGGCATTGTTGATCAAGATAGAATTCCTTCCTTTTGCGCCAACACCTGTCGCTCTCACGCGGTAGAGGGTGGCAGCTATGCACAGGGTGAGAGACCGGCAGAAGGGACCCGGTCAGACCGAAGTCTGCCTGCACACAGCTGCCATAACGCATTCATCGATATCTGAATATCGATGATGGACTGACAGGTTAATGCGGCTTCTGATCACCGGGCTCTCACACCCATCCACTGAGTTTTCAATGGCAGGGCGCAGGCTAGTTGCAGGAATGGGCAGGCGCAAGCGGGGCGGGAGTGTCTAGGACATTTCGCACAAAAGATTCAGACCGGTCCTTCGCAATAGTGACATTTTTCGTATGAAAACCGGTCCCGCTGGAGCGCGGCTTGCCCGCGAAGAACGATCATGCGGTGTGTCTGCTGCACCTCAATGACTCATTCGCGGGCAAGCCTCGCTCCAACGAGAGGCATCGTGTGCTGCCGTTATCGCGCTTCGACAGCCAGCACGAGCCGGTCAGCCATTTTCCACTAAACGGCAATTACGCCGTCGGATCGGAAATATCGGTTTCAAGAATGTTCACTATCACTGGAACAATAACTGTTTTATTGATAAGCAGTGGTTCGCTCTGTTTGGAACAGGCTACATACGCCCACCATTGTTCTCCAAAGTTCTGTCGTTCATTAACGCCAAGCGTATTGCCATTTGGCGCGGTTATATAGACCGGGCCGATTTCAGCTACGCTTGGCGTGAACTCGCTATTGTTGAGTGGTACTAATTTCCAGCCTGAAACTATTTTTTCAGTAGTGGAGGGGGCTACATAGAAATCTACACTATGGTGGCTCATCGTCTGTACACTATAAATCTGTCGTCTGCCAATGACAATGTTCCTGAAGACTTCTTTGTTGTTAATGATAAGGGCATCTTTGATTTTTATTTCATAGCTGCTTGATCCGTCGTCCCACTCTCGATACAGAAACCAGAACTGCTGAATAGGCATCGGATTCTGAGCGCCTCGAGGGCAGGTGGTGGCTGTCAGATACCCACACCGTTCCGTGCCTTTCAGGGTGGCTTCCATAAAATTTCCGGATGACTGGTAGTCTTTCGGGAGTTCAATTTCTGAAATTATCTTCGAAAAATCAAAGGCCGCCGGGTAGTCTGGATGTACGGATCTTAACGTGGCTCTGAATGATTTTTCCTTAATAAACGTACTCATGCTATGCCTCGTAAACTTGGCCTTCATTTTTGGAAGGATTCGATCACGACTTTATTGGGGTTGTCTGTCGGGTGGTACTGTTAGAACTTACAGGTTTTTAGAATGTTTAGTGCAGGATTAGCGCTGTCTAATTTCGTTTACCTAGAAGCTAAAAGTATTTTCCTGGATGGTGTGGTAGGGGCCAACTTGTTGGCGATATGTTGCTACTGGCTGATCAGGCCCATTGCCTCACGAACAACTTCGCGTAGAAGCGCGATTCAAGTGTGGGACCGGATTTATCCGGGAAGACGTCGGTTCAGTCAGCGAGATAGTCGGAGTCTGTCGCGACCTCTTCGCGAATAAATTCGCTCCCACAGGTGGAATACGGTCATCCCGTGGGAGCGGCTTCAGCCGGGAGGATGCCGGTACATCCATAGCCGTTCAGTCGTCAGACGTTCCGTCCTCCCGGCTGAAGCCGGTCCTACAATCACCTACAGAATGAACATCATCCTGTCACACAGGTCCGTTACTACGGGTGTGGGAACGCGATCAGCTGCCGATCAGGCAAAAACGGGTAAAAATGCGACATTTTTTGTTGATCTCAAGCTCCTCACGTCCTAAAGTTCGCGCCGAACGTCCATGCTGGAAACGATCCATCCGGCTCAAGTACTGACGACGAGACAGCAAGGCCATAGGGAATGCGCTAACCGCGTCCATATGGTCTTTTTGCTTTCGGCGAACAGCCTTGGGAAGTAGGCGAACCAAAGTGGGGATACTGAGGGCGTTCGTTGAGCGCGTGGAGACACGCCTCGCACCCATTGATTAATGCAGTTTGCCAGTAGGAGTTTCCGCATGCCGATCCAGGTCGAAGACTATTTCCAGCGCGACACCTTCAACAAGATGAAGGCGTTTGCCGACACGCAAGAAACCCCATTCGTGGTCATCGATACCGCGATGATCAGCAAGGCCTACGATGACCTGCGCGCAGGCTTCGATTTCGCCAAGATCTACTATGCCGTCAAGGCCAACCCGGCTGTCGAAATCATCGACCTGCTCAAGGATAAAGGCTCGAGCTTCGACATCGCCTCTATCTATGAGCTGGACAAGGTGATGGACCGCGGCGTCAGCGCTGACCGCATCAGCTACGGCAACACCATCAAGAAATCCAAGGACATTCGCTACTTCTACGAGAAGGGCGTGCGCCTGTTTTCCACCGACTCCGAAGCCGACCTGCGCAACATCGCCAAGGCCGCACCGGGCTCAAAAGTCTACGTGCGTATCCTGACCGAAGGTTCGACCACGGCTGACTGGCCTCTGTCGCGTAAATTCGGCTGCCAGACCGACATGGCCATGGACCTGCTGATCCTCGCCCGCGACCTGGGCCTGGTGCCGTACGGCATCTCGTTCCACGTGGGTTCGCAGCAGCGCGACATCAGTGTCTGGGACGCGGCGATTGCCAAGGTCAAAGTGATCTTCGAACGTCTGAAAGAAGAAGACGGCATCATCCTCAAGCTGATCAACATGGGCGGTGGCTTCCCGGCCAACTACATCACCCGCACCAACAGCCTGGAAACCTACGCCGAAGAAATCATCCGCTTCCTGAAAGAAGACTTCGGTGATGACCTGCCGGAAATCATTCTGGAACCAGGCCGCTCGCTGATCGCCAACGCTGGCATCCTGGTCAGCGAAGTGGTGCTGGTCGCGCGTAAATCCCGTACCGCCGTCGAGCGTTGGGTGTACACGGATGTGGGCAAATTCTCCGGCCTGATCGAAACCATGGACGAAGCCATCAAGTTTCCGATCTGGACCGAGAAGAAAGGCGAAATGGAAGAAGTGGTCATTGCCGGTCCAACCTGCGACAGCGCCGACATCATGTACGAAAACTACAAGTACGGCCTGCCTCTGAACCTGGCCATCGGTGACCGCCTGTACTGGCTGTCCACCGGCGCCTACACCACCAGCTACAGCGCCGTTGAGTTCAACGGCTTCCCGCCGCTGAAATCGTTTTACGTTTAAGCGTTACGGCTGATAAAAAACCCGCGAGTGATCGCGGGTTTTTTGCATTTTCGACCTCGCTGTTATTTCCAGCGAGCGCGAAGATCAGTCACGTAGTCCGATAGCGCCCTGGCGTTGGCAACAAACGCTTCGACATCCTCGACGATGCTCACGTTCGAAGGCGCTTGTTGCGCGTTGATGAAGATGAGCAGCGCGGTGCAGATTTTCCTGACTTGCTCCTCATAGCGCGCCACGTTTTGCTCAAGGGCCTGGGCAGTACTCAACTGCTGAATTCGCTGCTCCAGGGATTTAATGCGCGGCTTGATGTCGCCTAGTTCCTTTGCGATCGAATTCAGTTCTGCCTGTACTTTTGCTCTGGCCTCAACCATATCTACATACTTCACTGATTCGCTCGCCATCCGCAGAATATTCTGCACGCTGACCACGGCCGCTCTGACCAGGGATGCTTGGGGGCTTCTTGGGTCGAGCTTGGTGAACGCGTCAAGCAGCGGGATAAATTGATCAATCAGATTTTTGTCTTCTATTACTGACATGGCCGCGTTGAGGGTCTGTTTATCGCCGGTGTATCGGTCGCGTTTGTTCTCGGTTTCATTCAATGCCGTCTGTTGTATCTCAAGTTGCTGATTAAGACTGCCTTGCAGGTCGGTGATATTTCCGGTATCAAACGCGCGCAAGTTGTCGAGGCGCATGGAAAGAACGTTGTAATGCTCGCGCGTCTGGCTGAGTGCATCTTCGAGATAGCTGTTCATCTCTGCCACATGTTGCGCTGGCACCGGCCCGGACTGCGCGGCCTCCTTGATTAATATATTCAAAGCGGATTGAATCGCGCGGACCTGTAGTGCGGCGGGTAGCAAGGCAAGGGTTGATCGGGCCTGATCGTCCGCTTCATTAATATCGGTCGCCAGCGTTCGTACCTTTTCCTGAAGTGTTGGCAGATAGAGGCCGTCAAGGTCAAGCACATGAGTTTTGATACTGTCCCTGCACGAACGAATCGTTTCAAGGTCAAGCTGAATTGGGTCAAATATAGTAGGCATAGTGGTGCGGTCTCTAAGTGTTTAGTGATAAGCGGCGTGGTGAATTGAAATGATTAAAGTTGTTCGGCGGAATACTCAAATGCGCTCTGCAATAGCTCGGATTTTAGTTTGACGGTTTGCCAGTTTGAAATCAGATTGGTCAGCCGTGAAACGAGTACCGTCAGCAAAGTAGCGTTGCTGGTATCTTTGAACCGCTTTGCCGCGCTCATGATGTAGGTCGTTATGGTCGTCCACAGTTCTTGCAGATTTGCCGCACCACTGGCCGCGCCGTCAATACGCAAGGATAGATCTTGCAGGCTGGTTTCAAAGGTTGTGAGGGAGTTGGCCACTTTGCCGGATTCCAACTTCTTGCTCAATTGCTGTTTCTCTGCGATCAGCCGTTCAATACCGTTTGAAACGTCATATGCCTTGAATCCATAAATGCCTCCGCTGACCGCGAGACCGGGAAGTCCCCACCATGCGCCGACCCAGATGTAACGACAGTAGGTTTCATAAGTGCGCTGCTGCTCGGCAATGCGGGTGTTTAGCGATTCGATCTTTTCGTTCAGGTCGCTCGAATCCATGCCTTTGGCAGCGGTCAGGCAGAGCTTGCGTTTGAGCCCAACCTTGGCGGCCAGATCCGTCAATTCATACTTGTAATCGGTGATCCTTTCCTTGACGTCGGCGGCCTGGTTTTTCTGCTCTTCGACAAGACCTTTCAACTCGTTGATAAAGCTTTCCAGGGTCGAGACTTTTTTTGCGTCGCTGGCGAGCAGGGGCGAGTGGGGAATGGAGTCAAGGGGGACGTTTTTGTAATCGTCAACGACGCCATCAGTAGAGTAGCTATCAAAGCGTTGGATCTGTGCAATTACATCATTACCGATACTCTTCAGGTTGTCCGCGAACACGCCAAGACCGGCGCTCACGTTTTTCATGTTTATTTCGAGGTGAGGCCACAGATCGGCGGTTTTCTGAGTGTCGTTATACAAATTCAGAATGTCCTTTGGTTCAAGTCCAGGGACGCCGCTTTCATCGTAGCCGAGTAAATATTTGACCTGGTCCAGGCGTTGTGGAAGCGCATTCGCGTAGGCAGCAAAGCTTCTAAGCGCCTGCATGTCCTTGGCGGTTGCCAGGAGCCCCGGAGCACGAGTGACTTCCGGGCTGGCGCTTGAGACAACATTAATAAAGCCTGTGGTGACTTCGTTCATCAGGCTTTGCGAGATCTCGGTCTTTACAGGTGTCATGTCTATTCCTTGAGTCATGAAGTGACAGTCTTGGGTTAAGGGTATATTTGCGTGGCTGTTACAAAAGTTAGCAGCTGTTTTGAATGGGTGTCAGTTAATTAGTTGGATTGAGTGTGTAGGAAAAGTGTGTAATGGAGTTGGATATTGTACCGTTGAACAATTGAGTCGTTATCGTGTGCTGTGTCGGTAGTATGTTAGTGCTTTGTTGTCAGGTTCGTTAAGTAAGCTGCCGCCCGCTGGAAAATATAATCATTAGCGTCAAGAGTGCGCCGATATACAAGGATGAGTCATATGCTTGCACACGATGAACTAACGGTCGAAAGACTCAACGAAATAAGTACGCACTATATAAATACCCGCACCCGACGCGAAACTTCTGCAGGTCGATCCCCGGGTCTGCTCGTGACCGATACGGATGTCCGGGCCATCAAGCGCTATGTCGCTTCTGCGCTGGAGTTGCCGTGCGAACTAGCGCAGGTGAAAAAATTCCTCGGTTATGAGGTTGCCGGCGTCCCCGGGCTTGAACCCATGGAAATGCAAAACCTGCATCAGTCGGTCAAGCGTCATGCTCACGGCTGGCCGGCAATCGAGAGTGGCATGAAGGCGGTTGGCTCGGACCTCGTGGTGTTTTCCGATGCATTGAAAAGCAGCGGGCAAACGCTGATCAGCTTTATCGAGGGCCTGGAAGGTTTCCAGAATGCGATAGGCGTGGTTGGCGACGTCGATGCGCTGGATATGGCGGGTCACCCGCGCATGGAATTGACTGCGCGGGATAAAAGCCGCGCGCCAACGCTGCTTGCGCTGGTGGAAGACATGCGCATTGTCATTCGCGAGTGCAGCCGCACCACCACCCAGGTCAGCTCCGGCATAAGCTCGTTCAAGACTGAGCTTAAAACCCGCATCGCACCGGCAGTCGGCTTGACGCTGACCCTGATGCAGCGCCATCGCAAGGACAGCGCCCTTGCTGATTTGAATCAGGAACTGGACGAACTCAATCGCCAGATCCAGCAACACGCTGACAGTTTCGAAGATTTTCTGGAGCGCCAATGGAGCCTGCTGTCATTTGCCGGGAGCCTGCTCATTCCCGGCGCCGAGGCTTCGCCGCAAACACAGCTGGAAGCATTGTTGGCGCGCAAGCGCGAGGTGCAGAAAGAGATTCGCCATAACCATGCGCTGATCGCCGCGCTGCTCAGCCTGCAAACCGATGTCCAGGATCTGGGGTTGCGCATGAGTGCCGCTGCGTCTGGCGCCTCCAATCTGGAAAGCCTGTGGATACTGGTCCTGGCCTACATCGACAGCTCCGCCCGACGGCTTAGCCATATGGACGATGCGGTTTATCTGGTGGTTTTCGTCGCCCGGCTCAAGGCGATGATCCAGTGCTGGGTCGAAATCAGGAAACACAGTCAGGATTTATTGACAGCCTTTAACCATGCGGTTGCGGAGGTGGACCAATGACAGTCACCAATGAGGTTTTGTCGGCAGGAATGCTGGATGCGTGTCCGTTGCCGGATATCGACATGCTTGAGAAACATCGCCGTGAGATGACCCGCCTCGCCAGCACGCCGGGTGAGCTGTACTGGCCGTCATTGAGGCAACAATTGCAGGCGTTACTGGACAAGGTAAATGCCGTGGACGTAGCTGCCACGGAGTTGATCATCGGCATCGGCGCAGGCCTGGGCAAGATCGACATTGCCCCTTATCAGCAAGCCATTCTCTTGCTGGACAAGCCCGAGAGGACTGCCGAGGAAAGTGCGGCTTGCCTGCAATACCAGGAGGAAGTCGCCAATCTGCTGCTGGACGCGTCTGCTTTGGTCAGGACCTACCTCAGCACCCTGGACGCGAGCCTTTTGTCCCTTGAGACGTCGCCCATCGATGATGTTTTCGCGCCGATAGCAGAGTTGCAGACGCGACTCGAAACTTCGACGGACGCAGAAGCCCAGCGACTCCGCGATTGCCTCGACGAGTTTTGCGCGGTTCTGGACGTGGATAAATCCAGAGCCGGTTATGTGCACGAAATCAGCAAGCTGGTTTTTGCGGTGAGTTACTTTTTCGACAACGTGCTGGAAGCTAGTCCGGACGTCATCCAGCGGGCCGAAGACTTCCTGCACCATTCAGACGAACTGGTCGATTACCTTCGGGAATTGCACAGTGTCTGGAAAAGCTGAGCATCGGTTTCGTCGCCCAGTTCTGCCGCGCGGCGATGGTAATCCACGGCCAGCGCGCTGATCTGCGGGTTGGTCGACGACAACAGGACTGAACGGCTGACCCGCAGGAAATTCAGGTTGCCGTTTTCCAGGGCCAGTTGCAGCCAGCTGAGTGCTTCATCAGTCATGCCGTGATCAGCCAGCACGGCGGCATGGCTGAACTGCCCGCGAAAGTCGCCGCCCTCGGCTGAGCGGCGATACCAGTCATAGGCGGCGGGCAGGTCTTGTTGGCAGAACAGGCCATCTTCCAGATAGCGGCCCAGCAGGTTCATGGATTTGGCATGGCCCATCTGCGCGGCGCGGTGGTAACACTGCAACGCGCGTTGCTGGTTCTGCGCGACGCCGCGTCCGGTGGCCAGCAGGTTCGCCAGGTTGTAGAGGCTCCAGTCCAGACCTGCCTTGGCGGCCTTTTCATAGTGGGCGGCGGCCTTGGCAGCATCGGCGCTGCAACCCCAGCCATGCTCCAGGCAGCGGCCCAGCATGTTGCGCGCCATCACGTGACCGTTGCGCGCGGCGATCTCGAACCAGACCAGCGCCAGTTGCGGATCGCGTTCAATGCCTTTGCCATCCAGCAGAATCTGCCCCAGCAATGCCTGGGCATCGACGACGTTGTCCGCCGCCGCACCGATGATCGCCTGGGCGGCCTTGGCCGGATGGTCGGCGAGCATGGCGCGCAGTTGGTCGCCGTCGAGTTCTTCCTTGCGTTGCAGATTCCAGCTCATGGGTCAGACCTCGACCCAGCGGCGCAGCAGGTTGTGATAAGTGCCGGTCAACTGGATCAGCGACGGATGATCGGGCACGTCCTGGGTCAGCTTCTGGATCGCGTTGTCCATCTCGAACAGCAGCGTGCGCTGGCTGTCTTCGCGCACCAGGCTTTGTGTCCAGAAGAACGACGCATAACGGGCGCCACGGGTAACCGCGTTGACCTTGTGCAGGCTGGTGCCGGGATACAAGACCATGTCGCCCGCTGGCAGCTTGACGCGCTGGATGCCGTAAGTGTCCTGGATTTCCAGCTCGCCGCCGTCGTATTCATCCGGGTCACTGAAAAACAGCGTACTCGACAAATCCGTCCGCACTCGCTCGATGCTGCCTTTGGATTGGCGCACGGCATTGTCGATATGGAAATCGAAACTGCCGCCCGCGGTGTAGCAGTTCAGCAGCGGCGCAAAGACTTTGTGGGGCAGTGCTGCCGACATGAACAGCGGGTTGGCCCACAAGCGTTCGAGCATGGCGGTGCCGATTTCCAGCGCCAGCGGATGGCCTTCGGGCAGCTGCAGGTTGTGCTTGGCCTTGGCCGATTGGTAACCGGCGGTGATTTTGCCGTCGGCCCAGTCCGTCGCTTCCAGTGCCTGACGGATGCGCGCCACTTCGTCGCGGTCGAACAAGCCGGGGATGTGTAGCAGCATGGCGCAGCACCGTGTGCAGGAGAGGGAGCGAATGGTAGTGATTCTTATTGACTGTGTAAAACCCTGAACGGCGACCTACGTCAATGAAGATGAAAATTTCGTAAATTCCAAATGTAAAGAATGTAAGTTTTTCGCGAATAGTAATGTATCTCAATTGCTACAAATACTTGTTTACCCTATATTCCGCCGCCTCAACTCCTTGGGGAAGGAACCAACATGTCGCGTCAATCACCACAATCCACTGCTGTTCAGCCACGTTCACTCGCTTCGGCAGTGGGCGTTGCCATCGCTGCAATGTCGGCCGGCCATATGGCCCACGCCGCAGAAAGCACCGATGAAAAAGCCATTTCGCTGGGGGCAACCAGCATCAATGGCGAACAGGACGCGAGCTACAAGACCGAAGAATCGGCCTCCAGGAAGTACACCGCGCCACTGCGCGAGACGCCAAAAAGCGTTACGGTGATTCCACAACAAGTAATTCGCGACACCGCCGCCACCAGCCTGGCTGACGCGCTGCGCACCACGCCGGGCATCACTTTTGGTGCAGGCGAGGGCGGCAACCCGAACGCTGACCGCCCGATCATTCGTGGCTTCAACGCCGAAAGTGATGTGTTCATCGACGGCATGCGTGACGTTGCGGCGCAAAGCCGGGAAATCTTCAATATTGAATCGGTAGAAATCAGCAAAGGCCCGGGTTCGGCGTTCACTGGCGCCGGTTCCACGGGCGGCAGCCTGAACCTGATCACCAAGGGCGCTCACCTGGGCAACGCCTATAACGGCGGCTACACCTTTGGTTCCGACCAGACTCAACGCTACACCGCTGACTTGAACCAGCAGCTCACTGACACCTCGGCGTTCCGTCTGAACCTGATGAAGCACGACGCCAATGTTGCCGGTCGCGATAACGTCGACGTCAGCCGTTGGGGCGTGGCGCCATCATTTGCTTTCGGCCTGGGCACCGACACCCGCGTCAAACTCGATTACTACCACCTGGAAACTGACGACATGCCGGACTACGGCATCCCGTTGACTTCCACCACCGGTCGTAGCAAGTACATTGTCGACAAGCCAGCTCACGTCAACGAAAGCAATTTCTACGGCCTGACCGACCGCGACTATCGCAAGAGCAAGAACGACAGCGGCACGTTCCGGATCGAGCACGATCTGAACGACAACCTGACCCTGTCCAACAGCTTCCGCATGTCGCGCTCGACCCTGGACTACATCGTCACCAACCCGGATGACAGCCGTGGCAACGTCGCCAACGGCACGCTGTCGCGTTCGGCCAAGAGCCGTAATTCGACCTCCAGCGGCCTCGTCAACCAGACCGATTTGAGCGCCAGGTTCGACACCGGCTTTATCAATCACAGCCTGGTAACCGGCGTCGAGTTCTCGTATCAGGACACGCACAACCGCAATTACAGCGTGCTTAACGCGGCGGGCGGCACTATTCCGAGCATTTGCTCGGCAGCGCTGCTCCGCTCCGGCGACTGCACCAGCCTGTATAACCCGACGCCGAAAGACGCATGGAACGGCACCATCACGGACAACCTGGCCTACACCGATACCGACACCAAAACCAGCGCTGCCTATGTGTTCGATACCCTGAAGTTCAACGAGCAATGGTCGCTGAACCTCGGCCTGCGTTATGACGACTACGAGGTCAAGTCCAGCGGCTTCGCCACTGCCGGTCGCAACACCGTTGCTGGCAACTTCAAGCGCGAAAACACCAGCCAGCTGTGGAACTATCAGGTGGGCCTGGTCTTCAAGCCGCTGCCTAACGGCACCATTTACGCGGCCTGGTCGACCTCCAGCAACCCGTCCGGCGAAACCAGTGGTAACGGCGGCCTGGAAATTTCCGCGGCCAACAACGATCTTGAACCGGAAAAGAACCGTAACTACGAGTTGGGCACCAAGTGGGACTTCTTCGGCGATGACCTGTCGCTGACCGCTGCCTTATTCCGCACCGAAAAAACCAACGCCCGCATCACCGACCCGGATAACACCACGTTCCAGGTGCTGGATGGCGAGCAACGTGTCGACGGCTTCGAGTTCACCTACACCGGCAAGATCACCAGCAAGTGGAAGGTTTACGGCGGCTACACGTACATGGAAAGCGAGCTGGTCAAGACCACGCTGGCAGCGGACAAAGGCAATCACATGCCGAGCACGCCGCGTAACAGCTTCAACCTGTGGTCGACCTACGAGCTGATTCCGAAGCTGACCATCGGTGGCGGCGCAACCTTCGTCGATTCGCGTTTCGGCAACGAAGCCAACTCGGTCGAGGTGCCTTCCTACTGGCGTTACGATGCCATGGCGAGCTACGCCCTGACCAAGAACGTCGACCTGCAACTGAACGTGCAAAACCTGACCGACAAGCGTTATTACGATCAGGTGTTCACCACTCACTACGCGCACATGGCCGCTGGCCGTACCGCGTTGATGAGCGCCAATTTCCACTTCTGATTTGAAGTGTTACCCAAGCCCTGCTGACCGTTCTGGTTGGCGGGGCTTTTGGTTGTGTGGGGAGTGCTTCAAGCAAATGAATACCGGTACAGGGTTTACGTTTGCTGCGCGGTCGGGATTGGGTGGCAGTTAGCAAATGAGAACGTCTTCCGTTTGGAGCATACTGCGCGGCGCGACGGATGAATGAGAACGAGGTAGCACGGGTGTTGAAGAAAGTCCTGTTTCAAGTCCATTGGTTCTTCGGAATCACGGCCGGTCTGGTGCTGGCCCTGATGGGGATCACCGGGGCGATCTATTCCTTCGAGGATGAAATCCTTGAATGGACCAATCCCGATGCCTTGTACGTCGAACAGCGTGGCGAGCAATTGCCGCCGGTTGAACTGGTGCGCAAGCTGGAGTCCACCACCGGGCTGATCGTCGCGATCCTGCGGGTTGAAACCGTCGGCAATAAAGCCGCGCAAGTGTATTTCACCCCGGCGCCGGGCGAGCGACGCGGGCCGATGCGCAACTTCGATCCGTACACCGGCGACCTCAAGCCTGACGCCACCGGCGCGGACTTCTTCGATTTCGTCCTCAAGCTGCACCGCTTTCTCGCGCTGGGCGAGTACGGCAAGCAAGTCACTGCCGCCTGCACGCTGATTCTGGTGTTCTTCTGCTTGTCCGGCCTTTATTTGCGCTGGCCGCGCAAAGCCTTGAACTGGCGAGTCTGGCTGACGCTGGATTGGGCGAAGAAAGGCCGCAGCTTCAACTGGGACCTGCACTCGGTGTTCGGCACCTGGTGCCTGGTGTTTTACCTGTTGTTCGCGATTACCGGTCTGACCTGGTCCTATGACTGGGTCAAGGATGGCATGACCCGTTTGCTGGGTGACGCACCTGCGGGCGAGCAGCGCAAAGGTGGCGGCGGTGGCCGTCCGGGTGGCAAAGGCGCGCCGCAAGGTCCGTTGCCGACCGTCGATTATGTCGCGGTGTGGAACAGCATCAAGACTGCGGCTGGCCCGGATCTGGCGGGCTACAACATTCGCCTGCCGAACGTCGCAGGTCAGCAGGCGACGATTTTCTACCTGCTCAAGGACTCGCCGCACCCGCGCGCGCTGAACACCATCACCCTTGATCCGGCCACCGGCAAGGTCAGTGAAGTTTCCCGTTACGCGGAAAAAAGCCTCGGCGGCCAGTTGCTGATCAGCAACTATGCGCTGCACGTCGGCAGTTACTTCGGCATTGTCGGGCGGATCATCATGACCGCTGCGGCGCTGATGATGCCGCTGTTCTTTATTACCGGTTGGTTGCTGTATCTGGACCGTCGCCGCAAGAAGAAAGAAGTGCGCAGTGCGCGGGGTGCTGTTTCAGCGGCTCCGGCTGCCACTGACGCGCCTGCGTGGTTGATCGGCTTTGCCAGCCAGAGCGGTTTTGCCGAACAACTGGCTTGGCAGACTGCGGGCCAATTGCAGGCCGCCGGTATGCCGGTCAAGGTGCAGCGTCTGGCGGATGTGACTGAACGGGATTTGCGCCAGAGCCAGAACGCATTGTTTGTGGTCAGCACGTTTGGCGACGGCGAAGCGCCGGACAGCGCCCGGGGTTTCGAGCGCAAGTTGCTCGGCAGTCAGTTGACGCTGGGCAATCTCAATTACGCAGTGCTTGGTTTGGGCGATCGGCAATATCAGCACTTCTGCGCATTTGCCCGCCGTTTGCATGACTGGCTCGCCGAGCGCGGCGGCAACACGCTGTTCGCTTCGGTTGAAGTGGACAGCGCCGATCCCGCCGCCCTGCAGCAATGGCAGCAGCAGTTGGGCAACTTGACCGGCAGCACGCCGTCCACGTTGTGGCAGGCGCCAAGCTATGACAACTGGACCCTTTGTCAGCGCGAGCATCTGAACCCTGGCAGCAGCGGATCGAAAGTGTTCTTGCTGGGCCTGACGCCGCCGCCTTCCATGACGTGGGCAGCGGGCGATCTGGTGGAAATCCTGCCGCGCAACAGTCATGGGGCGATCCAGCAGTTTCTCGCGGGTCTGGGCATCTCGGGCGACACTTCGGTCAAGGTCGGCGGTCTGGCAGAAAGCATCGAGATTGCTTTGGCCAGTCGCCAGTTGCCGCAACATCGCGCGCATTTGGTCGGGCTGCACGCTCAGGCGTTGATCGATGCCTTGGTGCCGCTGGCCATGCGCGAATACTCCATTGCGTCGATTGCGCAGGACGGCGTGCTGGAATTGATCGTGCGTCAGGAGCTGCATCCGGATGGCAGCCTTGGTTTGGGTTCTGGCTGGCTGACTGAACATGTGGCGCTGGGTGAAGCGGTCAGCCTGCGGGTGCGGCGTAACAGCAGCTTCCATCTGCCGGACGATCCGCGCCCGGTGATTCTGCTGGGTAACGGCACGGGGCTGGCGGGGCTGCGCAGCTTGCTCAAAGGGCGAATTGCCCAAGGGCAGACGCGCAACTGGCTGCTGTTTGGTGAGCGCAATGCGGCGCATGACTTCCATTGCGGGGATCAGTTGCAAGCGTGGCTGGCATCGGGCGAGCTGACGCGCCTGGATCTGGCGTTCTCCCGGGATCACGGCGAGAAAGTCTATGTGCAGGATCGCTTGCTGGAGGCGGCGGATGAATTGCGTCTTTGGCTGGCGGACGGTGCGGCGATTTATATCTGCGGCAGCCTGGAAGGCATGGCGGCGGGCGTCGATGCGGCGCTGATCGAAATCCTCGGCGCGCCAGCGGTGGGGGATTTGATCGAGCAGGGGCGTTATAGAAGGGATGTTTACTAATAGGGAAATCCGTAGGAGCGGCTTTAGCCGCGAGAAAGCTCTCCCGGCTAAAGCCGGTCCTACGGGCTAAAGCTCTCCCGGCTAAAGCCGGTCCTACGGGCTAGTGGCCTACGCCGCCACAAACTGCTCGGCGTAATGGCAGGCAACCTGGCGGTTGTCTACCAGGCGCAAGGCCGGTTCGTCGGTGGCGCACAGCTCGGTCGCATACGGGCAGCGCTTGTGGAAGGCGCAGCCGGTGGGCGGGTTGAGCGGGTTAGGCAGCTCGCCGATGATCTTGATCTTGGGTTTCAGCGGATCAGGATGAATCGTCGGAGTCGCTGACAGCAGCGCCTGGGTGTACGGGTGCAGTGGACGGTTGTAGATCTCTTCTTTCGGGCCCATTTCCGCAGGGCGGCCCAGATACATCACCAACACCGTGTCGGCAACGTGGCGAACCACTGACAGGTTGTGGGAGATGAACACGTAGGCCGTGTTGAATTCCTGCTGCAGATCCATGAACAGGTTCAGCACCTGCGCCTGAATCGACACGTCCAGCGCCGACGTCGGTTCGTCCGCCACCAATACTTTTGGCTGCAACATCATCGCCCGAGCCAGGGCAATACGCTGACGCTGACCGCCGGAGAACATGTGCGGGTAGCGATGATAGTGCTCAGGACGCAAGCCGACCTGAGCCATCATTGCCTGCACTTTGTCACGACGTTCCTTGGCGGACAGATTGGTGTTGATCAACAACGGCTCACCCAGCTGATCGCCGATCTTCTGCCGAGGATTCAACGACGCATACGGGCTCTGGAAAACCATCTGCACGTCTTTGCGCAATTGCTTGCGTTGTTCCTTGGTCGCGCCGGTGACTTCGTTACCGGCGATTTTCAGCGAACCGGATGAAGGCTCTTCAATCAGCGTCAGGGCGCGGGCCAGGGTCGACTTGCCGCAGCCGGATTCGCCAACCACCGCCAGTGTCTTGCCAGCTTCCAGCTCGAACGAAACGCCGTTGAGGGCGCGCACCAGCGCGTGACCCTTGAACAGGCCGCGGGACACTTCGTAGTGACGGGTCAGGTCACGGGCGGTTAAGACGACGCTCATTACGCCACCTCCTGATTCAAGGGATAGAAGCAACGGGCCAGGCTATGGGCTTTCGGGTCCAGGCCAGGGCGTTGGGTCCGGCAGTTATCCTGCACATACGGGCAGCGCGGCGACAGCAGGCAGCCTTGCGGACGGTCGTAACGGCCGGGAACCATGCCCGGCAGGGTCGCCAGACGTTCGGCGCCCATGCTGTGTTCCGGAATCGCCGCCAGCAGTGCTTCGCTGTACGGATGCGCCGGGACGTCGAACAGGCCGGGAACGTTGCCGACTTCCACCGCTTGACCGGCGTACATCACGCAGACGCGCTGGGCGGTTTCGGCGACCACTGCCAGGTCGTGGGTAATCAGCACCAGGGCCATGTCCTGCTCTTTTTGCAGGCTCAGCAACAGGTCCATGATCTGCGCCTGAATCGTCACGTCCAACGCCGTGGTCGGTTCGTCAGCGATCAGCAGTTTTGGCTCGCCGGCAATCGCCATGGCAATCGCCACGCGCTGGCTCATGCCGCCGGACAGTTGGTGCGGGTAGGCATTCAGGCGCGCAGCGGCGCCGGGGATCTCTACCTTTTCCAGCAGTTCAAGGGCACGCTGACGTGCGGCCTTGCCGGACATGTTCAAGTGTTGACGTAGAACTTCTTCGATCTGGAAACCCACGGTATAGCTGGGGTTCAGAGCGGTCATCGGGTCCTGGAACACCATCGCCATGTCTTTGCCGATGATCTTGCGACGCTGGCGTGAGTTGAGCTGCAGCAGCTCCTTGCCGTCGAAGTTCAGGGAATCGGCAGTGACGACGCCGGGGTGATCGATCAGGCCCATCAGCGCCATCATGGTCACGGATTTACCCGAACCCGATTCGCCAACAATGGCCAGGACTTCGCCTTTCTCGACGCTGATGGACAGGCCGTCGACAACCGGCACCGCCGTCGCGTCGCCGAAGCGGACGTTGAGATTCTTGATTTCTAAAAGTGACATACGAATCTCCTCAGGCGGCATTTTTGAGTTTCGGGTCCAGCGCATCGCGCAGCCCGTCGCCCATCAGGTTGATTGCCAGCACGCTGAGCAAAATGGTCAGGCCGGGCAGGCTTACCACCCACCAGGCGCGTTCGATGTAGTCCCGCGCCGAAGCGAGCATGGTGCCCCACTCAGGCGTCGGCGGTTGTACGCCCAGACCGAGGAAACCCAGCGCTGCGGCATCGAGAATCGCCGAGGAGAAACTCAAGGTCGCCTGCACGATCAGCGGCGCCATGCAGTTGGGCAGCACGGTGATGAACATCAGGCGTGGCAAGGTTGCGCCAGCCAGACGTGCAGCGGTCACGTAGTCGCGATTCAGCTCGCCCATCACCGCCGCGCGGGTCAGACGAACATATGAAGGCAGCGAGACGATGGCGATAGCGATCACGGTGTTGATCAGGCCAGGGCCGAGGATCGCGACGATGGCCACAGCCAGCAGCAGCGAGGGCAGGGCGAGCATGATGTCCATCAGGCGCATGATCGACGGGCCGAGGATGCGCGGGAAGAAACCCGCCAGCAGGCCCATGAAGATGCCTGGGATCAGCGACATCACAACCGATGACAAGCCGATCAGCAGCGACAGGCGCGAACCCTGGATCAGACGCGACAGCAGATCGCGACCCAGTTCGTCGGTGCCCAGCAGGAACTGCCATTGGCCGCCTTCGAGCCAGACCGGCGGGGTCAGCAGGAAGTCGCGGTATTGCTCGCTCGGATCATGGGGTGCGACCCACGGCGCGAACAGTGCGCAGAACACAATCAGGATCATGAACATCAGGCCGGCAACGGCGCCTTTGTTCTTGGCGAACGCTTGCCAGAATTCTTTGTACGGCGAGGGGTAGAGCAGGCTTTGATCGACTGCTACCGCTGGAGTAGTGGTGGTCATAGGAATGATCTCAGCGCTGGTGACGAATGCGTGGGTTGGCAAAGCCGTAGAGGATGTCCACCACGAAGTTGACCAGGATCACCAGGCAGGCGATCAGCAGGATGCCGTTCTGCACAACAGGATAGTCCCGTGCGCCGATGGCTTCGATCAGCCACTTGCCGATACCCGGCCAGGAGAAGATCGTTTCGGTCAGTACCGCACCGGCCAGCAACGTGCCGACTTGCAGGCCGAATACGGTCAGCACCGGAATCAGCGCGTTACGCAGGCCGTGCACGAATACCACGCGAGCCGGCGACAGGCCTTTGGCCCGGGCGGTACGCACGTAGTCTTCACGCAGCACTTCGAGCATCGAGGAGCGGGTCATCCGGGCAATTACGGCCAGCGGAATGGTGCCCAGCACGATGGCCGGCAGAATCAGGTGATGCAAGGCGTCGAGAAACGCGCCCTCTTCATCGCTGAGCAGGGTGTCGATCAGCATGAAGCCGGTTCTGGGCGGGATGTCATACAGCAGGTCGATACGCCCGGAAACCGGGGTCCAGCCTAAGGTGACCGAGAAGAACATGATCAGGATCAGGCCCCACCAGAAGATCGGCATCGAGTATCCCGCCAGGGAGATACCCATCACCCCATGGTCGAACAGGGACCCTCGTTTTAACGCCGCAACGACCCCGGCCAGCAAGCCGAGAATGCCCGCGAAGATCAGCGCCGCCAGCGACAGTTCCAGAGTTGCCGGGAACAGTGCGGTGAACTCGGTCCAGACGCTGGTCCGTGTACGCAACGATTCGCCGAGGTCGCCGTGAGCGAGCTTGCCGACGTAATCGATGTATTGCGCATAAAGCGGCTTGTTGAGGCCAAGACGTTCCATGGCTTGGGCGTGCATTTCCGGATCGACCCGGCGTTCACCCATCATGACTTCGACCGGATCGCCAGGAATCAGGCGAATCAGGGCGAAGGTCAGCAAGGTGATGCCGAAGAAGGTGGGTATCAGCAACCCCACTCGGCGGGCAATAAAACTAAACATCTTCTCGTGTACCTCATCGGCCGGTTAGGCGTGTTCCGGCGGGTCTCGGGTTATGAGCCCGCCGGATTATTCTTCTACTTCACCCTGGTAGTGGCGAAGTTGTTATTGGTCAGCGGGCTGATTTGATAGCCTTCGACGTTCTTGCGCATTGCAGTAAACAGTTTCGGATACGCCAGGCTTATCCATGGCAGGTCCTTGCGCGCGATTTGCTGCGCTTGCTCGTACAAGGCGGCGCGTTCGGCCGGATCGGTCTTCTCCCGAGCCTTGGAAATCGCTTCCTCAAATGCCTTGTTGCACCAGCGCGCGTAATTTTCACCATTACTGGCCGCAGCGCAACTCAGGTTTGGCGTCAGGAAGTTATCCGGGTCGCCGTTGTCGCCGGCCCAGCCTGCAAACACCATGTCATGTTCGCCACCTTTGGCGCGTTTGAGCATCTCGCCCCATTCCAGCACCCGCAGATTGAGCTTGATCCCGACTTTCGCAAGATCCGCCTGCATCATTTGCGCGCCCAGGGCCGGGTTCGGGTTGGTCACCGCACCGCCATTGCGCAGGAACAGACTGAATTCGTAGCCTTCCGGTACGCCTGCTTCCTTAAGCAGCGAACGTGCCTTGTCCAGATCATGCGGTGGATTCTGGATGTCAGCGGCATAACCCAACAGTGTAGGCGGGTAAGGGTTTACGCCTTCAGTGGCCTTGCCCTCGCCAAACAGCGCCTTGATGTACGCCTTTTTATCGAAAGCCATATTGATCGCTTCACGCACCCGCACATCACTGAGGTATTTATGTGTGGTGTTGATCGCGATGTAACTGGTCATCATGGCTTCCATCTCGTCGATCTTGAGATTGGGGTCAGCCTTGATGCTGGTGATGTCGTCCGGCTTCGGATAAAGCGCAACCTGGCATTCGTTCGCCTTGAGCTTCTGCAAGCGCACATTGCTGTCCAGCGTAATGGCGAAAATCAGCGCCTCGCTGGGCACCACACCCTTCCAGTAATCAGGGTTGGCTTTATATCGGACTTGGGCGTCCTTGGCATAGCGGGTCAGGATGAACGGGCCTGTGCCAATGGGCTTGCTGTTCAGTTCGGCGGTCTTGCCAGCCTTGAGCAGCTGGTCGGCGTATTCGGCCGAGTAAATCGAAGTGAACGGCATCGCCAGGTCGCGCAGGAACGGCGATTCCGGGCGCGCCAGGGTGAACCTGACGGTGTGGTCGTCGAGTTTTTCGATGTTTTTCACCAGGTCATTGAAGCCCATGCTTTCAAAGTACGGGAAGCCGGTGAGGGATTTTGCATGCCAGGGATGCTTGGGGTCCAGCTGGCGCTGAAAGCTCCACAACACATCGTCGGCGTTCATTTCCCGGGTCGGCTTGAAGTAATCGGTGGTCTGGAACTTGACGCCCTTGCGCAGGTGGAAGGTGTACGTCAGGCCGTCTTCACTGATGTCCCAGCTTTCCGCCAGGTTTGGTTCGGTGTCCGTGGTGCCGGGCTTGAACGCGACCAGCTTGTCGAAGAGGGTTTCTGCCGTGGCATCGGCGGTAACCGCTGTCGTGTACTGAACGATATCAAAGCCTTCGGGGCTGGCTTCGGTGCAGACCACCAAGGGTTTTGCCGAGACGCCGACTGCGACGCTGAACAGTGCCAGGGCAATCGAGTTGCGTAGTGATAACAGTTTCAATAGGAACCCTCCATTAGATAACGCCTGTGAGCCGGGCATGCGCTGGGCGCCCGCCCGGCCTTGTCGATAACGCTTACAGGATGTTGAACGGAATGGTGGTGACCAGACGGAACTCGTTCAGGCTGCCATCAGCCTGGAATTCACTGGCGCGGTGCGTGGTGTAGGTCGCGCGTACAGCGGTGGCCTTGAGCGGGCCGTCTTGTACGGTATACGAAGTACCTACGCCATATTCGTAGTGTTTTTCGCCGTCCATGCTCTTCACGTCATAGGCAGTACCTTTGTAATGCGTACCGTCGATGCCCCAGCCGCGCGCCTGGTAAACGTTGAACTTCAGGCCCGGCACGCCGTATTCGGCCATGTTCAGCACGTAGCCGATCTGCAGGGATTTCTCGTTCGGGCCGTTGAAGTCCGAGAGCAGGGAGTTGGCCAGGAAGATGGCGTTGGTTTCGTGGGCGTAGTCGAAGTATTCGTCGCCTTCGACTTCCTGATACGCGAGCGTCAGGCTGTGCGCCTTGTGAGTCGCGGTGAACGACAGGCTGTACGTGTCGTTGTCGATAGGGCCGAGCTTGCGCTGGCCGGCATCCTTGGTCTTGTAGTAGTTCAGGTTGGTGCTCAGGCCCACTACATCGGTGTCACCCAGTTCGTGGGTGAAGGCGAAGTAGTATTGATGCCAGAAGTCTTCGACGTTCGAGGCGTAGAAGCTGGTGGTCAGGCTCTCGAACGGCTTGTAGTCAACGCCGGCCATGTCGATGCGATCGGCAAAGGCGGTGGTGCTGGCGTATTCGGAGCGGAACTTGGTCAGGCTCTGTTCGGTACGCGGCGAAACGCGGTCGAAGCTACCGGCCTGGAACGACAGGTTGTTGAACTCGTCGCTCTTGAGGGCGAAACCGTTGAAGCTCGATGGCAGCGCACGGTTGCCGATGTAGGCGATCACAGGCGTGTTCACCGACTGGCGGCCGCCGGTCAGGGTGGTGTTGGAGATCCGCGCCTTGACGTTGGCCAGGCCCATTTTGCTCCACTGACCCACGGCGTCGCCGTCGTTTTCGGTCAGGGTACGGTTCGAACCGCCAGCCATGTCCTTGCGGTCACGGTCCAGGGCGATGGCGTTGTATAGCGCCATTTCGGTGCTGAAACCTACGGTGCCCTGAGTGAAGCCCGAGGTGTAGTCAACGATGGTGCCCTGCACCCAGTTGATCCGACGCGAGGTTGGCGTTGGAGTGTCGCCGCCCTTGCGATAAGAGAAGCTGGTGTCGCGACGGGCCAGCTCGTTGGCGTACCAGTTGCGCGTGGTTCCGGTCAGGTGCTGGTCTTCGAAGAAGCCATTGGCTTCTCCCTGTGCGCTTTTCGAGCTCAGCTCGGTGGGCACGAATGCCTGGCTGGTTGGTTCTGCCTGGACCATTGCGCTCAAGGTGGCGATGGACAAGGCGAATGCAGCGGTGTTGACTTTCTTCACGGTGACGCTCCCTTTACTGCTCTTATAAACGCCAGTTTTTTTGGTCTGGCTTGAAGGCGCCGAACTTATGGCCCGGCTTTTTTTTATCGAAAACATGAATCTCTGGAACAGCGGAGCGCGCCGCCTGCGATAAAGGCAGCGAGCTCCAGATGGATCAACGTAGTTATTCGGCGATGCTGACGCCGGAGAAGTTGTTGCGACCGAACGGACTGACGTGGAAACCCTGAACTTCAGCGCGCAATGGCTGATTGACCGTTGAGTGTGCAATCGGCGTGATCGGCACTTGCTGCTTCAGGTACTGCTGCGCCTGTTTGTACAGGTCGATACGCTGAGTCTTGTCGGCGGTGGCAACGGCGGCTTTGACCAGGGCGTCGTATTTTTCGTCGCACCACATCGAGTAGTTGTTGCCGCCAATCGATGCGCAGCTGTACAGCGTGCCGAGCCAGTTATCCGGATCACCGTTGTCGCCGGTCCAGCCAATCAGCGAGATATCGTGTTCGCCGTTCTTGGTGCGCTTGAGGTATTCGCCCCATTCATAGCTGACGATCTTGACCTTGATGCCGACCTTGGCCCAATCGGCCTGGAGCATTTCAGCCATCAACTTGGCGTTCGGGTTGTACGGACGCTGTACCGGCATGGCCCAGAGGGTCAGCTCGGTGCCTTCCTTGATGCCAGCGGCGCGCAGCAGCTCTTTGGCTTTTTCCGGGTTGTAGCCCGCGTCCTTGATGGTGTCGTCGTAAGACCATTGGGTCGGCGGCATGGCATTGACGGCCAGCTGGCCCGCGCCCTGGTAGACGGCGTTGATGATGGCCTGTTTGTTCACGGCCATATCCAGCGCCTGACGCACTTGCAGGTTGCCCAACGGTTCATGACGCACGTTGTACGAGATATAGCCGAGATTGAAACCAGCTTGTTCGATGACCTTCAGTTGTTTGTCTTCCTTGAGCGCGTGAACGTCGGCTGGACGTGGGTTGAGCGTCACCTGGCATTCATTCTTCTTGAGCTTTTGCAGGCGCACCGAAGCGTCGGTGTTGATCGCAAAAATCAGCTGGTCGATCTTGACCCGGCTCGGGTCCCAGAACTCTTTGTTGCCCTTGTAGCGGATCTGCGAATCTTTCTGATAACGCTGAAATACGAACGGCCCCGTACCGATTGGCTGCTGGTTGATATCGCGCATATTGCCGGCAGCGAGCAGTTGATCGGCGTATTCGGCGGACAGAATCGACGCGAAGTTCATCGCCACGTTCTGGATGAAAGCGGCATCGACCTTGTTGAGGGTGAAGACCACGGTCAGCGGAGCGGTTTTCTCCACGGACTTGATGTTCTTGTTCAGGCCCATGCTGCTGAAGTACGGAAATTCGGTCGGGTAAGCAACGCGAAATGGATGATCCGGCTTGAGCATGCGGTTGAAGGTGAACAGCACGTCGTCCGCATTGAAATCGCGGCTCGGTTTGAAAACGGCATTGCTATGGAATTTCACCCCTTCGCGCAGGTGAAAGGTGTAGACCAGACCGTCTTGCGAGACGTCCCACTTGGTCGCCAGCGCCGGAACCACGCCGGTGCCGCCTTGTTCGAATTCGGTGAGCCGGTTATAGATCGGCTCGGCTGCATCGTTGTCGGTGCCCGAAGTGTATTGGGCAATGTCAAAACCGGCGGGGCTGCCTTCAGAGCAGAACACCAGGCTGCTGGCGGCCTGGGCGAACGGTGCGCTGGCCAGGCCAAGCCCGAACACTGACGCCATGACGATATTTTTATTCATGATGCTCCTTATCCTTCAACGAGTGAGCAACGAACGCGGGACGAACTGAAATCGTCCATCGTTAATCGCTGACAAAAGGAAAACTCCAATCCGGAATTCTTCCTGATTGTTTTTATAGGGGTAATGGCAATTACTGCCGGCGTCGAAGGTATGTCGGTCAGCCAATACAGTAAATGGAAATTATGCCGACGCAGTTCGTAGGAATAAGTCGTCTATAAAGTAGGAAATTTCCATATGGAAACAAATTGCCACTTGTCGAATAACTTTCTCTTAACGGCTGATAAATGTAATTGCGCCACAGTAGTGGCGCAATTACATCATTGTTACTTGCCGCTAACGCTGACGCCGTAGAAGGAGTTCAGACCAAACGGGCTGATCTTGAAGTCCTGAACGGAGGTACGCATAGGCTGGTAAACCGTCGAGTGCGCGATAGGCGTCATCGGTACGGCTTCCTTGAGGAGGTGTTGCGCCTGTTTGTACAGTTCGGTGCGCTTGGCCTGATCCGGAGTTTCCTTGGCCTGGTGGATCAAGGTATCGAACGGCTTGTCACACCATTTGGCAAAGTTGTTGCCGTTGACGGCATCACAGCCAAACAGGGTGCCGAGCCAGTTGTCCGGATCACCATTGTCGCCGCTCCAGCC
Organism: Pseudomonas sp. G.S.17; assembly: GCF_038096165.1. Lineage (NCBI taxonomy): Bacteria > Pseudomonadati > Pseudomonadota > Gammaproteobacteria > Pseudomonadales > Pseudomonadaceae > Pseudomonas > Pseudomonas viridinivis. The sequence goes on from NZ_CP151076.1 coordinate 954,096, forward strand.
AATCAGCATGGCGCCGTTTTCGCCAGCCTTGGCGCGCTTGATGTACTCGCCCCATTCATAGCTGACGATCTTGGCGTTGATACCGATCTTCTTCCAGTCGGACTGGAGCATTTCGGCCATCAACTTGGCGTTCGGGTTGTAAGGACGCTGAACCGGCATCGCCCACAGGGTGATTTCGGTACCTTCCTTGACGCCCGCCTGCTTGAGCAGCGCCTTGGCTTTTTCAACATCAAACGGAGCATCTTTGATGGTGGTGTCATACGACCATTGGGTCGGCGGCATGGCATTTACAGCCAGTTGGCCCGCGCCCTGATACACGGCATCGATGATGCCTTGCTTGTTCACGGCCATGTCCAGCGCCTGACGTACTTCCTTGATGGCCAGAGGGTTTGGCTTGTCGTCACCCTTGATCTTGTCCATCGTGTTGTAGGCGATGTAACCCAGGTTGAAGCCTGCCTGATCCGGCATCTTCAGCTCTTTGTCGGCCTTGAGTGGCGCAAGGTCGGCTGGACGTGGGTAAGCAGTGATCTGGCATTCGCCTTTCTTCAGCTTTTGCGCACGTACCGACGCGTCGGTGGTGATAGCGAAGATCAGGTTGTCGATCTTCACGTCTTCAGGCTTCCAGTAATCCTTGTTGCCGGTGTAGCGGATGTTGGAGTCTTTCTGGTAGCTCTTGAACACGAACGGGCCAGTGCCGATCGGCTTCTGGTTGATGTCCGCAGCCTTGCCTTCCTTGAGCAATTGCGCAGCGTATTCAGCGGACTGAATAGAGGCAAAGCTCATTGCCATGTTCTGGATGAACGCAGCATCAACGGTTTTCAGGACAAACTTGACCGTGTGGTCGTCGACTTTTTCGATCTTGGCGATGTTGGTGTCCATGGCCATGTCGGTGAAGTACGGGAATTCGGTCGGGTACGCTTTGCGGAACGGCATATCCTTGTCAATCATGCGATTGAACGTGAACAGCACGTCATCGGCATTGAACGTGCGGGTAGGCTTGAAGTAAGGCGTGGTGTGGAACTTGACGCCTTCACGCAAATGGAAGGTGTAGGTCAGCACGTCGGGAGAGATATCCCAGCTGGTGGCCAGACCTGGCACAACTGCGGTACCGCCACGTTCGAACTGGCTCAAACGGTTGAAAATGGTTTCTGCCGCTGCGTCGAAGTCAGTACCAGTGGTGTACTGGCCTGGGTCGAAACCGGCCGGGCTGCCTTCGGAGCAGAACACAAGGTTCGATGCTGCCTGGGCGAAAGGAGCTGCAGCAAGCAAACCTGCGCTGAGTAGAAACGGAATGACCGCTTGTTTGAGCATGGTGGCCTCAGTTGTTGTCATTTTTTAAGAGAGGGAATGACCTTGTGAGTCAGACCTGAGTGATAGTTATGCAGGGGCCATACCCAAAGCAAGATCCTGACGTCAAAGAAGACACAATGTGTGGCACGAGCGTACACGAATGTCGCAAAAGTATAATTATTGGCGCATTTGATCGTTTGCGCGTCGCAATCGGGAATGTTTTACGCACCAACTGCGCGCAACCGATCGTGGTGATTGCACCCGGTTAGCGCGCGAGTGTTACCAATATTTTGGATTGGTCCGGCTTATTGGCTCAGGCTGACCCCATAAAAAGGTGTCAGGCCGAACGGGCTCAATTTGAAGTCCTGGACTTCCTTGCGCATCGGCTGGAAGACCTTGGAATTGGCAATCGGCGTGATCGGCACCTGGGCCTTGAGAATGTGCTGGGCCTGTTGGTAAAGCTTGATTCGCTCGTCGCGATTGGTGGTCAGCTTGGCCTGTTGCACCAGTTTGTCGTAGGCCGGATCACACCATTTGGCGTAGTTGCTGCCCTTGACCGCCGCGCAGCTGTACAACACGCCGAGCCAGTTGTCCGGATCGCCATTGTCGCCCGTCCAGCCGTAGATCATCACGTCGTGCTCGCCCGCCTTGGCGCGCTTGATGTATTCGCCCCATTCATAACTGACGATGTTGGCCTTGATGCCGATCTTCGACCAGTCGGCCTGAATCATCTGCGCCGACATGCGTGCGTTGGGGTTCGACGCGCGCTGGACGGTCATGGCCCACAGGTTGATCTGGGTGCCTGGCGCGATGCCGGCTTCCTTGAGTAGCTCTTTGGCCTTGGTCGGGTCGTATGGCGCGTCTTTTACGGTTGGGTCGTAGCTCCACTGGCCCGGCGGGATGGCGTTCTCGGCCAATTGGCCGGCGCTCTGGTAAACCGCCTTGATGATCGCCGGCTTGTCGATGGCCATGTCCAGCGCCTGACGCACCTTGAGTTGATCCAGTGGCGCGTGGGTCACGTTATAAGCCAGGAATCCCAGGTTGAAGCCGGGCTGGCTCAACACCTTGAGGTTCGGGTCTTTCTGCATCAGTTCGATGTCTTGCGGGCGCGGATAACCGCTGACCTGGCATTCGCCGGCCTTGAGCTTCTGCAACCGCACGGCAGCGTCGCTGTTGATCGAGAAAATCAGGTGATCGAGTTTGACGTCCTCGGGTTTCCAGTACGCCTTGTTGGCGTCGTAGCGAATCTGCGTGTCCTTCTGATAACGCTTGAACACGAACGGGCCGGTGCCAATCGGCTTCTGGTTGATCTCTTCGGCCTTGCCCTGCTTGAGCAACTGGTCGGCGTATTCGGCGGACTGGATCGAGGCAAAGCTCATCGCCAGGTTCTGCACGAAAGCGGCGTCAATGTTGTTCAGGTTGAACGTGACGGTCTGGTCGTCGACCTTTGTCACGCTCTTGATGGTTTTGTTCATGTCCATGTCGGTGAAATAGGGCGACTCGGACGGGTAAGCCTTGCGAAACGGCTGGTTGGCATCCAGCAGCCGATTGAAAGTGAACAGTACGTCGTCGGCGTTGAAATCCCGGCTTGGCTTGAAGTAATCGGTGGTGTGGAACTTCACGCCGGGGCGCAGGTGAAAGGTGTACGTCAGGCCGTCGCTGGAAACATCCCAGCGGGTTGCCAGCCCTGGCTCGACTTCAGTGCCGCCACGCTTGAATTGCGTCAGGCGATTGAACACTGTTTCGGCGGACGCATCGAAATCCGTGCCGCTGGTGTACTGGCTCGGATCGAAGCCTGCGGGGCTGGCTTCCGAGCAATACACAAGGGTGCTGGCGGCTTGGGCAAAGGGCGCGCAAGCCAGCAGCGCGGTAGTCAGCAACAGCGGTTTGAAGAGCGTCGGTGTCATGGAGTCCTCGCGAAGTGCGGCAATAGCCGTGCCTGAATTTCGACAAACGATAGGCATCGGATAGTGCCGCACAGCGCGGGTTCCCACAAACATCTTGATGTTGCTCTGCCGGCGTCTCTACTTGCCGAAGAGAAGGTCCCACACATCTTTGGCTGAATTGATTTCGAAGAATTTACTCAGGAAAGTGCTGCTTTCGTTTTTGAATCGCTCAATCGCCTTGTTGGCGCTTTCCAGCACTTCTTTGCTGATGTTTTCCAGCTCGCTTTTGCTGGTTGCGCGCTTCACAAGGGCGGGATTGTTGTTCGCCCATTCGCGTACCAGTGCGTCCTGCCAGTCACTGTCCATAGGGTGGGTAAAGTAGTGCGCGGCTGCTTGCGCAGGGTCTTGAACTTCGGGCTTTTGTTCCCAATGCCCCGCCATTGCCTGCCCGACGCGAAGTACGGCATTTTCTGCAAGCAGTGCTGCAAGCTGATGCGGCGGATGTTCGGCATGGTCCTTGGACAGCTGAGAGTGGGACGGGTTTGTCGAGCCGCTGGTGTGGGGGTCATCACCCCAGCTGGTTTGTCCATCGCCAACGCTGTTGCCGAACAAGGTGGTCAAGCCTTGCATGGCGGTGCCGACAGCGTTGCCAACGATTCTGCCCGGCGTAACGATGATGTTGAGTATCTGTTCGACCTGGCTGGCAAACCCCAGGCCGGCCCATTTATCGCGCGCGGTCAAAAATGCCTCATGTGCCTCATACAAACGCGGGTCCGGATGTTCACTGAGCAGGATTTGCAGGATCTGGTCGCGCTCATAGCGCACGCCGGGTTTTGTCGCTTCGAAGGGTTTGTCGTCGGTAGAGAACAGGATCTTGCCCAGCGGTGCCGCCAGACTGCCGATGATATCGCTGCCGCCAAAAGTGCCGGTCACCAGGGGCAAACCATGCTTGCAGTCGGCCTTGGAGGTCCATGGCAGCACGTCGTCATAGCCCACCTTTCTCAGGCTGAGTTCGACGAAGTTGGAATGGGCGAAGAAGTCCTCCAGGACATGCAGTGCGGAACCGAAGGCCTGCAAGCCATCGGCGGATTGCGGACCCGCCTCGCGCGCAAGGTTCAGCTCGGCGGTCATGAAGTCCACACCACGCTGCAAATAGCGCTTCATCGACGTTTCAGGGTCGACTTGCAGCGAAGCATCATCAGGCGCGACCCAGTCTTCGAAATCCGCGTCGATGTTTTTCGGATCGGTGGGTTTGTCGTTGGCGGGTTTGGGGTTGTCGAGGTGTTCGCTGGGCCGGTAAACGCCAAGTTTCTCGGGCGTCACGGTAAATTGCTGCCGATCAATTGCCATCAGGCCGGTGAATTCCCGGACCGCCAGCACATCGACGATCTTGGTCAAGGCCTCTCGGGACAACACGTCCGGGAAGTTTTTCGGCGTGCCAACAGCGCGAACCAGTTTCGGGTCGAGCAGTTGGGAGTAATCCCGCAGCCAGTTGCCGTAATAAATGGCGCGGATCTGAAACGCAGTGAGATCGAGCTTGCCAAGCACTGCTTCGATTGCACCGTGGGTGGCTGTTACAGGGTCGCCTTTGCCTGCTTCGAAGCGCAGTGCCACGGGCAGGGGTTCGACGGCTGTGTTGTTATCAACAAGTGTTTGCGAAGGATTCATCCGTGATTCCTCTGGAGTGAGCGCAAGCGTGCAGTCGCAGGCGACTGTCAGCGACGTGCACATAAAAATGAATGTGGGTGTAGCGGGGTGTGAGTTTACGGCCTGAGAAAAATGGCGGAATCAGATCGGTCGGCAAAGCGTGTAGGGGGAAGGAACGCAGGTGTTGCGACGTGTCGGCGGGACGTACAGGAAATGGCGGCAACCATAGTTGCCGCCAGGGTCAATCAGGGAATGGCGACTTCAATCACGCCGTCGGCGGTGACCGTGACCTGGCTGGTGCCGGCTTCGACATCCGGCGTTGGCGCTGCGTCAGAGCGTTCGGCCTTCATCATCATGACCGGTGCGCGCAGATACGGCTGCGGATAGCCCGAAGTATTGAAATTCAGGTGGATCACTTTGTAGCCCGTGCCGCCCAGCGCTTCGGTCAACAGCTGTGCCCGCGCGCGGAACGCTGTCACGGCATCCTTGAGCAACACATCTTCGCTGGCTTTGCGGGTTGGCTTGGCAATGGAGAAGTCCATGCCGCCCATTTTCATGTCGCCGAGCATCTCGCCGGTGAGTTTGGACAGTGCCGCGAAATCGGCGCTTTCCAGACGCAGCTCGGCACGTTCACGCCAGCCGGTGATCTTCTGCCCTTTGTCGTCATAGACCGGATAACTGCTGCGATTGCCCTGGCGGATCGTCACGCCGTTAACCTGCCGCGCCTGCGCGAGTGCCTTGTTCAGGGTTTCGGTGATTTCAGCGGCGAGTTTGGCCGGATCGGTGTTCTGCGCCTCGCTGTACAGCGTGACGTTCATCAAGTCACGCGCGACTTCCTGGTCGACTTCGGCGCGCACGGAAATCTGATTGTAACGGAGGTCTTCAGCCATGGCTGAAACGCTGGACAGGGCAGCGACGCCGAGGGCGAGGAGGGCGGCAGTTGGACGAAGGCTGAACATGGAAACTTCCTTTTATGGAGGTGTGGTCGAGCTGAGACGCAAAGCTATCAGACTGTGAAAGCGGGGGCAGGTTCCTCTCAACAGGCCCCGCCAACTCTGTTGAATAAACACATGTTCCGTGGGAGCGAGCTTGCTCGCGAAGACGTATTTATATTCATCACGTTCTTCGGGTCTGAAACATTGCCTTCGCAAGCAGGCTTGCTCCCCCCTTCGCCAAATGAAAGATGCCTCACTTTTCGCAGTTTTCACCTGTGGCTGGTTATACTCGCTCCGATTCGCCTGGAGCACTCATCAGGAGAGCTCATGCTCGCCCCCGTTCAATTGTTGTCCGCTACTCGCCAGAACCTCTGGCGTCTGACGCTTATCCGCATGCTGGTGCTGGCCGCGCAGGCTGGATCGGTGGGGATTGCCTACCTGTTTCACTTGTTGCCGCTACCCTGGATGCAACTGGCTATTACCCTTGGCTTTTCCATGGTCTGGTGTGTCCTGACCGCCGTTCGGCTGCGCACTTCGCTGCCGGTGACCGAGCTGGAATATGCCGTGCAGCTAGCTTTCGACCTGCTGATCCATAGCGCGCTGCTGTACTACTCCGGCGGTTCGACCAATCCGTTTGTTTCTTATTATCTGGTGCCGCTGACCATCGCTGCGGTGACGCTGCCATGGCGTTTTTCGCTGATTCTTTCCGGTATCGCACTGGCCGCGTACACCTTGCTGCTGGTGCAGTTCTATCCGTTGGACACGCTGCCCATTGCGCGGGAAAACCTGCAGGTTTACGGCATGTGGCTGAGTTTCGCTCTGGCGGCTGCGGTGATCACCTTCTTCGCGGCGAAAATGGCCGAAGAGCTGCGCCGCCAGGAGCAACTGCGTGCCGAGCGCCGCGAAGAGGGTTTACGCGATCAACAATTGCTCGCCGTGGCGACCCAGGCGGCGGGCGCGGCGCATGAGTTGGGCACGCCGCTGTCGACCATGAGTGTGCTGCTTAAAGAGATGCGCCAGGATCATCACGATCCGGCGTTGCAGGACGATCTGGCGGTGCTGCAGGAGCAGGTCAAACAGTGCAAGTTGACCTTGCAGCAACTGGTCCGCGCTTCCGAGGCCAATCGACGTCTGGCGGTGGAAAAGCAGGCGGTGACGCACTGGCTGGATGAAGCCCTCAACCGCTGGCACTTGATGCGCCCGGAAGCCAGTTATCGTTTTCTGTTGCTGGGCACCGATACAGCGCCCATGCTTGCGCCGCCGCCGGACTTGACCCAAGCGTTGCTTAACCTGCTGAACAACGCCGCCGATGCCTGCCCGGAAGGGCTGGAAGTCAGTCTGGGCTGGGACGTAGAAGAAATCTGCATCAGTATTCGCGACCACGGCGCAGGGGTGCCGCTGGCCATTGCCGAACAAATCGGTAAACCTTTCTTTACCACCAAGGGCAAAGGCTTCGGCCTGGGCCTTTTCCTGAGCAAAGCCAGCGTGACCCGCGCAGGCGGCTCGGTAAAACTCTACAGTCATGAAGAAGGCGGCACGCTCACTGAGCTGCGTCTGCCCCGTGATGCCCGAGGAGACATAGATGAGTGACGAAATCCAGGTTGAAGGCGAAGAGCTGCCGCATCTGTTGCTGGTTGACGATGATGCGACCTTTACCCGAGTGATGGCCCGAGCCATGAGCCGTCGCGGCTTTCGCGTGAGTACCGCAGGTTCCGCCGAAGAAGGCCTGGCTCTGGCGCAGGCGGACATTCCCGAGTTTGCCGCGCTGGACTTGAAGATGGACGGCGATTCCGGTCTGGTTCTGCTGCCCAAGCTGCTGGAGCTGGACCCGGACATGCGCGTGGTGATCCTCACCGGTTACTCGAGCATTGCCACCGCCGTGGAGGCGATCAAGCGCGGCGCGTGCAATTACCTGTGCAAACCGGCAGATGCCGACGACGTGTTGGCCTCGCTGCTTTCCCGGCATTCCGATCTGGATACCCTGGTGCCGGAAAACCCGATGTCGGTGGACCGTTTGCAGTGGGAACACATTCAGCGCGTCCTGACCGAGCATGAAGGCAATATTTCGGCCACGGCCCGCGCGCTGGGCATGCATCGACGCACCTTGCAGCGCAAGTTGCAGAAGCGCCCGGTGCGTCGCTGAGTCAAAGCAAAAACCATTCAAGGATGATCGTGTCGAGCGTTCAGGTTGATCCCGAACGCTGAACTTCAATTGAAGCCGAGACATCACCCATGAGCCGCAATGCCGAATATTCAACGGTCAATGACAGCGTTGAAGGTGCTTTTTTTTCGCGAGTATGGAAACTCACGACCCCTTACTGGCGCAGTGAAGAAAAGGGCCTGGCCTGGATTCTGCTGATAGCGGTCATTGCCCTTTCGCTGTTCAGCGTCGCCATTTCGGTGGTGATCAACAGCTGGTATCGCGACTTTTATAACGCGCTGGAAAAGAAAGACCTGGAAGCCTTCACCCAGCAGATTCTGTATTTCTGCGGGATCGCTGCGGTGGGCATTCTGAGTGCGGTTTACCGGCTGTATCTCACGCAAATGCTGACCATTCGCTGGCGGCGCTGGCTGACCGAGCAGCATTTCGCCAAATGGCTCAGTCACAAGAATTACTACCAGCTGGAGCAGGGCGGTTATACCGATAACCCTGACCAACGCCTGTCCCAGGATCTGGATCAGTTCACCACCAGCACCTTGTCGCTGGGTTTGGGGCTGATGCGCACAGTGGTCAGCCTGGTTTCGTTTTCCATCATCCTGTGGGGCGTTTCCGGCAGTATCGAATTGTTCGGCATCACTATTCCTGGCTATATGTTCTGGGCGGCTTTGGTGTATGCAGTGGCGGGCAGCTGGCTGACGCACCTGATCGGCCGGCGGCTGATCCTGCTCAGCAACCAACAGGAACGCTACGAAGCTGACCTGCGTTTCGCCCTGGTTCGGGTGCGGGAAAATGCCGAAAGCATTGCGCTGTCCAACGGCGAGCCCAACGAGAATGAGCGCCTGAGTTCACGATTCGGCATGGTCTGGGGGAATTTCTGGACGATCATGAAAGTGCAGAAGCGCCTGACGTTCTTCACTGCTGGCTATTCGCAGATCGCCATAATCTTCGCCTTTGTCGTCGCCGCGCCGCGTTACTTCGCGGGCAAGATCGAGCTGGGCGGCCTGATGCAGATCAACTCGGCATTCGGCAACGTGCAGGAGAACTTCAGCTGGTTTATCGACGCGTACACCACGCTGGCTTCCTGGCGCGCGACCTGTGATCGTTTGCTGAGTTTCCGCCAGGCCATGGCCAAGAACGAACAACGCGAGCCAGCCTTCGATATTCGTCACGACGGCGATGCCTTGAGCTTGAAAGGCCTGGGCTTGCAGCTCGGTGCGGGTCGGCAATTGCTGAGCAATGCCAATTTGAGTATCGCTGCGGGTGAGCACGTCATGCTCAGCGGGCGGTCCGGCAGCGGCAAAAGCACGTTGCTGCGGGCGTTGGGTGGCTTGTGGAATGATGGCCATGGCCAGTTGGTCGTGCCGGCGGAACGCTATCTGTTCTTGCCGCAAAAGCCTTATCTGCCTATCGGTACCTTGCGCGACGCGTTAAGTTATCCACAGGCCAGCGACGTTTACCCCGCCGAGCGCTTTGCCGAGATTCTGCAAACCTGCCGCTTGAGCCATCTGATTCCGCGTCTGGATGAAAGTAATCACTGGCAACGGATGTTGTCACCGGGTGAACAGCAGCGCGTGGCATTTGCCCGGGCATTGTTGTTCGCGCCGCGCTGGTTGTATCTGGATGAGGCGACTTCGGCCATGGATGAAGAAGACGAGGCTGCGCTGTATCAGGCGCTGATCGATGAATTGCCGGGCGTGACCCTGTTGAGCATTGGTCATCGCAGCAGTCTCAAGCGTTTTCATCGCCGTCACTTGCGTATTGAGGGCGGGCAACTGCTCGAACAGCCGCATCCTGAAGCGGTTGTATAGATATGTTGCAGGTCGAGTCGTTTTTACGCATGTGATCGTACAACGCCGTGAGCTATCATTGTTCCCTTAACTGCCGTGAGATTGATGTTGGATATGGAAAATCAAAGCGCTCCGCCTCGCGCCCGCAGAAAGCACCGTAGCCTGGCGCAAGAGCTGGTCACTGAATTGTCTGAGCGAATTCGCAGCGGACAGCTCAAGCGTGGGGATAAGTTGCCGACCGAGTCGGCGATCATGGAAGAGCAGGGCGTCAGCCGCACGGTGGTGCGCGAAGCGATTTCGCGCCTGCAGGCGTCGGGCCTGGTCGAAACCCGGCATGGCATCGGCACCTTTGTGCTGGATACGCCGAGCCCGAGCGGTTTCCGCATCGATCCCGCCACCATCGTTACCTTGCGTGATGTGCTGGCGATCCTCGAATTGCGCATCAGCCTGGAGGTGGAATCTGCCGGCCTGGCCGCGCAACGTCGTACGGACGAGCAGTTGCTGGCCATGCGCAACGCGCTGGATGCGTTGAACGAAAGCGCTGCACATGCCAGTGATGCCGTGGCGTCGGACTTTCAGTTCCATTTGCACATCGCGCTGTCTACGGGCAATCGGTATTTCACCGACATCATGACCCACCTGGGCACCAGCATCATTCCGCGCACGCGCTTGAACTCGGCACGCCTGGCTCATGACGATCAACAGCACTACATGAATCGCCTCAGCCGGGAACACGAGGAGATTTACGACGCAATCGCCCGCCAGGACTCGGACGCCGCCCGCGCCGCCATGCGCCTGCACCTGACCAACAGCCGCGAACGCTTGCGCCACGCCCATGAAGAGGCTGAATCGCAGCGGGCTTGAGAAGACAAGGTGCCATGACGTAGGACCGGCTTCAGCCGGGAGCGCGCTCTCCCGGCTGAAGCCGGTCCTACGAATCCGTGCAGTGTCAGCCGTCCAGGCATCCAAAGACGTCGTACGACTTTCGTTCTATACCAAAACCCGCCAAGCCCCATTCCTGCGGGCTTCATCCAGCCGTCATTGACCGCTGAAGCAAAAATCTCTAAATCCCTGTTGAGTCATCTTATTTTCAGTTGTACGATGACTTACGACATCAGCGCAGGACTGATGATCCATTCACTTTTTTTGCTTCCCTAGGGTGTTCGAATAATGAATCCACAAGAACTGAAGTCCATCCTTTCCCACGGTCTGCTGTCCTTCCCGGTTACCGATTTTAATGCTCAGGGCGACTTCCATCGCGCTGGCTACATCAAACGTCTTGAGTGGTTGGCCCCATACGGCGCCAGCGCTTTGTTCGCGGCCGGCGGTACAGGTGAGTTTTTCTCCCTGGCAGCCAGCGAATACTCCGAAGTGATCAAGACTGCGGTCGATACCTGCGCTACCAGCGTGCCGATTCTTGCCGGTGTTGGCGGTTCTACCCGCCAGGCTATCGAATATGCGCAAGAAGCCGAGCGTCTGGGTGCCAAGGGTTTGTTGCTGCTGCCCCATTACCTGACTGAAGCCAGCCAGGACGGCGTTGCCGCCCACGTTGAAGCGGTGTGCAAATCGGTCAAGATCGGCGTTATCGTCTACAACCGTAACGTTTGCCGCCTGACTGCTCCGCTGCTGGAACAGCTGGCCGAGCGTTGCCCGAATCTGATCGGTTACAAAGATGGCCTGGGCGATATCGAACTGATGGTTTCGATCCGTCGTCGCCTCGGCGATCGCTTCTCGTACCTGGGCGGCTTGCCGACCGCTGAAGTCTACGCCGCTGCTTACAAAGCACTGGGCGTACCGGTTTACTCGTCTGCGGTATTCAACTTCGTACCGAAACTGGCGATGGACTTCTACCACGCTATCGCCAAGGACGATCACGTTGCTGTTGGCAAAATGATCGACGACTTCTTCCTGCCATACCTGGATATTCGTAACCGCAAATCCGGTTATGCCGTGAGCATCGTCAAGGCCGGCGCCAAAATCGCTGGCTATGACGCAGGTCCGGTGCGGACTCCACTGACTGACCTGACTGGCGAAGAGTACGAAATGCTCGCAGCCCTGATGGACAAGCAGGGTAAGCAGTAACAAATCCACAGGTAATCAACCGCTGAGCGATCAGCGGTTTTTTGCCCTTGGGTGTTTGCCAGCAGCATGGATCGTAAGGACGCGTTTGTACTGTGGGTAGGACGATTCGCTATGAGCGATATCGCCTAAGGGGCCGGCAGGCGTAAGCAGCACATAAAAAAACAGTTTCACCCGCGTAAAAAAATAATTAGTGGGAGTTCACACACACATGCTAAAAACCAAGCCGACTCACGTCCGCTATTTGATCCTGCTCATGCTGTTCCTGGTGACCACGATCAACTACGCCGACCGAGCCACCATCGCTATCGCCGGTTCCAGCCTGCAAAAAAGCCTCGGAATCGACGCCGTAACACTCGGTTTTATCTTCTCTGCGTTTGGCTGGGCTTATGTGGCCGGTCAGATCCCTGGTGGCTGGCTGCTCGACCGCTTCGGTTCGAAGAAAGTCTACGCCCTGAGCATTTTCACCTGGTCGATGTTCACCGTGCTGCAAGGCTATGTCGGTGAGTTCGGTGTTTCGAGCGCCATCGTCCTGCTGTTCCTGCTGCGTTTCATGGTAGGTCTGGCCGAAGCGCCATCCTTCCCTGGCAACGCGCGCATCGTGGCAGCCTGGTTCCCGACCGCTGAACGCGGTACGGCATCCGCCATCTTCAACTCCGCGCAATACTTTGCCACTGTGCTGTTCGCACCGCTGATGGGCTGGATCGTCTACACCTACGGCTGGCAGCATGTGTTCATCGTGATGGGTTCGATCGGCATCGTGTTCTCGATGATCTGGATGAAAGTCATCTACAGTCCCCGCGAACACCCACGCATCAACAAGGAAGAGTTCGATCACATCGCCAACAACGGCGGCATGGTCGACATGGATCAGGACAAGGTCAAAGGCAGCAAATCAGGCCCGAAATGGGACTACATTCGTCAACTGCTGACCAACCGCATGATGCTCGGCATCTACCTGAGCCAATACTGCATCAACGGCATCACCTACTTCTTCCTGACCTGGTTCCCGGTGTATCTGGTTCAGGAGCGCGGCATGACCATCCTCAAGGCCGGCATCATCGCGTCCTTGCCGGCGATCTGCGGCTTTATCGGCGGCGTGTTGGGCGGGATCATTTCCGACTACCTGCTGCGCAAGGGCCATTCGCTGACTTTCGCCCGCAAGGCACCGATCATTGGTGGCCTGCTGCTGTCGACTTCCATCGTCGCGTGCAACTATGTTGATATCGAATGGGTAGTCGTGGGCTTCATGGCTTTGGCGTTCTTCGGTAAAGGCGTGGGCGCATTGGGCTGGGCCGTCATGTCCGACGCTTCGCCGAAACAGATTGCCGGTTTGAGCGGCGGCCTGTTCAACATGTTCGGTAACATTGCATCGATCACTACCCCAATCGTGATTGGCTACATCATCAGCACCACCGGCTCGTTCAAATGGGCTCTGGTGTTCGTGGGTGCCAATGCCGTCGTGGCAGTGTTCAGCTACATTTTCATCGTGGGAGAGATCAAACGCGTTGAATTGAAAGAGCCTCCAAAGGGGCCACTGATTGGCGAAAACGCCAGCGACCTTTCTCAAGCTAAATCCTGAGGAAACCGTGATGAACCTGATTCAACATGCCGATTCGCCACGTTACATCCGGCTGCATGAGCTGGATAACGTGGTCGTGGTGGTCAACGACCAGGGTGTGCCAGCCGGCACCGAGTTCGACAATGGCCTGGTGACCATCGACAACGTACCGCAGAGCCACAAGGTCAACACTGTCGATATCGCCGAGGGCGAGCCGATTATCCGTTACGGGCATACCATTGGTTATGCCTTGCAGCCAATTCCACGGGGCAGTTGGGTCAGGGAAGATCAGCTGCGCATGCCTTCAGCCCCCGCGCTGGACAGCTTGCCGATGTCTGACGCGGTGCCGCAAAAGCAGGCGCCGCTGGAAGGTTTCACCTTCGAGGGTTATCGCAACGCCGACGGCACCGTCGGCACGCGCAACATTCTCGGCATCACCACCACCGTGCAGTGTGTGACCGGTGTGCTGGACCATGCGGTCAAGCGCATCCGTGAGGAGTTGCTGCCCAAATACCCGAACGTCGACGACGTAGTGGCGCTGACCCACAGCTACGGCTGCGGCGTCGCCATTACCGCCACCGACGCGTACATCCCGATTCGTACCGTACGCAATCTGGCCCGCAACCCGAACCTGGGCGGCGAAGCATTGGTCATCAGCTTGGGCTGCGAGAAGTTGCAGGCCGGGCAGGTGATGCACGAAGGCGACAGCTCGGTGGATCTTACTGATCCATGGCTGTATCGCCTGCAGGATTCCAGTCACGGCTTCAACGAAATGATCGAGCAGATCATGGAACTGGCCGAAACCCGCCTGAAGAAACTCGACCTGCGCCGTCGCGAAACCGTGCCGGCCTCCGAGTTGATTCTGGGCATGCAGTGCGGCGGCAGCGATGCGTTTTCCGGCATTACCGCCAACCCGGCTTTGGGTTACGCCTCGGACCTGCTGCTGCGCGCCGGTGCCACGGTGATGTTTTCCGAAGTCACCGAAGTGCGTGACGCGATCTACTTGCTTACCGCACGCGCCGAGTCGCAGGAAGTGGCCGAAGAACTGGTTCGCGAAATGGACTGGTACGATCGCTATCTGGCCAAGGGCGAAGCGGATCGCAGCGCCAACACCACGCCGGGCAACAAGAAGGGCGGGTTGTCGAACATCGTCGAGAAGTCCCTGGGATCGATCGTCAAATCCGGCAGCAGCGCGATCAACGGGGTGCTTGGCCCTGGTGAGCGGTTCAAGCGCAAAGGCCTGATTTTCTGTGCGACGCCGGCGAGCGATTTCGTCTGCGGCACTTTGCAACTGGCGGCCGGGATGAACCTGCACGTGTTCACCACCGGACGCGGCACGCCTTACGGTCTGGCCATGGCGCCGGTGGTCAAGGTGTCGACCCGTACTGAGCTCGCTCAGCGCTGGCCGGACCTGATCGATATCGACGCAGGTCGCATCGCCACAGGCCGCGCCAGCATCGAAGACCTCGGTTGGGAGCTGTTCCACTTCTATCTGGATGTGGCCAGCGGCAAAAAGAAAACCTGGACCGAGCATTATCGTTTGCACAACGACATTACCCTGTTCAACCCCGCGCCGATTACCTGATCGGGTGCTTCCCGCCTTTGGAACGCGGTCAATCTGTGGGAGCGAACTTGCTCGCGAAGTGGGCAGTGCAAGCGATAAAGATTGCGTCGATTGCACCGGCCACTTCGCGAGCAAGCTCGCTCCCACGGACCTGCCTTGTTCAACGCCGCTGCGATTGGAGTGCGCCAATTGTAGGGCCGGATTTATCCGGGAAGGCGTCGGTGCAAGCGATAAAGATTGCGTCGATTGCACCGGCCACTTCGCGAGCAAGCTCGCTCCCACGGACCTGCCTTGTTCAACGCCGCTGCGATTGGAGTGCGCCAATTGTAGGACCGGATTTATCCGGGAAGGCGTCGGTGCAAGCGATAAAGATTGCGTCGATTGCACCGGCCACTTCGCGAGCAAGCTCGCTCCCACGGACCTGCCTTGTTCGACGCCGCTGCGATTGGAGTGCGCCAATTGTAGGACCGGATTTATCCGGGAGGGCGTCGGTGCAAGCGATAAAGATTGCGTCGAGTGCACCGGCCTCTTCGCGAGCAAGCTCGCTCCCACGGACCTGCCTTGTTCAACGCCGCTGCGATTGGAGTGCGCCAATTGTAGGACCGGATTTATCCGGGAGGGCGTCGGTGCAAGCGATAAAGATTGCGTCGATTGCACCGGCCACTTCGCGAGCAAGCTCGCTCCCACGGTTGTAGGTCGGGCGCCGGCCTACACCTTTCCCGCACAAAAATGCGCCAGGGTCAGAATGCTGCGGGTTATGGGCATTGGCACGTTGGCGCGTTCGGCCAGTTCCAGTACGGCGTCGCCTATCGCGGCCAGCTCCAGCGGCAGGCCTTTTTCGAAGTCTTGCCGCATGGAAGTACGCACCGCGCCCATGCTTGCGCCAAAGCGAATAAACGTCTCACGGTCCATGCTCACGCTGGCGTCATAGGTCGTGGCGACCAGCATCGCCTCCTGAAACATACCCATTGCCAGCTCACGCATCTGCGGCAGGCCGTAGATCTGTCCCAAGGTCGCGCCCGTGATCACCGACACTGGATTGGACGTCAGGTTGGCGATGATTTTCGTCCACAGCTGATCGCGCAAACGATCCGTGCCTTGCGCCTCGATGCCGGACGCTTCGATCAGCGCCCGCACGCGTTCGAGACGCGGCGTCAGTTTGTTATCCAGTTCACCGAAGATGATTCGATAAGGATCGTCGGATTTGACCACGCCGGGGCTCGGACATTGAGCGGTGATAAACACCACGCAGCCGATGATCTGGTTCAGATCCAGCGCCGCCGTCAGCAGGCCGCCAGGGTCGACCGCTTCGACGTGTTCGCCATCGAAGCGCCCGCCTTCCCCATGGAAGTACCACCACGGCACGCCATTGACCACTGGCACGACGACAGTCTGCGGGCCGATCAGCGGCTGGATTTGTGACAGTATCTTGCTCAGCGAATGAGCTTTGGCGCAGAGAAATACCAGATCCTGTTCGCCCAGGGCGAGTGCATCGTTGCTGGCATTGACCCGCACGTGATGCTCGCCGTGCACATCACTCAAGTGAATGCCATCACGTTGCAGGATGCTCAGGGTTTCCCCCCGAGCGAAGACATTGATCGCCTGGCCACTCAGGGCCATGCGAGTGGCGAGCGTGCAGCCGATAGCGCCCGCACCGGCGACGCAAATGCGCAGGGAAGAAGAATTCATGACAACTCCGACTGGGAAATACGTCCCGAAAGTGCTTCGGGATGTGTTCAGTATTTACCGGTCGGCAGTTGCCGCACAGCAGTTTTTACAGCCAGGCGGGGCGGCTCTATTCAGACGCATCCCGACACTAGCGAGGTAGCTAACCGGTGTAGGCCGCAAAACCGATGCATTGATTGAGCGTCGGCCGCGCCTCGAACGTACGGGACATCCAGCGGATGAACGCGCCCATGATGATCGTGCTGATCAGAATGGTCACGTAGAGCATCACGCACAGCTGCAGCGCGCTGCTCGCGGTCAGGCGAACCTTTTCACCTTCCGCCAGGCTCCAACCCACTTGCGTCGTGCCGATGTACAGGCTGATCGCGGGTATCAACGCCAACAGCAGCAGATGCAGCAGATAGTGGCGCGGGTGCTTTTTCGTCCTGGCGAATGTCCCGCCATGCATGTTCGGGGTTAGTGAACAATTTAATGAAGTGTGCAGTCATGGCAAATCCCTCTTGCTCTAAGCAGCCTCCAGATTACGGCACGCAGCCGTGTCACTCGTTGGAGGTTAGTTGGCCGCCGGGTTCAGCGAAAAAGGCTGAACGGTATGAGGAATAACCCTGCCTCGTTGCGGGATGTAACTCTGCCGCCCGCTGGTCAACTTATTGCACCCGAACCTGAACTTTAGTTCGTCGAGCAGCCTCCTTTGATTCAAGTACTTCAATTGATGATGATCAAACAGCCACTTGTTCAGGAGAACTCCATGCGCGCACTTACCTATCACGGAGCCCATGATGTCCGGGTCGAAACCGTTCCCGATCCGGTCATTCAGGAAGCTGACGATATCATTCTGAAAGTCACCGCAACCGCCATCTGTGGCTCGGATTTGCACCTGTATCGCGGCAAGATTCCGGCCACTGAGCATGGCGATATTTTTGGTCATGAGTTCATGGGTATTGTCGAGGAAGCTGGATCTCAAGTAACAGCGGTCCAGCCGGGCGACCGCGTGGTAATCCCGTTTGTGATCGCCTGCGGCAGTTGTTTCTTCTGCCAGCTGGATCAGTTCGCCGCTTGCGAAACCACCAACACCGGACGCGGCGCAATTCTGAATAAAAAGTCGATTCCACCTGGGGCTGCACTGTTTGGCTTCAGCCATCTGTACGGCGGGATTCCGGGCGGTCAGGCCGAGTACGTGCGGGTGCCCAAAGGCAATACCGGGCCGTTCAAGGTGCCGGGCACGCTGTCTGACGAAAAGGTGCTGTTCCTCTCCGATATTCTGCCCACTGCCTGGCAAGCGGTGCTCAATGCCGGCATCGGCAAAGGCTCAAGCGTGGCGATTTATGGCGCCGGGCCGGTTGGCCTGCTGAGCGCGGCATGCGTGCGGATGTTGGGTGCGGAGAAGATCTTCATGGTTGATCACCACCCGTATCGGCTCGCCTATGCCGAGGCGACGTATGGCGTTATCCCGATCAACTTCGATGATGACGATGATCCGGCCGATACCATCAGTCGCCAGACCGCAGGCATGCGCGGCGTTGACGGCGTGATCGATGCGGTGGGTTTCGAAGCCAAGGGCAGCACCACGGAAACCATTCTCGCCACCCTCAAGCTTGAAGGCAGCAGCGGCAAGGCGTTGCGCCAGTGCATCGCGGCGGTTCGTCGTGGCGGTACGGTGAGCGTGCCGGGTGTCTACGCAGGTTTTATCCATGGCTTCATGTTCGGCGATGCCTTCGACAAGGGCCTGACTTTCAAGATGGGCCAGACCCACGTGCAGCGCTATCTGCCGGAGCTGCTGGAACACATCGAAAGCGGCGCGTTGAATCCCGAAGCGATCGTCACCCACCGCATGTCGCTGGAAGAGGCAGCCAAAGGCTACAAGATCTTCGACAAGAAAGAAGAGGACTGCCGCAAGGTGATTCTCACGCCGGGCTTCGACAGTCGTGTCGGTGAGCCGGAAAGTGTCGAAGGTGTGTTGTCGGTCAGCTAGTCCGTTTAAGTCGAAGGCCTTCGCTGAAGGCCTTCGTGACTGAAACCGGGTCGAAATAGCTCAGGAATATTTCGACGAATGATGTGGGTAGTCCACCAGACGTGCGCCGATCACCATTTCGCTGATCCAGTTGGTCAGCATCGAGCTGTAGATGCTTTGGCTGATGTCGCTGCTCAGCGCGTGGTCGGCGCCGTCCACCAGCCGATACGTCAACGAATGCGCCAGTTCGAACGCGCCGCGATAACTCATCAGCGTGGCGTGGGGCACGTAATCGTCCTGCTCGGATTCGATGAGCAGCACATCCCCCTTGAATTCCTTGCACGCCGCCAGCGCGCGATTGTCCGCGGCGGTCACGGCCGAGCGGCGATAGTGGGCGAGCTTGTCCCGATCCAGTTCTTGTTTGGGCATCTCCCAGTCGGCGTCCCAATACAGCGCCGGCACCCGCAAGGCCAGCCATTTGACCGGGCGCAGGCCGCTGAGGATTGTTGCCAGATAACCGCCATAACTGCTGCCGATCACGGCGATGGCGCTGTCGTCCACGGCCGGATGACTGACCAGCCGGTCGTAAGCGGCGACCAGATCAGCCAGGCTGTCTTCGCGAGACACGTGGGCGCGCATTTCATGGGTGCGTTCATGGCCGCGCAAATCGAATGTCAGGCACACGCAGCCCAGGCCGGTAATGTTTTTCGCCCGCGCCAGGTCACGCTGTTGGCTGCCGCCCCAGCCGTGGACGAACAGGATGCCGGGGATTTTCGCGCCGGGGGTCAGGATTGTTCCCGAAATCGACTGGTTATCTACGGCAATTTCAATGCTTTCACTGCTGACGCTCATAAGGTTGAACCTGTGTGAATTTGGTAATGAATCCCACGTCCGGGTCGTCGCCCTCGTAAAGCACATTGGCCCCTGCCGCAAGCGTAGTAGGGCCGTAGATCTCGTGGGTGGAGGCGCAAATCGCCTGTAGATCGGGATCGGCCGCGAATGCCAGCAACGCCTCGACTTCCGCCGCGCTGGCACCGCCGATGCGCCAGGATTGCTCAAGCACGCCGGAACAACGCTTGCCTTGGCCGTTGGTGCCTTGGGCAATGTCGTAATTGCGCCGGGAAGCGATAAAGTCCGGAAAACACTCAAAGGCCGCCTGCTCATAACGCATTGCCTGCGTGACGGCTTGTCTGACGGATGCTTCGAGGGGTTCTTTGAGCAGCATCTGATAATCGCCGCGCACGACCCACAGCGTCGAACCGCCATACACCGTTTCACCGTGATTGTCCTGAGTCAGGCATTGGGTGCCGTGATAGCTGGCGGTGATCCCGGCAACGCTGACCTGACCGACACTCAAGGTCACGACATCGGTCAGGTCTTCTTCCAGCACCAGCCCCCAGGTTTCGACTTCCTTCATGTCCTGCTGCGCGATGGCCTGGTCGAGCTCGGTTTCATCGTGCGCGACGATCTGTCCGCGACCCGCCGTAGCCAGAACCGGTTTAATGCGCACCGGTCCATTGGCCAGAATCAACCGCCCGGCGCGATCCGCGTCCTGTTGGTTGAACACGGTATAACCGGCCAGCACCGCGTCTGCGGTCTGCTCATCAAACTGCTCGGACCAGCCGGGTGGTTTGGCAGTGGCGTTGGGTATAAGCGGATGGGAGATGGCTTTGGTGGCCATGAACGGTTGCGAGATCAGCCCGCCGAACAAGTCGTTGGCGTCGTCGATATGCAGCGCGCTGTGTTCCTGCTTGCCGATCAGCGTGTCGGAAGGAACGTAATACAGGCCAGGTTGAGTATGGATGGCGCTGTCATACAGGCCTTCGAATTGCGTACCGAGCAACCCGGCGAGCTTTTCTGCGAGCGCCTGATGCACGACGATTTCGTGTGTTGCGAGCTTTTTATGGGTGGACAAGAGAACTACGGCAGCTTTTTTTATGCTCGTTCCGGATCCGCTCATTGATCAACTCCTGGTCCATAGGATGGTTGAGATAAAACTCCGACCTAAGGTTTCGAGCCAGTGTGCAAAGCTAGAGTTCCGCAATTCAGATGAGTGGTTTTAACCGAATTTTGCCGATAGTAAAGTCTGCAAGATACATAACGCAAAATGCCGGGAGGCTAGTACCGGGTTCATGCATTTTGCATGGGTAGAAACCGTCAGCGGTTTGCTAATTAGTTGATTCGGCTAGTGTTTATCGTTCTCCGACTTTGGGCATGAAAGCTGCTCTGTTAGTTGCTACACGATTTAAGTGTTGAAGCTGAACCAGCAACTAAAAAATCAAGGCGACGCATACAGTCGCCCTCTTGCGGAGAAACCTGATGAACGCTATCGAGCTGTTGGAACAAGACCATGTGCGCGTTAAAGACATCCTCACTCAGCTGAGCGAGTCCACCGACCGCGCGATCAAAAAACGTACCGATTTGCTGGCCAAGCTGGAAATGGAACTGACCATCCATACCCAGCTTGAGGAAGAAATCCTCTATCCCGCTTTCAAGGAAGCCGGGAGCAAGGAGCAGGACATCATGTATTACGAAGCCAAGGAAGAGCACCGCACCGTGGACTCGCTGGTCCTGCCGGATCTGAAAATGACCGATCCAGGCACGCCGGAATTTTCCGGTCGGGTCAAGGTGGTCAAGGAGCTGCTTGAGCATCACATCGAGGAAGAAGAAACCGAGATGTTCCCTCAGTGCAAGGAACTGCTCGGTAAAGGGCGTCTTGAAGAAATCGGCGCGCAGATGGAAGCCTTGAAAGCCGAGTTGAAAAAACAGCTGTCGGCGGTTAACAAGGCGGCATAAAAGCACTTGGTAAGAGCCAGCTTGGTGGCGAGGCGATGATCCGGTTTCATCAGGATCGAAGCTTCGCGAGCAAGCTCGCTCCCACGAATCACTTAATCTGTGGGAGCCGAGCTTGCTCGCGAAGAACGATAACGCGGTACACCTGGCCCACCGAGCCGCCTGATTCGCGGGCAAGCCTCGCTCCAACGAATTGGATTGGACCTGTAGGAGCCGAGCTTGCTCGCGAAGAACGATGACGCGGTACATCTGGCCCACCGAGCCGCCTGATTCGCGAGCAAGCTCGCTCCCAAGGGGCCGGTGTCCAAACAGCAGACAAAAAAAGACCCGCTACGCGGCGGGCCAATGGGATTCAACAGGAGTGATTGCAGGTTAGGGGCGCAAACGTGAAAGGCGTGTGAAATGGATGTCGCAGAAACGCGAAGCCCGGCAATAGCCGGGCTTGATACAACGTCGAACATGCTCAGCGCGCTTGGGCAGACGCCTGTCTTGCCGAGTTGCCCTGAGCTTTCGCTGGAAAAGTATGCGGTGCGTTGAGTCTTGAAGCCATTCGGTCAGCAAATTCCTTGGCTTCAATCAAACTTCGACATTTGACCGGGTAGTTGTCCAGCTTCACGACCCAATTGGCCCCGTGAGTACCTTCTTCAATTTGGATAAGCATCGGTAAGCATCTCCATTAATAAGTCGGTGAACACCATGCCGCGCTTCAGCGGCGAGAAATCAGCGAGAAAATCCTGCGCCGAATGGGATGGATGAGCCAGCGAAAAATTACCTAACCGATGAAACGCCGCGACCTTTTCGGATCGCGACGTTTTTTATGGCTGAGGCTCTGTCAGTTCAGATGCGCTTTAAGTTCGGCACCGGCCTGACGCATGGCGGCTTTTACTTCAGGGATCTGATGCAGCGGGTTGAGCAGACCGTAATCGTGCACCATCCCGTTGTAACGCACTGCCGTCACTTCGACCCCAGCGGCGTCGAGCTTACGGGCGTACGCTTCGCCTTCATCACGCAGCACATCGGCACCGGCAGTCTGGATCAGCGCTGGCGGCAGGCCGCGCAGTTGATCGGTGCTGGCCTGCAATGGCGAGGCATGGATCTGCGCACGTTCGCTGGCGTTAGTGGTGTAGTTGTCCCAGAACCACTGCATCATGCCTTTGGTCAGGAAGTGACCTTCGGCGAATTCGTTATACGAGCCGGTATCGAACTTCGCATCGGTCACCGGCCACAACAACAGCTGGAAGCGCAGTTTCGGGGTGTTCTGTTCCTTGGCCATCAAGCTGACCACCGCCGCCATGTTGCCGCCGACGCTGTTACCGGCCACAGCCAGGCGTGAGCCATCGACGCCGATGTCCTTGCCATGCTCGGCAACCCATTTGGTCGCGGCGTAAGCCTGGTTGATCGCAGTCGGGTAATGCGCTTCCGGAGACGGCGTGTAGTTGACGTAAACCGCCACCGCGCCGGAATTCACCACCAGGTCACGAATCAGGCGTTCGTGAGTCGGGTAGTCGCCCAGCACCCAGCCGCCACCGTGGAAGAACATGAACACTGGCAAGTCACCTTTGACGTTGGCGGGGCGCACGATTTTCAAACCGATGGATTCGCCTGCCACCTTGATGGTGCGGTCGCTGACTTGAACTCCGGAAAGGTCAACCTTCACCGACTGTTGCGCACCGGTCAGCACTGCACGAGCGTCTTTCGGGCTCAGCTGCTCAAGCGGCTTGCCGCCGCCTGCTGCCAGGGCGTTGAGAAACCCTTGGGTCTGGTGTTCGACATAAGTGCTTTCAGCGGCGAAGGCCGTGTTGATGGACAGGGCAAGTACGGTCAGGGAAGCGGCTTTCTGGATGAAGTTCATGATGATAGTCCTTGATGATCAGTGAGTAATGGTTGGGCTGTTTCAGCACCATGGACATAGATTAGTGTTCATCAAGAAAGTGATAAAGCGGCTGGTTAGCGTTTCACTGTCAACCTGAGAGAGACAGTTGCTCACGTCGTTGCAACGAACTACTGACTGTCCTTGTCTATGCCCTATCTTCTCGTTGTGGACTTTTGACATGTCGCCCAATCGTGGCCTTGTATTACTCGCCCGTGGTGGCTACGCCGCCCGTGGTCTGGTTTATCTCATCATCGGTGCTTTCGCTTTGCTGGCTGCTCTGGGTTCCGGGCAGCCGACTGACAGCCACAGCAGCCTGGAAAAAGTACTCAGTCAGCCGTTTGGGCATGTGCTGGTGGGCATCGTGGTAGTCGGGTTGATCGCCTTTGCCGCCTGGCGTCTGTTGCAGGCGACCCGGGATGTGGACCATCACGGCACAGGTTTCAAAGGTATCGCCATTCGAGCAGGCCTCCTGGCGGGCGCCGTCAGCAATGGGCTGCTGGCGTTCTTCGCCTTGAGCCTGCTGATCAGCGGTTTGAAAAGCTCCAGCGGCTCCAAAGACGGCGGCAAGACCGAAGACTTTCTGGCGACACTGCTTTCATGGGATCACTCGAACCTGCTGATCTATCTCGCGGCACTGGTGCCGTTGGTGGTGGGGATTATTCATATCGTCAAAGGCTGGAAAGCGACGTTCGAAAAGTATTTCGAAGCCGACGAGCAGGTCATGCGCTATGTGCGGCCTATTTCTCGCTTCGGCCTGATTGCGCGTGGCGTGGCCTTCATCGAAATCTCGGCGCTGCTCGCCCTCAGCGGTTCCAGTTACCAGGCCATGCACCCGCCCGGGATGAAAGACGCCATGAACGGTCTGCAAAGCCTGCCCATGGGTTGGCTGGTGCTGTCGGTGGTTGCGGTTGGGCTGATGGCGTTTGCCGTTTACAGCTTTGCCGAAGCGATATGGCGCAAGATCAACATGGATGTGCCGGATGCGCCCCATGCACTCAAAAAGCATGTCGGTCTGTGAAGGCTGAGATGTTCAAACGTGGAGGAGGGGCTCAGTCTCGAACACCTTTGTCTGATTACGGCCCGTTCGTTTGGCGTTATAGAGCGCTGTATCGGCCTTGCCGATGATGTCAGCAATGGCCTCCTCGCCTGTGGGGATGAGCGTGTGGCAACCGAGGCTGATGGTCAGTTTGCCGAGAGGGTTGGTGCTGTGAGTGATATTCAGGCCCGCGACGCGGTTGCGAATCAACTCGGCAATACTCCATGCACCCGCTGCATCGGTACCCGGCAGCAGAACGGCAAATTCCTCGCCACCGAATCTGACGGCCAGATCCGAAGGTCGCTGGCTGCTCTGCTGCACGGTCTGGGCCACCTGCGCCAAACAACGATCACCCGCAATGTGCCCGTAGGCATCGTTAAAGCTTTTGAAAAAATCGATATCCATCATGATCAGGCTGACAGGCTGCTGTTGACGTGCCCCGCGTTTCAATTCCGTTTTGAACGCTGTTTCGAACAACCGGCGATTGGCGAGCCCGGTCAGGGTGTCATGGGTGGCCAGAAGCTCCAGAGCGCTCTGCGCCTTGCGCAGATCCGCCTCCACCCTGATGCCGTTTTTAACTTGCACAATCACCAGGAAACCAAAAAGACATATCACTACAATAACGCCGCCGGTGATCAAGCTGGTGCGAAAAGCCGTGTTATACCATTCATGAAGAATGGCGCTCTCTGAACTGGCAGCGGCCACCACCAACGGATACTTGGCCAGCCATTTATAACCTACGATTCGGACTTGGCCATCGAGGGAAGATTTGATCAGCGCAGTATTCGACAGGGGATTGGCGTTATGCTCGCGAAATATTTCTCCCTCTGCGATTGATACTCCAATGAGATTGCTGGTCCAGGGCCGTCGGGTGAGCAACGTTCCGTCGGCCAAAGCCAGCAACATTGCTCCATTGGCATCGATGTTGAAACCTTTGAAGAAGTCATCGAAGTACGTCATGTTGAGTGCCGCAAGTACCACGCCAGCAAATTCTCCCTGGGTATTATTGATCCTTCGCGATATCGGAATGATCCATTCGCCGTTTTCGCGGCTGCGAATGGGCGCGCCAATATGCGGTGACAAATCGGGATTACGTTCATGGTATTTAAAATAGGCGCGATCCGCGACAGTCGTCTGGGTAGGCATCTGCGCAAATGAACTGATCAACCAGTTACCGTTGGCGTCAAAGACAAACAGACCATGCAGTTGGCTCAGCGCCTGAACCTGGCTGAGCAGCAGGTCGTGAAGACGTATTTTTTGTGGCGACTCGTGGCCGTAGGCTTGCAGCCAGCCGATCAGGTTCTGCAGAGCGAAATCCGCTTCATCGAAGGTGTCTTGGGCTTGTTGCGCCATCGCTCGTGCAATGTTGGATGAAGATATCTCGGCCTGCTTCAATTCATGCTGTTTGGCATCGGCCAGGTGCAGTGCAAGTAAGCCAAGCAAGGCAATGCAGACGAATCCGATGAAGAAAACCGTGAGCACTATCAGCGGAAGACGTTTTAAGCGGTGCTCGGGTATTGCAACTTCATGGATCACTACGGGCATATAGATTCTCAAAGGGAGAGTTATTATTGGATGAGAACCATGTCCTTGTGGAAAGTGAGTCTATCCAGTTACGGCTCGACTAGCAATTGGCCATTTGTTTGATTTCCAAAAAAATGACGCTGGTTGTTTGGCACTTTCGGCAGACATTACGTAGATGTATCTGCTGGTCGCGAGGGTTCGTTTTACATATAAAGTCTTGATTAACTTCAGGGTGTCAGGTTGGTAGTTGATTTATGCAAGTGTTTTTTACTGGGTTGAATGAGACGCCATCAGTAACATTGGAATGTTTTGGATCATGCCGCCGCTGATTTCGCGTCAAGCGCGATGGCTCTGGTTTTCGAGGGTCGACTTCAGATTTATGCGCTGCCAGAATGGCTTCCCTTTCAATGCGTCCTGTCCGCTGTTTTCCACCAGGAATTCATCTTCATCTGAATTCGACATCGCCAAGACCAGGAGCGACCCATGCAGCGTCATCCTTCAATAGATGCTCCATTGAGCCCCGAGGCCTTGCAGGCCCGGTATGAATGCGCCCGAGACCTGGCGATGGAAGCTGCGCGTCGCGCCCTTGGCCCTTACAAGGAACGGGAAAGTCTGATCGTCAATCACAAGGGGGATCAGACCCAGGATCTGGTGAGTATCGTCGATCAGGAGACCGAGGCCTTTATCAAGAAGCGGCTGGCCGAATGCTTCCCGGACGACGGTTTCCTCGGCGAAGAAACCGGCGGCGCGACGCTTGATGCGCGCTGTATCTGGGTCGTTGACCCTATCGATGGCACCCGCTGTTTCGTCAACGGCCTGCACGCCTGGTGTGTATCCATTGGCCTGCTGGTTGATGGCGAGCCCATGGTCGGCGCAGTTGCTGACGCCATCCATGACGAGCTGTTTCATGCCTGTTCGGGGCAGGGCGCCTGGCTCAACGGGCAGCGTCTGAGCGTCAACAGTGCCCCCGATATTCGCCACGGCGTGATGGGCGTCGGCACATCCCTGCGGCGCGGCAAAGAGCACTTCATTCCGTTCATTACCCAGTTATTGGAGCAAGGCGGCACCTTCATTCGCAATGGTTCGGGGGCGCTGATGGTGGCGTATGTCGCGGCAGGCCGTTTGATCGGTTACTACGAAACCCATATCAACAGCTGGGATTGCCTGGCCGGACTGGTGCTGGTCAAAGAGGCCGGCGGCTTGCAGAACGACTTCCTGCGTAACCAGGGTCTGACCCAAGGCAACCCGCTGCTGGTCGCCAGCCCGCAGGTCTATCGGCAAGTGGCGCAGATGATCGGATCTTCGCTGGACGAGTGAAGTGCTTGGCCACTCAATTTGCCTGACCCAACTCGATAGCCTGCGCCGACGCCTTCCCGGACAAGTCCGGCCCCGCAAAAACGCCGATTCCGTTAGCGCGAGGTATTTCCTTCGGATCGGTTCTGGACTGCTTTGCGATCTGTCATTCAATTCAGAGTACAAGTCGCCACCTTTTATTGAGTCGGCAAACTATTAACTTCGCGCGCTGACGATTCTCAGGCTAAGCCTTAGATGAGTAATTTGATAAAAGCCAGGCTTCCGGATTACACCAAGGATCTCTCGTCCTGTCGTAGCTGAGGCAGATTTAACGCCCAAATGAATAGAATTGCTTTAAAGAGGTCCCGTGTGTATCGATCTGCTGTTATGGTGGCCCGTTGCCCCCGTTGCCCCCGTTGCCCCCGTTGCCCCCGTCGGCCGCGTCCATCAGGCTTTTTCAACGCGGGGCTACCTTCCAAATCTGCACGCCGTACCTTCGCATCTGCCTGATTGTCGACCTGGCCTCCTGTCCTCTCGACAACTTGGTGTGTCCGGCCTACACCGCTTTTAACGTCCATACTTCCAGTCGGACCGGGCTGTTCCCGTTTGCAGGATCCAGGAGTTTGCGCAATGAACGACTACACGCAGGACGCGAGCCTGGCTATAGCGTCAGCACCTGAGCTCGACGCTGCGTTGGCCGACTGCGCAAATGAGCCGATCCGCATTCCCGGAGCCATTCAGCCTCATGGCGTATTGCTTGCCCTCAGCGGTATGCCTCTGCGCATCGAGCAGGTCAGCGCCAACTGTGCCAGGGTCTTAGGGCTCGACAGCAGTGAACTGTTGGGCAAAACCATGGCGATGCTGGTGTCGCCACAACAGGCGGACCACATTGAACGGGCGTGTTCCGGTTCCGGTCTGGGTGACAATGATCCGATTCGTCTGAGTTTTGGCGATTCGGACTACAGCGCCACGCTGCACCGTAGCGAAGACGCCTGGATTATCGAACTCGAGCCTTTTCTAGAATCCACGCAGGAGCATTCCAGGGTCATTGCCCGGGTGCTGCGCAACCTGCAGGCGGTCAATACGCTGGAGACGCTGTTCGATATCAGCGTGCATGAGATCCAGGCGCTGACCGGTTATGACCGGGTAATGATCTACCGCTTCGAGCCCGAGGGGCATGGCAAGGTTGTGGCCGAGGCGCTGACCGGCAGTTTGCCGAGTTATCACGGTTTGAATTTTCCCGGTTCCGACATTCCCGCGCAGGCCCGGGAGTTGTATCGCCTGAACTGGATCAGGGTGATTCCTGACGCTACCTATACGCCCGTTCCGTTGGTGCCGCTGCTCAGGCCTGCGACAGGGCAACCGCT
Organism: Pseudomonas sp. G.S.17; assembly: GCF_038096165.1. Classification (NCBI taxonomy): domain Bacteria; kingdom Pseudomonadati; phylum Pseudomonadota; class Gammaproteobacteria; order Pseudomonadales; family Pseudomonadaceae; genus Pseudomonas; species Pseudomonas viridinivis. The sequence continues at coordinate 982,529 of NZ_CP151076.1, forward strand.
TGATATGAGTTTCTCGACCCTGCGCAGCGTTTCCCCGATTCATTGTGAATACCTGAAGAACATGGGCGTGCGTTCGTCGATGAGCATTTCGTTGCTGGACAACGGCGAGCTCTGGGGGCTTATTGCCTGTGGTCATCCCGAGCCGCTACTGGTTCCGCGTGAGTTTCGCGATGCCTGCACGCTGATCGGTCAGCTGTTGTCGGTGAAAATCGCCTCGATTGTTGCGACTCAGATCCAGCGGGAACGAGAGGAGAAAGTCATCTTGCTCGGGGAGCTGGCATCGGCCATGGGCCGTGCCGACCGGGAAATTCTGGATGGGCTGGTGAGCCGGCCCGAACTCCTTCAGTCCCTGACCCTGGCCGAGGGGGCCGCAGTGCTGATCGAGGATCGACTTCACCTGTTCGGAAACTGCCCGAGTCAGGAGCAGGTGCGAGCGCTATATCTCTGGATTCGTGATGTCGGTCTGACGCAGAAAAAATTGAAGGAGCGCGCCATTGGTCTTCAAGGCCTGGGCGTATTCCATTCCAACTCGATTCATCAGGAAAATCCCGCCAGCGCCGCCTATTGCGACGTGGCAAGCGGAGTCATCGCCTTCATCCTGCCCAAGCCCATCGACAACGCCGTCATGTGGTTTCGCCCCCAGCTGACCTCAACGATGAACTGGAGTGGAAATCCGGCTCAGCACTTGAGCCCCGCACCGGTCGGCTCTGCCAGCCATCGTCTGCACCCTCGGCAATCGTTTGATCTCTGGGAGCAGCAGGTCACCGGGATCGCGCAGCCTTGGTCCAGGGGCGATCTCTATGCCGCCGAGGATATTCGCCGTTCGGCACTGGAGCACGATCTGGAACGCCAGGTACACCGCGAGCAGGAAGCGGTGCGCTTGCGTGACGAACTGGTGGCCGTGGTTTCCCATGACCTGCGCAACCCCATGTCCATCATCATCATGCAGTGCGGCATGCTGCAGCGCTGGGCTACCAGTGACTCAATCGTCGAGAACGGTCGCATTCGCGGCGCGTTGGGGACCATTGAAAAGGCGACGACCCGCATAAACAGCCTCCTGGAAGATTTACTCGATACGGCGAAAATCGACTCTGGCCGTTATCAACTGTCCTGCTTCCCGCTGACGGTCACCAGCCTGCTGGAAGAAAGCTGCAGTTTGCTCGTTACGCTGACGGCAGACAAAAACATTGAACTCAATTGCACGGCCGAGCCGGGACTGGTGATCGACGCTGATCCCGAGCGAATCTTTCAAGTGCTCTCCAATCTGGTGGGGAACGCGATCAAGTTCACGCCGCAAGGCGGTCAGATCAATATTGCCGCGACCCGCAACGGGGACGATGTGCTGTTTCGCGTGAGTGACAATGGCATTGGAATACCTGCGGAACACCTGCCCCATATTTTCCAGCGCTACTGGTCGGTAAAGAAAGGCAATCCTAATGGCAACGGCCTGGGGCTCTACATTTCCCAAGGCATCATCGCCGCGCACGGGGGTCAGTTACGGGTGCAAAGTGGGCCGGGTCCGGGAAGCGTTTTCACTTTCAATCTGCGCGCCCACGACGGACCAAGTCTTGCTGGTGAGACGATTTTCCTGAAGCAGAGCGGCACTGCCCAGCGTCTGGCGCAATCGATTACCACCCGGCTGGAGCGGCAACAGCAGGAGGATCGCACAGCGCGGGCGGCACTGCTCAACGAGCTCAATCATCGGGTAAAAAACACGCTGGCGACCGTCCAGGCGATGGCGGCCCTCACTGCCAGCAGCTCTGATTCCCTGGCGTCGTTTCGCAAGAGTTTCGACGCGCGACTGTTTGCCTTGAGTCAGGCGCATGACGCCCTTGCGCAGGCCGAATGGACCTCCAGTCAACTTGCGGATCTGGTCCTCCAGCTACAGGCCACGGGTCGCGGGACGAACCAGATCACGTTCAACGGCGATCAGGTCACACTCGAGCCCAGGACATCACTGACCCTTTCCATGGTGTTCCACGAATTGATGACCAATGCGCTGCAGCATGGCGCCTTAATGTCGTCCAGCGGCCGCGTTACGATCACCGCCACTCTGAATCCGGCCGAAAACCCGCAGACGCTGAAAATCGACTGGGTCGAAACAGGCGCCCCGCCAGCCGCGGAAAACGTGGTCAAAGGCTTTGGTTTTCGACTGATCCGTCGCAGCATCGAGGGCGAGCTGCAAGGCAAGGCGCAGGTGGATTTCCCGAGTTCAGGTCTGCATTATTCGATGCTCATCCCATGGATTGAAACCTCGGGAGACGCCTTATGAATGCGCCCCCAGCGCTGCCCCGGGTTTTCATTGTCGAAGACGAAACAATGCTGGCGATGCTGATGGAAGCCATGCTCGAAGACCTGGGTTACGCAACGGCATTTCACGCCAGCACCCTCGCCGACGGCTTGAACTACGCGCTCACGGGCCAGTACGATCTGGCGATTCTCGACGTTAACATCATCGGCGGCACGTCTTTTCCAATAGCCGCCGCGATCACCGGGCGCGGCATACCTTTCGTGTTTTGCTCAGGTTACGGCCGAGTCGGCATACCCGATTTATGGGCGAACCGGCATTGCATCGCGAAGCCTTTCAGCGAAGCCCAGTTGGGTGAGGCGTTGAAGGAGGTGCTTGCTGGAGGTATCGCGAGCAGTAGCGCAGCCCCGAACTCGATGTAACCCGCCGCGCCCACGGTCGAAAAGCCCTCAGCGTCGGTTCAGGCCTGGACCCGGCTGCGGGCATGGCGACGGCGAATCGCTATCCCCGTTCCCAGTTATCCGCCTCGCTGGCTCGCTACCAGCAAATGGTTATTCACTCGTTCGGCCAGCTTGCGTTTGAATCAACAGGCTTACGGCCAGGGCGAAAACAACATTCCACCGCCCCGAGCGAGCCAAACCCGCGCTCGAAGCGAGCTGGCGACGGTTGCAGGTCAACTACATTGATTGCTGCCTGATCCACACACCGTTCGCCTTCCAGCCCGGCGACAATCAGGACCCACGGGACCCGCTTGGACATCACGCTGGATGCACTGAAAGAGATCGTCGCCGCTGCACGGATCAAACCGGCCGTGGTGCAAATCGAAGCGCACCCGTTTTTGCCTGAATGGGAGATGCTCCAGTTCTGCAAACAGCACGGATTGTTCTCCTGGCTTTCGCCCCGTTGGACCACGGGATGGAACCGAATGTGCTGCAAGAGCCGGTGATCACCGACATCGCCCGAAACCTGCGAAAAAGCCCGGCACAAGTCGCACTCGCCTGGGCAGTCCAGCGCGGCACCGCCTTCCTGACAACCTCAGCAACGCCAAGCCGTATCCAGGAAAACTTTTACATCACGACCCTGCCACACCGGGCGATGAGCGAGATCAACGAAGAAATCACCACCCGGATTCGATTTAATTCGGAGGTTGAGACGGCTTCGGGGGGTTATTCCGCGTAAGAAGTGATGGGTGGGACGGGACTCATCAAGGTCCGCCCTTGAACTTCCGCGCAAAAAAAGACGTCTTTGGACGTCTTTTTTTGGTTGGGTTTGGTGCAGGAATAAGTCGAATTTGTGTCGTAGCTAATTGATTTTTATGCCTTGCACGACTTGATCCATTTTCCCTCGCGCCATCTCAATCAAATGAACAACCGAAAACGCATGGTCGCGTTGGCTGCCACGCAATGCATCCGCGCTTTCATAGGCGGTCGCCTTGGCGCAGCGGAGGAGTTCGTCGACGTCGTTGAGCAACAGTTCGATGGTGTGGGTTTGTTCGTGATGAGTCATGGTTTGCTCCTGGATTATTGGAGCCTAGGTATTTCCGGGTTCCTACTCCCAGGCCGCTGATTTGGCAGCGGCGAGCGCAAGGGTAGCGATGCGGGGCTGCAAGTGGGGAAGCGTTTGACTGCCAGTTGTGGGCAGGCTTTGCTCGCTCTTGATTCAGGTGAGTTCCACCGGCTCTGCGGACAGATTCCTGAAGACACAAAAAAAGCACCTGCTCAACGCGAGGTGCTTTGTATGCGTCCGGGCATCACGCCTTGCGTGATTAGGCCGGCTGCCACCTATGCGGCAGCAACTGATCAATTTCACTCGCTCGCTGCGTTGGTAGGCGCGTAAGGACATCCTTCAGATATGCGTACGGATCATGGCCATTGAGCCGCGCAGACTGGATCAAACTCATAATCGCCGCCGCCCGTTTGCCGCTGCGCAGCGAACCTGCAAAGAGCCAGTTTTTGCGACCCAACGCCCACGGTCGGATTTGGTTCTCGCACCAATTATTGTCAATGGGTACGGCCCCGTCATCGAGGTAGCGCGACAACGCTGCCCAGCGTTTCAGGCTGTAATCCAGTGCTCTGCTGATGGCTGAGCCTTCAGGCACGAGATCGCGCTGGGCCATCATCCAGGCATGCAGCCTATCCATCACCGGTACGGCTTTTTCTTGCCGTATTCGGCGCCGTAAATCCGGCTCCAGGTCGCGCACTTCACTCTCGATTTCGTAAAGCAACTGGATGTAGCGCAGGGCCTGTTCGGCGAGCGTGCTCTTGTTGGTCGCGTGCAGTTCGAAGAACTTGCGCCGCGCATGGGCCATGCAACCGATCTCGGTCACGCCGAGTGCGAAGCTGGCCTTGTAGCCGCCAAAATCATCACAGACCAGTTTACCCTTCCAGTCTTGCAGGAAGTTGCGAGCATGTTCACCAGCGCGGCTGGGGCTGAAGTCATAAACAACAGCTGCTGTTTCGCAGAACTGGCTGGTGGCGTAGGCCCAAACATAGGAGCGGTGAGTCTTCTTCGTTCCCGGCATGAGCATTTGCACCGGTGTTTCATCGGCATGAACAACCTGTTGCCCTAGCACTACGTCGCGCAGTGCATCGACCAGAGGTTGCAGCTGCACCCCAGTCACACCCACCCATTGAGCCAAAGTTGAACGTGGAATCGCCAAGCCGGCACGACCGAAGATCGATTCCTGACGGTAAAGCGGCAGGTGGTCGGCAAACTTGGCGATCATGACGTGGGCCAACAGCCCGGCGGTTGGGATGCCCTTATCAATAATCTGTGCAGGAACCGGTGCCTGAATCAGCGTTTCGCAGTTATCACAGACCCATTTGCCACGGACATGGCGTTCAACGGTAAATACGCCGGGCGTGTAGTCCAGCTTTTCGCTGACGTCCTCACCGATACGCTTGAGTGCGCAGCCACATGGGCAGTGAGTGTTGTCCGGCTCGTGATGGATTAGCGTGCGTGGAAACTCTGCCGGCAAAGCAGTGCGTTTGGGCTTTTGCTTTTTCTCGGTCGGAGCCAGCACTGTTTGCAAGGCTTGAAGCTCTGCTTCAATCGCCGCGATATCGGTATCGATCAGGTCATCGAGCAAGCTGGCCTGTTCAGGATTCATCTGCTCGCTACGCTTGGCAAACTTCAAACGCTTGAGTTGTGCGATCTCGTGGGTGAGCTTCTCGATAACCGTTTGATCGCGGTTGATCTTCTTGCCCATCGTCTCAACCGTCTTACCCAGTGTGTCGACTTGATGGTCGAGCGTCTCGACACGCTGTATCAACTGCGCCGCCAAAGCGCGCAGTTGTTCAGGGGTAAGGTGGTCGAGATTGGGGAGCGAAGTCATGGCGCCGATTTTGCCAGAGCAAGCAGTTCGCGGCGATAGACCGATAGGCTAATGGCAGCCGTTAAAGCAGTGTGATCGAGCCGCCGGAGCCTACGCGTTGCCATGGCAGGCCCAGTACTAAAGCCTGAAGTTGCTCGGGAGCCAACTCCAGTTCAGAGCCTTGGCGAATACCTGGCCAGTGGAACTTGCCTTGGTTCAACCGGCGCGCCGCCAGCCATATTCCGAAGCCGTCATGCACCAGCACTTTCATGCGATTGGCGCGGCGGTTGGCGAACAGATAAGCACAGTGCGGCTTCGCCGCACCGAACACCGAGATCACCCTGGCCAATGCCGTCTCGGTACCGGCGCGCATGTCCATCGGCTCGGTGGCGAGCCAGATGGCATCGATGCGGATCAAAGAACAAGCCCTCGGACAAAGCGGGCGCATCCGTCAGGGTCGGAAGTTGGCCATTTCACGATGAGCGATTGCTCGCCAAGCGCCAGCGCAATGATCGCTGACGCTTCGGTCTTATGTTTTGGTTCAACCGGCGCGACTTTCAAAGGAATGAAAGCTGGCAGCGCGACTGCCTGCCGATCACGGTAAAGCGGTATCCACCGGCGAACGACATTGGCATTAATCCCGTGACTCATCGCAATAGCTGCCACGGAAACACCGGGCTGCTCGCACTCTTGAACGACTTGGGTCTTGAAGGATTTCGGGTATGACTTACGTTGGCGCATGACGATCCTGGCATTAAGGGTAATTGCGTCCGCTTAAAATACGCGGACACAATCGCCCTTATTGCTCGGGCTCGGAAGGCGTGTTCCCCGGCCCCTTACGGTGCTTTTTTGTACTGCTGAATTTGGTGGAGCCGGGGGGATTTGAACCCCCGTCCGCCAGTACTCCGCTGTCGGTCCTACATGCTTAGCCGTGTCTATTGAGTTAACCCTCAGCCGCCCGACGGGCAGGGTGCATTGGGCGAGTTGTGTAAGTTTTAGCCGATTCGTCCACAACGTACTGCACGGCGATTCTGTTCTATATGACAATCACTTTGGGTTTACAGACATCCCCTCGTGATTGCTGGACCCGAAGGTACCAGAAGCTCAGGGTCTAAGGCTGCTTACGCAGCGATGGACATTTCCTGGCCGTAGTTTTCGTCATTGGCAACTATAAGTAGTTGCAACAGTGGATTTACGACTTCTGTTACCAAGTCGGCATGCACCTAAAGTTTCGCAACCGGCGTCGAATCCTAAACGGCCCCAGTTGACTGCTTTCACAGTCAGGTCGCGGAGTGTACTCCAGTGAGGGAGTCACGTCGACCTTTTGACGCGGTTTGAGCTACGGCCAGCCGCTGGGCCGGCCGTTACAGGCGTGTTACTTGGCGCCTTCGCTACCCGAACCGATGTTTTTCAGCTCGGTGAGTTCTTTGGTAGTGATCGCGATACATTTTTTCTCATCACCATTCTTCTGGGCAACTTTTGCCGCATCGACGGTTTTTTGCAGCTCCGCTTTGGAGTCAGCGCTGAAATTGGTGTTGCTGGAAACCACCGCGTTCTCCAGGGTTTTGATATTGCCACCACACAAATCATCGGCGGCGAACACCGGGGAACCCAACAGTGCGGCGGTGAGGAACAATCCAGTCAATGCTGTGCGCTTCATGTGTATCTCCTTGAGCCTGTGGACTCGGTATGGCCGGTCTATGAGGCCGATGTCCGAGGTTTGTCGATAACCCCAATTCATTTGCGGGGCTTAAACAAACTGACTGTGCTGAAACGCAGGGGTTCTATTTCTTTTCGCGATTATTTGTAAACGCCACATTACGGTCAAAAAGCACCAAAAAGGGGCGATTCTCGGCCCCTGTGATGGGATCAAACGGTTTTGGCTTGGGTGACGCGATCCACCAGATACACCAGCCCGTGATAGTCGATGCCACCGTGTTGTGACAGGCCGATCTCGCAGGTACGACTGGTGGAAATGCCTTCATTGCAGAATTGCACCGCGTCCTTGAGGCTGCGCAGCGAGTGGGCGTTCAGCTCTGGCGTGGTGAAGCCCTTGTCGCCAGCGAAGCCACAGCAGTGAATGCCTTCCGGAATCACCACGTTGACGCTGCACAACCGCGCCAACTCGATCAGTGCCTGACTTTCGCCCAGATGCTGCGTGCTGCAAGTCACATGCACGGCGATGGCTTCCTGCTGGGGTGTGAAGGTCAGCTTGTCCAGCAGATGCGTGCGAATGAAACGCACTGGATCGTATAGATCCAAACGAGTGTCTTTGAGGTCCTGCACCAGGCGCAGCGTGCACGGGCTGGTGTCGCAATAGATCGGATCGAGCCCGCCACGGCTGGCTTTGCTCAGCGCGGCCAGCAATTCCAGGCGTTTGTCGTCGGCCTGTTGCTTGTAGCCCTTGGACTCGAAGGGTTGTCCGCAGCACAGGCTTTCCTGATTGTCGGGAAACACCACTTGGTAACCGGCTTTTTCCAGCAGGCTGCGGGTCTTGTCGAGTAACGATGTCTGCTCGCGGTCACCGGCTGCCGGGCCCATGACCCGGGAAACGCAGGCCGCCAGATACACCACGCGCGGACGCTGATCTTCGACTGGCGGGGTGAAGCGAATCGCATGTTCCGCCTGAGGCATGGCCGGTGACCATTGCGGCACGCGTCCGCCGGAAGCCTTGCTTAACGCGCCGGACAGTTTCGCCAGCCTCGGTGCGCCGAGCAGCATCCGCGCGCCATTGGCGGCGTGCAGGGTAAAGCGCGCACCTTGCAACGCTGTCTTGAAATTGTGCGCCAGCCAACCGGCGGCCTTGGCGTGTTTGGCCCCCTGAGCGCGCAGTTTCTTGACCAGCTCGCCGGTGTTGATGCCAACGGGACAGCGTTGCGCGCACAGGCCGGTCGCAGCGCAGGTTTCGATGCCTTGGTAGTGGTAGTCACGCTCCAGGTCTGTGGTGTCGACACCCGCGCGTTTCTTCGCCTGAATGTCACGCCAGATAACGATGCGCTGGCGCGGGCTGAGGGTCAGGCCTTTCGACGGGCAGACCGGCTCGCAGAAGCCACATTCGATGCACTTGTCGACAATTTCGTCAGCCGCGGGCAACGGCTTGAGGTGCTTCAAGTGGATCTGCGGATCTTCGCTGAGGACCACATCGGGATTGAGAATGCCGTTGGGATCGAGCAGGCGTTTGAGCTGCCACATCAGTTGATAGGCGTCGTGGCCCCATTCCAGTTCGACGAAAGGCGCCATGTTGCGCCCGGTGCCGTGCTCGGCCTTGAGCGAGCCGCCAAACTCGACGGCAACCAGCTGTGCCACGTCATCCATGAACGCTTTGTAACGCGCGACTTCCTCGGGATTATTGAAACCCTGAGTGAAGACGAAGTGCAGATTGCCTTCCAGCGCGTGGCCGAACAGGATCGCTTCGTCGTAATGATGCTTGTCGAACAGCGCGATCAGGCGCCGCACGCCGATGGCCAGCTGTTCGACCGGGAAGGTCACGTCTTCGATGATCACTGTGGTGCCGGTTTGCCGCACGGCGCCGACAGCGGGAAAGGTGTCTTTGCGGATCGCCCACAGGCGCGCGTTTTCCAGCGGATCTTCGGTGAAGTCGACTTGCTTTTCGACGGGAAACGCCGCCAGGGACGTCATGATCTGCGCCAATTGTTCGTGCAGCAAATCCCGGCTGGCGGCGCGGGCTTCGATGAGCAACGCGCAGGCGTTTTCCGAGAGTTCGCGGACGAAGCCAGGCATGCCGGGTTTGTCCTGTACCGAACGCATGCTGCGGCGATCCAGCAGCTCGACAGCCGCCACCGGCTGGGTTTTCAGCACGGTGACGGCGTTGCAGCAGGTTTCAACATCTGGAAACACAATCAGCGCCGAGGCTTTGTTCGGGTGATCGACCACGGTGTCGTAAGTGACTGCGCTGATAAAACCCAGTGTGCCTTCGGAGCCGACCAGCAAGTGGCTGAGAATATCCAGCGGCTGGTCGAAATCCACCAGCGCATTGAGGGACAGGCCGGTGGTGTTTTTCAGGCGATATTTGTGGCGAATCTTGTCGGCCAGTTCGGTGTTGGCGCGGGTTTCCCGGCCCAGTCGCGCCAGCTGCTGCAGCAAGTCGGCATGACTGCTGTGAAAGGCGGCGACGCTGGACGGGTCTTCGGTGTCGAGGCATGTACCGTCGGCGAGCACCAGACGCATGCCTGCCAGGGTGTGATAGGTATTCTGCGCCGTACCGCAGCACATGCCGCTGGCGTTATTGGCGACAATGCCGCCGATCTTGCAGGCGTTGATCGAGGCTGGGTCCGGGCCGATCTTGCGGCCAAACGGCGCCAGCCAGGCATTGGCCTGGGCACCGATCACGCCGGGTTGCAGGCGGATTTGCGTACCTTGGTCACGCAGTTCGCGGCCGTTCCAGTTGTCGCCGAGCACCAGCAAAACCGAATCGCTGATGGCTTGCCCCGACAAGCTGGTGCCCGCCGCGCGAAAGGTCACCGGGACTTTTGCCTGTTGCGCGAGTTTGAGCAGGGCCACGACTTCGTCTTCGGATTCGACGCGGATCACCAGCTTGGGAATCAAGCGATAGAAGCTGGCGTCGGTGCCAAAGGCGAGCGTCGACAGCGGGTCGTCGAAGCGTCGGTTGGCCGGGACCAGATGATGGACATCGTTCAGGAAGGAGGCGGGCAGGCTCATGCGGTCTTCCTCAGGAAGTCAGGTTCGGGGCGCCGCGGCTTCTGGCGAGCCGCGTGCGTGGGTGCAGGCGCTCAGGCGCCCAGTTCACGGACGAGTGAATCGCGAGATATCTCGCTGATGGATTTGGCCCCGGTCAGCACCATGGCCACGCGCATTTCCTTTTCGAACAGGTCGAGAAGGTTCTTCACGCCCGCTTCGCCATGGGTCGCCAGGGCATAAATGAATGCGCGTCCAATCAGCACGGCATCGGCACCCAGGGCAATCATTCGCACGACATCCAGACCGCTGCGAATGCCGGAATCGGCGAGGATCTTCAGGTCGCCCTTCACTGCATCGGCGATGGCCGGCAAGGCGCGGGCACTCGACAGAACACCGTCGAGCTGGCGGCCGCCATGGTTGGAAACAATGATGCCGTCAGCGCCGAATTTCACTGCGTCCCGGGCGTCTTCGGGGTCGAGGATGCCCTTGATGAGCATCGGCCCGTCCCAGGTTTCGCGGATCCACTCCAGATCCTTCCATGAAATCGACGAATCGAAATTCGCCCCCAGCCAGCCGATATAGTCGGCCAGGCCCGTAGGCGCGCCAAGGTAGGCGGAGATGTTGCCCAGGTCATGCGGGCGACCTTTGACGCCAACGTCCCAGGCCCACTGTGGGTGAGTCATGGCTTGCAGAATCCGCCGCTGCGGACCGTTCGCGCCGCTCATGCCGTGATGGGCGTCGCGGTAACGAGCACCCGGCACCGGCATGTCGACCGTGAACACCAGGGTCTTGACCCCGGCGGCCTTGGCCCGCTCCAGGGCATTGCGCATGAAGCCGCGGTCTTTGAGTACGTAGAGCTGAAACCAGATGGGGCGGTCGATGGCAGGCGCGACTTCTTCGATGGGGCACACCGAAACGGTGGACAAGGTAAATGGAATGCCCTTGGCTGCCGCCGCACGCGCCGCCTGTACTTCGCCGCGCCGGGCGTACATCCCGCAAAGTCCGATGGGGGCCAGCGCAACCGGCATGCTCAGGTTTTCGCCGAACAACGTGGTCTGCAGGCTCAGCTCTGACATGTTCTTCAGGACCCGCTGGCGCAGGGCAATGCTGGCCAGGTCCGATACGTTGTGACGCAAGGTGTGCTCGGCGTAAGCGCCACCGTCGGCATAGTGAAACAGGAACGGCGGCAGCTTGCGTTGCGCTGCGGCACGATAATCAGTGGAGGCGGAAATGATCATGGGCTCTCGCAATCTCTTGTAAATAGCCTGATAAGTAGCCGCCGGGCGCGCATTGACGCACCCGGCGCTTGTCTCATTTTTAGTGCACCAGCATGCCGGTGAACCAGTAGGCCTGGGCGTAGGTGAGGCAGCCGACGATGGTGGCGAAGAACAGGCTGTGTTTGAGAGTAAACCGGAACAGGTCCGATTCCTTGCCCACCAGCCCGGTGGCAGCGCACGCCACTGCTATGGATTGCGGCGAAATCATCTTGCCGGTCACGCCACCGCTGGAGTTGGCTGCGACCATCAGCACGTCACTGACACCGATCTGGTGCGCAGTCGTGGCCTGTAGCGAACCGAACAGCGCGTTGGAGGACGTGTCGGAACCGGTCAGGAATACGCCCAGCCAGCCCAGGAATGGCGAGAAGAACGGGAAGGCTGCGCCAGTGCCAGCCAATACCAGCGCCAACGTGGAAGACATACCCGAGTAGTTCATGACGAAGGCGAAGGCCAGCACCATGCCGATGGACACAATGGCCCAACGCAATTCTTTCAACGTTTCCTTAAAAGTGGTCAGACCAGTACCGGCGCTGATCTTCAACACGATCATCGACAGGATCGCCGAGAACAGAATGGCAGTACCGGACGCTGCGATCAGATCGAACTTGTAGACGGCGGGCATCGCCGTCGCCTTGGCAACAATCGGTGCGCCTTTCATGACCAGTTGGTCAAGGTGCGGAATGGCGAAGTTCATGGTCCACGCCTGCATCGCGCCACCGGCGGCGAACATGGCCTTGAACGGTTTGAGTGTCCAGATGGTGACAATTACGGTAAGGATCAGAAACGGTGACCACGCTTTGAGGATTTGCCCCAAGGTGTAAGGGGATTTGCCCGACGTGCGTGGCTGGCCGAAACCGCCCGGATTGCCCAGGATTGCCGCGCCGTCAGCGGTGGCGGCCACGAACTCGGAATCTGCGGCGCGCTGTGGCTGCCAGACCTTGAGGAACAGGGTCAGGGAAACCAGGCTGACCAGCGCCGAGGTGATGTCCGGCAGTTCAGGGCCGATGTAGTTGGACGTCAGGTACTGAGTGATCGCGAAGCTCAAGCCTGCCACCAGCGCAGCCGGCCAGGTTTCCTTGACGCCGCGCAGGCCGTCCATCATGAACATCAGCCAGAACGGTACGAACAGCGACAGCAGCGGCAGTTGACGACCGGCCATGGCGCCGATCTTGAAAGGGTCGATCCCGGAAACCTGACCGGCCACTACGATTGGAATACCCAACGCGCCGAACGCAACCGGTGCGGTGTTGGCGATCAGACACAGGCCGGCCGCGTACAGCGGATTCAGACCCAGGCCGACCAGCAGCGCAGCGGTAATGGCCACGGGTGCGCCGAAACCGGCGGCACCTTCCAGGAACGCGCCGAAGCAGAAGCCGATCAGTAGCACTTGCAGACGCTGGTCATCGGTAATGGACATGACCGAACTGCGGATGATCTCGAACTGGCCGCTCTTGACGGTCAGTTTGTAGAGAAAAACCGCAGCCACGATGATCCAGGCAATGGGCCACAAGCCATACGCGAAGCCGTATCCGGCAGCCGCGAGGGCCATGTCAGCTGGCATCTGGAAAGCAAAAATCGCCACAAGCACTGACAACGCCAGCGTGATACTGCCTGCGATATGACCTTTGAGGCGAAACACCGCCAAGGCCAGAAAGAAGAACACGATTGGGATGAGTGCGGCGGCGGCGGAAAGGCCGAGGCTGCCCAGAGGGTTATAGAGTTGTTGCCAGGTCTGCATGTGGGTGGCCCCTAATTATTTTTGGTTAGGCCTGGTGTGCCATGTCCACGTGCGCAGCTTCGATTCGACGTTATGCCAGCAAACGTCTTGTCGATAGTGACGAACGAATCACAGGGTCCACCAGTTCAAGCCTTTCGCTCGAAAGGTCTTGCAGCGCTGAAGAAGTTAGCCTTCAAAACGCTGGCATTGGCTAATTGGTAATACCAATTTACAATGACTTGGCGCTAGGGTAAAAGCCTTGGCCGTGGTGTGTCAATTTGCCGTACTACGACTTTGGTCGGATACGGCTGGAAAAGCAGTCCTGATGGGTTGATTTCAGCAGCATCTGGCAGGTGTCGAGCCGACGGTAATCAGCCAGAATAGGCAGTCCCGACAAGTGTTCGGGGTGTGAAGCGAGGATTTATGGGCTTTGATCAGGTGCGCCAGCGCCGTTTGTCCGACGATATTGTCGAGCAGCTGGAAAGAATGATTCTTGAAGGTACGTTGAAATCGGGAGGGCGTTTGCCCGCCGAGCGTGCGCTTGCGGAACAGTTTGGTGTGTCCCGCCCATCACTGCGCGAGGCGATCCAGAAACTCACGGCCAAGGGGTTGCTGATCAGTCGCCAGGGCGGCGGCAATTATGTGGTGGAAAATCTCGGATCGACCTTCAGTGATCCGCTGTTGCATCTGCTGGAAAGCAGCCCGGATGCCCAACGCGATTTGCTGGAGTTCCGCCACACCCTCGAAGCGTCCTGTGCATATTACGCCGCGATTCGTGCCACCGATGTGGATCGCGAGCGCCTGCGCATGGCGTTCGAAGCGCTGCAGGATTGCTACTCAAGAGAAGGCGAAGTCAGTCGTGTTGAAGAAAGCGCGGCCGATGCCAGCTTTCACCTGGCGATTGCTGAAGCCAGCCACAACGCCGTGTTGCTGCACACGATTCGCGGGTTGTTCGATCTGCTCAAGCGCAACGTATTGATCAATATCGGCGGGATGTACAAACAGCGCACGGAAACCCGGGACATGCTGATCAGTCAGCATCGCGAGCTGTATCTGGCGATCATCGAAGGCCGTGGCGAAGACGCGCGGGAAGTGTCCAGCCGTCATTTGCTGTATGTGCAGGAGGTATTGGAGGAAGTGCGCCAGCAGGTGCAACGCACCGCTCGGGCAGAGCGGCGCAATGGGATGTGAGCTGCAAATCTTGTAGGAGCCAGCTTGTTGGCGAGGCGTAGGTCCCGCGTGATCAGGAATACTGCTTCGCGAACAAGTTTAAACAACGCACAGCCATCGAGTTGAAATGCTCGTTGGAGCCGGTTTTGCTGGACGGCAGCGCCGTGTCGACAGCGCGGCGAAATCTCCTACAAAACGGGCAGCCTAATCATCCTTGCCCTTGCTGCGCACGGCCCGTTGCAGTTCGCGATCAGAGTCGCGTTCCCGCTCGGTGTGGCGCTTGTCATATTCCTTCTTGCCTTTGCCTAGTGCAATTTCGCACTTGATCAAGTGCGCTTTCCAGTAAATGGAAAGGGCTACGCAGGCATAGCCTTTCTGCTGCACCGACGTAATGAGCTTCTCAAGCTCACGCTGGTTCAGAAGGAGTTTACGGGTGCGTGTCGGGTCAGCGATGACGTGTGTGCTTGCAGTCGTCAACGGTGAGATATGGCTACCCATCAGCCACGCCTCGCCATCTTTGAGCAGCACATAACTGTCGACCAGCTGTACCTTGTTGGCACGCAGGCTTTTTACTTCCCAGCCAGCCAGGACCAGACCGGCCTCGAACTTGTGTTCGATGAAGTAATCGTGACGCGCCTTTTTATTTTGCGCGATGGTCCCTGTGGGTTGTTTCTTGAGCTTAGCCATAGGCGACGCATTATAGGGACTCGCTTCGATATCGGCTATGGGGAAGCTGCGTGCTTGAGCAGGTTGATTGAATCCCGGACAATGCGTCTCTTTTTTTGGTTGGACGTGTCTACGATGTCGACGGACAAGGTTTCGGTCCATGGCGGCTGGGCAAGCCGCTGGGTGTTCATTCTGGCAGCGACCGGTTCTGCCGTGGGCCTGGGCAGTATCTGGAAATTCCCCTACATGGTCGGCATCTATGGCGGCGGTGCGTTCGTACTGGTGTTCCTGGCCTGCATCGTGCTGATCGGCGTGCCGGTGATGCTCGCCGAGACATTGATCGGCCGTCGCTCGCGTTTGAGCCCGGCCAATGCCTTGAAGGTATTGGCGATCGAGGCCGGGCACTCAGCACGCTGGTCCTGGGGCGCTTTTGCCGGAATGATCACCGCGCTGCTGATCCTGTCTTTTTATAGCGTGGTGGGCGGCTGGTCGCTGGATTACATCATCGACATGGGGCGCGGGGATTTCCAGGGCGTTACGGCGGATAAGGTTGGCGCTTATTTCGGTAACGTGATCGCCGATCCGTGGCGTCTGGTGCTCTGGCACACAATCTTCATGCTGCTTTCGGCGGTGGTTATCGCCAAGGGCGTGGTAGCCGGGCTTGAGCGCAGCCTGCGGATCATGATGCCGCTGTTGTTTATCCTGATGGTGATTCTGCTGGGCTACAGCCTGACCACCGGGCATTTCATGGAAGGCGTGCATTTCATGTTCGACTTCAATCCGTCCAGGCTGCTCGACGGTTTGCTGCCTGCCATGGGCCACGCGTTCTTTTCCCTGAGCGTCGGTGTCGGTTCGATCATGATCTACGGCGCTTATATGCCGAAGAACTCGTCGATTTCCGGGACTATCGTTGGCGTTGCCTTGCTGGATACGTTCGTGTCGCTGCTGGCCGGGCTGGCGTTGTTTCCCATCGTCTTTGCCGCTGGCCTGAACCCGAGCGAAGGCCCCGGTCTGATGTTTGTGACCTTGCCATTTGCCTTCGGCAACGTAGCGTTCGGTCAGCTAATGGGCGTAGTGTTCTTCGTCCTGGTGGCGGTAGCGGCCTGGAGTTCGGCGATTTCTCTGCTTGAACCAATGGTTGCGTATCTGGTGGAGCGGACTAAAATCCGCCGCGCCTGGGTCACGTTCTGGCTGGCATTCAGCTGCTGGTTCGTCGGGCTTGGCACCGTGTTTTCGTTCAACATCTGGCAGCAGGCCAAATTTTTCGTGAACGATGGCGGCGTATTCCATCTCTATCAATGGGGCGCAGCCGGGGGCCTGGACTTTTTCGGCGTCATCGATTTCTTCACTTCGCGGATCATGCTGCCGCTGGGTGGTTTGTGTTTCGTGGTATTCGCAGGTTGGGTGATGGGCCGCGAGGCAGTGCGTGACGAACTGTCGATCCGCAGCCCGGTGCTGTTCGCCTTGACGTTCTTTTTGATGCGCTATGTGGCGCCGTTCGGCATTCTTGTTGTGTTTGCCGCTCAGCTTTGGAAGTGACGCTGACATGACTACGCATATTCAACGCTCCGCCCTTTTGCCTTATCCGGCTCAAGCTCTGTACGACCTGGTAAATGACGTGGCTCGATATTCCGAGTTTCTGCCCTGGTGTTCTTCGGCGAAGGTGCTGGAGGCAAGCGACGAACGCATGCGTGCCAGCCTGGAAATCGCCAAAGGCGGGCTCAGCCAACATTTTGTAACGCAAAACACGCTCGTACCTGGGCAGTCGATCGTGATGGATCTGGTCGAAGGGCCATTCAACCAGCTGCACGGCGTCTGGACGTTCAAGGCGCTGGGCGAAAAAGCCTGCAAGATCAGCCTGGATCTGTCGTTCGATTATGCCGGTCCCATCGTTCGCGCCACCCTTGGGCCATTGTTCAACCAGGCTGCCAACACGCTGGTTGATGCGTTCTGCCAGCGGGCGAAAGAACTGCATGGCTGAGGCCGAAATCACGGTCGAAGTGGTTTACGCCGCTGTCGACCGACAACTGATGCTCTGTGTCAAAGTGCCTGCGGGCACCACGGTGCGTCAGGCGCTGCTCTTGTCTGACATTGGAGCGGAGTTTCCAGAGCTGGATCTGGCGCAATGTGCTGTAGGCATTTTCGGAAAAGTGGTGGCGAATGCTGAGTTGCGGACACTGAAAGAGGGCGAGCGGATCGAAATCTATCGCCCGTTGCTGGCTGATCCGAAAGAAGTGCGACGGTTACGTGCGGCTAAAGCGGCCAAGGCACGCCAGGACCGGGAGCAGAATTAGCGGTTCACCGATCCGCAGAGACTAAAAAGCCCGGCACGCCGGGCTTTTTGTTGTCGCAGCGAATGACAATTACTGCGGCGATGTTTCCAGAGGTTCCTGAGTCGGCACCGGTACGGTTTCGACTTTATCCACATCCTGCTGGATCTGCTCAAGCAGCGAACCAGGCTTGGCCGGCTCTTCGGCTTTCGGCTGCTCGACATTGCCGGCAGGCGCCGTAGTGCCGTTATCGCGGCCCAGAATGGCGTCGTCACGGCTAACGCCCGGCATGAAGTCACCGGAGAGGCTGACGAGCTGGTCATTGCCATTGAAGATAACGCTCACGCGCTCTTGCTGGCGTTCGCCACCTCCAGGCTGCAGGCTGTACAGGTAATCCCAGCGATCTGCGTGGAATGTGTCAGTCAGCAAAGGGTTGCCCATGATAAACCGTACTTGCCGTCGGGTCATTCCGGGCCGTAACTGGTCTATCATGTCTTGCGTGACGACATTGCCCTGTTGGATGTCGATTTTGTAAACCCCGGGGAATGAACAACCGGCGAGTGCGAGCAGTCCCACAAGGGTGAAACTGGTTAGCAGGAGCTTGGTGTTTTGCATCGGTGGGCGACTTCCACTATCTTGGCTGGGACAACGTAAACCCCGATCATACCTGCATTAAGAGAAGCTGCGAAGCAGCGTCTGTGAGAAAGCTGACCATGGTTGAAAATAGCGAACTACGAAAAGCCGGACTAAAGGTGACCCTGCCACGGGTCAAAATTCTACAGATGCTCGATTCCGCCGAGCAGCGTCACATGAGCGCGGAGGATGTTTACAAGGCGCTCATGGAGGCTAGCGAGGACGTCGGTCTGGCCACGGTTTACCGTGTACTGACGCAATTCGAAGCTGCCGGATTGGTGGTTCGCCACAATTTCGACGGCGGTCATGCAGTATTCGAATTGGCTGACGGCGGCCACCATGACCATATGGTCAACGTGGAATCCGGCGAAGTCATCGAGTTCTTCGAAGAAGAAATCGAGAAGCTTCAGAAGGCGATTGTCGAGAAGCACGGTTACGAGTTGGTGGATCACAACTTGGTGCTCTACGTGCGCAAGAAAAAGGTCTAAACCTTTTTTGATGTAGCAACAAAGGCGACCCTAGGGTCGCCTTTGTGCGTTTTCGTGGCTTCGTTGGAGCGAGGCTTGCCCGCGAATCAGGCGCCTCGATGGAGGACCAGACCCACCGCGTTATCGTTCTTCGCGGGCAAGCCTCGCTCAACAGGGCCTGCGTTCGCTCAGCTCCTGGCCGTCACCACCATCTTCTTCGCATGCGCCAGCGACTCTTTGGTCAGGTCGATACCGCCCAGCATGCGTGCGACTTCTTCGATGCGTTCGGTCTTGCTGAGCTTCGACACAGCCGTGCGGGTGACATCGCTGTCGCGGACCTTGTGCACGAACAGATGCTGGTGGCCTTGCGCTGCGACTTGCGGCAAATGCGTTACGGTCATGACCTGACCGCGATCACCCAGGCGTCGCAGCAGTTGGCCGACAATTTCGGCCGTCGGTCCGCCGATGCCCACATCGACTTCATCGAATACCAGCGTCGGTACCCGCGACGTCTGCGCGGTGATCACCTGAATCGCCAGACTGATGCGTGACAGTTCGCCACCGGAAGCCACCTTGGCCAAAGCCTTGAGCGGTTGACCCGGGTTGGCGCTGACCAGGAATTCCACCAGTTCCAGCCCATTGGGCAGCAGTTCTTTCTCGGAGTTGACCCGCAGTTCAATGCTGAAGCGCCCGCCGGGCATGCCGAGCCGCTGAATTTCCTGCTCGACCGCATGCGCCAGCGTAGGCGCAGAGCGATGCCGCAAGTCGCTCAGCTCCCGCGCCCTCTCTTTATAGTGCCGCGCGAAGGCCGCCAGTTCGTGTTCAAGGCGTTCGATGGCTTCGTCGTTGGCGTTCAGCGTTTCGATTTCATCGAGCAGCTTCTGTTGCAGCGTGGCGACTTCAGTGGGTTGGATGCGATGTTTGCGCGCCAGGGTATAGATCGCGTCGAGCCGCTCTTCCAGCTGTTGCAGGCGTGCCGGATCAGCGTCGAAGTGGTCCAGAAAGCGGTTGAGTTCGCCGACCGCTTCCTCGACCTGAATCTGTGCGCTGGACAGCAGATTGGTCGCTTCACTCAGCGCGGTGGGCGAGTCATTGACGCTGCTCAGGCGATGCAGGCTGGCGGTCAGCGCATTGAGCACATTGCCGGAATCATTTTCGCTGCACTGCTCGACCACTTGCCGACAAATGCTCAGCAGGCTTTCGGCGTTGGTCAGGTTCTTGTGTTCCTGCTCCAGCTGTTCCAGCTCGTTTTCGCCCAGGCTCAGGCTTTCCAGCTCTTCGAGCTGATAGCTCAGCAGTTGGTGACGTGAGCGTTGTTCGTCGCCCGAGTTTGACAGTCGGTCAAGCTCTTGGCGGGTCTGCCGCCAGCGTTGCGCGGCGAGTTGAACCTGGCGTGCCAGATCAGTCGCGCCGGCGTATTCGTCCAGCAGGCGGCGATGAGTGTCGGCCTTGAGCAGGGACTGATGCTCATGTTGGCTGTGGATATCAATCAACAGCTCGCCTAGGGCTTTCAAGTCGCCTTGCGGGCAGGGCGTGCCGTTGATGTAGGACCGCGAGCGACCTTCGGCAGTGATGACCCGGCGCAGGATGCACGGCCCGTCATTGTCCAGGTCGCGCTCCTGCAGCCAGATGCTGGCTTCGGGAATATCGGCCAGATCGAAGGTGGCCAGGATGTCGGCCTTGTCCGCGCCGGGACGAACGACTCCGCTGTCGGCGCGATCCCCGAGGGTCAGGCCCAGCGCATCGAGCATGATCGATTTGCCAGCACCGGTTTCGCCGGTGATTACGCTCATGCCTCGGTCCAGCTCGAGATCGAGATGTTCAACGATGGCGTAGTTGTGTACGGAAAGGTGCACCAGCATGGAGTGGCTCCCAGGCGATTTGTCTGGTTATTTATACAGTGTTTTATTTGCCGGTGACAACGGCGTTTTTTTGCCTGATTCAGTTGCGGCACAGATTTTTTTAGCCCATCGGGGCATTTTTTCAAGCGCCATAAGGACTTGGGCTATGTCAGAAATTTCGTAAGGGTATTGCTCGATCTCGCCTCACTAGCCCTTGAAGCTGAAAAATCCGCTCCCATATAGGGGGACAGAAGCGCGAGTTGAGCTCGCGGATGTTTTTGAAAGGAGAAATCTATGGCTGACGAACAGAATCTGGATGCGCAGACCCAGGACCAGGCTGCCGATGCAGCTTCCGGTGAAGAATTGGTAACTCGTGTGCAAGTGCTTGAAGAGCAGCTGGCTGCGGCACAGGACCAGTCCCTGCGAGTGGCTGCGGATCTGCAGAATGTCCGCCGCCGTGCAGAACAGGATGTCGAAAAGGCACACAAATTCGCTCTCGAAAAATTTGCTGGCGACCTGCTGCCTATCGTCGACAGCCTTGAGCGTGGCCTTGAGTTGTCCGATGCGAACGACGAAAACATTCGTCCGATGCGTGAAGGTATCGAGCTGACGTTGAAGATGTTTCACGACACGCTCAAGCGTTATCAGCTGGAAGCAATCGAGCCGCACGGCCAGCCATTCAATGCCGAGCACCATCAGGCAATGGCCATGCAGGAGAGCGCGGATGTCGAACCAAACAGCGTTTTGAAAGTGTTTCAGAAGGGTTACCAGCTTAATGGTCGCCTGCTGCGCCCGGCTATGGTCGTGGTCAGCAAGGCACCATCGCCTGTTCAGCCGTCAATTGACGAGCAGGCTTGAAATCAGCTGTCTGGCCCCCATTTATAGGCCAAGCGTTTAAGAGCTACCGCAATGTGTAAGCGCAGTTGCGGCAACCCAATCAAAGTTTCGGGAGAGTCAAAAGATGGGCAGAATTATCGGTATCGACCTGGGGACCACCAACTCCTGCGTCTCCATTCTGGAAAACGGTAACGTCAAGGTTATCGAGAACGCCGAAGGCACGCGTACCACGCCTTCGATCATTGCTTACGCCAACGACGGCGAAATCCTCGTCGGTCAGTCGGCCAAGCGTCAGGCAGTGACCAATCCGCACAACACCCTGTACGCGGTGAAGCGTCTGATCGGTCGTCGTTTCGACGAAGAAGTGGTTCAGAAAGACATCCAGATGGTCCCTTACAAGATCGTCAAGGCTGACAACGGCGACGCATGGGTCGAAGTCAACGGCCAGAAAATGGCTCCGCCGCAGATTTCCGCTGAAATCCTGAAAAAGATGAAGAAAACTGCCGAAGACTACCTCGGCGAAGCGGTGACTGAAGCAGTCATCACTGTTCCGGCTTACTTCAACGACAGCCAGCGTCAAGCGACCAAGGATGCCGGCCGTATCGCGGGCCTGGACGTAAAACGCATCATCAACGAACCTACCGCAGCCGCACTGGCCTACGGTATGGACAAAGCGAAAGGCGACCACACTGTCATCGTTTATGACTTGGGTGGCGGTACTTTCGACGTTTCGGTCATTGAAATCGCTGAAGTCGATGGCGAGCATCAATTCGAAGTTCTGGCAACCAACGGTGACACGTTCCTCGGTGGTGAAGACTTCGACATCCGCTTGATCGACTACCTCGTAGACGAATTCAAGAAAGAAAGCGGCATGAACCTCAAGGGTGATCCGCTGGCGATGCAGCGCCTGAAAGAAGCTGCTGAAAAAGCCAAGATCGAGCTGTCTTCGAGCATGCAGACCGACGTCAACCTGCCGTACATCACTGCAGATGCGACCGGTCCTAAGCACTTGAACGTGAAGATCTCCCGTTCGAAGCTGGAATCGCTGGTTGAAGACCTGGTTCAGCGCACCATCGAACCTTGCCGCATTGCCTTGAAAGATGCCGGTATCGAAATCAACGCGATCAACGACGTGATTCTGGTCGGTGGTCAGACTCGTATGCCGCTGGTTCAGAAGCTGGTTACCGAGTTCTTCGGCAAAGAAGCACGTAAAGACGTCAACCCGGACGAAGCCGTTGCCATGGGCGCTGCTATCCAGGGTGCGGTTCTGGCTGGCGACGTCAAAGACGTTCTGCTGCTGGACGTCAGCCCGCTGACGCTGGGTATCGAAACCATGGGCGGCGTGATGACCGCGCTGATCGAGAAAAACACCACGATTCCTACCAAGAAATCCCAGGTGTTCTCGACTGCCGACGACAATCAGGGTGCAGTGACCATTCACGTTCTGCAGGGCGAGCGTAAGCAAGCTGCCCAGAACAAGTCCCTGGGCAAGTTCGACCTGGCCGAGATTCCACCAGCGCCACGCGGCGTTCCGCAGATCGAAGTGACTTTCGATATCGATGCCAACGGCATCCTGCACGTAGGCGCCAAAGACAAGGCTACCGGCAAGCAGCAGTCCATCGTGATCAAGGCCAACTCCGGTCTGTCCGAGGAAGAGATTCAGCAGATGGTTCGTGATGCTGAAGTCAATGCTGAAGAAGACCGCAAGTTCGAAGAGCTGGCAGCGGCCCGTAACCAGGGCGACGCACTGGTTCACTCGACTCGCAAAATGATCTCCGACGCTGGCGAGAAAGTGACTGCGGAAGAAAAAACCGCAATCGAAGCTGCGCTGGTTGCCCTGGAAGCCGCCATCAAAGGCGACGACAAGGCTGCCATCGACGCCAAGGTCGAAGAGCTGTCCAAAGTGTCCGCTCCGGTTGCGCAGAAAATGTACGCCGATCAGGCTGAACAGCCGGAAGCCGGTGCAAAGGCCGCGAAGGAAGAAGGCAAGCCTGCTGACGACGTTGTTGATGCAGAGTTTGAAGAAGTAAAAGACCACAAGTAAGCGCAGGCTCACTTGAGCGCCAGTTGACCGCTTGCGAGTGGCCACTGGTAGGATGTCGCCGCGCGGGAGCTTGCTCCCGCGTTGGCGTGTCTGGCCTAGACGAATTTTTTGATGGCTTGCGGCTTGACTGCGCGAGCCCTGTGGCAAGGTCGCGATGCTCCTGCATGGTGGCTTGTTCTGCCGCTTTCTCGGTCAGGTGACTGGCTGTTGAACGAAGACCAGGATCGTTGAATTGACGTGAGTTGGGTCCGGGCCTGTATGGGGCTCAACGAGTTTGGCGAAGCTCAGGAGGGTTTTGCCGAACGTCCTCAAGAGTGCGGAAGAATTATGGCAAAGCGTGACTATTACGAAGTATTGGGGGTGGAGCGAGGCTCCAGCGAAGCGGATCTGAAAAAGGCTTATCGTCGTCTGGCGATGAAGCATCACCCGGATCGCAACCCTGACGACAAAGCGTCGGAAGACATGTTCAAAGAGGCCAACGAGGCCTATGAAGTGCTGTCCGATGCAAGCAAGCGCGCGTCCTACGACCAGTACGGCCATGCCGGCGTTGACCCAAGCATGGGTGGCGGTGGTTTCGGCGGCGGCGCGGGCGGTGCGAACTTCTCCGATATATTCGGCGATGTATTCAGCGACTTCTTCGGCGGTGGTCGTGGCGGTGGCGGCGGACGTGGCGGCGCTCAGCGCGGCAGCGACCTGCGTTACACCCTCGAACTGAACCTCGAAGAAGCTGTGCGTGGCACCACGGTGAATATCCGTGTACCCACGCTGGTCAACTGCAAGCCGTGCGATGGTTCGGGTGCGAAGAAAGGCTCTTCGCCAGTGACTTGCCCGACGTGCGGCGGTATTGGTCAGGTGCGCATGCAGCAGGGGTTCTTCTCCGTGCAGCAAACCTGCCCGCGCTGCCATGGTCATGGCAAGGTTATTTCCGATCCGTGCGATTCCTGTCATGGCGAAGGCCGTGTCGAGGAATACAAGACCCTGTCCGTGAAAGTGCCGCCTGGCGTTGATACCGGTGATCGCATTCGTCTGTCCGGCGAAGGTGAAGCGGGTGCTCAAGGCGGTCCGACCGGCGACTTGTATGTCGTGATTAACGTGCGCGAACACGCGATATTCCAGCGCGATGGCAAGCATCTGTATTGCGAAGTGCCGATCAGCTTTACCGATGCTGCACTGGGCGGTGAGCTGGAAGTGCCGACGCTGGATGGTCGGGTCAAGCTGAAGATTCCCGAGGGTACGCAAACCGGCAAGCAGTTCCGCCTGCGTGGCAAGGGCGTTGCTCCGGTGCGTGGCGGCGGTGCAGGCGACTTGATGTGCCGTGTCGCTGTGGAAACTCCGGTCAATCTCGGCCGTCGTCAGCGCGAATTGCTCGAAGAGTTCCGTGCAACGCTGGAAGGTGACAGCTCGCACTCGCCGAAAGCCACCGGTTGGTTCGACGGTATGAAACGTTTCTTCGGCGATTTGTAAGCGCATTCAACGGGAGCAAGGCATGCGACGTATAGCTGTGATGGGCGCCGCCGGGCGCATGGGCAAAATTCTGATCGAGGCCGTTCAGCAGGCGCCGGGCGCCGGTTTGACTGCCGCGATCGATCGTCCGGACAGCACGCTGGTAGGTGCTGATGCGGGCGAGCTGGCTGCATTGGGTCGAATTGGCGTGCCGTTGTCGGGTGATCTGGCCAAGGTTGTCGATGAATTCGACGTACTGATCGACTTCACGCATCCGTCCGTGACGCTGAAAAATCTGGCGTTCTGCCGCAAGGCTGGCAAGGCCATGATTATCGGTACTACGGGCTTCAGTGCTGAAGAGAAGCAGCGCCTGGCTGAAGCGGGCAAGGATATCCCGATCGTGTTCGCCGCCAATTTCAGCGTGGGTGTGAACCTGTGCCTGAAATTGCTCGACACGGCTGCTCGCGTGCTGGGCGATGATGTCGATATCGAAATCACCGAAGCGCATCACCGGCACAAGGTCGATGCGCCGTCCGGTACGGCGCTGCGCATGGGTGAAGTGGTCGCCGGCGCCCTGGGTCGTGATCTGGAAAAGGTCGCGGTCTACGGGCGTGAAGGGCAGACTGGCGCGCGGGATCGCCAGAGCATCGGTTTCGCGACCATTCGCGCCGGCGATATAGTCGGTGATCACACCGTGCTGTTCGCCGCCGATGGTGAGCGCGTCGAGATCACCCACAAGGCATCAAGCCGCATGACCTTCGCCAAAGGCGCTGTTCGGGCCGCTCTGTGGCTTGAGGGGCGCGAGCCTGGCTTGTACGACATGCAGGACGTGCTGGACCTGCGTTGATCGTTCTGATCACGCAATCGAGGGTCAAAACTCACCATAAGCGTGAGTTTTGACCCTGTTTTACCCCCGCCGATTGAACTTCTGTCGCATTCCCCCGTCTTTTCGCCTCATTGCCGGTAGACCAAAACAGGGCTTTTCTGTAAGCTACAGCTTTAGTGTGTCCACTAAAAGCGCGCAGATGATTCGATAAGAAAGCGGGGTGACGTGTCTATACGTCATTCCGCTTTTTTGCAAACTGCGAACGCCCTTTCAGGCTTTACTTACGGGAGGTCTTCTTGACTAAGCCAGCCATACTCGCCCTTGCTGATGGCAGCATTTTTCGCGGCGAAGCCATTGGAGCCGACGGTCAAACCGTTGGTGAGGTGGTGTTTAACACTGCCATGACCGGCTATCAGGAAATCCTTACCGATCCTTCCTATGCCCAACAAATCGTCACGCTGACGTATCCACATATCGGCAACACTGGCACTACGCCGGAAGACGCCGAATCGGATCGCGTCTGGTCTGCAGGCCTGGTCATTCGTGACCTGCCGCTGGTAGCCAGCAACTGGCGCAACAAGATGTCCCTTGGCGACTACCTCAAAGCCAACGGCGTCGTTGCCATCGCAGGCATTGATACTCGCCGCCTGACCCGCATCCTGCGTGAGAAAGGCGCACAAAACGGCTGCATCCTGGCCGGCGACAACATCTCCGACGAAGCGGCCATTGCAGCTGCACGCGGCTTCCCCGGCCTCAAGGGCATGGATCTGGCGAAAGTCGTCAGCGTCAAGGAAAGCTACGAGTGGCGCACCAGCGTCTGGTCGTTGCAGACCGACAGCAGCCCTGAAATCGCCGCCAGCGACTTGAAGTATCACGTTGTGGCCTACGATTACGGCGTCAAGCTGAACATTCTGCGCATGCTGGTCGAGCGCGGTTGCCGGGTCACTGTTGTGCCTGCGCAAACTCCGGCCAGTGATGTGCTGGCGATGAATCCGGATGGCGTGTTCCTGTCCAACGGTCCTGGCGATCCAGAGCCATGCGACTACGCGATTCAGGCGATCAAGGATGTGCTGGAAACCGACATTCCGGTGTTTGGCATCTGCCTGGGTCACCAATTGCTGGCACTGGCTTCTGGCGCGAAGACCATCAAGATGGCCCTGGGTCACCATGGTGCGAACCACCCGGTTCAGGATCTGGATACCGGCGTTGTCATGATCACCAGCCAGAACCACGGTTTTGCGGTGGACGAAGCGACCCTGCCAGGCAATGTTCGCGCGATTCACAAATCGCTGTTCGACGGCAGCCTGCAAGGTATCGAACGCACCGACAAGGACGCCTTCAGCTTCCAGGGTCACCCTGAGGCGAGCCCGGGTCCGACCGACGTTGCGCCACTGTTTGATCGCTTCATCGAAGCGATGGCCAAGCGACGCTGACCGGTTGCCTTGAGAATGTAACGCGCTGGTGACTGGGCAGGCCCCGAACGACACGTCGTCCGGTAAATGGCCGCCCAGCCATCGCAGAGAAGCAGACCTACGTATTCGAGTGACAACCCATGCCAAAACGTACAGACATTAAAAGCATCCTGATTCTTGGCGCCGGCCCCATCGTGATTGGCCAGGCCTGTGAATTCGACTACTCCGGCGCCCAGGCCTGCAAAGCCCTGCGCGAGGAGGGTTACCGCGTCATCCTGGTGAACTCCAACCCGGCGACGATCATGACCGATCCGTCGATGGCCGACGCAACGTACATCGAGCCGATCAAATGGCAGACCGTTGCCAAGATCATCGAAAAAGAACGCCCGGATGCACTGCTGCCAACCATGGGCGGCCAGACTGCACTGAACTGCGCGCTGGATCTGGAGCGCGAAGGTGTTCTGGAGAAGTACAACGTCGAGATGATCGGCGCCAATGCCGACACCATCGACAAGGCTGAAGACCGTTCGCGTTTCGACAAGGCCATGAAGTCCATCGGCCTGGACTGCCCGCGTTCCGGC
Source organism: Pseudomonas sp. G.S.17 (assembly GCF_038096165.1). NCBI lineage: Bacteria > Pseudomonadati > Pseudomonadota > Gammaproteobacteria > Pseudomonadales > Pseudomonadaceae > Pseudomonas > Pseudomonas viridinivis. The sequence goes on from NZ_CP151076.1 coordinate 1,009,933, forward strand.
ATTGCCCATACCATGGAAGAGTCCTACGCGGTTCTGGAAAAGCTCGGCTTCCCGTGCATCATCCGTCCGTCGTTCACCATGGGCGGCACCGGTGGCGGCATCGCTTACAACCGTGAAGAATTCGAAGAGATCTGCACCCGTGGTCTGGACCTGTCGCCGACCAAAGAGCTGCTGATCGACGAATCCCTGATCGGCTGGAAAGAATACGAGATGGAAGTGGTCCGCGACAAAAAGGACAACTGCATCATCGTCTGCTCCATCGAAAACTTCGATCCGATGGGCGTCCACACCGGCGACTCCATCACTGTTGCGCCAGCCCAGACGCTGACCGACAAGGAATACCAGATCATGCGTAACGCCTCGCTGGCGGTACTGCGTGAGATCGGCGTTGAAACCGGCGGCTCCAACGTCCAGTTCGGTATCTGCCCGGACACTGGCCGCATGGTCGTGATCGAGATGAATCCGCGTGTATCGCGTTCCTCGGCGCTGGCTTCGAAAGCGACAGGTTTCCCTATCGCCCGCGTCGCCGCCAAGCTGGCCATCGGTTACACCCTCGACGAACTGCAAAACGAAATCACCGGTGGCAAGACTCCGGCGTCCTTCGAGCCGTCCATCGACTACGTGGTGACCAAGCTGCCGCGCTTCGCCTTCGAGAAATTCCCGAAAGCCGACGCACGCCTGACTACCCAGATGAAGTCGGTAGGCGAAGTCATGGCCATCGGCCGGACTTTCCAGGAATCCTTGCAGAAAGCCCTGCGCGGCCTTGAAGTCGGCGTGAGCGGTCTGGATCCGAAACTGGACCTGACCAACCCGGAAAGCATGGGCGTGCTCAAGCGCGAACTGACCGTGCCGGGCGCCGAGCGTATCTGGTACGTCGCGGATGCCTTCCGTGCCGGCATGACTGTCGAAGAAATCTTCGCCATGAACATGATCGATCCCTGGTTCCTGGTGCAGATCGAAGACCTGATCAAGGACGAAGAGAAGATCAAGACCCTGGGTCTGGCGACGATCGACCGCGACCTGATGTATCGCCTCAAGCGCAAGGGCTTCTCCGATGCGCGTCTGGCCAAATTGCTGGGCGTTACCGAGAAAAACCTGCGTCGCCATCGTCACAAGCTTGAGGTGTATCCGGTCTACAAGCGCGTTGACACCTGCGCTGCCGAGTTCTCGACCGATACGGCCTACATGTATTCGACCTACGAGGAAGAGTGCGAAGCCAATCCGACGACGCGCGACAAGATCATGATCCTGGGCGGCGGTCCTAACCGTATTGGCCAGGGCATCGAGTTTGACTATTGCTGTGTGCACGCGGCACTCGCCCTGCGCGAAGACGGGTACGAGACCATCATGGTCAACTGCAACCCGGAAACCGTGTCCACCGACTACGACACATCGGATCGCCTGTACTTCGAACCAGTGACCCTGGAAGACGTGCTGGAAATCGTCCGCGTCGAGAAGCCGAAAGGCGTGATCGTCCAGTACGGCGGCCAAACCCCGCTGAAACTGGCGCGCGCCCTTGAAGAAGCTGGCGTACCGATCATCGGCACCAGCCCTGACGCTATCGACCGTGCAGAAGACCGTGAGCGCTTCCAGCAGATGGTTGAGCGCCTGAACCTGCGTCAGCCGCCAAACGCGACTGTGCGCAGCGAAGACGAAGCGATTCGTGCTGCAGGCAAGATTGGTTACCCTCTCGTGGTGCGTCCTTCCTACGTGTTGGGCGGCCGGGCGATGGAAATCGTCTACGAAGAAGATGAACTCAAGCGCTACCTGCGTGATGCAGTAAAAGTGTCCAATGACAGCCCGGTGCTGCTCGACCACTTCCTGAACTGCGCCATCGAAATGGACGTCGACGCAGTTTGCGACGGTACGGACGTGGTGATCGGCGCAATCATGCAGCACATCGAGCAGGCTGGCGTTCACTCCGGTGACTCGGCATGTTCGCTGCCGCCGTACTCGCTGCCTGGGCATATCCAGGACGAGATGCGCGAGCAGGTCAAGAAAATGGCCCTGGAACTGGGCGTTGTCGGCTTGATGAACGTGCAGTTGGCGTTGCAGGGTGAAGACATCTACGTAATTGAAGTGAACCCGCGTGCCTCGCGTACCGTGCCGTTCGTTTCCAAGTGTATCGGTGTTTCCCTGGCGATGATCGCAGCCCGCGTCATGGCCGGTAAAACCCTGAAAGAACTGAATTTCACCAAAGAAATCATCCCGAACTTCTACAGCGTGAAAGAAGCGGTATTCCCGTTCGCCAAGTTCCCTGGCGTTGACCCGATCCTTGGCCCTGAGATGAAGTCCACAGGTGAAGTGATGGGTGTCGGCGACACCTTCGGCGAGGCTTTTGCCAAAGCCCAGATGGGCGCCAGCGAAGTTCTGCCGACCGGCGGCACTGCGTTCATCAGCGTGCGTGACGACGACAAGCCATTGGTTGCCGGTGTCGCTCGCGACCTGATCAGCCTGGGCTTCCAGATCGTCGCGACGGCCGGTACCGCCAAGCTTATCGAAGAGGCTGGCCTGAAAGTTCGCCGCGTCAACAAGGTGACCGAAGGCCGTCCGCATGTGGTCGACATGATCAAGAATGACGAAGTCACGCTGATCATCAACACCACGGAAGGGCGCCAGTCGATCGCTGATTCCTACTCCATTCGCCGAAATGCCTTGCAGCACAAGATTTACTGCACCACTACCATTGCTGCAGGCGAGGCCATCTGCGAAGCGCTCAAGTTCGGTCCGGAAAAGACTGTGCGGCGCTTGCAGGATCTACATGCAGGGTTGAAGGCATGATCAAATATCCAATGACCGTCCAGGGCGCGAAAGCCCTGGAAGAAGAACACGCCCATCTCACCAAGGTCGTTCGTCCCAAGCTCAGCTCGGACATCGGCACTGCACGTGAACTGGGCGACCTCAAGGAAAACGCCGAATACCACGCCGCTCGCGAACAGCAGGGCATGGTCGAAGCGCGTATCCGTGATATCGAAGGCCGCATGCAGAATGCCGTGGTCATCGACGTCACGACCATCGAACGCACCGGCAAGGTGATTTTCGGCACGACTGTGGAAATCGCCAACGTCGAAACCGACGATCGTGTGACCTATCAGATCGTTGGTGAGGATGAAGCCGATATAAAGAAGGGCAAGATATCAGTGGGTTCGCCCATTGCTCGTGCCCTGATCGCCAAGGAAGAAGGTGACGTCGTAGCCGTCAAGACGCCCGGCGGCGTTATCGAGTACGAGATTGTTGAAGTCAGGCACATTTGACCTGGGGCGCCCATTCGCAATGGGCGCGATCATCTGGCAGCTCGCCCAGACTTTGTGGGTGGGCGGCCTGGTGTTGTTGCATCTGGCTCTGTTGACGGTGCTGGACTAGACCGGTCTGGCGCCGTTATTGATTCATGAATTCGCGAATTTTTCCGGAGCGGTGCTGGTGGGTTTCGCGGCTGTATGCGCGATGCTTCAGATGGCGGTTCTGGCAAGTGCGGAAGGTGTTTTGAGTGCGTGGCTTGACCTGCGTGGCCAGCTTCTGCTGATCGCGCTGTTGGCCTCAACCAGTTATTTCGGATTGCGTTACTGGCTGCCCGATGCGCTGCATCTGCAGTTGGTGAGTTATCTGGTGTTGGGCTTGTCTGGCTTGCTACTGGTCTTGCAACCAGTGCCGGGAAGGAGCAGCAGGGCGCGCTAGTGCGGCCCTGGCTTTGTTACATCAAACGGCGCGGTGGACGTTCGACAGCAGCTTGTTTACCTTTGGATTCTTGCGATAAATCAGTGCCATCTTGCCGATGACCTGTACGAGATCCGCTTTACCAGCCTTGCACAGTTCTGCAATGGCCTGAAGACGGCTTTCGCGTTCGAGGATGTTGAGTTTGATTTTAATCAGCTCGTGATCGCCCAATGCGCGTTCAAGCTCTGCTAACACACCTTCAGTCAAACCATTGTCGGCCACAGTCAATACCGGTTTCAGATGGTGGCCAATGGATTTGTACTGTTTCTTCTGCTCCTGAGTGAGCGGCATAATCTGACCCCTGCGTCTGATCTTGTAAAAAGCGGCGGCCAGTTTACCCGAGCGAGTCCGGGACCGCCCAGTTAATCACGACTCGTTTATTTTTGAGGTGCCCCGTGGCCCGTTCCAAGACAAGCCATAACTGGCTCAAAGAACACTTCGACGACAAATACGTCAAAATGGCGCAAAAGGACGGCTATCGTTCTCGCGCCAGCTACAAGCTCCTGGAGATCCAGGAAAAGGACAAGATCATCCGGCCTGGCATGACCGTAATCGACCTCGGCGCCGCGCCGGGCGGCTGGTCGCAAGTGACCAGTCGTCTGATTGGTGGTCAAGGTCGACTGATTGCTTCCGACATTCTGGAAATGGACAGCATCCCCGATGTGACCTTTATTCAGGGCGACTTCACCGAGGATGCCGTGCTCGCGCAGATCCTGGAGGCTGTCGGTAAAACGCAGGTAGACCTTGTGATTTCCGATATGGCCCCCAATATGAGTGGATTGAGCGCTGTCGATATGCCTCGCGCCATGTTCCTGTGCGAGTTGGCACTGGATCTCGCAGGGCGGGTTTTGCGGCCAGGTGGTGATTTTCTGATCAAGGTCTTCCAGGGTGAAGGCTTCGACAAGTACCACAAGGATATCCGCAAGCTGTTCGACAAGGTCCAGATGCGCAAGCCGGAGTCATCACGGGACCGCTCTCGGGAGCAGTACTTGTTGGGTCGGGGCTTTCGCGGCATTGAAGGCTCGGAAAGCATCGAGCGCAATTGAAACGGGCCGATAGTTTTTTTCAAATGGCCCTGCGGTTGAAGCATAAACGAACATGCTGTAGTCAAAGTTTCACAAAGGGTTACAGACGGTGCCTGCCACATCTGTAGGTTCTGTAGTAAGTTAGGCCGGTGAATATCATGCGAGGCACGCTCCTGCGTGGAGCTTGCTTCAGAGGGTAGCTAATTGAACGATATGGCAAAGAATTTGATCCTGTGGTTGATCATCGCGGCTGTCCTTGTGACGGTGATGAACAACTTCTCCAGCCCGAACGAGCCGCAGACCCTCAACTATTCCGAGTTCATCCAGCAGGTCAAGGATGGCAAGGTTGAGAAGGTTGCCGTTGATGGTTACGTCATCACCGGCAAGCGCGGCGACGGCGACACCTTCAAGACCATTCGTCCGGCCATTCAGGACAACGGTCTGATCGGCGATCTGGTCGATAACAATGTGGTTGTCGAAGGCAAGCTGCCTGAGCAGCAGAGCATCTGGACTCAGCTACTGGTTGCCAGCTTCCCGATCCTCGTGATCATCGCCGTGTTCATGTTCTTCATGCGCCAGATGCAAGGTGGTGCGGGAGGCAAGGGCGGGCCGATGAGTTTCGGCAAGAGCAAGGCGCGTCTGCTGTCGGAAGATCAGGTCAAGACGACCCTGGCTGATGTTGCAGGTTGCGACGAAGCCAAGGAAGAAGTTGGCGAGCTGGTCGAGTTTCTCCGTGATCCGGGCAAATTCCAGCGTCTTGGCGGCCGCATTCCACGCGGCGTGCTGATGGTAGGTCCACCGGGTACCGGTAAAACCCTGCTTGCCAAGGCGATTGCCGGCGAAGCGAAAGTGCCGTTCTTCACTATTTCCGGTTCTGACTTTGTAGAGATGTTCGTGGGTGTCGGTGCAAGCCGCGTCCGTGACATGTTCGAACAAGCCAAGAAACACGCACCTTGCATCATCTTCATCGACGAAATCGATGCCGTGGGTCGCCATCGTGGCGCTGGCATGGGTGGTGGTCACGACGAGCGCGAACAGACTCTCAACCAGTTGCTGGTAGAGATGGACGGCTTCGAAATGAACGATGGCATCATCGTCATTGCGGCTACCAACCGTCCTGACGTACTCGATCCAGCCTTGCTGCGTCCAGGTCGTTTCGACCGTCAGGTCGTGGTCGGTCTGCCGGATATCCGTGGTCGCGAACAGATCCTCAAAGTCCACATGCGCAAAGTGCCTATGGGTGAAGACGTTAATCCGGGCGTAATCGCTCGTGGTACGCCTGGCTTCTCCGGTGCCGACCTTGCCAACCTGGTCAACGAGGCTTCGCTGTTCGCAGCCCGTACCGGCAAGCGCATTGTTGAGATGAAAGAGTTCGAGCTGGCCAAAGACAAGATCATGATGGGCGCCGAGCGCAAATCCATGGTCATGTCCGAGAAAGAAAAGCAGAACACTGCTTATCACGAAGCGGGTCACGCTATTGTCGGTCGTGTAGTGCCTGAGCATGATCCGGTCTACAAAGTCTCGATCATTCCTCGTGGTCGTGCGCTGGGTGTAACCATGTTCCTCCCCGAGGAAGACCGTTACAGCCTGTCCAAGCGTGCCTTGATCAGCCAGATCTGTTCGCTGTATGGCGGTCGTATCGCTGAAGAGATGACGCTGGGCTTCGACGGTGTGACCACCGGCGCATCCAACGACATCATGCGTGCAAGCCAGATTGCCCGGAACATGGTGACCAAATGGGGTCTTTCGGAAAAACTCGGTCCGCTGCTGTACGGCGAAGATGAGAACGAAGGCTACCTGGGTCGCGGTGGTGGTGGTCCAAGCAGCGGTTTGTCGGCTGAGACGGCTCGTTTGATCGACTCCGAAGTGCGCAGCATCATTGACCAGTGCTACGGCACGGCCAAGCAGATCCTTACGGATAATCGCGACAAGCTGGATGCGATGGCTGATGCGCTGATGAAGTACGAAACGATCGATGCCGAGCAAATCGACGACATCATGGCTGGCCGTGCTCCGCGCGAGCCGCGCGATTGGGAAGGTGGTTCGGGTACGCCAAGTGCGCCGGTCACTCCTCCGGACATCCGTCCAGAAACCCCGATCGGCGGTCCAGCTGCTGAACACTAAGGTCTGACATGACTTCTGTGCTGTACCCGACCCGGTTGCCTTGTGGCAACCGGGTTCTTGATTTAGCCCTTACGCACGTGATGGGAATCCTGAACGCTACCCCCGATTCGTTTTCGGATGGCGGTCGCTACAACCGTCTGGACGCCGCATTGCGTCACGCGGAGGCAATGGTTGCTGCAGGCGCGACGCTTATCGACGTCGGTGGCGAGTCGACGCGGCCCGGCGCACGCTCCGTATCTCCCCTTGAAGAGCTTGAGCGGGTCGCTCCGGTCGTCGAGGCGTTGCATCGCGAGCTGGATGTCATTATTTCCGTAGACACCTCCACGCCCGCGGTAATCCGCGAGACGGCGCGTCTCGGCGCCGGGCTTATCAATGATGTGCGTTCGTTGCGTCGCGAGGGGGCACTTGATGCTGCCGCTGCGACCGGCCTTCCCGTATGCCTCATGCATATGCGCGGTGAGCCTGGCGACATGCAGGACAATCCGCACTATGAAGATTTGCTGGGTGAAGTCAGTGAGTTCTTGAGGGAGCGTATGGCGCAGTGCACAGCTGCGGGTATACCGAACGAGCGCATCATTCTTGATCCGGGCTTTGGCTTCGCGAAAAGCCTCGACCACAACCTGAGTCTCTTTAAACACATGCAAGAGCTGCATGCTTTGGGACGTCCGCTGTTGGTTGGTGTCTCACGCAAGAGCATGATAGGCGGTGCATTGGCTCGACCTGTGGGCGAGCGTCTTTTCGGAGGTCTGGCACTGGCAGCGTTGGCCATGACCAAGGGCGCAAGAATTTTACGTGTGCATGATGTCGCCGAAACGGTTGATGTGGTGCGCATGATCGCCGCTGTAGAAGCGGCCGAATAAGAATGATGGAGCAGCGATGACTACCAAGAAATACTTTGGAACAGACGGCATTCGTGGCCGTGTGGGGCAGTTCCCGATTACCCCTGATTTCATGCTGAGACTGGGTTGGGCTGCGGGTATGGCGTTTCGCCGCCTCGGCGCGTGTCGAATCCTGGTTGGCAAAGACACAAGAATTTCCGGTTACATGTTCGAATCGGCTCTGGAAGCAGGTCTGTCGGCTGCGGGCGCAGACGTCATGCTGCTCGGGCCAATGCCTACGCCAGCGATCGCCTATCTGACGCGTACCTTTCACGCTGAAGCGGGTATCGTGATCAGCGCCTCGCACAATCCGCATTACGACAACGGCATCAAGTTTTTCTCGGGCCAGGGCACCAAGCTGCCTGACGAGATCGAGATGATGATCGAAGAATTGCTGGACACGCCCATGACCGTCGTCGAGTCGGAAAAGCTCGGCAAGGTGTCGCGTATCAATGACGCTGCGGGTCGCTACATTGAATTTTGCAAAAGCAGCGTGCCCTCGAGTACTGACTTTGCCGGGCTCAAGCTGGTCATCGATTGTGCCCATGGCGCCACCTACAAGGTTGCCCCCAACGTGTTTCGCGAGCTGGGCGCTCAGGTAACCGTTCTGTCGGCACAGCCTGACGGGCTGAATATCAACAAGGATTGCGGTTCGACCCATATGGGCGCGCTTCAGGCTGCGGTCCTTGCGGAGCATGCGGATCTGGGTATCGGCTTTGACGGCGACGGCGACCGTGTCCTGATGGTCGATCACACCGGTGCCATCGTCGATGGCGATGATCTGCTGTTCATCATTGCCCGTGATCTTCACGAGCGCGGTCGCCTTCAGGGCGGCGTGGTCGGCACGCTGATGAGTAATCTGGGGCTTGAGTTGGCCCTGGGTGAGCTGAACATTCCGTTCGTGCGGGCAAATGTTGGCGATCGTTACGTCATCGCCGAGCTGCAAGAGCGTAACTGGCAAGTGGGTGGTGAAAACTCCGGCCATATCGTCTGCTTCCAGCACACGACTACCGGCGATGCGATTATCGCTGCACTGCAAGTGCTTCTGGCCCTGCGTCGCAGCAATCAAAGTCTGGCCGAGGCTCGCCAGGCGTTGCGCAAATGCCCGCAAGTGCTGGTCAATGTAAGATTTGAAGGCGGTGTGAACCCGGTTGAGCATCCGGCGATCAAGCAGGCTTGCCAGCGTGTAACTGACGCAATGGCCGGTCGTGGTCGCGTGCTTTTGCGCAAGTCTGGCACTGAGCCATTGGTTCGCGTGATGGTTGAGGGTGAGGATGAAGCCCAGGTTCGTGCCTATGCCGACGAGCTTGCAAAGCTGGTTGCAGAAGTTTGCGCCTGATTTCGGCTTGCCAGTGTTGAAACTGTTGGGTAACATCTGCGCCCACTTTGACCGACGAGGTACAGCATGCGTCGCCCTATGGTAGCTGGTAACTGGAAGATGCACGGTACCCGCGCCAGCGTCGCTGAGCTGATCGAGGGCCTTGCTGCACAGGCTCTCCCTGGCGGTGTTGATGTCGCGGTATTTCCGTCGAGCCTGCACATCAATCTGGTGATTGATGGTTTGCAAGGCAAGTCGATTCCTGTTGGTGCGCAGAATTGCGCCCACGAAGCAGGGCAGGGTGCGTTGACCGGTGAAGTATCGCCGAGTCAGCTGGCTGATGCAGGTTGCAGTCTTGTGCTTGTAGGGCATTCGGAGCGTCGCCAGATCATGGGCGAAAGCAATGAGGTTCTGATTCGCAAGTTCGCTGCGGCTCAGGCAAGTGGCCTGACGCCCGTGCTGTGTATTGGCGAAACTCGCGAAGAGCGCGAAGCTGGCGAAACGCTTGCAGTTGTCGGGCAGCAGCTTGGCAGTGTCATTGAAGCGCTGGGTATTGAAGCTCTGGTCAATGCGGTAATTGCTTACGAGCCGGTCTGGGCCATTGGCACCGGGCTGACTGCTTCGCCTCAACAGGCGCAGGATGTGCACGCCGCTATTCGTGCACAACTGGCGAAAGAGAATGCTGAGGTCGCACAAGGCGTGCGACTTCTTTATGGCGGCAGCGTGAAGGCGGCCAATGCGGTCGAACTGTTCAGCATGCCGGATATCGATGGGGGGCTCATTGGTGGAGCGTCCCTGAATGCAGATGAGTTCGGTGCGATCTGTCGCGCCGCGGGAAACTGAAAAAATGCTGGAAACAGTCGTAGTCGTTTTTCATCTGTTGGGCGCTCTGGGCGTTGTTGCTCTGGTATTGCTGCAGCAGGGTAAAGGTGCGGACGCTGGCGCGTCATTCGGAGCAGGTGCATCAAATACTGTATTCGGAAGCCAAGGTTCCTCTACCTTTCTTAGTAAGTTTACTGCTATACTCGCCGCAGCTTTTTTCATAACCAGCTTGGGGTTAGGTTACTTTGCTAAAGAGAAAGCTCAACAGCTGACTCAGGTAGGTTTGCCAGATCCAGCGGTAATGGAAGTCAAGCAAAAGCCGGCAGCAGATGATGTTCCGGTTCTCGAAGGGCAAAAGCCAGCGGTAGTTCCAGCTGACATACCTCAAGCCCCAGAGAAGAAGTAAGGTTTCAACAGGCAGTGATATTTGAGGCTGTCAAAAAAGTTGTATTGCCGAGGTGGTGGAATTGGTAGACACGCAACCTTGAGGTGGTTGTGCCCAATGGGTGTAGGGGTTCGAGTCCCCTTCTCGGTACCAATTATCAGGGCAGCCCGCATTAGCGGGCTTTCTTGTAGGTGGATGTTCGATTGACCCTGTAAGGGATCAGCCGTATACTTCCGCCCCAGCTTTGTCGCGGGGTGGAGCAGTCTGGTAGCTCGTCGGGCTCATAACCCGAAGGTCGTTGGTTCAAATCCAGCCCCCGCAACCAGTTTTAGCGGAGCCCCTTTTTAGGGGCTTTTTGTTAGCTGGACAGTTTATGACGCCGCTTTCGACGGCGTTTTCATGGATGGGCTTTTCGCCCATTTTTTTATTTTTAAAGCATGCACGAGGGGGTTCAGGTGTCGAGCAAGCTAGAACAGTTGCAGGCCTTGCTGGCCCCGGTGGTCGTGGCCCTGGGCTATGAATGCTGGGGCATTGAGTTTTCGGCTCAAGGTCGCCACTCAATGTTGCGTATTTATATCGATAAAGAGGGCGGTGTGCTGGTGGACGATTGCGCCATCGTGAGCCGTCAGGTCAGTGGCGTTCTGGATGTTGAAGATCCGATTGCTGCTGAATACACCCTTGAAGTTTCCTCGCCTGGCATGGAACGCCCGCTGTTCACTCTTGAGCAGTTTGCGAAATTTGCCGGCGACCAAGTGAAGATCAAGCTGCGTTCACCCTTCGATGGTCGACGCAACTTTCAGGGCCTTCTCCGCGGGGTGGAGGAACAGGATGTCGTGGTGCATGTAGAAGACCACGAGTATCTGTTGCCGATCGATCTGATCGACAAGGCCAACATTATTCCCACGTTTGACTGAGACGTGCCAGATACTGCGGATCCCGCGGATCCAATGGCTTGCGAAAGGCGAGGCGTACGATGAGCAAAGAAGTACTGCTGGTTGTTGAGTCGGTGTCCAATGAAAAGGGCGTTCCGGCAGGAGTGATTTTCGAAGCACTGGAGCTGGCGCTTGCCACTGCTACCAAGAAGCGCTTTGAAGATGAAGTTGAACTGCGTGTAGAAATCAATCGTCAGACGGGTGCCTACGAGACTTTCCGTCGCTGGACAGTGGTCGAAGACGAAGATCTGGACGATCCGGCATACGAATTGGCTGTCGACCAGGCGCAAGCCAAAAAGCCTGGTGCTGTTGCGGGCGATCTGATTGAAGAGAAGATCGATTCCATCGAATTCGGTCGCATCGCAGCTCAGACCGCCAAGCAAGTCATTGTGCAGAAGGTCCGTGAGGCTGAGCGTGCTCAGGTCGTCGACGCTTATCGTGAGCGTTTGGGCGAAATCATTTCCGGTACTGTTAAAAAAGTGACGCGTGACAATGTCATCGTTGATCTTGGCAACAATGCTGAAGCCTTGCTGGCACGTGAAGACATCATTTCGCGGGAGACTTTCCGCGTAGGTGTCCGCGTTCGGGCATTGCTCAAAGAAATACGCACTGAAAACCGTGGCCCTCAGCTGATCCTGTCGCGTACTGCGCCAGAGATGCTGATCGAGCTTTTCCGGATTGAAGTTCCGGAAATCGCCGAAGGTCTCATTGAGGTGATGGCTGCCTCTCGTGACCCGGGTTCGCGTGCAAAAATCGCTGTTCGCTCCAAGGACAAACGAATCGATCCGCAAGGCGCCTGCATCGGCATGCGTGGTTCGCGCGTTCAGGCTGTTTCTGGCGAGTTGGGCGGCGAGCGAGTGGATATTGTCCTTTGGGACGATAACCCGGCGCAGTTCGTCATCAACGCGATGTCCCCGGCTGAAGTCGCGGCAATCATCGTTGATGAAGATGCCCATGCAATGGACATCGCCGTTGGCGCGGACAACCTGGCGCAGGCCATTGGTCGCGGTGGTCAAAACGTTCGTCTGGCAAGTCAACTGACTGGCTGGACCCTGAACGTGATGACTGAATCGGACATCCAGGCTAAGCAGCAAGCAGAGACCGGCGACATTCTGCGCAACTTCATCGAAGAGCTGGAAGTCGATGAAGATCTCGCGCAGGTACTGGTTGATGAAGGCTTCACCAGCCTGGAAGAGATTGCCTATGTACCGGTGGAGGAGATGCTCAACATCGACGGCTTTGACGAAGATACCGTCAACGAGCTTCGCGCTCGGGCCAAGGATCGTTTGTTGACCAAAGCCATCGCTACTGAGGAAAAGCTGGCAGACGCCCATCCGGCCGAAGACCTGCTCTCGCTTGAGGGTATGGACAAGGATTTGGCGATGGAACTGGCGGTGCGCGGCGTTGTTACCCGCGAAGACCTGGCCGAGCAGTCTATTGACGACCTGCTCGACATCGACGGCATTGACGATATTCGTGCCGGCAAGTTGATCATGGCCGCCCGAGCCCATTGGTTCGAGTAAGTAGGCGCGGCCTGAGGAGAGAAGTGCATGACGCAAGTCACGGTGAAAGAACTGGCCAAAGTGGTCGACACACCGGTAGAGCGCCTGTTACAGCAGATGCGTGAGGCAGGTCTGCCGCACACCGCCGCCGAGCAAGTTGTGACCGATAACGAGAAGCAAGCCCTGTTGACGCATTTGAAAAGCGGTCACAAGGCTAAAGTGGAAGAGCCGCGCAAGATCACTTTGCAGCGCAAAACCACGAGCACCCTGCGCGTTGCTGGCAGCAAGAGCATCAGCGTTGAAGTTCGCAAGAAAAAAGTATTCGTTCAGCGCAGCCCGGAAGAAATCGAAGCCGAGCGCAAACGCGAAATGGACGAACGTCGCGCAGTAGAAAATGCTGCTCGTCAAAAGGCTGAGGAAGAAGCCAAGCGCCGCGCCGAAGAAGACGCACGCAATCAGCCTGCCGGGTCTGCTGCAGTCAACAACGCTGTTGCAGCGCCGACGGCTCCAGCTCCGGTTGCCGAGCCTGCGCCACAAGCGCCGGTTGTTTCTGCCGCGCCTGCTCCGGCCCCAGCTGTTGATGCGCGCAAGCGTGACGAACAGCGTCGTCCGGACAAGCCACGCAGCGACGACAGAAATGCTCGTGGCGGCGACGGCGATCGCAAGAACGCTCCGCATCGCGCCTCTGTTAAAGAGAAAGCGCCAGCGCCACGTGTTGCGCCACGTACTACCGACGAAGAAAGCGACAGCTTCCGTCGCGGTGGTCGCGGCAAGGCCAAGCTGAAGAAACGCAACGCCCACGGTTTCCAGAGCCCAACCGGCCCTGTCGTGCGTGAAGTGAAGATCGGCGAGACCATCACTGTTGGCGATCTTGCCCAGCAGATGTCGGTCAAGGCTGCTGAAATCATCAAGTTCATGTTCAAGCTGGGTACTCCAGCCACCATCAACCAGGTACTGGATCAGGAAACTGCCCAACTGGTTGCTGAAGAACTGGGCCACAAAGTCACCCTGGTCAGCGACAACGCCCTGGAAGATTCCCTGGCCGAGTCCCTGAAGTTCGAAGGCGAATCGTTCTCCCGTGCTCCGGTTGTGACCGTAATGGGCCACGTCGACCATGGTAAGACTTCCCTGCTCGACTATATCCGTCGTGCCAAGGTAGCTGCAGGCGAAGCCGGCGGCATCACCCAGCACATCGGTGCCTACCACGTTGAAACCGAACGCGGCATGGTCACCTTCCTCGACACCCCGGGTCACGCTGCGTTTACCGCAATGCGTGCTCGTGGTGCCAAGGCAACGGATATCGTGATCCTGGTAGTTGCAGCGGACGACGGCGTGATGCCGCAGACCATTGAAGCTGTTCAGCATGCCAAGGCTGCTGGCGTTCCACTGGTAGTTGCAGTGAACAAGATCGACAAGCCGGGCGCTGATCTCGATCGCATCCGTAGCGAGTTGTCGGTTCACGGCGTGACATCCGAAGAGTGGGGCGGTGATACGCCGTTCGTTTCGGTTTCCGCGAAAGTGGGTACCGGTGTAGACGACCTGCTGGAAGCTGTTCTGCTGCAAGCCGAAGTCCTGGAACTCAAGGCAACGCCTTCGGCTCCTGGCCGTGGTGTTGTGGTCGAGTCCCGTCTGGACAAGGGCCGTGGTCCTGTCGCGACGGTTCTGGTTCAGGACGGTACGCTGCGTCAAGGCGACATGGTTCTGGTCGGTTCGAACTTCGGCCGTATCCGTGCCATGCTCGACGAGAACGGCAAGTCTATCAAGGAAGCAGGTCCATCGATTCCGGTCGAAATCCTGGGTCTTGATGGCACGCCGGACGCTGGCGACGAGATGAGCGTAATGACTGACGAGAAGAAAGCGCGAGAAGTCGCGATGTTCCGTCAGGGCAAGTTCCGCGAAGTCAAACTGGCCCGTGCTCACGCCGGCAAGCTTGAAAACATCTTCGAGAACATGGGTCAGGAAGAGAAGAAGACGCTTAACATCGTCCTCAAATCCGATGTCCGTGGCTCGCTGGAAGCATTGCAGGGCGCCTTGGGCGGCCTGGGTAACGATGAAGTGCAAGTGCGCGTAGTCGGTGGCGGTGTCGGTGGTATCACCGAAAGCGACGCCAACCTGGCACTGGCCTCCAACGCTGTTCTGTTCGGCTTCAACGTGCGTGCCGATGCTGGCGCGCGCAAGATCGTCGAGCAGGAAGGTCTGGATATGCGTTACTACAACGTGATCTACGACATCATCGAAGACGTCAAGAAAGCCCTCACCGGTATGCTTGGCAGCGACGTTCGGGAAAATATCCTGGGTATCGCCGAAGTGCGTGACGTGTTCCGTTCTCCGAAATTCGGCGCAATCGCCGGTTGTATGGTTCTTGAAGGTGTTGTTCACCGTAACCGTCCAATCCGTGTTCTGCGTGAAGACATCGTTATCTTTGAAGGCGAGCTGGAATCCCTGCGCCGCTTCAAGGACGACGCTGCCGAAGTTCGTGCCGGCATGGAATGCGGTATTGGCGTCAAGAGCTACAACGACGTCAAGGTCGGTGACAAGATCGAAGTCTTCGAGAAGGTCCAAGTGGCTCGCAGCCTCTAAGTCGCGAGCTATCGGAGCCATGCCAGGTCGCCGCATGCAAATGCCCCGCGTCCTGTCATGGGCTCTAAACGCAACGCCCGGTCCGACTTCCGTCAGGCCGGGCGTTTGCCGCTTTCAGACCGCAAGGGTTTCGGCCCCGGTCAGTATCAGGTAGCAAAACATGGCAAAAGAATATAGCCGTACCCAACGCATTGGCGATCAGATGCAGCGCGAGCTGGCCCAGCTGATCCGCCGCGAAATCAAAGACCCGCGCGTAGGTCTGGTCACCATTACGGCTGTTGATGTCAGCCGTGATGTGGGTCACGCGAAGATTTTCATGACCGTGATGGGTCAGGACAGTGCTGAAGAAATCGCCCAGACCATCAAGGTGCTCAATTCCGCTGCAGGTTTCCTGCGCATGCAATTGGCCCGCGAAATGAAGCTGCGTAGCGTTCCTCAGTTGCACTTCCACTACGACGAAAGCGTCGTGCGTGGCGCGCACCTCTCGGCTTTGATCGAGCGCGCAGTGGCTGAAGACGGTCAGCATCCGGAAAGCGCGGCGCAGACCGCGAAGCCAGAAAGCACCGAGGAATAAAGAGTGGCTCAGGTCAAGCGTATACGCCGGAACGTCAGCGGGATCATCCTGCTCGACAAACCACTGGGCTTCACGTCCAACGCGGCCCTGCAGAAAGTGCGCTGGTTGCTCAATGCAGAAAAGGCCGGGCACACCGGCAGTCTCGATCCCTTGGCCACGGGTGTACTGCCGTTGTGCTTTGGCGAGGCTACCAAGTTCTCGCAATACCTGCTCGATTCGGACAAGTCCTACGAGACAGTGATGCAACTGGGCAAGACAACGACGACGGCCGACGCCGAAGGCGAAGTTTTACAGACGCGTCCGGTGACCGTTGGTCGTGCAGATATCGAAGCTGTTTTACCCGCTTTTCGTGGGCAAATCAGTCAGATACCGCCAATGTACTCAGCGCTCAAGCGTGATGGCCAGCCCCTTTACAAACTGGCTCGGGCCGGGGAAGTAGTGGAGCGCGAGGCGCGTTCTGTTACTATTGCGCGCCTGGAATTGCTGGAAAGCGAAGGCGAGACTGCACGCTTGTCGGTGGACTGCACCAAAGGCACCTATATCCGCACACTGGTTGAAGATATTGGTGAGGCACTCGGGTGTGGCGCCTACGTCGCGCAGCTGCGTCGTACACAAGCCGGACCTTTCAGCCTGGCCCAGACGGTTACGCTGGAAGAGTTGGAGCAAGTGCATGCCGACGGCGGTAATGAAGCGGTTGATCGCTTCCTGATGCCATCGGACAGCGGTCTGCAACACTGGCCGCTGCTGCAGTTTTCGGAACACAGTTCGTTTTACTGGTTGCATGGTCAACCGGTGAGAGCACCGGACGCGCCGCAGTTCGGCATGGTTCGGGTACAAGATCACGAAGGTCGCTTCATCGGTATCGGTGAAGTGAGCGAAGACGGGCGGATCGCGCCGCGTCGATTGATTCGGTCAGAATGACCGGACCCGGTGAAGCGGGGTTTCCTGCTTCAACGGTATGAGGATGGCTGTTAACAGGCATGGTCAGTCCTCACTTTTTAATACGAGAGTTTGCTCTCGGCCTGTTGAAACCGCACCTCTGGTACGGTTTCCTGATAAAAGGATTGCCCACATGGCACTCAGCGTTGAAGAAAAAGCTCAGATCGTAACCGACTACCAGCAAGCTGTTGGTGATACTGGTTCGCCAGAAGTGCAAGTTGCACTGCTGACCGCCAACATCAACAAACTGCAAGGCCACTTCAAGGCCAACGGTAAGGACCACCACTCGCGTCGTGGTCTGATCCGTATGGTAAACCAGCGTCGCAAGCTGCTGGATTACCTGAAAGGTAAGGACGTTAGCCGTTACAGCGCCCTGATCGGTCGTCTGGGTCTGCGTCGCTAATAACGACTCGGATAGAGGTTGGTTGTCTGTCGCGGGCTCGCCGGTTGTTTCGGCGAGTCGGGCGGGCTCCCAGCCTCTAGTTGTATCTGGACTGTCGTGGGGCCGATTCCCCGCACCGCCCAAGAATTCGCAAGAAACCAGTTCCCCAAGAGCCAACAAAGAAGGTAGGAAACCGTGAACCCGGTAATCAAGACATTTCAATTCGGTCAATCGACCGTAACCCTCGAGACAGGCCGTATCGCCCGTCAAGCTTCCGGCGCAGTATTGGTCACCGTTGACGACGACGTCAGCGTATTAGTGACTGTGGTCGGCGCCAAGACAGCTGACCCAAGCAAAGGCTTCTTCCCACTTTCCGTGCACTATCAGGAAAAAACCTACGCTGCCGGCAAGATCCCTGGCGGTTTCTTCAAGCGTGAAGGCCGTCCTTCCGAGAAAGAAACCCTCACTTCGCGTTTGATCGACCGTCCGATCCGCCCGTTGTTTCCAGAAGGCTTCATGAACGAAGTGCAGGTTGTCTGCACCGTTCTGTCCACCAGCAAAAAGACTGATCCAGACGTCGCTGCCATGATCGGCACCTCGGCGGCACTGGCTATTTCCGGTATCCCGTTCGACGGCCCTATCGGCGCCGCCCGCGTTGCTTTCCACGAAAGCACTGGCTACCTGCTGAACCCGACTTACGAGCAACTCAAGGCTTCGAGCCTGGACATGGTCGTTGCCGGTACTTCCGAAGCCGTGCTGATGGTTGAATCCGAAGCCAAAGAGCTGACCGAAGACCAGATGCTGGGCGCCGTACTGTTTGCTCACGACGAGTTCCAGGTTGTGATCAACGCCGTCAAGGAGCTCGCCGCTGAAGCCGCCAAGCCGACTTGGGACTGGCAGCCAAAGCCTGAAGCCACCGCTCTGCTGGCCGCTATCCGTAGCGAATTTGGCGAAGCGATTTCCCAGGCTTACACCATCACCATCAAGCACGAGCGTTATGCCCGTCTCGGTGAACTGAAAGACCAGATCGTTGCCAAGCTGTCCGGCGAAGAAGGCCAGCCGACTTCCAGCGAAGTCAAAGCTGCTTTCGGCGAAATCGAATACCGCACCGTGCGCGAGAACATCGTCAACGGCAAGCCGCGTATCGACGGTCGCGACACCCGCACCGTACGTCCGTTGAACATCGAAGTTGGCGTTCTGCCCAAGACCCACGGTTCGGCCTTGTTCACCCGTGGCGAAACCCAGGCTCTGGTTGTTGCAACACTGGGTACTGCCCGTGATGCACAGCTGCTCGATACCCTGGAAGGCGAGAAAAAAGACCCGTTCATGCTGCACTACAACTTCCCTCCGTTCTCGGTGGGCGAGTGTGGTCGCATGGGCGGCGCGGGTCGTCGTGAAATCGGTCACGGCCGTCTGGCTCGTCGTTCGGTTCAGGCGATGCTGCCTGCTGCCGATGTGTTCCCGTACACCATTCGTGTTGTATCGGAAATCACCGAGTCCAACGGTTCCAGCTCCATGGCTTCGGTCTGCGGTGCTTCCCTGGCACTGATGGACGCTGGTGTGCCGATGAAGGCGCCAGTTGCCGGTATCGCCATGGGTCTGGTCAAAGAAGGCGAGAAATTCGCCATCCTGACCGACATCCTGGGTGACGAAGATCACCTGGGCGACATGGACTTCAAGGTAGCCGGTACCGCCAAAGGTGTTACCGCGCTGCAGATGGACATCAAGATCAAAGGCATCACCGAAGAAATCATGGAAATCGCTCTGGGCCAAGCCCTGGAAGCGCGCCTGAATATCCTCGGTCAGATGAACCAGATCATTGGTCAGTCGCGTACCGAGCTGTCGGAAAATGCTCCGACCATGATCGCGATGAAAATCGACACCGACAAAATCCGTGACGTTATCGGTAAAGGTGGCGCGACCATCCGTGCGATCTGTGAAGAGACCAAGGCTTCGATCGATATCGAAGACGACGGCTCGATCAAGATCTTCGGCGAAACCAAGGAAGCCGCTGAGGCAGCACGTCAGCGCGTTCTGGGTATCACCGCAGAAGCGGAAATCGGCAAGATCTACGTCGGCAAGGTTGAGCGCATCGTCGACTTCGGTGCATTCGTCAACATCCTGCCTGGCAAAGACGGCCTGGTGCACATCTCCATGCTGAGCGACGCTCGCGTAGAGAAAGTGACCGACGTGTTGCAGGAAGGTCAGGAAGTCGAAGTACTGGTACTGGACGTGGACAACCGCGGCCGTATCAAGCTGTCGATCAAGGACGTTGCAGCAGCAAAGGCATCGGGCGTCTGATCTGCGGATTAGCTGAACGATGAAAAAGGGACCCTTCGGGGTCCTTTTTTTATGGTGCGCCAGGCATGGCGCGTAGCGCCGTGACTGGCGCTGTTTAGCTCACTGTGGTGGTGAGCCAAACGACTTGGAGGTGCAAGTCCTCTACACACCCGGCAAGGGGAAGTGTTAGCCAGAGGCAAGGGTGTCGCGGGTGACTGCGAATCTGAAGGAAGCCCGAGGCAAAATGCTGGCCTGACGAACAGGAAGCGGATGAGGCGGCACAGTGGGGTAAGACGGCCATAATCGTCAAAGCCCAATACTTGCACGGAACGCTGTGACGTATATCCGACGGGCATAAGCAGGAAGGTCGCGCGAATTACCCTGGGAGATCTGCATGCTTGCCACTGTGCTACCGAGCGCCGAGAGGCGACGGGATGAGTGTGCAGAAGTCAGCTGAAGCCGTAGTAATCGCCGTAACCGGGCCGATGAAGGGCCGAACAGGTTATGCCGCCAGTAGACGTCAGAGTCTCGTCGAATGTCCGAAAAGCAGAAATCTCTCGACAAGAGGGCTGTAACCCCAAGTTCTGGACAGAATCCAGGGCTTGCGGCTGGCAGTGCGCAGGCATCGGCGGCGTCTGTGACGTGGACGAACGCGGAGCCGGACACGCTGATGGAGCGGGTGCTTGCACCCGCCAACCTGCGGCGTGCGTATCAACGCGTGGTCAGCAACAAGGGCGCACCGGGTGCCGACGGCATGACGGTGGAGCAACTGGCGGACTACACGAATCAGTATTGGCCGATCCTCAAGGCTCGGTTGCTGGCCGGCGAGTATCACCCGCAAGGTGTGCGCGCCGTCGAAATCCCTAAACCCAAAGGTGGAACACGGCAGCTAGGCATCCCCTGTGTCGTGGACCGTCTGATCCAACAGGCTTTGCTACAGCAGCTCACGCCGATTTTCGATCCTCTGTTCTCGGATTACAGCTACGGTTTTCGTCCGGGTAGAAGCGCTCATCAAGCCATCGAAACAGCCCGTGCCCATGTGGCGGCGGGTCACCGCTGGTGCGTGGAGCTCAATCTGGAGAAGTTCTTTGATCGGGTCAATCACGATGTATTGATGGCCTACGTCGAGCGTCAAGTCGAAGACAAGCAAGTGCTCAGGCTGATCCGCCGCTACCTCGAGGCTGGAGTCATGTCGGGCGGGATCGTCAGCCGACGGCAGGAGGGGACGCCGCAAGGCGGCCCGCTCTCGCCGTTGCTGTCGAACATCCTGCTCAACGAACTTGACCGTGAGCTGGAGCGACGGGGTCATCGCTTCGTGCGGTATGCCGATGATGCGAACATTTATGTGCGTAGCCGTCGTGCTGGCGAACGGGTGTTGGCCGGGGTTGAGCGCTTCCTGAATCAGCGGCTGAAACTAGCGCTGAATCGGAAGAAGAGCCGTGTGGCGCGGCCCTGGGTCTGTGATTACTTGGGTTATGGGATGAGCTGGCATAAACAGCCGAGGCTGAAAGTGGCGTCGATGAGCCTAAATCGCTTGCGCGACCGGCTCAAAGAGCTGCTGCAAGGCGCACAGGGTTGCAAGATGGCTACGATCATCGAGCGAATCAACCCGGTGTTGCGCGGTTGGGCAGGCTATTTCAAGTTCAGCCAGAGCAGGAAACCACTTGAGGAACTGGACGGCTGGGTCCGACGCAGACTTCGATGCGTCCTATGGCGTCAATGGAAGTGGCCCTCAACGAGGGCGCGCAGCCTGATACGCCTGGGACTCAAAGAAGAGCGGGCTTGCAAATCAGCGTTCAATGGCCGTGGCCCATGGTGGAACTCGGGAGCGTCACATATGAATCAGGCGCTGCCGAAGAAACTGTGGGATCAGCTTGGGCTGGTCTCGATACTGGATACGATAAACCGGCTTAGTCGCATAACCTGAACCGCCGTATACGGAACCGTACGTACGGTGGTGTGAGAGGACGGCGGCTGTGAGGCCGCCTCCTACTCGATAGCGCAATTAAAGACTTAGAAGATTCACAGGAACGTAAGGGGCCGGGGAACACGCCTTCCGAGCCCGAGCAATAAGGGCGATTGTGTCCGCGTATTTTAAGCGGACGCAATTACCCTTAATGCCAGGATCGTCATGCGCCAACGTAAGTCATACCCGAAATCCTTCAAGACCCAAGTCGTTCAAGAGTGCGAGCAGCCCGGTGTTTCCGTGGCAGCTATTGCGATGAGTCACGGGATTAATGCCAATGTCGTTCGCCGGTGGATACCGCTTTACCGTGATCGGCAGGCAGTCGCGCTGCCAGCTTTCATTCCTTTGAAAGTCGCGCCGGTTGAACCAAAACATAAGACCGAAGCGTCGGCGATCATTGAGCTGGCGCTTGGCGAGCAATCGCTCATCGTGAAATGGCCAACTTCCGACCCTGACGGATGCGCCCGCTTTGTCCGAGGGCTTGTTCTTTGATCCGCATCGATGCCATCTGGCTCGCCACCGAGCCGATGGACATGCGCGCCGGTACCGAGACGGCGTTAGCCAGGGTGATCGCGGTGTTCGGTACGGCGCAGCCGCACTGTGCTTATCTGTTCGCCAACCGCCGCGCCAATCGCATGAAAGTGCTGGTGCATGACGGCTTCGGAATATGGCTGGCGGCGCGCCGGTTGAACCAAGGCAAGTTCCACTGGCCTGGTATTCGCCACGGCTCTGAGATGGAACTGGATACTGAGCAACTTCAGGCATTGGTGTTGGGTCTGCCATGGCAACGCGCAGGTTTTGGAGGCTCGATCACACTGCTTTAACGGCTGCCATTAGCCTATCGGTCTATCGCCGCGACGCGACTGCTCTGGCAAAATCCGGCGCATGACTTCCTCGCCCGATCTCGACCAAATGTCCCCCGACCAACTGCGTGCTTTGGCAGCGCAGTTGCTGTCGCAAGTCGACACGATGGGCAAGAAGATTAACCGCGATCAAACGGTTATCGAGAAGCTCACCCACGAGATCGCACAACTCAAGCGTTTGAAGTTTGCCAAGCGCAGCGAGCAGATGAATCCTGAGCAGGCCAGTTTGCTCGATGACCTGATCGATACCGATATCGCGGCGATTGAAGCAGAGCTTCAAGCCTTGCAAACAGTGCTCGCTCCGACCGAGAAAAAGCAAAAGCCCAAACGCACTGCTTTGCCGGCAGAGTTTCCACGCACGCTAATCCATCACGAACCGGACAACACTCACTGCCCATGTGGCTGCGCACTCAAGCGTATCGGTGAGGACGTCAGCGAAAAGCTGGACTACACGCCCGGGTATTTACCGTTGAGCGCCATGTCCGTGGCAAGTGGGTCTGTGATGACTGCGAAACGCTGATCCAGGCGCCGGTTCCGGCGCAGATCATTGATAAGGGAATCCCGACTGCCGGGTTACTGGCCCACGTCATGATCGCGAAGTTTGCTGACCATCTGCCTCTTTACCGTCAGGAATCGATCTTCGGTCGTGCCGGCTTGGCGATTCCACGTTCAACTTTGGCTCAATGGGTGGGTGTGACTGGGGTGCAGCTGCAACCTCTGGTCGATGCACTGCGCGACGTAGTGCTTGGGCAACAGGTTGTTCATGCCGATGAAACACCCGTGCAGATGCTCGTGCCGGGCTCAAAGAAAACCCACCGCTCCTATGTTTGGGCCTACGCCACCAGCCAGTTCTGCGAAACAGCAGCTGTTGTTTATGACTTCAGCCCCAGCCGCGCTGGTGAACATGCTCGCAACTTCCTGCAAGACTGGAAAGGTAAACTGGTCTGTGATGATTTTGGCGGCTACAAGGCCAGCTTCGGACTCGGCGTGACCGAGATCGGTTGCATGGCCCATGCGCGGCGCAAGTTCTTCGAACTGCACGCGACCAACAAGAGCACGCTCGCCGAACAGGCCCTGCGCTACATCCAGTTGCTTTACGAAATCGAGAGTGAAGTGCGCGACCTGGAGCCGGATTTACGGCGCCGAATACGGCAAGAAAAAGCCGTACCGGTGATGGATAGGCTGCATGCCTGGATGATGGCCCAGCGCGATCTCGTGCCTGAAGGCTCAGCCATCAGCAGAGCACTGGATTACAGCCTGAAACGCTGGGCAGCGTTGTCGCGCTACCTCGATGACGGGGCCGTACCCATTGACAATAATTGGTGCGAGAACCAAATCCGACCGTGGGCGTTGGGTCGCAAAAACTGGCTCTTTGCAGGTTCGCTGCGCAGCGGCAAACGGGCGGCGGCGATTATGAGTTTGATCCAGTCTGCGCGGCTCAATGGCCATGATCCGTACGCGTATCTGAAGGATGTCCTTACGCGCCTACCAACGCAGCGGGCGAGTGAAATTGATCAGTTGCTGCCGCATAGGTGGCAGCCGGTCTAATCACGCAAGGCGTGATGCCCGGACGCATACACAGGAACGACTGTCGGAAACATGCAACTTGCACGCGCCCAGAAAGACGAACGGGCAATCTGCACGACTCCATGAAATCTATGTTTTTTCAACCTGTTGATTTACATAGGTTTTGTGGTTATCTGAGGGTTGGCACAGCGATTGCGATATATAACGTAACCCTGCTGCCACTTGCTGGCGCAGATTTAGAGAAAAACAGGAGTTACTCGTATGAAGAAGTTTGCTATCGCTGCTGCTACCGCCACTGCCCTGACTCTGACCATGGCTAACGCTGCTTTCGCACAGACCTCGACTCAAGCTCCGATGGTCGTTGCTGCTAACGAAGTAGCAAAAACCAAAGAAGCGACCAGCGATACCTGGATCACTACCAAGGTAAAAACTGACCTGCTGACTGAGAAAGGCATCCCAGGTTCGGATATCAAGGTTGAAACCAACAAAGGCGTGGTTTCCCTGTCCTCCACTGTCGCAGTGACTGATGCTCAAAAAGCTACCGCTGTTGCCATCACCAAGAAAATCAAAGGCGTCAAAGCTGTTTCGGCTGACGGCCTGAAAGCTGAATAAGCTAAGAATATGCGCTGAACATTTATACAAGCAGTCGTCGCCCGCAAGGGCGGATGACTGACTGATTGAAGGTTCATGCGAAGACCACAAGGATGTGGTCATTAAAGGCCCCGGCGTTTACGTCGGGGCCTTTTCTATTGTCGGTCGGGCGGTGGGAGCAAGCTTGCTTGCGAAGGCGGTGTGATACCGAAAAGAGCAATTCGCGAGCAAGCTCGCTCCCACCAGGTTCGCTCCAACAATATATCTGGTGCTCACCGTTGCCGCTGACTCTCAATCCTCACCAGCCGACCTCCTTCAAAACGCAAATACTGATACATGCCGTGGTCGGGGCCGTAGATCCATTCTTCGACCCGCACCTCTTCAGATCTGCGGTACGTGCTGTTGAACGTTTCCTTGCTGCCGATGACGTCCTGACTCACCGGTATCCCGCATTTCTGCTGCACCTCGAAGGCCCGGTCGCCGACGCTGATCAGCTGGCTGCCGCAACGCAGCGTCGAAGCCTGCGCCGCGCAGTTCAGCGACAGCAGGCCCACGCTGAGTAACAGGCGTACTGCAAAAGAAGTGTTCAAGGCTTACTCGCTATCCAGATGCAGTGGGCTGATTACGGTGCCATTCTTCTGCGCTTCACCCAAGGAAGCATCGACGAAATACACGCGCTCGTCCGCCAGCTGGCCTTTGTCGACCAGGTAATCCTTGATGCTGCTCGCCCGCTCCTGGCCCAGTTCGCGCAGCAGGGTGTCACTGCCGCTCCAGAACTTGAGAATCTCGTCGCGCATGACTTTGGAGCGCTCTTCCTTGCCCAGGTCAACCCACTGCGCCAATGGCTGTTTCTTCAGGCGGGCGCGGTAGATGCCTTCGAGCATCGGCGATTTTTCGCTATCCGGCACTTCCAGCAGCGAAGCCTGGGCCGGGACTTTATCGCCCCGGCGCTGGAGGATCTTGTAATAGGTGTACTGATACTCGCGTTCCAGTCGTGCCTGGGCAATCAACGGACCGTCGGCGCTCGCCGCAGCGGTGCCTTCGATCTCCAGGCGCAAGGCCGGACGCTCCTTGAGCGCGGCTGAGAGCTTGTCCAGGGCCTTTTGCGCATCGCCACTCAACTCGCTGACGCCCGGCGCGAACGACACGCTGCCGAGGTCCTCGGAGCCTCCGCCGCTGACCAGACCGCCAATGAACTTGAACGGCGCAGTTGCGGCGCGCACCACCAGATTGCGCAGGGTCTGCCAGACAATCGGCATGACGCTGAATTGCGGGTTGTTCAGGTCACCGGAAACCGGCAGCTCGATGGAAATCTTGCCGTCGGTATCCTTGAGCAGCGCGATAGCCAGGCGAATCGGCAAGTCCATCGCGTCCGGGCTGTCGACCTTTTCCCCCAGCTGCAATTGCTCGACCACCACTTTGTTCTCCGCCTGCAACTGGCCTTTGGTGATCTTGTAATGCAGGTCAAGATTGAGTCGACCCTTGCGGATGCGATAGCCGGCAAATTTCCCGGAGTAGGGCGTCAGGGTGGTCAATTCCACGCGCTTGAAACTTGTGGCGATATCCAGCGCGGCCATTGGGTCGAAAGGGTTGAGACTGCCCTTGATAGTCACCGGCGCGTAGCGATCCACTTTGCCGTTGATGTTGACCGTGGCGGGTTTTGACTGGCGATTGTCCAGCGTGCCGATCTGGCCATTGAGTTGCTGGATGGCGGTGGCGAAGTTGGGGGTCAGGCTGAAATCGGCAAAGTTGGCCGAGCCGTCATTGATGTTCACTTCGCCGACATGAATACCCAGTGGTTTTTCTTTGCTCGCACTGGCGCTGGTCTTGGCCGCCGGGGCTTTATCCGCCGGTTGCGGGATCAGCAAGTCATCGACGTTGGTGGTCCGGTCATCGTTGATCATGAACCGCGCGTAGGGTTGCGCCAGGTTAACTTTGGCAATGTTCAGGCTGTCGCCGTGCTCATAATTCAGCCCTTCAAGCGTCAGCTGTTGCCACTTGAGGAAATCCCGCTGTTTCAGCGTATCGAGCGTATGCAGCTGGCTCACCTGAGCCTTGCCGTTAATGCTGAACGCCAGCGGCTCGGTGTTTTTCAGATTGACCGCCAGATCGCTGCCGAGCATGCCGCTGCGCAACTCAAGGCGGATGAACGGGCTGATATAAGCCTGGGCGACGCGCAGGTCGATGTCCTTGGTGGTCACTTGCAGCCTGGCGCTGACCGGGTTCAGGTTCACGTCGCCCGCAGCAGTGAGATTGCCTTGCTTGCCGATGCCGCTGTCCAGCTTGAGGGTGAAGGGCGATTTATTCAGGCTGTCGAAATTGTGCACGTCCAGATTCAGCGGGCCGACATCAATGGCTACGGGTTCTTTCGGCACGCGATCGGCGAGGTGGATTTGATAGTCGCGCAGCTGCACGTCCTTGAGCAGCACCTGCCAGGGCTTGGACGCCGTTGCCGGTTTGGCAGCAGCTTGCGCCTGCGCGTCGGTTGGTGCGGCCGGTTCCGGGGCTTTTTCGTCCACAGTCGGGGCTTTGGCGGGCTGCGGTGCAGTTTTCCCTGGTTGGCTGGCGAACAGCTTTTGCCAATCCAGTTGCCCGTCGGCTTCCCGCGCGGCCCAGGTTTCGAGCTTGTTGCTGCGGATCTTGCCGACGCTGACCAATTGTTTGGCCAGGTCCACCGAGGTCTCGCTGACGTCCAGACGTTGCAGGCGCACCAGCGGGCGGCCGTCAGGCGCATTGATCGCAAACGGCGCAACGCTCAGGGCCAGGTCCGTCAGCTTGAGCTCGGTGTCCTTGGACAGGTTCAATGTGTAGGCGGTGCTGAAGTTCAGCACGCCATCCTGCAACGCCAGCGGCAAGGCGTCGCGCACATAGGGCCACCAGACTTTCATCTTGCCGTCGGTGATTTTCAGCGTGCCTTCGGACGTGATCGGCACCAGGCTGATGCGCCCGATCCAATCAATCTGCCCGCCTTCTGGACCCGCCGCGACCAGCGTCATGTCGGCGTTGTCTTCGGGAAGGGTGCTGAGATTCTTCAGCTCGAAGTTGAGTTTGTCGTAGAGGAATTCGATGGGTTCGCTGGGGCGCAGGTCCTGGAAGTGGACAAAGCCGTCCGCCAGTTTGATCTGGTCAATACGCAGCGGGAATGGCTTGGCGGGTGCCTCGTCTTTCACCGGTTCGCTGGGCGGCAGCTTGAACAGCTGGGCCAGATTCAGCTTGCCCTGCTTGTCGAACAACAGCTCGGTCTTGGGTTTGAGCAGCTCCACGGCCTGCAAATGCAGCGCGCGGGTCCAGAGGCTGTCGATCTGCAGATTGGCGTACAGCTTTTCGAAACCGACCTGTTCTTTGCCGGGCGCCCCGATATTCAGGCCCCACAGGGTCACTTCCAGGCTGAAGGGGTTGAGCTCCAGCCGGTCGAGTCGCGCAGGAACTGTGGAGTAATTCGCCAGTTGCTGGTTGGCGATACGCAAAGCGACGCCGGGGAGAATGAAAAAGCCCAGTACGGTATAGAGGCCGAAGACCACCAGTAGGGCGCCAATCGCGCGTTTCAATCCTTTGTACATGTGAGGCGTCGTCTTTCTATATCGGAGGTGCTTTGAGTATGGCACGCCAATCTGGTTCCGAAGGTGACGCCTTTCGTTCTTGTAGGAACTCTCTGATAGCTGTGTGGCTTAGAGCTGGAGGATCAATGTCTTGAGCGGCGGCTGATTGTCCATGGACGGGAAGTCCTCGGCCGGCGGCATGATCTGCCACTCTCGCACCGGGCGCCCGGTCTTGGTGGCACAACGCAGTACCTGTTCACGCCAGTCTTCCATGCTGACTTTCGCCAGATTGTTGCAGCAGATCAGCACGCCATTGTCCGCCGTGGTCAGCAGCGCGGGCTTGAGCAGGCTTTGATAATCGCGCAGCAGATCGACCGTGCCGAAGGCGCTTTTCGCCCAGGCGGGCGGGTCGAGCAACACCAGATCGTACTGGCGCTGATCCAGCTTCACGTAGTCCGGCAGCTTGTGCCCGCGCCGCTGAGCGATGGGCAGCCCGGCCAGTTGCCGGATCGCCGGGAAGTAATCGGACTGGATGAATTGCATGCTCGGCAATTGTGGGTTGAGCGCGCCGTTTTCCCGGCCGACTGCGAGATTGCCTTCGGCGAAATCCAGATTGCAGACTTCCCGGGCACCGCCCGCTGCGGCGCTCAGGCCGACGCCGCAGGTATAGGCGAACAGATTGAGCACGCTTTTGCCTGCGCTGTGCTGCTTGACCCAGCCGCGGGTGTTGCGCAGGTCGAGGAACAACAGCGGATCCTGGCCAGCGTGTCGTCCGCGGACGCGGTAATTCAGGCCCCATTCGTGACCGATCAGGTCTTGCAGCGCGGCATCTTCCGCCTGGTAGACGGCGTCGTCCCGGTCGATGCGGGAATTGCCTTGCGACCGGTCGTTGTAGACCAGCAGCGTGTCGAGGTTCAGGCGGGCGTTAACCGTCGCGTGCAATTCCAGCAGCGCGTCACGCTCAAGGCGTGTGTGGAAACTCTGCACCAGCAGTTGCGGGCCGTAGCGGTCGATGGTCAGGCCGCTGGCGCCTTCCTGGCTGCCGTGGAACAGCCGATAACAGTCCGTGCCCTGGTGGTGCAGCTGGGCCAGCAAGGATTGGCGGTTATCGAGGGCGACGCTTAGCGCCTGAATCAAGGAAGACATGCAAAGCGCCTTGGGCTGGAATGGGCGCGGCAGTTTATCAGGTAAGTGATGCAGGGGAGAGATCGCTGAATAAGGCGCAATCCCGTAGGACCGGCTTTAGCCGGGAGGGCGTTCTCCCGGCTAAAACCCGTCCTACGGGAAGAGCGTTGGCGCTTATGTTTACCGCGCCAGCGCCAGTGCAACGCCTTGCCCGCCGCCGATGCACAAGGTCGCCAGACCTTTCTTGGCGTCGCGCTTGATCATTTCATGCAGCAGGGTCACCAGCACGCGGCAGCCCGATGCGCCGATCGGGTGGCCCAGGGCGATTGCGCCGCCGTTGACGTTGACCTTGGCCATGTCCCAACCGAGTTCCTTGCCGACCGACAACGCTTGTGCCGCGAAGGCTTCGTTGGCTTCGATCAGGTCCAGTTGCTCAATGGACCAACCGGCTTTGTCCAGGCAGCGGCGGGTGGCGCTGACCGGGCCGATGCCCATGATCGCCGGGTCGACGCCCGCGTTGGCATAGGCCGCGATACGCGCCAGCACCGGCAGGCCGAGTTGTTCAGCCTTGGCGGCGCTCATCAGGATGACGGCGGCGGCGCCGTCATTGAGCGATGAGGCGTTGCCCGCTGTCACGCTGCCGTCTTTCTTGAAGGCAGGCTTGAGCTTGCCCAGCGACTCGGCGGTGGTGCCGGCACGCGGCTGCTCGTCAGTGGCGAAAGCGATCGGATCGCCTTTGCGCTGAGGGATCAGGATCGGCGTGATTTCCTCGACGAAGCGCCCGCTTTCGATGGCGGCTACGGCTTTCTGCTGTGATTGCGCGGCAAAGGCATCCTGCGCTTCACGACTGATTTCGTACTTGTCGGCGAGGTTCTCGGCAGTGATGCCCATGTGGTAATCGTTGAATGCATCCCACAAGCCATCGCTGATCATGGTGTCCACTAACGTGCTGTGGCCCATGCGCAATCCGGTGCGTGCGCCCGGCATGACGTAGTTGGACAGGCTCATGTTCTCCTGGCCGCCGGCGATGATCACTTCAGCATCGCCGCAACGAATGGCCTGGGTCGCCAGATGCAGGGCTTTGAGGCCCGAGCCGCAGACTTTATTGAGGGTCATGGCCGGTACCGCAAACGGCAGGCCCGCCTTGATTGCCGACTGCCGCGCGGGGTTTTGCCCGGCGCCAGCGGTGAGAACCTGGCCCATGATCACCTCATCGACTTGCGCGCCATCAAGGCCGGTCTGCGCCAACAACTGGCGGATGACGGCCGCGCCCAGATCGACAGCGGAAACATTTGCCAGGGAACCCTGGAAACTTCCGACAGCGGTACGAGTGGCGGCAACGATAACGACGTCTTGCATGGCGCTGATCCTCATTTTTGTTAGGGTTTTACGTCGGGAGTAATGCTTCGGTCCCGAGTCGTTGTGATGAATAGGCCCATGTTGTCACACAAATGGCGGGCGCTTCCAACCGAGAAC
Organism: Pseudomonas sp. G.S.17; assembly: GCF_038096165.1. Classification (NCBI taxonomy): domain Bacteria; kingdom Pseudomonadati; phylum Pseudomonadota; class Gammaproteobacteria; order Pseudomonadales; family Pseudomonadaceae; genus Pseudomonas; species Pseudomonas viridinivis. The sequence continues at coordinate 1,040,475 of NZ_CP151076.1, forward strand.
CGACCAGTATCCGATTTGGCGTGCTGTTTCGCTTACTGGCCCATACGCCTCCGGGCGCGATGAATCGAGCCGTTGCGCACCGCCCAGCGCAATACCGGAGCACTGCGTTTGACGGCGGCGCGGATCATCTTGCGCTGCAAGGCGGACTGATGCAGATCGAGCATCGCGCTGGCCCAGTCAGGCAACAGCTCGATACCCGCCTGCATCATCAACGCACCCATGGGTTTGGCCATCAGGCTGGGCGCGGGCGCCGCCAGCAACAGACGCAAGACTTCCCGACTGCGCTCGTCGCACATCAATTGCGGACGGATGCCTGCAAGATAGTCGGCGATTTCCTGCGACGAACGCGGCACATTTCGCGCGCCGAGCCGTTCAGCGATGAGCGCCGTTTCGTTGTAGTACTTGTCCTGATCCACGAGGGAAAGGTCCGGATTCAGGTAGCGCAAATGCGCAGCGAGAAAATTGCTGACCTCGGCGACATGCACCCAGGTGAGCAAATCCGGATCGCTGGCGGCATAAGGCCGGCCGTCGGGCGCAGTACCGATCACTTGCAGATGAATGGTACGCACTTTGTCGATCAGCCAATTGGCGTCCTGAGTGCAGCCAAAGGTGGTGCCGGAGATGAATTGTCCGGTGCGCCGCAAACGGCCGAGCATGTCCTGACGAAAGTTGGAGTGATCCCAGACGCCGGCCAGGGCCAGCGGATGCAGCGCCTGCAACATCAGGGCGCTGATACCGCCGATCAACATGCTGGGAAAGTCACCGTGGACTTGCCAGCAGATGGCTTCTGGCCCGAACAAACCGGGATCGCCCTTGGGGTTTTCCAGATCCAGCTGGCCGAGTGACAGCCCAGTGAGGCTCATGACTTGGGTTTCGATACGACTTCGGATGAATTCCATGGGCTCTCATCGAACAAAACATAACCACTTGAATTGACGCGTAATCCCGTAGGAGCCGCTTCAGCCGTGAGGTTGCTCTCGCGGCTGAAGCCGGTCCTACGGAACCTGTGCGGGACCATGCCCCGCTTCGCTCAACGATTCAAGCGTTTGTCGATCAGCCCTTGCACCACGCTTGGGTCGGCGAGGGTGGAGGTGTCGCCCAAAGTGTCCAGTTCATTGCAGGCAATCTTGCGCAGAATGCGCCGCATGATTTTCCCCGAGCGCGTCTTGGGCAGTGCTGGCGCCCATTGGATCAGCTCGGGCTTGGCGAAACTGCCGATTTCCGAGCTGACATGGGCAAGCAGCTCTTTGCGCAACTCCTCGCTGGGTTCGACACCATTCATCGGCGTGACAAAGGCGTAGATGCCCATGCCTTTGACGTCGTGTGGATAACCGACGACGGCCGCCTCGGCAATACTGTCGTGCAGCACCAGGGCGCTTTCGATTTCGGCGGTTCCGATCCGATGGCCGGAAACGTTGATGACGTCATCCACGCGCCCGGTGATCCAGTAATCGCCGTCCTCGTCGCGACGCGCGCCGTCCCCGGTGAAGTAATAACCGGGATATGGCTTGAAGTAGGTATCGATCATGCGCTGCTTGTCGCCGTACACGCTGCGAATCTGCCCAGGCCAACTGGCCTTGAGCGCCAGCAGGCCACTGGCCGCACCCTGGATTTCCTGACCCTTGTCGTCGAGCAAGACCGGTTGCACGCCGAACATCGGTTGCGTGGCGCAGCCCGGTTTGATCCGGCTGGCGCTGATCAGCGGGGTCAGCAGAATGCCGCCGGTTTCGGTCTGCCACCAGGTATCGACAATCGGACAGCGCTCTTTGCCTACGTGATGGAAATACCATTCCCACGCTTCCGGGTTGATCGGCTCACCGACGCTGCCAAGTAAACGCAGGCTTTCCCGGGAGGTGTCCTGCAAGGGGGCGAGCCCTTCACGCATCAACGCGCGCAACGCGGTGGGCGCGGTGTAGAAAATATTCACCTGATGCTTGTCGATCACTTGCCAGAAGCGCGAGCTGTCCGGGTAGCTGGGCACGCCTTCGAACATCAGGGTCGTCGCGCCATTCGCCAGCGGGCCATAGACGATGTAACTGTGGCCAGTCACCCAGCCGACATCCGCCGTACACCAGAAGACTTCGCCGTCGCGGTAATCGAACACGTATTTGTGGGTCATCGCCACCTGCAGCAAATAGCCACCGGTGGTGTGCAGGACGCCTTTGGGTTTGCCGGTGCTGCCAGAGGTGTAGAGGATGAACAGCGGATCTTCGGCGTCCATTGGTTCTGGCGGACAGTCATCGCTCATGCCGCGCACGGCTTCGTGATACCAGATATCGCGGTCCGGCACCCAATCCACATCGCCTTCAGTGCGTTGCACCACCAGTACTGTGCTGACATTCGGGCAACTCTGCAGTGCCTTGTCGACGTTCTGTTTGAGCGCCACATATTTACCGCCGCGCACGCCTTCGTCAGCGGTAATCACCGTACGGCAGTCGGCATCGAGAATCCGGTCGCGCAGGGCATCCGGCGAAAAACCACCGAAGACCACCGAATGCACTGCGCCGATTCGCGTGCAGGCGAGCATGGCGTAGGCGGCTTCAGGAATCATCGGCATGTAGATACACACCCGATCGCCTTTTTTTACGCCACGGCTTTTCAGCACATTGGCGAGGCGAGCGACGTTGTGATGGAGTTTTTTGTAGGTTATTTCAGCGGATTCAGAAGGATTGTCGCCCTCCCAGATAATGGCTATCTGCTCGCCGCGCTGCTTGAGATGGCGGTCGATGCAGTTGTAGCTGACGTTGAGTTTGCCACCTGCAAACCACTGGGCTTCGCCGGTCTTGAGATCGGCACGCTGCACTTCGTTCCACGGCGTGGACCAGTCGAGGAAGATTTTCGCTTGTTCGGCCCAGAACAGGTCGGGTTGTTCCACTGACTCGCGGTACATGCGCTGATAGTCGGCGGCGTTCAGCTGCGCCGCCTGGCGCACGGCATCGGCTTGGGGATATCTGCTGATATCGAACATGACGGTTCCTTATTCTTGTGGAGGTCACAGGGCAGTGTAGTGCGTCGAGCCTGAGTGGGTTTAATCCAGGCCCGGAAACGCAAAACCCGCCGTATCTTGCGAGAACGGCGGGTTTGGGTGTTGCGTTGAGCGCCAGATCAGCCGCGGTGACGACCACGGAAATAATTGATCAAGCCTTGGGTCGACGCGTCGTCAGCCGGCTCGTCGGTGCCGCCGGTCAGGCGCTGGTAAACCGCCTTGCCCATTTCCTTGCCCAGCTCCACGCCCCACTGATCGAAGGCGTTGGTGCCCCATATCACGCTTTGCACGAAGACCTTGTGTTCGTACATTGCCACCAGTGCGCCGAGACGACGGGGGCTGATGCGTTCGAGCACCAGGGTGTTGCTCGGACGGTTGCCGGGGATGACTTTGTGTGGCGCGAGCTTTTGCACGTCGCCTTCGGCCATGCCCTTGTCACGCAGTTCAGCTTCGGCTTCGCTGCGGGTCTTGCCCATCATCAAGGCCTGGCTTTGCGACAGGCAGTTGGCGTACAGCCATTGGTGGTGATCGGCGACCGGGTTGAAGCTGACAATCGGCACGATGAAGTCCGCCGGAATCATCTGCGTGCCCTGGTGCAGCAACTGGTGATAAGCATGCTGACCGTTGGCGCCTACGCCGCCCCAGATGACCGGGCCGGTGTCGGTGGAAACCGGCGTGCCATCCTGGCGCACGCTCTTGCCGTTGGATTCCATGTCCAGCTGTTGCAAGTGTTTGGTGATGTTGCGCAGGTAGTGGTCGTAAGGCAGGATCGCGTGGCTTTGCGCGCCCCAGAAATTGCCGTACCAGACACCCAGCAGCGCCAACAGCACCGGCATGTTCTGTTCGAACGACGCGGTCAGGAAGTGTTGGTCCATCGAATACGCGCCGGATAACAGTTCCTTGAAGTTGGACATGCCGATGGCCAGCGCGATCGGCAGGCCGATAGCCGACCATAGCGAATAACGACCGCCGACCCAGTCCCACATCGGGAAGATGTTTTCTTCACGGATGCCGAACGCCACGGCAGCGGCATTGTTGCTCGACACCGCGATGAAGTGACGATACAGCTCGGCCTCGGAACCGCCTTGCGCCAGATACCAGGCACGGGCGGCGGTCGCGTTCTTGAGGGTTTCCAGGGTGGTGAAGGTCTTCGACGAAACGATGAACAGCGTCGTTTCAGCACGCAGTTTCAAGGTCAGTTCGTGGAATTCACTGCCGTCGATGTTCGCCAGGTAATGACAGCGAACGCCTTTTTGCGCGTAGGACAACAGCGCTTCGGACACCAGCTCCGGGCCGAGGAACGAACCACCGATGCCGATGTTCACCACGTCGGTGATTGGCTTCTCGGTGTAGCCGCGCCACAGACCGTCGTGAATGCGGCCGACCAGATCAGTCATCTGGTTGAGCACTTTGTGAACTTCAGGCATCACGTTGACGCCGTTGACCTGCAGCTTGTCGCCAACCGGACGACGCAGCGCGGTATGCAGCGCCGGGCGACCTTCGGAAGCGTTGACCAGCTCGCCATCGTATTGCGCCTTGATAGCTTCCTTGAGGCCGACTTCATTGGCCAGGCTCACCAGCAAGTCGCGGGTTTCACTGGTGATCAGGTTTTTCGAGTAATCGAGAAACAGACCACAACTGCTCAGGGTGAACTCGCTGAAACGCTGCGGGTTTTCGTTGAACGCTTCGCGCATGCTGAAATCCTGCATGGCTTCGCGGTGTTGATTGAGTGCCTGCCAAGCGGGCAGGCTGGTCACGTCGGAAGGGGTGCGGTAGTACGCCATCGCTGCGGGTTTCCTTGTACTTGGAACTGGCTTTGGACCTTAAAAGCGAGCGGGATCAAACAGGTTTTACGGTCTTGGAGACTAATACCTGAGCGCCTGTTTGTCTGCGCTTCGCTTTACCTGGGCTCGGTACTTTTTCACACAACATCGTCCGGGCATTAAACATGTTCGGTGCTGGTTCGTCAGGCCACCTGTACCGGTATGGCATTGCTGGTGTGGCTAAGTTCATTACCGGGAGCCATGTACAGCATTCGTGGCTTGAAATGCTCAAGCTCGGCTTCGGAGTACTGAGCATAGGCGCAGATGATCACGCGATCACCGACTTTCGCCTTATGAGCGGCCGCGCCGTTGACCGAAATCATCCGCGAACCTGCTTCGCCCCGGATAGCGTAGGTGGTGAAACGCTCACCGTTGTCCAGGTTGTAGATCTGGATTTGTTCGTACTCGCGAATCCCGGACAGGTCCAGCCATTCGCCATCAATCGCACATGAACCTTCGTAGTCAAGCACTGCGTGAGTGACTTCAGCACGGTGCAGCTTGGCTTTCAGCATGATGCTTTGCATGTTTATGCATGTTCCCTGTTCAAGTGCAGGTTATCGATAAGGCGCGTCTTGCCCAGGAAAACCGCAGCCAGAACGACCAGATCACTGTGCTCGGCAGTCGCCGGACGCAGGCTGGTGGCTTCGCGAATTTCCAGGTAGTCGGGGCGCAAACCGGCGGTTTCGAGCCGCTGCTTGCCCTGATCAAGCAGCGCGCTGAAGTCCTGTTCACCTTTGCCGATGGCCTCGCCAATCTGGCAGATCACGCGGTACAACTCAGGCGCAATGGCGCGCTGTTCTTCGCTGAGGTAGCCGTTGCGCGAGGACAACGCCAGACCGTCCGCCGCCCGAACCGTCGGTTCGCCGATAATCTGGATCGGCATGTTCAGGTCGCGGACCAGCGCGCGGATCACCGCCAGTTGCTGGAAATCCTTCTCGCCGAACACGGCCAGATCCGGCTGGACCATATTGAATAGCTTGCTGACCACCGTCGCAACGCCGTCGAAGTGGCCTGGACGGCTGGCGCCGCACAAACCTTCGGACAGGCTCGGTACGCTGACGATGGTCTGGTCGGCCATGCCGTGGGGATACATTTCTTCAACCGTCGGCGTGAACAGCAGATGGCAGCCGGCCTGGAGCAGTTTTTCCTGATCCGCGGCCAGGGTACGCGGGTAAGTGGCCAGGTCTTCGTTGGGGCCGAATTGCAGCGGGTTGACGAAGATGGTGGCGACGACGAAGTCCGCGCGTTGCGCAGCCTTGGTAATCAGCGCCGCATGACCGCTGTGCAGGTTGCCCATGGTCGGCGCCAGGCCGATCCGCTTGCCTTCACTGCGCGCACGTGCGACTGCCGCGCGTAATTCGCGCACGGTTTTAACTGTGTTCATGCTGAAAATCCGTGTTCAGTTGCCGGGAAGCTGACGTCTTTGACTGCCGCAACATAGGCCTGCAATGCCGATTGAATATCGGGCTGCCCGATCATGAAGTTCTTCACGAACTTGGGTACCCGACCGGTGATGGCGAGCCCCAGCATGTCGTGCAGGACCAGCACCTGGCCATCAGTGGCGCTACCCGCGCCGATGCCAATGACCGGAATCTTCACCGCATGGCTGATTTCCTCGGCCAGTTCGCTGGGCACGCATTCGAGCAGCAGCATCGCCGCGCCAGCCTGCTCAAGCGTGATGGCATCGGCTCGCATTTGCCGCGCCTGGGTTTCCTGTCGGCCTTGCACCTTGTAACCGCCCAGCACGTTCACCGCTTGCGGGGTGAGGCCCATGTGCGCGCAAACCGGGACACCACGGTCGCTCAGCAGCCGAATCGATTCGGCCAGCCAGGCCGCGCCTTCGATCTTGAGCATGTGCGCACCGGCCTGCATCAGCGCTGCGCTGTTGGCGAAGGTTTGATCGAGGGTTGCGTAGGACATGAATGGCAGGTCGGCCATGATCAGCGCGCCCTGATTGCCGCGTTTGACGCAGGCCACGTGATAGGCCATCTCGGCGGTGGTAACAGGCAACGTGCTGTCATGACCTTGCAGGACCATGCCCAGCGAATCGCCGACCAGCAGCACTTCTACGCCGGCCTGACTTGCAGCATGGGCAAAGGTCGCGTCGTAGCAGGTCAGCATGGTGATTTTCTCACCCTTTTGTTTCAGGCCCAGCAACGACGTAACAGTGATATCTGGCATGGAAAAGTCCTCGATCAGGCGCTGTGAACACTACGGCGAGCAACGCGTGAGATTCATCCTGGAAAAGCAGGTACACCGTCGTTTTTGCGGTGTTTACCGAGTCCTGCTTGCGCCCATTGGCCAGCGAACAGGCTGGCGGGGACGCCTATCTTCGTGAGGAGGGGGCGTGAAGTCAATTGCGCGTGTTACCCCCCGGCTACCGGTTACCGCAGAGCGGTTACAGTCAGGCTGTTACCGGTCAGGTGCGGGCGGGCAGGCGCTCAAGTCCTTCGAAGGGACAATCGGCGAGCATTTGACTCAGGGAGCGGCCGTCCGGCAGCTGCAAATCAGGGGCAAGCTCGGCCAGCGGGTAGAGCACGAAGGCCCTGGCGTGCATGTGATAGTGCGGCACTTTGAGGCGTGCTTCGTCGATCAGGCGCTCACCGAACAACAGGATGTCGAGGTCCAGAGTGCGCGGCCCCCAGCGTTCGTGACGTTCGCGGCCCTGGTCCAGTTCGATGGCTTGCAGCCTGTCGAGCAGTTCCAGCGGCGCCAACCCGGTATCCAGCGCGGCAACCGCATTGGTGAAGCGTGGTTGGCCTGGCAGCAGGGAATCGCTGATGTACAAGGCTGAAACGCCGATCCACTGGCTATTCGGCAACTGCGTCAATGCTGTGATAGCACTGCGCAATTGCTCGGCGGGATCGGCCAGATTGCTGCCCATGCCTATATAGACGCGTTCCATGTCAGCAACCCTGGATCATTCGCCGGAAGTATTCGGCGCGTCGCCAGCGGCGCGTTTGCGCTTGGCACCACTGGTACGGCGGCGTTTGCGCGGCGGGGCGCCCGTGGCGTCAGGCTTGCTGCTCAGGTCGCGAATCATCTCGCGGCGTTCGCTGTCGTTGCATTCCTGATAATCGGTCCACCATTCGCCCAAGCCGTCGGTCTCTTCGCCAGCGCTTTCGCGCAGCAGGAGGAAATCGTAACCGGCGCGGAACCGTGGGTTGTCGAGGAGCATGTCGGCGCGTTTGCCGGAGCGACGCGGCAGACGTTCCTGCATGTCCCAGATCTCACGGATCGGCATGGTGAAGCGCTTCGGAATGGCGATGCGCTGGCACTGCTCAAGGATCAACTCTTGCGCCGCTTCGTTCATGGCCGGAATCGGCGGCATGCCGCGTTCCTGCAGACGTAGCACCTTGGCGGGCAAAGCTGGCCAGAGCAGGGCCGCAAACAGGAACGCCGGGGTTACCGGCTTGTTCTGTTTGATGCGCAGGTCGGTGTTGCTCAGGGCTTCACTGATCAGCGTGTGGGTGTAGGTCGGATTGTATTCCAGAGCCTTGGAGCTGGCCGGGAACAACGGTTCGAACAGTTCCAGGTCGACCAGCATTTCGAAGGTCGACGCGGCGTAGCCGGACATGAACAGCTTGAGCACTTCTTCGAACAGACGCGCCGACGGGATATCGCGCAGCATCGGCGCCAATGGCTGGATCGGCGTGGCGCTGTGTTTTTCGATGCCGAAATCCAGCTTGGCGGCGAAACGCACGGCGCGGAGCATGCGCACCGGGTCTTCTTTATAGCGCTGCTGCGGATCGCCGATCAGGCGGATCAAGCGATTGCGGATGTCGTGTACGCCGTTGGCGTAATCGAGTACGCGCTCGGAAACCGGGTCGTAATACAGGGCGTTGATCGTGAAGTCGCGACGCTGGGCGTCCTCTTCAAGCGTGCCGTAAACGTTGTCGCGCAGAATCCGGCCGCTCTCGTTACGCGAAGACTGGTTGCTGTCTTCGTCCTCATCATCCACCGGATGATTGGCGCGGAAGGTGGCGACTTCGATGATTTCGCGGCCGAAGTGAATATGGACCAGCTTGAAGCGCCGGCCGATGATTCGGGCGTTACGAAATTCAGCGCGAACCTGTTCCGGCGTGGCGCTGGTGGCGACGTCGAAATCCTTGGGTTCGATATGCAGCATCAGGTCCCGCACGCAGCCACCGACCAGATAAGCCTGGTAGCCAGCGTTTTGCAGGCGCTCGACAATGCTGACCGCGTAGCGGCTGAACTGGCTGCGTTGCAGCGAGTGTTGGCTGCTGTTGAGCACTTCAGGTGTGCTGCGGATGTGTTGCTGCGGTTTGCGCAGTGGGGAACGGAGAGACTGGAACAGCTTCTTCAGCATGGGATGCACTGTTTGAAGGAATATTCGGCCAAATACGAAGAGTGACCGCACGATGGGCGGGGATTCTAGCATTTAGTCGGGGGATGGTGTAGGAAGCTGCGCGACAGGCTTACAAGAAGGGGGTGAACGGTTTTGTTACGGAAGCTACTGGGGGAGCCGAAGCTCCCCCAAAGTGTGTGCTCTTTATTTTTATTGTCTGTTCGGGCTTTTTGTTTTTGTTGAGTGCCCATTCACGAGACTTTTGGTCTGTGAACCCTCCCAATCGGGAGTCAAGAGCAAACGGATTGCTTTGGTCGCTGCGTTGCAATGATCATTCGATCCAACCAGTTCAGGCGCTACCTTGGGGTAGTTTTTGTTGTTCTCAGCCTGGTCGTGGGGCACGCCCCAAATACAACTCCTCTCCAAAAGAATCAGTTAGCTGCGCCTCCGCCGTGTTGTTCTTGTTATGCGTGAGTCGATTCGTATTGTTTTTATTATGGGTTTTACTACTGCGAGTTTTTGTTGTTCTTGTACCAGTGATATTGCAGAACCTGTGCCAACTTTTGGAAACCCTTTAAAACCGGGCGTTCGGGCGTTGGAGTCGCTTTCTGGTGACATAAAAAAGCCGGGACTTCGTTACCGTAAGACCCGGCTTTTGTTACGTTGAACCTGCGGAGGTAACACCTTCGACACAAGCCGCGCACGCTCGGGCCAGAGCCCTGCGCGGCGTTTCTCTATCAGGTCTCGCTGGCCACCCCTTTGCGGCGCGGTATGCCCAGGCGCTGACGACGCTCCCACAGACACTTGCGGCTGACGCCCAGTTTGCGGGCCAGCTCGGTTTCGGTCATGTGATCCTGATGTTCCAGGACGAAATGCTGGAAGTAATCCTCAAGGGACAAGTCTTCGGTCGGCTCGTGGCTGGTGGAACTGGACGCATTATGCTGAGCGGGCAGGCCAATGAAGTCCTCGTCGTCCAGGTCGCTCAGTTCGATGTCGATACCCAGCAACTCGGCCGAAATTTCCGGGCTTTCGCACAGGATGACCGCGCGTTCCACAGCGTTTTCCAGCTCGCGCACGTTGCCTGGCCAAGTGTAATGGCGAATAGCTTGCTCGGCATCCGGGGCAAACTTAAGGTCAGTGCGGCCAACCTTGGCGCTTTGCCTCACAAGAAAGGAGCGGGCGATGTCGATGACATCAGCGCCACGTTCACGCAGGGCCGGCAGTTTCAGTGCGATCACATGCAGGCGGTAATAAAGGTCTTCCCGGAATTGGCCGACTTTGGCCAGGCTTTTCAGGTCGCGGTGCGTCGCAGCAATCAGGCGCACGTCGACTTTCTGCGACTGGACCGAGCCAACCCGGCGAATTTCGCCCTCCTGAAGCACGCGCAGCAATCGCGCCTGGGCTTCGAGGGGCAGCTCGCCAATTTCATCAAGGAACAACGTGCCGCCGTCGGCCGCTTCAACCAGACCGGCACGACCTGCGCTCGCGCCGGTAAAGGCGCCTTTTTCGTGGCCGAACAGTTCGGACTCGATCAGGGTTTCCGGGATCGCTGCGCAGTTCACCGAAATCATCGGCGCCTTGGCGCGGCGGGAAAGGTTATGCAGCGCACGCGCCACCAATTCCTTGCCGGTGCCTGATTCACCCTGGATCAACACATTGGAATCGGTCGGCGCGACCTTGCGAATCTTGCTGTAAAGGTCCTGCATCGGTGCGCAAGAGCCGATGATGCCGATTTCGCCATTGCTGTTGTCGACCACACCTTTGTCCGCACCGTTGGCCTTGGCCAGACTGCGATCGGCCTGCATGCTTTGCACGGTTTGACGGTCACGCAGGATCCGCGCCACGGCCTGGAGCATTTCATCGTGGTCGAATGGTTTGGCGATGTAGTCGACGGCGCCCATTTTCATGGAGTCCACTGCCGAGCGCAGGCTGGCGTAGCTGGTCATGATCAGCACGGGCTTGCCTTCACCCAGCTTGATCAGCTCGGTGCCGGGCGCGCCGGGCAAACGCAAATCACTGACGATCAGATCAAACGACGGGATGCTGAATCGTTCCTGGGCTTCCTGCACCGAACCCGCTTCGCTGACCTGGTACTGGTTACGTTCCAGCAGGCGACGCAGGGCCGAGCGGATAATGGTTTCGTCTTCGACGATCAGAATATGCGGCATTGATTTGGTTCTCTCGACGGTCTCAGTTCACAGCGGACGTCGCTTCGACATGTCGCGGCAATGTCACCCGAATACGGGTACCGCGCTGGTGCTCGGGGTCGGCCGGGCTGTCGATGGTGATCTGTCCATAATGCTCTTCAACGATGGAATAGACCAGTGCGAGGCCCAGTCCGGTACCTTCACCCGGATCCTTGGTGGTGAAGAAGGGTTCGAACAATCGATCCATGATTGCTTTCGGAATGCCACTGCCTTCGTCTTCCACAATCAGGTCGACAGTGTGTTCGGAAACTTCGCTGCGCACCCGCACCGCACTGCCCGCAGGCGAGGCGTCACGGGCATTGGAGAGCAGATTGATGAGCACCTGGGCCAGCCGCTGCGGGTCGCCATCGACCCAGTGGTCGGGATCGCACAGGTTATAGAAATGCACTTCGAAGTTGCGCCGGTTCAGGGCCAGCAGACCAATGGCATCCTGTGCGACCTCGGCCAGGCACACCGCTTCGTCGGTATGTTGATGGCCGCCGGCGTGAGCGAAGCTCATCAGCGACTGCACGATGCGGGAAACGCGCTTGGTCTGCTCCAGAATCTGGCTGCTGATTTCGGTCAGTTCGCCATCGTCTTCGCGCTCTTCGCGCAGGTTCTGCGCCAGGCAGGCGATGCCGGTAATCGGGTTGCCGATTTCGTGCGCCACGCCAGCGGCGAGACGACCGATGCTGGCCAGTCGCTCGGAATGCACCAGTTTGTCTTCGAGCATCTGCGTGTCGGTCAAGTCTTCGACCAGCAATACCAGGCCGCTGTTGCCGGGGGCCAAGGGCTCGTCGATGGCGGCTTTGTGCAGATTGAGCCAGCGGGTCTGGCCATCCAGTGCCAGGCGCTGCTTGTGCAGATGCTCGTCGGGAAGATTGATGAACCCCAGCAGCAACTCTTTCCAGGGTTCGGTGATGGTCTCAAGCCGCGAGCCGACCACGCGCTGGGCGCCAATGCCGGTCAGTTCTTCCATGGCCTTGTTCCACATCAGGATCTCTTGATCCTTGGCCAACGAGCACACGCCCATCGGCAGCTCTTGCAATGTCTGCCGGTGATAGCGGCGCAGGGCGTCGAGTTCCGCAGCCAACCCGGTCAGGCGCGAGTGGTAATCCTCAAGGCGGCTTTCAATAAAGTGGATGTCTTCGGTGACGTAGTTTTCGCCACCGGATTTGTACGGCAGGAAGGTCTCGACCATGTCCTGGGCCACGCTGGGACCCATCAATCCAGACAGGTTGGCTTCAATGCGATCGCGCAGACGCCGCAGCGCGTACGGACGACGCTCATCAAACGGCAAGTAAAGATCGCGCAACGCCTGCTCGACTTCCTTCTGCGCAGCCTTGGCGCCCAGCGGTTTGGCCAGTTGCGTGGCGAACTCCTGCGGCGACGCGGCGTGCAGTTCGCGGCGTTGCGGGCGGCGCACGTTGTCCACCGCGCAGGCTTCGGCGGCGCTGGCTTCTTCCGGGCTGGGATTGCTGAACAGCGAAATCAGGGTGAACAGCAACACGTTGGCGGCCAGCGAGGCGATTGCCGCCATGTGCCAACTGGTATCGTCCAGCACGTAGATCATGTTCAGCAGCGGGATGTAAAAACCCTGGAAGTTGCCGATCAACGGCAACAGCATGCTGACCATCCACACCGTGATGCCCGCCAGCAAACCGGCGATGAAGCCGCGACGATTGGCCGCCGGCCAATACAGCACCGAAAGCACCCCCGGCAGGAATTGCAGAGTCGCCACGAACGCGACGATGCCCAGATTGGCCAGATCCTGTTGCGCGCCGAGCAACAGATAGAAACCGTAGCCGGCCATGATGATCGCAACAATCAGGCCGCGCCGGGTCCACTTCAGCCAACGGTAGATATTGCCTTCGGCGGGCGGCTGATAAAGCGGCAGGACCAGATGATTCAAGGCCATGCCCGACAGCGCCAGGGTCGTGACGATGATCAGCCCGCTGGCCGCCGAAAGCCCGCCGACATAGGCGAGCAGAGCCAGAGCTTTGCTGTTGGCCGCAATGCCGATGCCCAGCGTGAAGTATTCCGGGCTGGTGGTCGCGCCGAGCTTGAGCCCGGCCCAGAGAATCAATGGCACAGCCAGGCTCATCAACAACAGGAACAGCGGCAGGCCCCAGCTGGCGCTGACCAGCGAGCGCGGGCTGAGGTTTTCGGTAAATGTCATGTGGTACATGTGTGGCATGACGATGGCCGAGGCGAAGAACACCAGCAGCAAGGTGCGCCATGGACCTTCCTGCAGCGGTGTATGCAGGGCGGCGAGCGCGCTCTGGTTCTGCAGCAGCCATTGTTCCAGCGCTTGCGGACCATCAAAGACGCCATACAACGCGTACAGGCCGATGCCGCCAATGGCGATGAGTTTGATCACTGACTCAAAGGCAATGGCGAACACCAGGCCTTCGTGTTTCTCCCGGGTGGCAATGTGGCGCGAGCCGAAGAAAATCGTGAACAGGGTAATCAGCGCGCAAAAGGCCAGGGCAACGCGGTTCTGCACCGGCTCGCGGGTGAGGATGCCAATGGAGTCGGCCACCGCCTGGATCTGCAACGCCAGCAGTGGCAGTACGCCGATCAGCATGAAAATAGTGGTCAGCGCGCCCGCCCAGGTGCTGCGGAAGCGGAACGCAAACAGATCGGCCAGCGATGAAAGCTGATAGGTGCGGGTGATTTTCAGGATCGGATACAGCAACACCGGCGCCAAAAGGAACGCCCCGGAAACCCCGAGATAACTGGAGAGAAATCCATAGCCGTACTGATAGGCCAGGCCGACCGTCCCGTAGAACGCCCAGGCACTGGCGTAGACGCCCAGCGACAAGGTGTAAGTCAGCGGGTGACGAATGATCCAGCGGGGAATGACACCACGCTCGCTGATCCATGCCACGCCGAACAGCACTAATAAATAGGCGGCGCTGACCAGAATCATCTGGGTCAGGCTAAAGCTCATCGGCATCTCGTTGGCTCTGGAGAATGAAGGTGACCACGATCAGGATCAGCCACAGCAGATACGGGCGATACCAGGCGCCGGTCGCATCTATCCACCAATCCATGATGGCCGGAGAGAACAGGTAAATGCCGACCACCAGCAACAGGACCAATCGGTAAATATACATTTGGCCTCCTTCGCGATTCGTTCGCATTGCTGGGGATGAGGAGCGGCATGGTAACGGATGGCGCGCAACCTGCAAGAGGCGTTTCATCACCCGTCTATACAAGTTGATCGCGACCGCTCTAACTCAGTCTATCCGGGCTTCTTCAAGGTTGCGAACCTGGGGGATCAACGCAACGTTCCAGTGGCCGATTGCCCACTTGAGAACCTCTTGCGGCGTGCCATGAGCCAGTTGGCTATCGACCGGCTGTCCCAGCGCGCGCAACGCCCGCAACAATAAAGGCGTCGCCTGATCAGTCGTCAGCGGTGGTGAGCGATAGGATTTGCCCAGTTTGTTGCCGTCCGGCTGGGTGATCAGTGGCACATGCAGGTAGCGGGGCGCCGGAACACCGAGCAATTCCTGGAGGTACAGCTGGCGCGGGGTGGAGTCGAGCAAGTCGGCACCGCGCACCACGTCGGTGATGCCTTGCCAGGCGTCGTCGATCACCACCGCCAGTTGATAGGCGAACAAACCGTCGCGGCGCTTGATCACGAAATCCCCGACTTCGCGACCCAGATGCTGCTGAAAATTGCCCTGAACCCGATCCTCGAATTGATACTGCACTTCTGGCACGCGAATCCGGATGGCGGCATTTTCCCAATCGTGACCAGCGTCCCGGCAAATTCCCGGATACACCCCGGCGAACGGTTCCAGCTGTTTGCGCGAGCATGTGCAGGCATACGCCAGCCCGTGGCTGAGCCAGCGATTGGCGATCTGTGCGTAGGCGTCATGGCGCTGGCTTTGACTGACCAGCTCGCCATCCCACTCAAAACCGTAGCGTTCCAGGGTATCGAGAATCGCCGCTTGCGCTCCGGGGACTTCTCTTGGCGGATCGAGATCTTCCATGCGCATCAGCCAAAGACCGCCAACCGAGCGGGCGTCAAGGTACGAGGCCAGTGCTGCGACCAGCGAGCCAAAGTGCAGATAACCGCTGGGCGTCGGCGCAAAGCGCCCGATGTAGGTGGCAGATTTCATGGGCGAGATATTACTGGGGTTTGGCGGGAACTCGAAATTGGGCTTTTCATCCGGATTCGCTATTACAGAATCGGGTGTTTGCCCAGGAGATCCAGAAACAACAAAGGACGCCGAAGCGTCCCTGGTTCAAGGCTGCGGGTCGCTTACTTGCCGACCTGCTTTTCCTTGATTTCCGCCAGCGTCTTGCAGTCGATGCAAAGGTCAGCGGTTGGGCGGGCTTCGAGGCGGCGGATGCCGATCTCTACGCCGCAGGATTCACACCAGCCATATTCTTCGTCTTCGATCAGCTGCAGCGTCTTGTCGATCTTCTTGATCAACTTGCGCTCGCGATCACGGGCACGCAACTCCAGGCTGAATTCTTCTTCCTGGCTGGCGCGATCCGCCGGATCCGGAAAGTTGGCAGCTTCATCTTTCATGTGATGCATGGTCCGATCGACCTCTTGCATCAACTGCAACTTCCAGCTGCCGAGAATCTTGGTGAAGTGAGCACGCATCTTTTCGCTCATGTACTCCTCGCCCTTACTGATTTCGTAAGGCTTGAAGTCACCAGCTATCTGGTTGTTCTGCTGCTTTTCTTGGGTGGGCATGAATGGACCGCCTCTCACTCTTTAATCCATTGCGCAGGATTTAGACATCGCCGACACCTGCCGGCCCTGCGGCTGCAAGCGGGCGAACTTACCAGATCAAATCGGAGCGCGCTACTCCCGGTTGTCGAGCATCAGCGCACGACAGCACAGTTGAATCATAGCTCCGGCCACGGCAGGAGGTGGGAAAAAACCTTGGCAGGCTTGATTCCCACAGTCTGAGTTACACCCATTTGGATATTTATCCCTTCAATCATTGGTCGAACGGTTAAAAGCACAGCGCTGCGCCGTCCTCGTCTTTTTAAATCACAGGCATTCGCGAGGTTGGGTAGAATCGTTCGCACAAGGTATCCAGCCTGTTTATCCGGCTCTGTTTTTTTGATTAAGGAAGGCCAATGGCTCAGCCCTACAGTGCGCGCAGTCGCGCCATCGAACCCTTTCATGTCATGGCGTTGCTGGCCCGGGCCAATGAACTGCAGGCGGCGGGGCACGACGTCATCCACCTGGAGATCGGTGAGCCGGACTTCACCACCGCCGCGCCGATTATTGCCGCCGGGCAAGCCGCGCTGGCGGCGGGCAAAACCCGCTACACCGCTGCGCGTGGCTTGCCAGAATTGCGCGAAGCCATCGCCGGATTTTATGCGCAGCGTTATGGCGTGAGCCTCGACCCCGACCGGATTCTGGTGACCCCCGGCGGTTCCGGTGCGCTTTTGCTCGCCAGCAGCTTGCTGGTCGATCCCGGCAAGCATTGGTTGCTCGCCGATCCTGGTTACCCCTGCAATCGCCATTTTCTGCGTCTGGTCGAAGGCGCCGCGCAACTGGTGCCAGTCGGCCCGGACGTGCGTTATCAACTGACGCCCGAGTTGGTGGCGAAACATTGGGATCAGGACAGCGTGGGCGCATTGGTTGCTTCGCCCGCCAACCCCACCGGCACGCTGCTGCATCGCGACGAACTGGCGGCATTGTCGGCAGCGCTCAAGGCGCGAAACGGCCATCTGGTGGTGGACGAGATTTACCACGGCCTGACTTACGGCATAGATGCGGCCAGCGTGCTGGAAGTCGACGATGAGGCGTTCGTCCTGAATAGCTTTTCGAAATATTTCGGCATGACCGGTTGGCGTCTTGGCTGGCTGGTCGCACCGCCCGACGCGGTCGCGGATCTGGAGAAACTCGCGCAGAACCTCTACATCAGTGCGCCGAGCATGGCGCAATACGCCGCGTTGGCCTGTTTCGAGCCGCAAACCCTGGAAATTCTCGAACAGCGTCGCGCTGAATTCGGCCTGCGCCGAGACTTCCTGCTGCCAGCCTTGCGTGAACTGGGCTTCAAGATCCAGGTGGAGCCCGAGGGCGCGTTTTACCTATACGCCGACATCAGCGCGTTCGGCGGCGATGCGTTTGCGTTTTGCCGACACTTTCTGGAAACCGAGCACGTGGCAATCACCCCAGGGCTGGACTTCGGCCGCTTTCAGGCGGGTCACCACGTGCGCTTTGCCTACACCCAGAGCTTGCCGCGTCTGCAACAAGCCGTTGAGCGAATCGCTCGCGGTCTGCGCAGCTGGCAAAGCTGATGCGTTTTTCTCCGGAACTCGAACAAGGTTTGCTGGTGGTGCGTTACAAGCGCTTCCTGGCCGATATCCAAACCGCCAGCGGCGAGCTGCTGACCATTCATTGCCCCAACACCGGCTCGATGTTCAATTGCATGATGCCGGGCGGACGGGTCTGGTTCAGCCGTTCCAGCGACCCTAAACGCAAGTTGCCCGGCACTTGGGAAATCAGCGAAACCCCGCAAGGACGGCTGGCCTGCATCAATACCGGGCGCGCCAATCATCTGGTGGAAGAAGCCTTGCGCGCCGGTGTCATCAGTGAACTCAACGGTTTCACCGGCCTCAAGCGTGAAGTGCCGTACGGGCAGGAAAAGAGTCGGGTGGATTTTCGTCTGGATTACCCCGCAGGCCCGGCGTTCGTCGAGGTCAAGAGCGTGACATTGGGCTTTGACGGTTCACCGGTCGCGGCATTTCCCGACGCCGTCACCCTGCGCGGCGCCCGGCACTTGCGGGAATTGGCGAGTCTGGCGCGCGACGGCGTGCGCGCAGTGTTGCTGTACTGCGTCAACCTGACCGGCGTCGAAGCGGTCAGGCCCGCAGCAGAGATCGATCCCGGTTATGCAGCCGCGTTGCGCGACGCGATGGCCGCGGGGGTTGAAGTGCTGGCCTATGGCGTGCAGCTGACATCCGAGGAGATATTCATCGACCGGCCCTTGCAGCTTCGCTGGGCGCTCGATCCCGCTCAGGCGTTGTCGTTGGAGATGATCCAGATCCCGTCTTGATCCTCATGACAGGCAATCGCCGTCAGCGATTGCCCTTCGCAAGGTCCGGCCACGCATTCGCCGCTTTCGATCAGGAACAGTGCGCCGTGGGTCGCGCACTGGATCAGGCTGGCGCTGGGGTCCAGAAACTGGTGTTCGTGCCATTCCAGGGCGACGCCGCGATGCGGGCAGCGATTCTGGTAGATGTATATCTGGCCGTCACGACGTATCGCTATCAGGTTACGGCCGTCCAGTTCCAGGCCACGGCTTTGGCCTTCCGGTATATCGCGACCGGCACAGAGCAATTTCAGAGGGTTCTCCTTGGTGGGCGGCAGAATAATCTTTACCGTTTATGTCTGGGTGGAGTGTGGCAGTTCTCGTGGCATTGCGGCCATGATCTTCGTCGATTGAGAGGTTGGAATGATGCGCCGTCTGCTTCCGATACTGGCACTGCTGCTGCTGAGTGCTTGCCAAGGGCCACCTTCGTTGCCGAATATACCCCTTTCGCAGAGCCCGCTTGGGCGTGAGGATTTGGATTCAGGCATGATTCATGACATCAAGAGCGGGCAAGAGCTGACGCCGCAGCAGCTTGCCGAACGGCTCTCCCTGGCGCCGCGTGTCCTGGTTGGGGAGTTGCATGACAATCCCGATCACCACGCATTACAGCTTTGGCTTTTACAGGTACTGGCCGATCGTCGCCAGCAGGGCAGCCTGCTGCTGGAGATGATCAATCCCGATCAGCAGGCATCGGTTGATACGGTTCGCGCCGCCATCGCCCGAGGCGAATTTCCGCCCGACCTTTCCGGCGCATTGCAGTGGCAGAAGGGCTGGGACTGGGCCTTGTATGGTCCCATTGTCCGTTACGCATTGGCGCAACCCTATCCGCTGCTTTCCGCCAATCTTGACAGCGCTGAAGTCATGTCGATCTACAAGCAGCCGCCGCGAGTTGAGGGCACGTTGTCAACGTCCCCCAACGTGCGCGAAAAGTTGCTGGAACAGGTTCGCGCGTCCCATTGCGGTCTGTTGCCTGAAGAACAGTTGCCCGCGATGGTCGCCATTCAGCAGCTGCGTGACCGGCGGATGGCCGAGCGGCTTATGGCTGCGCCCGCTCCGGCGCTGTTGTTTGCCGGGAGCTGGCATGTGCGCAAAGACCTCGGTGTGCCGCTGCATATGGCGGATCTCGGCGCGCAAGAACCTCCGGTTGTGCTGATCCTGAGTCAGTTCGGCACGGATGTGGATCCCGCCAGCGCGGATTACGTCTGGTCTACCGCAGCCACGCCAGCTCAGGATTATTGCGCCGGGATGCGTAAGCCCGCCTCTGAAAACTGAGCGGCGCAGACCAGGGTTTCTCTTCGGAAATTTCTGTTTTTTACGTAGTCCCGTTCCTTGAAGGTCCGCCAGCCGGTTTGCGAGGCTGAGGCTCATATATTGTCTTGCTCCTGAACTTGCAAAGGATCGAGGCGAGACATGAACACAGATATAAACGCTGACGATGAGCAGTTGGCACGGCGGGCAATTGGCCTGCTTGATCTAATGGCACTCAATGCAGACGACACCGACCAGCGCATTATCGGCATGTGTCAGCGCGCCCTGACCCCCTTGGGGCCTGTTGCCAGCATTTGCGTCTATCCGAAGTTTGTCCTGCTGGCCCGCACCGCGCTTGACCGGCTGCGCACGCCGGACATACGCGTGGTGGCTGCGGTCAACTTCCCGTACGGCTCCGCGAATATTGAGTCTGCCGCGTCCGAAACCCGGGCTGCGGTAATGGCCGGCGCGGATGAAATCGATGTGGTCTACCCGTTTCGCACGCTGCTTTCCGGTGATCAACAAGTCGGAATGGATCTGGTGGCCGCGTGTCGGGATGCCTGTGGCCCGCGCACCCGTTTGACGGTGACGCTGGAAACCGGCGATCTGCGTGATCCGCAGACGATTCTGGATGCCAGTCGTGGTGCGATTCTGTCGGGTGCGGATTTCATCAAGACCAGTACTGGCAAGGTGGTCGTCAGCGCGACGCCCCAGGCCGCGCGAATCATGCTGGAAAGCATTGCCGAAGTGGGAGGGCAGGTCGGTATCAAGTTCGCGGGTGGCATTCGTACGTTCCAGGACGCCAAGAAGTATCTCGACATGACCCAGGCGCGCTTCGGTCCTCATTGGCTCACCGCCGAGCGCGTGCGTATCGGCGCGTCCAGTTTGTTGGACGATCTGCTGATCCAGCTGGGCGTTCTCGCGCCTGGGCCGCACGGCAACTGCTATTGACGCCGACTTTTTCGCAGGCAAAAAAAGACCCGGCAAAGAGCCGGGTCAAAAACCGTGATTAGCCTGATGAGGAGATAATCTGAAACACCGAACCAAGGTCTCTCAGGTATCGGCCAGTCTCGCGACCAGTTGTGATAATCATAGCGATTCTCATTTGCATGTCAACGGTTTATTTTTCATTCCTCGTAAGGGCTTTCAAAAAGCTTCGTCTGCCGTGCCGTGCCGTTTAATTGATGATTGAGATCAGTTTTGCGATCAATCGGCAGATCAATCCAGTGAATATCCATGAGTGCTGCCTCGATTGCGTACAACAGCACTTTGGTTGCCCGGAAACCGCGCTTGCGTACAGCCTGATACGCCCCGACAGACCCCATTCGCCGTAAATCCGATGGGCTGTGGATACCGACAGCGTGCAACCGTTGAGATGACGTTTTACCGAGGTTTTTGAGGTGTTGCAGTTCATCGTTCATCATGCCTCCATGCGATGCTGAGCTCCGACGTTAAATAAACGCAGGCGAACCACAGTCAGTGTAGTCCGTGGGCTGTAGGCGTGTAGGCAGCAGAGGCGAGCATTGCAATCAGCAGGAGGGCAACTGGTAACAGAACGTGCGTGTAGCCAGGCATGCCGACATGCGTTGCGCATGCCGGCAGTTTGAACAGAGCTGGTTCAACTGAGCTATCTCGCCGTGCGATAACGCATCCGCGTGCCAAAGTTGACTGACATCAGAATCTCGTCTGCTGATAGCTCTGCCGGGAAAAACGCACCCGAGATCTGCGCGTGGGCAATGCTGGCGCCTTCCATGGGCGTATTGCGCAAATCCAGTCCGCGCAAATCAGCCGAACGGAAATACGCATCGGTGAAGTCGATGCGTTCGGTATCCAGGGCGCGCAGATCAAGGCCGCGAAAATCACCCCCAGCCAGATCCACGGTGCCGGACCTGGGTTTCTGCAGGTTGAATCCGGCCACATCGTCCTTGCGCAGCAGCGCGTACAGGAAGGAATCCAGAATTTTCGGCTGAGTCATAGCGCCTCTCGTTTTTCCGTTACGTTGGAATTATGGCGCCAGTATATCGCCACTATTTTCGAGCCGTGAAGCCCTAAATGCCAAACGGCTCGAACATGTTTCAGAGGCCCGGAAGACGCTGACGAATGTTCTCGACCAGGCTATCCAGATCTGAGCTCTGATTAGTCTGCACGTGCTTGCTGTGCAGCACTTCCTCAGCGGTCAAAGGCTCGCGACTGGCCTGTTGGGCCTCGATCACTTCCAGCGTTGCGTCGGACGGATCGACATTTGCCGCCTGACGCTGAGCCAGCCAGCCGGCAATCACTGCCTGCGGGGCTTCGCAATCGAGAATCAGGAACGGCACGCCGGTGGCTTCGGCCACTTTGGCAGCGGCCGCGCGTTGGGCCTGCTTGAGATAAGTCGCGTCAACCACCACCGGGAAGCCTGCACGCAAAATCACGCCAGCCAATTCATGCAGGCTTTCATATGTCGCGATGCTCGCGTCTGCGCCGTAAAGCTCGGCGTCTTTGGCCACGAACAGGCGTTTGCGTTCGACATCGGAACGCAAGCGGACCGCCCCCAGGGATTCCACCAAGCGCATGGCCACATGACTTTTGCCCACCGCCGACACGCCGTGAGTGATCGCCAGGAAGCGCGAAGGGATCGCGCTGTAGCTCTCGGCCAGATTCGCATAGTTGCGGTACTGACGAAGGGTGGCTCCGCGTTGTACCGGATCGGCGTCGGCGGGCAGGCTGAACAATGCAACCTTGGCGCGAACCAGTGCGCGGTAGGCTTTGTAGAAATTCAGCAGCTCCAGGCCTTGATAGTCACCGGTCAGTTCCAGGTATTGGCTGATGAGGCGCCGCGACAGGGATTTCAGGCCGCGATCTTCCAGGTCCATTGCCAGAAAGCCGATGTCGGCGTAGACATCGGTCATGCGGAACGGCTCGTTGAACTCGATGCAGTCGAAGATCACGACTTTGTTGTCGATCAGCGTGATATTGCCCAGGTGGATGTCACCGTGGCATTCGCGGATAAAACCTTCGGCCTTGCGCTGGCCCAGTAACGTGTTGAGACGATTGAAGCTGGATTCTGCCCAGGCTTGTAGGGCATCGAGTTGTAGCAGGTCGGCCTTTTCACTGATTAGCGGGCGAATTTGCTCAAAGTTTTGCAGGACCGGGGCCATGACGCTGTCAGGCGAACCTAGTTCGTTGTCGGCCGGGACCACCGGAGCGCTGATATGAAACTGAGCGATCTGTCGCGCCATCTCGTCGATATGCGTGGTGGTCAACTCGCCGTTGGCCTGCAAGGTGCTGAGCAGGCCGCTTTGCGGGAATTGACGCATCTTCAGCGCGTACTCGATGGCTTCGCCGTCGCCGCCCAGTTGTGGGGCGTCGGCCGTGCCGGTGATCGGCAGGACTTCCAGGTACAGATCTTCAGTCAGGCGCTGGTTCAGGCGCAGCTCTTCATTGCAGAAGTGCTCACGAGCCGCCAGGGTCGTGAAGTCAAGAAAGCCGAAATTCACCGGTTTCTTGAATTTATAGACGTAGGGACCGGTCAGCAGGACCCACGAAATGTGCGTTTCGATGAGTTGGAAACCCTCGACCGGATGCGGAAAAAGGGCGGGGTTTTGCAAGGCTGCAAGGAGTGACTGGCTCACGGACGATCCTTCAGAAGTGATAATTCGGTGAATGGCTCAAGGCGGCCATTATGGCCGCTTGGCGCAAGCCTGCAAACCGCCGTCAAGGCCGCCTTTCGAACGCTTGCAAAGTGCGTATAATCCGCCGCCATGACTCGTACTCGCTCTTCCCGAACCCCAAAAAAACCTACCCCCAGCCGCCTGCGCACCTGGATGGGCTGGGCTTTGAAGCTCAGTCTCGTCGGTCTCGTCGTGCTGGCCGGCTTCGCCATCTATCTCGATGCCATCGTGCAGGAGAAGTTTTCCGGCAAGCGCTGGACTATTCCGGCCAAGGTATACGCACGGCCGCTGGAGTTGTTCGTCGGGCAAAAGCTCACCAAGGACGACTTCCTTATCGAGCTTGATGCCTTGGGCTATCGTCGCGAAAGCGTGGCCAATGGCCCGGGCGCAGCGGCGGTGAACGGCAATACGGTTGACCTCAATACCCGCGGCTTCCAGTTTTACGAAGGTGCCGACCCGGCGCAGCAGGTTCGTGTGCGCTTTTCGGGCGACTATGTTGCCGACCTGAGTTCGGGCAATGGCGCAAAACTCGCGGTGGCCCGCCTTGAACCGCTGATGATTGGCGGCCTGTATCCGAAAAACCTCGAAGACCGGATCCTGATCAAGCTGGATCAGGCGCCGCCGTATCTGCTCGATACTCTGGTTACCGTCGAAGACCGCGACTTCTATCACCACTTCGGCGTCTCGCCCAAGGCCATCGCCCGTGCGTTCTGGATCAATGCCTCCGCCGGGCAGATGCGCCAGGGCGGCAGTACCCTGACGCAACAGCTGGTCAAGAACTTCTATCTGACCAACGAGCGCAGCATCACGCGTAAGCTGACTGAAGCGATGATGGCGGTCTTGCTGGAGATTCATTACAGCAAGCAGGAAATTCTCGAGGCCTACCTCAACGAAGTGTTCGTCGGTCAGGATGGCCAGCGCGCCGTGCATGGTTTCGGTCTGGCCAGCCAGTATTTCTTCAGTCAGCCGCTGTCTGAACTCAAGTTGCATCAGGTGGCGTTGCTGGTTGGTCTGGTCAAAGGCCCGTCCTACTACAATCCGCGACGCAATCCCGAGCGTGCGCTTGAGCGGCGCAATCTGGTCCTTGATCTGCTTGAACAGCAGGGCGTGGCAACGGCCGAAGTGGTCGCTGCGGCGAAGAAAATGCCTTTGGGGGTTACCCGAACCGGCAGTCTGGCAGACAGCTCGTTCCCGGTTTTCCTCGATTTGGTCAAACGCCAGTTGCGCGAAGACTATCGCGACGAAGACTTGACCGAAGAGGGTCTGCGGATCTTCACCAGCTTCGATCCAATTCTGCAGATGAAGTCCGAAGCGGCCATGACCGAGACGTTCAAGAAGCTGAGCGGGCGCAAGGGTGTGGACGAGATGGAAGCGGCGATGGTCGTGACCAACCCGGAAACCGGCGAAGTCCAGGCCCTGATCGGCAGCCGCCAGCCGGGCTATGCCGGGTTCAACCGGGCCATCGATGCCGTGCGCCAGATCGGCTCATTGGTCAAGCCGGTCATTTACCTGACGGCGCTTGAGCAGCCGAGCAAATACACCTTGACCAGTTGGGTGGCCGACGAGCCGTTCCAGGTCAAGGGCGCGGATGGCCAGATCTGGAAACCGCAGAATTACGATCACAAGGCCCACGGCAATATCTTCCTGTACCAAGGGCTTGCGCACTCCTACAACCTGTCCAGCGCCAAGATCGGCCTGGAACTGGGCGTACCGAATGTCTTCAAGACCCTTGGCAAGCTGGGGGTGCAGGCTGACTGGCCGACCTATCCGTCGATGTTGCTGGGCGCCGGCTCGTTGAGCCCGATGCAGGTTGCGACGATGTACCAGACCATCGCCAATGGTGGCTTCAATACCCCGATGCGCTCGATTCGCAGCGTGCTGACTGCCGAAGGAGAACCGCTCAAGCGCTATCCGTTCCAGATTCAGCAGCGCTTCGATCCGGGCTCTATCTATCTGCTGCAAAATGCCATGCAGCGCGTGATGCGCGAGGGTACGGGCAAGTCGGTTTATAACGTATTGCCAAGCTCGCTGAATCTGGCGGGCAAGTCCGGTACGACCAACGATTCCCGCGACAGCTGGTTCGCGGGTTTCAGCCAGGATTTGTTGGCAGTGGTCTGGATGGGGCGCGATGATAATGGCAAGACGCCTTTTACCGGTGCGACCGGGCCGTTGCAGATCTGGACCAGTTTCATGCGCAAGGCCGATCCGTTGCCACTGGACATGCCGTTGCCGGATAACGTAATTCAGGCATGGGTCAATGCCGCGACCGGACAGGGCACCGATGCAAGCTGCCCGAACGCCGTCCAGATGCCGTATATTCGCGGCAGCGAACCCGCACCTGGCCCGGCCTGTGGCGGGAATACGGCCCCCGCCGATTCAGTGATGGATTGGGTCAAGGGTTGGTTGAACTAAGCAAAGAGGACGTCAAGTGAACAAGTGGTTGATACCAGCGTTAACAGCTCTGGCTTTGCTCAATGGTTGTGCCAGTGTGGAGCGTGGTTCGATTCCGGTAGTCGATTCCAGCTCGAAAGTTTCCAACAGCGAACGTGTTGCCGCGTCACGTAACGGTGCTTACCGACCAAACGCCGGGCAGGCTCCGGCGCAGGCCCAATCCGTTCCGCAGGATTCCGGCGTGGTCGTAATGATTCCCGGTGGCGGGACTGGCAGTGCCGCGCCTATCGGCACGTATGCCGCGCCGGCCGAGCAGGTGCCGTTCAGCACCAGCGCGCCGATTGATACCTCAGCGAATCAGGCGCCGATCAATACCGCGCCGATCAACAACACGCCTTACAGCGCGCCTGCCGCGTCTGCGCCGAGCGGTATTCCTTCGTCGGGCGGTGGCCTGTCGGCGGATGAACAGCTGGACGGTCCGGTGTTGGCATTGCTGACTACCGCGCAGCAACAGCAGAACGGCGGCGACCTCAATGGTGCGTCGTCGAGCCTGGAGCGTGCGCAGCGTGTTGCGCCTCGTGAACCACAAGTCATCTATCGTCTGGCGCAGGTTCGCCTGGCTCAGGGCGATGCCGCTCAGGCCGAACAGCTTGCGCAGCGCGGCCTGACTTACGCCAATGGTCGTCCAAGCCTGCAAGCCAGTCTCTGGGACATCATCGCCCAGGCCCGTGAAAAGCAGGGTGACTCGGCCGGTGCTGCCCAGGCCCGCCAGAAAGCCAAGGTTGGCGCATGATGGATAAACGCTTTCCTGAGGTAGCGGAACATTTGCTGCTGATCGAGCGTGAGTTGAGAGTGCTGGGGTGGTGGAGAGATTCGCCACCCAGTGAGCAGGCGCTGTCCAGTGTCGAGCCGTTTTGTGTCGACACCCTGGATTTCGAGCAATGGTTGCAGTGGATCTTCCTGCCGCGCATGAAGATCATTCTCGAGCAGAACCTGCCGCTGCCCAATGCGTCCGGGATTCTCGAAATGGCGGAGATGGTCTACGCCTCTCGCGCCCAGGAGACTCGGTACCTGCAACAGCTGCTGGCTCATTTCGATCGACTGATCACCGAGTTCACGTAAGCGCTAGCCCGTGTCCGGCTAAAATCGCTCAGCCGCAAAAGTCCTCGATGGCCTTTTGCGTTTCGCTGATGCGATCCTGGCGCTCATCTTCCGACAGACGCTTGGTCTCGCCCTCGACCTGCTCACGCACGCGAGGGTTGTTCTGCAGTTGCGCGAGGTTGGTGCGCAGCTTGGTGCAGTTCTCCTTGCGCTTGGCCTCTTCGGTCGCGATCTGTTTCTTGACCTTCTTGTCGATGGCCCGTTGCTGCGCCGCTCCATCAACATCACCCGGTGGCGGCGTCGGGGCCGATGCCGGTGGTGGTTGTGCCGTATTGATTTGCTGCGCCGCCTGACCCGCCGGAGGCTGGGCGTCGAAGTGAGTGACGCCTTGGGCATCTACCCATTTGTAGATCTGCGCGGCCTGGCTGGTATTGCCGATTGCCAGTACGAGGAGGGCGGAGAAAATCACGCTGCGCATGCTGCTTCCTTGAAGTGTTGTGCTCCGCGCACGCTACCATAAGCACCCTCGCGCGGTCCCATTCGGTGATTTTTCATGCGGTTACTGAGAAGAAAGCTCACGGATTACTTGACTTGGGAGGGTCGAATCACAACAATCCAAAGTTCGCTGTAGAAGGACTGCCAGAAGCAGGCCATCTCGGTAGATCATGAGGCGCACACCCGCGCCGACCTGTTACACCCGCAACGCGTTACCTCGCGCTGGGTGGGAAAGCCCCGCAACACTCAGGGGTCATCCCAATACTTGCTCAGTCAGTGCTGACGTAGTCGGCGACCACCGTCGCTCATGCTCTGCTTGGCAGTAAAACCTATTAAGACCCGTCCTCGTTTGTGGGCGGTATTCTGGCGTTTTAGAGGTGAACAACGTGGAGCTTTTATCCGGCGGCGAAATGATCGTCCGCTTTTTGCGTGACGAAGGCGTTAAACATATCTACGGGTACCCTGGTGGCGCCCTCCTGCATGTCTACGATGCCCTGTTCAAAGAACCTGCCGTGAGCCATATCCTTGTTCGTCACGAACAAGCGGCGACGCACATGGCTGATGGCTACGCGCGCGCTACCGGCAAGGCTGGCGTCGTGCTGGTAACCTCGGGTCCTGGCGCAACCAACGCAATTACCGGTATCGCAACGGCCTACATGGACTCGATCCCGATGGTGGTTCTGTCTGGGCAGGTCGCCAGTACGCTGGTGGGCACCGATGCGTTCCAGGAAACCGACATGATCGGTATTTCCCGTCCGATCGTGAAACACAGCTTCATGATCAAACACGCCTCGGAAATCCCGGAAGTCCTGAAGAAGGCTTTCTACCTGGCGCAATCCGGTCGTCCAGGTCCGGTTGTGGTCGATATCCCGAAAGATATGACCAACCCGGCGGAAAAATTCGAATACGTGTTCCCCAAGAAAGCCAAGCTGCGTTCCTACAGCCCGGCGGTTCGTGGTCATTCCGGCCAGATCCGCAAAGCCGTGGAAATGCTGCTGGCGGCCAAGCGTCCGATCATCTACGCCGGCGGCGGTGTGATTCTGGGCAATGGCTCCGAGCCATTGACCGAGCTGGCGCAGGCGCTGAATGCTCCGGTGACCAATACCTTGATGGGCCTGGGCGGCTATCCGGGCATGGATCGCCAGTTCCTGGGCATGCTCGGGATGCACGGCAGCTACACCGCCAACCTGGCGATGCACCATGCTGACGTGATCCTGGCAGTGGGCGCGCGTTTCGACGATCGCGTGATCAACGGCGCAGCGAAGTTCTGCCCGAACGCCAAGATCATCCACATAGACATCGACCCTGCATCGATCTCCAAAACCATCAAGGCTGACGTGCCTATCGTCGGTCCGGTAGAGAGCGTGTTGACCGAAATGGTTGCCACCTTGAAGGATATCGGCGAGACCCCGGACAAGACGCTGGTCGCCAACTGGTGGAAGCAGATCGAAGAATGGCGCGGCGATCGCGACATGTTCCCGTACAACCCGGGCGACGGCAGCGTCATCAAACCGCAGAAAGTCATCGAGACCCTGTGCGAAGTGACCAAGGGCGATGCTTACATCACGTCCGACGTGGGCCAGCACCAGATGTTTGCTGCTCAGTACTACCGCTTCAACAAACCCAATCGCTGGATCAACTCCGGCGGCCTGGGCACCATGGGCTTCGGTTTCCCGGCAGCCATGGGCGTCAAGTTGAGCTTCCCGGACGCGGACGTAGCCTGCGTGACAGGTGAAGGCAGTATCCAGATGAACATCCAGGAGCTGTCGACCTGCCTGCAGTACGACCTGCCGGTGAAGATCATCCTGCTCAACAACGGCGTACTCGGCATGGTTCGCCAGTGGCAGGACATGAGCTACAGCGGTCGTCACTCGCACTCTTACATGGAGTCGCTGCCTGACTTCGTGAAGCTGGTTGAGGCCTATGGCCACGTCGGCATGCGCATCACCGATCTCAAAGACTTGAAGCCGATGATGGAAGAAGCCTTCGCCATGAAGGATCGTCTGGTGTTTATCGATATTCAGGTCGACGTCACCGAGCACGTCTACCCGATGCAGATCAAAGACGGCTCCATGCGCGATATGTGGCTGAGCAAGACGGAGCGGACTTAATCATGCGGCACATCATTTCCCTTTTGCTGGAAAACGAACCGGGTGCCTTGTCTCGCGTCGTAGGTCTGTTTTCGCAGCGTAACTACAACATCGAAAGCCTGACTGTGGCGCCGACCGAAGACCCGACACTGTCGCGCCTGACGTTGACCACCGTGGGCCAGGATGAGGTGATCGAGCAGATCACCAAAAACCTCAACAAGCTGGTCGAAGTGGTCAAGCTGGTGGATCTGTCGGAAAGCGCCCACATCGAGCGCGAACTGATGCTGATCAAGGTCAAGGCCACCGGCGCCCAGCGCGCCGAGATCAAGCGCACCACGGATATCTTCCGCGGGCAAATCGTTGACGTTTCAGCCAGTGTCTATACCGTGCAACTGACCGGTACCAGCGACAAACTGGACAGCTTCATTCAGGCCATCGGCACTGCCGCGATCCTGGAAACAGTACGTAGCGGCGTTACGGGCATTGCCCGCGGCGACAAAGTGCTGAGCATCTAACTCAATTAAGCAAATGGCCTGAACGGCCACGATAACAGGGGAATTTCATGAAAGTTTATTACGACAAAGACTGCGACCTTTCGATCATCCAGGGCAAAAAAGTTGCCATCATCGGTTACGGTTCCCAAGGCCACGCCCAGGCGTGCAACCTGAAAGACTCCGGCGTAGATGTCACCGTTGGCCTGCGCAAGGGTTCGCCTACTGTCGCCAAGGCTGAAGCTCACGGCTTGAAAGTGACTGACGTTGCTTCCGCTGTAGCTGCTGCTGATCTGGTCATGATCCTGACTCCGGACGAATTCCAGTCCGCGCTGTACAAGAACGAAGTCGAGCCGAACCTGAAACAAGGCGCAACACTGGCCTTCTCCCACGGTTTCGCGATTCACTACAACCAGGTCGTGCCGCGCGCTGACCTGGACGTGATCATGATCGCTCCTAAAGCGCCAGGTCACACCGTTCGTACCGAGTTCGTCAAAGGCGGCGGTATTCCCGACCTGATCGCGATCTACCAGGATGCTTCGGGCAACGCCAAAAACGTTGCTCTGTCCTACGCTTCGGGCGTTGGCGGTGGTCGTACCGGCATCATCGAAACCACCTTCAAGGACGAGACCGAAACCGACCTGTTCGGTGAGCAAGCCGTTCTGTGTGGCGGTACTGTTGAGCTGGTCAAGGCAGGCTTCGAAACTCTGGTTGAAGCCGGCTACGCTCCGGAAATGGCGTACTTCGAATGCCTGCACGAATTGAAGCTGATCGTTGACCTCATGTACGAAGGCGGTATCGCCAACATGAACTACTCGATCTCCAACAACGCCGAATATGGCGAATACGTGACCGGTCCTGAAGTCATCAACGCTGAATCCCGTCAAGCCATGCGCAACGCTCTCAAGCGCATCCAGGACGGTGAATACGCGAAGATGTTCATCACTGAAGGCGCCACTGGCTACCCTTCGATGACCGCCAAGCGTCGTAACAACGCTGCGCATGGCATCGAAATCATCGGCGAACAATTGCGCTCGATGATGCCTTGGATCGCAGCCAACAAGATCGTCGACAAAGACAAGAACTAAGTCTTTCGACTCGTTCTGCATTACGGAAACGCGGCCAATTGGCCGCGTTTTTTCGTATGGGCCTGACGCTTCTGGTATAAAGCTGCATCGTTTGCCGACGAACCCTCGTCGCAGACATCTGTCGAAACTTTCCACACCGTTGCAAGGTAAAGTCCATGAGCGAACGTCCTGAAGAGCCAAGCAAGGCCTCTGACGCCGAAAGCCTGCTACCGATCGATGAGCATATTGAAGAAGGGCATGACGCCGAAGGGCGCAAGGTCCGGCATCGCGGTATCTATCTGCTGCCAAACCTGTTTACTACGGCGAATCTGTTCGCCGGCTTTTACTCCATCATCAGCTCGATGAGCGCCCAGAGTGCCTTGAGCGCCGGGGATGCCGCCGGGGCGAGCAAATATTTCGCATTTGCTGCAATCGCCATTTTCGTCGCCATGGTGCTGGATGGCCTGGACGGTCGAGTGGCGCGCATGACCAATACTCAGAGCGCCTTCGGCGCCGAATACGATTCCTTGTCCGACATGGTTGCCTTCGGCGTTGCGCCCGCGTTACTGGCATTTGGCTGGGCGTTGGGCGATATGGGTAAAGTGGGCTGGATGGTTGCCTTCATTTACGTTGCGGGTGCGGCGCTGCGTCTGGCGCGTTTCAACACCCAGGTGGGCAAGGCCGACAAACGCTATTTCATTGGCTTGGCGAGTCCGGCTGCGGCGGGCGTCGTGGCCGGTACGGTGTGGGCGTTCAGCGACTATGGCATTCAGGGCTCGAAGCTGTCGTTCCTGGTGGCATTGTTGGTAGCGGCTGCCGGGATGCTGATGGTCAGCAACATCAAGTACAACAGCTTCAAGGAGCTTGACCTCAAGGGCCGCGTTCCCTTTGTTGCGATTCTTGCGGTGGTTTTGGTGTTTGCTGTCGTATTCAGTGATCCACCGCGCATCCTGCTGCTGATCTTCCTCGCTTACGCAGCATCCGGCCCGGTTCAATATTTGTTACGACTGCGTCGTCACCGAACCACCGACTGATGTAATTTCCCCCATACTCCACAGTCTATTGGTGCATCAGTTCCCCATAGACTGCGGAGTCATCATGCTAATCAAGCTTCCCTCGCCGTCCGACTGCAAAGAGTCGGACGTCACTCCCGAATCTCTCTATCTCTCCCGTCGTGCGCTGTTGGGCAGCTCGATCGCCGGTTTGGCTGTCAGCGCCATGCCGCGCTGGGCCAGTGCCGCTGATCCTTCCCGTTATGCCGATGTCGAACCGGGTAAGGCGCCGTCGTGGTTTGCGGAGAAACTTCCGTCGACGAAATGGCAGGCGGTCAACGTCAAGGATGAGGCGATCACGCCTTTCAAGGACGCGACCCACTACAACAATTTCTATGAGTTTGGTACCGACAAAGGCGATCCAGCGCAAAACGCCGGGTCGCTGAAGACCGAGCCATGGAGTGTGGTCATCGACGGCGAGGTCGCAAAGCCGGGTCGCTACGCACTCGAAGACTTCATGAAGCCGTATCAGTTGGAAGAACGCATCTACCGGCTACGTTGTGTCGAGGCCTGGTCGATGGTCATCCCCTGGATAGGTTTCCCTATCTCGGAATTGCTTAAGCAGGTCGAACCGACCGCCAAGGCAAAATACATCCGCTTCGAGACCTTGCAGGACCCGAAAACCATGCCGGGTCAGCGTTCCGGTTTTGCCTTGATCGATTGGCCTTATGTAGAAGGTTTGCGGCTCGACGAGGCAATGAACCCGTTGGCCATTCTTGCGGTAGGCATGTACGGGCGCGAGCTGCCCAACCAGAACGGCGCGCCGCTGCGTTTGGTGGTGCCGTGGAAGTATGGCTTCAAGAGTGTGAAGTCCATCGTGCGTATCAGCCTTGTCAGTGAGCAGCCTAAGACCACTTGGCAGAGTATTGCCGCGAGTGAATACGGCTTTTATGCCAACGTTAACCCGACCGTCGACCACCCGCGCTGGACGCAGGCGCATGAACGCCGGCTACCGAGCGGGCTGTTCAGCCCCAATATTCGACAGACCGAAATGTTCAACGGCTATGGGGAGGAGGTTGCCTCCTTATATACAGGCCTCGATTTACGGAAAAACTACTGATGCGTTACCCGTTCTGGCGCCTCGGCGTCTTTCTGGCTGCCTGTGTTGCACCGATCCTTTGGCTTTATCAGGCGTGGATTTTCGCTTTGGGGCCTGATCCGGGAAAGGTTCTGGTGGACCGCTTGGGATTGGGCACCTTGATCCTGTTGTTGATCACCCTGGCAATGACGCCGTTGCAGCGCATGACCGGTTGGCCGGGCTGGATTTCGGTTCGTCGGCAGCTTGGGCTCTGGTGCTTTGCTTATGTCGTCATGCATATGAGCGCGTATGCAGTATTCATCCTTGGGCTGGACTGGGCGCAGTTGGGTACGGAGTTGGTCAAGCGGCCTTACATTATTGTGGGGAGTCTGGCGTTCCTGTGTTTGCTGGCGTTGGCTGTGACGTCCAATCGCTACAGTCAGCGGCGGTTGGGCGCGCGATGGAAGAAGCTTCATCGGCTTATATATGTAATTTTAGGATTGGGGCTGTTGCATATGCTCTGGATTGTCAGGGCGGATCTCAAGGAATGGGCGCTTTACGCTGTCATTGGCGCAGTCCTTCTACTGATGCGAGTCCCAATGATTACTCGGCGAATCCAGCGTGTTAGAACGAAAAAGAATGTTGTTGTGACAAAAGCGTAAATTAACGGTTGACGGCCTCCCGAATCTGTCTATAATTCGCACCTCTTCCGGAGCAGATGAAACGGAAAACTCCTTGGTAATCAAGTAGTTAGCCGGTTTGATTGGCGAGGAAGAGGTTTCGATGAGTTGATCGAAAGCGGTGAAAAAAGGTGGTTGACAGCAGATTGTAACGCTGTAGAATTCGCCTCCCGCTCACGAGCAACGCGAAGTTGATCGAAGCGCAAGTGGTTGAAGTTGCAAAGGAAACTTTGAAAATTTCAGAAAACAACCGCTTGACAGTAACTGGCGCTGCTGTAGAATGCGCGCCTCGGTTGAGACGAAAGAATCAACCCACCGCTCTTTAACAATTGAATCAAGCAATTCGTGTGGGTGCTTGCGCTGTCAGACTGAAGTCAACTGATTATCAGCATCGTAAGTTACTCCGCGAGAAATCAAAGAAATAACCAACGATTGCTGAGCCAAGTTTAGGGTTTTTCTCAAAACCCAAAGATGTTTGAACTGAAGAGTTTGATCATGGCTCAGATTGAACGCTGGCGGCAGGCCTAACACATGCAAGTCGAGCGGCAGCACGGGTACTTGTACCTGGTGGCGAGCGGCGGACGGGTGAGTAATGCCTAGGAATCTGCCTGGTAGTGGGGGATAACGCTCGGAAACGGACGCTAATACCGCATACGTCCTACGGGAGAAAGCAGGGGACCTTCGGGCCTTGCGCTATCAGATGAGCCTAGGTCGGATTAGCTAGTTGGTGGGGTAATGGCTCACCAAGGCGACGATCCGTAACTGGTCTGAGAGGATGATCAGTCACACTGGAACTGAGACACGGTCCAGACTCCTACGGGAGGCAGCAGTGGGGAATATTGGACAATGGGCGAAAGCCTGATCCAGCCATGCCGCGTGTGTGAAGAAGGTCTTCGGATTGTAAAGCACTTTAAGTTGGGAGGAAGGGCCGTTACCTAATACGTATCGGTTTTGACGTTACCGACAGAATAAGCACCGGCTAACTCTGTGCCAGCAGCCGCGGTAATACAGAGGGTGCAAGCGTTAATCGGAATTACTGGGCGTAAAGCGCGCGTAGGTGGTTTGTTAAGTTGAATGTGAAATCCCCGGGCTCAACCTGGGAACTGCATGCAAAACTGGCAAGCTAGAGTATGGTAGAGGGTGGTGGAATTTCCTGTGTAGCGGTGAAATGCGTAGATATAGGAAGGAACACCAGTGGCGAAGGCGACCACCTGGACTGATACTGACACTGAGGTGCGAAAGCGTGGGGAGCAAACAGGATTAGATACCCTGGTAGTCCACGCCGTAAACGATGTCAACTAGCCGTTGGGAGCCTTGAGCTCTTAGTGGCGCAGCTAACGCATTAAGTTGACCGCCTGGGGAGTACGGCCGCAAGGTTAAAACTCAAATGAATTGACGGGGGCCCGCACAAGCGGTGGAGCATGTGGTTTAATTCGAAGCAACGCGAAGAACCTTACCAGGCCTTGACATCCAATGAATCTGCCAGAGATGGCGGAGTGCCTTCGGGAGCATTGAGACAGGTGCTGCATGGCTGTCGTCAGCTCGTGTCGTGAGATGTTGGGTTAAGTCCCGTAACGAGCGCAACCCTTGTCCTTAGTTACCAGCACGTAATGGTGGGCACTCTAAGGAGACTGCCGGTGACAAACCGGAGGAAGGTGGGGATGACGTCAAGTCATCATGGCCCTTACGGCCTGGGCTACACACGTGCTACAATGGTCGGTACAGAGGGTTGCCAAGCCGCGAGGTGGAGCTAATCCCAGAAAACCGATCGTAGTCCGGATCGCAGTCTGCAACTCGACTGCGTGAAGTCGGAATCGCTAGTAATCGCGAATCAGAATGTCGCGGTGAATACGTTCCCGGGCCTTGTACACACCGCCCGTCACACCATGGGAGTGGGTTGCACCAGAAGTAGCTAGTCTAACCTTCGGGGGGACGGTTACCACGGTGTGATTCATGACTGGGGTGAAGTCGTAACAAGGTAGCCGTAGGGGAACCTGCGGCTGGATCACCTCCTTAATCGAAGACCTTAGCTGTAGCGTAAGTTCCCACACGAATTGCTTGATTCATTGAAGAAGACGATTAGAAGCAGCTTTAAGCTCCACGCTGATAGCTCAGGCTAGCGGCTACAAGCTCGAAATTGGGTCTGTAGCTCAGTTGGTTAGAGCGCACCCCTGATAAGGGTGAGGTCGGCAGTTCGAATCTGCCCAGACCCACCAATTTTGTGTGGGAAACGCCTGTAGAAATACGGGGCCATAGCTCAGCTGGGAGAGCGCCTGCCTTGCACGCAGGAGGTCAACGGTTCGATCCCGTTTGGCTCCACCACTTACTGCTTCTGTTGCCTGTAAAGCTTAGAAATGAGCATTCCATCGTGTGATGGTGAATGTTGATTTCTAGTCTTTGATTAGATCGTTCTTTAAAAATTTGGGTATGTGATAGAAATATAGACTGGTAGCCACTTTCACTGGTGGGTATCAGGCTAAGGTAAAATGTGTGAGTTGCTCTTAAGTGAGCAAGCGTACGAATTTTCGGCGAATGTCGTCTTCACAGTATAACCAGATTGCTTGGGGTTATATGGTCAAGTGAAGAAGCGCATACGGTGGATGCCTTGGCAGTCAGAGGCGATGAAAGACGTGGTAGCCTGCGAAAAGCTTCGGGGAGTCGGCAAACAGACTGTGATCCGGAGATGTCTGAATGGGGGAACCCAGCCATCATAAGATGGTTACCTTACACTGAATACATAGGTGTATGGAGCGAACCAGGGGAACTGAAACATCTAAGTACCCTGAGGAAAAGAAATCAACCGAGATTCCCTTAGTAGTGGCGAGCGAACGGGGACCAGCCCTTAAGTTATCTTGAGATTAGCGGAACGCTCTGGAAAGTGCGGCCATAGTGGGTGATAGCCCTGTACGCGAAAATCTCTTGGTAATGAAATCGAGTAGGACGGGGCACGAGAAACCTTGTCTGAACATGGGGGGACCATCCTCCAAGGCTAAATACTACTGACTGACCGATAGTGAACTAGTACCGTGAGGGAAAGGCGAAAAGAACCCCGGAGAGGGGAGTGAAATAGATCCTGAAACCGTATGCGTACAAGCAGTGGGAGCCCACTTTGTTGGGTGACTGCGTACCTTTTGTATAATGGGTCAGCGACTTATTTTCAGTGGCGAGCTTAACCGAATAGGGGAGGCGTAGCGAAAGCGAGTCTTAATAGGGCGTCTAGTCGCTGGGAATAGACCCGAAACCGGGCGATCTATCCATGGGCAGGTTGAAGGTTGGGTAACACTAACTGGAGGACCGAACCGACTACCGTTGAAAAGTTAGCGGATGACCTGTGGATCGGAGTGAAAGGCTAATCAAGCTCGGAGATAGCTGGTTCTCCTCGAAAGCTATTTAGGTAGCGCCTCATGTATCACTGTAGGGGGTAGAGCACTGTTTCGGCTAGGGGGTCATCCCGACTTACCAAACCGATGCAAACTCCGAATACCTACAAGTGCCGAGCATGGGAGACACACGGCGGGTGCTAACGTCCGTCGTGAAAAGGGAAACAACCCAGACCGTCAGCTAAGGTCCCAAAGTTATGGTTAAGTGGGAAACGATGTGGGAAGGCTTAGACAGCTAGGAGGTTGGCTTAGAAGCAGCCACCCTTTAAAGAAAGCGTAATAGCTCACTAGTCGAGTCGGCCTGCGCGGAAGATGTAACGGGGCTCAAACCATACACCGAAGCTACGGGTATCACCTTCGGGTGATGCGGTAGAGGAGCGTTCTGTAAGCCTGTGAAGGTGAGTTGAGAAGCTTGCTGGAGGTATCAGAAGTGCGAATGCTGACATGAGTAACGATAATGGGTGTGAAAAACACCCACGCCGAAAGACCAAGGTTTCCTGCGCAACGTTAATCGACGCAGGGTTAGTCGGTCCCTAAGGCGAGGCTGAAAAGCGTAGTCGATGGAAAACAGGTTAATATTCCTGTACTTCTGGTTACTGCGATGGAGGGACGGAGAAGGCTAGGCCAGCTTGGCGTTGGTTGTCCAAGTTTAAGGTGGTAGGCTGGAATCTTAGGTAAATCCGGGATTCTAAGGCCGAGAGCTGATGACGAGTGCACTTTTAGTGCGCGAAGTGGTTGATGCCATGCTTCCAAGAAAAGCTTCTAAGCTTCAGGTAACCAGGAACCGTACCCCAAACCGACACAGGTGGTTGGGTAGAGAATACCAAGGCGCTTGAGAGAACTCGGGTGAAGGAACTAGGCAAAATGGCACCGTAACTTCGGGAGAAGGTGCGCCGGTGGAGGTGAAGCATTTACTGCGTAAGCCCCTGCTGGTCGAAGATACCAGGCCGCTGCGACTGTTTATTAAAAACACAGCACTCTGCAAACACGAAAGTGGACGTATAGGGTGTGACGCCTGCCCGGTGCCGGAAGGTTAATTGATGGGGTTAGCTAACGCGAAGCTCTTGATCGAAGCCCCGGTAAACGGCGGCCGTAACTATAACGGTCCTAAGGTAGCGAAATTCCTTGTCGGGTAAGTTCCGACCTGCACGAATGGCGTAACGATGGCGGCGCTGTCTCCACCCGAGACTCAGTGAAATTGAAATCGCTGTGAAGATGCAGTGTATCCGCGGCTAGACGGAAAGACCCCGTGAACCTTTACTATAGCTTTGCACTGGACTTTGAATTTGCTTGTGTAGGATAGGTGGGAGGCTTTGAAGCGTGGACGCCAGTCTGCGTGGAGCCAACCTTGAAATACCACCCTGGCAACTTTGAGGTTCTAACTCAGGTCCGTTATCCGGATCGAGGACAGTGTATGGTGGGTAGTTTGACTGGGGCGGTCTCCTCCTAAAGAGTAACGGAGGAGTACGAAGGTGCGCTCAGACCGGTCGGAAATCGGTCGTAGAGTATAAAGGCAAAAGCGCGCTTGACTGCGAGACAGACACGTCGAGCAGGTACGAAAGTAGGTCTTAGTGATCCGGTGGTTCTGTATGGAAGGGCCATCGCTCAACGGATAAAAGGTACTCCGGGGATAACAGGCTGATACCGCCCAAGAGTTCATATCGACGGCGGTGTTTGGCACCTCGATGTCGGCTCATCACATCCTGGGGCTGAAGCCGGTCCCAAGGGTATGGCTGTTCGCCATTTAAAGTGGTACGCGAGCTGGGTTTAGAACGTCGTGAGACAGTTCGGTCCCTATCTGCCGTGGACGTTTGAGATTTGAGAGGGGCTGCTCCTAGTACGAGAGGACCGGAGTGGACGAACCTCTGGTGTTCCGGTTGTCACGCCAGTGGCATTGCCGGGTAGCTATGTTCGGAATAGATAACCGCTGAAAGCATCTAAGCGGGAAACTAGCCTCAAGATGAGATCTCACTGGGACCTTGAGTCCCCTGAAGGGCCGTCGAAGACTACGACGTTGATAGGCAGGGTGTGTAAGCGCTGTGAGGCGTTGAGCTAACCTGTACTAATTGCCCGTGAGGCTTGACCATATAACACCCAAGCAATTTGCGACTCGAAAGAGACAGATTGCGGTGACTGTGAAGACGACACGAACCGAAAGTTCGGACGCACACAAATGACACCTGACTATCACATACCCGATTTGCCGAAACGTCGAAAGACGCGTCGGTACCCGAATTTCTTGACGACCATAGAGCATTGGAACCACCTGATCCCATCCCGAACTCAGCAGTGAAACGATGCATCGCCGATGGTAGTGTGGGGTTTCCCCATGTGAGAGTAGGTCATCGTCAAGATTGAATTCCAGAACCCCTGATCGCTTACGCGTTCAGGGGTTTTGTTTGTTTGCTCGGAAATATATATCTAACCGACACATACTTCGCACTTGGTTATAGCCAATAAAAAAGGCCGCATTCGCATGCGGCCTTTCGTTACCTGCTTGAAGGCGTTATTCAGCCGCTTCCTCAGCGACCTCCTCAACAACCACGGCCTTCACGTCATCACGACGACGAATGTATTTCCAGTCAGCTTCGTCGATATAGATGCCGTTAGGCCCGCTGCCGCCTTCAAGGTCGATGGCGACATGTGCCGACACTTGCGGCTTCACGCTGGCGAGGATAGGCACAAAGCCAAGCTGCAGACTTGTTTCGAGAAGTGCAGCCTGGTTCTTCTCGTCGATGTCAGCTGCTTCATCCAGGTAATAAGGCAAGCGAATACGTCCAGCCTGATCGCGATCCATCAAGTGCAACAACAAGTACATGTTGGTGAGAGCCTTGATGGTCATCGTGGTGCCGTTGGAGGCTGCACCGTCGATGTCGGTGTGGATGATCGGTTGACCGTTGACCTTGGTGATCTCAAACGCCAGCTCGAACAAATCCTTCAAGCCCAGCTGGTTATGATTCGCCGCTACCAGGCGCGCCAGGTATTCCTTTGCCTCTTCATTCTTGTTGTCCTGCTCGGCACTTTGGCTCAAGTCGAAGACCGATAGAGTTTCGCCTTCTTCATACTGACCAGCACTGTGGATGATCTGGTCGATATGCTTGAGTGCTTCTTTGTTCGGCGCGAGCACGATGCGGAAGCTCTCAAGGTTGGAAACCTGGCGCTTGTTGATCTCCCGGTTGAACAGCGCCAGTTGATGCTCAAGGCTGTCGTAGTCGCTGCGGATGTTGCGCAGGGTGCGCGCGATATCTGTCACAGCGGCACGACGCGCCTTGCCCAAGGTAAGTGCCTCGTCGGTGCGGTGCGCGTAAGCATTGATCAGCAACTGCAAACGACGCTCTACATCATCTTCGCTGTCGAACTTGGCCACACCTTTGAGACGAACCTGCGCGTACAGCGCTTCGATCTGGCCATCGCTGCGCAGCAAACCCTGCCAGCTATCCTGGTAATCGTTGAGCAGCGGCAGCAGGTTCTCCAGCGAGTCGTCCACCGGATCCATGAACGGCGTGCCAAACGGCAGATCGGCGGGCAGCAACTGACGACGACGCAGTGCGTCATCCAGGGTGCGTTGTTTGGATTCAAGATCACCAATCTGCCGTGCGATCAGTTGCAGCTTGGCCGACAGTTGCTGGACGCGCTCGGTGAAGGCATCGCTGGAGCGTTTCAACTCGTCCTGCGCAGCTTCCATCTGGGCCAGCTGTTCAAGTTTGTCGGACTCTTCTGCGCTCAGCGTCTGGCAGCGGCGGAAGTCTTCCAGCGCTTTCTGTGCATCCAGCACTTGTTGATACAAGGCCTCGGTTAGTGTCTTGCTGGCCGAGCGGTCAGCCGCGACGGCTTGCTGAGTCTTGAGTTGCTTGAGTTCTTTTTCCAGACGTTCTTTTTGATCGCGCAATGCAGCGCGGTCGGCCAAGGCCTGAAGTGCCGGTGGCTCGATGTTCGACAGATTGATCGTCAGACCCGGCACCTGGAACTGATCGCCTTTGAAGCTATCGAGGATCAGCTCCAGGGATTTGACCCAGGCATCGCCATCATCCAGCGCGATCCCTTGTTCGCCCAGTGGCAAGCTGAACAGGGCGCTGTTGAACAGGCGCATCAAGCGTTCAACGTCCGGCTGGGAAAACTCTTCGCGCAATCGGGCATAGCTGTTGTTGTCGGCATGATCGAGTTGCTGCTTCACCGACTTCAGGCGTTTTTCCAGATCCCGCAAGCGTTCGTCGAGGTCTTCCGCACTGAATTGCCGTGACTGTGCCAAGGCACCTGCCAGTTCATCGTGGGCATCTTTCGCGGCCAGCAATTGCTGCTCAAGCACTTTGGCGTCGTCCACCAGCGCAAAGCGATTCTTGAGTACGGCCAGCTCGCCGACCCAACGTTGAATGCCACTGATTTCACGTTCCAGGCGCATTAGTTCCTGAGTGCCGCCACGCTGATCGTTCTGCAGTACATCCTGCTGGCCGCAATAATGTTCGGCCTGAATAACCAGCTCTTCCTTGCGGGCATCGGAGTAATCCAGCCATGTACCCAGCAGGGAGTCCAGCAGCGGCGAAAGGCGATGCAGTTTGCCGCGCAGCAGGTCGCGCTGTTTCACGCCTGCCGCCAGCGCTTCCACCAGCGGGCCGGCAAGGACCAGAGAGTTGTAGTCCTGTTCCATGCGGCGTACATCGCGGAAGGCTTCTTCGCACGCGGCGATGTAATCGACGCTGCCGGAACGCAGGCTGTGCTCGAAGGCATCGAGAAACAATTGTTTGAGCTTGGCAGCGGTGATTTCCCGCATGTGCAGCAAGTTGATGAACAGTGCGCGGAAGGTTTTCAGGCTCTGTTCGCTGGTCGAACGCAGTGGGATCAGCGTCAGGTCCAGCGGAATCGAGGTGTGGCCGCCAACCAGCAAACGCCGCAGCTCGTCAGGCTTGAGCTCATAAGCTTTCAGGCCCTGGCTTTCCAGATTGCTGAACAGCTCTTTCTGACGCAGGCAGGTGTCGTTCTTCTGGTAGTGGCCCAGATCCAGCTCGCCCGCATAGGCGAAGAACTGGTGACCGAAACCGCCGCCCGGGCCGCGTCCGACCACGCCAATCACGTGTGGACCATGGGGCAGTGACACTTCGACCAGAATGTAGCTGGTGTCCGACGCAAAGTAGAACCGACGCGATTGTTCCAGCGTGTATTTGCCGAAACTCATGTCTGACATGCGCGCCAGAATCGGGAATTGCAGGGCGTTGATCGAGGCGCTTTTACCCAGGTTATTCGCGCCATACACCGACAGCGGGTGTTCCAGCGGAAACAGCCCGAGGCTGTAACCGGCAGTATTCAGCAGGGCAAAGCGGCGGATGCCGTAGCGTTCCTGGCTCATGCATTTATATCCTTTTGCTCGTCAGCAATAGCCCGGGCCAGGGCCTGTTCTTCGCTTTCCGTGGATTCGTCAAACTCGGCAAGATCCAGCGGATCATCGGTCTCCAGCAGTTTTTCGTCGCTGTCGTCATCGATGAGTACCGGCGTCGGCAAAGGCAATACGCTGTGGATGCTGGCCGCCAGATCGCGATCCTGTTGCACCGACAGACAGACATCCAGAAAGCGATGCATGGGCGGCAGGAAGCGGTAAATACCGTTGTCCTCGCTGGCGAAACCCAGCTGAGTCATGCGGCGCATGATCTTTTCTTCCAGCTCGTCCTGGGTCTGGACTTCGGCCTGGATAAACAGGTCGCGGTATTTTTCCAGCAGCGAGGGCAGTTCATCACGGCCCAGGCTGCCGCCATCGAGTACGGCTACCGGATCACGACCCTGATCGGCCAGATGCTCGACGAGAATGAAGGTGAACAGCGCCAGGCGTTGCGCGGTCTTGTTGACCTGCGCGGCAGCGAGGTCGGGGACGAAATAATAAAAGCCACGGGTGTCGCACACCAGTTCGAAGCCCAAGGCCTTGAACAATGTGCGGTATTGATCCTGAGCGTTGGACAGTTGCGCATATAGCTCGGGGTCGCGGCGGCTGATGTGATAACCCTTGAACAGCTCGCGAAAGATCGGAGCCAGCTGGGACATTTCGGAGAGATCAAGATGCATTGACTGGATTCCCTGGCTGCTCATCACGGCTGGAGAGCAGGGCAAAAGAGCTCAGGCTGACCTGATGCTCCTGAGTGAAATAATCGCGTCGTTCGAGGCGTTCACGAGCGAAGCGTTTGTCCCGCGACAGGCGCGAGAACCAATACAGCAATTCATCAGTAGCGCCGTCCGGCTCCTGCTCGAGCAGCCAGACCATCAGGTCTGGCAGTGGCAGGGCGTCTTCGCAACGCTCCAGCATTTCCTTGACCGTGCGCGGCGCTTGTGGCGGCTCGCCTTTGCGCTTGGCGTTGGCCTTGGGGAATTTGGCCGGCTTGGGTTCGAAGCGCGCCAGAGCGTATACGTAAGCCTCGACCTGGCTCGCGCTGCCCAGAAAGGTGCTTTGCGGACGAGTGAACATCGGCATCGCCGCTTGCGGCACGGCGTCCAGACCTTTACGGCGAATCGCCGACAGTGCCAGCGCCGCGCCACGGGTAACAGCGTTATGCCGACGAGCTTCCTCGCGCAGTGGCAGCAGCAGTTCCCGTGCGTGCCGCAAGGTCAACTGGGCGCTGGTCTGCATTTCGAGGATGCGCGCGTGGGTGCGCAGCAGCATGTCGTCGTCCACCAGATGGCCGAGTCGCTGCTGTTCGGTGAGCATGCGCAGCAGCACATTCTCGACCTTGCGCACGCCTTGTTCGAACGCGCCGTCGGCATTCACCAGTTGAATCATCGGTTCGATGTATTCGTCCCAGGTCGCCAGCACTTCGGCATAGCGCTGTCGCAGGGGGATCTGCCGGTCGCTGGTCTTGGCCCGATCGGCAACAGCCACCAGAGCCTGTTCGTCGTTGGCGAGTTTTTTCAGGACGTCGCGCACGCGCATGTCCAGCAGGCGCAGCTGCCGGGCGAGGTCATCGGCGTCGCGAATATCGAATGCATCCTGAATGTAGCCCGCCAATCGCTCGAGATGGCGCAGATAGGCTTCGATTTCCAGGCACAGGCCCAAACGGTGCTCGCGACGCAGATAGGACAGGAAGTCGTGGATCTGCGCGTTGAGTTCGAAACGATTGGGGCTTTTGGCCACGGGGACCAGGATATCCAGACGAATCCACACATCTAGCAGATTGGTGATGTCCTGCGGCGTGCTGTCCATCTGTTGTGCGGCCAGTTGCAGGCGCAATTCGCTCAAGCTCAAGGTGCCTTGGTCGAAGTGTTCGCACAATGGCTCAAGAAGCGCCCAGTGTTCGGCAAGGGCGCGCAAGACGCGCTTAGGTTCGATCATTGGTTGGCCGGTGGTTGGCAAATAAAAGCAGCGATTGTACTGCATCGGCTGCGCAACATTTCACCTCCGGACGATGAACTGCGGCGGGAATCGGCGAAGGGCGGTAGAATCGCCTCCTTAACTTATCCACAGGTGGCTGACCTTTGCTAAACGAGTCCCGCCGCCGCGCTTATATGACCGCCATGCAGGTGGTCAATTGG
The DNA here is from genome assembly GCF_038096165.1 of Pseudomonas sp. G.S.17. NCBI lineage: Bacteria > Pseudomonadati > Pseudomonadota > Gammaproteobacteria > Pseudomonadales > Pseudomonadaceae > Pseudomonas > Pseudomonas viridinivis. Next base: position 1,085,027 of record NZ_CP151076.1, read on the forward strand.
CTGCCGCGCACTGAATTGCCCTTTGCTGCACCGTCACGGCCTGAGCTGCTTGAACCGCTGCTTGCGGTCGAGGACGTGCAGGCCATCGCCATCCCGCAGATTACCGAGCGCGCAGCGGTTGCCGAGCCTTCCGTAGCACCTGCGCGTCCCGTCGAGCGGCCGAAAATCGAAGTGCCGCGTCCGTCGCTGGCCAGCACCCGTGCGCCTGCTGCGGTTGTCGAAGCTGCCGCGCCTGCTCCGGTGAAAGCGCCTGTCGTGCCGCCACCGCGCTTTGCGCTGCAACTCCTGCGCGCCGGGCGATGCCTGCTGCTGGTGGAGTTACCCACAGGCCAGGCGTTCCAGAGTCGCGATCCGTCTTATTTGTTACTGAAAGATATGCTGCGCGCCGCCGGTTTGCCGGACAGCCCGCAAATCATCGGCGAGCCGGTGCGCTGGCCGCTGCTGGTCAGGGGCAATCTGGACCAGGGGCCGGAAGCCGCGCGTGATTTTGTGCAAGGTTTCGTCTCGGCACGCCTTGAAGATGAACCCTGCGCCTGCCTGTGGCTGATTGGCTTGCCTTCGGTGCGCTTTGCCGGGGAAGCCAATGCTGAATCCTATAACAATGAACTTCAGGTCGATGGCCTGGGTTCAGCCTGGGCTTTGCCGGGTCTGGAATTATTAATGGACGAGCCTCAACGCAAGGCGGATGTCTGGCAAGCCATGCGTCGGCTGATGGCGCGCTGGAAACCGATAGATGAGTGACGCAGTAACTTTCCGCCCGATGACCGAGGCGGATCTCGACGCCGTATTGAAGATTGAGTACGCCGCCTTCAGCCATCCCTGGACGCGGGGCATCTTTCTCGATGGGCTCAAGTCTTATGAAATCTGGCTGATGTTCGAAGGTGCCCAGCAGGTCGGGCATGGCGTTGTGCAAGTCATCATTGACGAAGCGCATCTGCTCAACATCACCGTCAAACCTGAAAGCCAGGGCCGAGGTTTGGGGCTGCGCCTGCTTGAGCATCTGATGTCCCGGGCTTATGCGCTCAATGCCCGCGAATGCTTTCTCGAACTGCGCGACAGCAATCGCCCGGCTTATCGCTTGTATGAGCGCTTTGGCTTCAACGAGATTGGTCGACGTCGGGATTACTACCCTGCGGTTGGCGGGCGTGAAGATGCGCTGGTGATGGCCTGCACGTTGTTTGAGTAAATCAATGTAGGTGCAACGCAAACCGGCAGGAGGGGACTTGTCCCCGATAACCTGGGATGAGCCGACATCATTTTGGCTGCCACATCTTCGTTGCCTGGGCCGACGCCTTCCCGGACAAGTCCGGTCCTACCGGATTTACCGGGAAGAGGCCGTTTCGTTCACTGCATCCAGTTCACTTCTCCGGCTTGCCATCCAGCGGGTCAAGACGGCCCAGCTCCGCTTCATCCAGACCATCGCCGCCGCCGATATCGTCCTCATCGACCACGCTCAGCTCGAAGTCCGCCGGGTTGTCTTCGCCTGCTTCCTTGGCAGAGCGGGCGCCGTCTTCGCGGATCAGCATTTCTGGATCCAGGTCGTCGTCGGTAGGGTGATGATCGGGTGTCGATGCGCCCGTCATACCGGCTTCCCGCACACGTTTTTCCGGGATCTCATGCGCCAGTTCGTCCTCGGGCATCAGATCGCCGATGCGGGCGCTCGGTTCTTCCTCGTCAAAGTCCAGTTCTTCCATTGAGCCCATACGGTCTTCGTTGTCATCGATAGGCTCGGGTTGGGTGGCATCGAACGGACGGCGTGAATCAGTCATGGCGAATCCTCGTTATTTGGGTCCTTAATAGGTGGACCGGCCACAACTCTGAAGATTCCTTTGTTCCGTCAGGCGAGTAGTGGCAAATAAGCGTGACTTGGGTCGTCGAGGCCCAGTCAAACGCTGGGCACATCTTCGAGGCGTACAAGCATGAACGAGCTACAAGACCTGATCGACAACAACGAACGTTGGGCTGATGCGATCACCAAGGAAGATCCCGAGTTTTTCGCCAAGCTGGCACGGCAGCAAACCCCGGAATACCTTTGGATCGGTTGCTCGGATGCGCGCGTCCCTGCCAACGAAATCGTCGGCATGTTGCCAGGTGACTTGTTTGTGCACCGCAACGTAGCCAACGTCGTGCTGCACACCGACCTCAATTGCCTGTCGGTGATCCAGTACGCCGTCGACGTACTCAAGGTCAAATACATTCTGGTCACCGGCCACTACGGTTGTGGCGGCGTGCGCGCGTCGATGCAAGACCGTCAGCTGGGCCTGATCGACGGCTGGTTACGCTCGATTCGTGACCTGTATTACGAGAACCGCGAAGCGCTGGCGAAGCTGCCGACCGAGGAAGAACGAGTCGACCGTTTGTGCGAGCTCAACGTTATTCAGCAAGTGGCGAACGTCGGTCACACCAGTATTGTGCAGAACGCCTGGCATCGCGGGCAGAGCCTGTCCATCCACGGTTGCATCTATGGCATCAAGGACGGTCGCTTCAAGAGCCTGAACGCGACCATCAGCGGCTTCGAGCAACTACCACCGCAATATCGGTTGCGACCGCAGGGGGTCTAACCCCGAGCGTTCGCTCCAGCGATGTTACAGATACGGATGGCTGGCCGGAACGGTCAGCGGTTTCTGCAACTGCTGCAGTGAGCGCGTTACCTCGCTCGTGCCGCATTTGGCCGCGGCTTGTTCTGCGGTCAGGTCGCGTTCGGCGGTATAAAACAGCTCACACGTCTGCACCTTGTCGGTCACCTGCCATTTCTGCATGCACGCGCTCAGCGTAGTTGCCGGATCCACCCCAGGTGTCTGTCCCATTGCCGCTTGCCAACAGGCTGCGCTCAAATCCTGCCCCATTACCGCAAGGCCAGCCGCATCGGCCTTGGCCTGATCGCCGCCATAGTTCGCCTTGTTATCCGCGTACCAGATATAGCTTGGATGGTTCGAGCCCAGCACCGCGACTTTTTGTCCGGCACTCGGGCTGATAGTCGCCAAGCCCAGCACGGGCACATTGGCACCATATTGCTGGTTGATCCATTTCCTCACAGGTGCGCCAAACGCCACCATCGGTAAGGAGTTGCCTTTGGCGTTCTGACTGAGCTCCTTGAGCATGGTGGTCTGGTAATTCTGGAAATAGCTGTAAACCTCTTCCAGCGAACTGCCGGCATTGGCGGGAGCTGCAATTGGTGCAATGTCGATGATCGTCTGATATCCCGGCGTCTGAGCGGCAGGAATGCCGTTGAGCGTCAGTAGCGTGGCCCAGCGATCAGTGGTCGCAGAGACCAGATAATCCTGAGCCAGCGTCAGCGAAGTGTCCGGCGGAAAGTGCAGCAATTCGACGCTCTTGCGGTTTTCCAGAGCCATGCCCAGTGGCAGGAAGAGGTACCAGTTGTATTGCCATTTCTGGTCGAGATTGAGCTTCTTCGCTCCGCTTATGGCCAGCTCGCCCGCGTCGAGCAGTGCTGTCAACGGTGTGCCGTAGTCGTCAGGCACGCCGCTGATATCGGCGTAGAGCACGTCATTGTCACTTTTCACGCTGACGCCGCCGGTATAACCGTCGCGTTGGACGCTTTGGTTCAGGTAATGCTCAGCGGTCTGTTCCAGCGTCCAGTCACGGAAGCAGATTACGCTGCAATTGTTGGGGTAAGCGAAGAGTTGAGAAACCCGTTCCCGGCTGCCCAGCTTTATGTGTACATCAGCCTGGGCGACGGTGCTCAGCGTCAGTGCGGCGAGGGTTGCAGTCCATACAGTGGCTTTGTGCATGCTCATATCCTTAGTGGCAATGTGTCCCGCGACGGGGTTTGTTTCAATAATGAAGCACATTGCCACCATCAAGGAATGGACTACTGGAATAAATTTGCTCGTCCTTCAGAGAACAAACCGCTGAACCATGGCCTTGAGGTCGGTCGCCAGCATCGACAGGGCATTGCTGGCCATGGTGGTTTGCTGGGCGCCGGAAGCGGATTGGTTGGACAGGTCGCGAATGCTGCTCAGGTTGCGGTCGACTTCGCCAGCCACCTGGGCCTGCTGCTCGGCGGCGCTGGCAATCAGCAGGTTGCGGTCGTTGATGGTCGAAGTCGAACTGATGATGACCGTCAATGCCTCGCCGGTGGCCGCCGCCTGTTCAAGCGTCAGATTTGCCTGATTTGCAGTAAGGCGCAGTGCGCTGGCGGTTTCCTGGGTGCTTTGCTGCACGCCGGTGATCAACCCTTCGATCTCGGTGGTGGAGGCACTGGTGCGCTGCGCCAGTGAGCGCACTTCATCGGCGACCACGGCAAATCCGCGTCCGGCTTCCCCGGCCCGCGCCGCTTCAATCGCTGCGTTAAGTGCCAACAGGTTGGTCTGATTGGCGATGGCACGGATCACGTCGAGGATCTTGCTGATGCTCAGCGTACGTTCAGCCAGGCCTTCGGCCTGATGCGACGTTTCCAGCACATTGCCCGTCAGTTGCTTGATCGAAACGATGGTGTCCGAAAGGCGCAGCTGGCCTTTGGCGGCCGCATCGCTGGAGGCCAGGGATTCCGTCGCGGTATTGCTGGCGTTGCCTGCCACTTCCACGGCCGCCTGGCTCATCTGATTGACGGCAACCGCCGCCTGCTCGATTTCCGAGTTCTGCAGCCGCAGGTTTTCCGCGCTGGCTTCGGAGATGGTGCTCATTTCCTGTACCGACTGGGAAAGCTGCGTTGCCGCTGCGTAAATCTGCTCGATTGTGCCGTGCAGGTTGCCGCGCATTTGGCCGAGCATGCTCAGCAACTGGGCGGTTTCGTCCTTGCCTTCGGGGATGGTTTGCGGGCTCAGGTCGCCGCTGGCAATGGTGCTGGCGATCTGCAACGCCTGACGCACCGGGCGAATAATACTGACGCTCAGACGCCAGGCCAGCAGCAGGGTCAATGCCAGGGCAATGCCGATGGCGCTCAGGGCGATAATGCGGGTTTGCTCAAAACTGTTGCTGGCCTTTTCCACCGCCGCGGCGGCGCTTTGCTTGTTGAGTTCGCGCAGCAGTTGCACTTGCATGTCCATTAGGTCGCCCTGCAAGGACAGCATGGTGTTGGAGAGCATGCGGGCGTCGTCGAGCTTGCGCTGCTCGATCAGGGTGATTTCGTCATAGAGACCAGGAATGAAGGCTTTGTAGGCGTCTTGCAAGGCAACCAATGAGTCGCGCTCAGTGGCGTCTTTGACATGGCCAAGGTATTCGGCGAAACCTTTTTCGACTTCGTTCTTGAGCTGTTCGACGTTGATTTTGCTGCTGACTACCGCGCCTGGATCGTCGGCGTTGGCGATCAGGCGCGAGGTTTCGCCGCGCAGTTTCACCAGATTGATGGCAATGGCATCGGCCATGGCGATGCTGGGCAGCGAGCCGCTTTCCACCGCTTCACCCTGATTGCGGATCGCCTGCATTTGCAGCAGACAAAACACCCCTAGCGCGACCATCAACAGCGCCGTGATGCTGAAACACAGCACTAGGCGTTGCGTGATTTTGACGCGGCGCAAGATGGACGTCGACGACTGCTGACGCGAAATACGAGGCAATAACTTTTTCACGAAGGACCAAGCCCAATTCAACGGTAATACCGGAGAGTCGGTTATAGGTCAGCTGTGTGATGTCTTTATGACATCGTAAAAATTGGCGTCAAATTTTGTTAAGCCCCATTTAAATCGGCAGCGGCGCGCCCACTTCCTGCATCAGTTCAATCAGAAATCGCTGCATTCGCTCATGGCGCACCTTTGCCAGGCGTGCGCCCGTTTCGGTCTGAAAGCCGTCGGCCAAATGAAAAAGCTTGGTGTTGAAGTGGTCCACTGCAAAGCGCTTGTCATCGTAGGGTCGCTGAGCGGCGTGAGGATCTGCCGGGTCGTACAAACCGCCGCCCATTCGGCCCGAAACGTAGAACATTCGCGCGACACCGATCATGCCCATGGCGTCGAGACGGTCGGCGTCCTGGAGGATTCTGGCTTCAAGGGTCGTGGGCGTAATCGCCGCTGAAAAACTGTGTGCCTCGACGGCGTGGGCGACCGCTTCGATTCGTTTTTCACTCCACCCCATCTCGGTCAACAACTCCGTGGCTTTGGCTGCCGCCAGTCGCGATGCGCTGGAGCGAAACGGCGAATTCTTTTCCACCGCCACGCAGTCATGCAGCAGCGTCGCCGCCAGAAGGATTTCCTGATCGCCGCCTTCGTCATTACGAATCAGGCAGACGTTGCTCCAAACCCGCTGCAGATGCGAAACATCATGGGAGCCATCGATTTTTTCGCCGGGGTATCAGCAGCGAGGCGAGGTCCTGAAACGGGGCGAAAGCTGAGGTCATCGGCGTATCCGGCGGTCTTCGTTGGGCTGAATCCTACCTTGCAGAGCATAGCGCGGTTGACGCAGGCGGGGTCCTGCGTAGCGCCAGCCAGTTAAAAAACCAGCTTGTAGCCGATGAACGCCAGCATTGTTGCCAGGCAAGGACGCAGGACGTCGTCCGAAACCTTGCCGGACAAGTGACTGCCGATGTAAATGCCCGGCAACGAGCCCATCAGCAAATAACCGAGGATGCCCCAATCCATGTTGCCCATGCTCGCGTGACCCAGGCCTGCGACCAACGTCAGCGGTACCGCGTGGGCGATTTCGGTACCGACCAGGCGGCGGGTGGGCAGAAAAGGGTAGAGGATGAATAACGCCACGGTGCCCAGGGCGCCGGCGCCGATGGAGGTCAGGGCGACCATGGTGCCGAGGATCAGACCGGTCAGCACCGTCAACGCATTGAGGCTTGGGCCGCTTGGGTTGTAGTGGCCGCCTGCGCGATTGTGCGCAAAAGCCAGTAGCCGTTTCTTGAAGAATACGGCGAGCGCGGTGAGCAAAAGAACGACGCCCAACGCCTGCTTGATAACGGCATTCATCGCGTCCGGGGAGGTATGCAACGTGCTCAGGAACCACAACGTCAGCAGTACCGCCGGGACACTGCCCAACGTCAGCCAGCCGGTAATGGACCAGTCGATGTTCTGGTTTTTGCGGTGGACCCACACGCCGCCGGATTTGGTAATCGCCGCATACAGCAAATCGGTGCCCACCGCCGTGGCAGGGTTGATGCCAAACCACAGCAGAATCGGAGTCATCAGGGAGCCGCCGCCCACGCCAGTCATGCCGACGATGAATCCAACCACCAAGCCTGCGACCACTAACCCCAAACCACCAAAATCCATTACTGCTTCCTACGACTGAATCGCGATTGCCAGAAAATTCTGGCGGCAGCATAACGATGTTTCTTATAACGGCTTATATCGATGCGATCTATCTTTATGCTTTTTTGACGTTACCCAAGGTGAGGATCCGTTGGAGCGAGGCTTGCCCGCGAAGGCGTAAACTCAGCCAATAAAGATGTCCCATGAAAGATCGATTCGCGGGCAAGCCTCGCTCCAACGAAATAACCAGAAACCTGCCAGACCAGCGCATGTTTTGCGGGCCATCATCTGACAGCTTGCCGGACATGTCTGTTTCTCTTGAGTGAAGTTTCCGAGATAATTCCGGCCGCTTGCGTCTGTGGATTTTGGCTACTAAGGTGCGCCGGTCGCTGAGAAATCAGTGATTGGGTTTAGTAGCCCGTAAACTTCAGTCGCACAGCGTTTCCTTGAAATGTCCATCTTTATGGTGGCTGTGCGTGGGGCGCCTTCGGGTGCGCCGGTTCTGAAGTCCCGGTCTACTAACCTGCGCACAGCTGCCACCTTTCGTTTAGTAGCGATCCCTGGCTGGCCCATCTGACTTCAGAGTTTTAAATATGACGAATTTCACACTTGTTCCTCCTCCAAACATCGAAGACGCCCTGAACCACGCATCCGAGCTGCTGCAATGTGCAGCGGCAACGGCCTATGAAAGCGGCGACCGTTTGAGCGGACCCGACCGGCATCTGGTGTTTTCAGTGATGCATCTGGTCGAGCTTGCCAGAACCGTTATCGATCAATCCGTGATCAAGCTGGAGAAACTCGCCTGAGACGCTGCGGCCTGTTTGATCAGTATCTATGATCGTGCGGTTTGATACCGACAGGTCCAACGACCTCAGCAAAATGCCACAAAAAAACCGCCAGATGATGGCGGGTTTTTTGTTGATACACCTCGTAGGACCGGCTTTAGCCGGGAGGGCGGGAGTCGATTCGCAGCAAATGTATCGTCAGAACGAATGAGCTCCCGGCTGAAGCCGGTCCTACGGATCCCATGCGGCAGGAGAAAACGAATCTTCTACAAAAAAAAGCCCGGCACAGGGGACATGCCGGGCCCAACAAAAACGGTTTATCAGAAGCGGGGTTTGACGGCTTTCCAGTCTGGTTTGTAACGCTGCATTTGCTTCACGTCATCGCGCTGGCGAATGCCGCAGGTGAGGAATTGATCGTGCAGCTTGGCTAGCTGATCGCGATCCAGTTCAAGGCCCAGTCCCGGCGCGCGGGTGATTTTTACGCAGCCATCGACAATCGGCAGCTTGCCGCCCTTGATCACTTCTTCGTCGGGTTCCTGCCACGGGTAGTGGGTGTCGCAAGCGTAATCGAGGTTCGGCACCGAGGCCGCGACGTGGGCCATGGCCATCAGGCTGATGCCCAGGTGCGAGTTGGAATGCATGGACACGCCGAGACCGAAGGTGTCGCACATTTTCGCCAGCGCCTGAGTGTCGCGCAGACCGCCCCAATAATGGTGGTCAGCCAGCACGATCTGCACGCTGTTCAGCGCTACGCTGCGGCGGAATTCGTCGAAGTCGGTGACCACCATATTGGTCGCCAGCGGCAGGCCGGTGCGTTTGTGCAGTTCGGACATGCCTTCCAGGCCCGGCGTCGGGTCTTCGTAATACTGCAAGTCATCGCCCAGCAGTTCGGCCATGCGAATCGAAGTTTCCAGTGACCAGTTGCCGTTCGGGTCAATGCGCAGCGGAAAACCGGGGAAGGCTTTTTTCAGCGCCTTGATGCACGACACTTCATGTTCCGGCGGCAGTGTGCCGGCCTTGAGTTTGATGCTCTTGAAGCCGTACGCCTCGATCATGCGCCGCGCCTGGGCGACGATCTGTTCTTCGTTCAGCGCCTCGCCCCAGCTGTCTGGTTTGTAGGGCGAATCAACGTGCTCGGCGTACTTGAAAAACAGGTAGGCACTGAACGGGATTTCATCGCGGATCGCGCCGCCCAGCAGGTCAACCAATGGCACGTTCAGGTAATGCGCCTGCAAGTCGAGGAACGCGACTTCGAACGCCGAGTAAGCGTTGCTGACGGCTTTGCTGGCGTGGGAGCCGGGTGCCAGTTCCGCTCCGGCGATGCTCGCAGGTTTGTTGGCGGCGACAGTTGCCTGGACGATGGTGCGCAGCTGGTTGAGATTGAACGGGTCGAGGCCGATCAGCTGGTTTTGCAGTTGCTGCTGGATCAACAGCGCCGGGGCATCGCCGTAGCTTTCGCCCAACCCGATATAGCCATTGTCGCTTTCGATCTCGATGATCGAGCGCAGGGCAAAGGGTTCGTGGATACCGCTGGCGTTGAGCAACGGTGGATCACGAAAGGCAATTGGCGTGACGGTGACTCGTTTGATTTTCAAGAGGCTGCTCCCGATGGGCCAGATTTCAAGGCTTGGCGATTTACGGAGGTTTTCGGAACGGGGACTTCAACGGGCTTGCCGGTCAACACGCTGGGCTTGTCGCCACGGGGCGTCGTGCGGGCAAAGAAGATCACCACGGCGGCGACCAGCGAGGTGATTGCCAGGCCGTACAAGCCGCCTTCGATGGAGCCGGTGGTCTGTTCCAGGTAGCCGAATGCCGTTGGTGCAACAAAGCCGCCGAGGTTGCCGATCGAGTTGATCAAGGCGATCACGGCTGCAGCAATCCGCGCATCCAGATAACCCTGAGGGATCGGCCAGAACAGTGCCGATGCCGCTTTGAAGCCGATGGCGGCGAAACAGATTGCAACGAAGGCGAAGATCGGACCGCCGGTGGTGGACATGAACATGCCGAACGCAGCGATCACCAGCGTCAAGGCGACCCAGGCTTGCTGGTATTTCCATTTGCCAGCCATGGCGGCGAAGCCGTACATCGCGATGATTGAGATGATCCACGGGATCGAGTTGAACAGGCCCACCTGGAAGTCGCCCAGATTGCCCATTTTCTTGATCATGCTCGGCAGCCAGAACGTGGCGCCATAGATGGTCAGGGCGATGGAGAAATAGATGAAGCAGAACAGCGCGATCTGTTTGTCGGCGAGCAACTTGAACATCGACGGCTTGACGGTCTGAGTCGCTTCACGAGCCCGCTGTTCCTCGGCGATGGCGCCAATCAGCGCGGCCTTCTCTTCGTCGCTGAGCCATTTCGCTTCGCTGGGATGTGACTGCAACCAGAACCAGACAAATCCGCAGAGGGCGATTGAAGCGAAGCCTTCGATGAGGAACATCCACTGCCAGCCATGCAGGTTCAACCCGTTGACGTTGAGCAGCGCGCCTGACACCGGGCCGGAAATTACTGACGCAATGGCTGAGCCGCTGAGAAAGACGGCCATGGCTTTGCCGCGATCTGCACCTGGCAGCCATTGAGTGAAGTAATAAATGATGCCGGGGAAGAAGCCCGCTTCCGCTGCGCCGAGAATAAAGCGCAGTACATAGAAACTGGTCTCGCCCTGGACGAACGCCATGGCCATGGCCGCCGCGCCCCAGGTGAACATGATGCGCGTCAGCCAGGCGCGAGCGCCGTAGCGTTGCAGCAACATGTTGGAAGGCACTTCGAATATCGCGTAACCGACGAAGAACAGCCCGGCACCCAAGCCGTAGGCGGCAGCGCCAATGCCCAGGTCGGTTTCCATGTGGCTGCGCACGAAGCCAATGTTCACCCGGTCGATGTAGTTGACGATGAACATGATGACGAACAGCGGCAATACGTGACGCTTGACCTTGGCAGCAGCCCGGGCAAGCGGTGTGGCGTCCGTCGGTGTTTGGACTGTGTTCACTGGGGCGACTCCCGATCATTATTTTTTTGGGGACGAGTCGATGATGGACGCAGTCTTTGTTCCGGTCTAATCTAGATTGGCACTTGATTGATACCTGGATTGAATCAATGTTCGAGCTTGCCCAGTTACGCTGTTTCACCACCGTGGCCACGGAACTCAATTTTCGCCGCGCCGCTGAACGGCTGAACATGACTCAGCCACCCTTGAGTCGACAGATTCAATTGTTGGAGCATCACTTGGGCGTCGCGCTGTTTACCCGCAGCACGCGCAGCGTGGCGCTGACCGCCGCCGGTCGGGCCTTTTTCATTGAGGCGCAAAATCTGCTGGAGCGTGCACAACAAGCGGCGGCAGCGGCCAAACGTTTCGCGGAAGGCGACATCGGTTCGGTGACCATTAGTTTCGTGGGCAGCGCGGTGTATGAATTCCTGCCCAAGGTGATCGCCGAGGCGCGACTCAAGCAGCCCCACGTGAAAATCTCCCTGGAGGAGATGAACACCTATCAACAGCACGAAGCCATGCGCGCGCGACGCATCGATCTGGGCATCGTTCGCTCACCGTTGCTGCAACCGGGTTTCGCCACCGAGTGCCTGGTGCGCGAACCGTTCCTGCTCGCCGTGCCCAGCACCCATCGTCTGGCGACATCAGCGACGGTTGCGGTGACCGATCTGGATGGCGAACCGTTTCTGATGTATTCCCACGCGGCTTATCCGCCGTTCAACGAGCTGCTGACCGGCATGTTCCGTTCGGCGCGGGTGGCGCCGCAGTATGTGCAGTGGCTGGGTTCGTCATTGACGATTCTGGCGCTGGTCAACGCCGGCATGGGCCTGGCCCTGGTACCGCGCTGCGCCGCCAACGTGGTGTTCAAGGGCGTGACCTTTCGCGAGATCGATCTGGGGGAGGGCGTGCAAAGCGAGCTGCATTTGATCTGGCGCTCTGACAACGACAACCCGGCGTTCACCATGCTGCTCGATGCAATTCGCGGCGCAGTGAACGCGGGCGGGACTGCCTAGGCGTTGCTTGACCGCCGACGCTGCCACTCATCCGCCACATCACCCATGTTCTTCGCGCGGCCATCGTTGATCCAGGCCATGAAAGGCCGGTCGAACTTGAAGTCATCGCCACACTGCTCCGTCAGAAACCGGCGCACGTTCTGGGTATTCTTGTAGTGCTTGTCGATTTCGGTGGTGCGGGTGATGGGGTCGCTGTGCCAGTTGAAGGTCATAACTGAATACCTCTTTGGATAGATATTGGGCGCCGAAGCTCCCGCGATTCGTTGGAGCGAGGCTTGCCCGCGAAGATCGATAACGCGGTGGGTCTGGCACCACCGGTGCGCCTGATTCGCGGGCAAGCCTCGCTCCAACCGGTCATTAGATTACGTTTCCCCCCGTCCCCTTGCGACTCTCCAGCACCGCCTCGCGCAGCACATTGGACATCGCTTCGATGGAGTACGGTTTGGGCAGCAGCCTGAATTTTTCCACACCTTCCTGGACGAATACTTCGCTGTAACCGGTGGTCAGCACTACTGGCAGGGCCGGATACAGATGCTCGACTTCGTGGGCCAGTTCCAGGCCGGTGATGCCGGGCATCATGACGTCGGAAAAAATCACGTCGTAGGTTGCAGCATTTCTGGACAGTTCGGCCAGTGCGTCGTTGCCATTGGCGGCGCGGTAGGCGCGGAAGCCCAGTTCAATCAGCGTCTAGGTTGCGAAATCGCCGACGTCGTCGTTGTCTTCCACCACCAGCACTCTCAGGTCGGTGATGTCATCGAGGGATATCTGCAAGTCGCGCAGTTCATTAGTGCTCGGTTGCGTGGAGCAGCGAGGCAGGAACAGTGAGAAGCGTGTACCGCTGCCGACCTGGCTATGGACCAGAATGTCGCCCTCCGATTGCTTGGCAAAACCGAATACCTGAGACAGCCCAAGCCCCGTTCCGTGGCCAACGCCTTTGGTGGTGAAGAACGGCTCAAAGATGTGCTCGATATCTTCCGGGCTGATGCCCTTGCCGGTGTCGGTAAGGTCGATTCGAATGAAGTCTTCGTCGCGGCCGGGATGCGACCGCGCAGCAGGCAAGCGGTCGACCGCACTGACCTGGATCGTCAGCGTGCCTTCGCCTTGCATGGCGTCCCGCGCGTTGACCGCCATGTTGACCAGCGCGTTATCGAGCTGGCTGGTGTCCGCTTTGATAAAGCACGGGTAATCGGGCACTTCGATGAGCACCTTGACCCGTGTACCGGTGAACGAGTCCAGCATGTTGCCGATGGAGTGGATGTTCTGGCAGACGTCGAAAATCTCCGGCTTCAGCGCCTGTCGCCGGGCGAAAGCCAGCAGCTGGCCGGTAAGTTTCGCGGCCCGATCCACGGTCGAGGAGATCGCTTCAACGTAGCGAATGCGGCGTTCCTCCTTGACGTTGGGGCGCTTGAGCAGGTCGGTGGATGACTTGATGACCGTCAGCAGGTTATTGAAATCGTGGGCGACGCCGCCAGTCAGCAGGCCGACTGCCTCCAGTTTCTGCGATTGGCGCAGCGCTTCTTCGGACAACCGCAATGCTTCGGTGGCTTCCCGTTCGGCCTGGATGTCGCGGCCGACGGCATGAATGCAGGATTGATCGGGCACGGCGGTCCAGGACAACCAGCGCCATGAACCGTCTTTATGTTGATAGCGATTGATGAAGTTAGGGATGCTTGTGCCATTGGAGAGTTTCGTGGCAGCTGCTTCGGTGTCTGCAACGTCCAGGGGATGCACGAACTCCAGGAATTCGCGGCCAAGCAGTTCCTCTTCTGTCCAACCCAGCAGCTTGGTCCAGGCCGGGTTGACCGCGATGATGCAGCCATCAAAGCGCGCAACCAGCATGATGTCGGCCGACAGTCGCCACAGGCGGTCAAGCTCACAGGTGCGATCCGTGACCCGTTGCTCGAGGGTTTCATTCAAAATGCGCAGTTCAGCTTCAGCCTGTTTGGCGGCGGTGATATCCCGCGACACGCAAAGCAGCTTCTCCGGCCGGCCGTCGCTGCCCAGGATCGGGCTGACACGCACGTCCCACCATTTGATGATGCCGCTCATCGTCGAGGCCTGGCCTTCGAAAAGGCCTTCGCGACCTGATTTGGCCAGCTCGACAGCGTTAACAGCTTCGAGGTTGCCCCGATCCTTCCAGAAGTCCGGCCACGGGCAGCCCCGAATGGCATTGAAGTCGCTGACTTCCATGACGCGCTGTCCGCCCTCGCTCATCCAGGCCAGCCGGCCGTCGAGGTCCAGCACCTTGATGCAGTCGGTGCTGCTGGCGAGCACTCGCCTGTTGAATTCCTCACTTGAGCGCAACAAGGCCGCCGAGCGCACCATCTCGGTGGTTTCGATGGGTCGGCACAGCACGCCATCCACAGCGCCTGCGTCACCATAGATCGGCGAGAAGGAGAGGTTCCACCAGCTCTGCTGATCGACGCCCGAGCGCTGCATGACGACCGGATGATTGTCGATGCGGCAGGATGATCCGCCCAGGGCTATTTCCACCAGTGGCCGGACTTGCTCCCATACGCCGCCCCACAACGCGGCCACAGGCTGGCCCATGGCGTCGCGTTCGCGGCCACTCAGCACCGGACGATAGGCATCGTTATAGAAGAACCGCAGTTCCGGCCCCCAGATCAGATACATGCTGTCTGGCGAGTTGAGCATGAGCCCCAGCGCATGGCGCAAGGTAGCCGGCCAGGTCGGCAGCGCGCCGAAACCGGAGGTCGACCAGTCATGGGCGCGAATCGCCTCACCGGCTTGGCCGCCGCCGGGCAGCAGGGATAGAAAAGTGTTCACGGTATAAAACTCATCGTTCGGCTCATCAGGCTGACCTTGCACTTCATGGTTCAGAATGCGCAGGGCATTCAGAGTCAGGTGAAACTACCTGAACGCTAGGTTTATTGAGGCTCGATCAAAAGCTGCAGTCATCCGAAGTTCTGACACTGCCGGTAGCAATAAATTTATATTTTATTGAGAAAGTTTGAAGCCTTGACGGATATACCGCGCTTAACAGAAAGATACGTTCAACTTCGTATTTAACTGTTCGATTCGGTACGACTCGGAAGTTGGCAGGGGATGGCGAACGGGTATTTATTTTAAGGGGCGATGCAACAGGTTCTATCAAAAAAAACGGGCACTGGACAGTGAGCACTGCCGATGCCTGAAGTGATGAACAACACCCCGTTGGTCGGTGCGGGGTGTTTTCTCCAGCCGTATGTCAGCCTTGGTTGTGAACAGTCAGAGCGACCATTTCAACGAGAACATCAGGTTGCGCGGATCGCCGTACTGGCCAGCGCCGCTGGCATTCGGGATGCCCTGCCAGTAGCGAGTGTTGAGTACGTTGTTGAAATTGACCCGACCGTCCCAGTGCTCGTCGAACTTGTAACCGGCCATCAGGCCAACAACGCCGTAAGCGTCCTGGTCAGCGGTGCCGTTACCGACGCGGTTGAAGGTTTTGCTCTGAGCGAATACATCCGCACCCACACGCACCTTGCTCAGCCCACCTTGCAGGTTATAGCTGGTCGCCGCCTTGAACAGATGCTTGGGCTGATCCGGGGCGAACAGTTTGCCTTCATTGCCTTCGGTGGCATCTTTGACGTACTGGCTGAGCACGTAGGTGTAAGACGCAGAGAACTGCCAGTTTGGCGTCAATGCACCGCTCAACTCGGTGTCGATACCACGGCTACGGACCTTGCCGGCTGCGCCATAGCAACTGGTCGCCGGGAAGGACGGGCAGTTGCTCTGGTTCTGATTGTCGAGCAGGTAAGCGCGGTTTTCCTGTTCCATTTCGAACAGTGCTACGGAAGCATTCAGCGCGCCGTCGAAGTACTCGCCCTTCAGACCGATTTCATAGTTCTTGCCGGTCATCGGGTCCAGCACGGTGCCGCCGGAGTCCTTCTCGGTCTGCGGCTTGAAGATTTCGGTGTAGCTGGCGTAGGCCGAGTAGGTGTCGTTCAGGTCATAGATGATCCCGGCGTACGGCGTGACTTCGCGGGTGACCTTATAGTCGCCGTCGCCAACCCGGTCGTTGTATTCATACCAGCTGACGCGGCTGCCGATGATGACGTGCAGCGGATCGATGGGGTTGAAGCGCGCAACGGCATACGCGCCTTTTTCGGTGGCGGTATTGCGGCTTTCGTACAGGGACTCGTCAACAGCAGGTTTGGCGATCCGGCTGTGGTCGAAGTTCCAGATATCCACCGGAGTGCCGTCGGTCCAGCCGCCCCACTGATCAAACTTCTCCTGACGATGGCTGACGCCGACCGCCAGTTCGTGCTCACGACCAAACAGCTGGAAGGGGCCGGACAGCGACGCGTCCAGGTTGGTCTGGTCATCGTCGTCGCGGTATTTGCCGGCGTACTGCTGGAAGCCGGCGCCGTCGTAGTTACCCAGATAAGTAGAGAACGTGTCGGCCTTGGCCCAGATCTTCTGGGCCGCAAGCTTGGCTGACCAGCCGTTGTCGAAGCGGTGGGTGATATCACTGAACAGGCTGTAGTTGTCCTTGTCCCAGTACGACCAGTTGTTGCTGAGAAACGCCGAGCGTGGCAAGTGCAGGTCTTCGCCATTCGGGCCGCTTGGCAAGCCACCCCAATCCGACGTGTTGTCGTCGCGCTGCTTGGAGGCACCGATGGTCCAGGTGGTCGAATCGTTGATATCCGCTTCGAGAATTCCGTAGAAGGTCTGGCGCTGGTTTTCGCGCACATCGGTGAAGCTGTTGCCGTCCTGGTACGCCGCGACGACGCGACCACGAACAGTGCCGGAGTCATTGAGTTTGTTCGACGCATCCACTTCGGTGCGATAGCGATCCCAGCTGCCTGCGCTGGTGGTGATGCTGACCTGCGGCGTGGCGGTCGGGCGCTTGCGCACCAGATTGAGCGTCGCTGCCGGGCTGCCCGCGCCGGTCATCAGGCCGGTCGCACCACGGACCACTTCGACCCGATCGTAGATGCTCAGGTCAGCGCTGGAAATTACGTCCTGGGTGTAAGTACTGATGCTCGACGGCAGGCCGTCGTACATGATGTTGTCGATCTTGAAACCGCGCGCCAGAAATTCCTGACGGTCCGAAGCGGTCTTGTGCAGTGTGATCCCCGGCGCATATTTGACCACGTCGTTCAGGTCATTCATGCCCTGGTCTTCGATGCGTTGGCGGGTAATCACGCTGACCGACTGCGGCGTCTCGCGGATCGACAGCGGCAGCTTGGTCGCGGTGTTCATGGAGCCGGTGGTGTAAGACTTGGTGTCTTCAGTCGTCGCCTGGCCAGCAACGCCGTAGTCGGCGTTGATGTTCACGCCGTCCAGCGCAATGGCGCCCGGGGGGGAGGTGGGTTGAATCACCCGTGCCGAATTGCCTTCGACGCTGGCCGTCAGACCGCTGCCTGCCAGCAAGCGCTGCAAGGCTTGCGCCGGTTCCAGATCACCACGCACCGTCGGCGCCTGTTTGCCGGAAACCTGCTTCGTGTCAAATATCACCGGCATACCGCTGACCTGACTCAACTGCGTGAGAGAAGTCGCCAACGGTTGGGCCGGCAGGTCGAGATGGACCGGAGCAGCCAGTACGGAGGTGGACAAGCCGAGCGCGAGCGCAGTGGTCAAGGCGGGCAAAACGGGACGGAGCATCGTGTGATTCCTACGTTAAGCAAAAAACACGTGTCGACCGCGCAAACACACGCAGCGCTCTATCTCGCGCATGTTTGGGAAATGGACTACGTGGTGAATGGGCGCAGACTACGAAATTTTCACATTTAAGTAAATGGTAATTACTTGCAATTGAGATGTTTTTCCAAGCGTGGGGATTTATCGACTGGCCAGTAACTGAGTCAGTGGGTCGGCCGCCATGCATTGCGCCATTCCAGAAGGCTTACCATCAGCCAGGCATACAGCGTCACGATGATGAACAAGCCCATTCGCACTGCGAACGCTGTGTAGACGTCCTTGCCTGCGGCGCTGTCCTGAACCGATTGGCCTAACAGGATGATCAGCGTGATCATGCTGTTGAGCCAGAATCCCGGAGTCAGCCGCGTCGGGCTCAAGGCATACAGCTTGCGCGCCAGCACCAGGCCAAACAGCAGCATCCACAGGAAAAACATCCATAGATGGACAAACAGACTGAGGGCGCACCAGAACAGGATCGCCAGCAGACCGCCAAGCAATGTCGAGCCGACCAGCTCGCGACCGGCATTGCGGGCGGTGGTCATGGAGGTTTGTTGGCCAAGGCTCACAGCCTTGAGGATGAGAGGCAGATAGCTGGCCGGATCGTGCAGCGCGAGCAGGAATGTCGGCAGGACGATAAGGGTGGCGCGCAGCGCCAGTTGACCGACTTGCGTGGCAGGCAAGTTTCGGGTGGCGGGTGGCGCGGCTGCATCCACGGTTTCGGGAAACAGCCAGTGACTCACGGCAACCGCCACCACGGCGAGGATCAAGCCTTTGACCAAAGCCTCAATGACCGTCGCCGCCAAGGCAAAACTGGCGATCCCCGCCGAGGAGATCATGGTCAGGCCGATGACCAGAAATGTAACGATCAGATTGTTGCCGCCGCGCAGCCCAATGCGGAATGCCAGCAACAGACCTGTACTGACCAGCAGTACGCCGCTGAGCGGGTAATAACGCAGGATCGGGATCAACACCAGGCCGAAACCGGTGGTCAGCAACGCGGCCAGCGCAAGGACCACGCCCGCCTTGAACGTCAGCGGGCGAGCAAGCGTGGACAGGAGCAGCAAGGCCAGCACTGGCGCCATGAAAGGAATCGGTAATCCCAGGCCAAAACTGGCCGCCAGGCATAGCGCAGTGCCGGTCGCCAGGCGCAAGGCGCGCTGAACGCGTGGCCCGCGCTCAATAGGCCTGCGTTCAATAGGCATAGGAGAGCCAACTCATCATTGCCACGAACAAACGGCCGAGCAGGTTCAGTGGATTACCCTGAACGGGAAACGCCATTATTTCGGCTTGTCCCCCGGCGCGGATCGCGCCGCTGTCTTGCAATCGGGTTTTCGACGCAGCGGAAAACTCGATGATCACCGGAAAGCGTTGCGCCGGACGCAACCAGTCGCGGCTGTTCTGAATGCTGGGCAAGGTCCCGGGCGCTGGCGGCTGGCCCACGCTCACGCCAAAGCCGATGCTGCGCACGCGTCCGGCAAACACCTCGCCGGGCAGCGCATCGAGAATAATCGCCACCGGCGTCTCGGGCTTGATCAGGCCCAGGTTGTTCTCGGTCATGTCCGCAGTGATCCAAACGTCATGAATGGCGATCAGGGTCATCACCGGCGTACCGGCGGCGGCAAATTGCCCGACGTCAGTGCGCAAATCAGTGACCAGTCCCGAGGAGCGCGCGCGAACGCTGGTATTGGCCAGATCCAGCTGGGCCTTGGACAGCGCCGTGGCCGCACTGCGCAAGGTGGCGTTGACCTCGTCGTTGCCGCCTTCCTGTTCGCGCGCCCGCTGAACTTCGGCGCGGGCAGCCGCCACCTGGCTGGCCGCTTGTTCGAGGCTGGCGCGGGACACTTCCAGCAGACGTACCGATATGGTTCCGCGGTCCTGCCGATACAGGCCTTCAAGACGCTGATTGTCCTGCCGCGCCTTGAGTTCGTTCGCTTGCGCCGCGCGCAGGGAAGCCTGCGCGGAGACAATTCCTGCGCTGCTCGCGCCGATTTGCCGACGCGTGGACTCAAGGTCGGCTACGGCGCGATCTACCGCAATCTGATAGGGCTGCGGGTCCACCTCGAAGAGTATGTCGCCGGTATTGATGTCCTGATTGTTGCGCACGTTCACCCGGATGACGCGACCGGCGACTTCGGCGGCCACCGGAACCACAAACGCACCGACTCGCGCCTGTTGCGTGTAGGGCGTGAAGCGGTCCGCCAACAAATACCATCCCAGGCTCAGAACGATCAGCAAGAGCACCCATTTGATGCCTTTTTTGCTCGGATCAGCTGCTGGCGGCGGTGCTTTGGCAGCGGGCGAATCGCAGGCATCGGGGG
This sequence comes from Pseudomonas sp. G.S.17, assembly GCF_038096165.1. Taxonomy (NCBI): domain Bacteria; kingdom Pseudomonadati; phylum Pseudomonadota; class Gammaproteobacteria; order Pseudomonadales; family Pseudomonadaceae; genus Pseudomonas; species Pseudomonas viridinivis. Next base: position 1,104,920 of record NZ_CP151076.1, read on the forward strand.
AGGGCGGGGCGACTTCACTCATGTTCGTTCACCGTATCGGGTTGGCGAAGGGCAGGTGCTGCAACTGCGGGCTCATCCATGAGTCCGCCCCAGTCAGAGCGTTCCTGCATCACCTTGCGGGTCGCCGGATCGACTTTAGGCTGGGCGCTGTACCAACCGCCTCCCAAGGCTTTGTACAGATCGATGAGATTGTTGACGGCGTCGCTGCGGGCAAGCAGGTAATTGTCCTGTTGATCGAGCAAGGCCCGCTGCGCGTCCAGCACCCGCTGAAAGTCGGAATAACCTTCGCGATACTGCGTACTCGCCAGGACCAGTGAGCGTCTGGCCGCCAGTTGGGCTTGCTGCAGGATTTGTTCGCGCTGCAAGGATTTGATCAGGCCATAGGCCGCATCGTCTGCTTCGCGGGCCGCCTGGCGCACCTTTTCGCGGTAGACCTCGATCAGCTGCTGCAATCGCGCATCCTGAACCCGCACGTTATTGCTGATCCGGCCGTGGTCGAACAGGTTCCAGCGCAGACTCGGGCCACCCACGCTGTCCAGGCTGCGAGACGTGCCGCTGAGTGAATCAGTCGACCAGACGATGCTGCCGAGCAACGTCAGCGACGGGTAGAAGTCGCTTTGTGCCACGCCGATCAGTGCGGACTGGGACGCGACATCCAGCTCGGCGGCGCGGACGTCGGGGCGGCGGGTCAGCAGCATGGCCGGTACTTCCTGCAGCACGGCCTGGCTGACCAGTGGAATCAGCCCTTCATTGCTGGTCAGCTCTGAAAAAACACCGGGAGGTCGCCCAATCAGCCCCATCAACGCGTTGCGGGTCCGTTGCAGCTGATCTTCAAGGCTGGGGATGATACTCAGCGTCCCGAGGTATTGGGTGCGGGCCTGCTGGAGATCCAGCTCGGCGGTTTGACCGCTGTTGAACAGGCGCTGGGTTATCTCGAAGTTGCGTTTTTGCTGCTCGGCGTTTTCCCGAGCGACGCGCAATCGCGCCTCGGTTGTCCGCACCGCAAAATAAGTGGAGGCGACCTGGGCGCGCAGTAACACCAGCGCGTCTTCATAGTTGGCTTGCGCCGCGAACCAGGCGGCATCGGACGACTCGATGGCACGACTGAAGCGTCCCCAGAAATCCAGTTCCCAGCCCAGGTCAAAGCCAGCGCTGTATTGCCAGAAATGGCTGTCTTGCGGATTGCTCCCGCCCGATTGCCGGCGATTGAAGTACAAGGCGTCGGCACTGGCCTGCTGCACTTGCGGGTAGCGGGCGCTTTGCGCGATGCCCAGTTGAGCGCGCGCCTGCATCACGCGTAATCCGGCGATTTTCAGGTTAGCGTTGTGCGCGTCGGACTCGGCGATCAGCCGGTCGAGAACCGGGTCGTTGAAAACTTTCCACCATTGGCGCACATCCGGGTCCGTCCCGCGTCGGCTGGATTGCTCAAGCGCCGGGCTTGTCCAGCGCTCGACCCAGGTTTCACCCGGAGGCTGGAACTCCGGGCCCACGCGCATGCAGCCTGCGAGGCCGAACATCCCCAATAGAAGAAGTTGGCCCAGCGGAATCAGCATGGCTATGCCTGGGTGCATCAAGTGCTTTCCTTCAACGAAGGCCACTGAAGCGTGGCCGACCGGATGGAGACCTGATTGATGTCATCACGACCTGAAACTACCTGGACCTGCTCGCCTCAACCGGGCTTGGTCGTTTTAGCGTAGCCCCTGCTACGCTATTCGGAGGGTCGTACGAGCAGCTGAAAATCAATAAAAAAGGGACGATGACAATGAACACTCAAGACAGTGTCGCGCCACACTCTGCCGGTTGGCGCTTCAAGACAGGCATCGCAATTATCTGTGTAATGGCCGGCTCCTGGTTGACGGTACCGATCATGGCCGCGGTCGGCGTGCCGGGTTCAAGGATCGCAGCCCTGACCGGCATCCTGTTCATCAGCAACAAGGTCCTGCTGATTCTTGTCATCGCAATCATGGGCAAGTCCGGATTCCAGCAATTGAAACGCAGCGTGTTCGGTTATGTTTCAAATCTGGCCCCGTCTGTCGACCTCGAAGTGGGGCCGACGCGCCACAAGATCGGCGTAGTCATGTTCTGCCTGCCGCTCATCGCTGCATTTCTCGAACCCTATATCGACACCATCTGGCCGGGGCTGCGGCCTAACCTCTGGCAGGCCCAGGCACTGGGAGACGCAATGTTTATCGGCAGTTTCTTCGTCCTGGGCGGAAATTTCTGGGACAAAGTGCGCGCGCTGTTTATCCGGACCGCACGCGTCGTGAATGAGGCGGCGGGTTGAATTGAGGCGAGCAGGAGGCGAGGGAGGTGACCGGGCAGTGATAAAACCATACAGCCAGACACAAGAAAGCCCGCACGAGGCGGGCTTCTTGATGGGTCTATAGACTTCCGAAGATGTCTGTAAACCGGTACTTGGTGGCTACACAGGGACTTGAACCCCGGACCCCAGCATTATGAATGCTATGCTCTAACCAACTGAGCTATGTAGCCAAGTGGCGCGCATTATTCGCGGATAACGGATATGTGTCAAGCGTTGATCTGAAAAATTTATCCGTGTGATCAAGCGGTTAGGTTTTCGCCTTCAATCCACGGGCTGTAGATTCTTCCCGGTCTAGCGGAACAGATCATCCAACAGACTCTGGTTGTCCCATTCATCAAACGTCTCGCGCTGGGAGCGCAGGAAGAATTTTATATTTTTGGCATCCGGCTTCAAGTCTTCCACGACGTATTCAAGATCGAAAAGCTCCTCAACCAGTTCGCCCAGTTTTCTGTCACATTTGCGGGGGATACCGGCGGGTTTGGTGGTCTCGAACGGCGGCAGTTCGAATTGCTCGTTGAATATGAAATTGCGAAAGCTGATCTCTTCTTCCAGCTCCTTGACCTGCTCAGCCAGCACCCTGTTGTAATGCTTGATGCGCTCCTGCGGCAGAGTGCTGATGTGGTCACTGTCGATCTGTTCGATCTCAAGTTGCAGTTCCAGCAGGCTCAGAAGATCCTTTGCGGCATAGGCATGATTTACCCGCTGCATGAGCGCGGTTTTCCGAGTGCGCTCGGCTTCGTCGGTTTCCCGGTCCGGGTGGAGTGCGCTGGCAAGCTTGCGGTAGATTTCGCGAACTGACTGGCTACCTTTCGCCAGTTCTTGTTCCTGGCGGATTTCCCGCGCCGTTTTCTTCCGGTTGGCTGATTGTTTGGGCGCTTCGCCTGCGTCATTGCTCAGTTTGGCAAATAAAATCTGGGCGAGTTCCTCGGGGGTAGTTGCGCTGTCGTCGTCGAGCTCGACGTCAAGCTCGCGCTCTAGAATAGCCTTGAACTGAGCCGTCTCTTCTTCTCGAAAAGTGTCGAAATCAACTCCGGCGTGCCGGGAGAAGATCTCTTTTAGCTCGGCTTGCTGCGGATGACCGCCAGCCATCAATTCATCGATCAGCTCATGAACGAGGCGTTGGAGCGTACCAAGATCTTTTTTGCTGAATTTCATTCGCATGCTGGCGGCGTCGAGGATGAGCAGTAACTCCAGCTGATAACCCTGCAGCTTATCCAGCGTTGGGATGAATTCTTCTGCCCAGAGTTTTTGGTACGCCAGTTCGGCGCTGTTCCACGCCTCAAGGGTGCCACGATGAGTTTGGATCTTCTTTAAGAGGCTATTGAAGCGTTTCTGATAGGAACTGGGTTTGGGTCCAGTGGGTTGGGAGGCCACACTCAGTTGCGGATTGTCACCGGCCATTTTCATATTCCTCATGCCTGAAATGCTAAAAGCGTAAACGTCATTGATGTATTTGTGGAGTGCCCGCTGAAAAACCCGATGTTTCCTACATCACGCCGACAGCCGGTCCTACGGTCCGAATCTTGCTTTGCTGTGTTATTAGCCGAAGCGTTGTTCCTGACAGCCTGCTCAGGTTCCGTTGGTCCGAATAATAAGAAATCAGGCGAATATCGCCGTTTAATCAATAGCATGGCATTTTGCCGTTAGCGTATTCAGTGATAACTGCCACGGCCGTTGCCGTGTTTGCAGAGCGTCCAGGGGAGTAGTCGGACATGTACAGTGTGTTATCGCCGGGAATGCGGTTGCTGGGACGGTTCCGTTTTGCTCGCAAGTTTCAGGTTCTGTTTCTGTTATTCATGCTGCCGCTGGTGGGCAGTCTGTGGATGATCGGGCAGGACTACCGCAGCAAACTTGCGTTGATTTCGGGCGAGCGTTCGGGCGTTCGCCAGTTATTGGCGCTGGATGTGCTTGATCGCGAGCTTTCAGGGCAGCGCGATAACGCTGCACGGTGGAAGGCTGCCGATATTCTTCGCGAGCCGACTCCGGCCGCCAAAGCGGCGATGTCTGCCATGGATGCGGCGAATCCACGCATAACGCAGGCCCTTGAATCGTTGGGCACCACGCTCAAGACCGAGGGCTCCGATGCCGACGTCGCGAAACGCTATGAAACGCTGCAAGCTTCAGTTAGTGGCATGGACATCGCTTCATTGCGTACGGTGGGCTGGTGGCCGGACGGATATGACCGTTTCACCACCGCACTGAGTAATCTTCAGGCATTGCGCGAGCAGATCGCCACAGACAGCGGCTTGATCCTCGATCCCTGGCTTGAAACCTATCTATTGATGCAAATGTCGACGCAGCAGATCCCGGAGCTGATCGAACGCATCGGACGCATGGCAAGTATCGGGCAAACGTCGGTGGTCACCGGGCAGTTCAGTTTGCAAAGCCGCCTGCAAGTGCGCGAGTTGCGTGGCCGGATCAGCGATGCCAGCGATCAGATGCTCAAGACGGGTGCGGCGCTGCAGGCCAAGTTGCCTTCGGAGTTGCGCACCTGGGCGGACGAGTACAACGCCACCATGCAACGCCTGGACACAGAACTGAAAGTCCTGGATGACGGTGTCTTTGGCGGCAGTATCAAACTCGATCCGCCAGCGTTCGAGCGCAGTGTTGATGCACTGCTCGGCGATCTGGCCACGCTGCGCAATCACTCACTGGAATCGCTGGATACGCGCCTGGCGTATTACCGCGAAAAATCCAACATGCAGTTCATCCCCATTGGCATTTGCTTTGGCTTGCTGCTGCTGGCCGCGCTTTATCTGTTTGCCTGTCTGCAAGCGTCGATCCGGCGCAGTGCCAGCGGTATCACGACCCTGGCTGAGTCCCTGCGCGATGGCAACCTGTGTGTTCAGGTGCAGGTGGAAGGACGTGATGAGCTGGCCTCGATCAGCACTGCGCTTAACGTGGCCGTGGTCCAGCTGCGCACCAGCTTGCTAGGCGTCAATCACGAAACCTTGCAGCTCGGCCAGGCAGTCCTGACCCTGAATGCTCAGTCCAGCGGCACGCTCAATGAAGTCGAAGAGCAGCAGCATCAGATCAGTCAGATCGCCGCAGCGGCCACCGAGTTGGCGGCGACGTCTCAGGGCGTGGCCAGAAGCTGTGAGCAAGCGTCCGACAGCGCGCGGCAAACGCGCAAGATTGCCGAAGAAAGCAGCCGCGACAGCCAGCGCACCACGGACAGTATTCAGCAGCTCAATCAGCGTCTGACGGATACCGCGTCGGCGTTGGGGCGGGTCAGCGAGCAAGGCCAGCAGATCCAGTCGGTGGTGGATGCCATTCGCGGCATCGCCGAACAGACCAACTTGCTGGCGCTCAATGCGGCCATCGAGGCGGCGCGGGCCGGCGAGCAGGGGCGTGGTTTTGCGGTAGTAGCCGATGAAGTGCGTAGCCTGTCGCAGCGCACGCAAGCGTCCACTGCGCAAATCGCCGGCACGGTCGACAGCCTGCGCTCGACAGTGAGCCAGGCCGTCGGGCTGATGGAAGCCGCATGCGGCCAGGCCATCACCGATGCCGAGTCGGTGACCGGGCTGGGTCAGCGTCTGGTGGAAATCGCCAGTGCGGTGCAAGGCGTCACCGACACCCTCGCGCAAATTTCCACAGCAGTGGAAGAGCAGGCCAGTACGGCCGATGAAGTCAGCGGCAATATCCAGCAAGTCGATCAGGCTGCGGGGCGTTTGCTCGATGGTGCTCGTGCGGTCAATCAGGCGGCGGATACCTTGAGCAGAGGCAGTCGTGCGTTGAGCGACAACACGGCGCGGTTCCGTCTGGATTGATAGAAGCGCACGAGCCAACTTGTTGGCGAAGCGGCGTCAGGTATGCCCCTTCGCGAACAAGTTCGCTCCTACCGGAATCTCTAACGACCGGTAGGAGGGGACTTGTCCCCGAATACGATGGTCCGGACAACGAAAGTCCACAACGTTAACGCTGTCTGAGACTGCCGTCTTTCGGGGACAAGTCTCCTCCTACAAAATGCTACGTTTGCTGCATGCTTCCCCGGCATTCGGTGTTCTGTTTAAGGCAACAATAAATCCATTCAGCAATATTGGTGTGAGCCCTCACGCTACCCATACTCGAGCTGCACCGCAGAGTGGTTAGACGCGTTGAAGTTCCCTTCGTCAGGGTATTTTTCGCCTCGCCAGTTGCGGTAGCCAAAGGCCGATCTGCTCGACAGATTCGCGCAATAAGAGATATGGCCCGCCTCGCGTGAGCCTCCATGCCTGGCATGGATTTGAAACTGCCCTGGGTGCCGTCGGCGCCTCCTGAAAAACAACAACTATTGATCGGCCGCATGACGGCTGTTCAGCAGGTGAAGGGGATTACCATGCAACATTCGCAAGCCGTGACACTGGGTGATAGCCGTGCTGTTTCGTCGACGGTCAAACTGTACGTCTGGGCCGCAGTCATCCTGATTATTGCCGAGTCGATCGGCGCCATCAGTATTCCCCTGGGCCCCGGCAAAGTCGTGCTGCTGCCAATGGTCTGGGCATTGCTGATCGGTGCAGGCATTGGCCTGATCAGTCGTCGGGTGCCGGGCACCATCGGCCTGGATTACGGCGATCAAATGCGCTCCGCTTCGATTCTGCAACCTGCGCTGCTGGTGTTCATCGCCAAGCTGGGCATGGTGGTGGGCGGCTCCTTGCCAGTGGTATTCGCCTCCGGCTGGGCGCTGGTGTTTCAAGAGTTCGGCCACTTTGTCGGCACGGTTATCCTTGGTCTGCCGGTCGCCTTGATGCTGGGGATCAAGCGCGAAGCGATTGGCGCGACCTTCTCGGTGGGCCGCGAGCCTAGCCTGGCGATCATCGGCGAGCGTTACGGCATGGACTCTCCCGAAGGCCGCGGCGTGTTGGCCGAATACCTGACCGGCACTTTGTTCGGTGCGCTGTTCATCGCTATCGTCGCCGGCTTTATTACCAGCCTGGGGATTTTCCATCCCAACTCGCTGGCGATGGGTTCCGGCATCGGTTCGGGCAGCATGATGGCCGCCGCCGCTGGCGCCATCGCGGCCCAGCAGACGCCGGAAGTGGCCAAGGAAGTCATGGCGCTGGCCGCCGCGTCGAACCTGATCACCACTACCATTGGCACGTACTTCACGCTGTTCATCTCGTTGCCGCTGGCAGTCTGGGGCTATCGCGTGCTGGAGCCGATCATCGGCCGCACCACCAAGGCTTCGGTCCTGACCTCCGGGCCCAAGCACGACGACGTGCAGCTGGAAGTTCGCGAGCTGGGCTGGCCTGGCAAGATCAGCGCGTGGCTGGCAGCGGGCGCATTGGCCCTGATCGCCAACTATGTGGGCTACAAGACACTTTCGTCGGCAGCCTTCGGTGGCGTGGCGGTGATGATCCTGGCCGTATTCATCGGCGAGATGTTGTGTGTTGCCTTGAAGCGCAAGATCCCGGCGGTCTGCACTGTCTCGGTGATTGCGATGTTCATGACCTCGCCGCTGAACCCTTGGGCTGCGCAGGTTTCGCAGATGGTCGGTGCGGTGAACATGCTGGCGGTGATCACCCCGATGCTGGCCTTCGCGGGCCTGTCGATTGCCAAGGACTTGCCGGCCTTCCGCCTGCTGGGCTGGCGCATCGTACTGGTGTCATTCCTGGCGAACTTCGGCACGTTTATCGGTGCCGTGATGATCGCCGAGTTCTTCCACTAGACCACGAACTGTTGGAGCTACCCCGGTAGCTCCAACAGGCGTTGGCATCAACGCATCAACGCCTGCTCCACCAACCAGTCATGCACCGCACGCCGCGCCGGGGTGTTGAGTGCGCCCTCGCGGTAAACCAGAACGTATTTCTTGCGCGCTGCAATCGGATGGCCGAACGGCACGATCAATGAGCCTTCTTCCAGCTCGTTGGTGATCAGTGCCTTGCGCGCGATGGCCACGCCCATGCCCATGATCGCCGCTTCGATGGTCAGGTGATTGCGATTGAACGTGTGGCCGCGTCGCACATCGATGCCGGATGCGCCAATGGCATTCAGGTAAAACTCCCACTCCGCATATTCATAGCTGCCACGCCAGGCGGTGATGTCGTGCAGCAACGGGTAATGCACCAGCTGGCTGGGCGTATCCAGCGGCGGCTTGCCTTGCTGCAGGGCAGGGGAGCAGACCGGAAACAATTCCTCCTCCAGCAATGACGTGGTCATCAGGCCCGGATAACTGCCGTCGTTGAGGTCGATGGCCAGATCGAAATCGTCGTCGCGCAACGAGCCGCTGCTGTCTTCGGCGACGATACGCAATTGAATGTCCGGGAACGCCTGTTCCAGCAGCGGCAGGCGCGGCATCAGCCACTTGCTGAGGAACGACGGAATGCAGCGCAGCTTGAACACCCCGCCGATTCGGCCGGAGTGCAGCAGGCGCAATTCGTCATCGATGCGGCTGTGCACTTCGTTGGCGACCACTGCCAGGCGCTGGCCTTCGGCGGTCAGTTCCAGCCCGCGTCCCACCCGATGAAACAGCGCGAAACCCAGGCGTTCTTCCAGCTGGCGCATCTGCTGGCTGATCGCTCCGGGCGTGACATGCAGCTCATCCGCGCAACGGGTGAACGACAGGTGCCGGGCAGCACAGGCGAAGACTTGAAGCCAGGCGTGCATTTGCGCGTTGAGGATTTTGCTCATTGATCAGTTCTGCTTAACCGTGGCTTAGGAAGTTTCGTTTGTCGATCAGCCGGGCAATGCCAAGAATGCCAAGCATAGAAAAGTGGTTCTTCAAGCCTCTCACGAATCGAGAAATCTGTATGGCTATCAGCGTCTTCGACATGTTCAAAATCGGCATCGGCCCTTCCAGTTCTCATACCGTGGGACCGATGCGGGCTGCGGCGATCTTCAGCACCCAGCTGCGTGAAATGGAGCTGCTGAACCAGGTCGAGCGCGTGGAAGTGCGTTTGTACGGTTCGTTGTCTGCAACCGGGATCGGGCATGGCAGCGACCGGGCCGTGGTTATCGGCTTGATGGGCGAATGGCCCGATCAGGTCGACCCGGCTCAAGTCGCCCCGCGTGTGCAAGCGGTGCTTGAGGCGCAGGTATTGCTGCTGGCGGGCGACCATCAGATCACCTTCGATTGGCAGCGCGACATGCGCTTGCTGGAGGAAAGCCTGCCTTATCACCCCAACGGCATGACGCTCTGCGCTTATGGTGCCACTGGCGAGCTGTATGAGCAGACTTATTATTCTGTGGGCGGCGGTTTTGTCATCGATGCCGAGCAGGCGGCCAGCGGCGTCCTGGACAGCGATACCACCGAACTGCCTTACGATTTTTCCAGTGGCGCGCAATTGTTGCGTCTGTGCAAGAAGCACGGCTTGAGCATCTCCGGTCTGATGCTGGAGAACGAGAAAGTCTGGCGCACCGAGGCAGAAATCCGCGCGAAGGTCATGCATATCTGGAGCGCCATGCAGGCTTGTGTGAACAAAGGCTTGAGCGAGGAAGGCATATTGCCTGGCGGTCTGAATGTGCGGCGTCGGGCGTTCCGTCTGCATCGCAGCCTGCAAGAGCTGGGCAAGCCGAACGTGATCAGCTCGACCTTGAGCGCCATGGAATGGGTCAACCTGTTTGCCTTGGCGGTCAACGAAGAGAACGCAGCAGGCGGGCGCATGGTCACTGCGCCTACCAACGGCGCAGCGGGGATTATCCCGGCGGTCCTGCATTACTTCATGAAATTCAATCCTGATGCCAACGAAGATGACGTCGTGCGGTTCTTCCTGAGCGCCGCAGCGGTGGGGATTTTGTGCAAAAAGAATGCGTCGATCTCCGGTGCGGAAGTCGGCTGTCAGGGCGAGGTCGGTTCGGCGTGCGCCATGGCGGCGGCGGGTCTGGCGGAGATTCTCGGCGCGACGCCGGAGCAAGTGGAAAACGCAGCGGAAATCGGTCTGGAGCATAACCTGGGACTGACCTGCGATCCGGTGGGCGGTCTGGTGCAAGTGCCGTGCATCGAGCGCAATGCCATCGCTGCAGTAAAAGCCATCAATGCCGCGCAAATGGCCATGCGCGGCGATGGCGAGCACTTCATTTCGCTGGATCAAGCCATCCGCACCATGCGCGACACCGGCGCCGACATGCTCGACAAATACAAGGAAACATCACGCGGCGGGTTGGCGGTGAAGTGGGTGGAGTGCTGATAGCGCGACGTTGAGATTGGCTCATTCCTGTGCAGACTGTGTGAAAACTACTGCGCTCGACAATACGGCGTTAAAAACAGGCGAAAAATGCTCATTTAGAACGCCTAGACTCCGCTTTTTCGCCTGTTTTTGCCTTGTCTTGTCATCGCTCGTGACGTTTTCACACAGTCTGCACAGGTACTGAGCGGCTTTGTTAATCCCGCGGCAATTCCTGCTCTACCAGACTCGTCCACACCGCAACACCCGGCTCGATGGCCTGGTCGTTGAAGTCGTAGTACGGGTTGTGCAGCGCCGCTGAAGGTTTTTCGCCATCCACGCCGAGCCAGACATAAGCACCTGGACATTCATTGAGCATGAACGCGAAGTCTTCGGACGCCATGGACGGATTGCAGCCCCACTGAACCTTGTCCTCGCCCACTGCCGCAATGGCCGCGCGACGCATCGTCGCGGCGGCATCGACATTATTTTCCGTGACCGGGTAACCGACGGTGTAATCCAGCTTGCCGCTGACCCCGAACGCTGTCGGCAGTTGCTCGACGAATTCGCCGATCAGCTTTTCAACCTTGTCGCGAACCGGCGATTGCAGGCAGCGCACAGTTCCGCGCAACACAGCGGTTTCTGGAATCACATTGATCGCTTCTCCGGCGTTGAACTGGGTGATGCTGATCACTGCCGAGTCCAGCGGCGAGAGGCGTCGCGAAGTGATGGTCTGCAAACCCAGCACCAGTTCCGCTGCGGCAACAATCGGGTCGGCACCTTTGTCCGGCATGGCGGCGTGGCTGCCTTTGCCGGTCAGGACGATTTCGAACGTATCCAGCGACGCCATCATCGGCCCCGGATTGATCACCACGTGCCCGGCTGGCACGCCCGGCCAGTTATGCAGGCCGTAAATCGCCTGCATCGGGAAGCGCTTGAATAAACCGTCTTCGATCATCTTGCCAGCACCGCCAAGATTCTCCTCGGCGGGCTGAAACACGAAATGCACCGTGCCGGTGAAATTGCGCGTCTCGCTCAGATGGCGAGCGGTGGCGAGCAAGATGGCGGTATGCCCGTCGTGACCACAGGCGTGCATGCAGCCCTTGTGATTCGAACTGTGGGAATGCTTCGCCAACTCTTGAATAGGCAGCGCGTCCATGTCGGCACGAATGCCGATGGTCGGGCCATCGCCGGTGCGCAGGGTACCGACCACACCGGTGCCGCCGAGGCCGCGATGGACCTCGATGCCGAAGCTTTCCAGCAATTGCGCAACCCGTTCAGAGGTGCGCAGCTCTTCGAAACCCAGCTCAGGTGCCGAGTGAAAGTCGCGACGCCAGGCGATGGCGTCTTCGATCAGATTCTTGGAAACAGTCATCAGATTTACTCCAGGCTCGCGCCGTAGCCAAAACTGACCGCAGGCACGGCAGCGGTTTCGACCCAGACACTTTTGACTTCGCTGTACTCGCGCAATGCATCAACGCCAGACGAACGGCCGTAACCACTTTCGCCGTAGCCACCGAAGGGCGAGCTGACGTGGATGGTCTTGTAGCCGTTAACCCAGAAGGTCCCGGCCCGCACTTGCTTGGCCACGCGGTGGGCGCGCCCGACATCACGGGTCCACACGCCACCCGCCAGACCAAAGCGGCTGTCGTTGGCGATGCGGATTGCGTCGGCTTCATCCTTGAACGGAATGGCCACGACCACTGGGCCGAAGATTTCTTCCTGGGCGCAATACAGCGCGTTATTGCCGGCAAGAACCGTTGGATTGACGTAGTAACCCGGACCTTTCGGCAGCGGATCGGCATCGACGCCGACCAGTTTGGCGCCGTCTTTCAGCGCGCCTTCAACCATGGCTTTCACGTGGGCGTACTGCTTGGCGTTGTTGATTGGGCCGATCTGGGTGTCTGGATTGCTCGGATCGCCGACCTTGAATTGCTTACCCGCTGCCGCAAGGGCGGTGGTGAAACGTTCGAAAATCGATTCCTGAACCAGCAGTCGCGAACCGGAAACACAGCTTTGCCCGGCGCCGGAGAAAATCGCCGCCTGCGCGCCACGCAGGGCGACTTCCAGATCAGCGTCTTCGAAAACGATGTTGGCCGACTTGCCGCCCAACTCCATCACACACGGAATACAGCGTTGCGCAGCGGCGATGGCGATGTGGCGGCCAGTGGCTGGCGAGCCGACAAACACCACTTTGCGAATATCAGCCTTGGCGATCAGCGCCTGACCGATGGTGTGGCCGAAACCGGCGATCACGTTGACCAGCCCTTTAGGCACACCCGCGCGTTCGATCAACACAGCAACGGCCAGCGAAGACAGCGCAGTCAGTTCGGACGGCTTGAGGATCACCGCGTTCCCGGCGGCAATAGCCGGAGCGATCTGCCAGCCGCAGGTGAAAATTGGTGCGTTCCACGGGGTGATTTGCAGCACGGTGCCCAGCGGTTCGTAGGTTACGTAATTGAGGTGCGAGGTCGGCACCGGAATCACTTCGCCGTGCAACTTGTCAGCCCAGCCAGCGTAGTATTCGAACATCTCGGCGACTTTCGCCACTTCGACTGTCGCGTCGCGGATCGGCTTGTTGGCGGTCAGGGATTCGATCTGCGCCAGATTGGCGGCTTCCTGGCGAATCAGCGCGCCGACTTGATACATCAAGCGGCCACGCGCCTGGGCGGTCAATGCGGCCCACTGGATTTGAGCGGTTTTCGCGGCCTTGTCGGTCACTTCGACCAGCGAAGCGTCGGCGTCGGCGTAGCTCAGCATCAGGCTGTCATCGTGGGCGTTGCGCACTTCAACCGGCGCGCCATGGCCTGCGACGAATTCGCCGCCCACATAGCTGCCGACGGTGCTGCGGTCGCCCCAATACGGGCGCATCAGTTCGAGAATTTTTTGCGTGCTCATGGGTTATTCCCCTTTGCCGAACAGCTGGGCATCGGTGCGTTGCACGATGCAGTTGAAGTCTTCGCCATCCGGCAGCGTTTCGCTGCTGGCGGCCCACAGTTGCGCGACGATGCGCGCCAGCGGCAAGTCCAGATCCAGGCTTGCAGCCAGATCGGTCGCCAGGCCGACGTCTTTGCGCATCAGGCCCATGGTGAAGCCGGAGTTGTAGGTTTTGTTCAGCACCCAGGTCGGAAACATCACCTGGGTCGCGCCGCTGCGGCCGGAACCGGCGTTGAGGCCGAGCATGAGTTTTTCCGGATCGACGCCAGCCTTGGCCGCCATGCTCACCGCTTCGGCGGTGCTGATCAGGTGGCAGGCGGCGAGCATGTTGTTGGCGATTTTCGCCACGTTGCCCGCGCCGCATTTGCCGACGTGTACGCGGGTGCCGCTCATGCCTTCGAGGACCGGCATGACTTTGGCGAGGTCTTCGTCTTCAGCACCGATCACCATGGACATGGTGCCGGTGGCAGCGCCTTTAGGTCCGCCGGAAACCGGAGCATCGATAAAGCCGATGCCTTTTTCTGCCAGGGCCGCGGCGACCTTGCGGCTGGCCTCAGGTGTGGACGTCGTGGTATCGACGACGATCAGGCCACGGTTGCCTTGGGCGAGGATGCCATCAGCGCCCAGGCATACCGCTTCGACGTGTTCGGCCTTGGGCAGCGACAGAATCAGCACGTCGACCTGTTTGATCAGCGCGGTTCTGTCGGTGACCGGCTTGACGCCCTTGCTCTGGGCTGCGCTCAGCGCTGCCGCCGACAAATCGAAGCCGCTGACGTCGAAGCCTTTGCTCGCCAGGGTCGCAGCCATGCCGCCACCCATGTTGCCCAACCCAATCACACCTACTTTTATAGTCATCTCGAAATGCTCGCTCAGCTGTTTGGCACGCAAGGCCGCACGTTCAGTTTTAATTGCGGATGGCTCGAGTATGGACATCGGTCTGCCCACGCAGCAATAATTGCTAAATTCATTTTTGTTGCGTTCAGCGCAACGCAGGTGGTTATGAGTCTGGTTCAAGATCGACGCATCCTGTACTTCTTCGAAGCTGTGCGTTTGGGCAGCGTGCGTGGCGCTGCGGATTTTCTCGACGTGGCGCCTTCAGCGGTCAGCCGACAGATCGCCCAACTCGAACACGAACTGGGCACGCCGCTGCTGGAGCGGCATCGACGCGGCGTCAAGCCGACGGAGGCGGGGGAAAAGGTGCTGGGTTATTACCGCCAACGCCTGTCGCAGCAGGAAGTGTTGCTCGAATCGCTGCAAGCCTTGCGCGGGTTGCAAAGTGGCTCGGTGATCCTGGCAATCGGCGAGGGTTTCATCGATGGGCTGGCCGAACCGCTGGCGAAATTCTCGACGCTTTATCCCAAGGTCGAACTGCAAGTGAATGTGTGCGGCACCAACGAAGTGATTCGTCAGGTCGTGGAAGACGAGGCGCATATCGGCCTGGTGTTCAATCCGCCGACCGATCCGAAAATCCGTTCACATGCCCATCAGAAGCAGCCGGTTTGCGTGGCGGTCAGCCCCGATCATCCGCTCGCGCAGACGCCGGGCCTGCTGCCGCTCAAGGGCCTGGACACTTATCGCCTGGGATTGCTCGGCGTGTCCTACGGTATTCGCCAGATCCTGACTCAGGCCGAGCAGCAGTCCGGGGTTTCGCTGATTCCGACCCTGACCTGCAACACCTTCGCCATGCTCAAACGCTTCGCCATGCAGGGCGGCGTCACTTTGCTGCCGACCTTCGTCATGGTCGATGAACTGGAAAGTGGCAAGCTGCTGGCGCTGCCCCTGGAATCCGAGGTGTTCAGCAATTCTCAGGTGCATCTCATCAGTCGCCTGGGCAGGCAACTGAGCGTGGGATCGAGTCGTCTGTTGAACCAGCTGATGCAGGAAATGACCGCGTTCCAGGGGCGCTGAGCAGCGGCCCCAAACGCAAAACCCCCGTATCGCGGGGCGATTACGGGGGTTTTGAGGTTGATCAAGCTGCGTGCGGGGGCACGCAATCGATCAGACGTTAAAACGGAAGTGCAGCACGTCGCCATCCTTGACGATGTAGTCTTTACCTTCCAGACGCCATTTGCCTGCTTCCTTGGCACCGGCTTCGCCCTTGAACTGGATGAAGTCGTTGTAGGCGATGCATTCGGCGCGGATGAAGCCTTTTTCGAAGTCGGTGTGGATCACGCCAGCGGCTTGTGGTGCGGTGGCACCGACGCGGACGGTCCAGGCGCGGACTTCTTCGACGCCAGCGGTGAAATAAGTCTGCAAATGCAGCATTTCGTAGCCAGCGCGGATTACGCGGTTCAGGCCCGGTTCTTCGAGGCCCAGGGCTTCAAGGAACATGTCCTTTTCTTCGCCGTCATCAAGTTCGGCGATTTCGGCTTCGATCTTGTTGCAGACCGGCACCAGCATTGCGCCTTCTTCTTCGGCGATGGCGCGAACAACGTCCAGCAACGGGTTGTTCTCGAAACCGTCTTCAGCGACGTTGGCAATGTACATGACCGGCTTGGTGGTCAGCAGATGGAAGCCACGAACCACGGCCTTGTCGTCGGCGTTCATGGTCTTCATCAAGGTGCGCGCTGGCTTGCCTTCGGTGAAGTGAGCGATCAATTGCTCCAGCAGGCCTTTCTGGACCACTGCATCCTTGTCACCGCCCTTGGCGTTGCGCGTGACTTTCTGCAGCTGTTTTTCGCAGCTGTCGAGGTCGGCGAAGATCAGTTCCAGGTCGATGATTTCGATGTCGCGCTTTGGATCGACGCTGTTGGAAACGTGAATCACGTTTTCGTCTTCAAAGCAGCGCACAACGTGAGCGATCGCATCGGTCTCGCGGATGTTGGCCAGGAACTTGTTGCCCAGGCCTTCGCCTTTGGACGCACCGGCAACCAGGCCAGCGATGTCGACGAATTCCATGGTGGTCGGCAGGATACGCTTGGGATTGACGATGGCCGCCAATGCCGCAAGGCGCGGATCCGGCATCGGCACGATCCCGGTGTTCGGTTCGATGGTGCAGAAGGGGAAGTTCTCCGCTGCAATCCCGGACTTGGTCAGGGCGTTGAACAGAGTGGATTTGCCGACGTTGGGCAGGCCGACGATGCCGCAATTGAAGCCCATGGTGTTTCCCCTCGAGTGATGTCAGGCCTTCTGGCTGTGCAGGTTTTTCATCGCTCGGTTCCATTCCCCGGCGAAGATATCCGGCAGCACGCCGAGGGCAAAGTCGATACTGGCGTCCAGTTTTTCCTGTTCGGCGCGAGGCGCTCGACCCAGGACAAAACCGGAGACCTTACTGGCGTCGCCCGGGTGGCCGATGCCAAGCCGCAGGCGGTGAAAGGTGTTCTGATTGCCAAGCTGCGCGATGATGTCGCGCAGCCCGTTGTGACCGCCATGGCCGCCGCCCTGTTTGAGCTTGGCAACGCCCGGAGGCAGATCAAGTTCGTCGTGGGCCACCAGGATCGCCTCGGCCGGAATACGATAGAAACCGGCGAGTGCCGCGACGGACTGGCCGCTGCGGTTCATGAACGTGGTGGGGATCAACAGGCGAACATCCTGACCCTGGTGACTGAAGCGCCCGGTCAGGCCAAAAAATTTGCGCTCGGCGACGAGACTGACTCGTTGCGCGTCGGCGATACGTTCAACAAAAAGAGCCCCTGCGTTATGCCGGGTCTGTTCGTATTCAGCGCCTGGATTTCCCAGGCCAACGATCAGTTGTATGGCAGTCACGACAGGGGCCCTTCTTTTGAGCTGTGGATAACACCGCCGATGACAGCGGCAAACGGGGACAAAAGCTGCTCATTTACCATGATGTAAACTCCGCGATCCTGCCCGATTTGCCTGCTGTCTTTCACGATGCTTCCCGAGCAACTCCGGCGTTACCAAGTAATGAATTACTCGGCGGCGCCTTCTTCTGCTGCGTCTTCGGTCGGTGCAACGCGTGGA
Source organism: Pseudomonas sp. G.S.17 (assembly GCF_038096165.1). Lineage (NCBI taxonomy): Bacteria > Pseudomonadati > Pseudomonadota > Gammaproteobacteria > Pseudomonadales > Pseudomonadaceae > Pseudomonas > Pseudomonas viridinivis. The sequence continues at coordinate 1,122,182 of NZ_CP151076.1, forward strand.
GCGTGAACGTTGGCAACAGCCAGGTCGTTACCGTGCGCCAGTGCCACGAACTCAACGCCTTTAGGCGCTTTCAGATCGGACAAGTGCAGGATCGAACCGATTTCCAGAGCAGACACGTCTACTTCGATGAACTCAGGCAGATCTTTCGGCAGGCAGGTTACTTCCAGTTCGGAAGTGACGTGCGAAACTTCGCCGCCTTTCTTGACCGGAGCATCTTCACCAACAAAGTGTACAGGTACGATAGCGGTCAGTTTCTGGCCAGCTACAACGCGTACGAAGTCAGCGTGCATCACGTGGCCTTTGGCCGGGTGACGTTGCAGAGCTTTGATGATGACGTTTTGCTTTTTGCCAGCAATGTTCAGCTCGATGATGTGGCTGTACGAAGCTTCGTTTTCCAGCAGCTTGGCAACTTCTTTAGCCAGCATGCTGATGGACTCAGGGGCTTTTTCGCCACCGTAGACTACAGCTGGAACCAGGCTTGCGAGACGACGCAGGCGGCGGCTCGCACCTTTCCCCAGGTCGGAACGCAGTTCAGCATTCAAAGTAAAATCGTTCATGTTGTTTCTCCAAATTAACCACATTCGTCTTCGCGTTTGCGACCAGCGCTAAGACGGTATGGGCAAAAAAGCCCCGCCCTGACCGAATGTCAGGGCGGGGCGCTTTTCGTCAACGAGATATCTGCCGGGCTAAACCCTAGCGGAACATCGCGCTGATCGATTCTTCGTTGCTGATGCGGCGGACCGCCTCGGCGACTACCGGAGCAATATCCAGTTGACGGATACGGCTACAGGCCTGTGCTGCAGCGGACAACGGAATGGTATTGGTTACCACCAGTTCGTCCAGCACGGAATTTTCAATGTTTTCGATCGCCCGACCCGACAGCACAGGGTGTGTGCAGTAGGCAAAGACCTTGGCAGCGCCATGCTCTTTCAAGGCTTTAGCCGCGTGGCACAAGGTGCCGGCGGTATCGACCATGTCATCGACCAGAATACAGGTACGCCCTTCGACATCACCGATGATATGCATCACTTCAGAGTGATTGGCTTTCTCACGGCGCTTGTCGATGATCCCGAGATCTACGCCCAGGGATTTGGCAACGGCACGTGCACGCACGACGCCACCGATATCCGGGGAAACAATCATCAGGTTTTCGAAGCGTTGATCTTCAATGTCATCCACCAGAACAGGGGAGCCGTAGATGTTATCTACCGGAATATCGAAGAAACCCTGGATTTGGTCAGCATGCAGATCAACCGTGAGAACACGATCGATCCCCACCACGGTAAGCATGTCAGCAACGACTTTCGCGCTGATAGCCACACGTGCGGAACGCGGACGGCGATCCTGACGGGCATAACCAAAGTAAGGAATCACCGCAGTGATTCGGGACGCTGAGGAGCGGCGGAAGGCATCAGCCATCACGACGAGTTCCATCAGGTTATCGTTGGTCGGTGCGCAAGTCGGCTGAATGATGAAGACGTCTTTACCGCGGACGTTTTCATTTATCTCAGTGCTGATTTCGCCATCGGAAAACTTGCCGACGGAGACATCACCTAGTGGGATATGCAGCTGACGTACGACACGTCGAGCCAGATCGGGGTTAGCGTTCCCCGTAAAGACCATCATCTTGGACACGCGCAGTACCTAGAGGCTGAGGGTAACCTGGATGAGTATAGAAAATGGCAGGGGCGGCTGGATTCGAACCAACGCATGGCAGGATCAAAACCTGCTGCCTTACCGCTTGGCGACGCCCCTGTATTTGTTGCATCGAGTACCCAGTACTCGGTTCCTTTTAGAGCAGTTCTTGCAGCTTGCGATGCAACATTGACACGTTGCTTCCCTTTGCTACAAACCCTGTAAGGGTCTCTGTCAGAAGGGCCGAGACTTTATCAGCTTCAGCTTTGTTTGGGAAGGCCCCAAACACACAACTTCCAGTTCCGGTTAATTTTGCTTCGGTAAAATTACCTAACAAATTCAAAGCGTTACGTACATCTGGATAACGCCTTGCTACAACCGGTAAGCAGTCATTTCGACTGTTTCCCTTGGGAACGGGGCGCACTTTAATGGGAGGAGTGTTACGTGTCAACAGTGGATCTGAAAAAATTTCTGCTGTACTTACAGATACTTGCGGCACGAGCACCAGATACCACGGTTCTTCGGGGTCTACGGGAGTGAGTTTTTCACCCACACCCTCAGCAAATGCGGCGTGTCCACGCACGAAAACCGGCACGTCCGCGCCTAACGTCAGGCCCAGCGCGGCGAGTCGGTCTTCGTCCCAGCCAAGCTTCCACAAATGATTCAAACCGAGCAGTGTCGTGGCGGCATCGGAGCTTCCGCCGCCAATTCCGCCGCCCATGGGCAGGCGTTTTTCCAGCCAGATGTCCATACCGAGGGTGCAGGCCGATTGTTTTTGCAGCGCGCGAGCGGCCTTGACGATCAGATTGCTGTCGTGCGGGACGCCGGCAACGTCGGTTTGCAGGCAGATTTCGCCATCCTGGCGAACCGCAAAACTGAGTTCGTCGCCGTAATCGAGAAACTGAAAGATGGTTTGCAGTTCGTGGTAGCCGTCAGGGCGACGGCCAAGAATGTGCAGCATCAGGTTCAGTTTTGCCGGAGCAGGCAAGGTCAGGCGAGGTGCGCTCATGCTTATTGCCCCAGTTTGCGCGGTTGCCAGTCCTTGATCACCAGCGTGACGTCGAGGTCCTGACCATGCAATTTGACGCGTTCGGGCAGCCAGTAGCCGTTCTGCTCGACGTAGCTCAGGTATTCAACCTGCCAGCCGTCCTGTTCGAGACTTGCCAGGCGGCTGTTGCCGTCCAGTTGCAGACGACTTTTGCTGTCAGGCGCGGGCAGGCCGCGTACCCACCAGACCAGATGCGAGACCGGCAGTTTCCAGCCCAGCTGATCCTGCAGGAGTGTTTCCGGGTCCGGCGATTCGTAGCGGCCCTGGTTGGCGACTTCCAGGCTGACGGCGCCGGGGCGGCCGGTCAGACGCGCCGCGCCGCGACCCAGTGGGCCAGACAGGCGAATGTCGTAGTAATCCTGTCGTTGCAGCCAGAACAGCGTGCCGCTGCCTGAATCCTTGGGCGCACGGATGCCGACCTTGCCGTTGATCTGCCAGCCATCGAGGCTGCTCAGCTGCTGTTTGTGCTGGCGCCATTGCGCCGGATCTCCCTTGCCTTCCAGGGCTTCGCGGGAGGAAATACCGGCGCAGCCGGCGAGCAGGGCAATGAGGCTGAATACGATTACGTGGCGCAAAAACATAGAATTAAAGAGTCTCGGATCCGGTCAGGCGCCGCAAAGTGCTGCGCAAAATAGGGCTGTCGGGTTGCTGCTCCAGGGCTTTGCCCCAGATTTTACGGGCTTCGCGCTGCTCGCCTTTGGCCCACAGCACTTCGCCGAGGTGGGCAGCGACTTCGTGGTCCGGGAAGCGTTCCAGAGCCTGGCGCAGCAGGCGTTCGGCTTCATCCAGGTTGCCCAGGCGGTAGTTCACCCAGCCGAGGCTGTCGAGAACAGCCGGGTCATCCGGGTTCAGGGTGTGAGCTTTTTCGATCAGGTCCTTGGCCTCGGCATACCGTGTCGTGCGATCCGACAAGGTGTAACCCAGGGCATTCAGGGCCATGACGTTTTCCGGTTCGCGCTTGAGAATCGTGCGCAGGTCTTTTTCCATTTGTGCCAGATCGTTGCGCTTTTCGGCCAGCATCGCCCGGGTGTACAGCAGGTTCAGATCATCCGGGTATTGCTTGAGCGCCTGATTCAACACTTGCCAGCCACGTTCGGCCTGGTTGTTGTTGGCCAGGGTTTCGGCTTCGATCAGGTACAGCTGAATGGCGTAATCGGGTTGCGCTTCACGGGCTTCGGCGAGGCGTTTCGAGGCTTCGGCGGCGCTGCCGTTACTCATCAGGATATCGGCCTGACGCAGCTGCGCGGGCAGGAAATCGGAGCCGGGACCCACTTGGGCGTATTCAGCCAGAGCGCTTTGTGGATCGTTGCGTTCTTCGTGGATGCGGCCCAGATTCAGGTGCGCTGAGTCGACGTGTGCGCCACGGGCGATCAAGTCTTCGAGGTAGCCAGCCGCTTCGTCCCAAGCCTTGGCTTCCAGGCACACCAGCGCCAGGGAGTAGCGCAGATCGTCGTCTTCAGGGAATTGCTGGACGAGGCTGGAAAACTGCACCTTGGCGTCCGCCATGCGGTTCTGTTCAACCAGCATGCGCGCGTAAGTCAGGCGCAGGCGTTTGTCGTCCGGGTATTTCTTGATGCTTTTTTCGAGGATCGGCAACGCTTCCTTGCCGCGATCCATGCCTTGCAGGAGGCGGGCGCGCAGCAGGATCGGCGCCACTTCACCTTCTTTTGGCGGATTGTCTTCCAGCAGCTTCAGGGAGTTCTCGGCGTCGCCGTTCTGTTGCAGCAGCAGCGCCTTGCCGAAAATCAGCTGGCCGTTGTTCGGGTATTTGGCGAGCAGCCGGTCAAAACTTTTGAGCAGCGCATTGCGCGTCTCGGGATCGGTTTCCGAAGCGGACAGCGCAAGAAAATCGAAATGTGTGTCGCCCTGACCCTGAAGGACCTTTTCCATGTAGACCATGGAGTCGTCATAGCGACCGGCGCGGGCCAGCTGAATCGCGGCGGCGCGCTGGGCTTCAAGATTGGTTCGGTCGTTCCTGGCCCAGATCAGCGAGGTGTCCAGCGCAGCCTGGTCGGCGCCCAGGTACTCGGCGATCCGGAACGCGCGCTCGGAAACACCGGGATCCTGAGTGTTGATCGCCTGGGTGACGTAGTTGTCCAGGGCGATATCGAAACGATTGCGCTGACCCGCGAGCTCGGCGCTCATCAGGCTGACAAAGGTTTCCTGAGTGAACGATCCATAGACCTGAGGCTTGGCGTCAGGCGCTGGAGTCGTGTCCTTCGGCACAGGCGTTGCCTGTGGTTCAACGGGGGCCATCGACTGGCAGCCGCTCAGAAAGACAAGGGCGAGGAATAACGCGGAGGATCTATTCATATATAAGAAGGGACGACTTACCTGCGGTCTGGGCATCATGACACAAGGCTGGAAGCAAACCCACAGCCGGTTGGAAAACTGCTGGGTGTGCGTTTTTTTGCAGGCCGCAGGTCCCGTTTTGAGGCGTTTATGCAGCGGCTGTACTAGGACAATAGTCTGCGGTGGTTGTTCTGAATCTATTGAAGTAGGACAATTGCCGGCTTCACGTCACCATCAGCGACCTTGAATGGCCTTCCTTGCACTTGGTATTAACCATAAGACTGCCTCGGTAGACGTCCGCGAGCGCGTGGCATTTACGCCTGAACAGTTAGTTGAGGCCTTGCAGCAGCTCTGCCGCCTGACCAACAGCCGCGAAGCCGCGATCCTCTCGACCTGCAACCGCAGTGAGTTGTACATCGAACACGACGAACTCGCGTCCGAATCCATCCTGGCCTGGCTGGCCGACTATCACCAGCTGAGCCTTGAAGAATTGCGTGCCAGTGCCTATGTGCACGAGGACGATGCCGCCGTGCGCCACATGATGCGCGTCGCCTCGGGCCTCGACTCGCTGGTGTTGGGCGAACCGCAGATCCTGGGCCAGATGAAATCAGCCTATGCCGTGGCCCGGGAAGCCGGAACCATCGGTCCGTTGCTGGGCCGGCTGTTTCAGGCCACGTTCAGTGCCGCCAAACAGGTGCGTACTGACACGGCCATCGGCGAAAACCCGGTTTCCGTGGCTTTTGCCGCCGTCAGCCTGGCCAAGCAGATCTTCAGTGACTTGCAACGCAGCCAGGCCTTGCTGATTGGCGCGGGCGAGACCATCAGTCTGGTCGCCCGCCATTTGCACGACCTGGGCGTCAAGCGCATCGTGGTCGCCAACCGGACGCTGGAACGCGCGAGCATCCTGGCCGCAGAGTTTGGCGCCCACGCGGTGTTGCTGGCGGATATCCCGGCCGAACTGGTCAACAGCGACATCGTGATCAGCTCCACTGCCAGCCAGTTGCCGATTCTGGGCAAGGGCGCGGTGGAAAGTGCACTCAAGCTGCGCAAGCACAAGCCAATTTTCATGGTCGATATCGCCGTACCCCGGGATATCGAGCCGGAAGTCGGCGAGCTGGACGACGTTTACCTGTATACCGTCGACGATCTGCACGAAGTGGTCGCCGAAAACATGAAAAGCCGTCAGGGCGCCGCGATGGCTGCCGAGCAGCTGGTGACCATTGGCGCCGACGAATTCATGTTCCGCCTGCGCGAACTGGCTGCGGTCGATGTGCTGCGCGCTTATCGCCAGCAGAGCGAGCGCCTGCGTGACGAAGAGCTGCTCAAGGCGCAACGCATGCTGGCCAACGGCGCCAATGCCGAAGAAGTGCTGGTGCAACTGGCGCGCGGCCTGACCAATAAATTGCTGCATGCACCCAGTGTGCAACTGAAAAAACTGTCTGCTGAAGGTCGCCTCGATGCGCTGGCCATGGCCCAGGAACTTTTTGCCCTTAACGAGGGCTCGACGGATAAACCCCCGCAATGAAAGCGTCACTGCTCAATAAGCTGGATATCCTCAGCGACCGCTTCGAGGAATTGACTGCGTTGCTTGGCGATGCGGAAGTCATTTCCGACCAGAACAAATTTCGCGCCTATTCCCGGGAATACGCCGAGGTCGAGCCGATCGTCGAGGCTTATAAACTGCTGCTCAAGGCTCTGGCTGATCTGGACGGCGCCCAGGCGCTGCTCAAGGACAGCGATCCGGACATGCGTGAAATGGCCGTCGAGGAAGTCCGCGAGACCAAGCAATTGCTGGTTGAGCTGGAAAGCCAGCTGCAGCGCATGCTGCTGCCCAAGGACCCCAACGACGGGCGCAACGTGTTCCTCGAAATTCGTGCCGGTACCGGTGGCGACGAGGCGGCGATTTTCTCCGGCGACCTGTTCCGCATGTATTCGCGTTACGCCGAGCGGCGTGGCTGGCGGGTGGAGATCCTCTCGGAAAACATCGGCGAGCATGGCGGCTATAAAGAAGTGATTGCCCGGGTCGAAGGCGAGAACGTTTACGGCAAGCTCAAGTTCGAATCCGGCGCGCACCGTGTACAGCGTGTCCCCGAGACCGAATCCCAGGGTCGTATCCACACCTCGGCCTGTACCGTCGCGGTGTTGCCCGAGCCCGATGAGCATCAAGTCATTGAAATCAACCCGTCGGACTTGCGCGTCGATACCTACAAGTCTTCCGGCGCTGGCGGTCAGCACGTGAACAAGACCGACTCGGCGGTGCGTATTACCCATCTTCCGTCGGGTATCGTCGTCGAATGTCAGGAAGAGCGTTCGCAGCACAAGAACCGCGCCCGCGCGATGTCCTGGTTATCTGCCAAACTCAACGATCAGCAAACCAGCGCTGCGGCCAACGCCATTGCCAGCGAGCGTAAACTGCTGGTGGGTTCGGGTGATCGATCCGAACGCATTCGTACCTACAATTTCCCTCAGGGACGAGTAACGGATCACCGCGTCAATCTGACCTTGTACTCCCTGGATGAAGTTTTGGCCGGCGGGGTCGATGCAGTGATAGAGCCGCTGCTCGCCGAATATCAGGCAGATCAACTTGCGGCATTGGGTGAGTAAATGACCATCATCGCCAGCTTGTTAAGAAGCGCAGAGCTTCCCGATTCGCCGACCGCGCGTCTGGATGTCGAATTGTTACTGGCCGCCGCGCTGGGTAAACCGCGTAGTTTTCTGCACACGTGGCCGGAGCGCATCGTCAGCAGCGAAGCCGCGCTGACCTTCGCGTCCTATCTGCAACGGCGCCGGACCGGCGAGCCGGTGGCCTACATTCTCGGCCAGCAGGGTTTCTGGAAGCTGGACCTGGAAGTGGCGCCACACACGCTGATTCCTCGTCCGGAAACCGAAATGCTGGTCGAGGCGACACTGGAACTGGTACCGGGCTTTGCGCCGACCAAAGTTCTGGATCTGGGCACCGGCACTGGCGCAATCGCCCTGGCACTGGCCAGCGAGCGTCCGCTTTGGCAGGTGACGGCGGTGGATCGGGTGATCGAAGCCGTGGCCCTTGCCGAGCGCAATCGCCAGCGTCTGCACCTGGACAACGCCAAGGTCCTGAACAGCCATTGGTTCAGCGCCATCGAAGGCCAGCAGTTCGACGTGATCATTAGCAACCCACCTTATATCGCCTCGGAAGATCCGCATCTGGTCGCCGGGGACGTGCGTTTCGAGCCCAGCAGCGCGCTGGTCGCCGGTGCCGACGGTCTGGATGACCTGCGCCTGATCGTCGATCAGGCCCCGGCGCACCTGAACGCCGGTGGCTGGTTGCTGCTGGAGCATGGTTACGATCAGGGTGTCGCCGTGCGTGATCTGCTTAGCAGCCATGGTTTCGAAAAAATCCAGACTCGTCGCGATCTGGGTGAGCACGAACGCATCACCTTCGGACGCATGCCGTGCTGACTGACGCGGAGCTGTTGCGCTACAGCCGACAGATTCTGTTGCAGCATGTCGACATCGACGGCCAGCTGCGTCTCAAGCAAAGCCGGGTATTGATCGTCGGCCTCGGTGGCCTGGGTTCGCCCGTGGCGTTGTACCTGGCGGCGGCGGGTGTCGGCGAGCTCCATCTGGCGGATTTCGACACGGTCGACCTGACCAACCTGCAACGCCAGATCATTCATGACACGTCCAGCGTCGGGTTGAGCAAGGTCGATTCGGCCATTGCCCGGCTGACGGCGATCAATCCCGAAATCAAGCTGGTCGCCCATCGCCGCGCCCTGGACGATGACTCCCTCGCTGCCGCCGTTGATGCCGTGGATCTGGTCCTCGACTGCTCGGATAACTTTGCCACCCGTGGCGCGGTCAATGCGGCTTGTGTTGCGGGACGCAAACCCTTGGTCAGTGGCGCGGCGATTCGTCTGGAAGGGCAGTTGTCGGTGTTCGACCCGCGCCGTCCGGAGAGCCCGTGTTACCACTGTTTATACGGTCACGGCAGCGAAGCGGAACTGACTTGCAGCGAAGCCGGCGTGATCGGCCCGCTGGTCGGCTTGGTCGGCAGTCTGCAAGCCCTTGAGGCGCTGAAGCTGCTGGCTGGATTCGGCGAGCCGTTGGTGGGACGCCTGTTATTGATCGATGCATTGACCACCCGTTTTCGCGAATTGAAGGTCAAGCGTGATCCGGGATGCAGTGTCTGTGGAGCAGCCAGCGAACAGGGCAAGCATGAGTAGAGCGAGTGATGCGCCGGTAGGTGTTTTCGATTCAGGTGTCGGCGGCCTTTCAGTGCTGGGTGAAATCCGCAACCTGTTGCCGAATGAGTCGCTGCTGTACGTCGCCGATTGCGGGCACATCCCGTATGGCGAGAAGACCCCGGAATTCATTCGCCAGCGCTGCCTGATCATCGCCGATTTTTTTCACCAGCAGCGCGCCAAGGCGCTGGTCCTGGCGTGCAATACGGCGACCGCTGCCGCCGCTGCTCAGTTGCGCGAGCGTTATCCAGACTGGCCAATTGTCGGCATGGAGCCTGCGGTCAAACCGGCGGCGGCTGCCACTCGCAGTGGCGTGGTCGGTGTATTGGCCACCACGGGAACCCTGCAAAGCGCTAAATTTGCTGCGTTGCTTGATCGTTTTGCCGGCGATGTGCGGGTCGTCACCCAGCCGTGCCCTGGTCTGGTGGAGTTGATCGAGAGCGGCGATCTGTTCAGCCCGACCATTCGCGCATTGCTGCAAAGCTACGTTGATCCGCTGCTGGCCGAAGGCTGCGACACGATTATTCTTGGCTGCACCCACTATCCCTTCCTAAAGCCCTTGCTGCGCGAAATGATCCCGGAGTCGATCAGCCTGATCGATACGGGCGGCGCAGTTGCCCGGCAACTCCAGCGACTGCTGATCCAGAACGACCTGTTGGCCGATATTCCGGCTCGGGAAACGCTGTTCTGGACAAGTGCGAATCCAACTAAATTCAGAAACATCCTACCCGTACTCTGGAAAAAATCTGACAGTGTGAGAAGCTTCGATTTGTAAAAAAATCGTGAAATGCACTGTTTTGCACTGAACTATCGTGCGGCTCCGGATTTCTATAGCGAATCTGGTGAAGTAAAAATCCTTATAACTGCAATCGAGTAGGAAGTTTCTGATGAAGCGTCTTCTTTGTTTGGCCGCGATTGCGGCCGCACTCGCGGGGGTCAATACCACCGCTCAAGCCGCAGGTGTCGAGTTCTCGGTGGGTCAAACCGGCGAAGAAACACAGACTTATCGGCTGGGTATGAAGTTTGACTGGGACAAGAGCTGGCTGCAGAGCGATGTGGGCCGCCTGACCGGCTATTGGGACGGGGCTTACACGTACTGGGATGGCGACAAACGCTCTAGCAACAATAGCCTGTCGTTTTCCCCGGTGTTCGTTTATGAGTTTTCCGGCGAAACCGTCAAGCCCTACATTGAAGCGGGCATTGGTGTAGCGGTTTTTTCCCACACGCAAGTAGAAGACAACAAACTGGGTTCAGCCTTCAACTTTGAAGACCGCATCGGCTTCGGTCTGCGCTTTGCCGGCGGACATGAAGTAGGTATCCGCGCGACGCACTATTCAAACGCAGGTATCAAAGAGCCAAACGATGGTATTGAAAGCTACGCGTTGCATTACACGATGCCGCTGTAAGCTTTCGGGTCGATCGGGCATTGAATTGTGGGAGCGAGCTTGCTCGCGAAGAGTCAATCATATCCGGCCTGATTTTCGGGTCTGAATATCGCCTTCGCAAGCAAGCTTGCTCCCACAGGTGAAATGCGGTCATCCCGTGGGACCGGATTTATCCGGGAAGGCGTCGGTGCAGACGCCACATCTGCGGCATCTGTGGGTTGCCCTCAAACATAGAATCTCCCACAGATTGTATTTATATTGCTCGCCTTATAAATAAGCGGTCTCAATCCCCCGCCGCTCATTCATGCAATCCTCCGAGCCCGTCTCGAACTCGCGGCAGATCAGCGGTCGCTTTTCATAGATCGTGCACATCATGCTGTTGCGATCCAGTGCCGCACACCAACCATCATCCAGGCGCAGCATGACTTCGCCGCCCCAGTCGTCATTGTCGATGTAGCGTTCAGGCACGCCGGTGTCGGTGATCAGCATCACTTCCAGCTGGCAACAGCAGGCCGCACAGGTCGAGCAGGTCACTGCGGTTTCTGTGGGGATTTGATTGGTCGGGATCAGGGTCGGCGTCATAGGCGCGCAGTGTATGCCAGCACAGGTCACTCGTGTGGAATGCCTGACCGGTGCCCGCGCTGTTGATCGGGCTGCAGTGCCTGAAAATACCCGGCCAGCCATTGCAGCAAAGGGAACACCGCCGCCCATATCACGGCCAGGACAAACATGCTCGGCCACAGGCCTAGCGGCAGATGCACGCCGGCCAATTGCGAACCGGCGTAATACGACATCGGCCCGCCGATCGCGCCCAGCAGGCTGGCGCGCCACCAGGGTTTGGCGGTCCAGCTCAGGCAGTGATTTAACGTCGTCGCCAGGATCGCCCACAGCAGCATCAGCCATGGCGGAATCAGCGGCCCGCCCGCATCGAAATCAAATACCCCCAGCATCAGCAGCGCACTGTCGAGAATCGTGCCCAGCCCGGTTATCCACAGCAGCAGCTTGCCTTCTGCCGCCCACGAACTTATCCACAGCAGATGCACGAGCAGTACGCCAATCGGGATCAGCAACCAGAAGCTGTCACCGCCGATGACACAGGCGAACCAGCCCGCCTGGAACAGCGCGGCGTTGGCGATCTGTTTAAGCATCGAAGCGACCCAGCAACGGTTGCGGCAAGGCGGCCGGTTTGGCCAGCAGCAGTTGCGCCGTGCCGATGGTGCGTTCGAGAAAACCGCCTTCGCAATAACACAGGTAAAACTCCCACAGGCGCAGGAAGTAGTCGTCGTAACCCAACTCCATCAAATAACCATGGGCGTGGCTGAAATTCTCGTGCCACAAACGCAAGGTGCGCGCGTAATGCAGGCCGAAATCCTCCATGTGCAGCAGGTTCATGTCGGTGTCACGGCCGACGATTTCGATCATTTTGTGCACAGACGGCAACGCGCCGCCGGGGAAGATATAGCGCTGAATGAAGTCGACACTGCGCTTGGCTTGCTCGTAGCGCTGCTCACGAATGGTGATGGCTTGCAGCAGCATCAAGCCGTTGTCCTTGAGCAAGTGCGAACACTGCTTGAAATAGGTCGGCAGAAAACGATGGCCGACGGCTTCGATCATCTCGATGGAAACCAGCTTGTCGAACGTCCCGGTCAGGTCGCGGTAATCCTTGAGCAGCAAGGTGATTCGATCCTGCAGGCCCAGTTGGGTGATGCGCTGTTCGGTATAGGCGAATTGCTCTTTCGACAAGGTCGTGGTGGTGACTCGGCAACTGTAATTTTGGGCCGCATAGATCGCCATGCTGCCCCAGCCGGTGCCGATTTCCAGCAAATGATCGTCCGCCTTGAGCCCCAGTTTCTGGCAGATGCGCTCCAGCTTGTTCAGCTGCGCCTGCTCCAGCGTGTCTTCGGGAGTGAGGAATTGTGCGGCGGAATACATCATGGTCGGGTCGAGGAATTGCTCGAACAGCTCGTTGCCCAGATCGTAGTGTGCCGCGATGTTTTTCTGCGAGCCTTCCCGCGTGTTGCGATTGAGCCAGTGCAGGCTCTGAATGAACGGCCGCCCAAGACGGGCCATCCCGCCTTCCATGCCATCGAGCACATCCAGATTGCTGACGAAAACCCGGATCACCGCAGTCAGGTCCGGCGAAGTCCAGTAACCGTGGATAAACGCTTCGCCCGCGCCGATCGAACCGGAGCTGGCGACCATGCCCCAGGTGGCCGAATCCAGCACATGGATCTCACCCATTAACGGCGCGCCGGCCCGGCCGAACACATAACGCTCATCGCCCTCGACGACGACCAATTGCCCGGCGCGCAACTTCTCCAACTGGCGCAGCACCCCACGGCGCAGGAGGTTGGCGGTCAGGCTGTTGGTCCCCAGATTGGCAGAAAACCCACTGCTACTGCTTTTCATGGTGCTGGTCCTTGGGTTGCGCGGCGGCGGTGCGAAATTCGCCTTCTGCGGCCTGGTGCGGAAAAATCGGGATACGTTTGATGAACAGACGCACGGCTTGCCAATAGATCGCCAGACAGGTCTTGGCGGTCATCCACGGGAACGTCAGCAGATAGCGATGCAGCGTCTGGCGATTCAGATCCTGGCGCTCGAGGTTCAGCGTGGCGTCGAACATCTTCAGCTCGCCCTGCCAGTCGGCCATGTGCACACCAAGACGGGCGGCGGGCTGGCTGAAGCTCATGCGGTATTCAAGGTCCCGTGGCAAAAACGGCGACACGTGGAACGCCTTTGCCACCGCGAAATGCTGATGACCTTCGCCATTGGCGGGCAGCACGTAGTGATAACGCTCGCCCCAGGGCGTATTGGTGACTTCGCAGAGGATCGCCGCGAGCGTGCCGTCCCGCTCATGGCAATAAAAGAAACTGACCGGATTGAACGCCAGACCCCAGCTACGCGCCTGGGTCAGCAGGCAGACCTTGCCCAGCGGCATGTGGCCGAGCGCCGCGTTGACCCGTTCGCGCACGGCTTCGATGAGCGGCACGCCGCATCCGGTCAGCGCGTGCAGATAGTCCGTTTCGCGAAAGGAAAACGCCGCAAATCGTCGCTCCCCGGCCAGCGGCGACAAACCGAACACCGCCGCTTGTTCGTCCAGATCCAGATACAGCAGGCCGATCCGATAACGGAAGTCGTGGGCCTTCGGCGCGAATCGGCGATGGCTGATCCAGCCGCTGTACAGGGCGCTGTTCACAGGGATTCTCCAAACTCGGCGGCCACGCGCAGAGCGCTGACCACGCCGTCTTCGTGGAAGCCATTGGCCCAATACGCGCCACAGAACCAGGTGTGGTTGGCGCCGTTGAGTTCTTGCCAGCGCGCCTGGGCTGCAACGCCGGCCAGGCTGTATTGCGGATGGGAATAGCTGTAGCGAGCGAGGATTTTCTGCGGATCGATGGCGGCGGTCTGGTTCAGGCTGACGCAGAACGTGGTGTCGCTTTCGATGCCCTGCAGGATGTTCATGTCGTAAGTGACGGCGGCCATCTGCTGCGCATCGCCGCCCAGTCGATAATTCCAGCTGGCCCACGCCAACCGCCGTTTGGGCAGCAGGCCGATGTCGGTATGCAACACCACGTCGTTTTCGGCATAGGGCAGGGCGCCCAGGATTTCCTGCTCAGTGGCGGTCGGTTCCGCCAGCAGCTTGAGGGCCTGATCGCTGTGGCAGGCGAAAATCACCTTATCGAAGCGCTCGCTGCCCGCCGCACTGTTGATCGTCACGCATTGCGCGCCACGCTGAACGCTGTGAACCGGGCAGGCCAGGCGAATGTGTTGGCGAAACGAAGCGGTCAGCGGCTCGATATATTGACTGGAACCGCCTTCGACGACGCACCACTGCGGGCGGTGGTTGACGGACAGCAGCCCGTGATTCTTGAAAAACCGCACGAAGAACTGCAACGGGAAGGCCAGCATGTCCGCCAGGGACATCGACCAGATCGCCGCGCCCATGGGCACGATGTAATGCTCGGTAAAGCGCTGCCCATAGCCGGCACTTTTCAGGTAGGCACCCAAGGTGGTGTCGGCGGCGATGCGCTGGCTTTGCAGATCATCTAGCGCTTCGCGATTGAAGCGCAGGATATCGCGCAGCATGCCCCAGAACGTTGGCGACAACAGATTGCTGCGCTGGGCGAACAGGCTATTGAGATTGTTGCCGTTGTATTCGGTGCGGCTTTTTGGATCGCTGACTGAAAAACTCATTTCGGTGGGCTTGAAGCCGACGCCGAGGGTTTCCAGCAAGCGAATAAAGTTCGGATACGTCCAGTCATTGAACACGATGAAGCCGGTATCGATGGCGTACTCGCGACCGTTGACTTGAACATCCACCGTATGGGTGTGACCGCCGATCCAGTCCGCCGCCTCGAACACCGTGATGTCATGCGAGCGGTTGAGCAGATAAGCACTGGTCAGGCCAGCAATGCCGCTGCCAATGATGGCGATTTTCATCGCTCGTCCTTGGCCGGAGCGCGTGCCATGCGTTTGCCCAGGGCCAGTTGCAGACGCGTCGGCAACAGCGACAACAGGCGCAGCATCAGGATGAAGGGTAAGGGGAAGGCGATTTCCAGCGGACGGCGACTACGCTGCAGGCGTTCGGCGATGTGCTTGCCGGCCTTTTGCGCCGACCAGCGCATGGGCATGGCAAAGTCGTTTTTGGCAGTCAGCGGTGTATCGACAAAACCTGGGCTGACCACGGTGACATCGATGTTTTCCTGGGCCAGGTCAACGCGCAACGACTCGAACAGATAGCGCAAGCCGGCCTTGGACGCGCCGTAAGCTTCGCTGCGGGTCAACGGCAGAAAGGTGACCGAACTGCAAACGCCAACCAGGTGAGGTTCACGGCCATTGCGCAGCAAGAGCAGCGCTTCCTGCACGCAATAGGAACTGGCCAGCAGATTGGTGCGCACCACACGTTCGAACAGCGCCGCGTCGTAGTGGCTACTGTCGATGTATTCGCAGGTGCCAGCGTTGAGTATCGCGGTATCCAGCGCACCCCAGAGCTGGTTGATCCGGTCGCCGATTGCCGTGACTTGCTCGCCGTCGGTGACATCGCCCGGGGCCAGCAGCACTTGTCCGGGATACCGGTTTCCCAGGTCTTCAAGGGGCTTGACGGTGCGGGCGGTCAGCGCCAGCAAATGACCGTCCTTGAGCAGCTGCTCGGCCAGTGCCAGGCCAATGCCGCTGCTGGCGCCAGTCAGCCAGATGCGGCGCGCGTTTGGATCGGTCATGCCAGTCTCCCTTTCAGCCACGAAATGCCCCGACCCATGATTGGCAGGTGCTCGTAAAGCAATGCGCCGGCATCGAAGTAATCCCGGTGTTGATAAACCTTGTCCCGCCAGAGCAGGTGCGAGCAGCCATCGACGCGGATCAGGCGGCCGTTGGCCAGGCGCGGATGTGCGTAACTCATGGTCCAGCGCAAGTAACCGCTGCCCGTTGCCACTTCGTCGAAAGCGTAAAAATCGAAATGCAGCTGGGTGACATTGGCGTACAGCTGGGCGAAGTAGTCCTGCATGTTCGCGAGGCCCCGGATCTTGTGCAGCGGATCGGTGAACACCGCGTCGTCGCTGTACAAGGTGCCGAGGCGATGCAGGCTGGTTTTGTCCAGCGCGGCAAAGTCACGGGCGAAACGCCGCAGGAAATCACTCATGGCTTGGCTCGGCAGCAGGTTGGCGATGGGGCAGCGCTTTGAACGCGGCCAGGGCACGGGCGCGGCTGCTGCTCAGATCGACAATGGGTTTCGGGTAATCAGCCACACCAAACAGGCCGCCGGCCGCTGCCGGGTTGTGCACTTCTTTTTTGTTCAGCCCGGCCAGTTCCGGCAGCCATTGCTTGAGGAAGAGGCCTTCGGCGTCGAATTTTTCCGACTGGGCCAGCGGGTTGAAGATCCGGAAATAAGGCGACGAATCGGTGCCAGTGGAAGAGCTCCACTGCCAGCCACCATTGTTCGCGGCCAGATCGCCATCGATCAGATGATGCATGAAGAAACGCTCGCCTTCACGCCAGTCGATCAGCAGGTTCTTGGTCAAAAACATCGCCACCACCATGCGCAACCGGTTGTGCATCCAGCCGGTTTCCAGTAATTGGCGCATGGCGGCATCAATGATCGGCAGGCCGGTGCGGGCTTGTTGCCAGGCCGTCAGCTCTTGCGGGGCATCGCGCCATTTCAGCGCTTCGGTCTCGGGACGAAATGCGCGATGCCGCGAGACGCGCGGGTAGCCCACCAGAATGTGTTTGTAGAACTCGCGCCACAGCAACTCGTTGATCCAGGTGACTGCGCCGATGCTGCCGGTTTCGAACTCGCCATGGTTGCTGATCAACGCCGCATGCAGGCACTGACGCGGGGAAATCACCCCGGCCGCGAGATACGCCGATAGCTGGCTGGTCCCGGGCTTGGCCGGGAAGTCGCGTTCGCTGCGGTAATAGTCGATCTGTTCGTCGCTGAACGCTTCCAGTCGGCGTTGTGCTTCGTCTTCACCGGCAGGCCACAAGGCTTGCAGCGCGACACTCGGCGTCGCGAAACCTTGCGCCTGCGTCGGTATCGAATCGCTGACGATGCTCAGCGCCTGCTGTTTATGCGGCGCGTGAATCAGGCGCGGCATGGCCTGATGCATACGCGCATAACAGACCTTGCGGAACTGGCTGAACACCTGGAAATAGTTGCCGGTCTTGGTCAGTACGGTGCCGGGCTTGAAGAACAGTTGATCCAGATAGCTGCGCCAGTGGATGCCGTCCTGCTCAAGGGCGTTCGCCACGGCCAGATCGCGGCGGGTTTCGTTGATGCCATATTCTTCGTTGGCATGCACGCGTTCGATGTGCAGTTCACGGCACAATTGGCGCAACACGTCCGGCGCCTGATCCCAGGTGTCAGCGTGGCGAATCAACAACGGCACGTTCAACCCGCTCAGGGCTTTTTCCAGTTCCACCAGATTACGCAGCCAGAAATCCACTTTGCACGGCGCATCATCATGACGCCGCCATTGCTCGGGGCTGATCAGGTAGACGGCCACTGCCGGACCCTGCTCCATGGCAGCGGTCAGTGCAGTGTTGTCGTGAGTGCGCAAATCACTGCGCAGCCAAAGCAGTTGCATAGTCATTCCTTAGATAAGCCCCAGCTCTTGCAAGGCGGTTTGCGCGCCAAGCGGACCTTCCGCGAGGGCCAGGCCTTCGATGCGGGTCGGCGCCACGTTGAGTTCGTTGTAATGAATGCGCACGGCCGATCCGGCGAGCAGCGCGGGGCAGGTGATATTGGCCAGCAACTTGGGCAGCAGGCTGATGTTCAAGGCCTTGCTTGAATACAGCAGCACCGCGCGCGGTTCGAGCAGATCACTGGCCAGGGCCAGTTCGCCGACCGGGAGTGGCCAGTCGAATACTTCCACCGCGCAGTCGTTGCTGCTCACCAGCCAGGCTGTCAGCCACAGATGAGGTTCCAATGCCAGATCGGAGTGATTGACCAACAACACGGGTGCGCCGCTCAGCTGGCGATTGTTGTGATAGATCCGCGCGCCGAGCTTGCTGCGCAGCCAGGAGTAAAAGAACACGCGCTCCATTTGCCCGCCGAACTGCCCTTGCCAGCGGCATTCCAGCTCGGCCAGTAACGGCAGCAGTAGCTGTTGGCACAGCGTGCGCGGCGGATACAACGACATCGCCTGATTGAACACGTCGTCGACCCGGCGTTCGGCCAGTTCGCCGATGTGAGTTACCAGGGTTCGCCGCAAAGCATCCCAATCGTTACCCGGCACGCTGGCGTCTGGCTGGCGACTGTCGATCAGATGCTTGACCTGGCTGACCGAAACGCCACGGTTGAGCCAGGTCAGAATATTCATGACCCGCAGCACGTGGTAATCGGAATACAGACGATGCCCCTTGGGCGTGCGATGCGGGACGATCAAACCATAGCGGCGTTCCCAGGCGCGCAGCGTGACGGCGTTGACGCCGGTTTGCCGGGCAACCTCACGAATCGGCAGCCAGCCGCTTTCCAGCTCGGGCTCGGCTTCACTTTCGTGATCGGCAGGAGGGATTTCATTCATGGTTCAGAGCGCATTCCGCAGGCTGAGGTTTTCCGGATGGGGCTGCATGTACACCTGCAGCGCCACATACGGATCGGGGTGTTGGCGGAAGTGATGCTTGAGCAAAGTCAGCGGTACGATCAGCGGCACGATGCCTTGATGGTATTGCGTGATCAGCTGCTGGATTTCCTGCTTGTCGGCGGCGTCGATGGTCTGTTTCAGGTAGCCGGTCAAGTGCTGCAGGACATTGGTGTGGGTTCGGCGGGTGGCGCATTTTTTCAGGGCGCTCATCAGGTCGCTGAAATACTGCGTCGCGATGTCATTCGGGTCGCTGCGGCCCATGGTGCCGAGCAGCTTGCCCAGCGCCTTGTACTGCACCGGATTGTTGGCCATCAGCTGATATTTATAGCGCGAGTGAAATTCGGTCAGGCTGCGTCGGGTCAGGCCAGCGTTGAGCAATTGGTGCCAGGCGGCATAGGCGAACACTCGGGTAATAAAGTTTTCCCGCAGCACTGGGTCGTTGAGGCGACCGTCTTCTTCCACTGGCAGGTTGGGATGACGCGCACAAAACGCCTGGGCATAGATGCCGCGCCCGCCGCCATCAACAGGTGCACCGTTTTCCCGGTAAACCTTGACCCGCTCCAGCCCGCACGAAGGCGACTTCTGCATGAAGATATAGCCGCTGATGTCGTCCAGTTCGGTGGCCATCTGCACACCGTAATCGGCCAACGCCTGCGTGACGTTCAGTTCGCGATTGACGCTGCCCAGCGCCTGCGGATGTTGCGCGTCGCCCACCAGCCGGATCGGTTCACGGGGAATGCCCATGCCGATGGCGACCTCGGGACAGGCCGGAACGAACTCGAAGTATTCGGTCAGCGCACGAGTACACAGCTGAGATTCTTTATGACCGCCATTGAAACGCACCTCGGCGCCCAGCAGACAAGCGCTGATGCCGAGCTTCGGTTTATGAACTGCAGGCGTGGTCATGGCGAAACCTCTGATCAGGACTTATACAGATTTAAGTCTCTGTACAACTTCAGTCCATCATAGGTTCGCATTTGTACAAGTCAAATTATTTGTACAGGTTTTGTAGGGGCGCCCGTTGGAGCCAGACCGAAGCTGGATTTACTTCCAGCCCATCCGCCACGCGTCAGCGTTCTGCAAGGTTTGCCACGCCAGGCGCTCGCTGCGTTGCGTCAGCACGGCTTGTAGTTCGATCTCCAGCACCGTGCCTGCTTCATCGCGAAACAGTTCGGTGACCAGAAAGTGTTTCTCGCGATTGACCGGCTGTGCTGCTGTCCACTTCGACAGCAGCAGTTTGCCGGGATTGAGCCGGTTCAATTGAGGTGTTCCATCAAGCGCCGCGCAGCTTCCTGGCCGCTGAGCCAGGCGCCTTCGACGCGTCCGGACAGGCACCAGTCGCCGCACACATAAATGCCCAGATCGGAGTCGGACAACGCGCCCCATTCATGAGCGCTGGCGGGCCGCGCGTACAACCAGCGATGGGCCAGGCTGAAACTCGGCGCTGGCATCGCGCAGCCAATCAACTCGGCAAACGCGCCATGCAGATGCTCGATCACGGTTTCTTTGGGCATGTCCAGATGCTGCTTGGACCAGCTGCTGGTCGCATGCAGCACCCACGTGTCGAGGGTCACGTCGCGGCCGGGTTTACTGCGGTTGCGCGCCAGCCAGTCCAGCGGGCTGTCCTGTACGAAGCAGCCTTCCAACGGTGTTTCCAAGGGTTTGTTGAAGGCCAGGGCGACGGCCCAGGTCGGGTCCATTTTCACCCCGGCGGCCACGCCTGCGAGTTTCGGCGCAGCAGCCAGCAGCGTCGTGGCCTGAGGTGCTGGTGTGGCGATCACCACGTGGCTGAACGGACCATGGCTCTGGCCCTCCGCGTCCTGCAGATTCCAGTGATGTTCACCCTGAAACACTTCAGTGATGCGGCAGGAAAACGTCACGGGCAGATCGCCGAGCATGGCGCGGGTAATCGCACTCATGCCGGGTTTGCCGACCCAGCGCACTTGCTCGTCCGGGGACGGGCTGAGCTGGCCTGCATGAAAGTTGTAGAGCGAAGGCGTCCACTGTTCAACGCAGCCCTGGGCTTGCCATTGCTGAACAGCCGTCATGAAGCGGCGGTCGCGAGCAGTAAAATACTGGGCGCCCATGTCGAGCGAGCCTGCATCACTGCGTTTGCTGGACATCCTTCCGCCACTGCCGCGGCTTTTGTCGAAAAGATGTACGGAATGCCCGGCGGCGTTTAACGCCTGGGCGGCGGAGAGTCCGGCGATGCCGGTACCGATGATTGCGATAGGTACAGTCATAGGGGCCTCGTTACCTTGTCTGCACAGACTACGCCGTAGTTAAAACCTGTACAATATTGTTTTTTGGTATAACTTGCAGCCATCTGCTGTGCGCAGGCTGCTGACCCTTGCTCGTACGGCTCAAGCTTGAGTCGGGTGTCTCTGAAAACCTTTTTGTGACGATGCGAACGGATAGTCCCGCTTTACGCTCCTCAGGTTTGGCCTATCGTTCAAGCACAGCCTTGGCTTATGAATTCATGGGTCCTGAAAAATAGACTACGCAATAGCCCCGAACGCTACGCAAGGAAACCTGCCATGCACATATTGCTGACCGGCGGTACTGGATTGCTAGGACGTCAGCTCTGCCGACTCTGGCAAAAACAAGGTCACCAACTCACCGTCTGGAGTCGACGCCCCAGGGAAGTCACGCGTTTGTGTGGCGAGTCGGTGCGGGGCATCGCGCATCTCAACGATCTGGGCGAAGAGCCGGTGGATGCAGTGATCAACCTGGCTGGCGCGCCGATTGCCGACCGTCCCTGGACCCGCAAGCGCAAGGTGCTGTTGTGGGACAGCCGCATCGGGCTGACCGAACAATTGCTGGCCTGGCTTGAGCGCCGCGAGCAAAAACCTCGGGTGATGATCAGTGGCTCAGCCGTGGGCTGGTATGGCGACGGCGGAGAGCGCGAACTGGATGAGACCGCGCAGCCGGTCAAAGAAGATTTCGCCAGCAAGCTGTGCGGCGCGTGGGAAGAAACCGCGCAACGTGCCGAGGCCCTGGGCGTTCGCGTGGTGGTCATTCGCACGGGTTTGGTGTTGTCCAATGAAGGTGGTTTTCTGCAGCGATTATTGTTGCCCTTCAAGTTGGGCATGGGCGGGCCGATTGGCGGCGGGCGGCAGTGGATGCCGTGGATTCACATCCAGGACCAGATTGCCGCGATAGATTTTCTGTTAACAAACGATGACGCTCAGGGTCCGTATAATGTCTGCGCGCCATCACCGGTGCGCAATCGTGAATTCGCCAGGATCCTTGCTGGCGTGCTGCATCGCCCGGCGTTTATGCCGCTCCCCGGTCTCGCCCTGAAAATACTGATGGGCGAGTTGTCGGTGTTGTTGCTCGGCGGGCAGCGGGCTCGCCCGGCGCGGCTTGAAGCGGCTGGTTTTACCTTTCGATTTACCGAACTGCACGCAGCCCTCGACGATTTGCTGGGCCGCCACTGAAATAGGATGTTGCATGACCGATCACGCGTTGTTGCTGGTCAATCTGGGTTCTCCGGCCTCCACTTCGGTGGCGGACGTGCGCAGTTACCTCAATCAATTCCTCATGGACCCTTACGTTATCGACCTGCCGTGGCCGGTTCGTCGCTTGCTGGTGTCGCTGATCCTGATCAAGCGCCCCGAGCAGTCCGCGCACGCTTACGCCTCGATCTGGTGGGACGAAGGTTCGCCGCTGGTGGTGCTGAGCAAGCGCCTGCATCAGGCAATGACCAAGGAGTGGACGCACGGCCCGGTGGAACTGGCCATGCGTTATGGCGAGCCTTCCATCGAAACGGTGCTGACGCGCCTTTCCGGTCAAGGCATCAAAAAGGTCACGCTGGCACCGCTGTATCCGCAGTTTGCCGACAGCACGGTGACCACGGTTATCGAAGAAGCCAAACGGGTCGTGCGCAGCAAAGGCATGAAGATGCAGTTTTCGATCCTGCAGGCGTTTTACGACCAGCCGGAATACCTCGATGCATTGGTGGAGAACGTCCGCCCGCATTTGCAGCAGCCGCATGATCACCTGTTGCTGAGTTTTCATGGATTGCCGGAGCGTCACTTGCTCAAGCTTGACCCGACGCGCAGTCATTGCTTGAAAGGTCCGGATTGCTGCATGGCCGCACCACCGGAAGTGCTGGCGACCTGTTATCGCGCCCAGTGCATTCAGTCCGCCGCCGCGTTCGCCAAACGGATGGGCATCGCCGATGGCAAATGGTCGGTGTCGTTCCAGTCGAGGCTTGGCCGGGCGAAATGGATTGAACCCTACACCGAAGCCCATCTCGAAGAGCTTGCTGCGCAGGGCGTGAAGAAATTGCTGGTGATGTGCCCGGCGTTCGTCGCCGACTGCATCGAAACCCTGGAAGAGATTGGTGATCGGGGCGCTGAGCAGTTCAAGGCGGCGGGGGGCGAGGAGCTGGTGTTGATTCCGTGCCTGAACGACGATCCGAACTGGGCGGCGGCGCTGAACCGCCTGTGCGAGCGAGCGCCGTTGATGTTGTAGGTCAGGCCGTAGGACCGGCTTTAGCCGGGAGAATGTCCTCCCGGCTAAAGCCGGTGCTACGGTTCAATGCCACGTCCGACGGATCAATGCCGTGCCCTACGGCAATTGATCATCCAGATGCTTGTTCTTCCAGCTGTCATTCCCCGGCAGCAGCAGGTTCAGCGCTATCGCGGTCACGGCGCACAGGGAAATCCCTTTGAGGCCGAAATCGTCCGGGCCGTTGCCGGTGCCGATCAACACGCCGCCGATACCGAACACCAGCGTCACCGAGACAATCACCAGATTGCGCGCTTCGGCCAGATCGACCTTGTGGCGAATCAGCGTGTTCATGCCCACCGCCGCAATCGAACCGAACAACAGGCAGAGAATCCCGCCCATCACCGGCACCGGAATGCTCTGTAGCAGCGCGCCGAATTTGCCGATAAACGCCAGGCTGATAGCAAAGATCGCCGCCCAGGTCATGATCTTCGGGTTGTAGTTCTTGGTCAGCATCACCGCGCCCGTCACTTCGGCATAGGTGGTGTTGGGCGGCCCGCCGAACAGACCGGCTGCCGTGGTAGCAATCCCGTCGCCCAGCAAGGTGCGGTGCAAGCCCGGTTTCTTCAAATAGTCGCGTCCGGTCACGCTACCGACTGCGATCACCCCACCGATATGTTCGATGGCCGGAGCCAGCGCCACCGGCACGATGAACAGAATCGCCTGCCAGTTGAATTCCGGAGCGGTGAACGCAGGCAGCGCCAGCCAGGGAGCGGCGGCGATTTTTGCGGTGTCGACCACGCCGAAATAAAACGCCAGGGCAAAACCCACCAATACCCCGGAAATGATCGGCACCAGACGGAAAATCCCTTTGCCGAACACCGCTACGATCAGCGTGGTCAGCAGCGCAGGCATGGAAATCCACATGGCGATCTTGTATGGAATCAGTTCCGCGCCGTCGCCCGCCTTGCCCATCGCCATATTCGCGGCGATTGGTGCCATGGCCAGGCCGATGGAAATGATCACCGGGCCGATCACTACCGGTGGCAGCAGGCGATCGATGAAACCGGTGCCTTTGATCTTCACCGCCAGGCCGAGGAAGGTGTAGACGAAACCTGCCGCCATGATCCCGCCCATGGTCGCGGCCAGGCCGAACTGGCCCTTGGCGAGAATGATCGGCGTGATGAAGGCAAAGCTCGACGCCAGGAAAACCGGCACTTGCCGCCCGGTCACCAGCTGGAACAGCAAGGTGCCAAGGCCTGCGGTAAACAGTGCGACGTTAGGATCCAGCCCGGTGATCAGCGGCATCAATACCAGCGCGCCGAACGCCACGAAGAGCATCTGCGCGCCCGATAAAACCGTGCGCCAGAGTGGATCGTTGAACTCGTCCTGCTTCATTACGCGTCCTTTTGCTTGGTGCCGAAAATCTTGTCACCGGCATCGCCCAGGCCCGGAATGATGTAGCCGTGCTCGTTGAGGCGCTCATCGATGGACGCGGTGTAGATCGTCACGTCAGGGTGCGCAAGCTCGACGGCGGCAATGCCTTCCGGCGCGGCAACCAGCACCATGGCGCGGATTTCCTTGCAGCCGGCTTTCTTCAGCAGGTCAATCGTCGCCACCATCGAGCCGCCGGTGGCGAGCATCGGGTCGATGATCATCGCCAGGCGCTCGTCGATTTCCGGGACCAGTTTCTCCAGATAGGTGTGTGCTTCGAGGGTTTTTTCATTGCGGGCCACGCCCACGGCGCTGACCTTGGCGCCCGGAATCAGGGTGAGTACGCCGTCGAGCATGCCGATGCCAGCGCGCAGGATCGGCACCACGGTGATCTTCTTGCCGGCGATCTTTTCGACCTGCACGGTGCCGGCCCAACCCTGGATGTCGTAGGTTTCCAGCGGCAGGTCAGCGGTGGCTTCGTAAGTGAGCAGGGCGCCGACTTCCTGGGCCAGCTCACGGAAATTTTTGGTGCTGATGTCGGCACGGCGCATCAGGCCGAGCTTGTGCTGGATCAGCGGATGACGGATTTCACGGACAGGCATAAGGAAAGGCTCCGGCGGGGGGCAAAAAAACGGCCTAGGTTAATCTATTCAGCTGTTACTGTCCTACGGGTGATACGGCGTTTTCGTACGAATCCTGACACGTTAGTCCAGAATTGCTTGCCCTGACCCGAGCGGATGCGTACCTTTGCCCGCTTTTCTCACACTGCCCCCATTGGAGAGCGTCATGTCTGCTGATCTCGAGCATATCCGTCAAATCATGCGCGAGGCTGACTGCCTTTACACTGAAGCCGAAGTCGAAGCCTCTATCGCCAAGGTCGGTGCGCAGATCAATGCCGAACTCGCCGACCGTAACCCGGTAGTGTTTTGCGTGATGAACGGCGGGCTAATCTTCGCTGGCAAACTGCTGACGCATCTGAATTTCCCACTGGAAGCGTCGTACCTGCACGCGACCCGTTATCGCAACGAAACCAGTGGCGGCGATCTGTTCTGGAAAGCCAAGCCGGAAGTTTCATTCATCGATCGCGACGTGCTGATCATCGACGACATTCTGGATGAAGGTCACACCTTGGGCGCGATCGTCGACTTCTGCAAACATGCCGGTGCCAGCGCCGTCCACACTGCCGTGCTGATCGACAAGGACCACGACCGCAAAGCCCGTCCGGACCTGAAAGCCGATTTCGTCGGCCTGCCGTGCATCGACCGTTACATCTTCGGGTATGGCATGGATTACAAAGGCTACTGGCGCAACGCGGCCGGCATTTATGCAGTTAAAGGGATGTAATTGGTTGGATTGAACCCAATCCTGTAGATACCGTCTTGATTCTCATAACAACCCGTAGGACCGGCTTTAGCCGGGAGGAGGTCGATACATTCGCAGCAGTTGCGTCGTCAGACTTTCCGCCCTCCCGGCTAAAGCCGGTCCTACGAATCCTGTGTGCCGAAGGTAGTTGATCGCCATGCTAAAGTGCCAGCCCAGTCCTTGCGGGAAGTCGAAATGAAGTTTTTGATCCGTAGCGCGACGTTGGCGCTGTTGTGCAGTTTGCCCTTCGTGGCAAGCGTTTCAGCCGAGCCGATGCATGCCCAGTACCTGCCGCCCGACGATCTGAACGTCCGGGAAGGCGAGCCCGAACAGCAGCAGTTGTTGCAGATCACTGAATATTCCGTGGTGATCGGCAGCCAGCGGCAGTCCAATCAGCAACCGATTCCGGTTACGTCGCCGATCCTGCTGCGCCTCAAGGGCAAGCCGCTGAACAAGGGCGCGAGCATTTCCGAGGTGTTGATCCATTTCGATGGCGAAAGCAAAAGCCTGAAGAAGCCGACTTACGACGAGAAAAGCCGCGTGCTGACCCTGTATTACCCGGTTAACCAATACCGGATGATGGTCGATCTGCTGCGCAGCGAGAAGGTTTACTGTCAGTTCCTGACCTATGCCAACGGCCACGTCTGGGCCGATTTGCACACCACACCTGCGCGTATGCGTTGAGCCTTGAGCCGGGCGGGGGGTAAACTGCCCGCCGGTTAACATGTCCGCGATTCAGTTGGAGTCAGCAATGCGTAAAGATAAGAAACAGTTGATCGGAGACGAGATCGGCGATGCGCAGATCAAGTTGTTTCTCGATTTCGAGCCGGTCGACGCCATAGCGCCGTCGCTGCACAAGCTGATCAAGGCCTACCGTGGCCTGCGGGTCAATGATTTCGAGCGATTCCTGGTGTTCTTCCGCGAAGCCGGTTACGACTTTGATGGCAAGGACGAGCATGGCAACGACTTCATCGCCCTGATCAAGGACCAGCGCAATGCCGAGGAATACATCGAGCTGATCGAAAAAGCTCGCGGCTGATCGCAACCTCAGAGCAAAAAAAAACGCCCCGAAGGGCGTTTTTTTACGGCTGAGCGATCACGCGATGCTCTGTACCGGGCTGCGTTTTTCGATCAGCTCCAGGCGCTCGTTGTTCTCGGTACTGATGCGCTCATAGAGTTGCGCATCGGTTTCGAGAATCTTTTCCCGCGCCGGGAAGATCTCATTGAGCTTGGCAGCCCACTCGCCACGGGCTTTTTCCGGGAAGCAACGGTCGATCAGGTCCAGCATGATCGACACTGTTACCGAAGCGCCAGGTGAAGCGCCCAGCAGGGCCGCGAGAGAACCGTCCTTCGCAGACACCAGTTCGGTACCAAATTGCAGTACGCCGCCTTTCTTGGGATCTTTCTTGATGATCTGTACCCGTTGCCCGGCCACTTCCAGGCGCCAGTCTTCGGCCTTGGCTTCCGGGTAGAAGCGGCGCAGAGACTCAAGACGCTGCTCCATGGACTGCATGACTTCACTGACCAGATACTTGGTCAGATCCATGTTGTCCCGGGCCACGGCCAGCATCGGTCCGATATTGGCGGCACGAACCGACAATGGCAGATCCAGGAACGAGCCGTGCTTGAGGAACTTGGTGGTGAAACCGGCGTAAGGCCCGAACAGCAGGGATTTCTTGCCATCCACCACGCGCGTATCCAGGTGCGGTACGGACATCGGCGGCGAACCGACGGCTGCCTGGCTGTAGACCTTGGCCTGGTGACGCTTGACCACTTCCGGGTTGTCGCAACGCAGCCACTGGCCGCTGACCGGGAAGCCGCCAAAACCTTTGCTTTCTTCGATGCCCGACATTTGCAACAACGGCAAGGCCGCGCCACCTGCGCCAAGGAAGACGAATTTGGCGTCGATTTCGCGAGTACTGCCGCTGTTCACGTCCTTGATGCTGACGCTCCAGCCCGCGCCTTTACGGCTCAGGCCGGTTACGCGCTTGCAGTACTTGACCTGTGAATCCGGAGTGCTGGTCAGGTGCTTGAGCAACTGGTTGGTCAGGTTGCCGAAGTTGACGTCGGTGCCGTGCATCACACGGGTCGCGGCGATCTGCTCATCGGCCGGGCGGCCGGGCATCATCAGCGGCATCCACTCAGCGAGAGTGGCCTTGTCTTCGGTGTATTCCATGGACGCAAACGCGTGATGCTTGCGCATGGCTTCATAGCGAGTCTTGAGGAACGAAACGCCTTCCGCGCCCTGGACAAAACTCAGGTGCGGCACCGCGGCGATAAACGACTTCGAAGAGCCGAAAGTGCCCTTTTGCGTGAGATACGCCCAGAACTGCTTCGAAACTTCGAACTGGGTGTTGATGTGTACGGCTTTTTTGATGTCGATGGAACCGTCGGCCGCAGGCGGCGTGTAGTTCAGTTCGCAAAGCCCGGCGTGGCCGGTACCGGCGTTGTTCCACGGGTTGGAACTCTCCGCAGCGCCAGAATCCATCAGCTCAACGACTTCCAGCTTCAGGCTGGGGTCGAGCTCTTTGAGCAGTACGGCGAGGGTGGCACTCATGATGCCTGCCCCGACCAATACCACATCAACTGCTTCGTTATGCGCCATTAACGCGTCTCCAAAATCTGCAGCACCAAATTGACGGCATACGATCCCGAGGTCGGTCGCCAGGTCGCGGGGCATGGATCAAAGTAGTCCCCAGGTAACGCTGGCCAGGATCGGCATGTCCGGTTCTTCGCAATTTTTCGCATCGTCAACGGAGGTCACCAAGCGGACCTGAAAGCGGTTCATAAAGCTTGCATGAACGCATTTTTCAGGCCGAGCGGCCATTCGACTATCGTCAAGGCCTCCGGTAATGCAACCAAATCCGTAGGGGACAGGCTTCAGACTCCGGTCATGGAGACTGCGCAGCAGCGATCAATCCTGTTCAAAGGGGCTGGGTCAGACGCTGATAATGGTGCATTTACAAACGCGTACCTATTCATTTGCTTGCCACACTCTTGTGAAGTTGTGAAACCCGTTTTTTTCACGCTCTTTTGGAAACGTGAACCTCAAACCTCAAAAAGGGCTGCGCGATGGCAACTCTGGCAGATCGAAGGCAGGCAAGAGTAAGGCGCTTTATGGCAGGAAAGGTTCGAAACGATTCGCCAGCCAGCGAGTACAGATGCCTGCACATGATCTGTGTGGGCGGCTCTCTGTGGGCAATACGAAGGCGCTAATCCAGTGATTAGCAGTGCTGCGAGGCCCGATCAGGAGACGTCCTTATAATCGGGGGGAGATTATAGCGATGAAACGACGGGAATTGATCTGATTAAGTGACTTTTATTCGTCGTCCGGTCAGACGGTGAGCATGTGATGCGCAGCGGACCGGCTTGAAGCTCTCTGCCTGCGGGCGTTGGCGGGCAGTGGAGCGCCGAGCCAGGAGAGATTTTCTTCGACGATTTCGACCCATTCGCTGCCTGCCGGAGCCTGACGGCAGCGTTTGAATGCCTGGCAAATGCCGGATTGGTCGACGCGGGCGTAGTGGCGGTATTGACGACGCAGGCTGAACAGTGACCAGAGAAAGTCCATGACGATGCTCCTGTTGGGTTGAGCATAGGTTGCACGCTGGACGTGACATGACGGTGACACCTGTGTTGCTGAACCATTGCGGTCTGTTTGCAGTCCGATTTTAACTGGTTGGCGTGCCGTGAGCGCCGCTATACTGCGGCACATTTAGTGCCCTGCCCATGGAGAGATGAGCATGCTGCGTCGCATTTTGTTTGGTTTGCTTGCTGTTAGCAGTCTTACGCTGGTCGGCTGTGCCCACAGCCCGCAACAACTCAGTCCGCAGCCCAAGCTGAACGCCCAGCTTGCGCCGGTCGGCCGTGGCCAGCCGGTGGTCGTGCGTGTGGTTGATGGTCGTCCTGGCCCGACACTGGGTACCCGTGGCGGCATGTACCCGGAAACCAGCGCGATCAGCGTATCCAGTGCCGATCTGTTGCCCAAGCTGCAAGCCCAGGCCGAAGCGGCTGTACGTTTGCTGGGCTTCACGCCGAGTTCCAGTGGCAGCGGTCCGCAATTGACCGTGACCCTCGCCGACCTGAAATATCAGTCCCCGAAAGAAGGCCTGTACGTAACCGAGGCGACCATCAGCTCGACGTTCCGCGCTGACGTGCAGAACAACGGTAAAAGCTACAGCGGTCGTTATGCCGCATCCCTGGACCAGCGCTTCGGCATGGCGCCGAACCAGGAAACCAACACCAAGCTGGTCAGCGACGTGTTGAGTGATGCGCTGACGCGTCTGTTCCAGGATCAGACGATCGGCCGCACGCTGGCGCAGTAATAGCGTTAGCGCTGGATCAAAAAAACCCGGACCTCTGTGAAGAGGCCGGGTTTTTTGTTGTGTGACGAAAGCAGGCTTGGTGGGAGTGAGCTTGCTCGCGAAGAGGCCAGTGCGTTTAACCGTTTTTCTGGGTATGAAAAAAGGCTTCGCGGGCAAGCCTCCAGCAGGCTCTTTATCTCATGCCGCCTGCTGATAAAAATCCAGAAAACTGAAACCGGTCTGCTGGTCCATGTCCGGCAGATCATGGTGCTGATGGCCGCCGAGGGCGCAGTACACCAGCCAGTGGCGGTCCTGGACGTTGAAGGACAAAGCGTCGATCAATGCTTCCTGTTCGTCGCTCGGGGCGATCAAATACAGGCGGTCCTGATTCTTGGCGTGCAGCATGGATGGCTCCAGAAGGGATCGAGGTTATCCCTCGAGGTGCCATACAGTGCCCGGTTCAGGTTACGTTAAGGTGACGGTGGCTAAATTAGAGTTCTGTCCACTCTGAATCCCACGGCGCGCTTTGAAACGCCATCGAGGCTGCAATGTCGCTGTTACCTCTCACGCCTGCCTTTACCCTGAACCTGCTTGCATTGCTGGCCGCTTGCCCCGGAATCGGCCTGCTGTCCGTGACGCGAAACCGGGAACAACGCGAACTCAAGCAGCTCGCAGTGCTCAGCGCGTTGTCGCAGATCGACGAGCCCATGCATCTGATGGACGTCTCGTTATTGCGCATGAACCGCCTGTGTTATCGCGTGGGTGGGGCTTGTCTGGGGTTTGCGTTGCTGCTGTCGTGGGTCAGCACCGGTCTGTAGCCCTTGCTGTGACCCATAAAAAAGGCGCTCTTGAAGAGCGCCTTGTTTTTTTGCCGCCGTTCGCGAGTTACAGCGCAATCCCGGCTTTGACCCGATACTGATTGCGTACCGGCATCGCGTATTGCTGGACCAGAAACGGCTGATGTTCTTCCGGGCATCCTTCGAGGCGGCGCTGCCATTCTTCCTGGGCTTTGGCCAGTTCCTCGGGCGCAAACACATCCGCCGCCAGTGGCACGCCGAGTGCCGGCTCGGCATCAGCCCATTGCGCATAAGCCAGGTAATGCACCGGGAACAGGCGATAGCCGCCGAGAATCTGCCGATCCATTTCGATGGCCAGCGCTTTGGTGTCTTCGAACAACTCGGTGATCGGCGGCGCGAAGTTCACATGCACCCGGCCTTTGTAGCCGGTAATCCCCAACGCGATGCTGACGTCATCCTCGCCCGGCACCTTGGTGTAACTCCCGGTAGTGGCGCGGATGTACAGTTCGCGTGCCTTGGCATGATCGCACGGGTCGTATTCGTAGCTGATCGACACGGGCGTCAGGTTCAGCGAACGGATCACTTCGCCAAACGGCTCGTCCTTGCGGCTCATGTGGAACATTTTCAGGATCGCCGATTCAGTACGGTCGTCGCCGTCCTTGGCCCTGCCTTCGGCCTGGGCGATCCAGATCGACTGGCAATCGTTGCGAATCGAGTGATTGATGTAGGCCGACAACAGCTGGTACGCCGCCATCTTTTCCCGGCGTCCGATGATCGAACGGTGCACGATGAAGCTCTTGTTCAGGCGCATCAGGTCGCTGACGAAGGGCTTCTGCAGCAGATTGTCGCCGATGGCAATGCGCGGAGTCGGCAAGCCTGCGTGATAAATCGCGTAGTTGACGAAGGCCGGGTCCATCACTATGTCGCGATGGTTGGCCAGAAACAGATAGGCACTGCCGGACTTGAACTGCTCGACGCCGGTGTAGGTCACACCGTCAGTGGCGCGCTCGATGGTGTGGTCGACGTAATACTCGACCTTGTCCTGAAGCGTGGCCACCGAATCGATACCGGCAAACTCGCGACGCAGCTTGCGCGCCAGCACCGGTTGCAGCACCCAGCCAAACGCGCCGGCCAGGCGCGGGAAGCGGAAATGAGTCAGGATCGCCAGGAATGCTTTGTCACTGAGCAGGCGCGCGAGTACAGCTGGGACTTCGGCGTCGTCGTAAGGTCGGATGGCATCGAATTCGCCCATCATGCTCTCTTGTAGGGAATGGCAGGAAAAGGAAGGCTGGGTCTGAAAATAACGTCCAGACTCTAGTACATCAGCCTTCAAATAGAGCGCGATTATACGCACAACTAGTCTTGGAGACCTTGATGCAGGAATTACAGAGTTACGACTGCCCTTACTGTGGCGAACCGGTCGAAGCGGTGCTGGACCTTTCCGGCGGCGATCAGCAGTACATCGAGGATTGCCCGGTGTGCTGTCGACCGATCGTTTTCGATCTGCAGACCGACGGCGAAGACTGGAACCTGGACGTGCGCAGCGAGAATGAGTGATGCAGAAAATCTACGAGCCGGAAAACCTGCTGGAGGGCGAGTTGCTGCAAGGCATGCTGGCCAGTGAAGGCGTGCAGGCGCACCTGACCGGCCGGGATTTGCTCGGTGGGGTCGGTGAACTGCCGATTTTTGGTGTGCTGGGTCTGTCGGTGGATAACGATCAGGCCGAACACGCACGGGAGTTGATCACTGCGTACAATGCAGCGCTGCCCGTGTCCGGAGACGAGCCGGACAATTTTCCCGACGTGCTGGTGTGCTGACGCGCTGCCCGATTCCGTTTTTTTAGCTGCCAGAAGAGTTTTGTTGCCCTCATGTGTGGACGTTATGCCCTGTTTCGTTGGACGCCCGCGTTTGCGGCCTTGCCCGGTTTTCCGGCTGACCAACAGGCGCAGTGGAACATTTCCCCGGCCGACCCGGTATTGATGCTGCGTGCCAGCAGCGAAACCGAAGGCGATCTTGAACTGGCCCGCGCGCGCTGGGGTTTGACTCCGGCCTGGCTGACCGATCTGTCGCGCACGCCAGCTCATGCCCGCGCCGAAACCCTGGTCGAACAACCGATGTTTCGCGATGCGTTTCGCTCGCGGCGCTGTCTGCTGCCGGCCAATGGTTTCTACGAATGGCGCGGCACGACCCGCAAACGGCCGTTCTGGCTGACGCCGGGGGAGGGCTCGGCCTTGTTTTTCGCGGCCATCTGGGAAGCGTATCCGGTGCAAGGGCATACGTATTTGAGTGTTGCGGTGGTCACCCAACTTGCCGCCAGCCAGCGCCGCCCGTTGATTCTCGATGCCCAGGGGCAGAAGGACTGGCTGGCCGCCGACACGCCGTTGCCCACCCTGCAAGCACTGCTCGCCAGCCCGCAAACCGCCCTGCGCGAACGGCCGCTGGCCAATCTGGTAAATGATCCGAAGCTCAACGCGCCGGAGTGTTTGACGCCTTTGTAGTGCTGTCTGCACTGTCGCCTTCCCGGACAAGTCCGGTCCTACCGAATTACACCTTGAACTGATTGATCAACCGCCGCTGCTGCTCGGCCAACTTGGTCAATTCGGCGCTGGCCTGGCTGGACTCGTCGGCGCCGCCGGCGACTTCGTTGGCGACCTGGCCAATATTGATCACGTTGCGATTGATGTCGTCGGCGACGGCGCTTTGCTCCTCGGCGGCACTGGCGATCTGGGTGTTCATGTCGTTGATCACCGACACTGCCTTGGTGATGGTGTCCAGCGCCTGCGCAGCATCGGCGGCATGGCTGACACTCTCGGCGGTCTTGCTCTGGCTGCCTTCCATGACCTGAACCACTTCGCGAGTGCCGCTCTGCAGTTGCTGGATCATGCTCTGGATTTCCTGGGTCGCCTGCTGCGTCTTCTGCGCCAGGTTGCGCACTTCATCGGCAACCACCGCAAAGCCACGGCCTTGCTCGCCAGCGCGGGCGGCTTCGATGGCGGCATTCAAGGCCAGCAGGTTCGTCTGTTCGGCAATCCCGCGAATGGTGGTCAGGATCGCGTTGATGTTCTCGCTGTCCTTGGCCAGCGTCTGCACGACAGTCACCGCTCGGCCGATTTCCACAGCCAGGTTGCTGATTGAATTCGAGGTGTTCTGCACAATCTGCATGCCTTCATGGGCAGCGCTGTCCGCATGGCTTGCCGCTTGCGCTGCCTGTGTGGCGTTGCGGGCGACGTCCTGAGCGGTGGCGGTCATTTGATGCACCGCCGTGGCGACCAGATCGATTTCCGACATCTGCTTCTGCACGCCCAGATTGGTCCGGATGGCGATATCGGCAGTGTGCTCCGAGGAGTCGCTGACCTTCTGCACCGAGGTCACAACCTGACTGATCATGACCTGCAATTTGCCGAGGAAGGTATTGAAACCCTGGGCAATCTGCCCGGTTTCGTCGGCCCGGTCGCTGTGCAGGCGTTTGGTCAGATCACCTTCGCCCTGGGCGATATCGTTGAGCATGGTGACCATTTGTTTGAGTGGCCGCGCGATCCCGCGTCCTACCAGCCAGATCACCAGCAAGCCGACGCCCGCGATCAACAAGCCGACCATGGCCATGCCGAAAATGTCGGTGTCGTGTTGCTTGCTCAGATCGCTTTGCAGCGTGTTCAGGTCGGCCATGACAGCGCTGAGGGGCAGCTGAATCATCAAGGTCCAGCGCGCATCGGTCGCGCCGATGCCAAATGGCATGTACACCTCGATGTGCCCGTGTTCCTTGTCAGTTTCGTAGCGCACCTCGCCAATGTTGATTTTGGCAAGGTTGGCGACTTCGCTGGCGTCCAGAATGGTGGTGGCTTTTTCGCCGAGCTTGGACGGGTCTTTGGTGTAGGCAACCAGTGCACCGTTGCTGGAGATCAAAGCCATTTCGCCCGCGCCGTCGTAGAGCTTTTTGTCAGCGGCTTCAAGCATGTCCTGAATGAAGTTCACCGACAGGTCCGCGCCAACGATGCCCTGGAAGGTCCCGTTGATCATGATGGGCTCGATGAACGACGAGAGCATGACCATTTTGCCGCCGACGCTGTAAGGCGCGGGGTCGATGACACAGGCTTTTTTGGTTTCCCGGGAGCACAAGTAATACTCACTTGAGCGCACTCCGGTGGACAACAGCTTGGTGTCCTCAAGGCTGGCGAGCTTTTCGAGTGCCAGGCTGCCGTCAGTCTTGCGGTACCACCATGGCATGAAGCGGCCATCTTTTGGATCGGCACCGGCGGTGGTGGAATCCACGTAAGCGGCGTCGTTGTGATCCACAGCGTTCGGCTCCCAACCAATGTAAGCGCCGAGAATCTTCGGATTCTGCTCCACGGTGTTGCGCAGCAGATTGAGCATTTGCTCGCGGCTGATTTTCAGCTGCGCATCGCCCTTGCTGTCATTGATGCCCAGCAACGCGTTGGTTCTGGCCAGGCCGGCGGTGATCAGCAGTGGCGTTTCCAGCTCGCGCTTGATATCGCTGGCCTGGGTCCGGGCGAGGGCACCCAGACGCGCTTCCACCGACTGCTCGAATTGCGCCAGGGTTCGTTGTTCGACCATCGTCTGGGTCCGCGCTCCAGAAAACAATGCATACAGCACTAATGCGACAACAACGCTGAGCACAATGGCGCCCGCCAGTGCAGCGATTGAAGACTGGATCGATTTGAACTTCATAGAGGCTCCGGACGTGAGATTACGTCTGAACTGTCTATCGGCTAAGCTTTATGGAAGCATGAATAACATCCCCTCAAATGGACGTAAATCGTACCAGTACGTCGTTATTGGATATGTCCGTTTGTTGGGAACCATCAGCCGGATCAGCTGACCAAAAGGGCTATCGGATGATCTCTGGCGTATTGGCTGTTCGCCGTCCAGAATCACCAGCATGTTTCCAGGGAGATTCACTATGCGTCGTTCAGTTGCCTTATGTGCCTTGAGTACCAGCTTGTTGCTCAGCGGTTGCCAGTCTGTAAACACCACCAGCGGGGATGCGGTGGGTGTCGAGCGCAAGCAATACATGTTCAGCATGCTTTCGACTGACGAAGTGAACAAGATGTACGCCCAGTCCTATCAGGAAACGGTGAAAGAGGCGTCCGGCAAAGGCGTGCTCGATACCACTAGCGCCAATGCCAAACGCGTGCATGCGATTGCCGACCGGCTGATTGCCCAGGCGCCGAAGCTGCGTCCGGATTCTGCGCAGTGGCAGTGGGAAGTCAATCTGATCAAGAGCGACGACCTCAACGCCAACTGCGGTCCCGGCGGCAAGATCATTGTCTACAGCGGACTGATCGACACACTCAAACTGAGCGATGATGAAATCGCCGCAGTCATGGGTCACGAGATCGCCCACGCATTGCGCGAACACGGCCGCGAAGCGATGTCCAAGGCGTATGGCGTAGCGATGGCCAAGCAGGGCGCGGGTGCCTTGCTCGGATTGGGGCAGGACAGCCTCGCGCTGGCCGATACCGTGGTCAATTACAGCCTGACCTTGCCGAACAGTCGCGGTAATGAAAACGAAGCGGATCTGCTCGGTCTGGAGCTGGCGGCACGCGCTGGCTACAACCCGAACGCGGCCATCACGCTGTGGGAGAAGATGAGCCAGAACTCCGGCGATTCCCCGCCGGAATTCATGAGCACTCACCCGGCATCGGCGACTCGGGTCGCTTCGTTGCAGGCGGCGATTCCCAAGGTGATGCCGTTGTATCAGGCTGCGAAGAAGTAACCGAAAAGAAGGAGCGAACGGTGGGAGGGGATTCGCGTAGGACCGGCTTTAGCCGGGAGGAGGCCAGCCCATTCGCAGCGGCTCTGTTGTCAGAACGCTCGCCCTCCCGGCTAAAGCCGGTCCTGCACAGTCTGTACAAGTCCATTCTTTGCTTAACGATCAAGGTTGATCAAACCCAGCCACTCACCTGCATCGCCTTGTACACCGCAACCAGCGCCAGCACGAAGAAGGCGCACGCCGCCAGGCGCCGGATCAAGGTCAGCGGCAGCTTGTCAGCGGCGAAGTTGCCCGCCAGGACCACCGGAACGTTGGCGATCAACATGCCCAGCGTCGTGCCGATGATCACTAGCCAAAGGTAGGAATATTGCGCCGCCAGCATCACTGTGGCGATTTGCGTCTTGTCGCCGATTTCCGCGATGAAGAACGCAATCAGTGTGGTCAGGAACGGCCCGAATTTGCGGCCATTGCCGGCTTCGTCATCGTCCATCTTGTCGGGGACCAGGGTCCACAATGCGGTGGCGGTGAAGCTCGCGGCCAGAATCCAGTGCAGCGTGGCGTCAGAAAAGAAACTGCCAAACCAGGCGCCGACCGCGCCCGCCGCAGCGTGGTTGGCCAGGGTGGCCGCGACAATACCGGCGATGATCGGCCAGGGCTTGCGAAAGCGCGCGGCGAGAATGAGAGCGAGCAGTTGGGTCTTGTCGCCAATTTCGGCAAGTGCCACGACAGCAGTGGGGACCAACAGGGATTCCAGCATCAGGGTTTTCCTAAGGGGCGGGTCGACACGGCTATGACACGTACGACCTCCCCGCCCCGGGTAAGGTGTTCGTGTCATAGGTCTGGTCAAACCACCGATCCGTCTGAGCGGATTCGGGGTCGTACGCACCATGGTCTGAGGACCAAGTATGTTGATGCGTACCGGACGAGCATGGCGCTCGTGGGAGACTACTCCCCTAGGACGGAGCGGATTCTGCCTACGCAGACCGCATTCGGCAAGCGCTTATTTTCAGGCGCGCTTGGCACGATAGATGCGGAAACCGTTGCCCTGAGCCTTGATCGCGCACACGCCCAGATGCTCTTCGATCAGCGGCTGATACTTGAGGAAGGCATTCGCCACCAAGCGCAGTTCGCCACCTGATTTCAGATGTTGGCGTGCTTTTCGCAGCAAGTTTTCCGTTGCCTGATAATCGGTATGTACTCCGACGTGGAACGGCGGGTTGCTCAGAATCGTGCTCAAACCCATGGGCGCCGCGTCGATTCCGTCGCCGGTCAACACCTCGGCTTCCAGGCCATTGGCGGCCAGCGTCAGACGGCTGCTGGCTGTGGCGAAGGCGTCCACGTCGAGCATGATCACGTTGTTGTGCGGGTAGCGACGTTTTACCGCAGCCCCCAATACACCGGCACCACAGCCGAAATCCAGCAGATTGCCGCTGGGCAGCTTGTCGATGTTCTGCAACAACAGCGCCGAGCCGCGATCCAGACGACCGTGACTGAACACGCCCGGCAGGCTGACAACTTTCAGCGGGCCATCATCCATTTCCACTTCGTAATGCTGGGCGAGGCTTTCCAGAGTTACCGCTTGCGGGGCTTCCTCGACCGTGACTTGCCACAGCTGGCAATGCCGCGCGCTGTCCAGCTTGCGCGCCCGACCGAACGGGCTCAACTGGCGGGCCGCCGCTTCGATGCCGCTGCGTTTCTCACCGACCAGAAACAACTCGCGGCCTGCCAGCCGCGAAGCCAGGGCATTGAGGATGTAGTCGGTCAGGTCCCGGGACTTGGGCAGGAACACCACGGCAGCGTCGAAGGCTTCTTGCGGCGCGTCGACGCCAAAGTGCGTGCGGCCTTCGAAACGGGCATCCAGCGCGGCTTGATCGCCCGCATGCCAGCACCAGCCGCGTGCTTCTGGCAAACGGCCAAGCAGATCATCCGCTGCCAAGCCGGCCAGCAGCAACGAGCCCTGAAACAGCTCGGCCTGACGGAGTAACACTTCACTGCGCGGGTCCATTGAAGGGCTCCTTGAAAAGGGGCGCAGTCTAGCAGAGCTTGGGCCATAGCCGGTTACGCCGAGGCATGAGTCCGTAGGAGCGGCTTTAGCCGCGAATTCGAACGTGAATGACGCTCTCCCGGCTGAAGCCGGTCCTACGAGCCGGACCTACACCACCCGCACCGGTTGACCGGCAAAGAACCCCAGCGCATTTTCCGTCACCTGGCTAACGATCCGTTGCCGTGCCTCACGCGCGCCCCAGGCGCTGTGCGGGGTGATG
This sequence comes from Pseudomonas sp. G.S.17, assembly GCF_038096165.1. Lineage (NCBI taxonomy): Bacteria > Pseudomonadati > Pseudomonadota > Gammaproteobacteria > Pseudomonadales > Pseudomonadaceae > Pseudomonas > Pseudomonas viridinivis. The sequence goes on from NZ_CP151076.1 coordinate 1,161,184, forward strand.
ATCAGGCGCGGAATATCGCCAGCCAGCAGCGGATTGCCAGCCACTGGCGGCTCCAAGGTCAAGACATCCGATGCCGCGCCGCCCAGATGACCGTTGCGCAGCGCATCCGCCAGCGCCTGTTCATTGATAAGCCCGCCGCGCGCGGTGTTGATCACATACGCATGGGGCTTGAGCAGGCTCAATTCATGGGCGCCGATCATGTCGCGGGTGTGCTCGTTGAGCGGGCAGTGCAAGGTCAAAGCGTCGATCTGCGGCAGCAGCTCCTCCAGCGGCAAGCGATCCGCGCGGGCCGGGCGGCCGGGGATTTGTCCCAGCAGGACGCGCATGCCAAAGGCTTCAGCCAGCTTGGCCACCGCGCCGCCGAGTTCGCCATGCCCCAGCAAACCCAGGGTTTTGCCTTCCAGTTCGAAAATCGGGAAATCCAGCAGGCAAAACTGTTTCGACTTCTGCCATTGGCCGTGTTGCACCGCGTTCTGGTAATCCGGCAGCCGGGTGGCGAGGGCGAGCAACAACATCAGCGTGTGCTGCGCCACCGACGGCGTGCCGTAACCCTGGCAATTACACACCGTGACGCCGTGCTGGCGGGCGGCCTCCAGATCGACGTTATTGGTGCCGGTCGCAGTGACCAGAACCAGCTTCAAGTCAGGACAGGCGGCGAACGTGGCGGCATCAACCATGATCTTGTTACTGATCGCCACGGTTGCGCCTTGCAGACGTTCAATCACCTGATCGGGCGTGGTGCTGGCATGCAGCACCAAATCGGCGAAACATTCGCGCAGCGTGCTGAAGTCCAGATCGCCCAGATCCAGGGACGTGTGGTCGAGAAAAACTGCCTTACCGTGATTGCTCATCAGCTGTACCTGTTATTGGAAGTTTCGAAGGCTTAATGTGGTCAGCCTAACAGAGCGAAACGCTTGCTTACATTTTTGGAGAAACGCATGTATTGGGCGGAATTTCTGACCGTTGCCTTGATTCACCTGCTCGCCGTCGCCAGTCCCGGCCCGGATTTCGCCGTGGTGGTGCGTGAAAGCGTGACTCACGGCCGCAAAGCCGGGACCTATACGGCCATGGGTGTGGGCACCGCGATTTTTGTGCATGTGGGCTATTCGTTGCTGGGGATCGGCCTGATCGTTTCCCAGTCCATCGTGCTGTTCAACGCGTTGAAATGGGCTGCTGCGGCCTATCTGCTGTACATCGGCTTCAAGGCCTTGCGCGCCAAACCGGCCAACGCCAGCGACGCGCCGGTCAAGGTTGCGGTGGGCGAGCGCACCGCGCGCGGCGCCTTTACCAGCGGCTTTGTCACCAACGGCCTGAACCCCAAGGCGACGCTTTTTTTCCTGTCGCTGTTCACCGTGGTGATCAATCCACACACGCCATTGTGGGTGCAGGCGGGTTACGGCGTTTACCTGGCTGTGGCGACCGGCCTGTGGTTCTGCATGGTGGCGCGACTGTTCAGTCAGGAGCGTGTGCGTGCAGGCTTCGCACGCATGGGCCACTGGTTTGATCGGGCCATGGGCGCCGTGCTGGTGGCATTGGGCTTGAAGCTGGCGTTTACCGAGATTCGCTGATAAAGCCATCACACCACCTGGAATGCATTGCGTAGGACTGGCTTTAGCCGGGAGGAGGTCATTCCATGCGCAGCAGCTACGTCGTTAGAACTCTCGGCCTCCCGGCTGAAGCCGGTCCTACGGATCATCACACCACCTGGAATGCATTGCGTAGGACTGGCTTTAGCCGGGAAGAGGTCATTCCAGGCGCAGCAGCTACGTCGTTAGAACTCTCGGCCTCCCGGCTGAAGCCGGTCCTACGGATCTCTTGTCTGCTGCGGTATGGCGCGGTGTCAGCTTCAGGGTGAAAGCCTCCATGGTTTTGAGAGAAAGCTGGCAATTCGCCTTCCCTGACGCTCATCCAGCAAATCATCCCTTCGGCTGATTTGGCTGGCGGGCCGGGCCTCTAGAGTGCATATTTTCAAGCCTCGACTTTGCACTCGAAAAGGAACTCCCATGCTGCAGACCCGCGTTATTCCACCAGCCGATGGCGCCTATCAGTACCCCCTGTTGATCAAGCGGCTATTGATGTCCGGCAGTCGCTATGAAAAAACGCGTGAAATCGTCTACCGCGACACTGTTCGCTATACCTATCCAGAGCTTTCCGAGCGGATCTGTCGGCTGGCCAATGTCCTGACTGCCGCAGGCGTCAAGGCTGGCGATACCGTCGCGGTCATGGATTGGGACAGCCATCGCTATCTGGAATGCATGTTTGCCATTCCAATGATTGGCGCGGTGATCCACACGGTTAACGTGCGCCTGTCCCCTGAGCAAATCCTCTACACCATGAACCACGCCGAAGATAAGTTCGTGCTGGTCAACAGTGAGTTCGTCGGCCTGTATCAGGCCCTTGCCGGGCACCTGACCACGGTTGAGAAAACCCTGCTGCTCACTGATCTGCCGGAAAAGACTGCTGATTTGCCTGGGCTGGTCGGCGAGTACGAAACCCTGCTGGCGCAAGCGAGCAACCAGTACGAATTCGAAGACTTCGACGAAAACTCCATCGCCACCACGTTTTACACCACAGGCACGACGGGTAACCCGAAAGGCGTGTATTTCAGCCATCGGCAACTGGTCCTGCACACCATGGGTGTAGCGACCATTGTCGGCAGCGCCGAACGCTTGCTGGGCACCGATGATGTGTACATGCCGATCACGCCAATGTTTCACGTGCATGCGTGGGGCATGCCGTATGCGGCAACCATGCTTGGCATCAAGCAGGTGTATCCGGGACGTTACGACCCTGAATTCCTTGTCGAGCTATGGCGTAAGGAGAAGGTTACGTTCTCCCATTGCGTGCCGACCATCATGCAAATGGTGCTCAACGCCAAGGCCGCGCAAGACGTGGATTTTGCTGGCTGGAAGATCATCATTGGCGGCAGCTCCCTCAATCGCACCTTGTACGAGTCCGCCAAGGCCCGAGGCATTCAGCTGACCGGCGCTTATGGCATGTCGGAAACCGGGCCGCTGATTTCCGTTGCTCACTTGAATGACGAACTGCGCGCAGGCAGTGAAGACGAGCGCATCACTTATCGGATCAAGGCCGGCGTGCCGGGGATTCTGGTGGACGCGGCGATTGTCGACGAAGACGGCAACTTCCTGCCCGCCGATGGCGAGTCCCAGGGTGAACTGGTGTTGCGCGCGCCCTGGCTGAGCGAAGGCTATTACCGTGAGCCGCAAAAAGGCGCCGAGCTCTGGGCCGGTGGCTGGATGCATACCGGTGACGTGGCGACGCTGGACAGCATGGGCGTCATAGATATTCGTGATCGCATCAAGGACGTCATCAAGACCGGTGGCGAGTGGATCTCGTCGCTGGACCTCGAAGACCTGTGCAGCCGCCATCCGGCAGTGCGCGAAGTGGCCGTGGTGGGTATTGCCGATCCGCAGTGGGGCGAGCGACCTTTCGCGCTGCTGGTGATTCGCGACGGGCATAGCATCGACGCGCGGGATTTGAAGGAACACCTCAAGCCATTCGTGGAACTGGGGCACATCAACAAGTGGGCGATCCCGCATCAGATCGCGCTTGTTACTGAAATTCCCAAGACCAGCGTCGGCAAACTCGACAAGAAGCGCATGCGCGTAGACATCGTCGAATGGCAAAACAGTAACAGTACCTTTCTCTCGACGCTCTGATACCCAACCTGCCGCGCTCCTCGAGTGCGGCAGGTCCCGCCGACAGCCCCTGGACAAGCGCCTGCCTTGTCAAACACTGATTTCACTTCACTCTCCTCACCGGGCTCGCTGCAGCGATCGCGCGAAATACGGGTGCCAGAGGGTTTGATGCTGCAAATCACACTTTAGAGGGATCTAGCGCTGCAACCGGCTGGATATAGTCGGCACCAGGGGCTGGGTAAGAGCGCAAAAAGATGCAACGTCGTGTCGTGACCCTCTGGGTTACCCGATTAGTGTCAAAATCGGAGTTTCGACGAGAAGCCCGGTCGTTTTTAGCAGTACCCACTGCCAAAAAAAATAAAAGCACATGGAGTAGCGTCGATGACATCAGCAAACCAGTTCTGGCGCCGGGCGAGATTGCCCCTGGCCGTCAGCCTCGCTTCTACGCTCGCCGGTCCTGCATTCGGCGTCAGTTTCAACATCGGCGAAATCGAAGGCAAGTTCGACTCGTCGCTCTCTGTGGGCGCCAGTTGGTCGACTGAAAAGGCCAACAAGAACCTCATCGGCTCCAACAACGGCGGGCATGGCCTGTCGCAAACGTCCGATGACGGTCACTTGAACTTCAAACGTGGGGAGACGTTTTCGAAGATCTTCAAGGGCATCCATGATCTGGAGCTGAAATACGGCGACACCGGTGTGTTCGTGCGTGGCAAGTACTGGTATGACTTCGAGCTCAAGGACGAAGGGCGTCAATTCAAGGACATTAGCGATTCCAACCGCAAAGAGGGCGCCAAATCTTCCGGAGGCCAGATCCTCGATGCGTTCGTCTACCACAACTACAGCATTGGCGATGAGCCAGGTTCGGTACGTCTGGGCAAGCAAGTGGTCAGCTGGGGTGAAAGTACCTTCATCCAGAACGGCATCAACAGCATCAACCCGGTCGATGTTTCGGCATTCCGGCGTCCCGGCGCGGAAATCAAGGAAGGCCTGATTCCGGTCAACATGTTCTACCTGTCGCAAAGCATCACCGAAAACCTCTCGGCTGAAGGCTTCTACCAGCTGGAATGGGACCAGACCGTTACCGACAACTGCGGCACATTCTTCTCCCAGCCGGACGTGATTTCCGACGGCTGCGATAACAACCTCGCCGTATTGCGCAGTCGCAACGGCCTGAACAGCTCGCTGACCGCTGCAGGTTTGCCTGCCGGTGCTCGCGCCGCCGTGCTCAACTCGCTTGGTCAGCAAGGCGTGCGCTTCGGCAATCCTGATGAAGGCGCCATCGTGCGTCGCGGCCCGGACCGTGACGCCCGGGACAGCGGCCAGTTCGGCCTGGCAATGCACTACAACTTCGAACCGCTGGACACCGAGTTCGGCGCCTATTTCATGAACTATCACAGCCGTGCGCCGATCTTCAGCGGCAAAGGCGGCCCGGCCAGTGCCTACAGCGCGGCGGGTCTGGTGGGTTCGTTGGCGCGTAATGGCATTCCGGTCGCCACCGCTACCGCGTTGGCGCCGACGCTGCTGCCGGTCGTCGTCGCTGGCAACTCCAGCTACTACGTTGAATACCCGGAAGACATTCACCTGTACGGCCTGAGTTTCTCCACCACCTTGCCGACCGGCACGGCGTGGAGCGGCGAGGTCAGCTATCGTCCGAACGCTCCGGTACAGGTCAACACTACTGACATCCTGTATTCGGGCCTGTCGCCGCTCAACCCGAACGTTTCGGTGCTGACCGGTCGGCCGAACACCGATCAGCCGGGCTATCGCCGTAAAGAAATCACCCAGATGCAAACCACCTTCACCCAGTTCTTCGACCAGGTGATGGGCGCAGAACGTCTGACCGTAGTCGGTGAAGTTGGCTGGACCCACGTTGGCGGTCTGGAAAATACCTCAAAGGTTCGTTATGGCCGCGACCCAAGCTACGGTCCTGGCCCGCTGCCGGGTGGTCAATGCACCACGCTCAACGCCAGCACCTTGACCGGCGCTGCGCAGAACAACCTGAGCCGCTACTGCGAAAACGACGGTTTCACCACGGCCAACTCATGGGGTTATCGCGCCCGGGCCATCTGGGATTACAACAGTGTGTTCGCTGGCGTGAACCTGCGTCCGAGCGTTGCCTGGTCGCATGACGTCGAAGGTTACTCACCGGGTCCCGGCGGTAACTTCGAGGAAGGGCGCAAGGCTGTCAGCCTCGGCCTGGATGCCGAATACCAGAACACCTACACGGCGAACCTCTCGTACACCAACTTCTTTGATGGCAAGTACACGACTGTTGATGACCGCGATTTTGTTGCGCTCAGCTTCGGCATGAATTTCTAAGAACACGGTTTTCAGGACGATTATGAAAATGAAAATAACAAAAGGTCTGTTGCAAATCGGTGTCTTGAGCCTGTCATTGCTGGCAACCGGTGTCATGGCCGCTGTGTCTGAATCGGAAGCCGCCAAGCTTGGAACCACGCTGACGCCAATGGGCGCGGAAAAAGCCGGCAACGCCGCGAACACGATCCCCGCCTGGAGTCCGATGCCGAAGAACGCCGGCGCGGTGGACAGCAAGGGTTTCCTTGCCAACCCGTATGCCAGCGAGAAGCCGCTGTTCACGATTACCGCCGCCAATGTCGAGCAGTACAAGGACAAGCTTGCGCCGGGGCAGTACGCGATGTTCAAGCGCTACCCGGAAACCTTCAAGATGCCGGTCTATCCGTCCCATCGCGGCGCGACAGTGCCGGATGACGTATTCGCCGCGATCAAGAGAAACGCCACCAACACCAAGTCGGTGGGCGGCGGCAACGGTCTGGAAAACTTCGAGACTGCGGTGCCGTTCCCGATCCCCGCAACGGGCGTCGAAGTGATCTGGAACCACATCACCCGCTATCGCGGCGGTAGCGTGACGCGTCTGGTCACCCAGGCCACTCCGCAACCCAACGGCTCGTTCAGCCTGGTGTACTTCCGCGATCAGTTTGTGTTTCGCGACAAGATGAAAGACTTCGATCCGAAGAACCCTGGCAACATCCTGTTCTACTTCAAGCAGGAAGTGACCGCGCCGGCACGTCTGGCCGGTGGCGTGCTGCTGGTTCACGAAACCCTCGATCAGGTGAAGGAACCGCGTTCGGCGTGGGTTTACAACGCCGGTCAACGTCGCGTCCGTCGCGCGCCGCAAGTGTCCTATGACGGTCCGGGTACTGCGGCCGATGGCCTGCGCACTTCCGACAACCTCGACATGTATAACGGTGCGCCTGATCGTTACGACTGGAAATTGATCGGCAAGCAGGAACTGTACATCGCCTCCAACAGCCACAAGCTGGACGATCCGAAGCTCAAGTACGCCGACATCATCAAGGCCGGTCACATCAATCAGGATCTGGCGCGCTACGAGCTGCGTCGTGTCTGGCATGTGACGGCAACCTTGAAGGAAGGCCAGCGCCATATTTACGCCAAGCGTGATTTCTTCATTGACGAAGACACCTGGCAGGCAGCAGTGATCGACCACTACGACGGTCGCGGCCAACTGTGGCGCGTGGCGGAAGCTCACGCCGAGAACTACTACGACAAGCAAGTGCCGTGGTACGCCCTGGAAACCCTGTATGACCTGCAATCGGGTCGCTACCTGGCTCTGGGCATGAAGAACGAAGAGAAAAGCGCGTACGACTTCGGCTTCACCGCAACCACCAGCGAGTTCACCCCGAATGCCCTGCGTCAGGAAGGGGTGCGTTGATCTGGCTTGATCAGGCGTGAAAACCGTAGGACCGACTTTAGCCGGGAGGACGTCCTCCCGGCTAAAGCCGGTCCTACAGCACCGCCAGGATAATCGATGAACCTGAAGCCCCTTGACCGGGGCTTTTCTATGTCCGGGTATTCGCAATGATGATTGTAGGAAATTTGTTACAGTCTTTTCCGCAACCGCCTTCAAAAGGTGACACTTAACCGCTAGTCTCGGGACTATCTGCTTAGCCGCTAATAGCGCTTCAACAACAAGAGCCGGCCATGACTGATCTGTCCCGTATGCAAGGATTCGCAGACAGCGCGGTACCCGCGCTGGAAGGGCGATTTTTTCGACCCCCGTTACCTGACGGATACATATCCCGTCCTCGCTTGTGCGAGCGGCTGGCGGCTGGCTTGTCCGGGCGTCTGCTGCTGGTCAGCGCGCCGGCCGGATTCGGCAAGAGTTCGCTGGCGGTGGAGTTCTGTCAGAGTCTTCCGCCTCAATGGCAGAGCGTCTGGGTCGGGCTGAGTCAGCGCGACAGCGATCCGGGGCGTTTTCTTGAACGTTTACTGGCCGGGTTGCAGCAGTTTTTCCCCCAGTTGGGCGCCCAGGCGCTCGGTTTGTTGAAGATGCGCCAGCGTCATCAACCGTTTGCCTTTGAAGAATGGCTGGACGGCCTGCTCGATGAACTGGCCGTGCATCTATTGCTGAGCAAGCCGCTGTTGTTGGTCCTCGATGATTACCATCTGGCGCAAGGGTCGGTGCTGGATCGCTGCCTGCAATTTTTCCTCAATCATTTGCCCGCCGGCCTGATCATCATGGTCACCAGCCGGCAACGACCGGACTGGCATCTGGCGCGCTTGCGCCTTTCGCGACAATTACTCGAACTCACCGAACAGGATTTGCGCCTGACCCATTGCGAGTCGCGGGCGCTGCTAGATCAGCACAGCAGTTCGTTGGACAGCGAGGCGTTGCAAAGCCTGATTCTGCGCAGTGAAGGCTGGGTCGCCGGGCTGCGTTTCTGGCTGCTGGCTGCGTCCGAAGCGGGCGGTGACAACGCGCTGCCTCAGGCGCTGCACGGTGGCGAAGGGTTGATCCGCGACTATTTGCTCGAAGAAGTCATCGATTGCCTGCCCGCTGAAGTTCAAGCGTTTTTGTACGAGACCGCTTGCCTTGAACGTTTTTGCATCGAGTTGTGCAATGCCGCGCGCGACAGTCACGACAGCGCGGAAATGCTGCGTTTCCTGCAATCCCATCAAGTGTTTCTGGTGCCGCTGGACGAGCATGGCCGCTGGTTTCGCTATCACCATTTGTTTTCCGATCTGCTGCGGGCCCGGCCCGATGCCGAGCTGCGGCAAACCCGGCTGCACCTGAATGCATGCCGCTGGTTCAGCGATCAGGGATTGTTGGACGAAGCGGTGGAGCAGGCCTTGCGCGCGGGCCATCTGGATGTCGCCGCCAATCTGGTGCAGAACCTGTCCGAAGAACAACTGCTGGCCGAACAGAACGTCGGCATGCTGTTGCGCTGGAAAATGGACCTGCCCGATAGCTTGCTGATCAGCACGCCGCGGCTGATTGTTTTGTACGCCTGGGCGTTGGGTCTGGCGTGTCAGCTGGATGCCGCCGAAGAGTTGGCCAGCAACCTGAGTCGCTTTCTGCCCGCGCCGTCGTCCACGGCGCAAAACTCCATGCTCGCTCAATGGCTGGCGCTCAGCGGCATCATTGCCAGGGGCCGAGGCGACAGCGCCCGCGCCCAGCTGTATTGCTCCGAGGCGTTGCTCAGCCTGCCGCAAAAACGCTACGGCCAGCGGTTATTGTGCCTGTCGACGTTGTCCGGCCTGGCCATTGTCGATGGCGATCTGTGGCGAGCCCGTGCGCTGAACCGGGATGCGCTGGAGTTGGCCCAGCGCGTTGCCAATCCTCTGTTCGAAGCGCTCGCGCATTACGATCGTGCGCGAGTGCTGCAGGCACGCGGTGAAATCAACCGTTCACTCGACGAAGTTCATCAGGGCATGCAACGGCTCAAGGGGCTATCGTCGCAACGTTTGTATGCGATCCGTGCGCGATTGACGCTGTACGAAGGCTACCTGCTGACCCTGCGCATGCAGGCCGAAGATGGCCGTGCATACTTGTTGGCCGGTCTGGCTGAAGCCCGTGCCTGTCGCGATATCAGCGTGTTGATCGGCCATTGTGTGATCGCCGGGCTGGAAGGGCGCGAAGGCCGCTTTGCCGAAGCATTTGCCGAACTCGGTGAAGCCGAGCGGCTGATGCATATCTGGGACGTGCCGCCCGTGTATTACCTGGCGATGATCACGTTGGTCAAATGTGAACTGTGGCTGGCCCAAGGGCGCGTCGATCTGGCCGAAGCCTGGCTCCTGCGGCTGACCCAGACCTACAGCGGCGCCGCGCCCGCCGCAGCGCCGGAGTGTCATCCGCAATTGCCGCAGCAAGTCGAGTTGCAACGCGCCGTCCTGGAGCGGATTCAGGGCAATGTCGCGGCGTGTACCCAGCGCTTGCAGGCGCTGGAAAGCTACTCGCAGAAGGTCGATGGCCAGTTGCTGACGCTGACGGCCTTGATTCAGCAGATCCTTTTGCTGCTGGGCACTGCGGAAGAAGGAAGCGCGCGGCTGTTGTTCAGTCGCTGCCTGCATGCCGCTTCTGGAGGCGCTTTACTGCCATTCCATGAATTGATCCAGCGCCATCCATGCTGGTTGCGTGAGCAGTTGCTGCAAGCCGAGCCTTGCCAGCTGCGCGATACGCTGATGAGCAAACTGCCTATTGAGATCCGCGTGCGTGAACCCATCGAGCCGGTGCATACGACCGATACCCTCAGCGTCCGGGAGTTCAGCGTGCTTCAGCTCATCGCCCAGGGTTGTTCGAATCAGGAAATCAGCGATCAGCTGTTCATTTCGCTGCACACGGTCAAGACCCACGCCAGCCACATCAACAGCAAGCTCGGCGTCGAACGTCGCACTCAGGCAGTGGCGCGGGCGAAGGAGTTGGGTTTGTTGGGGTGAGGGGTACATCTGTGGGAGCGAGCTTGCTCGCGAAGAGGGCAGTACATCAAAAAATGATCGTCGTTTGAAATACAGCCTTCGCAAGCAAGCTTGCTCCCACAAAGTTGGCTCCGTTATTGCGTCAACGACCCGGATTTCATCCCCGACCATAATTCTTCCACATCGGTAATCCCCCAATCCTCCGGGCACTCGACTTTCAGGATTGTGTCGTGGTCTTGCGCGTTGGCGAGGTTGACCAAGCGCTGTTCGATCGGGCGTTTGGTGCGGGCGGACATGAACACTTTGACCTTGGGCAACAACAGTGATTTTTCATTCTGTTCAATGACGATGCCCAAGCGACCGCTCGCCAGCCTGACCAGCGCCCCAACCGGGTAAATGCCCAAGGTCTTGACGAAGACCTGAAATACTTTTTCATCGAAATGACCTTTCCAGGTGGCCATCTCCCGAATCGACTGCGCCGCGCCCCAGCCCTTTTTGTAAGGCCGTTCCGAGGTTACCGCGTCATAGACGTCGCAGATTGCACCCATCCTGGCATACACGCTGATTTCATCGCCGGCCAATCCATGCGGGTAACCGCTGCCGTCCATTTTTTCATGATGGTGGACGCAGACATCCAGCACCATGGCGTTGACCTGCTGAATCTCCTCGAGGATTTTCAAGCCGGCTTCCGGATGATGCTTCATGACCGCGAATTCTTCAGGGGTGAGCCGGTCGGGCTTGTTGAGGATTTCCGGGTCGATCATCATTTTGCCCACGTCGTGCATCAGGCCCGCGAGGCCCGCGTGACGTACCTGGTCATCGGTCAGCCCCATGCGCCGCGCAAGGGCGACCATCAAGGCGCAGACCGCCACCGAATGCATATAGGTGTATTCGTCTGAGGTTTTCAGACGCGACAAACTGATCAGCGCGTGGGGATGACGCAGTATTGAATTGGATATCTCTTCGACCAGCAGATCGGCATCCGCGACATTCATCGCTCTGCCCATCTTCGCTTCGGTAAACATCATCATTACCGCAGCCTTGGCGCGGCCGAAAATCAGTTTGGCCTGGGTCAGTTCCTTTTCCAGGCTGGCAGGTGCGGTGTTATCAAGCGGTGCTGCAGGTTGAGGTTGGTGCAGGGCGGAGGCAGGTCTGCCCAGGTTGGTGTCGATCCAGACTTCCCTGACGGCTGATTGTTGAATCCTTTGCAGCTCGTCAATGTCATTGAGCGGCACTTCGATCTGATTTACCCACGGTACCTCGCTGCCCGGTGTGCGACAGAATTCATGGATATGCATGCCCAGTTCAAGATCGGTAACAAGGATTTTTTTCAGCATGACTGCCGCCTTGAAGGTACTGATTGCGTAATGCCAGTATATTAAAAAAGTTTTGAAAATAACCAGCATGATCGATAACTTTTGATTCGCCGATGATTTATAAAATATTCAATAATTTCAGTAAGTTAATGACTGATTATTTTGCGTGCCAGAAGCGCTCGATAAATATATTTATTTGCGTATAGACGAATGTAAAAATCAGCCGCTTATCAAACAGTTGTTTGTCGGCCAACGTTTCCGATTAATGTTCATTATTGTTCGTTAACGCACGCAACATGCGGCGACTGGATTTACCCTCGGGCGTGTAGCTACACATTCTTTTCAGCGTGCTGTGAACCAGTTGTCGGCGCACTGATTTACGTCTAGTTTGCTGCATCCAACAAGCACAAAAAGGAACCTACCATGCAGCCGATTCGTCTCGGGTTAGTCGGTTACGGCAAGATAGCCCAGGATCAGCACGTACCGGCGATACTCGCCAATCCTGCGTTCCGGCTATTGGCGGTAGCCAGTCTCGGGCAACCCTGCCCAGGCGCGGAGAACTTCAGCTCGCTCGGCGAAATGCTGGCCCATGGTCCGGAAGTGGACGCTATTGTCTTCTGCACGCCGCCCCAGGGCCGATTTGCTCTGGTGAGCGAAGCCATTGCTGCCGGTAAACACGTGTTGGTGGAGAAGCCGCCATGCGCGACGCTGGGCGAAGCCATGGCCTTGATTGATCAGGCTGGGACGCAAGGGATCAGTGGCTTGTTTGCCTGGCATTCCCGGTTCGCCCCTGGGGTCGAGGTTGCGCGGGACTGGCTGGCGAGCCGGACCCTGGAGTCGGTGCAGATCGACTGGAAGGAAGACGTGCGCAAGTGGCATCCCGGTCAGGCATGGATCTGGCAGCCGGGTGGGCTTGGCGTCTTCGATCCGGGCATCAATGCGCTGTCCATCGCCACCCATTTGCTGCCGCTGGCATTGTTCGTGCAATCCGCCGAGCTTCGCGTGCCGAGCAATTGCCAATCGCCTATTGCTGCGTCCCTGCGGCTATCGGATTCCAGCCACCTGGATGTTCGCGCCGAGTTCGATTTCGATCACGGCCATGATGAGTTGTGGAGCATCGAAGTGCGCTGCAAGGAAGGGACGCTGCGTCTGGATAACGGCGGCGCCAATCTGAGCATTGATGGCGTTGCCCAGCAGGTCAGTGAAGAGGGAGAATATCCGGCGGTTTATCGGCACTTCGAAACGCTGATCCGCAACCAGACCAGCGATCTGGACCTGCAACCGTTGCGTCTTGTGGCGGACAGCTTCTTCGTCGGCAGCCGCGAACCGGTGGCGCCGTTTCACGACTGATCGCCTTGCTTCAACGAATCGCATTCCAACTTTTGGCCACTGTTTTCCAGGAACCCCCATGATCCCCGCAAAACCCGCGCTCATCCGCGAAACTTTTCCCGTCGGCCCGTTGCAGTGCAACTGCACGATCATTGGTGACCCGATCAGCAAGCAGGCCATCGTGGTCGATCCGGGCGGCAACCATGAAATGATCATTGCTCGCCTTGAGGCGTTGGGTTTGAAGCTGGTCAGTATCATTCACACCCACGCCCATCTGGATCACTTCCTGGCGTCCGGGCAACTGAAGGAAAAAACCGGCGCGACGCTGCATCTGCATAAGGACGATCAGTTTTTGTGGGACAACCTGGAAATGCAGTGCCAGATGTTTCGCGTGCCATATACGCCGGTGCCGTCGCCGGATCGTTGGCTGGAGGATGAAGAAGAGCTGGCTTGCGGTTGTGGGGTCGCCTTGCACACACCGGGGCATACGCCGGGTTCGATGAGTTTCTGGTTTGCCGACGCCCAGTTGTTGATTGCCGGCGATACCTTGTTTCGTCGCGGGATTGGTCGCACAGACTTGTGGGGCGGTGATCAGGCGACCATCGTGCGCTCCATCCAGCAGCGGCTCTATACTTTGGATGAAGACGCGACGGTTATCACCGGTCATGGTCCGCAGACGCGTCTGGGTGACGAGATGCGTGAGAATCCCTTCGTCCGCGCGTAAGGCCATTCAGGCAGCGTTAAGGAATTTTTGACGTTTTGCGTGCTCTAATTCCCGCGTTAGGCGCCAGCCTTGACGTTCATAGAATCAGGAGCTTTTCCATGTTTACCTCGCGTCGTTTGATCATTGTCGCTACTGCCGTGGCCATGCTGTCTGGCTGTGCATCGCAGAATCCGTATAACAATCAGGGCCAGGCCGAGAGTTCTGGCGGCCTCAGCAAAACAGCGAAATATGGCGGCATCGGCGCGCTGGCCGGCGCCATCGCCGGTGCGGCAATCGATCACAACAACCGTGGCAAAGGTGCCTTGATCGGCGCTGCCGTTGCGGGCGTCGGTGCGGCTGGTTACGGTTACTACGCCGACAAGCAGGAAGCTGCGTTGCGCGCGAGCATGGCTAACACGGGCGTCGAGGTTCAGCGTCAGGGCGATCAGATCAAGTTGATCATGCCGGGCAATATCACCTTCGCCACGGATTCGGCCGCCATTGCCAGCAGCTTCTATTCGCCGCTGAACAATCTGGCCGGCTCCTTGAAGCAGTACAACCAGAACATTATCGAGATCATCGGCTACACCGACAGCACCGGGAGCCGTCAGCACAACATGGACCTTTCGTTGCAGCGCGCACAAAGTGTCAGCACCTACCTGACGTCCCAAGGCGTGGATTCCGGGCACCTGACCGTACGCGGCGCCGGTCCCGATCAACCGATTGCCAGCAACGCCGACGTCAACGGCCGCGCCCAGAACCGTCGGGTAGAGGTCAATCTCAAGCCGATTCCTGGCCAGCAATATGATCAGCCTCAGCAGTAAAGTGTAGTGAGATCCCGTAGGACCGGCTTTAGCCGGGAGGAGGCCGGTACATTCGGAGCAGTTGCGTCGTCATACCTGCCGCCCTCCCGGCTAAAGCCGGTCCTACGAATCCTCTGTGCTGGCCGACTACAGGGGTTGCGTTTTCAGCGGCTCAGCGAGTCGGCGGATACTCGCGGTACATCCGGTCCAGCAACGCATCCTTGTCTTCCCACAGCTTGTTGATCCACTGCTGGAATTCCAGGCGGTACTCGCCATCCTGGTCGTAGTTCTTGCCGATGAAATGCGCCGGGATTCTGATCTCTTCGAAATGCGCGACCACTTCCCTGACATTGCCACACAACAGATCCCAATAACCCGGACGCCCGCCCGGATAGTGGATGGTCACGTTGATGATGGATGCCAGCTGTTCGCCCATGGCATCAAGCACGAAGGCGATGCCGCCGGCCTTGGGTTTGAGCAGGTGGCGAAACGGTGAACTCTGGGCGGCGTGCTTGCCTTCGGTAAAGCGCGTGCCTTCGGCGAAGTTGAAAATGCCGACCGGATTGTTACGGAACCGCGCACAGGTGCGTCGCGTCGTTGCCAGATCCTTGCCTTTCTTTTCCGGGTGTTTGGCCAGATAAGCCTTGGAGTAACGCTTCATGAACGGAAAGCCTAACGCCCACCACGCCAGGCCAATCACCGGCACCCAGATCAGCTCCTGCTTGAGGAAGAACTTCAGCGGGCGGATGCGGCGGTTCAGCACATGTTGCAGAACCATGATGTCGACCCAGCTCTGATGGTTGCTGGTCACCAGATAAGAATGTTGATAATCCAGGCCTTCTAGGCCGCTCAGGTGCCAGCGGGTATGCCCCAGCAACGTCATCCAGCGGCTGTTGTTGCCGATCCAGGCTTCGTGGATGTGACTCATCAGCCAGTCCGTTACGCGCTGGGCGGCCGGGAAGGGCAGGCAGAACTTGAAGAGCGCGACCACGAACAACGTCGCGCATAAAACGATAGTGTTCAGCGCCAAAAGCAGCGAGGCGATGACGCCGCGCAAAGGTGCAGGCAAAAAATCCATGACGGATCAGGCTCCAGAAAGGTATTCGATGCCGTCGGGTTGCGCCGACGGCATCTGCAGTGTGGTGAATGTGTGTGTCAGGAAAGGGTGTCAGCCTGAATCGCGGTCAGGGCGATGGTGTAGACGATGTCATCGACCTGCGCGCCACGGGGCAAATCATTCACTGGCTTGCGCAGACCTTGCAGCATCGGCCCAAGACTGACGCAATCGGCGCTGCGTTGCACGGCCTTGTAGGTCGTGTTGCCAGTATTGAGGTCGGGGAAGACGAACACGTTCGCCCGGCCGGCCACCGAGCTGTCCGGCGCCAGTTGCCGGGCCACATTTTCGTTGGCAGCGGCATCGTATTGCAGCGGGCCGTCGATCAGCAGGTCGCGTTTCGCTTCATGGGCCAGTTGCGTCGCTTCGCGCACCTTTTCCACTTCTTCACCGCTGGCCGAATTGCCGCTTGAGTAGCTGATCATCGCCACCCGAGGCGTAATGCCGAAGGCCAGGGCGGAATCGGCGCTCTGCAAGGCAATTTCCGCCAGTTCGCTGGCGGTTGGGTGCGGGTTCATGATGCAGTCGCCGTACATCAGGACCTGCTCTGGAAAGAGCATGAAGAACACCGAGGACACCAGCGTACAACCCGGCGCGGTCTTGATCAGCTGCAAGGCCGGGCGAATGGTGTTGGCGGTGGAGTGAATGACGCCGGAAACCAGTCCGTCGACTTCATCCAGCGCCAGCATCATGGTGCCGATCACCACGGTGTCTTCCAGCTGTTGCTCGGCCATCGGCGCGTTCAGGCTTTTGCTTTTGCGCAGATCGACCATGGGCGCGATGTAGCGCTCGCGAATCACATCCGGGTCGAGAATTTCCAGCCCTGGCGGCAGTTCGATGCCTTGCGCCTTGGCCACGGCGTGCACTTCTTCGGGTTTGGCAAGCAGCACGCAACGGGCAATGCCACGCGCCTGGCAGATTGCCGCCGCCTGGATGGTCAGCGGCTCGCTGCCTTCGGGCAGCACAATGCGCTTATTGGCCGATTGCGCCCGCTGGATCAACTGATAGCGAAACACCGCTGGCGACAGACGCAGCTCGCGCGGTGTGCCGCAACGCTGGTGCAACCAGTTGGCGTCGAGGTGGCTGGCGACAAAATCGGTGATGATCTCGGCGCGTTCGCGGTCATCGATGGGGATTTCCTTGTTGAGCTGGTTGAGCAGCGTGGCGGTTTCGTATGAACCGGTGCTGACTGACAACACGGGCAGCCCCGCCTGCAAGGCGCCTCGACACAGTTCCAGAATGCGTGGGTCGGGCACGGTGTCGCTGGTCAGCAACAGGCCGGCCAGCGGCACGCCGTTCATGGCCGCAAGGCTGACGGCGAGAATGATGTCGTCGCGATCACCCGGAGTTACCACCAGCACACCCGGCTTGAGCAGCTGTACGGTGTTGAGCACGGTGCGCGCGCAGATAATGATTTTCGACATGCGCCGCTGTTCATAGTCGCCAGCGTTGATCACCTGCGCGCCCAGCAGCTCGGCCACATCGCGGGTGCGCGGCGCGTTGAGTTCGGCTTGATACGGGATGCAGCCCAGCAGGCGGAAATCACCGCTGCGCAGCAACGGCGAATGTTCCTTCAGGCGGGCAGCAAACGCCTCCATGGTTTCATCGGTGTGGACCTTGTTGAGAATCACGCCGAGCACCTTGGGATCCTTGGGACCACCAAACAGCTGCGCCTGCAATTCGACCCGGCCCGACAGCTCCTTGAGCACTTCGTTTTCCGGTGTGGAGACCAGGATCACTTCGGCATCCAGGCTTTTCGCCAAGTGCAGATTGACCCGCGCCGCGTAGCTGGCGTGACGGGTTGGCACCATGCCTTCGACGATCAGCACATCCTTGCCGACAGCCGCCTGTTGATACAGGGCGATGATTTCTTCCAGCAATTCATCGAGCTGGCCATCGCCGAGCATGCGTTCCACATGGGCCAGGGCCAGCGGGCGTGGCGGCTTCAGGCCGTGAGTGCGCGCCACCAGCTCAGTGGAGCGTTCCGGCCCCAGATCGCCGGGATGCGGTTGCGCAATCGGTTTGAAAAAGCCGACTTTCAGCCCGGCACGCTCAAGGGTGCGTACCAGTCCAAGGCTGATGGATGTCAAACCCACACCAAAGTCTGTGGGGGCAATAAAGAAAGTCTGCATTCAGGGTTCTCGCTTGAGCAGTACAAGGGCCGTGGCGAAGATCAGCCAGTCGACCGGAAAAGCGGGGGCGCTGTCGAATCGCAGCGTCTCAACGGGGCGTAAGATTATCGTCATCCGGCCTCTGCGCACACCAGCCACAGCGAAAGCTTTGGCCTATTTTTTGTGTGCGCTGCGCCGGATCCAGAACCCAGGCGCGAGATTGCCATGGCGGCTGGTGTCGCAGGTGTTGCGTGTGGCCGCAGGACAGCATGGCGATCCAGTGGCCTTGCTCGTCCTGCTGAAAGCCGATCACCGTCGGGTTTTCCAATATGGGCCGTCCGTCAGAGTTGCGTTCGCTTTCGAGCGATTGCTTGGTTAAACTTGCTCGTTCTTCAATCTTAAGCAAAGGTCTTGCCCTCATGCCGATCGCCGCCAATAAGGCTGTCTCCATCGACTATACCCTGACCAACGACGCTGGTGAGGTCATCGACAGCTCCGCCGGTGGCGCGCCGCTGGTCTACCTGCAAGGTGCAGGTAATATCATTCCGGGCCTGGAAAAGGCTCTGGATGGCAAAAACGTCGGTGACGAACTGAAAGTGTCCATCGAACCGGAAGACGCCTACGGCGAATACTCCGCAGAACTGGTCAGCACGCTGAGCCGCAGCATGTTTGAAGGCGTTGACGAACTGGAAGTCGGCATGCAGTTCCACGCATCCGGCCCGGACGGCAGCATGCAGATCGTGACCATTCGCGACCTGGATGGCGACGATGTCACCGTTGACGGCAACCACCCGTTGGCCGGTCAGCGTCTGAACTTCGAAGTAAAGATCGTAGATATCCGTGACGCCAGTCAGGAAGAAGTCGCTCACGGTCACGTGCATGGCGAAGGCGGCCATCACCACTGATTTGTGCTGCTAAGCTCACAAAGCTGGCAAGGCGCTTTGGCAGGTTCAGCGAGAACATCATGTTCTGTGCCGCCTGGTGAGGCGCCTTTTTTAGTCCGCTGTCATAAGGAAGTTGTCATGAGTGCTTTTCACGACTTGAAACTGAAAGCTCTGGATGGCCAGGAACTGCCGCTCTCGCCGTTCAAGGGGCGAGTGGTTCTGGTCGTCAATGTGGCTTCCAAATGCGGTTTGACGCCTCAATATGCGGCGCTCGAAAACCTCTATCAGCAGTACAAGGATAAAGGCTTCAGTGTGCTGGGCTTGCCCTGCAACCAGTTTGCGGGCCAGGAACCGGGCACCCAGCAGGAGATTCAGGAATTCTGCAGCCTCAACTATGGCGTGACGTTCCCCTTGGCTGACAAGCTTGAAGTGAACGGCCAGCATCGTCATTCGCTGTATCGCCTGTTGGCGGGTGAAGGCGCGGAGTTTCCGGGCGACATCACCTGGAACTTCGAAAAATTCCTGGTGGGCAAGGATGGCCGCGTGCTTGCGCGTTTCTCGCCTCGTACCGCACCGGATGATCCTGCAGTCATCACTGCAATTGAAAAGGCCCTGGCCTGACTCAAGCGCTTCGCCGGGTGACAGCTTCGTTTACCCGGCCGATTCATCCTGTCTCAGGGTCTGTCCTGACCCTTCTATTGCACAATCACTCAGATCAATAGTAATGGGCTGCCGCTCCTGGAGGGCTTTATGCTGGACGCCGCTCTTTGTCAGTACCTGCGTTTCCACAGACAGTCCGAATCACGCGACGTCTGGAGACCACTCATTCGTCCGAGGACATCTGCATGCCCGTAAAAGCCCTGTTCAAACCCTTCCAGTTAGGCAGCTTGAGTTTGTCGTCGCGGGTTGTCATGGCGCCGATGACGCGTTCCTTTTCCCCAGGTCATGTGCCGAACTCCAAGGTCATTGAGTACTACCGCCGGCGCGCAGCGGCAGGCGTTGGCTTGATCATTACCGAAGGCACGACCATCAACCACAAGGCCTCCAACGGTTATCCGAATGTGCCGCAGTTTTTTGGTGACGCACCCTTGGCTGGTTGGAAAAAAGTGGTTGAAGCGGTGCATGGCGAAGGCGGCAAGATCGTTCCTCAGCTCTGGCATGTGGGCGCTGTTCGCCGTTTGGGCACCGAACCGGATGGCAGCGTTCCGGCTTACGGTCCGATGGAAAAACTCAAGGATGGCAATGTCGTGGTCCACGGCATGAGCAAGGAGGATATCGACGAGGTGATCGGCGCATTCGCCCAGGCCGCCAAAGATGCGCAGGCCATTGGCATGGATGGCGTGGAGATCCACGGCGCTCACGGCTATCTGGTGGATCAGTTTTTTTGGGAAGGGACCAACCAGCGCACCGATGAATACGGTGGCAGCCTGGCCAATCGCTCGCGTTTCGCCGTCGAACTGATCGAGGCCGTGCGCGCGGCGGTAGGCAGCGACTATCCGATCATCTTCCGTTTTTCCCAGTGGAAGCAGCAGGATTACAGTGCACGTCTGGTGCAGACGCCCGAAGCTTTGGCGGAATTCCTCAAGCCGCTGTCCGACGCGGGCGTGGATATTTTCCACTGTTCGACACGCCGTTTCTGGGAGCCTGAATTTGAAGGTTCTGAGCTCAATCTCGCCGGCTGGACCCGCAAACTCACCGGCAAGCCAACGATCACCGTTGGCAGTGTCGGGCTTGATGGCGAATTCCTGCAGTTCATGGTCAACACCGACAAGATCGCGCAGCCGGCAAGTCTGGAAAATCTCTTGCAGCGACTGGGTGACGACGAGTTTGATCTGGTAGCAGTGGGCCGCGCCTTGTTGGTTGATCCTGACTGGGCCGTGAAGGTGCGTGACGGCCGCGAGCAGGACATCCTGCCGTTCAGCCGCGAGGCGCTGACTACGTTGGTCTGAACAGATTGCTGACGTTCGCCACGCGGCCGGATTTGCGTGGGTAACGTCAGCGTTGAACGTGCGGGACTGCCTGTAACTCAGGGACTGCACAGGCGTTGCGAAGTTGGCGCTCGAACAGATCGATGATCGCGCCCCAGCCTTGGCGACTCGCGTGTTGGCGGGCGTTGAGGCGCACGCGGCGCAGGGTTTCGCTGTCGTCGAGTAGCCAGCAGGCCGCGTCAATGAACGCTTCCTCATCCCCCGGCATTGCCAGCGCGCCGTTATGGCCGTGACGAATGTGCTGGCCGGCTGCCGCTTCGTCGTACGCCACGACACCGAGGCCCGAGGCCAGCGCTTCCAGCACCACATTGCCAAACGTTTCGGTCATGCTGGGAAAGAGAAACACATCGGCCGACGCGTAATGTGTCGCCAGCTCTTCGCCACGCTGCGTGCCGCAAAAAAT
Organism: Pseudomonas sp. G.S.17; assembly: GCF_038096165.1. Taxonomy (NCBI): domain Bacteria; kingdom Pseudomonadati; phylum Pseudomonadota; class Gammaproteobacteria; order Pseudomonadales; family Pseudomonadaceae; genus Pseudomonas; species Pseudomonas viridinivis. The sequence goes on from NZ_CP151076.1 coordinate 1,182,190, forward strand.
CGCCTCGGGTATTTGCCCTTCAAGCATGCCACGCTCAGGGCCGTCGCCGACCACGATCAACTTCAAATGCCGTCGCGGGTATCGGCTTTTCAGCGCTTCAAAGGTCGACTTGAGCAAGCCCAGGTTTTTCTCCGGCGCAAGCCTGCCCACGTGCAGCACCGCTGTGTCACCGGCTTGCAGGCCCCAGCGTTCGCGCAGGGCCTGGGAACGTCGCGAAGGATGAAACAACTGGCTGTCGACGCCCCTGGACAACAATTCGATACGCTCGAAGCCGCGCCGCTCAAGCTCCATTTTCTGGCTGATACTCGGCACCAGCGTCACTCGGGAACGGTTGTGGAACCAACGCAGATAGTGGGTGAGCAGGCGAGCGATGCAACCCAGGCCGTATTGATGGGTGTATTGCGCGAAGTTGGTATGAAAGCCACTGACCACGGCAATCCCCAACCGCCTCGCAGCCCTGAGCGCTGATAATCCCAGTGGGCCCTCGGTGGCGATGTAGAGCACGTCCGGCCGCTGCCGCTGCCAGCGGCGCAGCAACTTGTGCATCGACGAATGCCCCCATTGCAGACCCGGATAGCCCGGAATCGGCCAGCCGCGTGTCAGCACCACATCTTCCGCCGCCGGCCGCTCATCCTGGCTCTGCCGAGGCCGCACCAACTCGATTCTGTGGCCCAGCAGGCGCAACCCCTCACACAACCGCGCCAGGGTATTGGCAACGCCATTGATTTCGGGAGCGAAGGTTTCGGTAATGAAGGTGATACGCATGGATGTGCTCATAGAGCCAGTGTCGGCCGCGATGATTTCGGTTATGTGGCGGTGGGATGATGGATTTGTGACGGTGGGTTTTGATCCCTTGGCACGGCGTTTAGCAGTTTTGATTGATTTGATTGTTAGTGATTTGATTCAAAGGACTACGCGGTTCTATGCCTTTTTTCCGAAGCGGGAGTAAGGCGTTTCCGTAAGTGGTTTTATATGACTTTGTAGTGTTGATGCGGAATGTTTTCTGGATGACGTCAGATTTCGAATTTAACCATTCGATATTAAAGTTTGACCTCCAATGAGGTCGTTCTTAAAAAATGACTACGCAGGAAACTTAAAAGATGAAATTTTCTAACAATAATTTTAGACGTAAGGCGTTGGATGTAGGAGCGTTAACAGTGCTGTTGACGATCTCGCAGGGTACTATAGCCGGTCAGTACTTTTCTGAGGTTGAGTTCCCTTATATTTATTCGTCAGGTGAAACACATCGGGTTAATATTCCCTTTAGCCTTGATGCTCCAGATAGGGTAAAAGTAAGGAGTGTAAGCTGGAGTTGGACGCCGTCTCGTCAAGGATATAATGTTAAGTTATGTCAAGTGGCGACTAATATCTGTAAGGATGTTTCCTTGCAGAATTCCGGCTCCAGTAGCGGATTTGGTCGTGGTGATGCTGCATTGCCATTTTACTTTTTAGTGACAAGCAGGGGGCGTCCATTTAATCCTGAGTGGGGTTTAAAAGGAAGCTTGACAGTAAACTGGTAATACCTCGGCGAGGTTAAGAGCGGTGCGAGTGGATGCACCCGCACCGCCTAAGCACTCGCGGCTTAGGGTTGCAGCCATCCTGACATTTTTCGGAATTCATCGGGTAAGGTGTCGTTGTACTCAAATATTTTCTTGAGGATTTCCGAGGGAGGCGTGCCCTTGGCGAATTCGTTTTCGTATAGCTTTACCCGTCCCTCATGGTAAAGATCAGCAATTTGTTTGAAGTAGGCCTCTTTTTCCGGGGTGAAAATTTCTCCGGTTGCCGCGATCCTTATGATTGGCCAATCGCCGACGTATAACATCGGAGTATCAATGTATTCGCATCCGTACAGACAGGCAGATTCATTGGCCCACTCGGGATCTTGTGCTCCTCCCTCGACCAACCATTCATACAAGTCTGTCACTTTCGTATTGCGCATTGGTGATGTTTGAGGCGCGTCAGTCGTCATGCTCTTTAGTGTGTCTGCAAAGCTTCTATCAATATCGCTAATTTTTGTTGAATTAACAGAAGTTCCTGATACAGATTTGCCTATACCGCTATCAAGAGTGAGGGTTGCTGAATTTATAGTGTTTTGCATTGCCATATCATTTTATTGTTGTGGGTAATGATAATAAGCAAAGCAGGTGCCAGAATTGGACGTGCGATTGTTACTGAATATGAAAGCCAGCAAATGTCGGTTTATATATACGCGGATATCCGTATGGTCATGTAGAAAACGTGACGTTTGCCGAATCTCTCATCAGCGAAGATGCGGCAAATTTTTGCCTGCAGCGGAGAATTTTCGCCCCTCACATTAAGAGGGCCCTGAGTGTTCAGAGCCTCTTATCGATTCAGCGTATCTTGGGAAGCAACGCCTCAGCCCCGCGCTCACGCACCCAGAACAAGGTCGCTCCGGCAACGGCTGCCGGCATCATCAGCAGGTTGACCACCGGGATCAGCAGCACCAGATACACAATCCCGCCGAAGCTCAGGCTCTGCCAGCGCTTGGAGCGCAACCAGGCGAGCATTTCGTTCCAGCCCAGTTTGTGGTTATCCGCCGGGTAGTCGATGTACTGGATGGCCATCATCCAGACGCCGAACAGCAGCCACAGCGGCGCGGCGACGAGGTTGACGACCGGAATGAATGACAGGATGAACAGCCCGATGGCGCGTGGCAGAAAATACCCCAGTTTGCGCATTTCCCGGCCAAAGGTGCGCGGCACCATCGCGACCAGTTCGCCCCAACTGAAGGCCGGGAAGTCGTCGGTGCCGCGCAGCACGACTTCGACTTTTTCCGCCAGGAAACCATTGAACGGCGCGGCGATGACGTTGGCGATCATGGTGAAGGTGAAGAACACCATCAGCACCACTAACGTGACGAACAGCGGCCACAGGATGTAATCGAGGAAGCTCAGCCAGCCAGGCAGCTCGGGCATGAACGCATCAACCCACATGCCGAATTGATGCATGGCCAGATAGATCAGGCCAATAAACAGTAACAAGTTGATGCCCAGAGGAAGCAGGACAAACAGGCGCAAGCCGGGGCTGAGGATCAGTTTCAGGCCTTCGCGCAGGTATTGCGGGCCTGAGAGAGCAGGAGCAGGCATGGCAGCCTCCGATCAGTGGTAAACCCGCCGACCTTACCGGCTTTGGCGCAGGGGTGAAAGCGGCAACGCCTCTGTATAGACCCCGGCTATGAGGTGGATTGTGAAACGATATTTCCTTAATCTTGGCACCCTCGATAAGCTGCACGCCAACTTATCAACCCTTTCCTATTAAATCTGAACCTCCCGGGAGACTTCATGAGCGTACTGGTTAACAAGCAGGCACCGGACTTCGACGCAGCGGCCGTATTGGGCGATGGTTCCATCGTCGACAGCTTCAAGCTTTCTTCGCTGCGCGGTAAATACGTGGTGCTGTTTTTCTGGCCGCTGGATTTCACCTTCGTTTGCCCATCGGAGATCATCGCCCACAACAACCGCATCGCTAAATTCCGCGATCTGGGCGTTGAAGTGGTTGGCGTTTCCATCGATTCGCAGTTTACTCATTACGCCTGGCGCAGCACGCCGGTGGAGAAGGGCGGCATTGGTGAAGTTCAGTTCGCCATGGTTGCCGACGTCAAGCACGAAATCACTCGCGCCTACGGCATCGAACACGATGATGGCGTTGCCCTTCGTGCCTCGTTCCTGATCGACCGTGAAGGCGTGGTTCAGCACCAGGTTGTGAACAATCTGCCGTTGGGTCGTGATGTAGATGACATGGTTCGTCTGGTGGAAGCGCTACAGTTCACTGAAGAGCATGGCGAAGTGTGCCCTGCCGGCTGGCGTCCAGGTCAAAAAGGCATGAAAGCCGACGCTCAAGGCGTAGCTGATTACCTGGCGCAAAACGCTACCAGCCTGTAATCCGTCGCTGCGACTTCGGTCGCAGCCACAGACTTTTCAGGGCTGCCGTGTTGTGAGCCTTCCCCAAGTGCTTTCGGTGGTCCTTTTTTATTCCAGCCGTTCCGACCACGGCATAGATGGTCGGTCGATAGGAGTGTGTCATGTCTGATGTACGTCATTCCCGAGTGATTATTCTCGGCTCCGGCCCTGCCGGTTATAGCGCTGCGGTGTATGCCGCGCGCGCCAACCTCAAGCCTTTGCTGATTACCGGCATGCAGTCTGGCGGTCAGTTGACCACCACCACTGAAGTCGACAACTGGCCCGGCGATCCCCACGGCCTGACCGGACCGGCGCTGATGGATCGTATGCGTGAGCATGCCGAGCGTTTTGAAACCGAGATCGTGTTTGACCACATCAATGCGGTCGATCTGGCCGGCAAGCCGTTCAGCCTCAAGGGTGACAACGGCACTTACACCTGCGACGCCTTGATCATTGCCACCGGCGCCAGCGCTCGTTATCTGGGCCTGCCGTCCGAAGAAGCGTTCATGGGTAAAGGCGTTTCAGCCTGTGCAACCTGTGACGGTTTCTTCTATCGCAACCGTGAAGTGGCCGTGGTCGGCGGTGGTAATACCGCTGTTGAAGAAGCGCTGTATCTGGCCAACATCGCCAGCAAAGTGACTTTGGTACACCGCCGCGAAACGTTCCGCGCCGAGAAGATCCTGATCGACAAGCTGCACGCACGGGTTGCCGAAGGCAAGATCGAACTCAAGCTTAACGCCACGCTGGACGAAGTCCTGGGTGACAAGATGGGTGTGACCGGCGCTCGTTTGAAGAACAACGATGGCAGCAGCGATGAGCTGAAAGTCGATGGCGTATTCATCGCGATCGGCCATACGCCGAACACTTCGTTGTTCGAAGGTCAGCTAGCGTTGAAAGATGGCTATATGGTTGTGCAGGGCGGCCGTGAAGGCAACGCGACTGCTACCAGCGTGGAAGGTGTCTTCGCTGCGGGCGACGTGGCTGACCACGTTTACCGTCAGGCAATTACCTCTGCCGGTGCCGGTTGCATGGCAGCACTGGACGTTGAACGGTATCTGGACGGCCTGGCCAACGCCTCGTTCTGATAGCGTTTTGCGGCATTAAAAAACCGGCTCAGGCCGGTTTTTTTTGTGGCAGATACACTACAGCTTTCCCACTGCGGACTTGTGTGTGGGAGATTCTATGTTTGGAGGCAACCCACAGCTGCCACAGATGTGTTGTCTGCACCAATGTCTTCCCGGATAAATCCGGTCCCACGAGATGACCGTATTCCACCTGTGGGAGCGAGCTTGCTCGCGAAGGCATTGGTGCTGGCGATGAAGATTTGCCGCAATGGCACCGGCCTCTTCGCGAGCAAGCTCGCTCCCACGATGCTCGTGAAAAGACTCAGCCCTTACGCGTGAGCGGCTCGCCCGTAAACTTCACCCCGGCCAGACCATGGGCGATCAATGCGCGGATATTGCCGTGGTCGCTGCCGTCTGGCGTGGCTTTTACCGACCGGTAATGCTCGCCAAATGCCAGCAACGCCTCTTCATCGCTCAAACCTTCCAGCAGCGCGAGGCCCAGGGTTTTGCACGAGCCTTCGTTTTGCCCGGCCGCGTTTTCAACCGGGCCGTTGCTGAACGCTTGCGGCTGATAGTCGTAGCCGGTCGCGATGAAGGCCAGTGTGTCGGCAAACAGATGTTCGCCACTCGCCAGACTGGCGCGCAGGGTGTTCAGATCAGTCATGCTTGTGTTCCTTGGCGAACGCCGCTTGCTGTTCGGCGCTGGCTTCTTGCTGGTATTGAGCTTTCCACTCGCTGTACGGCATGCCGTAAACCACTTCGCGGGCTTCGTCGAGGCTGACGTCGATGTGCTTTTCGTCCGCCGCGGCCTTGTACCATTTGGACAGGCAGTTGCGGCAGAAACCGGAAAGGTTCATCAGGTCGATGTTCTGCACGTCCTTGCGACTGTCCAGATGCGCAACCAGTCGGCGAAAGGCGGCGGCTTCGAGTTCGAGGCGTTCTTGCGGGGTCATGATGGGCTCTTCGCAGGCAATTAAGGGCGCAATGATAAGAGTTTCAGCGCTGCCCGGCGAGGGTGATCGACACCGACTCGGCGAAACGCAAGGCATGGGGCTTGTCGACTTCGACTTCGGCGTACAGCACCGGCTCGTGGCTCATCACCAGATCCAGCACTTCCTGGGTCAGGCGTTCCAGCAAGGCAAAGCGATTGCCTTCGACATGCTGAATGATGGCCTTGGTGATGGTGCGGTAATTCAAGGCGTGGCCAATGTCGTTGTCGCGCACGGCTTGCTGAGCGGCATAAAGAATCGTCAGGTTGATCAGCACGTCCTGTTTATTGACGATTTCATCTTCGTTGATGCCGATGAAGGTGCGCAGGCACAGGTCCTTGACCCGGATGCGCGCGGTGCCTGGTTCAAGTCTTGCCATCAGTTTCTGCTCCGTCCGATCAATTGCAGGAATTCCAGACGGGTCGTGCTCGAGTCACGGAATGCGCCGAGCATCACCGAGGTGTTCATGGTCGAGTTCTGCTTCTCGACGCCGCGCATCATCATGCACATGTGTCTGGCTTCGATGACCACTGCCACGCCGGCGGCATTGGTGACTTCCTGAATCGCGTCGGCGATCTGTCTGGTCAGGTTTTCCTGGATCTGCAGGCGGCGGGCGAACATGTCCACCAGGCGGGCGATCTTGGACAACCCCAGCACCTTGCCGGTCGGGATGTAGGCGACATGTGCCTTGCCGATGAAGGGCAGCAGATGGTGTTCGCACAGCGAGTACAGCTCGATGTCCTGGACGATGACCATTTCGTCGTTGTCGGAGGCAAACAGCGCACCGTTGACGATTTCCTCGACGCTCTGCGCGTAGCCATGACACAGGTATTGCATCGCCTTGGCGGCACGTTTCGGGGTATCCAGCAGACCTTCGCGGTCAGGGTTTTCGCCCAGACCGACGAGAATTTCGCGGTAATGCTGTGGCAGGGATGAGCTCATCAAAAGGATCCTCGGGGCAGCTTACTTGACGTGCCGTCCGCCGTTTACGGTAAGGGTTGTGCCGGTGACATATGGGTTATCCAGCAGGTAACGCAGGCTTTGGTAAATCACCTCGGGACCGGGCTCAATGCCCATGGCCGATTTTGCCAGGGCTTTGGCGCGATAGACCGAATCGTCATGAGGTTGAAACATCAACAGGGCCGGGGCGATACCATTGACCTTGATCCGCGGCGCGAACCTGGCGGCGAAGGATAAGGTCAGGCTGTCGAGTCCTGCTTTGCTGGCGCAATAAGCGATGTGCTTGCTGCTCCCTTTGCGGGTCACGTCATCGCTGATATGGATAATGTCCGCGACCTCGCAGCGATGCAACAGCTGCTCGCAATGCAGATTGATCAAATAGGGCGCGAGCATATGGACGTTGAACATCCGGGTAAAGACTTGTGCCTCGTCGCCAGGCGTTTCCGCCAACCATTCTGAAGCGTTGTGAACGATGGCCCGCAGGCTGTCAGTCTGGCTTTTCAGGGCGGCGATGAATTGCAGGACACCCGCTTCGGCTGAAAAATCGCCCTGAATCGCAACAGCGCCTGCCGCGCGCAGCTGCTCAACTTCGGGGCGCTCGCTGCGGTAGCTGATGATCACTGGCTGGCCGTCCGCCAACAGGCGTTGCGCGCAGTGCAACCCGACGCGCTGACTGGCGCCAGTGATCAGGATCGGGGCAGGGGACAAAGCCATGAGCGCTCGCACGTCGGAATCATTGGATGTCGGCCTTTGCTGGCCGCTCGCTGCAGCAAAGTTATACCAATGGCTACTCTTGTACAACTGCGCCCATTCAGGGGCGCGCCGGTCACCTGTCTATAACGCTAGGGCAAGAGAGGTTGCAGCGCGGAAGGCTGCGGGAATAGGCGCTAAAACTTACGCAAAACCTGTACATAATAGATAATGCTTGTACATGTTGTGCGCGTTGGGATCACCGCGAGTGAGCCGATTCCGTGGAGGTGCGAGGTGTCGGAGTGCTGTTCAGCCACGACGACAGCAAATGCGTCGACAACGGAATAAACCAGTACACCATCAGCGGCGTCAGCAACAAGGTGCTGATCATCACGCGCGGCAGCAGTTGCAGCTCATTGAGCAGCGGGCTGAGCACGAAATTGAACAGCAGCGAGACCGGAAAAAACGCCAGCCAGATCGCCACGGCCTGTTTCCAGCGCGGCGGGCGTTGACCGACTGTACCGAACCAGCCGTCGATACCGCTGACCCGATGTTCCGAGGGTTGCGCAAACAGGCCGCTGCCGCGCACCAACCAGGAGCTTCGCGAGGCGGAATGCTCCCAGGCGTGCATGGTTTCAGCGTTGGCGAAGCGGAAAATAATCTGGAATTCGTTATCGTCTGGCGGAGGCGCGAGGACACCCGAACCCAGGTAACCGGGGAAGTCGGTGGCCAGTTGTTCGCCTTCATGCAGCCAGGTCATGAGTTCCTGGTAGCGGCCATGGGCCACGCGACGAGCAACCATCAAGGTGACGGGGGTGGTAGACATTGTGTATCTCCGATAAACGAGTGAGATTCCCGGGTAGGGAAGTCACATGACGGAGCGCCGGGATAGTGGGCTGCGTCAGCTTCGCGTTTTAGAAAGCAAGGATTATTCCTGAAATTCATAAATAAGCCATAGGGTTTCATCACTTCGTCTGTATCAGTGCCAGCCGCAGGGGTTTTAGCGAAAGACTGGTCCACAGGCGTACAATGCGCCCCACTGTTTCCATGCGATCCCTGTCATGACTGAATCCCTCACTGGCCGCCACGATTCAAGCGGCCTCAAGCAAGATCTGAAGCAGGAAGAATTGTTCCCGATCCGTGAAGTGTCGCGCATGACCGGCATCAATCCGGTCACGTTGCGCGCGTGGGAAAGGCGCTATGGCCTGATTCAGCCGACCCGCACCGAAAGTGGTCATCGCCTGTATTCCCAGGCGGATATCGATGAGGTGCGCAGCATTCTGGGCTGGATCGAACGCGGCGTGGCGGTGAGCAAGGTCAGCAAGATTCTCGCCAAGACCCAGGCTGCGCGCATTCAGGCGGTGGCCCCCGAGAGCGATATCGCGCTGGGCGAATGGGGCGAATGGCAGGCGCAAGTGCGGCAGGCCGCTGGCTCCTTTGACGAGCGCCGCCTGGAGCAACTTTATGGCCAGGTGTTTTCCAGCTATCCGATGACCGTGGTATTCCAGGACATCTTGCTGCCGGTCTGGCGTGAATTGTTGCTGCATCACGACCGTTTCGGCCAGGTGAGCGAGTGGCTGTTTCTGGACAGCTTCCTGCGCGCCCGTACCTTGCAGCGCCAGCAATTGTCCAATGGTTTGACCGAGAGGAAGGTCGTGCTCGCGGGCGTGCCGGGGCAGTGTCGGGAGCTGGAGCTGTGGGTTGCGGGATTATTGCTGGGCAGTCCTGACTTCGATATTCAGGTCCTGGCGCTGGGCCAGCCGCTGGAAGAACTGACGCTGGTGTGCGGCAAGGTTCGTCCGGTGGCTGTCGTGCTGTTCAGCAATCACCCGCCGACCCTTGATTTGCCGCGCCGACTCAAACGCCTGGCGTTGGCACTCGATTGCCCGCTGGTGCTGGCTGGCGAAGGGGCCGATCTGGCGCAGGAAAGTCTTGATGGGTCGCCGGTCGCGTGCATCGGCAGCGAAGGCAGCTTCATGCAGCGGCGCTTGCGGCAGTTTATCGAGGGGCATCTGGATACGTGATTGCGTGCAGGAAGGTTTTGCGGCACCGATCAACGATGCATGGTTGGATGAACGCGCTGGTGTTCCTCAAGGATGTACTGGCGCAGCCGTTCGGTCTCTTCCTTGTTGCGCTGGCTCAGACGATACGCCGCAAGCCCCGACTCGGTGAGACGTTCGAACGTGCCACGAAGGGAAATGGGCTCGTGCCCGACAGGCGCGAACCAGGCGGAGAAGTTCTTCGGCGGTTTGGTTGAGCGGCGGTTTTCCAGCAGTACGCCTTTGAACGAAACCTCATGAACCCATAACGCCGTCGGAGTACCTTTTTCGGTTTCCAGCGGCATGGGCTCCTGCAGTGTCAGGCGCCACGGACGTATGCGCGGTCCTTCTTCGAAAATGCTCGGCGCGCCCAATTCCAGGTGCAGGGCATGAAACTCGTCCTCCACCAGATGCAGCGGGAACGTCATCTGCTGATTGGCAAACTGCGCCTGGATCGTCACCTGCTCATGAGCCGCCAGACGGGTAAGCAATTCCTGAATGTGTATCCCACCGTTCACCGTCAAACTGCGTGTCGCATCGCGCACGTTCAGTTTGGGGTTGTGCTGCATGTTCTGGATAAAATCCAGCTCAGCCTGGGTGAGAAGGGTGTCGTGGGGCATCTCGGGGCTCGAAAAAACCGGTTATTGGGGAAGCAGACCATTAATTCCAGATTATGTTGCACTCAGCTGGTTTTTTAACGCGGCGATCTCCTCTTTGGCAATAGCCAATTCAACCTCCAGCTCAACCACCCGCTGTTGAGCCTCCACCTGTTTGGTGACGTTTTTCTGAATGCCGATGAAATAGGTGAGCTGGTCGGCCTCATTGAGCACCGGCGTAATCGATAATTCGTTCCAGAACGGCGTGCCGTCCTTGCGGTAATTACGCAGAATCTGGCGGCAAGGCTGGCCGCTGTGGACGGCTTCGCGAATCGCTGCCAGCGCTGGCTGTTGCCGATCATCGCCCTGGAGGAAGCGGCAATCCTGATAAAGGATGTCGTCCACCGGATAGCCGGTCAGCATTTCGAATGCCTTGTTCGCATAGATCAGAATGTTGTCTTCACCTTCCTGCTCGGCGACGACAATGCCGTCATTGGAAGCGTCCACCACCAGTTGCAGCAGTTTTGCATTGATCATGAGGAGAGTTCCGAAGCAGGGAGCAAAGACAGCATTCTAGGTCATGGGCTGGCTTGAGGCATAATGTCCGACGTTTTTCCGCTGATACAGGATGATTCATGAAAGTCGCCATCGTTTCCGGTTCTGTCTATGGATCGGCTGAAGAAGTCGCTCGACACGCCGGGAAAATCCTTCGCGACGCCGGTCTCGAGGTTCTGCAAGACCCGCGCGTGACCCTCGAAGGCTTGCAATCCTTCGCTCCGCAAGCCTTGTTGTTCGTGACGTCGACCACCGGCATGGGGGAACTGCCGGACAACATCCAGCCGGTCTATTCGCAGATCCGCGATGTGCTGCCGGCAGCCTGGCGCGGCTTGCCCGGCGGTGTCATTGGCCTGGGCGATGCCAGTTACGGGGACACCTTCTGTGCCGGCGGCGAGCAGATCCGCGAGTTGTTCGCGGAACTGGGCGTCATTGAAGTGCAGGAGATGCTGCGCCTGGATGCCAGTGAAAGCGTCACGCCCGAGACCGACGCCGAGCCATGGCTCGCGCAGTTCGTCGAGTTGCTGAAACGCTGATTCAGGCGAATCAAACGCGACTCGTTGGAGCGAGGCTTGCCCGCGAATCAGGCGCCGCGGTGACCCAGATCCACCGCGTCATCGTTCTTCGCGGGCAAGCCTCGCTCCTACGAGGCCGGTGTTAGCTGCGCGACGAGCGTCCGTAAAGACGAATTGGCCTTTTAAGCCGTCAGAATGGCCGCCAGGTCCCCGACGGTTTTGCCGGGTATGGCTAAACTTTGCATCCAGAGTACACCCTGAATGCCGAGGAACCGCCGTGAACCCTACCCAAGTTCTGCACACCGCCGATACGCCACTGAATGTAAAAGACCAGGTCAGCCCGGCCGAATGGCAGACCCGCGTCGATCTTGCTGCCTGCTACCGTCTGGTCGCGCTGCATGGCTGGGACGATCTGATTTTTACCCACATCTCGGCCAAGGTGCCGGGCACTGATGATTTCCTGATCAATCCTTACGGCTTGATGTTCCACGAGATCACGGCATCGAATCTAGTCAAGATCGACCAGGCGGGCAACAAGCTGATGGCCAGCCCTTACGAGATCAATCCCGCCGGCTTCACCATTCACAGCGCGATCCATGAAGTTCGTCATGACGTCGCCTGCGTCTTGCACACGCATACCGCTGCGGGCGTGGCGGTATCAGCGCAGCAGCAGGGGATTTTGCCGATCAGTCAGCAATCACTGTTTGTTCTGTCGAGCCTCTCTTACCATCCGTACGAAGGTGTTGCCCTCAATCATGAGGAAAAGGCCCGCCTGCAGTTCGATCTGGGCGAAACGAATTTTCTGATGCTGCAAAACCATGGTCTGCTGACCTGTTCGGCGAGCATTGCCGATACCTTCCTGATGATGTTCATCTTCCAGCGCGCCTGCGAAATCCAGGTCATGGCCCAAGGCGGCGGGGCGCAGTTGATTACCATCGATGGGCAGATTCTCTCGGGCGCGAAAGCCATGGTGGCTGGCGTGACCAAAAGCGCCCAGGGCATGGGCGGCGCGCTTGCCTGGCCAGCATTGCTGCGCAAACTCGACCTGACCGATGCGGGTTACAAGCAATAATGCCGCTGACCGAGATACCGCTGCGCATCTGGCGCACCCGTGGGCAGACGTTCGACTTCAAGGGCCATGCCATTCGTTATTGGACGGCGGGCGAGGGTGAGCCTTTGTTGCTGATTCACGGTTTCCCGACCGCCAGCTGGGACTGGCATTTCCTCTGGCAACCCTTGGCGACTCGGTATCGGGTGATTGCCTGCGACATGCTCGGTTTCGGCGACTCAGCCAAACCGCCGCGCCACGCTTACAGCCTCATCCAGCAAGCTGACGTGCAACAAGCCTTGTTGCAGCACCTGGATGAAGAGCGGCCGATTCACGTACTGGCCCATGATTACGGCGACAGCGTTGCCCAGGAGCTGTTGGCTCGTCATCACGAGGGGCGCTTTGCGATGGCCAGTTGCGTATTCCTCAATGGCGGCCTGTTTCCGGAAACCCACCGCAAGGTCCTGGCGCAAAAACTGTTGCTGAGTCCGCTGGGCTGGATATTCAGCCGGTTGTTCGATCGAAGCGGTCTGGCCAACAACTTCAGCAGGATCTTCGGTCCGGACACCGCTCCCAGTGAAAGTGAGCTGGACGATCTGTGGAGCCTGATCACGGCCAACAAGGGTGAGCGAGTCATGCATCGCCTGATTCGTTATATCCCGGAGCGCATCGAGCAACGTGAACGCTGGGTGGGCGCCATGCAGACGGGAGGCGTGCCGTTAAGAGTGATTGACGGGGCGGTCGACCCGATTTCAGGCGCGCATATGGTCGAGCGCTACCGGCAGCTGATCCCCGACGCTGATACCGTGCTGCTGGAGGGCATCGGTCACTACCCGCAATTGGAGGCGCCATCGTTAGTGCTTTGCCACTATCTGGCGTTCCGGGCTGCCATAGAGATAGAAGCGACGGCGGGCGCGACCCGAGACGCGGCGCATCCAGCGGCATTATCGAGCACTATTCAGCGAGGATTGGTTTGATTGTGACTGGAAGTCGGGTGGACGACACTGATGCGAGCGCGTCGCTGCCGACCTTTCCTGGAGCTAGTCATGAGTGAACCTGTCCATTTTGACGACAAAGTAGTGATCGTCACCGGTGCTGGCGGCGGATTGGGGCGCGCTCATGCGTTGCTGTTTGCCCGCCATGGCGCTCGCGTGGTGGTCAACGATCTTGGCGGTTCCGCCAGCGGGGAAGGCGCCAACGCGTCGGCGGCAGATCGAGTGGTCAGCGAGATCCGCGATGCGGGCGGCACGGCGGTGGCCAATCACGATTCGGTAACCGATGGCGACAAGATCGTCCAGAACGCTCTGGACGCTTTCGGTCGCATTGACGTCGTGGTGAACAACGCCGGAATCCTGCGCGATAAATCTTTCGTCAAAATGGAAGACACCGACTGGGATCTGGTTTATCGCGTGCACGTCGAGGGCGCTTATAAAGTGACGCATGCGGCCTGGCCTCATTTGCGCCAGCAAAATTACGGCCGCGTGATATTTACCTCTTCGACCTCCGGTATCTACGGCAACTTCGGCCAATCCAATTACGGCATGGCCAAGTTGGGGCTATATGGCCTGACACGCACCTTGGCCCTGGAAGGTCGCAAGAACAACATCCTGGTCAATGCCATCGCCCCAACCGGTGGCACGCGAATGACCGAAGGGCTGATCCCGCCCAATGTCTTTGAGTTGCTCAAGCCTGAACTGATCAGCCCGTTAGTCGTGTATCTGGGCAGCGAACAGTGCCAGGACAGCGCGGGTTTGTTCGAAGTAGGCGGCGGCTGGATCGGCAAAGTCCGCTGGGAGCGAAGCCTCGGCGCAGGCTTCGATCCTCATGCAGGGTTCAGCCCGGAAGACGTCGCCGCGCAGTGGCAAGTCATTAGTGATTTCGCGGGCGCAGTGCATCCTGGGGATAACGTTGAGGCTCTGAAAGAAATGATGGCTAATCTGCAGAGGTATATGGGTTAAATAAAACTATCTAATTGCGCAACGAAACGGCTGATTAAATAATTGATAATTAGGAAGTTTCGTTGTTCGGCGTAAGAATATTCCATATGGAAAGTAGTACCCGTCTGGATTTAACCCGTTAGGTGTTCTGTCTATAAAGTCGCCCGGCCAGTTCCCGATATGTTCGATGAATACTTCATTCGACGTAAAAGGAGCAGCATCATGGGAATGGTTAATCGATACGCCGAAATGCCGCCAGTCATTATCAAACCACGGCTGGAAGACCCATCCATTAAAAAAACCAGTGCCGATACCAATCGCATCTTGTTGGAAATCGGCGAGAATCCCGTCGCGCTCAATACCATGGCCATGGAGCAAAGCAAACTCCGACCCTTATTCAAAGATTTTGATGCGGAAAAGGTCAGCCCTGAAGAATTGGGAAACTTTGGCAAACAGCTTCTGGCTTTTGGTCTGATCGATAATCTGACTGCGGATCTAATGGGCCGTGCGGCCCTGGAGTTTGACAAGGACGGCAAAATCTCCCACCCGGATATCAAGATCAATGCTCTGGAGTTCTTCGCCAAACGTATCGATGAAATGCAGACCAAAGTAATGACCGGTGACAAATACTCGAAACTGTTGTTGCCGGACTACATCAAGACGGTCCATGTCATGAAAAATCTTCAGGTGTTTGCATCCACAGGCGACAGTTACGGGACGATGGCCCTTAACAAACGCATAAAAAATGGCGAAAAGATCAAGGATGAACTCCTGCCACCCAAATTGAAATCGAAGGTGTAGTGGCGCAAAGCCATAGTTTGGCGGAGGGCAAAAAAAAGCCGCTGTATTAACAGCGGCTAAACAAGACGTGGATCCAGGAGCTATAAAATCAACGTCGATACACTCTGAAAGTCCGGCACGTCAGGGACAGCAACGCGCCAGCGAAAATCGATGGGGTAAACAAGACAAGTTAGTTGAGCGGCTTGCTTAAAGTCCGGCAAGAATAGAGTGTTTAATTGCATTAGAAAACAGTGGTTTGCGACATTAACTGTTGCATGCACGGCAACAGTCGCCACAGGTGGCTCAGTGTATGGCTTTGCTCGATGGCAGCTGACTCAAGCGTTCGGCGAGCCTGAGGCGCTGCAGCGGATCGTCGCTTAACAGCAGCGCGTGTTCCAGATCAAATCGCTCGGCCTGCGGGCATTCCAGGGCGTGATACAGACCGGCCCGGACCAGATGATCGCCAGTGGTCGCCTGGCCCAGTTCCACCACGCGATCAGCATCTTTAAGCGACGCCAGCAGATCATCATTGAGTTGATGCAGATGCCGAAGATTGCGCGAAAGCCGTTGCAGCATGCTCAGGTCCGTCGCGCGAATCATGTGCGCGGCGCGCAGTTGCATGTCTGGCCCGAACTGGCGAACCAGCAGCTCTCGGCAGTCTTGCGGGTAGAGCCGTCGTCCGCCACAAGGGTCCAGCAGATGGTCGGCGCCGGGCACCCGCAGCAGGAAATGCCCGGGGAAGTTCACCCCTTCCAGCTTGATATCCAGTCGTCTGGCGATTTCCAGGGCGATCAACGCCAGGGCCAATGGTTGGCCGCGACGACGTTGCACCACTTTGTGCAACAGCGCCGATTCAGGTTTAGGAGGGTTCCAGTCGTCCTGGGCAAACCCCATGGCGTTGAGTTGGCGCAACAAGGGTTGGGCCAGCTCGGAAGGCGGCAGCGAGGGAAGGGCGTTGTTTACCTGGCGCTGCAATTGATCCATTTCGGCGCGCAGCTGCTGGGGAAGAAACGTTGGGTCATGTTCGGCCGAAACCCACAGCGCAGCCTCGAACACATCGCCAGGGCTTTGGTGCAGGCTAGACAGGCAATGCTGGCGTGGCGTCATTGACCCCTCCGACCGAATCCGGGCAACTGGAATGTTGTTGGCAGCGATGACTTGTTTTAGCCCCCGTCGCAGATTTCGTCCAGTGCCGAATGTGAGTGCGGATGTGTTTTATCCACATGCACCAGCGGTCAATCATTTTTTCCAGCAGCGCCTATAATCGCCTTAGAAAAAAAGTATTCCGGGAGCACTGCCGATGTTCGCTCTCATGCACAGTTCACGCATCGAATCACTGCATCTGGTCGTCGATCCCGAAACCGGCCTGAAGGCGGTGATCGCTATCGACAATTGCCAGCGCGGTCCTGCCTTGGGTGGATGTCGTTATCTTGCCTATCCCGATGAAGACAGCGCCATCGAGGACGCCATCCGTCTGGCTAGAAACATGAGCTACAAAGCGGTCCTCGCGGGCCTTCCGCAAGGTGGCGGCAAGGCGGTCATCATGCGTCCTGCACATGTACCGGATCGCGCTGCTCTGTTCGAGGCGTTCGGACGCTTCGTCGAGAGCCTCGACGGACGCTACATCACGGCCGTGGACAGCGGAACCTCCAGTGCCGATATGGACTGCATTGCGCAACACACCCAACACGTGACCAGCACCACCGAAGCCGGCGATCCTTCGGCGCATACCGCCATGGGCGTTTTTGCCGGGATTCGGACCACGGCCATGGCGCGTCTGGGCAGCGACAATCTGGAAGGGCTGCGCGTCGCCATTCAGGGCCTGGGGCATGTGGGTTACGCCCTGGCCGAACAACTTCATGCGGCCGGTGCCGACTTGCTGGTCAGCGATCTGGACTGCGGACGCGTGCAGCTCGCAATGGAGCAGTTTGGCGCCCATCCGATTGCCTGCGAAGCGCTGCTCAGCACGCCTTGCGACATCCTCGCACCCTGCGGGCTGGGCGCGGTGCTCAACAGCAAAACGGTTGCGCAGCTACGTTGCGCGGCGGTGGCGGGCGGGGCCAACAATCAACTGACCAGCCTGCAGGTCGCCGACCAACTGGAAAATCGCGGCATTCTGTATGCGCCGGACTATGTGATCAATTCTGGCGGACTCATCTACGTCGCCCTGCAACATCGCGGGGAAACCCTCTCCACCATCACCGCCCATCTTGCCCAGATCGGACAACGATTGACTGAGGTCTACGCTCACGCACAGGCGGAAAAGCGCTCACCCGCGCGGGTCGCTGACATGCTGGCGGAGCACCTCTTGAACGTCGGCCCACGCCTTACCCGGTGATTGCCGACGCCTGAAAACCTCGTCGCCACAAGTGCCGAGGTTTTCGTGTAGCACGCGTATCCCGCGTGTAAGGAGAAAGCAATGCCCAGCACCAGGCTCAATGTTGCGTATACCCGTTACCTTGCCCCGGATGGTCGTCTGACAGGTGAACTGCCGCCCTGGGCCGACGACTTCAATCTCCTGACCCGTCTCTACCGACAAATGGTCCTGACCCGGCTCTTCGATCAAAAAGCCGTAGCGCTGCAACGGACCGGGCGCATCGGCACTTACGCGCCGACCCTTGGTCAGGAAGCCATTGGCGTTGCCATCGGCAGCCTCATGCATCCTGAAGACGTGCTTATCCCGTATTACCGCGACACTGCCGTGCAGTTGATGCGTGG